>NZ_LGED01000169.1 GCF_001280085.1 Saccharothrix sp. NRRL B-16348 | reverse complement strand
GCGCCAGGATTCGGGGACGGAGAAGCCGACGAGGGTCCAGGTGCCGTTCCAGTCGTGGTTGAGGGCGCCGTTGTGCCAGACGCGGTGTTCGCCGTCGTGGAGGACGGCGGTGGAGCGTGGGGTGAGGCCGAAGTACATGCGCCTGCCGGCGCGGTGTCGGGCGAGCAGGTCCCGTTTGACCATGCGGGTGAGGGTCGACCGCACCGCTTCCTCGGACACGCCGACGCGGGCGAAGACGTCGATGACGCTGCCGGAGAAGACGGCGATGTCCCGGTCGAGCACGTGGATGCCGAGGAAGCTCAGCATCAACGACTGCGGCCGGAACGATGTCTCCTGCTCAGGGGCCTGCGGGTCGTCGTGCGGGATCACCGGGCGAGCGTAACGCCGGCTCGTCGGCCTTGTGCGACCCGGCCGATCCGCTACCCTCAACGTGAAACGCCTTCATCTTCGGGTCGAGTGAAAGGCGGTCGCGGTGAAGCGGATCGCGCTCCTGCTGGTGCTGCTGCTGGCCACGTCCACGACACCGGGCGTCGCCGCGCCGGACGAGCTGTGGTTCGACGGCTCCGCCGTCACCGTCGCCGACGGCGCGTTCCGCGACGAGCACGGCCGCGAGGTGGTGCTGCGCGGGTTCAACGTGTCCGGCACGGCGAAGCTCGCCGAGCACCGGGGCCTGCCGTTCGCGAGCACGGCGGACGCGCGGTCGTCGGCGGCGGCGATGCGGCGGATGACCGGCGCGAACGCGGTGCGCTTCCTGCTCACGTGGGCGTGGGTGGAGCCGGAGCCGCGCCGGATCGACCACGCCTACCTGGACCGGGTGGGCGAGCAGGTCGGCGCGTTCACCGACCAGGGCATCCGGGTCTACCTCGACTTCCACCAGGACCTGTACTCCCGTTACCTCTTCAACCGCGACAGCTGGTACACCGGCGACGGCGCGCCGGAGTGGGTCGTGCGCGCGGGCGGCTACCCGAAGGAGTCGTGCGGCGTCTGCGTGCACTGGGGCCAGAACATGAAGAACAACACCGCGGTCACCGCCGCGGTGCGCGACTTCTGGCACAACCGCGAGGTCACCACGGCCGCCGGTCCGCTCCGGATCCGCGACGAGTTCGTGTGGCAGGCGGGCGAGGCGCTGCGGCACCTGAAGTCGGCGCTGTCGGCGGAGGCGTTCCGGCTGGTGCTCGGCGTCAACCCGCTCAACGAGCCGTACGCCGGGCGGTACGACCAGGGGCAGGACGGCGTGGCCTGGGAACGCGACCTGCTCATGCCGTTCTACCGGCAGTTCCGGCAGCGGATGGACGAGGCGGGGTGGGCCGACAAGCCCGCGTTCGTCGAGCCGCTGGTGTTCTGGAACCAGAACGTCGAGTTCTTCGCGGAACCGGGCGGCTTCCCGGCCGTGCCGACGCTCGGCGACCGCTTCGTGTTCAACTCGCACTTCTACGACGGCAAGGCGCAGTCCGGTCTGCTCAAGCCGGGCAAGGCGGGCGACGGCGAGTACACCGCGGACTTCAACCGGATCCGCGATCGGGCGGCGGCGCTCGGCACGGCCGGGATCGTGTCGGAGTTCGGGCACCCGGTCGCGGGTTTCACCTCCGACAAGAACCCGAGCGTGCTGAAGGCGATGTACCAGGCGCTCGACTCGCGGGTGGCGGGCGCGCGGTGGTGGGCGGGCGCGGCGGGGTCCGGGCCGGTGCTGTCGGGCAGCCAGTGGCACTGGGACGTCAACTACGGGCGGCACCGCGAGTTGATGAACGACAACCCGGACAAGGTCCGCACCGAGGGTGACGCGATGAACGACGAGCACTTCTCGGCGGTGCGCGTCGACGACGGCGGCGGCCACGTGCTGACGGTGGAGGGCCGGGTGGTCGACCGCCTGTTCCCGCGTGCCGTGGCGGGTCGGACGGCGGCGTTCACCTACGAGGACCGTGCCCGGGACGGCGGCGCGGTGCTGTCGTGGAACCGGATCCCCGACACGATGCCCGCGGTGCGCGCCCTGGTCGGCGCCGGGCAGTTCGGCGTGCTCGTGTGGCGTGGCAACGGGGTCGCCGCGCCGACGGAGCTGCACCTGCCGTCGTCGTTCCCGCCCGCGTCGACGACGGTGGTGAGCGATCTGGCGGCCGTCACGGGTCCGCCCGCCCACACCGGCGCCGAACCGGTGGCCGTCGCGCCGGAACCGGGCGTGCCGGGGGTGAACCGGCTGCTGCTGTCCACAAGGGACGCCGGGCCGCACTTCGCGCTCGTGACGAACGGCGCGTCCGCCGGGTCGCTCGCCGCCGCACGGGCCGAGCTGGCCGCGTGGGTGAACGCCACCTTCGGCTAGGACGCGTCACGGCACGTCGAGGACCGCGACGGCCTCGCCGTGGTCGAACGGTCCTGAGGCTGGCCGGGGCACCGACGCCACGCGTGTCGCCCTGCCTGGCGCGCAAGGGTTTCGCGGGCGGTTGCGCTGTCCGGCCGACGCCGCGGCGGGCCGCCACGGGATACCTTCTGATCGATCCAGACCCGCCCAGGACATCCTCGCAACGGAGCGACCATGCCCGACTTACGCGCGTCGCTGGCCGTGCTGGCGCTCGCGGCCGCCCTGCCGCTGGCTCCCACGTCGCCCGCGGTCGCCGACACGGCTCCCGTGATGGTCGCCGCCGTGCTGCCCGGCCTGCCGGGCTACCCGGACCACCACGTCACCGGGCTCAACGACCTCGGCCAGGTGGTCGGCAGCGCGCAGGACCACGACCTGCCGGTGCACGCCGTGCTGTGGTCACCGCGCGGCGGCGCCACGGACCTCGGCCCCGGTCTGGCCGTGGAGCTCAACCAGCGCGGCCAGGTGCTCGGGTTCGAGACCCGCACCGCCACCGCGCCGTACCGGAACAAGCCGTGGATCTGGTTCGCGGGCGGGCGGACGGTCGTCTCGCCGCCGAACGCGGCGTGGGCGTCCGCGCCCGCGATGAACGAGAACGGCGCCGTGCCGGTGACCTACTCGACGTCCCTGTTCCGGCAGCAGCACAACCGCGCCGGTGTGTGGGAGGACGGTCGGCACACGGAGCTGTCGCTGTCCGGGCCGGACCTGTGGGTGTACGGCATCAACGACGCCGGTGTCGTGGTCGGCAGTTACGCGGCGTTCGCCACCCAGGACTTCGCCGCGGTCCGCTGCGTCGACGGCGCCTGCACTCGGCTGGGCGGCGGGCCGGGCTACGGCACGTACATCCCGGAGGGGATCACCGAGTCCGGTGTGGTCCTCGGCAACCGGGGCACGGTCGCGCTGCGCTGGGAGGGCGACGTCGCCACCGTGCTGTCGGAGAACGGCCGCGTCGCGCACGGCGAGCAGGCGTTCAACGAGCGCGGTGACGCGGTCGGCTGGACGGCGGACGAGGACGGCACCCGGCGCGCGGTGCTGTGGCCCGCCGACGGCAAACCGGTCGACCTCGGCGTGCCCGCGCCGTCGGAGGCCGTGGCGATCAACGAACGCGGCGACATCGTCGGCTACACGACGGCCACCGACCTGTCGACGCCGCGAGGGTTCCTGTGGCGCGCGGGCCGGGTCACCTACCTCGACCCGCCCACCGGCCGCTACAGCCTGCCGATCGCGATCAACAACCACGGCGTGGTCATCGGCCACACCTCCGGCACGGACAGCACCACCAAGGCCACCCGCTGGTCCCCGGTCGCCGCATCACCCGTCCGCTAGCCGGGCGTTGTGGTAGAGGCGGACGGCGTTGCGCATCGCCATGGTCACGGTCATCGAGCCGACGCGGGGCACGAAGACCGAGGCGCGTTCCACCACGTCGTCGGCGAAGTTCTTCTTCGTGGAGAAGTTCAGGCACACCGCGCCGGGCTTGATCTCGTCCGCCCGGACCAGCGGGAAGTCGCGTGACGGCACGCCGGTGACCACGACGTCGGCCTCGGCCAGGGCGGTGGCCCGGTCGGTGGTCACGGCGTCCACGTGGTGGCCTTGGATGCCGGCCGCGTGGCGGAACGCGAGCGAGCCCGAGATGTCGAACGACGTCACCTCGGCGCCGTCGTTGGCCAGCATGGCGGCCAGGGGGCGGCCGACGATCTCGCTGCGGTTGAAGACGCACGCCTTGACCGACGCCAACGGGGTGTCGGCGTCGCCGCGGAACGCGCCCGCCTCGCCGAGCAGCTTCATCACGGCGAGCGGGGTGCAGGGCAGGACGGCCCGGCGGGTGCCCGCGTCGTCGATGAACCGCCGGTTCTCGTAGAGGCAGCGGCTCCAGAACGAGTGCAGGCCCTCGACGTCCTTGCGCGGGTCGACCAGCTCGCGCAGCCAGCGGTCGCGTTCCGGGTCGCGGACCGGGTAGTAGACGAACACGCCGTGCACGCCGTCGTCCGCGCCGGCGTCGCGGACGGCGGTCTCGATGTCGTCGGCGCGGGGTGTGCGCAGGTCGAAGTCGATGCCGACCTCGGCGCACGCGCGCCGGGTGTACTCGGCGTAGGTCCGCGCCGGGCGGTCGCCGTCGACGAGGAAGCCGACGACGGTGAGGCGTTCGGGGATCGCCGCCAGATCGGCGCGGATCCCGTCGCGGATGGACTCGGCGAGGTCGGCCGGGTCGATGGTGCGGGCGGTCATCGGGACTCCTCCTGGGTGCTCTCGATGCGGGTGTGCGCGGCCACGGCGGCGTGGCGCACGGCGTCCAGTCGGGCGGTGAACGCCGCCGCGTCGTCACCGAACTGCGCCACGTTGGCCTGCGCGCCGCGCAGGGTGGCGAGCACGGACCCGAGCAGCAGGTCGGCGCCCGCGCGGACGTCGCTCACGACCGTGCCGGTGACGACGGGCAGCACCTCGAACGCCCACTCCAGGGCTTGCACCGCCGTCGCGGCGGCGGCCAGCGGCCCTTCCGTGGCGGCCACCGAGGCCGCCACCACCGCGGTCTGCCGGGTGGCCCGTTCCTCCTCCGTGGAGCGCGGCAGCCGCCGTGCCCGGAGGTAGTCCTCGAACAGCTCCACGTCGTGGTCGGCGGCCGAGGCGAGGCGGTCGAGCAGGGACTTGCCGTCCGCTATCGCGTCGCCGACCGAGGGGTCGCGCCGGGCGGTGATCTCCAGGGCCATGAGCACGAGGGCGCAGCCGAACGCGGCCGTCACCGCGGCCACCGAGCCGCCGCCGGGCGTCGGGCTCGAACCGGCCGTTCGGGCGCGCAGGTCGGCCAGGCTCAGGTCCCACAGGCTGTCCGTCACGGGAAGATCATCGCTTGCCCGGGCGTCGGCTGCCACAGCGCGTGGTCCCGCCCGCCGTGGCGGCGGGCGGGACCTCCGAGGACGCGCCGGTCAGCAGGCGGGTGCGCCGACCGCGCCGTGGCCCGCCCAGTCGTACCAGCTGTTCGTGCCGGTCCAGGTCTTGCGGATCATGTCCGCGTTGCTGTTGCGGGTGAACACGTCGATCCGCTGGCCGCTCATCGACACCGCCGTGGGGCTGGTGAAGATGTGGCCGCCGAAGTCGCTCGCCGGGTAGGTCGTCCAGTCCGCGCCGTCGGGGCTGTAGCGGTGGACGAAGCTGTCGTCGTGGTCGCGCAGGAAGATGTCCACGGCGTCGCCGCCGCGGGTCGACGCGGTCGGGCGGCCGGTGAAGTTGCCGCCCCGGTCGGCCCAGCTGTACCAGCCGGCGTCACGCGTCCACATCAGCGACAGGAGGCTGCCGTCGTTCGCGCGGGCGAAGACGTTCATGCGCGAGCCGTCCGCGTTGGCGACCGCCGCCGGCGCGCTGGTGGCGGTGACCGTGGCCGCGTTCAGCCCGATGTTGGACCAGTTCGTGGTCCAGCCCTGCACGGTGTCGTAGTGCCGATAGACGATCTTGTTCTCGCCGTTCTTGGCGAACACGTCGATCCCGGTCGCGTGCCGGCTGGTCACGGCGGGTGACGAGGTGACGACGTACTCCCCCATGTCGGCCCACTGGTACCAGCCGTACGTGGACGTCCAGGTGATCTTCTTCAGCCGGTTGTCGATGCCCTGCGCGAACACGTCGATCCGGCCGCTGGTGTAGATCGCGGCGGGGTCGCCCTTGATCTTCGCGTTGTACGGCAGCGTGGCCCAGCAGCCCCACACGCCGGCCGACATGTTGCGGTGCTTGAGGTGACCGTCCGACGTCGCGGCGAACACGTCCAGCCCGCCGTTCACCCGCGAGATCGCCGACAGGCCGGGCAGCGTGGTCGAGGTGCCCGGCGCCGCGTTCCACAGCGCGGCGACGATCAGCTGCGCGTCGGCGGCCTGCACGCCGTACCGGTACCGGTACTCCGCGGCCGGCCGCTGCACGTCCGCCGCGACCTCGCCGATCGGTTCCGCCGCCCACGAGCCGTTCGGGTATAACTGCTGCATCACGTCGAGGAAGCTGTTCGTCGCGGTCGGCGGGTGCAACCGCTGCGCGGCCGTGCCCCAGCTGTCGCGCTGCTGGTAGAGGCCGAGGCTGTCGCGGTCGCCGTAGTTGACGTTGCGCAGGTGCGATTCGACGATCACGGTCGCGATGGCGATCGCCGCGGCTCTCGACGACAGGCCACGCGCCTTCACCGCCTGCACGACCATCCGGGCGCAGGACGTCTCGTAGGCGTCCATGTTGCCTCTCATGTCCGAGCCGAGCTGCGCGTTGAGCTGCTGCCCGATCGTGACGTCCTGCGAGGTCGTGCCGCCGGGGTCGCAGGCCCGGATGTCGTCGGCGACCGCTGCGGGCGGGTTCGCGCCGAGCACGGTCAGGCCCGCGCTCAGGGCCACGGCGGCGAGGACGGCGGACAGCGTCCGGCTCACGGCGAGTTTCACGGGATGCTCCTGGTTCGGGCACACGGGTGCCGCGGGGTGGACTGCGGGAGGGGCTGCGGGGAGGGGGGAAGGCGGCCGGGAGAGGTCCGGCCGCCCTTCGCGTCGATCAGCAGGCGGGTGCGCCGACCGCGCCGTGGCCTGCCCAGTCGTACCAGCTGTTCGTGCTGGTCCAGGTCTTGCGGATCAGGTCGGCGTTGCTGTTGCGGGTGAACACGTCGATCCGCTGGCCGCTCATCGAGACGGCGGTCGGGCTGGTGAGGATGTACCCGCCGAAGTCACTGGCCGGGTACGTGGTCCAGTCCGCGCCGTTGGGGCTGTAGCGGTGGACGAAGCTGTTGTCGTGGTCGCGCAGGAAGACGTCCACGCCGTCGCCGCCGCGGGTGGAGGCCGCGGGGCGGCCGGTGAAGTTGCCGCCGCGGTCGGCCCAGCTGTACCAGCCGGCGTCGCGCGTCCACATCAGCGACAGCAGGCTGCCGTCCGTGGCGCGGGCGAAGACGTTCATGCGGCTGCCGTCGGCGTTGGCCACGGCCGCGGGTGCGCCGGAGGCGGTGACGGTCGAGGCGTTCAGCCCGATGTTGGACCAGTTCGTGGTCCAGCCCTGCGCGGTGTCGTAGTGCCGGTAGACGATCTTGTTGGCCCCGTTCTTCGCGAACACGTCGATGCCCGTCGCCGAACGGCTGGTCACCGCCGGCGAGGACGTGACGACGTACTCGCCCATGTCGGCCCACTGGTACCACCCGAACGTGGAGGTCCAGGTGATCTTCTTCAGCCGGTTGTCGATACCCTGGGCGAACACGTCGATCCGGCCGGCCGAGTAGATCGCCGCCGGGTCGCCCTTGATCTTCGCGTTGTACGGCAGGGTGGCCCAGCAGCCCCACACGCCGTCGTTCATGTTGCGGTGCTTGAGGTGACCGTCCGAGGTCGCGGCGAACACGTCGAGGTCGCCGGCGGCCCGGGAGATGGTCGACAGGCCGGGCAGCGCGGTGGTCTGACCGTCGTCCTCGATGACGTTGTCGTAGCGGTACGGCAGGTAGGTGCCGCTGTAGTACGGGTACGGGATCTTCCGGTAGACGGCCCGCGGCGGGGTCTGCTCGAACTCGTAGTACTCGGTGCGCGCGGCGTCGGCCCACTTCTCGAAGATCACCACGTGGTTGTCGTAGCTGAGCAGGATGTCGCCCGGCTTGAGGTCGTCCTTGTCGACGCGGTGCGCCACCTGGTCCAGGTTGCGGGTGGTCAGCGACTCGCTGAGCTGCCACGCCATCGACACGAAGCCGGAGCAGTCGGTGCGGTACCCGCCGTGGTAGTCGGTCTGGCTGTAGGGCACGCCGGCGGTCGTCCACGTCCGGGCCCGGGCGATGATCTCCGACCTGGTCATGGGCGGTGTGGCGACCGCGGCGGTCACGGCCGTGCCGGACGCGTCGGTCGACGTGACGGTGGTGGTGGGCGTGTCGGGCCCGGCCCGGTAGCCGGCGACGGCGGCGCGCTGCCCCTCGCCGCCGGTCGGGTCCGCCGACGGCGCGGCGGTGGCCACGCCGCCGCCGAGCGCACCGGCCGCGATCACCACCGAGAGCAGCAGCCTGGCCGCTCGCTGGTCGAGTCTCATCGTCGTGCCTTTCCGTCGTGGCTGGTCGACTACGAGCCTGGGTCTCGGGATAGGCCGCGCGTAGGTGGCAGATCGGCCATTGGCCGCGACTGGACACGTCCGTACGCTGGTGCTCCGGTTTGGGGAGAACCCGGGGGTGGGACATGCTCGAAGGGCTGCTTTCCATGGGCGCGGGCGCGCTGTACGACTCGTTGGTGCGCGGCGGGCCGATCGCCGTCGACGACCCGCGGGCGGACGGCGCGGACATGGCCGAGCTGTTCGAGAAGGGATTCGTCCGCCGCGACTACCGCGGCGACCCGACCATCGCGCCGGTCGAGCCGGTGCGCGCGGTCGACCACGCCATCCTCGCCGCGCAGCAGCAGGTGCTCGACCAGCAGCGGGCGATCGTGGCGGCACGGCACCAGCTCGACGTGCTGCAGGCCGCCTACCGGATGGCGAACTCCTCCGGCGACACCGCCGACATCGAGATCCTCACCGATCCGCAGCGCATCGGGCAGATCTCGTTCGAGCTGTGCCTGTCCGCGCGGGAGGAGTTCGTGACGTTCTCCACGCGGCACTTCCGCAAGGCGCCGAGCGCGCAGACCGTGATGACGCTGCCCGCCGTGGTGGCCGAGCGCGGCGTCGTGCTGCGCAACGTGTGCGAACGCGCGGTGCTGGAGTTCGAGAGCTCCCGCGACATGGTCGAGGGCAACATCAAGGCGGGCTGGCAGATGCGCGCGGTGCCGGAGCTGCCCATGAAGATGGTGATCGCCGACCGGCACTCGGCGCTGGTGCCGCTGGACCCCACCGGCATGGAGGGCGCGCTGCTGATCCGGACGCCGACGATCATCGCCGCGCTGCGGATGCTGTTCGAGCTGGTGTGGAGCCAGGCGGTGCCGGTGGGCGCGCAGGAGACCGGTTCGCGCAACGGGCTCACCCCGACCCAGGCGAAAGTGCTGGACCTGCTGGCCACGGGCATGACCGACGGCGCCATCGCCCGGCACATGAAGATCAGCGAACGCACGGTCCGCCGGTACGTCTCGGGGCTGTTGGAGGCCCTGCAAGCGGACAACCGGGTGGCCGCGGTGTACGCGGCCACCCGGTTGGGTTGGCTGAACTGACGCTTCACTCGCCCGGGTTGGTCCAGCCGTAGTCGTCGCAGGGCAGTCGCGGGTCCGCGCACGGGTCCGGCGGGTCGGTGGGGTCGGCCGGGTCGGTCGCGACCACCACGGGGGTGTTCGTGGCCGCGGTGCTCACGGCGGCGCCCAGGGTGGCGGCGCCGAGAGTGGCGGCGAAGACCGCGGCGAGTACGGCGCCGATGACGCGCTTGGACATTGTTCCTCCTGGTCGATGCTGGTCCCCCGACCTGCTCGGGCCAAATCCTGACCCGTTCGCGCGGTCCGCGGCAGTGGCGGGTCCGGCCACCGTCCGCAATAGGTCAGCCGGTGTGGCCTGGAGCGGCCGTTGGCCGGAGCCGACCGGTGTGCGGATCGCGGCGCGTCCCTAGCGTCGGGTGCGCAAGTGCTCGACGTCGGGAGGTGATGAGTGGAATGCGAACCGATCGCTGAACCCCCGGTGCCGGACCGGTCTGCGCCGACCCTTCCGGTGCCGACCGGGTGGTGGCCCGAGCCGGACACGATCGGCTGGGTGCGGCGGTCCGCCGATCCGGAGTCCGATCCGGAGTCCGAAGCGGACGATCCGGACGGCCTGGACGACTCCGACGGCCCGGCCGGGGACGACCCGCCGGCCGGCGCGGGCGGCTGACGTGGACCCGGGCGTTCCCGCCGCGGAACGCCCGGGTCCGCACGCCGTCACCCGGCGGATCGCCGACGTCCGACGAGCGCGACGATCCTCGCCGCGAGCACGGCGACGCCGCCCAGCGCCGCCACCACCAGCGCGACCATGAACGTCGGGTACAGGTACGGCACCTGGAGCCACGCCACGTCACGCCCCCGGTACAGGAAACCGACGACGCGGTGGACGGTGACCGCGAGCACGAGCGGCAGCGCCAGTGGGACCAGGCGCGCCACCGCCCACGGGATCGACGGTCGGCGGGCGGCCCACCGTCGCGACCGGACCACACCGCGTCCGGTCAGCGCCAGGACGGCCAGGGCGAGCACGAGCAGCACCGCGTCTACGACGGCGGACGGGTCGTCCACGGGCGGGAGCTGCCTGCCTTCGACCAACGCGACCAGGCGCGCGCCGATCGCCTGGGCGTCGCCGTACTGCATCCCGGTGTTGGCCAGGACGGCGATGCCGTGGCCGGTTCCGGGCAGCAGCGCCTGGTAGGCGGTCGAGGTGAACAGGTCGCCGCCGTGGTCGACCAGCGGCGCGCCGGCGGCCGTGACGCCCACGAACCAGCCGAGGCCGTAGGACCCCGACACGGCGGACGGCGTGTGCGTCGCGGTGATGCTGTCCGGGGTGGCGATCGCCGTGCCGTCGGGTCCGCGCCCGCCGTTGTTCTGCGCGATCAGCCACGCCGCCAGGTCGTGGGCGGAGGTGAGCACGCCGCCGGAGCCGTTGCCGAACGCCGGCGGTTCGGGCAGCGCCACGGCCGTGCCGAGGACCTTGAGGTGTCCCTCGGCGCTCGGTGGCAGGTCACGCGCGGTGTCGGCGGTGCGGCTGTCGGCCATGCCGAGCGGTTCGAACACGTGGCGGCGCAGGTGGTCGGCGAACGACAGGCCGCTGACGACCTCGACCAGCCGTGCGGCGACCTGGAAGTTCGGGTTGTGGTACTCCCACCGCGTGCCGGGTGCGGCGGCGAGCGTGGAGTCGCGCATCGCCGCGACGGCCTCGGCCAGGGTGTGCACCGGTGGGCCGCTGAACGACCGGTGCGTGGTGTCCGACAGGCCCGAGGTCTGGTCGAGCAGCATCCGCACGGTGATGTCGGCCGCACGCGGGTCGGCCATCGTGAACTCGGGCAGGTGCGCGCGCACCGGGTCGTCGAGCCCGATCCGGCCGTCCTCCACGAGCCGCAGCACCGCCAACGCCGTGAACGACTTGCTCACCGACGCGGCGGCCATGGTGGTGTGCTCGGTGACGGCGTCGCCGTCGGGGGTGCGGCCGTACCCGGCGGTGTGCACGACGGTGGTGCCGCGGGTGACGGCCACCGCGACACCCGGCAGCGCGGTCTGCTCCCGGTACTGCCGCACGACCGCGTCGATGGCGGCGGCGTCGACGACGGGTGGCGGCGGGGTGGTGGGGCCGAGGGACACGGCGGAGACGATCAGGGCGGACAGGATCGAGGTGAACACCCCAGCAGTCTCGGAGCGTTCCGGTCCCGTGCCATCAGACCGTGGTCCGAGTTGTCCCGGTCGCCGCCCGGTTACGGTGCCACCATGGTGCGATTCGGCCCGAAGGGGCTGCTGGTGGCGGACGTGGTGGCCGCGGGCGTGGTGCTGGTGTGGGCCGTGCTGCGCGCGCCGGCGGTCGACGTGTTCGCCGTGGTCACGGGCGCGGCGCTGGCGCTTCCGCTCGCCGTCCGCCGGGTCCGGCCCACCGCCGTGCTCGCCACCGTGCTGCCGGTCGGCGCGGCGGCGATCGTCGTCGGCACCGGGAACGAGTCGACGCTGGCGGCCATCGCGCTGGCGCTCTACCCGGTCGTGGTGTCGTCGTCCCGGTCGGGTGCGGTGGGTCTGGGCGCGGCGCTGGCGTGCGTGGGTGCGGCCGGTGTCGCGGTGGCGACCGTGCCGGGTCTGCCGCTCGTCCCGGCGCCGGCGGGCACGGAGTCGTTCGCCACGAACCCCTGGTCCACCTTGCTGTTCAGCGCGGTGGTCCTGACCGGGGCGTGGGCGGTGGCCGCGGCCGTGCGCACGCGCCGGCGGCACAGCGCCGAGCTGGCCGAGTCGCGCACCGCGCGGGCGGTCGCCGAGGAACGGTTGCGCATCGCCCGTGACATCCACGACGTGGTCGGGCACAACCTCAGCCTGATCGCCATGAAGGCCGCGGTCGCCAACCACGTGGCGGGCACGCGCCCCGACGAGCGGGAGGCGGCGCTGCGCGGCATCGAGCAGGTCAGCCGGTCGGCGCTGGCGGACGTCCGGACCGTGCTCGGCGGGCTGCGCGCACCGTCCGCCCCCGCCGGGCTGGACCGGCTGGTCGACGACGCGAGATCGGCCGGCGTCACCGTGACCACCGAGCAGGCCGACCTGTCCGGGGCGCCGGCGGCGGTGCGGATCTCGGCCTACCGCATCGTGCAGGAGGCGTTGACCAACGTGCGGCGTCACGCCCGGCCGCCCCGGTGCCACCTGGTCACGTCCGTCGAGCCCGGCAGGCTCGTCATCTCCGTCGTCGACGAGGGCGCGGCCACGTCCGACGCCGACGGCCACGGGCTGCTCGGCATGCGGGAACGGGTCGCGCTGCACGGCGGCACCCTGCACGCCGGCCCCGCCCCGGACGGCGGGTTCGCGGTCCGCGCCACGCTCCCGTTCGACACCGGGGCCCACCGTGGGTGAGCCGATCCGCGTGCTGCTCGCCGACGACGAGCCGATGTTCCTCGGCACGATCCGGCTGCTGGTGGACGCGGATCCCGGCGTGGAGGTGGTCGCGGAGGCGGGCACCGGCCGGGAGGCGTGCGCCCTGGCCGCCCGGCACCGGCCGGACGTCGCGGTGGTCGACGTCCGGATGCCCGACCTGGACGGCGTCGCCGCCACCCGGCTCATCACCGCGCTGCCGGACCCGCCCAAGGTCCTCATCCTCACCACGTTCGACCTCGACGGCGTCGTGTACGAGACGTTGCGCGCGGGAGCCAGCGGGTTCCTGCTCAAGGACGTCCCGCCGCACCGGCTGCTCGACGCCATCAGGACGGTCGCGGCCGGCGAGGCGCTGCTCGCGCCCACCGTCACCCGCAGGCTCATCGCGGACTTCCTCCGCACCCCCACGCCGCCCCGCGCCCGACGGACGCTCGACCGCGTGACCCCGCGCGAGCGGGAAGTGCTCCACCTGATCACCCGGGGGCTGTCCAACACCGAGATCGAGCAGACCCTGCACCTGAGCCGCCACACGGTCAAGACGCACATCGGGCACCTCATGGCGAAACTGGCCGCCCGGGACCGGGCCCAACTGGTGATCGCGGGCTACGAAGCGGGTCTCGCCGACACCTGAGGAGCACCGGTCACGTCGGCGGCGGGCGTCGACCGGCCGCGACACCGGCGGCGGTCAGGCTCGCGGCGGTCAGCACGAGCACGCCCGCCGCGCCCGTGCCCGCCGCGAGCAGCCCCGCCGCGCTCGGCACGACGACCTGGCCCAGGCGGTTCCCGGTGAGGCGCAACGACATCGCCCGACCGCGCAGCCCCGCCGGCGTCGCCTCCGCCAGCCACGACATCGTCAACGGCTGGCCGACGCCGAGACCGAGGCCCACCACGAGGACCACCAGGCCGAGCAGCCACACCGGCATCGGCACGGCCGCCGCGGCGAGCCCGACCGCGGCCAACGCCACGCTGCCCACCAGCAGCCGACGCCGTCCCAGCCACGCGGCCAGCCTGCCGAGGAACAGGCGTGACGTCATCGACGCCGCCGCGCGCACCGCCAGCAGCACACCGACCACACCGGACGGGATGCCGCGCTCGGCGCCCAGCGCGGGCAGGTACACCAGCGTGATGTCGACCGCCGCGATGACGACGCAGCTGACCGTGAGCGTCCGCACCAGACCGGGTCGCCGCAGCAGGTCGCGCACGCCCTCCGGCGCGCCGTCCACTGTGGCCGCACGACGGACGGCGGGTGCGCGCAACGCCACCGTGACACCGATCAGGACGACGGTGATCGCGAACGCCACCAGGAACACGGTGTCCGTGCGCGGGATCGTCCGATCGCCGCCGAACAGCAGGATCAGTCCCGGTCCGACCGCCTGCCCCAACGACGCCGCGAACGTGTAGTAGCCGAACGCCGCGTCGTAGCGCGAGGTCTCCGTCGTGTTCGCCACCAGCGCCTGCTGCGCCACCACCGAGCACAGGTGACCGGTGCCGAGCAGCACGCTGCCGACCACCAGCCCCGCCACACCGCCGCCGACGAACGCGAACGTCGCGGCGGCGGCGCACATCAGGATCGCGCCGGTCAGCATCACCCGCCGTTCGCCCAGTCGGTCGACCGCCTGGCCGGACGGGATCGCCAGCACCAGCGGCGCGATCGCGAAACCCGCCGAGAGCAGGCCGAGCCACCCCGTCGGCACCCCGAGTTCCAGCGCGCGGTAGGTGGACGTGGGCCGCAGCACGAACGTGACGAGCTGGACCAGCACGGTGTGGGCGAGCAGCACCGCGAGCAGGTTCCCCCTACCGCGCATCGAGATCCGTCACGACCGCCGGCTCGACGTGCTCGACCACCACGACCCCCTCCGTTGTAGCTTATAACCTACAACCTCGGGGTGGACCGACGAAAGCGGTGGCCGGCACTGCCGCCGACCACCGCTGGTCACGTCAGCTCGACGGACCGGTCCAGCCGGCCGGGACGTGGCCGACGCGCACCCGCTGCGGGTGGTCGCCGACCGGCACCGACACCAGCTTGCGCCCGGTGGCGAAGTCGATCGCGGTCACCTGGTCGGCGCCGCTCTCCGAGATCACGCAGCTGCGCCCGTCACCGCTCACGGTCGCCCAGTAGGGCTTGGACGCGGGCACGAGCGCGCTTTCGCGCAACGTCGCCCGGTCGACGACCACCGCGTAGTCGTCCATGGTCCCGGCGACGCAGAGCTTGTCGCCGCCCGGGCTCATCGACATGCCGTGGTGGCGCGAGTCGTTGACCCAGGTCGTGCGGTCCTCGCTGGTGTTCGGGTTCTTGGGCAGTTCCTTGAGGCGCGTGACGCGGTCCGCGGCGACGTCGTACTCCAGGAAACCGTGGAAGAACGACACCTGGAAGTACAGCTTCGACCCGTCGGGCGTGAACGCCACCGGCCGCACGGAGTCGGACAGGTCGGAGCGGCCGAACGCGTCCAGCCGCGACCTCATGTCGATCACCTTGACCTGCTGGAACGTCGTCGCGTCCACCACCGTCACGCGCCGGTCGCCCTTGGTGAAGTCGAACGCCGGGTCGTCCAGCGCCGTGTTGACCTCGCCGATGGACATGTTCCACAGGTACCGGCCGCCGTCGGTGAACACGTTCTCGTGCGGCTTGTCGCCGGTCGCGAACGAGCCGACCTGGCGACCGGTCTCGATGTCGAGCACGTGCACGGTGTTGGACGTCGAGGCGGACACCGCGACCCGGCGCCCGTCAGGCGAGACGGCCATGTGGTCGGAGCGGAAGCCCGAGACCGGGAAGCGCCAGTTGACCCGGCCGGTGGCCAGGTCGATCGACACCACGTCGGCGAAGCTCGGCCGTGAGGCGACCACGGCGCGGCCGTCCGGCGTGGTGTACATGTCGTCGACGAACTGGTCGTGGCCCTCGCCGGGGCCGGACCTGATGCCGAGGAAGAACGCGAGCTTGATCGGGTTGAGGTAGATCTCCCACAGCCGCTCCTGGCGGTCGGGGATGATGTTCACCCGGCCGATCTTCGCGAAGTCGCCGCTGGAGGCGATCACGTCGGCGGTGCCGTCCCAGTTGTTGCCGACGAACATCACCTCGCGCAGCTGCGCGCCCGCAGGTGGTGCGGGGGCGGGTGCTGCGGCGGCCGGTGCGGCGGTCGCGGCCAGCACGCAGGTGGCCAGGAGGCCGAGCAGGCGCGTGCGGGGTACGCGCGTCCGTCCTTTCGACCCTGATTTCTTGTCCACGACAGCTCCAAACCGGATGCGCGAGTTGTCACATCCGTGCAGGGTTTCGATGCGTCCACGCCAATTCCCGAACCCGTGGCCCCCGAGTCCGGCCGGACTGTTACCGTTCAGTAGGCAATAGATACCGGCTCGCGGCGCGCCCGCGGTAGGGGCCGACGCCCAACGAGCCGCGTGCTCGTTATGCCACTGCCACAACGTCGCGGCGGGGAGGGTGGGCCGGTGTCGGCAGCGCACGACCGAGGTCGTCTGCCCGGACAGGTGCTCCTCGGGCAGGTGCTCAGGGGCATGGCGACCGATCGCGGTGTCGTGGAGGAGCTGGTCCGGGCCGCCCGCGGCCAGTCCCCGGAGGTGGCGCGGCTGCCGGAAGCGGAGAACCGCCGGCACGTCGCGGTGCTGCTGGCCACCGGGCTCGACTTCCTCGAGCGGTCCGACGAGCCGGAGGCGCAGGACTTCGAGGCCGCCGAGGCGCTGGGCGCGGACCGCGCGGCGCAGGGCATCTCCATCGACGGCCTGCTGCGCGGCGTCCAGGCGGGCCGCACCAGGGCGATGAACATCGCGATCGCCCGGAGCCGGGCGGCGGGCGTGCCCGACGAAGTGCTCCTGGAAGGGCTCGTCGACCTCGACCGCTACACCGGGGCGTTGGAGCGGCACGTCATCAACGGCTACCACACGGCCGAACTCGAACTGTCCCGCACGAACCGGGACGCGAACACGCACCTGCTGCGACGGCTGCTCGTGGACGGCGACGGCACGCCGCCGGAACCCGCGGAGCTGCGGCGCGCGGGCCTGTCGTCCGACGGGCGGTACCACTGCCTGGTCTCCGACGTGACCCTGCCGGGCGAGGCGCGGGCGTTGGAACAGCGGCTGCTGGGTGGTGGCGGCGTCTACGGGCTGGTGGAGGGGCGGCTGACCGGGTTGTCCGTCCGGCAGCCGACCGACCTCGGGCCGGACGTGCTGCTGGTGGTGGCGCCCGCGACGGGGCTCGCGGTCATGCGCGACGTCCACCCGTTGTGCGTGGCGGCGCTGCGGATCGCCGGTCGGGCGGGGCTGCGCGGCGTGCACGACCTCACCGACCTGGCGGGCGAGGTGGCGCTGGCCGCGCAACCGGTGCTCGCCGACCTGCTGCGCGGCACGCTCGCCTGCCTCGACCACGACGACGACTTCCACCGCGAGCTGGTCTCCACCGCCCTGGTCTACCTCGACCACGGCCAACGCCTCGGCCACGCCGCCGCCGCGCTGCACGTGCACCCCAACACCGTCCGGTACCGGCTCGACCGGCTCGCCGAGATCACCGGCACGCCGTGGGACGACAGCGGCGCGGACGACCCGTCGACCGTCCTGGGCACCCTGCGCCACTGGTGGGCGCTGCGGAGCTGGCTCGACCACGCGTCCCGTTAGCGCCTGTCCGACCTGGCCGTATCGGCGCTAACAAGAAAGTGTTGGCACCGATCCCATAGCATGTTATCGTTGCTAACATGGACAACAGATCAGCGATCCTGGCGGCGGCCACCGAGCTGCTGGAGACCTCGCCGAACGGCGACATCTCCACGCGCGGCGTCGGGGAGAAGGCGGGGGTGCAGCAGCCGGTGATCTACCGGCTCTTCGGCGACAAGGACAGCCTGCTCGCCGCCGTCGTCGATCACGGGTTCGCGGAGTACCTCGAGGCCAAGCGCGCGGCGGTACCGACCGCCGACCCCGTGGCCGACCTCCGGCGCGGCTGGGACGGGCACACCCGGTTCGCCCTCGACCACCCCAACGTGTACCGCCTGATGTACACGCCCCGGCTGACGACCCCGCCGCAAGCGGTCCGCGACGCGCGGGAACTGCTGCGCGGCGTACTCGAACGGGTCGCCCAGGCCGGACGCCTCGCCGTCCAACCGGACCGCGCCGCCGACATCGTGATGGCCGCCAACACCGGCGTCGCCCTGGCCCTGCTCAACCGACCTGAGGCGGACCGCGACCCCGAGCTGTCGGTGCGGGTGAGGGACATCGTGCTGCCCGGCATCCTGACCCCGGAACCCGGCGCGGACCTCACCACCACGCCACCGACCGTGGCCCAAGCCGCGACCACTCTCGGCGCGCTGCTGCGCTCGGACCGGCCGGAGTCGTTCAGCCCGGCGGAGTTCGCGCTCCTCACCGAATGGCTGACCCACCTGGCGACCCGCACCAACCCATAACGCCACCACACCCCCAACTCCCCCACCACACCCACGCGGCCGCCCTCCACCCACACCACATGGCCGCTCGCACGGCCGCGTGCCCACGCCCGACCTCTGGCGATCCCGCACGGCCAAAAACAGCCGCGGCACTCGTTCGAAACCCCGCCGCACCCACCGACGCGCATCCCGACGCACCGGACCCGGAACCATCGCCCCGCGCATCTCGCCCCGCGCGCCGGCCTTCGCACCTCATGCGACTGAAAGGACATCTCATGACCGAGAACACCGCCGCCACTCCCACCACCGCTACCCGGGTGGCTCTCGTCACCGGCGGCAGCGGGGGGATCGGGCGCGCTGTCGCCGAGCGCCTCGTCGCCGACGGCTTCGCCGTGGCCGTGCACTACGCCGGCAACAAGGACCGGGCCGACGCGATCGTCGCCGCCATCACCGCCGACGGCGGGCAGGCGATCGCGGTCGGCGGGGATGTCGCCGACGAGCACGACATGAGCGCCGCGTTCGACGCCGTGGAGGACGCGTTCGGCGGCGTCGACGTGGTCGTGAACACCGCCGGGGTCATGGTCCTGGCGCCGATCGCCGAGCTGGACCTGGACGACCTGGACCGCATGCACCGCACCAACGTCCGCGGCACGTTCGTCGTCTCGCAGCAGGCCGCCCGCCGCGTCCGCCGGGGTGGCGCGATCGTCAACTTCTCCACCTCGGTGACCCGCACCCAACTCCCGACCTACGGCGCGTACGTCGCGAGCAAGGCCGCCGTCGAGGGCATCACCCTGATCCTCGCCCGCGAGCTGCGCGGCAAGGACATCACCGTCAACGCGGTCGCGCCCGGCCCCACCGCGACCCCGTTGTTCCTGCAGGGCAAGGACGACGCCGTCATCGCCAACTTCGCCAAGGCCACCCCGCTCGAACGGCTCGGGCAGCCCGAGGACATCGCCGACGCCGTCTCCTTCCTCGCCGGCCCCGCCCGCTGGATCAACGGCCAGGTGCTCTTCGCCAACGGCGGCCTTGCCTGAGCCGGACACCACCCCCGCCCCATCGACACAGGAAGAACCCACCATGAGCAACGTCATCGTCATCACCGGCGCGTCCAGCGGCTTCGGGGCGCTCACCGCCCGTTCCCTCGCCGACACCGGCAACACCGTCTACGCCGGGATGCGCGAGACCACCGGCCGCAACGCGCCCCAGGTCCGAGCCGCCGCCGACTACGCGCGGCAGCACGGCGTCGACCTGCGCGCGATCGAACTCGACGTGAACTCGCAGGAGTCCGTCGACGCGGCCGTCACCCGGATCGAGGCCGAGCACGGCCGCATCGACGTCCTCGTCCACAACGCGGGCCACATGGTCACCGGGCCGGCCGAGGCGTTCACCCCCGAACAGCTGGCCGAGCTGTACGACGTGAACGTGCTGAGCACCCAGCGGGTCAACCGCGCCGCCCTGCCCGGGATGCGCCGCCGCGGCCAAGGCCTGGTGGTCTGGGTGTCCAGCTCCAGCGTCAAGGGCGGCACGCCGCCCTACCTCGCGCCGTACTTCGCGGCGAAGGCGGGCATGGACTCGCTCGCGGTCAGCTACGCGGGCGAGCTCGCCCGCTGGGGCGTCGAGACGTCGATCGTCGTGCCCGGCTCGTTCACCTCGGGCACCAACCACTTCGCCCACTCCGGCCGCCCCGCCGACACCGCCGTGGAGACCGAGTACGAGACGAGGTACGCCGGGCTGGTGGAGCAGGTCGCCGGCAAGCTCGCCGCCCTCGCGCCCGCAGGCGCCGACGCCTCACTCGTCGCCGACGAGATCGCCCGGATCGTCGCCCTCCCCCGCGGCGAACGCCCCTTCCGGGTGCACATCGACCCGGCGGACGACGGTTCCGAAGAGGTCTCCGACGTCGCCGACCGCGTCCGCCGTGAATTCCTCACCCGCATCGACCTCGGCGACCTGCTCACCGCCCAGCCGGCCGGGTGACCACAAGCTTCGATGAACACTGAAGCTATAGAGCTTAGGGAACCACGGCGGTGGTCGGTCGGGCTTCCAGGACGTCGCGCAGCGGCACGGTCGGCCGCCCGATCAGGCCGGCCAACGCGGGGTCGAACTGCGCGAACTCGCCCTGGCGACTCGCCGCGAACATCCCCAGGAGCAAGTCCGCCACGTGCTCGGGCAGGCCGTGGGCGACGAGCCCGGCGCGGTAGTCGTCGTCCGACACGACGACCCGGCGGATCGACCGGCCCGTCACCTCCGACGCGATCGCCGCGACGTCCCTCAGGTCGAGCGCCGCCGGACCGGTGAGAGGCGGTGTCACGCCGTCGAAGACGTCCTCGGTCAACGCGATCGCCGCCGCCTCGGCCAAGTCGGCGTGGGACGTCCACGACACCGGACCGTCCTCCGGCGCGGCCAGTTCGCCCGTCTCCAGCGCGGCGGCGAGCAGCATGGGCGTCGTCGAAGCGTAGAAGCCGTTGCGCAGCGACGTGAAGGCGACCCCCGAGTCGCGCAACGCCGCCTCCGTGGCGGCGTGGTCGACCATCGGCGCGAACGCGGACAACGGGTTCGAGCCCATGTGGCTGGTGTAGACGACGCGCTCGGCGCCGGCCTTCCCGGCCGCGGCGATCGCCGTCTCGTGCAGGCGCAACGCCGTCTCGCCGTGGGAGTCCACCGACACGACCAGCACCCGTGACGCGTCCTCGAAGGCGTGCGCCAAGCTCGCCCCGTCCGCGAAATCGCCCTGCCTGACCCGGATGCCGCGCTCCGCCAGCGCCCCAGCCTGCTCCGGGTCGCGGACGCACACGCCGATCCGGTCGGGCCCGACCCGGTCCAGGAGCCGTTCCACCACCGCGCGACCGAGCTTTCCGTTGGCACCACTGACAATGATCATGCGTTCACCCTGCCCGCGGCGCCGCCGGGTCGGAAGGATCGGCGAACACCGGGTTGTTACCCTCAGGGACATACCGATCGGAGGTGGTGCGCGTGGAGTCACGCCCCCTGCGTTACTTCGTCGCCGTCGCCGAGGAGCTCAACTTCGCCCGCGCGGCCGAGCGGCTGGGCATCTCGTCCCCTCCCCTGTCCCGCACGATCCGCAAGCTGGAAGCGGAGCTGGGCGTCACGCTGTTCGAGCGGACCACCCACAGCGTCGCGCTGACCCCCGCCGGCGCCGTGCTCCTCGACCAGGCCCGGACCGCCCTGGACGCGCTGCAGGCGGCCGGCAGGCGAGCGCAACGCGCCGCGGAGCCGAAGCTCGTCCTGGCGGTCAAGGCCGACAGCGACGCGGGGCTGCTGGAGACGGTCCTGGCCGGGTACGCGGCCGACCCGGCGGCGTCCCTCCCGATCGCGGTCCGCCTGTGCCGGTGGGGCGAGCAGCCGAAGCTCCTGCGCCAGGGCGAAGCCGACGCCGCCCTGGTCTACGAGCCGTTCGACCGCACGGGTCTCGACGCCGAGACCGTGACCGTCGAGCGGCACGTCGCCGCCGTGCCGACCGGCCATCCTCTCGCGGCACGCGGCCACGCCACCCTCGCCGAACTCGGGCTGCCCATCGACGACGCGACGCGGCTCGACCAGCTCCACCGCTACCTCGACGGGATCGTGGCCCGGCACGACGTCCGCGACCTGCCCCAGCTGCTGAAGCTGGTCGAACTCGGCGAGCTCGTCACCCTGCTGCCCGACTCCGTCATCACCCGCTACCCGCGACCGGGGATCGCGTACCTCGACGTGCCGGACGCGCCGCCCGCGACCCTCTCGATCGCCTGGCCCCAGCAGTCCCGGTCGATGTCCATCGCGGCACTCGTCCGCGCCGCCACGCGGTAACCGCCGAACGCCCGGAACCGAACGGGGGTCTCGACCGACCACTGTGGTGAACCGTGAACTGGGGAGGTCACCGTGGAACGTCGGACGTTCTTGCGCGCGTCGGCACTGTCCGTCGGCACGATGGGAGCAGTGGGAGCCACGTCGGGTGGCGTGGCCACCGCGTCCGCGCCGCTTCGGGTGCAGGTGCTGGTGTTCGACGGGGTGGAGGAGCAGGACTTCGTCGCACCGGTGGAGGTGTTGGGGCTCGCCGGGCGGATGAGCGGCGGGGCGTTGACGACCACCTTGGTCACCCCCCACCGGCCTGGCACGGTCACCTGCACGTACGGCACCAAGGTCCAGGTGGCCGAAGGTTGGGCGCCGGAGAAGGCGGACGTGCTGGTGGTGCCCGGCGGCGGGTACACCGACAAGACCGGGCCGGGGGTCAACCGGCTCGCCGCCGACCAGGGCTTCCTGCGCCGCCTGGCCGCCGCGGACGTGCTGCGGGCCGGCATCTGCACCGGCACGATGGTGTTGTCCGCCGCGGGGTTGACCAAGGGCCGCAACGCCACCACGCACACCGGGGCGAAAGCCGAGCTGGCCGCGCAGGGCGCCACCGTCGTCAACGCCCGCGTGGTGGACGACGGCGACCTGATCACGGGCGGCGGCATCACCTCCGGGCTGGACGTGGCGCTGTGGCTGGTCGAACGGTTCCTGGGCGCGAAGCTCGCCCAGCGCACGGAGACCGTGCTGGAGTACGAACGCCGGGGCACGGTCTGGCGCGCCTGAGCGTCCCGAAGTCTCCGCCGAGCCGATCGCCACGTGCCGACGACCTCTACGCCCGGGAGCCGACTTGGCCACCTACCCGCGTTCGATCGGACGGTGAGGGCAGTGCCCGACCACCTCGGCTCACCGGTGCACGACCACATCACCGACGCGGTGAAGACGCCCTCGCTCGTCCGCTTGTCCCCCAACACCGTGCTGGTCCGGTTCGAGACCCTGAAGGTGTACGCCGCGCTGGGCGCGGTCCGGCACCTCCTCGACACCGGAGTGGTCCACAGAGGACAGACGTTGGTCGACAGCTCCAGCGGCATCTACGCGCTGGCGCTGGCGATGGCCTGCCACCGGCACGGGCTGCGCTGCCACATCGTCGCCTCGACCACCGTCGACGACACGATCCGCGCCCAGCTGGAGATCCTGGGCGTCACCGTGGACCAGATGCCGCCGTCGGACGACCTGCGGCTGGACCAGAACCGCCGGGTGGCACGGGTGCGCGAGCTGCTGGCCCGCGACCCGGACCTGCACTGGATGCGGCAGTACCACGATCCCGTCCACCACCTGGGGTACGCCGAGCTGGCCGACCTCCTGCGGCGCGCGCTGCCCGGCGAGCCGCTCACGGTGGTGGGCAGCGTCGGCACCGGCGCGTCCAGCGGCGGGCTGACCCGGGCGCTGCGGCGGCACGACCCCGGCGCACGGCTGGTCGGCGTGCAGCCGTTCGGCAGCGTCACGTTCGGCAGCGAGCGGTTCACCGATCCCGACGCCATCATCGCGGGCATCGGCAGCGCCATCCCGTTCGGCAACGTCCACCACGAGCTGTACGACCGCGTGCACTGGCTGGACTTCCAGCACGCCATGGCCGCCACCATCGGCTTGATGCGCGACCACGCCGTGTTCGCGGGCCTGTCCACGGGCGCCGCGCACCTCGCCGCCCGCTGGGAAGCCGACCGCGATCCCGGTCGCACGCACGTCGTGATCGGCGCGGACACCGGCCACCGGTACGCGGCCCGCGTGTTCGCCCGCCACCGCGAAGCCTTGGACCCGGCGCTGCTGACGCCGGTGGAGATCGCCTCGCTCGACGACCTGTCGCCACCGTGGGCCGCGATGGACTGGGCGCGCAGGGCGCTCGTGCCCGCGCAGGAACGCCGGAAGGACCCCGTGCCGTGACCATCGTGCTGCTGGAAACCCTCACCTTCGGCCTCGGGCGGCTCGCCGACGCCGCCGAGGACGCGGGCCACGACCTGTGCCTGCTCACCGGCGATCGGTCGATCTACACCCACGAGCTGGCCACTCTCGGCCCGGACCGCGTGCGTGTCATCGACATCGACACCACGGACGTCACGGCGTGCGAGGCGGCCCTGCGCGCGATGCCGGACCTGGCGGGGCTGATCAGCTCCACCGACACGTGGGCCGTGCCCGGCGCGGAACTGGCGCGGCGGCTGGGGCTGCCGGGGCCGTCGGTCGACGCGGTGCGCGTGCTGCGGGACAAGGGCGCGGTCCGGGCGTTGCTGCACGAGCACGGGCTGAGCCGGGGCGGGCCGGTCGACCCCACGACGGCCGACGATTTCCCGTTGGTGGTCAAGGATTCCGCGGGCACGTCGTCGCGCGCGGTGTGGCTGGTCCGCACCCGCACCGAACTGGACGACGCGCTGCGCGAAGCCGAGCGGACCCCGCTGAAGGGCAGGCTGATCGCCGAACCGTACTTCGCCGGGCCGCTCTACAGCGCCGAGACCGTCACGTGGGCCGGCCGCACGCGGCTGCTGGGCGTGCTCAGCCGCCAACTGTCCCCCGAACCCGTGAGGCGGGAGGAAGCCGCCGCGTTCCCGGTCGCGTTCCCCGCCGCCGACCTCGCCGAGCTCGGCCGGTGGATCGCACGGGTGCTGGCCGTCGCCGGGCACGAGCGCGGGTTCGCGCACACCGAGTTCGTGCTGACCGCCGACGGACCCGAGGTGGTCGAGGTCAACGCGCGGATCGGCGGCGCGCTCGTCGGCGAGGCGCTGTGCCGGTCGCTGGACACGAACGTCTACGACGCGATGGTCTCGATGGCGCTGGCGGCGGAACCGGCGTTGCTCACCGCGCCGGTGAAGCCCGGCACCGGGGTGGCGTTCGTGCTGGCCTACCCCGCGCGGGCGGGTGTCCTGAGTGGCTGGTCGGGGCTCGACCGGGTGGCGGGCCTGCCCGGCTCGCCCGAGTGGTACCCGACCGCGAGTCCCGGTGACGTGGTCGAGCACCTGACCGACCAGCGCTCGTGCACCGGGATCGTGCTCGCCGAGGGCCCGACCGCCGAACTCGCCCTGCACCGTGCGCTGGCCGCCGCGGGCGCGATCACGCCGGTCGTGTCGTGACGACCGGATCAGGCGGCACGCCGGTGAGCCGTCGGCCGCAGCCCGCCCCGACCCCGCTTCTCCGCCCGCGTCGGCCGGTGGTCGTCCGACTCGCCCGAACCGTCGTGCTCGTCGTGGTCGTGCTGGGCCGGGGTGCCGGGCGTCGGCAGGTTCCGGTGCGCGCGGTGGACCAGGCACAGCAGCACCAGGCCGGCCAGGAGCGGCACGTGGGTCAGCACGCGTGCCGCCGTCGCCGCGCCGGTGAGCAGGTCGTGCACGGAGAACGCGCCGAGCACGGCGACGAAACCGCCGAGCGTGGGCAACAGCCCGGCGGCGCGGTGCGCGTGCACGGCGGCGACCAGGAGTCCGATGCCCAGCGCCAGGTTCCACGCCGCGCCCTCGTTGAACAGGTGCCCGGTGATGCCGTGCGCGGGCGACGACGTGGCGCCGGCGAGCAGTTGGGCCAACGCCAGCCACAGCTGGACGATCGCGACCGCGGCCAGCGCCAGGCGTGGCGCCAGGGCGATGTGGCGTGGCGGCGCGTCCGCCAGGACGGCGGCGACCAGGTCCGGCGCGGGCTGCGCCGGGCGCACCCGGATCGTCCTGGTCAGCGCCTGCGCCCGGACCAGCCACGTCGAGCAGTCCGGGCACTGCTCGACGTGCGCGTCCACCTCGGCGGCGGGCACCGGCTCGGCTTCGCCGTCGAGGCGCGCCGACAACACTTCACGGCTGGTTCGGCAGTCCACGTCCCAGTAGTCGCTCCATTCGGCGCACGAGTTCCCGACCGTCTGTGGTTACGATTCGGAGTCGTGACCTCCCCCAACGTGACCAACCCCGACGACGAGGTGACGCGCTGGGCGTTGCGGGCCCGTGCCGGCGACCGGGACGCGCTGGAGCGGTTCGTGCGGGCCACGCAGCGGGACGTGTGGCGGTTCATCGCCCACCTCGCCGATGTCGGCGTGGCCGACGACCTCGCCCAGGAGACCTACGCGCGTGCCCTGGTGAGCCTGCGCCGGTTCGCCGGGCGTTCGTCGGCACGCACCTGGCTGCTGTCGATCGCCCGCCGGGTGGTGATCGACCAGGTCCGGATGGCGCGGTCACGGCCGCGGCTGTCGCCCGGCGCGGACTGGGAGCGCGAGGCGGACCGGCGTCCGGTCGAGTCCGGCTTCGAGGACGCCGTCGAGCTGAACATGCTGCTGGACGCGCTGGACCCGGACCGCCGCGAGGCCTTGGTGCTCACCCAGGTGCTGGGACTGTCCTACGCGGAGGCCGCCGAGATCGCGGGCTGCCCGGTCGGCACGATCCGGTCCCGGGTCGCGCGGGCGCGCGACGACCTCCTGCGGGCGACCGGCCGGTCCGGCGCCACCGAGGTCGGCTGACCGTCCGTGCGCGCCGACGTCCGTCCCGGCGGGACGCTGTTGCGCGACGCGGCGTTCGTGCGGTTGTGGATCGGGGCCACCGCGTCCGGGTTGGCGACCTGGGCGCTGCCGTTCGTGCTCGGGTTCGCGGTGCTGGAGCGGTCGATGACCGGGGTCGAGCTGGGGATCGTGCTGGCCGCCCGGACCGCCGGGTTCCTGGTCGCGGTCCCGCTCGCGGGCGTGCTGGCCGATCGGCACCCCCGGCGGCGGGTGGTGGTGTCGGCGGGGCTGGTCGCCGGGCTCGCCTCGCCGTTGATCGCGGTCGGGTTGGGGCGTTCGGTGGTGGTGATGGCCGTGGCGGCGGCCGTGGTCGGCGCGGGGCAGGGCGCGTGCCGCCCGGCTTTCCAGGCGCTCACGGCGGAAGTCGTGGCCGAGGACCGGCGGCGGCAGGCGAACGCGGCGATGACGTTGGCGGTACGCGTCACGACGTTGGTCGCGCCGAGCCTGACGGCGTTGCTGGCGCTGGTGGTCGACACGCCGGCGCTGATCGTCGCGACGGCGGTGCTGTGGCTGAGCGCGGCGCTGATCCCGCCCGCGGGCGGCGTCGTCGTCCCGGTGGCCCGCAAGCGCTTCCTCGCGGAGTTCGTCGACGGTATCCGCGAGGCGCGGCGGCACCCGTGGTTCGTGGCGGGTCTGGGCGCGTTGACCGCGGTGATCGCCACGGGGTACTCCGCGACGGGCGTCGTGCTGCCGTTGGTGAGTCGCGACCGCTACGGCACGGGTGCGGTGCTCGCCGCCGCCATGACCGCGTACACGGTGGGCGCGTTGGCCGGCGCGGTCGTCGCCGCGCGGCGGGGTTCCCGGGCGCAGGGCTGGACCGCGTTGGCGGGGTTGGCGTGCTACGGGTTCGTGCCGCTGAGCCTGCTGCTGCCGGTGCACGCCGTGGTCGTCGTCGCCGCGTACGTGGTGGCGGGTGCGGGGATCGAGCTGTTCAACGTGCCCTGGTTCACCGCCACGCAACGCGAGGTCGAGCCCTCGCTGCTGGCCAGGGTGTCGTCCTTGGACTTCCTGCTGTCCTACGGCCTGGCGCCGGTGGGCCTGGCGCTGATCGCGCCGGCGGTCGACGGGTTCGGCGCGGGCGTCGTCCTCGCGGTGTGCGCGGTGGTCTGCTTCGCCGCGCCGGCCGCCGCCGCGCTCGTGCCGTCCGCGCGCGACTTCCGCTGACTCACCACGCCCGCAGCTCGTCGCGGAGGGTGCGGGCGACGTGCGCCATCAACGCTTCCGCGCCCGGCTGCACCACGGCGGGCACGCGCGACTCGGTGAGCGCGGCGACGGCGAACACCTGGCCGTCGGCGTGCTCGACCACCCCGACCTCGTGCCGGAGGTTGAGCAGCGTGCCGGTCTTGGACGACCACCGCGACGCGTCGGAGCTGAAGTCGGGCGCGAGCCGGTGGCGCAACGCGTTGTCCCCCATCAGTTCCCGGACCCGTTCGGCGACCGCGGGCCGGATCGTCGTCGGCCGCCACACGCCCTGGAGGAGGTCGACGAACGCGCGGGCGGAACCGGCGTTCGCGCGGCTGATGTCCAGCTGCGTCACCGGGTGCCCGCGCCCCTCGGTCGCCGCCGCGATGGCCAGCGAGTGGGCGAGGTGGCCCTCCGCCGGGGTGAACCGCTCGGCGGGCGTGTCGACCAGGTCGCGCATGAGGTGGCGGACGGCGATGCCGTCGTGGCCGAGCCTGCGCAGCTCGGCGGCGACCGCGGCGGGCGGGGTCAGCGCGAACAGGGCGTCGGCGGCGGTGCTGTCGCTGATCGCGACGCTCAGGTAGAGCAGGTCGTCGATGGCGATCGTGGCGGGGTGGCGGAACTTGGGCAGCCCGATCGGTCCCCGTGCGGCCACCCGGGCCGGCGGCACCAGGACCGGGGTGGCGGCGTCCAGCTCGCCCCGGTCGACGCGTTCCAGCGTGGCGACCGCGAGCGGCACCTTCACCAGCGACGCGACCGGGTACTCCACGTCGGCGTCGAGGCCGAGTTCGTCGCCGGTGTCGAGGTCGCGCACCAGGAACGAGCCGCGCAGACCGGCGTCGTCCAGCGCTTCCCGCGCGTCGCGCAGCACCTTGGTCGTCCCCATCGTCACGCCCCTCCGACCGGGCTGCCGAGGCACTGCCCGATCGCGGCGGGCGGCAGGTCGCGGATCCGCTGGACGTCCTCGCGCAGCCCGGCCGTGACGTCGTAGCCGCGGGCCAGGTCCAGCTCGCCGATCGGCCGCCAGTGCAGGCCGAGGTCGTCGGCCTGGCCCGGTGGGCAGAGCAGGAGGTCGGTGGAGCCGAGCACGTCGGCGGTGGCCGCGACCAGCGAGGCCGCCACGACCACTTGGGCCGGTTGCAGGCCCACGGCGTCGCGCAGGCGCGTGAGGCGGTCGCGGACGTGCGGCACGTCGTCCTCCGGCTGGAGCCAGATCCGCCGCCGGCGGGTGGTCCGCTCGGCCCGGCCGGCCCGCAGGGTCTCCACGTAGACCGCCGAGGTGGCGCCCGGGTCGGCGTGACCGGCGAGGCCGAGCGGCACCCGCCAGGCGCCCTCGTCCGGTGGCACGGCGACCAGCGCGGCCCGAACGTCCAGGGTGCGGGCCAGCTCCACGCGTTCGGCCGGGCCGGCCGGTCGCGGGTCCAGGTTGAGGTCGTGGCGGCGGGCGTCGGCGACGAGCCGGGCCAGCGGTCTCGGCGCGCACACCTCCGGCACGGCCAGCCGGAAGGGGCGCAGCTTGGCGCGCTCGGCGTCGTGCTCCATCGCCTCGGCGAGGTCGACGAGCCGCCGCGCCGACGGCAGCATCTCCCGACCGAACGGCGTCAGCGTCACGCTCCGCGACGTGCGGGCGAACAGCCTGGCCCCGAAGTGCTTCTCCAGCGCCGCGACGCGCCTGCTGGCCACGGACTGCGGTATCCGCGCCGCGGCGGCGCCGACCGTGAAGCTGCCGTGCCCGCTCACCGCCACGAACGCCTTGCACGCCTCGACCACGTCCACAGGCCGCGACTATGCCAGATCGGCATCGATGGCCGCGTTCCTGTCTTGGACAGCATCCGCGGTCGGCTGTGAAGCTCGTCGGCGTGACACCGCCGCACCGCACCACCAGCCGCCGCGCGTTCCTGGGTGCGGCCGCGCTGCTCCCGTTGGCCGGCTGCGCACCGGACCCGGCGTCGGCGCCCGCGCCGTCCTCCACGCCGTCCTCCACGCCGGTCGGCACGTCCAGCGCGACGCCCACGCCCGCCACCGTGCCGCACGATCACCTGATCGAGTTGGAGCGCAAGTTCGACGCGCGACTGGGCGTGTACGCCGTCGCCACGGGCACCGGGACGACCCTCGCGTACCGGGCGGACGAGCGGTTCGCGTTCTGCTCGACGTTCAAGGGCCTGGCGGCGGCCGCGGTCCTACACCGCCACCCGCTGTCCCACCTGGACACCGTCGTCACGTACACCGAGCGGGACCTGATGGCGAGTTCCGCCATCACCCGGCAGCACGTGGCCACCGGCATGACCGTCCGCCAGGTCTGCGACGCGGCGGTCCGCCACAGCGACGGCACGGCGGGCAACCTGCTGCTGCGCGACCTCGGCGGCCCGGCCGGGCTGACCGCCTACGTGCGCGGCCTCGGCGACACCGTCACCCGGTCGGACCGGGTCGAGCCGGACCTCACCACCGCCGTCCCCGGCGACCCCCGCGACACGACCTCGCCCCGCGCGATCGGCGTCGACTACCGGGAGATCGTGCTCGGCGACGCCCTCGAACCCGACAAGCGCGCCTTCCTCCGCGACCTGCTCGAACGCAACGCCACCAAGGCAGGAACGCAACGCGTCCGGGCGGGCGTGCCGCAGGGGTGGACCGTGGCCGACAAGACCGGCACCGGCGACTACGGCACGGTCAACGACATCGCCGTGGTGTGGCCGCCGAACGCCGCGCCGCTGCTGATCTCGATCATGTCGAGCAAGGCCGCCGCGGACGACGGGTACGACCAGGCGCTGCTCGCCGAGGCCGCCGCGTACGCCGTGGAGGCGCTGACGTGATGCGGCGCACCCTGATCGGCGTGCTGCTGGCGCTGGCACTGGCCGTGGCCTCGGTGGGCGCGCTGGGCGTGACCGGCCGGGTGGTCCTGGTACACCACCCCGTCACGGGACGGCCGGTGGCGATCGTCGAAGAGGTCCCGGGGCCGGAGACCGGGCAGGTCTGCCCGTTGGACGGGCGTTACGTCGACGAGCTGCCCGACGGCCTGCGGCCGGACGTGCTGGAGGCGTGGCACCGGCTGCGGGCCGCCACCCAAGGCCAAGGGGTGGGGCTGTGCCTCAACGACGGCAAGCGGAGCGTCGGCCAGCAGCGGCGGGAGTTCGAGGACGCCGTGCGGCGGTTCGGCACGGCGGAACTGGCCGCGCGGTATGTCCTGCCGCCGGAGAAGTCGATGCACGTCACCGGGATCGCGGTGGACGTGCAGCCGCTCGAGTCGGCCGCCTGGGTCGAACGGCACGGGCCCGCGCTCGGCTGGTGCCGCCGCTACCTCAACGAGGAGTGGCACTTCGAGTACGACCCGGCGCACGCGAGCACCGGCTGTCCGCCGATGCTGCCCAGCGCGAGCGGCTCCTGAACGCTCAGGCCCACGGGATCGTGGCCTGGAGCACCGCCTCGGTCAGCGCTCGCGTGCGCAGGCGCGTGACCTGCTGGTACTCGGGGTCGGCGACCATGCGGCTGAACGCGGCGCGGTCGGGGTAGCGGACGACCACGACCGCGTCCCAGCTCTGCCCGTCCTCGGCGGCCAGCACGGTGGAGCCCGTGCCGGCGTAGAGGATCTCCGCGCCGTACCGGGGCAGGAACGTCTCGCGCAGGTGCCGCGCGTACTCCTCGTACGACGCCACCCCGCCCTCGGCGAACCGCAGCAGGTTGAGCATGACCACCGGCCCGCCGGGGTCCTCGGCCAGCAGTCGCTTCAGGTCGGCGCCACGCGGGTCAACAGCCATGCCCACAGCATGCGTGCTCGTGATCACGCCCGCATCGGTGGGTCCACCGGCCGTGCCGATCCGGTGCGCGACGGCGTTCAGAGCGCGATGACCACCTTGACGTCGTCGGGCTCGGCGGTGAACGCGTCGGCGAACGCCGCCAGCGGCACGCGGCGGCTGATCAGGCCGTCCAGCCAGTCCAGGTCGGCCTTCGCCAGCGCGTCGGCCGCCTGGCGGTAGTGGCGCAGGTTGGCGTTGACCGAGCCGACCACGACGTCGTTCTCCAGCACCATCACCCGGTTCGCGCCCGCGACGTCCACGGCGACCGCGTGGCCGCCCGACGAGATGCCGGTCAGGCACACCACGCCGTACGACGCGGTGTTGCGCACGGCGGAGACGACCACGCTGCCGACGCCGGTCGCCTCGATCACCACGTCGGGCCGCAGCCGGGCGGCGACCTCCTCGGCGTCGCCGTGGTGGTAGGTCGCGCCGATCCGCCGCACCAGCCGCGGTTTCGGGCCTTCCTCGACCACGTCGAGCACGTGCACGTCCAACCCCTGCTGCACACCGATCATCGCGGCCAGCAGCCCGATCGGCCCGGCGCCCGTCACGAGCGCGCGGTTCGGCTCGTACCACGCCCTCTCCCCCACGCGACGGACCTGCTCCCACGCCTTCGCGACCACCGAAGTGGGCTCCATGAGCACGCCGACGTGCGCCAAGCGCGGGTCCAGCGCGACCGCGTAGTCGGACTCGACGCACCACCGCTCGGCCGCGTACCCGTCCAGCTCCTTGATGCCGCGCTCGGTGTAGTCGCCGTTGCGGCAGTTGTCGAACTCGCCGTGCGCGCACGCGCCGCACGGCGCCGGATCGGGTCGTCGGACGACGCCCACCACCAGGTCACCGGTCGTGAAATCACTCTCCGGAGGCGCGGTCATCACCCGGCCGAGCGATTCGTGGCCGAGCACCAACCGGTCGCGGCCCGGTGGCGCCCAGCCGTACTCGGCGCGGGCGATCTCCTTGTCCGTGCCGCAGACGCCGACGGCCAGCCCTTCGACCAGCAGTTCACCCGGCTTCGGCTCGGGCTCGGGCACCTCGGTGACCTGCAACGAGTTCGCCGTCGTGGGGTCGAGCGTGAGCGCGCGCATGGCCGGGGGCTACCCCTCGGCAGGACCGTCATGCGGGTCTTGGCCGGCCGCGTCCCCCGGTGGGATGGGTGTTGTTTGCCGGACCCGAGGGGTGGCACCCGTGGTGGACCCGGTCAGCGGGAAGAAACACCCGGCGGAGGAGGCCGACGATGACCGAGGGTGGTTGGGCCTACGACGGCGAGCCCGTCGCGTTGTCACCCGACACCGTGACGCTCGTCCACGGCACGTCGTTCTGCGTCTGCGGCAGTGACGGCAACGTGGACGGCGCCGCCGCCCAGGGCGTGTTCTTCCAGGACACCCGGATCGTGTCCGGCTGGGCGTTGCGGGTGGACGGCTCGACCGTCGAGCACATCACCACGCTCACCCGCGACCCGTTCCGGATGACGTTCGTCGGCCGCGGCCGGTCGCACGCCCACGACGCCGAGAGCACCCTGCTCGTGCGGCGCGAGCGGTACGTGGGCGCGGGCATGCGCGAGGACATCACGCTGCGCAACTTCGGCCGGGAGACCGTCGCGCACGTCGTCTCGGTGCACGTGGCGGCCGACTTCGCCGACCTGTTCGAGGTCAAGGAGGGCCGGGTCCGCGAACGCGGTGGGCACCACTGCGACGTCGAGCCCGAGGAGCTGCGCCTGACCCGGCGGCTGGACGGCGAGAGCCGGGGCGTGCGGGTGCACGCCGACGGCGCCGACTACTCACCGTCCACCCTGACCTTCCGCGCGGTCATCCCGCCCAAGGGCGAGTGGTCGACGTGCGTGACCGTGCAGCCCGTCGTGGACGGCCTGACCACCGACACGATGTTCCCGCGTGAACGCCCGATCGACGAGTCCGTCCCGGTGCTGCGCGCCCGCCGGTGGCGCGAGGCCGTGCCCGTCCTGAGGTACACGGGCCAGCCGTCGTTGGCCGCGACGCTGCAGCGCAGCAGGCAGGACCTGGGCGCGCTGCGGATCTTCGACCCGGATCGGCCGTCGGACATCGCGGTCGCCGCCGGCGCGCCCTGGTTCATGACGCTGTTCGGCCGCGACTCGATCCTGGCCGCGCTGATGTCGCTGCCCATCGACCCCAACCTCGCGCTCGGCACGGTCCGGACCCTGGCCCACCACCAGGGCACGCGCGTCGAGCCGAACAGCGAGGAGGAACCGGGCCGCATCCTGCACGAGATGCGGTTCGGCGCGGACGCGTCGCTGGCCCTGGGCGGCCGCAACGTCTACTACGGCACCGCGGACGCCACTCCGCTGTTCGTGGTGCTGCTGGGCGAGTTGTCCCGCTGGGGCATCGACCGTGCCCAGGTCGAGGCGATGATCCCGCACGCCGACCGCGCGCTGGAGTGGATCGAGCAGCACGGCGACCGGGACGGCGACGGGTTCGTGGAGTACCAGCGCGCGACCGAGCGCGGGCTGGTCAACCAGGGGTGGAAGGACTCGTGGGACGGGGTGAACTTCGCCGACGGGCGGATCGCGCGCGGCCCGATCGCGTTGTGCGAGGTCCAGGGGTACGTCTACACCGCCTACCTCTCCCGGTCGTGCATGTGCGAGGACTTCGGCGACCCGGACGGCGCGCGGCACTGGCGGGCCCGCGCCCACGAGCTCAAGGCGCGGTTCAACGAGCGCTTCTGGTTGCCCGACCGCGGCTACTACGCCATCGCCCTGGACGGCGAGAAGCGCCCCGTCGACGCCCTGACCTCCAACATCGGCCACTGCCTGTGGAGCGGCATCGTGGACGAGGACAAGGCCGGGCAGGTCGCCGAGGCGCTGCTCTCGCCCGAGATGTTCACCGGGTGGGGCGTGCGGACCCTCGCCTCCGGCATGGGCGCGTACAACCCGATGAGCTACCACAACGGATCGGTGTGGCCGCACGACAACGCCCTGATCGCGCACGGGCTCATGCGGTACGGCTTCGTGGAGGCCGCGCAACGGGTCGCCACCGCCGTCCTGGACGCGGCCGACGCGTTCGGCGGCAGGCTGCCCGAGCTGCTGTGCGGGTTCGACCGCACCGAGTATCCGGACCCGATCCCGTACCCGACGTCGTGCTCGCCGCAGGCGTGGGCGTCGGCCACGCCGTTGCACCTGCTGCGCGTGCTGCTGCGGGTGGAGCCGTACGCGCCGCACCGCAAGGTGTGGATCGCGCCCGTGCTGCCCGAGCCGTTCGAGCCGCTGGCCCTCGACGGCGTGCCGATGCTCGGCGCGCGGGTCACGATGGAGGTCAACGGCGCCGACGTCCGGGTGACCGGCCTGCCCGACGACGTCGAGGTGATCCACGAGCCAGTCGGCCTGCACCCCGACCTGGACGGGGGGCGAGCCCGGTGAAACCGCTGCGCGTCGCGATGATCGCCCCGCCCTGGTTCGAGCTGCCGCCGGCGGCCTACGGCGGCACCGAGTCGATGTGCGCCGACCTGGCGAGCCGGTTGGTCGCCCGCGGCAACCACGTCGTCCTCGTCGGCGTCGGCCGCAACGGCACGGCCGCCGACTTCCGGGCGACCTGCGACCACCCGCAGTCCGACCGGATGGGGCAGGGCATCCCGGAGGTGGTGCACGCCGCCGCGCTGCCCGCCATCCTCTCCGACCTCCGCGTGGACGTCGTGCACGACCACAGCCTCGCCGGCCCGCTGCTGGCGCGCGGCCGGTCCGTGCCCACCGTGGTCACCGCGCACGCGCCCGTGACCGGGGACATGGGTCGCTACTACCGGGGCCTGAACGGCAGCGTGCACCTCGTGGCCGTCTCGAACGCGCAGCGCCGGCTCGCACCGGACCTCGACTGGGTGGGCACCGTGCACAACGGCATCGACGTCGCGGCCTTCCCGTTCCGACGGGACAAGCAGGACTTCGCGCTGTTCCTCGGGCGGGCCACGCCGAGCAAGGGGATCCCCGAGGCGATCGCCGCCGCCGCGGAGGCCGGTCTCCCGCTGCGCATCGCGGCCAAGTGCCGGGAGCCAGAGGAGCGGGAGTACTTCCGACGCGAGATCGCGCCGTTGCTCGGCCCGGGCGTCGAGTGGCTGGGCGAGGTGGACCGCGTGGTGAAGCTGGAACTGCTGACGGCGGCCCGGTGCCTGCTGTTCCCGATCCGCTGGGACGAGCCGTTCGGGCTGGTGATGGTGGAGGCGATGGCGTGCGGCACGCCTGTGGTCGCCAGCCGCCGCGGCTCCGTGCCGGAGGTGGTCGCGCACGGCGAGACCGGCTTCGTGTGCGACGACCACGCGTCGCTGGTCGCCGCGCTGCGCCGGGTCGATCAGCTGTCGGCCGACCGGTGCCGGGCCGAGGCGGTCCGCCGGTTCGACGTCGACCTGATGAGCGCCCGGTACGAGGACGTCTACCGCGCCGCCGTCGCCGAGTCGCCGCACGTGTTCGAGGCGGTGCCCGTGACGCGGACCGCCGCCGCCCGGTAGCCGGCCCGGATGTCGCGACCGGCCGTCTACCAGCACTTCAAGAACAAGGAAGAGGTGTTCCGGGCGGTGGGCGAGCGGCTGGTGGCCGAGTTGGTCGAAGCGGCCACCGGGACAGCCCTCGAACCGTCCTCTTCGGACGAGCAGGCACGTCGCCTCCGCCGGTTGGTCGACCTGGTCGCTGTCGGGCTGACCGACCGTTCGCCCCGGCGGTCGGACGGGCTGGTCGTGGCCGTGTCCGGCCCGTGACGACGGTGTTTCAGAGGCACTTCCGCGGCTCTTGACCTCTTCGCGATCTCACCCTATGGTTTTGCAGGTCATAGGACGTCCCATGTCCTACGGGGTGGTCGACTCGTCCTGGGTGAGGTACGCACAGTCAGGAGGCCCGGTGTCCAAGACTCGGCCCGGATCCGGTCAGTCATTCAGTCGGCGGGACATGTTGCGCTTCACCGGCCTCGCCGGTGCCGCCGCCGCCTTCTCGTCCACGCTCGCCGCGTGCGGCGGGCCCGCCTCGACCAATTCCACCGGTAACTCCGCCGACGAGATCACCGCGGTGATCGGCTACGGCAACAACCAGACCTGGGACCCGTTGCAGACGGCGTCGGCCTTCTCGATGGCCGCGATCCTGCACTGCTACGAGTCCCTTGTGGAAGGTGACCCGGTCAGCCGCAAGCCGTACGCGGGGCTGGCCAAGGAGTTGCCCGCCGACGTCACCGGCACCGGCTTCACCTTCGAGCTGCGCGACGGCGCGAAGTGGCACGACGGCCAACCCGTCACCGCCGACGACGTGGTGTTCACCTACGCCAGGGCGCTCGACCCGACGGAGAACGTCCTCGTCCGCACGTTCCTGGCGAGCTGGCTCAAGGAGGTCAGGAAGGTCGACGACCGCACGGTCGAGTTCGTCCTGTCCAACCCGTTCCCCTATGTGCTGCAACGGCTCCAGACCGTCAAGATCGTGCCCAAGCACGTCTTCGACGGCAAGTGGCAGGACGCGGTGACGGGCAAGGTGGTCGGCTCGGGCCCGTACAAGGTGGTCGAGCAGGCGCCGCTGTCGCACACCCGGTTCGAGCGGTTCGCCGACTACAACGGACCGCGACCGGCCGTCTACCGGAAGATGCTGTGGAACTCGATCGTGGAGGCCTCGCCTCGGGTCGCGAAGATCTCCGGCGCGAAGCCCGCCGCGCAGATCGTGGAGAACATCCCGGCGGCCAACGCCGAACAGCTCCAGAAGGACGGCCGCACGGTCGAGTTCGCCGACGGCGGCAACAACCTGTGGCTGATGTTCAACACCGCGCACGCGCCGTTCGACAACAAGCTGGTGCGCCAGGCGCTGCACTACGCGATCGACAGCGAGAAGATGATCGAGGTCGGGCTGAAGGGCAAGGGCACGCCCGGCACCTCGTTCATCAACCCCGCGATGGAGGCGTCGCAGCCCGCCGCCAACGACTTCGCCTACAACCCCGACAAGGCGCGGGACCTGTTGCGCCAGGCCGGCGTCACGGACCTGAAGGTCACGCTGTCCACGACGAACACCACGCTGGTGGCGGACTGCGTCAACGTGATCAAAGAAGGCTGGGACGCCATCGGCGTCACCACCACAGTGGACTCGCAGGACACCAAGGCGCTGTTCTCCAAGCTCGACAGCGGCTTCGACTTCCAGGTCGTCACGACCACGCAGAACGCCGAGCAGTTCGGCAACGACCCGGACCTGCTCATCCGCTACTACTACGCGGGCGCGGGCGTCGCGCCGAAGTACGCCCGGTGGACCGGCCCCGACGCGCAGGCGCTGCTGGGCCTGCTCGACCGGGCCGCCGCGGTGACCGACGAGGCCGAGCGCGACGGGTTGACCAAGCAGGCCCTGGACATGCTGTCCGACCAGGCGGTCGTGTACCCGATCGTGTTCACCCAGAACGGCACCGCGTGGGATCCGAAGGTGCTGACGGGCGTGCGTGCGCAGGGCTACCCCGGGATCAACCTCAACCAGGCCAAGCCGGTCGTCTGACGGGAGGCGTCGCTTGATCGTCCTGCGGATGCTGCTCGGCCGCGTCCTCGCCCTGGTGCCGCTGCTCCTCGGCGTCACCCTGTTCGTCTTCATCGTGATGCGGTTCTCGCCGACGGACCCGGCGCTGGCGGCGTTCGACGGCGCCAACGCCACCGACGAGCAGCTGGACCGGTTCCGGCGGGAGAACGGCCTGCTCGACCCGTTGCCCGTGCAGTACGCGCGGTTCGTCTGGCAGCTGGCGCAGGGCGACTTCGGCACGAGCGTGATCACCAAGCAGCCGGTGGCCGACATTATCACCACGGCGCTGCCGCTCACCGTCCAGCTGACCCTGATGGGGCTCGTGATCGGCATCGTCGTGTCGCTGCCGCTCGGTGTCGCGTCGGCGATCTTCCGGGACCGCTGGCCCGACCAGGTGATCCGGATCGTGTCGCTGGCCGGCGTGGCGGCGCCCGCGTTCTGGATCGCGCTGCTGCTCGTGCAGTGGCTCGCCGTCGGCGAGGGCCTGTTCCCCACCAGCGGGTACGTCAGCATGAACGACTCGTTCACCGGGTGGCTGAACTCGATGACGCTGCCCGCGGTGTCGCTGGCGCTGCCGGTGGCGGCCCAGCTGACCCGCATCATCCGCACGTCGATGGTGGAGGAGTTGGACAAGGACTACGTGCGCACGGCGCGGGGCGGCGGGCTGCCGCCGGTGGTCGTGGTGGGGCGCAACGTGCTGCGCAACGCCCTGGTCACGCCGCTGACCGTGCTCGGCCTGCGGCTCGGCTACCTGCTCGGCGGCGCGGTGGTCATCGAGACGATGTTCGCGCTGCCGGGCATGGGGCAGAACATGATCCAGGCCGTCAACGACGGCGACAGCTCGAAGGTGCAGGGCTTCGTGATCACCATCGCGGTCGGCTTCGTGCTGGTCAACCTGATCGTCGACATCCTCTACCTGATGGCGGACCCGCGCCTGCGGAGCCACTCGTGATGCGCCGCGGCCTGACCGACCGGCTGAGCCGGCCGGGTATCCGGTTCAGCCGGCTCAACGTGCCGTCGTGGCTCGCGCTGTCGGTGCTGGTGCTGCTCGCGGTGCTGGCCGCGCTGGCCCCGCTCATCACGCAGCACGACCTGTACCTGACCGACGCGAGCGTCGAGGGTCCGAGCGGCGCGCACTGGTTCGGCACCGACTCCTCCGGCCGCGACATCTTCTCCCGCCTGGTCTACGGCACCCGGTGGTCGCTCGCCATCGGCCTCGGCGCGACCGCGCTGGCGCTCGTGGCGGGCGCGCTGATCGGCGCGTTCGCGGCGACCTCGCGCCGTCGGCTGGACGAGACGACCATGCGCGTGCTGGACGTGATCATGGCGTTCCCGGGCATCGCGCTCGCGGCGGTGCTGGTGGCCGTGTTCGGGCGGGGCATCGGGGTGCTGATCCTCGCGATCGGCTTCCTCTACATGCCGTCGGTCGCCCGCGTGGTGCGGGCGAACGTGATGGCGCAGTACAGCGAGGACTACGTCGCCGCCGAACGGATCATCGGCGCGCGGCGGCCGTACATCCTGGCCAAGCACGTGGCGGTGAACTGCGCGGCGCCGGTGCTGGTGTTCTGCACGGTGATGGTGGCCGACGCGATCGTGTTCGAGGCGTCGCTGTCGTTCATCGGCGCGGGCATCCAGCAGCCCGACCCGTCGTGGGGCTCGGTGCTGGCCAACGGCAAGGAGCTGGTGCTGACCGGCGGCTGGTGGGCGACGCTGTTCCCCGGCCTGCTGATCCTCGTCACGGTGCTGGCGCTGAACGTGCTGTCCGAGGGCATCTCCGACGCGTGGGCCACGCCGTCCGCGCGCCGGGCGAAGGCCGGTCAGGCGGCGAAGGCGGTCGCCCTGACCGAGGGCGCGGTCGTGGCGGCGGAGGAGAGCACCGAGCCCGTGCTGCCGATCGCGGGGCTGCGGGAGGCCGGTGAACGGCTCGGCCGGCAGGCCCGCGACCTGTCGGGCCGGGAGTCGGTGCTGGACGTGGAGCACCTGGCGATCTCGTTCAAGGACCGGCACGACGGCGTGAACGTGGTGGACGACGTGTCGTTCACCGTGCGGTCGGGCGAGGTGCTCGGCCTGATCGGGGAGTCCGGCTGCGGCAAGTCGCTGACCTCGTTGTCGATCATGGGGTTGCTGCCGGACACCGCCCGCGTGTCGGGGCGGATCCGGTTCGCGGGCCAGGACCTGCTCGCGCTCAAGCCGCGGCAGCGGCGCCGCTACCTGGGCCACGACCTGGCGATGATCTACCAGGACGCGTTGAGCTCGCTCAACCCGGCGATGACGATCCGCGCGCAGCTCAAGCAGTTCGTCCGGCGCGGCGGCACCCGCACGCCCGAGGAGCTGCTGGAGCTGGTCAACCTCGACCCGCAGCGGACCCTGCGCGCCTACCCGCACGAGCTGTCCGGCGGGCAGCGCCAGCGGGTGCTGATCGCGATGGCGTTGTCCCGCAGCCCGAAGCTGATCGTCGCCGACGAGCCGACCACGGCGCTGGACGTCACCGTGCAGGCGCAGATCGTCAAGCTGCTGCTGCGGCTGCAGGAGGAGCTGGGCTTCGCGCTCATCCTGGTGTCGCACGACCTGGCGCTGGTGTCCGAGGTGGCCGACCGGGTGGTGGTGATGTACGGCGGGCAGGTCGCCGAGATGGGCGCGATCGCGCAGATCGTCGGCGAGCCGCGGCACCACTACACCCGCGGCCTGCTGTCCGCGGTGCTCTCGCTGGAGGAGAACCGGGAGACGCTGACCCAGATCAAGGGCGTGGTGCCCTCCCCCGCCGACTTCGCGCCGGGGTGCCGGTTCTCGGGCCGGTGCCCGGCGGCCCGCGCGATCTGCCACCGCGAGCCGCCGGTCCGGGTGGGCGACAACGTCAACCACCTCATCGCCTGCCACTTCCCCGCCGAGCGCCCCACGGAGGTGAAGGCCCATGAGCCTGCTTGAACTCGACGGCGTCCACGTCGTGCACCGCATCCGGTCGGCACGCCTGTTCGGCCACGACAACGTCTACGCGCTGACCGACGCGGACCTCGCGCTGGACGCCGGTGAGACCGTCGGCGTGGTGGGCGAGTCCGGGTGCGGCAAGTCGACCCTGGCCAAGGTGATGGTCGGCCTGCAACGCCCGACCCGGGGAACGGTGCGGTTCCGTGGCGAGCCGCTGGAGGAGCTGGGCGCGGCCGGCTTCGGCAGGCACGTCGGCATGATCTTCCAGGACCCGGCCACGGCGCTGAACCGCAGGCTGGCCGTCGCCAGGATCATCCGCGACCCGCTCGACGTGCACCGCGAGGGCACGCCGGCGCAACGCGCGGACCGCGTGCGCGAGCTGATGTCGCTGGTCGGACTGCCGGAGAGCGTCGCGGACGCGGTGCCGGGGCAGCTGTCCGGCGGGCAGCGCCAACGGGTCGCGATCGCCCGCGCGCTGGCGCTGCGGCCCGCGCTGCTGGTGGCCGACGAGCCGACGTCGGCGCTGGACGTGTCGGTGCGCGCGCAGATCCTCAACCTGCTCGTCGACCTGCGCGAACGGCTCGGCCTGGCGATGGTGTTCATCTCGCACGACATCCAGACGGTCAAGAAGATGAGCGACCGGATCGTCACCATGTACCTGGGCCGGATCGTGGAAGAGGCGCCGGCGGCGGCCGTGCCCCAGGCCGCGCACCACCCGTACATGCGCGCGTTGTTCTCGGCCACGCCGAGCCTGCTGCACGCCGTGGAGCCGATCGTGCTCACCGGCCCCGTCCCGTCCGCGACCGCGCCGCCGAGCGGCTGCAACTTCCGCACCCGGTGCTGGAAGGCGACCGAGGAGTGCGCGGCCGAACTGCCCGCGCTCGTCGACGCGGGCGGGCCCGGGCGGCACACCTACCGCTGCATCCACCCGGAGCTGTAGACCTCGTCGGAAAGGGTCACATGAGAGCAACAGCGCTGTTGTCCGCGGTGTTGACCGGGGTGCTGGCGACCAGCCTCGCCCCACCTTCCGCCGCCGAACCCGCCGACCCGGGTTCCGCTGCGCCCTACCTGCACGAACAGGTGCTGTTCAAGGCATCGCAGGAGCAGGGCTACCGGTGCTTCCGCATCCCCGCGGTGGTGCGCGCCGCCGACGGCGCGCTGCTGGCGTTCGCCGAGGGCCGCGTCGACAACTGCGGCGACACCGGCGACATCGACGTGGTGCTCAAGCGCTCGACCGACGGCGGCCGAACGTGGTCGCCCTTGCGGCTGGTGAACGAGGGCGGCGGCGACACGCACGGCAACCCGGTGCCGATCGTCGACCACACCACCGGCCGGATCTTCCTGTTCACCACCTACAACGCGGGCCGTGACGACGACGGGCCGTGCAGCGTGCCGTGCGAACGCACGCCCCACCTGCAGCACAGCGACGACGGCGGCCTGACGTGGTCGGCGCCGGTCGACGTGAGCGCGCAGGCCAAGCTGCCGGAGTGGGACTTCTGGTACGCCACCGGGCCGGTGCACGGCATCCAGCTCACCCGCGGCCCGCACGCGGGCAGGCTCGTGTTCGGCGTGTGCGGCGAGACCAGCGACGGCGGCACGGCCAAGTCGGTCGCCAACGCCGCCGCGCTCGTCTACAGCGACGACCACGGCGCGACGTGGCAGGTCGGCGCGGTGGACACCATCGGGTTCCCGGCCGGTGGGCCGTTCGGCCAGAAGCCGCAGGAGATCACCGTCACCGAACTGGTCGACGGCTCGGTCTACGCCGGTGCGCGCGAGCAGGGCGGCACGGACGTCGGCAACCGCGGCTTCGCGATCAGCAAGGACGGCGGCGAGTCGTTCAGCACGCCGTTCCAGGCGATCCCTGACCTGGTGACGCCGATGGTGCAGGGCGCGGTGCTGCGGCTGGACCGGATCGGCCGCCCCGAGCGGATCCTGTTCTCCGCGCCGGCGGACACCGACCGCCGTCGTTGGATGACGATCCGCTCCTCGTACGACCACGGTCGCACGTGGGAGTCCGCCGAGCAGGGCGCCCGGATCACCTCGGACTGGTCCGGTTACTCGGACCTGGTGCAGATCAGCGAGCCGACCGCGCGGTCGACGGACATCGGGCTGCTGTACGAGGGCGGTCCGGTCGACGCGCGCGACGAGATCCGGTTCGCCCGGTTCAACGAGGAGCACCTCGGGTGGCGCGAACCGGTCGGCCCGACCACTGCGGACGTGTCGAAGACGAACAAGGACGCCTACGCCCTCGGCGGGCCGGCCCTGGTGGGCGGGCGGTTCGGCGGGGGTCTCGCGCTGGACGGCGTGGACGACTACCTGCGCGTGCCCTACGACCCGGCCCAGCTGCCCGGTGACGGGGACCTCACGTACACCGCGTGGGTGCGTTACGGCGCGTCGAAGGGCGATCAGGCGCTGTTGTGGCTCGGAGGGATGGGCGGCACCGCGCCGCAGCTGTGGTTGCGGGCGGAACCCCGCAACCACCGGCTGATCGCCCGGATGACCACGGCCGAGGGCAGCGCGTCCGTCATGACCTCGCAGGCGTACGACGACGAGCAGTGGCACCACGTCGTGCTGCAGCGGTCCGCGGGCCGGCTGCTGCTGTGGGTCGACGGCGTGCAGGTCGCGTCCGGTCCGGCGGTCGGTGGCTCGTTGAGCCAACGGGTGGCGTTCCAGCTCCAGATCGGGCAGCGGCAGGACAACGCCCAGCGCCTCGACGGCGTGCTGGACGAGGTCCGCCTCTACACGCGTGCGCTGTCCCCGGCCGAGCTGGACCGGGTGCGGCTGACCAACTCCGCCGAGCCGGCCGGTCAGGTGCTGCGCCTGCCGCTGGACCGGATCCGCACCACCCCGGGAGGCTGACCGTGCGTTCATTCGCGTCATCGCTGCTGGCGATCGCCCTGCTGGCCGTGGTGCCGGCGCCGTTCGCCGCTGCCGCGCAGACCTGCACGTCCGTGCCGTTTGTCTCGGGCACCGAGGGTTACCACACGTTCCGCATCCCGGCGGTGGTGCGCGCCGCGTCGGGTGAGGTGCTGGCGTTCGCGGAGGGCCGGGTCGAGTCGGCGGGCGACACCGGCGCGATCCGCGTCGTGCTGCGCCGTTCGGACGACGGCGGCTGCACGTGGGGGCCGCTGTCGGTGGTGTCGGACAACGGCGACGCCACCGCGGGCAACCCGGCTCCGGTCGTGCTGCCCGGTGGTGATGTCGTGCTGCTGACCACGCGCAACGGTCGGGTCACCGAACGGGAGATCATGACGGGCGCGGTGTCGCCGGCGGACTCGCGCCGGGTGTTCGTGCAGCGCAGCTCCGACGACGGCCGCACGTGGACGCCCGAGCGGGAGATCACGTCGGTCGCGAAGCGGCCCGACTGGCGCTGGTACGCCACCGGCCCCGGGCACGCGATCGTGCTGCGGCACGGGCCGCACGACGGGCGGATCGTGGTGCCCGCCAACCACTCCGCCGCGCCGCCCGCCGGGTCGACCGACCTGGGCACGGAGGCCAAGTACTACGGCGGCCACTCGCTGATCAGCGACGACGGCGGGCGCACGTGGCGGATCGGGTTCAGCGAGGACCGCGCCGACGTCGACGTCGCGTCGAACGAGACCACGGTCGCCCAGCTGCCGGACGGCAGGCTGTACTTCAACAGCCGCAACCAGGGCGCCCTGGCGGGCCGGGTGGACGCGACCAGCACCGACGGCGGCTCCACCTTGACCGCGCCGTACCGCCCGCAGCCGACCCTGTCCGGGCCTCGGGTGCAGGGCAGTGTGTTGCAGACCGTGCGGCCGGACCTGCTGTTGTTCTCGGGGCCGGCCAATCCCACCGCGCGCCGTTCGATGGCCGTGCGGGCCAGCTCCGACCAGGGTCGGACGTGGCGGCAGGTGCACCTGCTGTCCGACCACCCGGCCGCCTACTCCGACCTGGTGCAGCTCGGTGGGTCGACCGTCGGTCTGCTGTACGAGACCGGGGTGTCGGGGTCGTACGAGACGATCACGTTCACCCGGATCCCGATGCGCGCGCTTGCGCAGCCGTGACGCCCGCGGGGTGGCCGCCCGCCGCTCGCCCGGGCGGCCACCCCGTCCCCTATCGGGTGATCTCCAAAAATGCCATCAAAGAAAACGCCGTTACGGTGGCCTTGAAACGTCGGTTGGAACAACGAGGAGCGCCGACCGACCGCCACCCCGTGCGGGCCACCACCACACCCCGACCAGCCACCTACCCCATGCGGGCCACCACCACGCCCCGACCAGCCAACTCGACCTCCGCGCCGAGCACGTCACCGGTCAGCACGTCGACCGCACCCGCCGCACCCTCCGCACCCTCCGAGCCTTCCGGCAGCCGCACCGTGACCGCGTGCTTGTTGTGGTTGAGCAGGAACAGCCACCGGCCGCCGCTCCCCCGCCGCTCGACCGCCTCGACCCCGGCCGGCAGGTCCGGCAGCACCGCCGCGACACCGGCCTCCGCGAGCGCACGGTCGAGCACGGCGGCCATCGTCGCCTCGTCCGGCCGGGTGGCGAGGTAGGTGGCCACGCCGTCGCCGAACGCGTGCCGGGTGATCGCGGGCCTGCCGGCGAGCTCGCCGTCGGCGAAGCGGTCGAGTACCTCCGCGCCGGCCGGCGTGATCCACTCCGACCAGTGCGTGCCGACGCCGCCGGAGCCGAGCGCGACCGCGCCGCCGGGCGGCAGGGGCCAGAACTCGTCCACGCCGAAGCCGAGCAGGTCGCGGAACGGCCCGGGGTAGCCGCCGAGGTGCACGCGTTCGGCGCTGTCGACAATGCCGGAGAAGAACGACATGACGAGGTGACCACCCGCCCGGACGTACTCGACCAGCCGTTCGGCGACGGCGACGTCCACCGCGTACAGGTTCGGCACCACGACCAGCCGGTACCGGCTCAGGTCGACCGACGGCGACACCACGTCGACCGCCACCCGTGCCGTCCACAGTGGACGGTAGTGCGCGAAGTCCGTCTCCTCCTGCCCCAGGTCGGCCGACGGCAGCGCGCTGCCCTGCACCGCCCACCCGCTCGACCAGTCGCTCACCAACGCCACCGGCGCGTCGACCGTGCTGCCGAGCACCGCGTCCAGCCGCCCCAGCTCGGCGCCCAGCGCGGCGGTCTCGGTGTAGGCCCGCGTGATCGGCCCGCCGTGCGGCACCATCGCCGAGTGGAACCGCTCCGCGCCGCCGCGGGACTGCCGCCACTGGAAGTACATGACCGCGTCCGCACCCCGCGCGACCGCCTGGTAGCTCCACAACCGCATCTCGCCGGGCGCCTTCGGCGCGTTGTGCGTGCGCCAGTTCACCGCGCTCGGCGCCTGCTCCAGCAACAGCCACGGCTTCCCGTGCAACGCCCGCATCCGGTCGTACATGAACGCCGCCTGGATCACCGTGTCGGGCTCGTGCGGGTCCGGGTAGGAGTCGTAGGACACCACGTCGAGGTGCGGCGCCCACTTCGCCACGTCGATCCGGTGCCACGCGCCGACGAAGTTCGTCGTCACGGGCACGTCTGGCGTGACGCGGCGCAGGATCTCCTTCTCCATCAGGTAGCACTCCAGCAGCGCGTCCGACGAGAACCGCTTGTAGTCCAGCACCTGCGCCGGGTTGAGGAACGACGGCGCGGCACGCGGCGGCAGCACCTCGTCCAGCGCCGCGTAGCGCTGCGACCAGAACGTCGTGGACCACGCGTCGTTGAGCGCGTCCACGTCGCCGTACCGCACGCCCAGCCACGAGCGGAACGCCGATGCCGACACGTCGCAGAAGCACTCCGGCACGTGGCAGCCGTACTCGTTGTTGATGTGCCACAGCGCCAACGCGGGGTGGTCGGCGTACCGGGTCGCGACCGCCTCCACCAGCCGCGCCGCGTGCTCGCGGTACACCGGGCTGGACGGGCAGTAGTGCTGCCGGGAGCCCGGCGACAGCACGGTGCCGTCCGCCCGGCGGGGCAGCGTCTCCGGGTGCCGGTGCGCGAGCCACGGCGGCGGGGACGCGGTCATGGTGGCCAGGCACGCGCCGATCCCGTTGGCCGACAACCGGTCCATCACCCGGTCGAGCCACCCGAAGTCGTAGCTGCCCGGCTCCGCCTCGACGGCCGCCCAGCCGAAGATGCCGACCGACACCATCGTCACCCCGGCGGCCTTCATCAGCGCCATGTCCTCGTCCCACACCGACTCCGACCACTGCTCGGGGTTGTAGTCGGCGCCGAACGCGAACCCGCCGAGGCGATCCCGCACCAAAGAGCTCATCGTGGTCGACCTTCCCGAGACGGTGGACATAGGACGTAGGATGTCAGGCGACCGTAGTTCCCACCGATTCCGGTCCGCAAGGGAGAACGCTCTTGACCCAGCTCGACGGTGGCGTAGTGCCACCCGTGTGCACCCCGCTGACCCCGGAACGGGAACTCGACGTCCCCTCGCTGGAGCGCCTGGCCGCGTTCCTGATCGAGGCGGGCGTGCACGGCCTGTTCGTCACCGGCTCGACCGGCGAGGTCGCCTACCTGCCCGACGACGTGCGCTACCGGGCGCTGGAGGTGGTCGCGGGCGTCGCGGCCGGCCAGGTGCCGGTGCTCGCCGGGATCATCGACACCACGACGCCGCGCGTCATCGAGCACGCCCGGGAGGCCAAGGCGTTCGGCGCGGACGCGCTCGTGGCGACCGCGCCGTTCTACGCGCCGACCCACCCGTCGGAGTTCGGCGGGCACTTCCGCGCCATCCGGGCGGCGGTGGACCTGCCGCTGGTCGCCTACGACATCCCCGCCTCGGTCGGCTCGAAGCTGCCCGCCGACGTGGTGGCCGAGCTCGCCGAGGACGGCACGCTGGCCGCGTTGAAGGACTCCAGCGGCGACCTCGACGGCCTGCGCGCCGTGCTGGAGCGCACGGACGCGTCCCGGTTCCAGTGCTACTCGGGCTCGGAGACGCTGGCCGACCTGGGTCTGTTCATCGGCGCGCACGGCATCGTGCCGGGTATCGCCAACGTCGACCCGCACGGCTACATCAGGCTCTACGATGCCGCACGCCGTGACGACTGGGACGCCGCGCGCGCCGAGCAACTGCGGCTGCGGCGGCTGTTCGAGGTGATCCACGTCGGCGGCACGCGGATGGGTCGCTACTCGTCGGCGATCGGCGCGTTCAAGGAGGGGCTGGCATGCCGTGGTGTGATCGCCTCCGCGACCACGAGCGCGCCGATGATCCCGCTGGACGACGCCGAGCGGGCGGCGGTGCGGCGGCACCTCGACGAGGCCGGTCTGCTCTAAGGTTGCGTGGATGTTGGAGGTCGTCATGACGGAGCAGCAGCCGGCCAGGCTGGTCACCAGGATGAACCGGGCCATCCGGGACGAGATCACCGGGCTGATCCTGAGCCGTCGCCTGAAGTCGGGCGACCCGCTGCCGACCGAGACCGAGCTGGTCGAGGCGCTCGGGGTGAGCCGCAACTCGATCCGCGAGGCGCTCAAGGCGTTGCAGGCGCTCGACATCGTGGAGATCCGGCACGGCTACGGCACGTACGTCGGCCGACTGTCGCTGGACCCGCTGGCGGACGGGCTGACGTTCCGCGCGCTGCACGACATCGGCCGGGACCTGCGGTCGATGGAGGAGATCGTGGAGGTGCGGGAGGCGTTGGAGGGCGCGTTGATCCGCCGGGTGGCCGCGACCATCCCGGAGGACGACCTGGCGGCGCTGGACGAGGTCACCCGGCGGATGAACGAGCGGGCCAAGGCCGGTGAGACGTTCGCCGACGAGGACCGCGAGTTCCACGAGGTGCTGTACCGGTCGTTGGACAACGCGCTGGTGACCCAGTTGCTGCGGGCGTTCTGGGACGTGTTCCACCGGGTGAACCACCGGCTCGGCGTGACCGACCCGAACCCGATGCAGACCGTGCGCCGGCACCGGGCGATCGTCACCGCGCTGCGCAAGCGCGACGTGGCGCGCGCCGAGGTGGCCATGGCCGAGCACTTCCGCAACCTCGACGCCAGGGTCGCCCAGCTGCACTCCACCTGAGCCCTGTCCCGGAAACGGCAACAGAAGTTGTCGTTTCCGCCGGACGGGGCCGACGCTGGGGCCATGACCGAACACGACGTTTCGACCGAGCACGACGCGGCGGCGGTGACCCGGGTCGGGCCACCGCCGCGGCACCACTTGGCCCTGATGATCTGGCTGGCCGTCTTCCCGACGCTCACCGTGCTGCAACTGCTGCTCGGCGACCTCCTCGACGGCGCGCCGACCGTGCTGCGGACCCTGGTCCTGGCGACGATCGCGGTGCCGATCGTCATCTACGGGCTCATGCCGCCGTTGCAGCGCCTCCGCGCCCGCCTGATCGCGCGGCGGCCATGACGGCCGGCCGGGTCGTGACGGTTAGCCGAGCCAGCGCGACACCTCCTCGATCAGCCGGTCCCGGCCGCGTTCGGCCCGGTCGAGGTGGGCGAAGTGGGTCGCACCGTCCAGGCGCACCGCCCGCACGTCCTTCGCCCGAACGAGGTCGGCGACCAGCGTGCTCACGTCGCCCTCCCGTGACCAGAAGTCGTGCTCGCCGCGCAGGACCAGCGTCCGCGCGGTGATCGTGCCCGCGTGCCAGAGCCGTCGGCCGGTCGCCAGGTGGAAGCTGTCCTTCATCGCCCCGGTCGGCGCGCGGAAGGCGGGCGGCTCGCGGTCGGCGGACGTCGGGTCGCTCGCCAGGGCGTGCTCGACGTAGGCCGCCGCCACGCGGGGGTCGCGCCACGCGGACTTGTCGGCCACCGGGATGCTCGAGTCCCAGCCGCCGAGCAGGCCCGGCCCGGTCGAGAGCCGGTACGCGCCGTGCCGGGCGTCGTCGAAGTGGCCGGGCCGTTCCGGGTCTTCGTAAACGGAGCCGCGGCCGAGCATCGGGTGGCCGTCGAGCGCGCCGTACAGGCTGTTGTGGACCACCAGGTGCTCGACCCGGCCGGGGTGCTCGCTCGCGTACCAGGCGGCCCAGTGCCCGCCGGTCGCCCAGCCGACGAGGTCGACGCGGTCGTGGCGGGTCGTCGCGCGCAGCCGGTCGACGACCGAGCCGATGTCGCGCACCACCTGCTCGCCGGTCACCGCGGGCGGGTTGGCGGACGGCGGCGCGTCGAGCGCTGCGGGACGGTCGGAGGCGCCGTAGCCGCGCGCGTCCACGATGAACACCCGGTGGCCCCGCCGCGCGAGGTCCGCCGCCAGCGACCCGCCGGGCACGGGCAGGTCGAACGACGCGACGCCGGGCACGCGCGCGCCGTGCAGCAGCAGCACCGGCCGGCCGCGTGCCGACCGGGCGGTCCGCACCTCGCGGACGCCGAGGTGGCCGGCTTCGCCACGCACCTTCCAGTCCTTGCGCACCACCTGGTCGGACGGCGGCCGGTCCGCCGGCGGCGGCGCGATCGTCGCGGCCAGGGCGAGCGTGAGGATCGTCTTCAGCATGCGGCCAGGATGCCGCCGGATCGGTCACCTAGTCTGATCGTGCACGTAATCAGTGGTGATTGATTCGGGGCCGGTATGGATCTCAAGCACCTGCGGGCGGCCGTCGCGGTCGCCGACCACCTGCACTTCGGCCGGGCCGCCGCCGCGCTGGGCGTGGCGCAGCCGCCGTTGAGCCAGACCGTGAAGGCGCTGGAGGCCGAACTCGGCGTGTCGTTGTTCCACCGCGACACCAGGAACGTCGCGCTCACCCGGGCCGGTGAGGCGTTCGTCGCCGACGCGCGTGCCGCACTGTCCATGGTGGACACGGCGGCGCGGCGGGCGCGGGCCGCGGGGCGGGGCGAGGAGGGCTCGTTGTCGATCGGCATGGTCGGCTCGTCGGTCCTGCACCCGCTGCCGATGATCATCCGCGAGTTCCGGGCGCGCTACCCCGCCGTCACCCTGTCCTTCTCCGTGCTGCCGACGGTGCCGCAGGTGGAGCAGCTGCGCACGGCGGCGCTGGACGTCGGCCTGCTCCGCCCGCCGCTGCCCGGTCCGGCCGACGACCTGGAGCTGGTGCCGGTGTCGCGCGAGCCGTTGATCGCCGTCGTGCCGAACGACCACCGCCTGGCCCGCCGGCAGCGGGTGCACGTCCGCGTGCTGGCCGGCGAACCGTTCGTCCTGTTCCCGCGCCACCTCGGTCCCGGGCTGCACGACGAGATCACCGCGCTGTGCCGGCGCGGCGGGTTCACCCCCGAGGTGGCGCAGGAGGCCGTGCAGATGCCGACCATCATCGGTCTGGTCGCGGCGGGCTGCGGGGTGAGCATCGTGCCCGGCTCGTCCGCCGCCCAGCCGCGGCCGGACGTCGCGTTCCTGCCGCTGAGCCCCACCGTGCGGCTGGTCGACCTGGCGATCGCGCTGCCGGTCACGGGCCGGTCCCCGGTGGCCGCCAACTTCACCGCCCTGGCCCGCGACCTCACCCGGCTGCGCTGAACGCGGCAGGGGTCACTTGCGCGCGGACCCGGCTTCCTCCTTCTGCTCCGGGCGGGGCCCCGGCACCGGGTCGTCGATGTGGTCGGTGAGCTGCGGTTCCGTCTCGTAACGCGCGGTGAAGGCGTCGCGGCCGATGCTCTCGACCATGGTGTTCAACGCGTCCATCACCTGGTCGGAGATCACGTTGTGCGTCAACGGGGTGCTGGTCACCAGCGAACCGACCGTCGCCGCGGGGCCCGCGCCGAGGTCGAACGACGACTTCGGCACCTCGACCATGTCCGCGTACTTGTCCGACAGCGCCCGGCGCAGGAACGCGGGGACCGCCGCCCGGGTGCCGGGCGGCAGGTACTCCTGGTAGAGCCGGACGCTTGCCTGCGTGAGCAGCACGCCTTCCTCGCTGTGCGCCCACTCCTGGTCCCGAGCGTCGTCCCAGAGCCGCCGCGCCTCGGCGAGGGTGTCCGGCATGTGCTCGTCCGGCACGCCGAGGAAGTGGGCGATGATCTTCCACGCGTAGCAGTAGCTCTCCTGCTCGGCCTGCGTGGTCTTGACCCCGATGCGGCCCATCGCGTCCAGCGTGCCGACGGAGAACACCAGCGCCGCGCCCGCCGTGTAGAGCTGGGACACCGGCATGCCGTCGCCTTCGACGTCCCACCGGCCCGACCGCAGGTGCAGCTGCCGGATGGCGGCGTGGACCAGCCGCACCTTCTGGCACGTTGGGATGAGCTTGGAGTGGTCGGTGAAGGCGTCTTCGTCCCCCATGCCCATGAACAGCCGGGTCGACTGGGACAGCCGGCGGTGCGGCCGGTCCAGCTTGTGCGTGGAGTGCAGCGTCTTCGCGCCCATCGGCGACAGGTACGTGCCGACGAGGCCTGCCGTCGCCTGCACGACCGCCGCCGGTGTCTTGTGGCGCTTGAAGAACGTGGCGATGCCCGCCACCCGCTTCGGGTCGACCCACGACGGCATGGCGCGGGTCTCTTCGAGGTAGTCCCTCAGCAGCGGCGGCGCGCCCTCCGGGACACCGTCCTCGACCGTCACGATGCCGCGGAACAGCTCGTTGACGCTCTCGGTGGAGCCCGAGTCGAGGATCTCGCTCACCACGGCGTCGGCCCGCGGATCGCCCAACGGCTTGAGGGCGTCGCGGTATTCGGGGTACGACAGCGGCACGGGCTCCTCCAGGTCGGTCGGCGGGGGGACCTCGACGCGTGTCCCCTACCGTGACCGTGCCGGCACCCGGCGGCGAAAGTCCGGTTCGGACACCGACGTCACCGCCTCGTGCCGCGACGGCACTCGCGAGGGTGACCCCGCGAGTGCCGCAGACCGGTGAACCGCGACCGCGTCTCGCGCCGAGCTGCCTCGCCTCACGCGCCGCGGAAGTGTTCACGCAGGCGACGCGCACCCGCTCACCGCGAGCAGCGGCACGCCCACGGCGGGCACCACCGGCGGGACCGACCCGGCTGACCGGTCCACCGCCGCGCCCGACACCCGCCACCCGGGTCCGGTGATCGGGTGGCCGGCGGTCAGTCCTCGAGCCAGTTGTACTTGCGCGCCATCCCGACCAGGCTCTTGCGCACGTTCAGGATCTGCTCGGCCGTCATGCCGGGCGCCGAGGCCAGCAGCGTCTCGGTCACCTCCTGCAGGTACCGCTTGGTCGACACGACCTCGCAGAACATGTCGTTGCCGTTGACGTCGTCCCCCGAGTGGTACGACGGCGTGCCCGCGCGCACCGACGCTTCCCGCACCAGGCTCACCCGGGACGCCTTCGGCCCCCGGTCGCCCATCTCCACCAGGAACTCGACCAGGGCGCCGGGCGCCATGAGCCGCTTGTCGAAGTCGATGTCGTTGACGTGGATGAACACGTCCTCGCCACCCTCCTCGGGCGACACGAACCCGTACCCGCGCACCTCGTCGAACCGGACGACCTTGCCCTTCACCACCACCGCAACCCCTTACTGCCAGCACCACGCGCCACACCTGTGGCGACATCACCACGATCCTATCCCGAACGCCACCGCGCGACTCGTGCCCGCGATGGCGCCCGGTCACCGCCGTCCCCGGAGCGCGCTCAGCCGTTCTTGCGACCGACGGCCGCGAACGTCGACATCTGCTTCGGGTCCGGGTCCTCGTCGCCGGGTTCCGGCCGCCACTCGGTCAGGTAGACCACGCCGGGTTCGACCAGGTCCACGCCCGCGAGCAGGTCGGTGATCTCGGCCCTGGTGCGCATCGAGAAGTCCGTCACCCGGTTGCGGAACTGCTCGGTCGCCTCCTCCGCCCGGTCGGCCTCGCCCTCCAGGCTGGCGTGCGAGAGGGCGAGGTAGCTGCCCGGCACGACGGCGTCGAGGTACTCGCGGATGATCCCGACCGGGTCGTCCTCGTCCGGCACGAAGTGCAGCACCGCGAACATCAGCACGCCGATCGGCTTGGTGAAGTCCAGCGTGCGCAGCGTCTCCGGGTGGGTCAGCACGTCCTGCGGCCGACGCAGGTCGCCCTGCACGGCCGTCGCGTTGTCGTGCTCGCTGAGGATGGCCCGGCTGTGCGCGACCGCGACCGGGTCGACGTCCACGTAGACGATCCGGCAGTCGGGGTCGGCGCTCCACGCGACCTCGTGCACGTTGCCCGCCGTGGGGATGCCCGACCCGAGGTCGAGGAACTGGGTGACGCCCTGGTCGACCAGGTAGCGCACCGCACGGCGCAGGAACGCGCGGTTGGCCCGCAGGATCCGCGGTAAGCCCGGCATGACCTCGACGATGCGCTCCGCCGCCTCGCGGTCCACCTGGAAGTTGTGCGCCCCGCCCAGGTGCACGTCGTAGACCCGCGCCGGGCTCGGTCGCGAGAGGTCGATGTCGGGGCCAACCCACGCTGGTCTTTCCACGCTGCCACTCCTCGGTTCACCACACACCGTGATTGCTCCGGTGCACGCTACAACGGGCCCACCTGCCGCGCGGGTTCTATGGCGGTTCGTAACCTGGCGGCCATGCGGATCCTGTGGACGACCGACGCCGGTGACGACCCGAGGCTGACGCGGGTGCTCCCGGCGATCCGGGGGAACGCGGTCGCCGGCGCGGTGGTCGGTGGCGTGCCGGTCTACGTGACGTCGACCGAGCCGCACTACGACGGCGACTGCGCCCGGCCGCACACCCACGACTGCGGTGCGACGGTGGTCCAGTTGTGGGACGCCGCGACCGGCGCGCTCGTGCGGACCGTCCACGACGCCGGCGGGCAGCACCTCGTCACGGCGGTCGTCCACGGCCGGCCGGTGGCGGTCGTCTGCGCCTGGGGCGACGCACCGAAGTGGATCGACCTGGACTCCGGCGCCGTGCGGAGCGACGTCCCCGGTCACCGCGACGTCGTGCAGGGTTTGGCGGCCGTCACCCTCGCCGACGGGCCCGCCGTGGTGTCGGCCGGGTGGGACCGGACGATCCGGGTCGTCGACGCGGTCACCGGCCGGGCGCGGGTGTTCGACACCGGGGAACGGCTCGGCGCCCTGGCGGTGGTCGACGTCGGCGGCCGTCCCGTCGCGGCGGTGGCGGGCGAGGCGGTGGGGTTGTGGGACCTGGAATCCGGCGTGCGGATCGGCTCGCTGCCCACCGCTGCCCGGAAGATCACCGGTTGGCCGGGTGGGCTGGTCGCGACGCTCTCGTGGGACGGCGACGTGGAGGTGTGGGACGCGGTCACCCTGCGGCGGCGTGCCTGCGGGATGCCCGGCCGGTGGTGGGCGCACGACATCGCGGGCGTGGTCGCCGACGACGGCCGGCGCCTGGTCGTGCTCAGCGACAGCGAGGCGGTGCACCTGTGGGACGTCGATGGCGACCGGCCGGCCGGTCCGCCCCTGGTGGGTCCGACGAGTGGGTGCGCGGTGGCGGGTGACGGCCCGGGCCTCGTCGTCACCGCTTCGGACGTCGACGGGGCGATCGGGGTCTGGCGGGTGGGCGCCGACGTGCCGCCCGTCGGCGCCGGCCACACGAGCACCATCGGATGCCTCGCGGTCACGGCGGACCACGTCGTCGCGGGCGGCACGGACGGGACGGTCGCCTCGTGGCGGCTGGACGACGGCGTGCGGGAGCGGGTCGTCGGCACGCTGCCCGCCCCCGTCCACGCCGTCGCGCGGGTGGGCGCCACCGTGCTCGCCGGAGGAGGCGACCTGCACGGCGTCCCCGACCGCGAGCTGCACCGGTGGTCCGGGGACGGCGCGGACCAGCCGGTCCCGGCCGACCACCGCGGCCAGGTCCGCATCCTCTCCACCGCCGTCCTCGACGGCCGCACGGTCGCGCTCACCGCGGGCTGCGACGAGACCCTGTCCGTCACCGACGTAGCCACCGGGGAGCGCGTCCGCGAGATCCCCGGTCGGTGCCAACCCAACGGTCTCGCGGTCGGCGACCTCGACGGCCGACCGGTCGTCGCGATCAGCCGGGCGTTCGGGCCGTTCGAGCTGTGGGACCTCGCCGGGGACACCCCGATCACCACACCGGTCACCGAGGCCATGGACGTGCTCGAACTCGTGCGCGCCTTCGTCCACACCGACCGCGGTCCGGCGATCGCCACCGTGCGCAGCCACGCGGTGCGGATCAGGCACCTCGCCACCGCCGACACCTGGCGCCTCGACCCGGACCGCGAGGAAGTCGTCACCGCCTTGGCCGTGCACGCGGGCACCGCCGCCGTCGCCCGCGCGGACGGTTCCGTGACCGTGACCGACCTGTCCACGCGAGCGACCCTCGGCGTGCTGACGCTCCCCCACGCGGCCGGCGCGCTCGCGTGGACGCCCGACGGCGACCTGATCGCCGCGTGCCGCCGCGACCTTCTCCGCTTGTCGATCCAGGAAAGCACGGGCACCTCCGACGGATTGTCAGAACTTCACAAGGCATCCGAATAGGTGGAGAATCCTTGCCCTGAAGTGGCACCGGCGTCCCTGGAGGAGCTTCCATGCCCAGATCACGGTCGTTCGCGCTCGTCCTGGCCGCCGTCGCGCTCGCCGCGATCCCGGCCGCCGACCTCGCGACGCCCGCGTCCGCGCAGGCCGACGACGCGCTCAGCCGGGACCTCGACGCGATCATCACCGCCACCGCCCTCGACGGCGCGGACGTCGGGCTCGTGGTCCGCCACGCCGGGACGGGCGCCCTGGTGTACTCCCGGGAGAGCGACCAGCGCGGCCAGCCGGCGTCGAACGGCAAGCTGATCAGCTCCGCCGCGGCGCTGGAGATCCTCGGCCCCGACCACCGGTTCCGCACCACCGTGGCCGCGACCGGCCGGGAACGGGCCGGAGTGCTGGCCGGTGACCTGCACCTGCGTGGCACGGGCGACCCGACCATGCTCGCCGCCGACTACGACGCGCTGGCCGCCCAGGTCGCCCGCAGCGGCGTCAAGGTGGTCCGCGGCAAGCTCGTCGCCGACGACACCTGGTTCGACGCCGTGCGCCTCGGCACCGGCTGGGCCTGGGACGACGAGCCGTACTACTACAACGCCCAGATCTCGGCGCTGACCGTCTCGCCGGACACCGACTACGACGCCGGGACCGTCATCGTCCGCGTCGCGCCCGGCGCGGCGGGCCACCCGGCCGCGGTCACCACCGACCCGCCGACCGACTACGTCACGATCGCCAACACCGCCGTCACCGGCGCGCCCGGCTCGGCGTCGAGCGTGTCCGTCGAACGGCAGCACGGCACCAACGTGATCACCGTGCGCGGCAGCATCCCCGCCGGCGGCCCCGTCGAGAACGAGTGGAGCACGGTCTGGGAGCCGACCGGGCTCGTCACGTCCCTGTTCCGCGACGCGCTCACCCGGCACGGCGTGCACGTGCTCGGCGGCACGGGCGCCGGCGCGACCCCGGCCGACGCGCGCGTGCTCGGCGAGCACCAGTCGATGCCGCTGTCGCAGCTGATGGTCCCGTTCATGAAGCTCAGCAACAACATGCACGCCGAGATCCTGGTCAAGACCGCCGGCCGGGCCGTGTTCGGCGAGGGCAGCTGGACCGCGGGGCTGCGCGCGATGACGGCGACGCTCGGCGGGTTGGGCGTGGACGCGACCGCGCTGTCCCTGCGGGACGGCTCCGGTCTGTCCAGGATGGACCAGGTCTCGCCCGACCAGGTGGCCGCGCTGCTGCTCGCCGCCCAGCGCGAGCCGTGGTTCCGGACCTGGTACGACTCGCTGCCCGTGGCGGGCAAGAGCGATCGGATGGTCGGCGGCACCCTCCGCAACCGGATGCGCGGCACGCCGGCCGAGGGCAACGTGCGGGCCAAGACCGGCACCCTGACCGGCGTCAGCGCCCTCTCCGGCTACGTCACCACCGCCGACGGCACCCCGCTGGTGTTCGCCATGATCAGCAACAACACCCTCACGTCGGCGAAACCGTTCGAGGACGCCGTCGCCGTCCGGCTGGCCGCCCACTCGCGCGGGCAGACCCCGGCCGCGGCCGGGGTCGTGCCCGAACCGGTCGCCGACCCGCGGTTGGAGTGCAGCTGGACCAAGTCCTGCTGACCGGGGTCAGCCGACGACCGCCCGGAACGCGTGGACGCACCACGGGCCGTCGTAGCTGGTCACCCACAGGTTCGTGGAGTAGCCCCCCAGCTTCTGCCCCTTCGCCGTGCCCTTGAGGTAGAGCTGGACCGAGTCCTCGCCCGTCGTCTTGCCGTCCATCGCCGGGTCGACGGCCAGGTCCGGCTCGTACCCGACGAGCTTCTCCACGTCGGCCGCGTCGTTGATGGCGTCCGAGCACAGCAGACCGGTCGCGGCGGCCGCGTCACCGGCGTTCACGCTGTCCAGGAACGACTTCATCGCGGCGAGCGCTTCCGGGGCGACGGGCTTGCCGCCCGCCGTGGGCCCGCCGCCGCCGCTGGTCGGCGGGGCGGTCACCCGGCCGCTGGTCGCCGTCGGACGTCCGCTGGCCGACGGCTCGCCCTTGGCCCGCGCGATGTCGTGCCAGCACCAGTCGCCGTCCTCGCGGACGACCGTCACGTCGACCTTCGACGTCCGCGAGGAGGTGGTGACCTCGACGGTCGCCCGCACCTTGTCGTCGGTGACCTCGTCGGTCTCGACGAGCTCGGCCTTCTTGAGCGCGGACACGTCGTCGATGGCGCTGTTCACGGAGGTCTTGGCGCTCGGGCACTCGAGCTTCTTGAGCGCGGCGGCGTCCTGCGTGTCCAAGCCGGCCACCAGCGACTTCACCAGCTCGTCCGCTTCGCCGCCGCCCTTCGGCGCCGTGGACGACGTGGTGGTGGTCGGCGGCGCGGTCGTGGTCGTCGTGGTGCCCGCACCGCCGAGGAAGAACCCGGGCTGCACGAACCCGGTGAACCCGAGACCACCCAGCAGGAGCACGACCACCACCACGACCGCCACGATCGCGCCGGTCCGCTTCTTCGGCGCGGGAGGAGGCTGCGGGGCGAAGCCGCCGTACTGGTAGCCGCCGTACTGACCAGGCTGACCATAAGGGTCCTGCCCGCCCGGCGGTTGCTGTGGGTAGTTCACGGTGCCTCCCCGTTCGTGGTTCGCGCTTTCGACGGCGAACGGGGGCCTCGCGTTCCCACGGATCAACGACGAAGTGCGCCGCTGGTCAACCGGTCGGCTTCGCGGACGAGGGCGGTGATCGCCTCGTGGGACGTGGCGTGGTCGATGTCGGCGTGCACCAGGCTCACCGTGTACTGACGGTAACGAGCCCAACACACCTACGTGTGACAGCCCTCCGACGCACGGCCGGGTCGTCGAATCGTCCGCGATCTTCCTGAATTGTGGAAGTCGCGGGTGGAGGCGATCAAGGAATTGCGTGTGGCCCGTTGGCGGGCACCACGGCGTCGCGCGCTTCGGCCACCAACGCGCGCATGGCCAGTTCGGCGGCCTCGGGGTGCCGGGACGCGACCGCCCGCGCCACCTCCTCGTGCAGGTCCAGCGCGTCGGCCACCGGCTTCTCGGGCATCAGCCCCAGGCTCGTCCGTCCGCGCAGCACCACCGCCACGACACCTTGGAGCGCGGCGAACATCTCGTTGCCGCCCGACTCCAGCAGCAGCTCGTGGAAGGCGACGTCCAGTTCGAGGAACTCCGCCACCTCGCCCGCCTCGCCCAGCCGCCGCATCCGCGTGGCGAGGTCGAGCAGCCGGTCGCGCTCCTTGGCCGACGCGTTCCACGCCGCCCGTGCCGCCGCCACCGGCTCGACCGCGATCCGCAGTTCGGTGAGCGCGCGCAACTGGGCGTCGCGGTGCGGGCCGGCCAGCCGCCACCAGATCAACCGGGGGTCGTAGACCTGCCAGGACGACCGGGGTCGCACGGTGATCCCGACCCGTCGCCGTGACGTCACCAGGCCCATCGACTCCAGCACCCGCATGGTTTCGCGGGCGACGGTCCGGGACACCCCGAACCGCTCCTGGATGCCGTCGAGCGTCAGGACCCGTCCCTCCTCGAGGTCGCCGCTGGTGATCTGCAGCCCGAGGGTGTCGAGCACGGAGCTGTGCAGGGCGTCGCCGCCCGGCGCGCTCCCCTGACGTGGTACCGGCACGGGCAGCAGCGTATCCCGGCGAGGCTTTTCCAGCCTGCCAAAGGTGGTACCTTTCGCGGCCAAAGGTACTACTTTTGCCGTCGCAGCCGAGAGGTGGCACCCCATGACCACGAGCGCCGAGCCGACCTGCGTCGTCGTGATGGGCGTGTCCGGGTCGGGCAAGAGCACGGTCGCCCGGTCGTTGGCCGACCGGCTCGACTGGTCGATGGCCGAGGCCGACGAGTTCCACCCGGCCGCGAACATCGGGAAGATGTCCGCGGGCACACCGCTCACCGACGCCGACCGCGCGCCGTGGCTGGCCGCCATCCGCGACTGGATCACCGCGCGTGCCGCCGCGGGCGAGAGCACGGTCGTCACGTGCTCGGCGCTCAAACGGGCCTACCGGGACGTGCTGCGGGCCGCCGACGCGCGGGTCCGCTTCCTGCACCTGCACGGCGCCGCCGACGTGATCGCCGACCGGATGCGGCACCGGTCCGGCCACTTCATGCCGCCCGCCCTGCTCCAGTCGCAGTTCGACACCCTCGAACCGCTGGGGTCCGAAGAGGACGGAGCCGCGGTCGACGTGACGCTGACCCCGGAGCAGATCGTCGAGGAGGCCGTCACCCGGCTCGACCTCGCCGCCGGAGGCCCGGCCACTTCCTGACACCACGGGAAGCCTGCGGCCCGGTGATCGCGAGCCACGGCTGACGGGCCGTCGACCCCGGTCGCGCCTCGGGGTCGAACCGGGGGTGATACCGGGGATCTGCCGGATCATGGGCGCGGCGCGGAACGGGAGGCTCTGCGGCATGACGAGAACCTTCCGCCGCGCCGCCGTCGCGGCGCTGGCGAGCACGGCGCTGATCGGGCTGGCCGCGGCGGTGCCCCAGCAGGCCGCCGCCCAGCCCGCGCCGCTGCCGACGTTCGACTTCGCCGACTGCCCGGAGCTCCCCGCGGGCGCCGACCCCGCGCAGTGGCGCTGCGAGGTGCTGCTGTCCAGCGGCACCATCAAGTTCGGCGCCCTCGGCGAGCAGGACACCGGCGCGATGCGGCTGACGTTCGCCGAAGGGCGGTTGAACGGCGAGTTCGCCCAGGTCTTCGGCGCGCTGCGGGCCGAACCGACCCGCGTGCCGGGCGGCCTGCTCGGCGGTGGCGGTCCCGGGCAACACCCGCTGCTGCGCACCGACCTGCGCCTCGAGTACGCCGGTTTCGCCGACTTCCTCTCCGACGGCGACCGGATGGGCGTGCAGCACCTGAAGCTCCGCGTGCTCAACGGCCTGCTGCCGAACGCCTGCACGATCGGCGACGACGCGGACCCGCTCGTGTTCCGGCCCGTCCGGACCGGCGGGCCCGACCGGATCTCCGCCGACCCGCCGGTGCTCAGGTTCACCATGGAGGACAACGCGTTCGCCGTGCCCGCCGCGCGCGGCTGCGGCGGCCTCGACCGCCTGGTGGACAAGCGGTTCGGCCTGCCCTCCCCCGCCGGGGCGAACTCGATGAAGCTCACCACGCTGGTGGGGTTGAAGAGCTACACCGAACTCTGACCGCCACCGGCCTCGACCGACCGCGAAGGCCGGTCGGGGCCGTCCGGTCAGTCCACGATCCCCAGCGCGAACGGGAACAGCGGGGTGCCGCCGAGCACGTGCGCGCCCGCGGACTGCACGATCTGGTCCTGCACCACGATGTGCTGGCACATGGTCGTGATGTCGCGCAGCCACCGGTCCACCGGTGACGGCTGGTAGATCGACGTCGTGGCGAGCAGGTCGTAGAGCTTGGTGACGACGCGCCGGGCGGCGCGGAAGGCGTTGAGCCGGGGCAGCGCGGTGGCGATCCGCTCGTCCGCGGTGAAGTCGTCCAACGACCTGCCGGACGCCAGCAGCTCCCACTGCCGGGCGAGGCTGCCGTACACGGCGTGCCGCGCGGTCTGGTAGTCCATCTCGGCTTCGCCGATGGTCAGCTGCACCCGGTAGTTGTCCGACCAGCGCTCGCCGGTGCTCCGGTTCACCCTGGTCAGCACGTGCTCGCGGACGTGGTCCAACGCGGCGCGGGCCAACCCCAGCGGCACACCGGGCATGTTGCGCACGAACGCGTCCGGCGTGGCCAGCGGGCCGCGGCGGCTCAGCGGCGTGCCGAAGCTGAACGAGTGCTCCTCCGGCACGAACACGTCGGTGATCACGTAGTCCCGGCTGCCGCTGCCGCGCAGGCCCGTGGTGTGCCAGGTGTCGACGGTCTCGACCTCGTCGGGCGGCACCAGCATCACCCGCCAGACCGGTGCGCCGTCCGCGCCGGTCTCGACCTCGCCGCCGCTGGTGACGAAGCTGCCCGCGGACACCCAGTCGGCGTGCGTGATGCCGCTGCCGAACTGCCACCGGCCCGTGAGCCGGTACCCGCCGGGCGCCCGCTCGGCACGGCCGGCCGGGAGGATCAGCCCCGCGGTGATCATGTCCGGGTGCGGGAACATCTCGTCCACCGCCGACTCGGGCAGGAACGCCGAGTACAGCGGGGTGTCCATGCCGATCATCGCGCACCAGCCCGCCGACGGGTCGCCGTACGACAGCGCCTCGATCACCTCGGTCTGCTGCACGGAGGTCAGCCCGGGCCCGCCACGCTCCTCGGCGACTGCCATCCGGAACACACCGGTGGACCGCAGCAGCTCGACGACGTCGGCGGGCAGGCGCCGGGCCTGCTCGATCTCCTCGGACCTCGCGCGCAGCAACGGCGCCGCCGCCTTGGCGCGGCTCAGGATCCCGGCCGCGGTCTTGAGCCCTTCGTCGGCGTTCGGCTCGGCGGTGCGGACGGCGGGCTCGGCCATGTCGACCTTCCTTCGTTCAGCCGGTGGAGACCGAGAGGAAGCGTGGGCGCGTCTCATAACACCATTTCGGTTTAACCGGCCGGGCACTCCCGGTCAAGGACGGCGGGACCGGCGCGGGGATCGGACCGGGCGGTCGGGCGGCCGGCACCTGCACCGCGTCGCCGCCCGCGCCCGCAGCCGCCGGTACGGCTTCCCGTCATGCCCGAGCGGTTTGGCACCACGAACGCCGACCGGCCGTCACCGTGCCGCGCGGCCCGGAACCGCGGGTCGGGCAACGGCCGGTCGCCGGTGCGACGCCCGCGCCGGGACGTTAGGTTTCGGGCATGAACGAAACCCCGGACATCAAGCCGCGCAGTCGCGACGTCACCGACGGCCTGGAGAGGACCGGCGCCCGCGGGATGCTGCGAGCGGTCGGGATGGGTGACGACGACTGGGCCAAGCCCCAGATCGGCGTCGCCTCGTCGTGGAACGAGATCACGCCGTGCAACCTGCCGTTGGACCGGCTGGCGAAGGCGAGCAAGGACGGCGTGCACATGGCGGGCGGCTACCCGCTGGAGTTCGGCACGATCTCGGTGTCCGACGGCATCTCGATGGGCCACGAGGGCATGCACTTCTCCCTGGTGTCGCGCGAGGTCATCGCGGACAGCGTGGAGACCGTCATGCAGGCCGAGCGGCTGGACGGTTCGGTGCTGCTCGCGGGCTGCGACAAGTCGCTGCCCGGCATGCTCATGGCCGCCGCGCGGCTCGACCTGGCCAGCGTGTTCCTCTACGCGGGCTCGATCCTGCCCGGCCGGGTCACCCTGACCGACGGCAGCGAGCGCGAGGTGACGATCATCGACGCGTTCGAGGCCGTCGGCGCGTGCGCCCGCGGCCTGATGAGCCGCGAGGACGTCGACCGCATCGAACGCGCCATCTGCCCCGGTGAGGGCGCGTGCGGCGGCATGTACACCGCGAACACGATGGCGAGCGCGGCCGAGGCGCTGGGCATGTCCCTGCCGGGCAGCGCGGCGCCGCCCGCCACGGACCGGCGGCGCGACGGGTTCGCCCGCAAGTCCGGTCAGGCCGTGGTCGGGATGCTGCGCCAGGGCATCACCGCGCGGCAGATCATGACCCGCGAGGCGTTCGAGAACGCGATCGCCGTGGTGATGGCGTTCGGCGGGTCCACCAACGCCGTGCTGCACCTGCTGGCCATCGCGCACGAGGCCGAGGTGGAGCTGAGCCTGGACGACTTCACCCGGATCGGCGCGAAGGTGCCGCACCTGGCCGACGTCAAGCCGTTCGGCAGGCACGTGATGACCGACGTCGACCGCATCGGCGGCGTGCCCGTGGTGATGAAGGCGCTGCTGGACGCCGGCCTGCTGCACGGCGACTGCCTGACCGTCACCGGCCGCACGGTCGCCGAGAACCTGGCCGACATCGCGCCGCCGGACCCCGACGGCACGGTGCTGCGCGCGATGAACGAGCCGATCCACCGCACCGGCGGCATCACGATCCTGCGCGGCTCGCTCGCGCCCGACGGCGCGGTGGTGAAGTCCGCCGGGTTCGACTCGGACGTGTTCACCGGCACCGCCCGCGTCTTCGACCGCGAGCGCGCGGCCATGGACGCGCTGGAGGACGGCACGATCACCGCCGGCGACGTGGTCGTCATCCGCTACGAAGGCCCCAAGGGCGGGCCGGGCATGCGGGAGATGCTCGCCATCACCGCCGCGATCAAGGGCGCCGGGCTGGGCAAGGACGTCCTGCTGCTCACCGACGGCCGGTTCTCCGGCGGCACGACCGGCCTGTGCGTGGGCCACGTCGCCCCGGAAGCGGCCGACGGCGGTCCGATCGCGTTCATCCGCGACGGCGACCAGGTCACGCTCGACGTCGCCAACGGCACGCTGGACGTCGCCGTGGACGCGGCCGAGATGGCCGCGCGCCGCGAGGGCTGGGCGCCGCTGCCCGCGCGTTACCAGCGGGGCGTGCTGGCGAAGTACGCCAAGCTCGTCGGCTCCGCCTCCGGCGGCGCGGTCTGCGGGTAGCCGGACGGCGCCCGACCTCGCGGCCGAGGTCGGGCGCCGCCGCGGTCTCACGGCGTCGGGTACTCCGCGATGTAGACCGGAGCGCCGACGTTGGTCAGGTCGGCCGGGCCGCCCACGCCGTTGACGACGTGGTCGATCACGCCCGCGCTGAGGTTGACCGTCATGATGTGGTGCAGCTTCACGCCCGGCGTCTCGGGCACCTCGAAGCCGTTCTCGGTGTGGATCGTCGGGTTGTTCTGGTTGAACACGTACACGCCCGCGCCGTGCAGCGTGTGCTTGCGCACGTGGTCGCCGACCTTGTAGCCGGCCCAGCCCTCGACGTCGCCCTTCATCCAGTCGGCCTGCGTCGGCGGGTCGTAGGGCAGCTCGTTCTGGTACAGCACGACGGTGCCGCGCTCGCCGTTCCAGACGGTGTTGTGCCGCTGGAAGTGCTCGACGAACAAGCCGGTCGCGGTCACGTCGTCGCCGTTGACGACCACGCCGGTGAGGCCGGTGTTGGTGTTCCAGCGCTGCGTGTCGGTGAAGCCCTCCACACCGTGGTCGGCGCGCCACACCCACGTGTGGTCGATGAGCACGTGGTCGCTGTTGACCTCCAGCGCGGTGTCCACCTTGCCGACGTGCGGCCCGCCGACGCGGAAGTACACGTCCGACAGCGTGGTCGGGTTGGCCGGGTCGGCCGGCCGGTGGCCGTGCTTCTTGCCCACGCGCACCAGCACCGGCGACAGCTCGGTGCCCGCGTCGACCGTGACACCGGCGATGACGACACCCGGCACGTCCGCGACGTCCAGCGGGGTCGAGCCGTTCACGGCGGTCAGCGTGGCGTGCCCGAGACCGAGGACCACGGTGTCGGGTCGCTTGACCTCGATGCTGCGCGCGATGTCGTACACGCCCGGCGTGAACAGCAGGTGCTTGCCGCGGGCCAACTGGTTGTTGATGTCGCGCACCGAGTCACCGGGCTTGGCGACGAAGAACTCCGACAGCGGGATGGTGCGGCCGGGCGTCAGGCCGTTCGCCCACGACACACCGCTGGTGTTCCGCTTGGCGGCCGGGACCCGGACGTTGTACCGGCCCTTGTCGTCGACGAACAGGTACGGCTTCTCCCGGCTCAGCGGCGTGGTGTCGAGCGTGGTGTACGGCGGGTTCGGGAACGCCGCGTCGTCGGGCGCGCCCGCGACACCGGAGAACACCTGGTTCCACACGCCGTTCGACCAGCTGCCGAGCTCGCTGTTGCGGGTCAACCACTGCTGCTGCGAACCGTTGACCACGGAGGGCAGCCGGGAGTCGGCGATGAAGCCGCCGCTGGCGTACTGCGGGCCGGCGGTGCAGTAGTCCATCAGCGTGAACGTGCCGCTGGTGACGTTGAGCCGGCGCAGCGACACGGCCTGGGACACGGCCCAGAAGTTGGCGCCGGACCGGCAGCCGTCCTGGCCCGCACCGTCGATGTCGATCGTCAGGTTGCCGAGCGTGCGCCAGAAGTTGACCAGCGCCAGGCAGTTGGCCGTGCCGCCCTCGGTCAGGCAGCGGTTGTAGACCTCGACCTTGCCGTTGATCACGACGTCGGTGGGCGAGGCGCCGAGGCCCGCGATCTCGGTGTAGTAGCCGACCTTGATCTGCAACGGCTGCTCGGCCGTGCCGTACCGGCCGGGCTTGAACAGGTAGGCGTACCGCTGGGCGCCCATCTCGTTGTCGACCTGGGCGGCGTGCGTGGCGTCGAGGGCGGCCTGGATCTCGGCGACCGGCATCGACGGGTCGAACACCTTCACGTTCACGCCGAGGTCCTGCGTGCGCCGGGGCGGGTCGGCGCTCACGGCCGGTGCCGCGGCCGTGGTGGCGGCGGCCAGGGCGAGGCCGAGCGCGAACACCCGGCGCAGCCTCGCGGGAGCGCTCTCACGTCTGGCGTGGCGCATGATCGTCATTGACATGCCTCTGAGGGTAGTGACGCCGACCGCCGAGGCGTGAGAGCGCTCTCTCACGCCTGGCGAGATCAGGCGTAGGCGGTGTGGAGTTGGCTATTTCTACTTCACGATCCGCTCCCGCGCCATGCCCGCTCACGACGAATTCGTCCCGGTACGACCGGGAAATGCGGGCGCGGTTCCCCTGCGCGGTGTGTTAGTCACTGATCGTGGATCGACAGACTCTCAGCGCCTTGGCGCACGCGGAACACCCCATCTCGGCGCCCCTGGGCGACCCGACCGTCTCCGACCTCCTCGACCGGGCGATCCGGCGACCGGACGCCCACCTGCTCGACCTCGGCTGCGGTGAGGGCGCGTGGCTGCTGCGCGCCGTGCAGGAGCACGACGGAGTCACCGCGGTCGGTGTCGACATCTCCGGCACGGGCTTCGACCGAACCCTCGCCGACGCCGCCCGACTCGGCGTGACCGACCGGCTGGAACTGGTCAAGCAGGACGTGACCGCGTACCGGTCGGACCGCCGGGCGGACGTGGTGCTCAGCGTCGGCGCGGCCTACGCGTTCGGCGAGCTGCTGCCCGCGCTCGCCGCCGCACGGGGCCACCTCGCCGAGGACGGCGTGGTCGTGCTCGGCGACTGCTTCTGGGAACGCGAGCCGAGCCCGGAGGTCCGCGCGGAGCTGGAGGACGGCCCGCAGAAGTACGCCGACCTGCCGACCACGGTCGCCCGCGTGGTCGCCGACGGCTGGACCCCGGTGCACGGCCACGTGAGCACGCTCGCGGAGTGGGACGAGTACGAGTGGAGCTGGACCGGCTCCCTGGCCGCGTGGGCACTGGACCACCCCGACCACCCGGACCGCGAGCAGGTGCTGGCCACGTCCGCCGCACACCGGGACAGCTGGCTCAACGGCTACCGCGGCGTGCTCGGCTTCGTCACCCTCGTGCTGCGGCCGACGCCCTAGGCGGTCCGGTTCAGCAGGGTCGCGAGCTGCCGCAGCTCGCGGTCGGTCAGCGCCGCCAGCGGGGTGTTCTCCAGCGTCGTCCGGACCAGCTCGGCGCGGACCTGACGGCCCTTGGCGGTCAGGACCACGACGCGGGAGCGGCGGTCGGCCGGGTCGACGGCGCGCTCGACCAGGCCCCGGTCGACGAGCTGGTTGGTGATGAAGGTCAGGTTCGGCGCGTTGCAGTGCAGGCGCTCGGCCACCACCTTCATCGACGGCGGCGGCTCGGCCGGGTCGACGGCCCACAGCGCCTGGAACGTCGCCGGCGTCAGGTGGTGCCCGGCCAGCGCCTCCGCGATCGAGTCGGTGGTCCGCATCCAGATGTCGTGGATCGCCGCGACCACCGCGGTGAGCTCGGGCGTGGCCATGCCGGACATCCTACCGACGTTTCGAGACTCGAAGCATCCTGCTACGGTCGGTGCTTCGAGTCTCGAAACAATGGAGGATCCGTGGAAGACGGCTACCGGGGCGTCACCGCGCTCGTCACCGGCGCGTCCAAGGGGCTTGGCCGCGCCTGCGCGCTGGAGCTGGCACGCCGGGGAGCGCGGGTGGTCCTGCTCGCCCGCTCGGACGGGGACCTGCGGGAACTCGCCGCGCAGATCCGGGAACGGCACGGCGGACCGGACGCCGAGGTGGTCGTCGGCGACCTCGCCACCCCGGACGGCCCGGACCGCGTCGTGCGCGAGCTGCGCGACCGCGGCCTGACCGTCGACCTGCTGATCAACAACGCGGGCGCGGGCAGCGCGGGCCCGTTCCTCGACCGCCCGCTCGAGCCGCAGCTGCGCTCCGTCGGGCTCAACGTCAGCGGACTGCTCGCGCTGACCCACGCGATCGGCGGCGAGCTGGTCGCCCGCGGCTCCGGCGGCATCATCAACGTCTCGTCGACGGCGGCCTTCCAACCCCTGCCGTACCAGGCGAGCTACGCCGCGACCAAGGCGTTCGTGCTCTCGTTCACCGAGGCGTTGGCCGAGGAGCTGCGAGGCACCGGCGTCCACGTCATGGCCGCGCACCCCGGCGCGATCGCGACCGGCTTCTTCGACGGCACCACCGCCACGATCGACCCCCGGGCCGCCGACACGCCGGACGCCGTCGCGGCACGCACGCTGGACGACTACGCCCGGCGGCGTGCGGCGTCCTACCCCGGCCGGTCCGTTAATCGGGCCATGACCTGGGCCGCGCGCGTGCTGCCGCGCGCCGTCGTCGCACGGCTGGCCGGCGGGTTCAACCGCCGGCTGCGCCTGCACGAGGTCGTCGACGTCGCCTGACCCCGGCGTTCGTTCGCCAGGGGCGTCACCCGGCCGGCTCCCGGGGCAGCTTGTCGGGCGCCACCACCAGGTCCACCCGCCTGACCCGTCCGCCGTGGAGGGTGAAGGAGCAGACGAACCTGGTGGTCGCGCCGACCACCACGGCGAACCCCGGGCCGCCGTTCACGGTCAGCGGCGCGATGCGGTGGTCGGCGGACAGCTTGCGGAGCACGCGGACCAGGAACCCGGCCACCCGGTCCGCGCCGAGCACCGGGCGGCGGGCCACGCCGTGCAGGCCGCCGCCGTCGCTGGTCAGCACGACGTCCGGGTCGAGCACGGACAGCAGGCCGGCCAGGTCGCCGTCGCCGACAGCGCGCAGGAACGCCTCGACCGCACGTCTGTGCTCGGCGGTGCCCACGTCGACCCTCGGTGCGCCGGCCGCGACGTGCGCCCGTGCCCGCACGGCCAGTTGCCGCACGGCGGCCGGGCTGCGGCCGACGACGGCGGCGATCTCGGGGAACGGCATGCCGAACACCTCGTGCAGCACCCACGTGGTGCGTTCGGCGGGGGTGAGGGTTTCCAGCACGACCATCAGCGCGAAGCTCACCTTGTCGTCCAACGTCACCCGGTCCGCCGGGTCCTCGACGACGGCCTCCACGAGCGGCTCGGGCAGCCAGGGGCCGACGTACTCCTCCCGCCGCACGCGTGCCGACCGCAGCACGTCCACCGCGCGCCGCGCCACCGCCACCACCGCCCACGCCTCGACGTCGCGGACGGTCTCCCGCGCGTCGGCCGCGGTCAACCGCAACCAGCAGTCGGACACCACGTCCTGCGCCTCGGCCACCGTGCCGACCAGGGAGTACGCCACACCGACCAGCCGCGACCGGATGCGGGTGTACTCGGCGGCCAGCTCGGCGAGCCGGTCCGCGGCGGATGCAGTGAGAGGTGCGGTGATGGGAGCGGTGGCGCGTTCGGCGGCAGGAGCAGTCGCCGGTTTGGCGGCAGGAGCGACGTCGGGTCCGGCGGCAGGAGCGGTGGCGGGTCCGGAGGCAGGAGCGGTGGCGGGGTCGGTCACGGGCGGATCGTGGTCAGGTATTCGGCGAACGTCTCCTTGCCCTCCACGTACTCGCCCTGCGGGCACAGCGCGCCGGTGGCCAGCCCGGCCGGGCCCTCCCCCGCCTCCTCGACCCGCAACGCGTCACCCCGCCGTGCCACGACCTGCCGCGCCATGTCGACCACCCGGATCCGCTCCGGCCCCGCGATCGGCACGGTCAACCCTTGCGGCTCGCCGACCGCCAGCTCCACCAGCCGCGCCGCCACGTCGGACGTGGACACCGGCTGCGACAGCATCGGCGGCACCTGCGCCACCGGCCCCGTCGCGCCCGCCAGCACCTGCCACGCGAACTCGAAGAACTGCGTGGCCCGCAGCACCGTCCACGGCACCGACCCGGCCGCCACCAGCGCCTCCTGACGCCGCTTGCCGAGGTAGTAGTCGAGGTCGACCACGTCCGAGCCGACGATCGACAGCACCACCAGGTGCCGCACCCCCACGCGCGCCGCCGAGTCCACCAGGTGGCCGGTGCCCTCGGTGAAGAACCGCTCCACCTCGTCCAGCCGCTGCCAGTTCGCCGGGTTCGACACGTCGACCACCGCCTCGGACCCGGCCAGCGCCGCGTCGAGCCCGGCGCCGGTGAGCAGGTCGACACCGGAGGACCGGCTCAGCACGACCGGCTCGTGCCCGGCCCGCGCCGCCTCCTCGACCACCCGACGCCCCACCGCACCCGTGCCGCCGACCACCGCGATCTTCATCGTCAACCCGTCCCTCGTGCCCTGCCGAAAACCCTGACACACACAGGACGACCGGGCCTGCCCGGACTGTGACATCACCCGGTGTCAGTCACTCCCCCGGGCCAACCGGGACGGCCACCAGATGCGCCGGCCCACGTCCACGCCCAGCGCGGGCACGAGCAGCGACCGCACCACGAACGTGTCCAGCAGCACGCCGAACGCCACGATGAAAGCGATCTGCGCGAGGAACAGGATGGGCAGCACCGCCAACGCCGAGAACGTCGCCGCGAGCACCACCCCCGCCGACGTGATCACCCCGCCGGTGATGGTCAGCCCGCGCAGCACACCGGCCCGCGTGCCCAGCTCGGCGGACTCCTCGCGCACCCGCGTCATCAGGAAGATGTTGTAGTCGATCCCCAGCGCCACCAGGAACACGAACCCGAACAGCGGCACCACGGGGTCCGCGCCCGGGAAGTCGAAGATCCCGTTGAACACCAGCGCCGCCACACCCATGGTCGCCGCGAACGACAGCACCACCGTGGCGATCAGCAGCAACGGCGCGAGCAGCGACCGCAGCAGCAGCGCCAGCACCAGAAAGATCACCAGCAGCACGATCGGGATGATCACCAGCCGGTCGCGCTCGGACGTGGCCTGCGTGTCCAGCTGGGTCGCGGTGGGCCCGCCCACCTTGGCGTCCGCGTCCGGCACCGCGCGCACGGCGTCACGCAGCCGTTGCACGGTCGCCAGCGCCGCCTCCGAGTCCGCCGGGTCCTCCAGCACGACGTCGAGCCGCACCAGCCCCGACGCCTCGCCCGCCGGCCGCACCTCCGACACGCCGGCCACGTCCGCCGCCCTGGTCACGGCCTCCGCCTGCCCCGCACGGGCCAGCACGACCGTGGGCGCGCCGCTGCCGCCGGGGAAGTGCCGGGACAGCACCTCCTGCCCGGCCACCGAGTCGACCTCGGTGAGGAACACGTCCGACTGCGCCGTGCCGGACGCCTTGAGCTGCGGCACGAACGCCACGCCCACCAGCAGCACCAGCGTCGTCAGGACCCACGTCGCCCGCGGCCGGGCGGAGATCAGGCGGGCCACCCGCGCCCACAGCCCGCTCGCTTCCGGGTGCGGCGAGCCGAGCTTGGGCCGCAGCGGCCAGAACGCGGACCGGCCCAGCAGCACCAGCACCGCGGGCAGGAACGTCACCGACGCAAGGAACGCCGCGCCGATCCCGATCGCGGCCACCGGCCCGAGGCCCTTGTTCGAGTTGAGGTCGCTGAACAGCAGGCACAGCACACCGAGCACGACCGTGCCCGCCGACGCGGCGATCGGCTCGATGGTGGCCCGCCACGCGACCCGCATCGCCCGGTAGCGGTCCCCGGTGTCGCGCAGCTCCTCGCGGAACCGGGACACCAGCAGCAACGCGTAATCCGTGGCCGCGCCGAACACGAGGATGAACAGGATGCCCTGGCTCTGGCCGTTGAGGTCGATCACGTCGCCGTCGGCGAGCAGGTAGACGGCGAGGCTGGCCAGCCCGAGCGCGAACACGCCGGACAGCAGCACCACCAGCGGCAGCAACGGGCTGCGGTAGACGAGCACGAGGATCAGCGCCACCACCGCGCCCGCGACCAGGAGCAGCAGGCCGTCGATGCCGCCGAACGCCTCCTTCAGGTCGGCGACCTGCGCGGCGGGCCCGGTCACCAGCACGGTGAGCCCGGCGGGCGGGTCGGTCAGCTCCGCCCGGATGTCCTCCACCGCGCCGGCCGGGTCGCCGGGATCGACCGCGATGACCACCTGCGCGGCCTGGTCGTCGCGCGGCGACGGGATCACCGGGGACGCCTCGCCGGCGAACCCGCGGCTGCCCAGGTACTCGCGGTCGGCCGGGGTGAGGCCGGAGGCGCGCTCGGCCACCACGACCGCGGGCAGGCCACGCGCGGCGCCGAACGCCTTGACCTGCTCCGACACCTCCGTCGCCTCGGCCGACGCGGGCAGGAACGCGGTGCTGTCGTTGACCGCGACCTCGCTCAGCTTGCCCGCGAACGGGCCGGAGAACCCGCCGAGCGCCAACCACGCGACCGCCACGAGGGCGGGCAGCAACCAGCGCGTGCGGGACCGGGTCGCGTGCACGGGACAATGACCTCCGAGACCACATAGTTCGACGATCCAATAGTTCGGCCGTCGAAATACTAACGGGAGGGCGCATGGCCGACCACTCGGCCCTGGTCAGGTTGCTCCGGCAGCTCACGGTCGAAACCGATCGGTTCGTGGAGATCTTCGGCGAGAAGCAGCGGATGCACCGCACGGACCTCAACGCGCTCGCGGTCATCATGGACGCGCGGTGGGCCGACGAGCCGATGTCGCCGACCAGGCTGGCCGAGGCCCTGCACCTGAGCGCGTCCGCGACCACGTCCGTGCTCGACCGGCTGGAGGCGTCCGGCCACGTCGAACGCGCGCGCCACCCGCACGACCGGCGCAAGGTCGAGCTGCGCGTCTCGGCCAAGGCGCTGGAGTGGGGCCGCGACTTCTTCGAACCGCTCGACGCCGCGTTCACCCGCGCGTGGCAGCGGTTCGGCGACGACGACAAGGAGGTCATCGCCCGCTTCCTGGCCGCGAGCATCGACGCGACCGTGGCCGTGCGGGCGGACCTGGCGGCGAAGCCCGGCCCGAAGTCATCCTCGCCCGATCCGCAGTGACCCGCGGGTAACCGGGCCGCGCCGGCCGTGAAGCGACAAGCCTCCCACCGGTGGAGATCCTCTTCTCTAGCCTCGGCTCGCACGGGCACGCGTTCCCCTTGGTGCCACTCGCCATCGCCGCCCGCGAGCAGGGCCACGACGTCACGTTCGCGACCACGGACACGTTCGCGAAAGCCCTGACCGCACGCGGCATCGAGCACGTCGCCGGCGGGATGGACATGCTCGACGCCTTCGAACTCGGCAACGCGAGTCCCGCGGCGCGCAAGGAGGCGGACTTCGACCCCCGGCGCGTCTCGAAGGTGTTCGGCTCGATCCTGGCGCGCCGGCACGTCGCCGACCTGGTGCCGATCATCCTCGACCGCAAGCCCGACCTGGTCGTGCACGAGGTGGCCAACGTCGGCGTGGCGCTCGCGGCGAGGGCCACCGACGTGCCCGCGGTGTGCCACTCGTTCGGCAGGTACTGGCGGCCGAGCGGCCCGCTGGAGGACATCCGCCTGCACCTGGCCGAGGTCGCCGCGGAGTACGGCGTGGAGCTGCCCGACGGCGACATCATGCGGTTCGGCAACCCCTACCTCGACATCTGCCCGCCGTCGGTGCAGGACCCGGATTTCCTGGCCACCGCGACGGACCGCGTCCCGCTGCGGCCGGTGCCGTTCGCCGAGCCGGGCGAGCTGCCGCCGTGGGTGCTCGAACACCGCGAACCGCTGGTGTACCTGACGTTGGGCACGGCGTTCACCACGGTGGACGTGCTGCGCACCGCCATCGAGGGCCTCAGCGCGCTGAACGCGAAGGTGCTCGTGTCCACCGGCACGATCGTGCCGGCGCGCGAACTCGGCGACCTGCCGGACAACGTCGTCGTGCGGGAGTGGCTGCCGCAGGCCGACTTGGTGCCGCACACGGACCTCGTGGTCCACCACGGCGGCGCCGGCACGACGATGGGCACGCTCGGCACGGGCATTCCGCAACTGGTCCTGCCCCAGGGCGCCGACCAGTTCGGCAACGCCGTGATGGTGACCGAGGCCGGGCTGGGCGACCAGGTGCTCGGCGCGGAGGTGACGGCCGAGGTGATCGCCGACAAGGCGCGCCGCCTGCTCACCGACGCCGCCGTGCTCGACGCGGCACGGGCGATGGCCGACGAGGTGGCCGCCATGCCGTCGCCCGCCGACGTGGCGAGCGTGCTGCCCGACTACGCCTGAAACCGGCCACCCGCCGTGACGTGATCTTCACCTCACGGCGCGAAGGGCCCCAATCGGACGAAATTCACCCGCCGTGGAAAACATGTGGCTAGGCTCGAACCAGTGCGAATCCTCTTCTCCAGCCTCGGCTTACACGGACACACCTACCCCCTGCTGCCGCTGGCGATCGCCGCCCGCGAGCTGGGCCACGACGTCACCTACTTCACCGGCGCCGCGTTCGCGAACGCCCTGACCTCGCACGGCATCGAGCACATCGTGGGCGGCATGGACCTGCGCGAGGCGTTCGCGATCGCGAACGGAGGCGACGCGGAGGTGAAGCCGCAGGACGCCGACCCCGATCGGATCGCGGCCGCCTTCACCTCGGTGCTGCCGCGCAGCTTCGCCGCCGACCTCGCGCCGGTCATCGCCGAGCACAAGCCCGACCTGGTGGTGCACGAGCTGGGCAACCCCGGCGCGGGACTGGCCGCGAAGGTGGCGGGCGTGCCCGGGCTGTGCCACTCGTTCGGCCGGATGTGGCAGGCGGACGAGTTCGCCGCCAGCACGCGCGGGCACCTCCTCGCCGTCGCCGCGGACCTCGGTGTCGAGATCCCCGAGGACGACCTCATGGGTCTCGGCAACCCGTACATCGACATCTGCCCGCCGTCGGTGCAGCAGCCGGAGTTCCTGGCCTCGGCGACGAAGCGGATCCCGCTGCGTCCGGTGCCGTTCGCCGAGCCGGGCGAGCTGCCGCCGTGGGTGCTCGAACACCGCGAACCGCTGGTGTACCTGACGTTGGGCACGGCGTTCGGCGAGGCGGGCGTGCTGCGCACCGCGATCGACGGGCTGGCCGCGGTGGGCACGAAGGTGCTCGTCGCCGCCGGACCGACGGTCGACGTCAACGCGCTCGGCGAGCTGCCGGACAACGTCGTCGTGCTCCCGTGGGTGCCGCAGGCCGACCTGCTGCCGCACGTGGACCTCGTGGTGCACCACGGCGGCAGCGGCACGACGATGGGCACGTTCGGCGCGGGCGTGCCGCAGCTGATCCTGCCCCAGGGGGCCGACCAGTTCGCCAACGCCGCGGTGGTCACCGAGGCCGGGCTGGGCGACCAGCTGCTCGGCGCGGACGTGACCGCCGAGGCGATCACGGCCAAGGCCCGGCACCTGCTCGCGGACGAGGCCGTGCTCGGCGCGGCGCGGGCGATCGCCGACGAGGTGGCCGCCATGCCGTCGCCGCGGGACGTGGCCGCGACGCTGCCCGACTACGTCTGAACCCGTGCGCCCGCCTGACCGCGCCGCTCCGGGGGGTCGCGGTCAGGCGGGCACGGTGAAGAACTGGTGCGGTTGGAACACGCAGATGGTGGCGTCGCCCTGCACGTTGCCGTCGGTGATCTCGACGAAGTAGCCGTAGGACTTGCCCGGTTCGAGTGACACCGGCGGGGTGACCTCGCCGCGGTTGAGGCCGGTCGTCGGCTCGCCCGAGCGGACCGCGTCGAGGTAGACGTTGTCCCACCACACCAGGCGTTGGGTGTCGAACTCGCGCAGCGTGCCGCCCTCGGCGAGCCGGCACACGTAGTACGCGTCCGGGCCGCCCACCCCGTCGAGGGTGCGCCGGCTGATCCGCTCGACGTCGCCGGCGGGCTCGGCGGTGCGCGACGGGGTGAACGCGTCGAGGATCCCGGCCCGGTGCTCGAGGTAGGCCGGCACGATCCGGCCCGTCGGCCCCTGGCGCTGCACCCGCGACCGGCTGCTCACCGAACCGTCCTTCGCGGTGACCTCGATCGTGTACTCGCCCTCCGGCATGTACCGGTCGGCAGGTTCACCATGTACCAGTAGAAGCCGAGGGCGGAGTCGTGGATGTGCCCGTTGAGGTTGCGCTGGGTGAACGCCTCGTTGGCGAACTCGACCCGGTAGCCGTCCGGCCTGCCGCCAGTCTCGGCGGGCCGGCCGGCGCGGCGCATCGGTGCGACCACCCACCCGCACCCCTGCTTAACACGTAAGCCCGGCCACTCATCGCAACGATCACACCGCTCGTCGTGGTGTGCTTGACCGGTTAATTTGATCGCTGCCACCGTCGGCGACGCCACCAAAGACGACTGGCGTTGGGAGACCTTCATGGGAAGACACGTGGGGACACTGGCCGTGATAGCCGCGCTCGTGGCGACGGCGGTGACGGCGCCGACCGCGACCGCGCACGGCAAGCCCTGGGTGGCCGGCTGGGCGGCGAGTCCCGTGGTGGGCAGCGAGATCCCGTGGAGCGACTGCCCGGCGGGCGAGGGGCTGCGGGACCAGACCGTGCGCAACGTGGTGTTCCTCAGCGCGGGCGGCGAGTCGGTGCGGGTCCGGCTGACCAACGCGTTCGGCGCCACGCCGCTGCGGGTCGGCCGCGCGACCGTCGCCGTGCAGGAGTCGGGTGACGCGGCGGTGCCCGGCACGGTGCGCGCGTTGACGTTCAAGGGCAAGCGCGGTGTCACGGTGCCGGCCGGCCAGGAGCTCTTCAGCGACCCGGTCCGGCTGGACGTCGAGGCGCTGTCCACGCTGCTGGTGAGCGCCTACGTGCCGGAGGCCACCGGGCCGCTGACCAACCACCCGTTCACCGCGCAGGGCAACTACCTGGCCGCGGGCGACCGGACCGGCGCGCTGTCGGGCGGGTTCCAGAGCACGCCGTGCTGGATGGTCGTCAACGGCGTGGACGTCGCGCCCGCGCGGCGGGTCGCGGGCACGGTCGTGGCGTTCGGCGACTCGATCACCGACACGGCCAGCACCACCGGCAACGCCAACCGCCGCTGGCCGGACTTCCTGGCCAGGCGGCTGAACGCGGTGCCGGGCCGCACGCTCTCCGTGGTCAACGCGGGCCTGGGCGGCAACCGCCTCATCGCCGACCGGGACGAGCCCTACTGGGGCGTGGCGGGCGTGACGCGGGTGCAGCGCGACGTGCTGTCGCAGACCGGCGTCAAGGCGATGATCCTGCTGGAGGCGGTCAACGACATCGGTTACAGCGCGTCGGCCGAAGACCTGATCGCGGGACACCGCGAGGTGATCGCGCAGGCGCGGGCCGAGGGCGTGAAGGTCTACGGCGGCACGATCCTGCCGTTCAAGGGGTCGTTCATCTGGACCGAGGAGCGCGAGGCGACCTGGCGTGCGCTCAACGACTGGATCCGCACCTCCGGCGAGTTCGACGGCGTGGTGGACTTCGCCGCCGCGACCGCCGCGACCGGCGACCCGGCCACGCTGAACCCGGCCTACGACAGCGGCGACCACCTGCACCCGAACGACGCGGGCACGGAAGCCATGGCGAACGCGGTCGACCTGGCGATGCTGCTGCGACGCTGACCCGCCGAGCACTGACCCGCCGAGCGCCGACCCCGCTGATCCGCCGAGCGCCGACCCGGCGAACGTTGCCGACGCGGGCGCTCGCGGAGCCCAACCCGGCGCGCCGGAACGCTGCTGTCCGGGGTGAATCCGCTGTCGGCGAACGCCCCGGACAGCACGGCCCGCCCGAGAGCAGGATTGGGGTGTAATCGTGTAATCGACGGAGGCGCCGATGGATCCGCTGGACGCCTACTCGCAGGCCGTGATCGCGGTCGCGAAGTCGGTCACGCCGCACGTGGCCAGCGTGCGCCTGCCGCGCGGCACCGGGTCGGCGGTGGTCTTCACCGACGACGGCTACCTGCTGACCAACGCGCACGTCGTCGGCGGCAGCCGGGAGGGGACGGCGGTGTTCGCCGACGGCGCCGAGTCGCCGTTCACGGTCGTCGGCACCGACCCCCTGGCCGACCTCGCCGTGCTCAAGGCGTCGGCGGACGCGCCCGGCGCGGCGAAGTTCGGCGACGCCGACCACCTCCAGGTCGGCCAGCTCGTCATCGCCGTCGGCAACCCGCTCGGCCTCGCCGGGTCGGTGACCGCCGGGGTGGTCAGCGCCCTCGGCCGCGCCGTCCCGGTCAGCAACGGCCGGGCGGGACGCGTGATCGAGGACGTGATCCAGACCGACGCGGCGCTCAACCCGGGCAACTCCGGCGGCGCGCTGGCCAACTCCGCCGGCGAGGTGGTCGGCATCAACACCGCGTTGGCGGGCATCGGCCTCGGCCTGGCCATCCCGATGAACAGCACCACCCAGCGGATCCTGTCCACCCTGATGGTCGAGGGCCGGGTGCGGCGGGCCTACCTCGGCGTGGTCGGCGCGCCCGCGCCCCTGCCGGACGCCGTCGCCGAACGCACCGGGCAGCGCGCGGGCGTGCGGCTGGTGCAGGTCGTGCCCGGCGGTCCGGCCGAACGGGCGGGACTGCGCGACGGCGACCTGGTGCTGAGCGTGGCGCGCACGCCGGTCAGCGACGCCCAGGGCATCCAGCGGCAGCTGTTCGCCGAGGCCATCGGCCTACCGCTGCCGGTGACCGTCCTGCGCAACGGCGCGATGGTCGACGTCATCGCCACCCCCAGCGAGCTCACCACGTAACGACATCGCGAACCGCCGGCACACGTGCACCCGGGCGAACTCGCGCCGCAACCGCGCCTCGTCGGCCAGGTCCGCGTGCAGGAACGCCCGCACCGTGCGCAGTCCGGGTCGCGGGACGACAGCACGCGCCGGTTCCTCGGCCGACGAGTAGTGATCGGCGATCACGTGCACGTAGTGCTCGCTTTCGCTGAAGCCCATGGCGCGGTACCAGCGCAGCGTCGGAGGGTCGTCCCGGGTCCACGCGTCCAGCGTCGTCGCGCCGAGGTCACGGGCACGGGTCCGGGCGTGCGACAGCAGCGCACCGCCGATCCCCCGGTGCTGGTGGTCCGGGTGGACGGCGATCGTCTCGATGGAGGCCAGCTCGCCGTCGACCGCCAGGTCGAGGATGCCGACGACCACCTCGCCGTCCACGGCCACCAACTCGGCCCCGGAGACCTTCGGTTTCGCCGGGAGGACGTTGTCGAACAAGGCGGTACCCAGGAACGACAGCACCCGGCACCGCAGCCACGACGGTTCGTCCTCGGTGACGTACTCGCGCACCGCATACCCCATCGCGACAGCCTGCCCGATCACGTCGGGCGGACGTACCGGTTTTCGGTGTCGACCGACGGCAACCATCCGCGCCCGCCGACTGGTAGTACGTGCGTCGGACGAGGCAAGGGGCCGTGGTGGGAATACCCGAGGGGTTCGAGGAGTTCGTGGCGGGGGCGTCACCACGCCTGTTGCGCACGGCGTTCCTGTTGACGAGGGACAGAGGGCACGCCGAAGACCTGCTGCAGACGTCGCTGGCGCGGGCGTGGCGGGTCTGGCGGCGGGTGCAGGGCGACCCGGAGCCGTACGTGCGCCGGATCATCGTCAACACCTACGCCACCTGGTGGCGCCGCAAGTGGCGGGCCGAACAGCCCACCGACGTGCTGCCGGAGCCCGTCGGCGCGTCCCCGGAAGCCGACGTCGACCAGCGCGAGTGGCTGTGGCAGGCGCTGGGACGCCTCCCCCGCCGGCAACGCGCCGTGGTCGTGCTCCGGTTCTACGAGGACCTGACCGAGGCGCAGGCGGCGCACGCCCTCGGCGTCTCCGTCGGCACGGTGAAGAGCCAGACCAGCAAGGCACTGGCCCGGTTGCGGCTGGACGACACGATCACCCGGGAAGGGGTGCGGCGATGAACCTGACCGACCTCACCGAGGTGCTGCGCCGGCACGCCGAGCTGCCGCCCGACGCCGCCCACGGCCCCCGCATGTCGGGCATCCAGGCCAGGGTCAAGGCCTCCCGGCGGCGACGGGTGGCGGCGGTCGCGGCGTCGCTCGTGGCCGTGCTGGGTGTGTCCTTCGCGTTGACGTTGCCGGTCCGGCGCGAGTCCCAACCCGCCGAGCCGGTGGTGTTCTCCGAGTACCACGAAGGCACTCGAATCGTCGCGCAGACGTCCGGTCGTGCGCCCGAGTCGACCATCACGCTCCGGTTCGTGCTCACCGCGCTCGACACGAAGCTGTTCATCGCCTGCGACCCGCACGACGGCGACAAGCAGATGTACGCCAACCTCTTCGTCAACGGCGTGCAGAGCAGCAACGACTCGACCTGCACCAAGCTGACGTACACCACGGACTGGACGGAAGTCGGCATCGGCGTCGGCACATCCGTGACAGTCACCGCATCGGCGGGAGAGCAGCAGTGGCGCGAAGAGTTTCGCAAGGGCCCGATACCGCCTGACGCGACGTTCGGCCTGGCCGTCGGGGTGCCGGTGGCGCCCGAGGACTACCCGTTCCCTCCCCGCCCGGAATCGCTGAAGTCCGTGGACGCCGTCCTGGACCGGATCGCCCGGTCGAGAAGGATCGACGTGCGGCGAGCCGATCAGGACCAGCCGAACGGCACCTGGCGGACCACCGTGACCTGGCCGAAGCAACAACCCCCCCCTCGAAATCGTCATCAACACCCCAGGCCGCATCCGGGTGCTGGTCGACGACGTGGTGGTGGCCGAGAAAGTCACGTGGACCTACGATGCCAGTCCGACCGTCTTCATCCTGAGTCCCGATCGGGTGATGGGCGAGAACGTGGACATCACGGTCATCGCCGAGCGCACCAGCGGCGACTGGGCGGTGATTCTCAGCGGATAACGAGCGGTGGGCCGTGCGAGGATCGCGCCATGGTCATCGAGGTGCACGACGTTCCCGCGGAGAAGCACTTCGCGGCCGTGGTCGACGGCACGGCGGCGGGCAAGGCGGTCTACATCCGCACGCCTGACCTGATCGTGTTCACCCACACGGAGGTCGACCCCGCGTTCGAGGGCAAGGGCGTCGGCAGCGCCCTGGCCCGCGGCGCGCTCGACCAGGCGCGGGCGTGGGAGCTGCCCGTGCTGCCGCTGTGCCCGTTCATCAAGGGCTACATCGAGCGGCACCGGGAGTACGTCGACATCGTGTACCGCACGCCGAAGACCACCGCCGTGGACTGAGCCGTCAGCGGAACGGGACGGTGAAGCAGGCGAGCCGGGCGCCCGCGCTGCCCGCCCGGCCGTGCTCGGTCGCGGTGGTCGGCTGCTCGTGCAGCACGATCGAGGCCGGCGCGCGGTCGCGGAACACGAACGGCACGGTGGTCTCGGCCGTGCCGTTGCCCTGGCCGTCGGTGGTCAGCTCGAGCCAGATCTCGTTGCGCGGGTTGGCGTAGGCCGGGTCGACCGACGGCCGCTCGGGTGTCGCGGCGGGGTCCACCTCGTGCTGGTAGTGGGGACCGGCGTCGGTGCCCTTCTTGCCGCACGGGTCGGTGTGCGCGTGGACGGCGTAGCCGCGGTCGGGTTGGAGCAGGTCGGCGGACAGCCGCACGGTCGTCGCGCCGTCGCCCGGGACCACCTCCAGCTCCAGCTCCGCACCCGGCGGCGCGGCCTCGGCGTCGTAGGTGAACGCCACGTCGGCCGCCTCGACGGGGGCGAGCACACCGATCTCCCGGCTGCCCACTCCCTCCTCGGACAACTGGGCATCACCCGGTCGCGGGTCGCCGCCGCACCCCACCGCGGCGCACAGCGCGGCCCCGACGATGACGATGCGCATGCCGTTCCCTCCACGCGTCCGCTGCGATCACCGTCCGACTACCCTCGCCGCTCCGGGTGAAACGGCGCGCGTGCCGAACCACCCGGCCGGGTGGTTCGGCGCTAGTCGGAAGAACGCCGGGAAACCTCGTGGTGCCACCGCGCCGCCGTGCACGGCGGGCGGCGCACCGAGACCCGAGGGGGTTCGATGAGCACCCGCACCCTGATCGCCGTCCTCGCGTGCACGGCGGCGTTCCAGGCGCCGATCGCGCACGCGGCCGACGACCCCGGCGCGTTGATCGCGTGCGGCACGACCGCCGACGACCGCGTCACCTCGCGCACCGAGGCGCTGACCCGGTCGCAGTCCTGGTTGGACGCGCGGGTGCCGTACAGCCAGCAGGCCTGCCACCAGAACGAGCACGGCAGCTACCGCACCGACTGCTCCGGCTACGTCTCGATGGCATGGGGCCTGACGCACTCCCGCACCACGTCCACGCTCCGGGACGTGGCCACCGAGATCCCGCACGCCGACCTGCGCCCCGGTGACGCCCTCACCACCTCGTACCACGCCGCGCTGTTCGTGCGCTGGGCCGACGACGCGAAGTCGGAGCCGGTCGTGCGCGAGCAGACCGGCCCCGACGGCGCGGCGCCCGTGGAGCGGAGGTGGGCGGCGCGGACCGCGAACGCCTACACCCCGATCCGCTACTACCGGATCACCGAGGACTGACGCGTCAGCCGGTCCGGCAGGGCGCCACCCCGAAGCGGAACTCGGTCGGCTTGGAGTTCTGGCCCGTCCAGCTCGCGAGGAACCCGAACGACACCGATCCGCCGGGCGGCACCATGCCGTTCCACGACGCGCTGCGCACGCGCACCGCGGAGCCGTCCTGGGTGTGGACGCCACCCCACAGCTGGGTGATCCGCTGACCGTCGGCGAACGACCAGTCCAGCGACCACGAGACGAGCGGCGTGGTGCCCTGGTTGGTGAACCGGACCTCGCCGTGGAAACCGCCCTGCCACTGGCTTCCGATGGTGTACGTGACCGTGCAGGGTGCGGGCGGGACGATCGTCGTCGTCGTTGTGGTGGTGGTCGTCGTAGTCGTGGTGGTGGTGGTGCTCGTGGTCGTGGTCGTGCTGGTCGGTCCGCCGATCCGGCTCGGGTCCACCACGCCCCAGTAGGCGTCCTTCGCCTGCAACCGCGTGTCGAACAGCAGCGGGTGGTCCTTGCGGGTCACCGGGAAGCTGTCCAGCCACGTGCTGTCGTCCGCCAGGCCCCACAACGTCACCGAGCTGATGTTCTCGGAGTACCGCTTGTAGAGCTCGAAGAAGTCCCGGTACCGGTACGCCTGCGTGAGCAGCACGTCGGCGGGCGGCGTCGGGTAGGACTGGCTGTTGTCGGTGTAGATCGAGACGTCCATCTCGGTGATCTGCTGGTCGATGCCCAGGGGCACGAACTTCGCCAGCATCGCCTCGGTCTCCGTCAACGACGGCCACTGCACGTTGACGTGCATCTGGTGGCCCACCGCGTCGATCGGCACGCCCTCCGCGCGCAGCTTCACGATCAGGTCGTAGAGCTTGTCGCGCTTCGACGGGACGTTGGTGTTGTAGTCGTTGATCACCAGCCGGGCGTTGGGCGCGACCTCGCGGGCCACCCGGAACGCCGTGCGCAGGTAGTCCAACCCGGTGATCTCGAACCACTTGCTGCGACGCAGGCCGTCGGCCTGGTTCTCGTCGACGACCTCGTTCACCACGTCCCACACCGGGATGTCGTCCCCGAAGTGGCCGACGACCCCGCGGATGTGCGCTTCCAACCGGGACAGCAGCAACACCTTGTTCTCCGGCGTCGCGGTCATGTCGTTGCCCGCCGCGTCCTTGAACACCCACGCCGGGGTCTGCTGGTGCCACACCAGCGTGTGCCCGCGCACGGCCGCGCCGTTGGCCTTCGCCCAGGCGACGAGGGTCTCCGCGTCGGTGAAGCGGAACGCGCCCTCGGTCGGCTCGGTCGCGTCCCACTTCAACGTGTTGCCCGGCGTGATCGAGTCGAAGTGCTTGGCGACCAGCTGCCCGTGGTTGTTGAGCACCTGCGCGCCTTCGACGGCGGCGCCGACGGCGAAGTGGTCGGCCAGCACGTCCTTCACCGATGGGATGTCGGTCTGGATCGGCGGCAGCGGCGTGTAGGACAGCGAGAAGTCGTCGATGTGCAGGGACGCGGTGGCGCTGGCCAGCTCGACGTACGTGGAGAGGAAGTCGACGTCGGCGGCGAGGGTGTAGCTGCCGCGCAGGTTGACCCAGCCGTCGGCGGTGACGGCGGTGTCGCCCACCACCTGGTCGTAGCTCGGGGTGCCGGCGGTGCGGCGTTCGACGGACAGCCGGGCCTGCGTCGCCGCCTCGCCCGCCGCCAGCCGCACCCACACCGACAGGTCGTACCGGATGCCCTTCTGCGCCTTGTCCAGCAGGTTCAGCGTCGGACCCTGCCAGCTCTGCGCACGTCCGGAGACGGCGAGGCTGTGCGTGCCGCCGCGGGCCACCGCGGTGCTCGGCTCGGCCACTTCGCCGCCGCGGGCCGTCCAACCTTGCGCGGTGCCGTCGTCGAACGTGCTGGACACGACGACCACGGGTTCGTCGGCGGCTGCGGCGCGTGGGCTCGCGTGCGCCGCCAGCGTGACCAGGCCGGCCACGACCGAGGTCGCGAGCACACCGGCGAGAACTCTCCTCATCGAGAATCCCTCTTCCGTCGGACGCGTTCTGGGAGCGCTCCCAGAACATCTCGCCCGGACTATAGGCAGCCCTCCCGACGTCCGCCCAGCCGCCGTTCAGCCCAAACGCCCTCGTCGGACCCGGTCGGGCTGGTTTCGACCGGTCGCACGCGGCAAACCCGGGATCGACCGCGCACGGGCAGGCAAGGGGGTGGAGGAAGTCGTGTTCATCGACGAGGACGTGCCGATCCCGTTGGACGAGGGCCGCCTGGAGGCCCGGCTCTCGATGCCGACCCGCGGCAGCGGCGTGATCGTGTTCGCACCGGGCAGGGGACCGCTCGACGAGCACGTGGCGCGGACGCTCCAGCGCGAGCACCTGGCCACCGTGCTGCTCGCCCCGCAGCCGGACGTGGAGGTCCCGGTGCTCGCCGGCCGCCTCGCCGCGGTCGTGGACTGGCTGACCGACCAGGCCGCGACCAGTGGTCACCCGATCGGCTTGTTCGGCGCCCGGGTCGAGGCGGCGGCCGCGCTGGTCGCCGCCGCGGAGCGACCGGCCGCGGTGAACGCCGTGGTCTCCTGCGGCGGGCAGGTCGACCAGGCCGGGGACGCGCTCACCCGCGTGCTCGCGCCGACCCTGCTGATCGTCGGCGAGCGGGACGACCACGCCGCGGCGGCGGCGCGCCGGTTGTCGTCACGTGGGCGCTTGGAGGTCGTGCCTCAACTGTTCGAGGAGCCGGACGCACTCGACCAGGTGACCCGGCTGACCGCGCGGTGGTTCCACCGGCACGTCGGCGCCGCACCGGTCCGACCGCCCACGCCCTGACCCGCGCACACCGCCCACCCAGCGCCGGCCACGGCGTGTTCCTCGCGTGCGGTAGCCCCGGACGTCCGCGACCTGGTCAGCCAGGGGATTCGGGCAGCCAGGCGATCCGGGCAGCCAGGCAAGCCCTTCCGCAGCCCCTTCGTCAGCCGAGGTGGGTCGGCACGTCGGAGAGGGCGGCGCGCAGCAGTTCGGCGATCCCGGGCGCGGTGTCGTCCAGCCCGGCGAGCACGGCGTCCACCAGGTGTCGGGCGCGTTCGGTGCCCGTGTCCAGCCGCTGCGCCAGCTCGATCATCACCGCGTCGGGCGGGCGGTGTTCCGGGCGGCCGGGCACGAGCGCCGCTTCCTCCAGCGACGCGGGCAGCGCGGCGGCCAGCCGGTCGCGGCTCGGGACGGGCAGGCCGTGCGCCAGCGTGGCGATCACCGCGGTCAGCGCCGCCGTCGCCGTGTCGGTGTCCAGGTCGCCGCGCCGCCCGATCGCCTCGACCAGCTCGCGGTGCTCGGCCACGGCGGGGTCATCCCCCCGGACGCCGGCGCCCGCTGGCGTCGGCGCGCGTGGTGTCGTCCTCGAACCGGACGGAGCCCACGACCTCGGTCAGGTTGGCGTAGTCCGCCGGCGGGATCGCCCGCAGCGCCCGCGCCGTGACCTCGTCACCCCACGCCTGCGCCGCTTGGACCAGCTCGTCCTTGCTCGCGGGGAAGTCGACCTCGTTCAGGCACTCCTTCAGCCGTTCACGAGTGGTGTACGCGGTCATCGCCACCTCCGTTCCTCGTCGTCCTGCGGTCCGGTGGCGGAACCGGCGGCCGTCCGGTCACCGGCGCGGCCCTCGCCCCGTGTCGGTGCGATACCCGCGCTCGGCGCTCGGAAACGTCGCGGACCTCAGCCCATCGTGGCGAGCAGTTCGCGGCACGCCCGTTCGCACGCCCGGCACGCCTCGGCGCAGATGCGGCAGTGCTCGTGCATGTTGGCGTGCGCCCCGCACTCGTCACCGCAGGACCTGCACGCCATCGCGCACGCCTCCAGCAGCGACCGGCTGATGTTGGCGTCGTAACCGGTGTGCCGCGACAACACCCGCGCGGTCGTGCCGCAGATGTCCGCGCAGTCCATGTTCGTGCGCACGCACTTCGTCAGCTCCGCCACCGAGCTCTCGCTCAAGCAGGCGTCGGCGCACGCCGTGCACGCCTCGGCGCACTCGATCAGCGCGTCGATCGTGGTGGCGAGCCTGCCCCGGTCGAGGTTGATCTCGGCCGGGTAGGTCTCCAGCATCGTCGCGGTGCTCACTCTGATCACTCCTCGTTCTCGGTCACGTGCCGGTCGTGTACCCGCTCAGCCCGGCCGCAACCGACCGTCGACGCGCGCCGGACGCGGTCACGCGCTGATCGTGGCGGCGACGATGCACGTGTCGTCCAGCGGAGTGGCGGGCACGAGCCGCGAGGTCAGCGCCTCGGGCATCTTCGCGGGGTCCAGCTCGGCGACGAAACCCAGGATCTCCTCCATCAGGCGTTCCAGGTCGTCGCCGCGGGCGCCGGCGGACGGCCGCCGTTCGATCAGGCCGTCGGTGAACATCAGCACCGTGTCACCGGGCGCCAGGAGCATCCGCGCCGTCGCGTACACCGCACCCCGCACCGCGCCCAGGATCGGACCCGCGGGCCGCTCGAGCCGCCGCACGTCGTGCGACCGCACCAGCAGCGGCGCGGGGTGGCCCGCCTGCGCCCACGACAGCCGGCGCGTGGTCGGCTCGAACCGGCCGACGACCGCCGACGCCAGCGTCACGCCGTCACCACCGGTCAGCATCCGGTTCAGCACGTCGAGGACACCGGCCGGGTCCGGATTGGTCAGCGCGGCCCCGGTCAGCGCGTACCGCAGCTTCGCCATCGCCGCCGCGGTCGCCAGGCCGTGACCCGCCACGTCGCCGATCGCCAGCAGCGTGCTGCCGTCGTCGATCGGGAACGCGTGGTACCAGTCGCCGCCGACCTCCGCCCACTGCTCGGCCGCGAGGTAGCGCACGGCCACCCGCATGCCCGGCAGCTCCAGCGGCCGGCTCGGCAGCGGCAGCACCGCCGAGCGCAGGTGGTCGGCCACCTGGTGCTCCTGCGCGAACTGCTCGCTGAGGTCGAACACCCGCTTCTCCGCCCGCCGCATCGCGGTCACGTCCTGCAGCACCACGTCCAACCGGACCGGCCTGCCCTCGACGTCCAGCACCGGCTCGCCGATGAACCGGCCGCACCGGATCTGGTCGCCGGCACGCAGCCGCAGCTCCGAGTCGGCGCCCTCGCCGTGCTCCAGCATCCGCCGCACGGCGTTCTGCAGGATCGGCAGGTCCTCGCTCACCACGGAGGCGCGGATCTCGTCCAGCGACATCGGGCCGAGCGCCGGGTCGCGGTCGAAGATGACGTAGAGCTGGTCGGACCAGTCGATCTCGTTGGTCACCAGGTTCCACTCGCCCCAGCCGATGTTGCCGAGCCGCTGGACGCTGCGCAGCCGTTCCAGCTGCAACGGGTCCTCGTGCTCGTGCCAGGCCAGGATCAGGCCGTCGCCGAACTTGCCGATGGTCAACGTGTACCGGCCGTGCTGCGGCAGGCCGGGCGTGTTCTCCTCGTAGTCGAAGATGCTGACGACTTCCCGGACCCCGGTGCGGAGCACCCGGAAGTACGCGTCCCACAGCTCGGTGCCCGCGACCGTCGGGTAGCTGGTGAGGATGGTGCGGCCGACCAGCTGCCGGTAGCGGCGGCCGGAGAAGTCGACCGCGTCCGGGCTGGCGGCCTCGAACCGGAAGTCGACCACCTCGCCGTTGTCGTCGTGCACCGCGCCGAGCAGCGCCACCGAACCGGGCAGCACGTCCAGCAGGTGCTGCGCCCAGAGCGTCCAGTTGCGACCCTGCGGGCCGACTTCCGTGCCCAGCAGCGCCAGGAGCGTGGAACCCGCGGCCCCGATCAGCACTTCCAGCTCCCACTGCTCCTCGGACGAGAACTCGCGGCTCTCCGTCCACAACAACCCGAACACGCCGGCGATGCGGGTCTGGTCCCGGAACGGCAGCCACGCCCGCGACCGCCACACCGTCTCCGGGTCGCCGATCAGGGTGTACCGCCGGCGTGCCTCCTCCAGGTCGGGCAGCCACTGCGGCAGGCCGCTGCGCACCGACGCGAGGATGCCGGTGTTGAGCTGCAGCGGCACCCGTTCCCACTCCAGCCGCACCTTGGCGGGCACGTTCGCGGCGGCCTCCAACCTCATCCCGCCGTCGGGTTCGACCAGGTAGACCAGCACGCCGTCGCAGCCGACGTGCTCGCGGACGAGTTCGGCCAGCTCCTCCTGGTCGGCCGCCGTGCCGATCGCGGCGAGCGCCACCGGCTGCGGCGTGCGTTCGCCCAACGGCGCCGGTGACGGCCTCGGGATGTCGACCTGCCGCACCGGACCCGTCGGGGCGAGCGATCCGTCGGGTGCGGGCAGACCGGACACCGGCGGTGGCGGCGGCACGCCGAGCACCCCGGCCGCGATGACGGTCAACTCGCTGCCGGTCGCCTGGGCCAGCCGCACCATGTCCTCGAACGCCTCGTCGGGACGGCACGACAGCCGCTCGGCCAGCACCCCCTTGGCCTGCTCGACGACGGCCTGCCTGCGCGCAGCGGACCTCAGCCGGTCGATCTCGTCACGCTGCCGGGCGACGAGGTCGGCCAGCGCAGAACCGGTCGGATCCCGCTGCACCGCCATCGCGTCCAGCATCGTCCGCCCACCCGCGCACGGCCAGCCGAACCGACGCGGAACCACCGCCCGACACGCCCAGCACCGGCCGTGGGCCCACGACAAGGTCTCGCCGCCGCCCGGTCAAACGAGTGGGTGTCCCGCCGGCCACATCAGCGGTGTCGCCGGCGGGCCGCATCAGCGGGTGCCTTGGCCTGGCCACCCCAACGGGTGAGGCGGAGGACACTCCGGATCGGGAACAGCAGGCCGGGTGAGGCCGTTGTACGGGGTGGTCGGTGCGGTCCGTGTCCCCCGGGCCTCACCTCACTGCCTTCGCGGAACACCGTTCGGCTGGAGCCGCGTCGAGCCACTCGCCGAGAGGCGACCGCCGCGCCGACCCTCGAACCAGCCTCCGGCCGCTGCTTTCCCCCGGCGCGGCCGGAGGCTGCCTTCCTCCGCACAGGGCCACACAGGTCAGCACAGGTCAGCCGGCCGGCGGCGTCCTGGCCCGCTCGAACGCCTCGATGTACTTGGGCAGCTCGTCCGACGCCCGCCGCAGCCTGCCCCCGCTGACCTGCTCGTGGAACGCCGCGTCCACGACGGCGTCCGCCACGTCCGGGTGGATCCGGCCCAGGGCGTCCAGCGAGGAACCCCGCAGCAGGTCGACCAGCCGCAGGCGGCCGGTCACGGCGTCCAGCGTGTCCCGCAGCCCGGCGATGATCCGGCCCGCCTCCGCCCACTCCACGACGAGCACGCCGTCGGCGGCCAGCCGGAGGAACAGGTCACCGGCGAACTCGCGGTCGGTCGCGTCCCCGTGGTCGACCGCGCGGTGCGGGCGTGGGGTCATGGTCCGCCTCCTTGCTCCGAAGGTCTCGTTCAAGCGGAGCACAGCACCCCGCGTCCGGGGACCGATCCGGCAAGCATGTGCCCGCCCGGACCTCTCCCCTGCCCGCACGTGCGGCAGCCGTCGCGGTGCTCGCGAGGTCGGACGCCCGGCGGCTTATGGCGCGCGTCACGTCGAAGAGCTGTCACAGGAGTCCGGTCAGCGGTGCCTGGTGCCCGACAGTCCACGACAGCAGAACGGAACGACATCATGGGCAAGATCTGGTTCGTCACCGGTTCGTCGCGCGGCCTCGGCCGCAGTTTCGTCGAGGCCGCCCTGTCCCGCGGCGACGAGGTGGCCTCGACGGCCCGGCACGCCGGGAGCCTGGACGACCTGGTCGCGACCTACGGCGACGCGGTGCTCCCGCTCGAGGTGGATGTGACCGACAAGGCCGCCGTCTTCGAGGGCGTGCAGCGGGCGGCCGGGCACTTCGGCCGCCTCGACGTCGTCGTGAACAACGCGGGCTACGCGCAGATCGGCGCGATCGAGGAGCTGACCGAGCGGGACCTGCGCGACCAGCTGGAGACCAACCTGTTCGGCGCGCTGTGGGTCGTCCAGGCCGCCCTGCCCTACCTGCGCGAGCAGGGCTCGGGGCACATCGTCCAGCTGTCGTCGGCGGCCGGGCTCGTCGCGATGCCCCTCGGCGGCGCGTACCACGTGTCCAAGTGGGCCGTCGAAGCCCTGAACGACTCCCTCGCCCAGGAGGTCGCCGAGTTCGGCATCAAGGTGACCGTGGTCGAGCCGGGCGGCTTCGCCACCAGGGACGGCAAGAACCCCGACCCGTTCGCCAACGGCCACATGGCCGAGACCAGCCCGGTCTACGACGGTCTCCGCCGCCGGCTCGCCGGTGTGATGACGAAGCAGCCCGCCGGCGACCCGGCCGCCGCCGCTCAGGCGCTGCTCAAGCTCGTCGACGCCGACAACCCGCCCCTGCGGGTGCTCTTCGGCCAGGGCTTCTACCCCATGATCCGGCAGGTCTACGCCGACCGGCTCCAGACGTGGGCCGACTGGCAGGACCTCTCGGCCGAGGCGCACGGCGACCTCGGCCGAACCGCCGGCGCACCTTCGGCCTGACCACTCCAAGCCACCCGTCGGCCGTGATCGGCCAGCCTGGATTACGGCCTGCCGTGCGCCTGAGCCGTCACGGACTGGCCGGGTGACCCGCGCCGGTCGCCAGCGGCAGGGTGGCCACGAGCCGTGCCCCGCCCGTGTCCGGGTCGGCGGCATCGAGGGTGCCCGCGTGGGTGGTGGCGATGCGGCGGGCGATGGCCAGGCCGAGCCCGGTGCCGCCCGTGTCGCGGGTGCGGGCGCGGTCGAGGCGGGTGAAGCGGTCGAAGACGCGGTCGCGGTCTTCGGGTGGGATGCCGGGTCCGTCGTCGAGCACTTCGAGGATCACGTGGTGCGCCGTGGTGGTCAGGCGGACGGTGATCCCGGTGGCGGCGTGGAGTTCGGCGTTGTCGAGCAGGTTGCCCAGCAGGCGGTCGAGCAGGGCGCGCCGGCCGCGCACCGGAGCAGGCCGGTCGGGCAGGTCGACGGTCAGCGCGTGCCCGGTGCGGCGGTCTGCCGTGTGGTCGCGGACGAGCGCGGTGACGTCGACGACGGCGTCGCCCTCGGTCGTGGTGTGGTCGAGGCGGGCGAGCAGGAGCAGGTCGGTGGCCAGGTGTTGCAGGCGGTGGGTGTCGGCCAGCGCGGCGTCGACGACGGCGGGCCAGTCGGTCAGGCCGGGGTGCGCGGTGGCGATCTCCAGCTCGGCGCGCAGTGCCGCGATGGGGCTGCGCAGTTCGTGGGAGGCGTCGGCGACGAAGCGCCGGTTGTCCTCCACGGCGACCTCCAACCGGTCCAGCGTGGCGTTGACCGCGGTGGCCAGCTCGGCGATCTCGTGCCGACCGCGGGGCACCGGCACGCGGCGGCTCAGGTCGTGCTCGGTGATGTCGGCCATCTCGCGGCGGATCGCCACCACGGGCCGCAACACCCGACCCGTCGCCACCCACACCACCACGGCGAACAACGCGATCAACAGCAGCGCGCCGCCCACCAGTTGGAGCACCCGGGCGTTGAGGGACCGCTGAGTCTGCGCGAGCCGTTCCCGCAACTCCCTGGTCTCGGGTGGCATGTCCGTTCTCACGTCGTCGAGGGCCTTGGGGTCGACGCGCTCGATGGTGTCCGGCAGCGGCATCGGGCCGAGCGCGCCGTCCGAAGCCAGCACTTTCACGTGACTGATGGCGTAGGGATCCGTGAAGGGCCACAACGACAACTGCGGTATGGACACGACATCGCTGTAGGTCGCGCTGAGGTAGATGGTCCCGTTCGACTCCGTGATGGCGCCCGTGGTGAGGTCCCGGACCTTCAGCGGACCCATTTCCACCCGGCTGACGTCATCGACGCACTGCCGGTGGTGGACCGGTTCCCGCCGAACCTGCCCGGGTTCCTTCGTCGCGCCGTTCGGTTCGGAGAACGCGCCGACGCACATGACCGTGACCCGGGACGGCGCGGCCTCCAAGGCCATGGCCTGGTCCTTGAGGGAGACGGCGGCGAGCGCCGCCACCGCGACCACCGGCACGGCGACCACCGCGGTGGCGATCAGGGTGATCCGCGTGCGCAGCGAACGGCGGTTCACGTGGACGTCCCTTCGCGACCGTCCACGCGGTACCCGAGGCCGCGGACGGTGGTGATGGTGTGCCGGCGGAACGGGGCGTCGATCTTGCGGCGCAGCGCGCTGACGTAGACCTCGACCAGGTTCGGCTCGGGGTCGCGGGCCTCGTCCCACACGCCGGCGATGATCTCGGCCTTCGTCACCACCTGGTCACGGCGGCGCAGCAGGAACTCCAGCACCGCGAACTCCTTGACGGTGAGGCCGATCGGCGTGTCACCGCGGCGGCAGGTCCGGGCGGCCGGGTCCAGCTCCAGGTCACCCAGCCGCAGCACCGCGGGCCGCGGCGTGCCGCCCCGCCGCGCCAACGCCCGCAACCGGGCCACCAGCACCAGGTAGGAGAACGGCTTGGTGAGGTAGTCGTCCGCGCCGGTGTCCAGCCCTTCGGTCTCGTCCAGCTCGCCGTCCTTGGCGGTGAGCATCAGGATCGGCGTCCAATTCCCCGCGGACCGCAATTGCGCGCACACCCGATAGCCGTTCAAACCCGGCAGCATCACGTCCAGCACGATCACGTCATACGCGTGTTCGGTCGCCCGCCACAACCCGTCCCGACCGTCGTGCTCCACGTCGACGACGAAATTCTCCGCGGTCAGTCCACGCACGAGCAGACCGGCCATGCGCCGATCGTCCTCCACCACCAGAACCCGCATGCCGGCAACTATGCCGCACCGCCGACGGGGTTGTCCTGAAATCGCCTTCAGGGAACTTCAGGGTGGTTTCAGGTCCAGTCGGACACAATGACCGCAATACGACGGAATGGGAATTCGAAACGTGGCGGTCAATGCCCGCGGGGAAATCGACGCCGGGCAGGTGCACCGGCCTACGTCACCGGTTGACGCCGCCCTCGGGCGTGGTTCGACGTCACCGGCCGGGTTCCGCGGACCGCTGCGCGAGCTTCGCCTCCACCGTGGCCACCAAGTCCGGGATCGTGTGCCACTGGGTGACCTCGTGCTCGCTGATCCGGACGCCGAGTTCCTGGCCCACCGCCTCGATCAGCTCGACCACGGTCAGCGAGTCGATGTTCAGGTCGGCCAGCGTCGCGCCGGGTTTCATGTCCTCGGGGCGAATCCTGAACTCGCCCGTCAGGATGGAACCCACGACCGCCTTGGCGGAACTCATACCGTCTCTCCCTCTGTCCTCATCAGGTAGTCACCGGTCTTCACCACGCTGTGGAGCACGTCCCGCACCCGGTCGAGGTAGCAGGCGACGCTCGCGCCGGCCGCCTCGGTGTCGGGATAGCGCGCCGTCAGCCACAACCCCTCGTACGTCCGATGGGTCCAGATGTTCACCTTGCTGCCGCTGGTCCCGATCCGGACCAGGGGCCGGGCGTCCCATTCGGACCACCGCTGGAAACCCGGTACCGCGCGCATGTCGGCGAACGACACGAACGGGAACACCTCGGGCATCCGGCGCTCCAGCTCGCGGTCGATCCCGAGGACTTCCGCGACCTTCGCGATCGGCACGCGGCTCAGGCGCAGCGCGGTCCTCGCGGCCCGGTGCGCGCCCGGCACCACGCCGAGGAAGCTGTCCGCCGCGCCCACGTCGAACTCGATCGGGCCCACGCCGATGTACCAGCCCATCGACCGCAGCCACTCCCGACCGGTGCGGGTCGTCGCCGGCATCACGGTCCGGTAGACCGGCTCGCCCGTGATCTCGTGGGTGACGACCGCCAAGGCGGTGAGCAGACCGGCGAGGAACCCGCCGCCCACGTCGCGGCAGGCGTCCTCGACCGCGTCGGCCTCGGACGCGTCCAGCAGCCGCACGTCCTGCTTCGCGTGCGGCAGCACGGCTCCGTCCGCCACGCCGAGGTCGAGCGGGAACCGCTGCAGCCGCTCGCCGCCGGCCGCGAGGAACCGACCCCAGTGCCCGACGGCCGGGTGGTCGGCGTCGACCAGCTCGGCGGCGGCCCGCTCGGCCACGCCGAAGTCCACGTAGCTGCCGACGTCCTGGTGCTCGACCGGGCGCTCCGCGACCACGGCGGCGTACAGCTCCTGCCACTCGCCGACGGCGGTCATGACGGAGAACCCGTCGGTGTGCGCGTGGTCCAGCCCCACGATCACCGTCGTGGAGTCCGCGCGCTCCACCGTCTCCACCACGTAGCTGGGCCAGCGGAACGCGCCCGTCGCGTCGTCGAGCCGATCCTGGAGACAACCGGCGAGGTCGTCACCGCTCGCGAAGTCGCCCACGACGACGTCCCGCACGGACACCGCGTCCGGGTCGACGGTGAACCGCTCCGTCCCGGCGCTCGCCACGCGGAACCCGCTGCGCAACGTCTCGTGCCGCTCGGCCCACGCCCGCAGCGTCTCGCGGAACGCCTCGACGTCCAACGGCCCGGCCAGCTCGAACCGGAAGCCCATCCACAGTGGAAGGACGTCTCCGCGGCCGGCGAGCGCGGAGACGTACTTCAGGTGCCATTCCTGGTTGTACGACAGAGGCGTGCCGTGCTCGACCGACCTCGCCGCCTCCTGAAAGGACGCCGCATCCAGGGACCACTCCCTGAGCCGACCTGGACGTACGCGGTACTCAGAGAGCGTCGCCATCAGCATGCCCTTGATCAGCTCCCTTTGGTGGCTGGTGAAGGGCACAGCTTTCACCGTGGTGTTACGGGCGTCGATCCCCCGCGAGCGTGACTGGCCCGCACTTCCGAGTGATCACGGACGGTCACCGTCGCTTGAGGACGGTGGGTCCGGCCGACGACTTCGCCGTCACGTGCCGCAGCGGTCGTTGTACCGGTGCGAGTTCATCCGGTCGGTCACCGCTCAGCCGTACGCCTTCGCCTGGAGCGCGAACAACTCCGCGTACAGGCCCCCGCGTGCGGTGAGCGTGGCGTGGTCGCCCGTCTCCACCACCCGGCCGTCGCCGACCACGATGATCAGGTCGGCCGAGCGGACCGTGGAGAACCGGTGGGACACGAAGACGGTGATGCCGCCGGTCCTGTGGGCGACCCGTTTCGCGTGGTCGGCGTAGCGCTGGAACAGGACGTGCTCGGCCTCCGGGTCCAACGCCGACGTCGGCTCGTCCAGGACGAGGAGCAGCGGGGACTCCCGCATCATGGCCCGGCCCAGCGCCAGCTTCTGCCACTGGCCGCCGGACAGCTCCGCGCCGTCGGCGTAGCTCTTGCCCAGCCGGGTGCGCAGGCCGTCGGGCAGGTCGTCCAGCACCCCGGTGGCGTTGGCGCGCTCCAACGCCGCGCGGACGGCCGGTTCCGACGACAGCCGGGGCACGTCGCCGAGGCCGACCACGTGCTGCGCCGCGAACTCGTACCGGACGAAGTCCTGGAAGCCGGCGGCGATCCGAGTGCGCCACTCGTCCACCGGCATGTCGCCCAGGTCCGCTCCGTCGACCAGGATCCGCCCCGCGGACGGCCGGTAGAACCCGCAGAGCAACTTGACCAGGGTCGACTTGCCCGCGCCGTTCTCGCCGACGATCGCGACCGTCGCGCCGGCCGGCAGGTGGAGGTCGACCTCGCGCAGCACGGGGACGTCGGTGCCCGGGTACGTGAACGCCACCCCGGCGAGGTCGATCCCGTCGTGCAGCCTCACGGGCGGCGAGTGGCGGGGAGGCGCCGGATCGGCCCCGGTCACCGACGCGGCGACCTCGGTGAGGCGCCGGTACGCGCCCGCCATCCGCTGCAGGTCCTGCAAGAGCGTGACGGCCGTGGCGACCTGCTGGTTGACCTGGGCGGCGAGCACGATCACCAGCACGACGTCGCCGACGCCACGCCGGCCGGCTATCGCGTCCCGCACCACCAGCAGCACGCCCGCGATGTACGCGAGCGCGAAGACGACCTGGCCCGCCGCGCGTATCCACGTCGCGGTCAGGTGTGCCCGCCACAAGCCATTCGTCGTCTTCTCCCACAGCCGGTGGTGCCTGGCCCGCAGTTCGTCCTGTACCCCGGACACCCGCAGCTCGCCGGCCAGTCGGGCGGACGTGGCCAGGTGGAACAGGTTGAGCGCGGCCCTGGTCGACTCGGCGGTCGCGGTCCTGGCCCGGTCGAGCACCCGTTCGGCGGCGCGACCGGCGAGCAGGGGCGGCACGGCGGCGACCGGGAGCAGGAGCAGCAACGGGTTCTGCACGGCCAGCAGGACCGCGGTGAGCACCACGGCGAGGACGAGGCCGACACCGTTGAGCAGCGCTTCGAGACCGGTCCGGAACTGCCTGCCCTCCTGCCGCAGCACGGTCCACGTGTCGGCGTCCTCGGCCCGTTCGTGGTGCTCGATGCCTGCCGAGCCGTTCGACACCTCGATCACGCGCTCGTCGAAGTCCAGCTCGGCCAGCTCGGAGAGCTCGTAGTAGGCCAGGTGGGCGAAGTGCCCGAGGGCCAGCGCCAGCACCGCCAGCACCGCCACGGTCACGCCGGCGAGCACCGCTCGTGCCGGGACGCCCGCGACCACCTCGCGGGTCATCCACCCGAGCGCGGCGGCCAGCAGCGGCGCGGCGACGGCGCCGGCCGTCATCAGGACCACCGCCAGCGCGGTCTTGCGCCGGTTCAACCGCCACGCCGTCGCGATCATCGTCCACGCGCCGGACAGGAGCACCTTCACCCCGCCGCTCCCCCGACCGCGTCCGCGAACCGGTCGGCCTGCAACCGGAACAGCGCCGCGTAACGCCCGTCGAGGGCCAGCAGCTCCGCGTGGCCGCCCTGCTCGGTGACCCGGCCGTGCTCCAGCACGACGATGCGGTCGGCGTGCCGCACGGTCGAGAACCGGTGGGAGATCAGCAGGGTGGTGGCGCCCTCGGCGAGGCCGGTGAACTCCTCGAAGAATCCGGTCTCCGCGCGCACGTCCAGGCTCGCCGTCGGTTCGTCCAGCACCACGACCCGCGCGCCGTGGCGCAGCGCGAACAACGCCCTCGCCAGCGCGACGCGCTGCCACTGGCCGCCGGACAGCTCCGCTCCGCCGGTGAGGTGCCGCGCCAACGGCGTGTCGAGCCCGAGGGGCAGCCGGGCCACGGCCTCCGCGAGGCCCACCGAGTCGACCACCTCGCGGATCGTCTCCCGGTCGTCGAGGAAGCCGACGGCGCCGAGCCCGACGTTGTCCGCGACGGACGACTCGTACCGCACGAAGTCCTGGAAGATCACGCTGAGCCGGGCGCGCCACTCGTCGACCGGGAACGCGCGGATGTCGACGCCCTCCAGCGTGATCCGGCCCGCGGTCGGCTCGTACAGCCGGGCGAGCAGCTTGACGAGCGTGGTCTTGCCCGCGCCGTTCACGCCGACGATCGCCGTGCAGCGGCCGACGGGGATCGTCAGGTCCAGCCCGTCGAAGATCATGCGCTCCTGGCCGGGGTAGCCGAAGCCCACCTGCTCGAACCGGATGACGCCGACTGGCTCGGGCACGGTCGGCCGCCGCACGGGGCCGGGGTCTCCGTCGTGGGCGTCCACGTGGTCGGCGAACCGCCGCACCGCGTCGTAGGCCCTCATGCCGATCGCGGTCGGCAGGTCCGCCTCCGGGTAGTGCTCGGCCAGCCGCAGCAGGCCCAGCGTCGCCGTCACGACGAGGACGAACCCGGTGAGCGTCAGCTCGCGCGCCGTCGCGCCGACCACCGCGAACACCGCGCCCGAGACCGTGAGGGCGGCGATCGAGAACCAGACGAACGGCCACAGGTAGATGCCGCGGCGTTCGGCCCAGAGGGGTTCGAGGAAGCGGAGGTAGGTGTCGCGCAGGCGTTGCCGCAGCCAGCCGGCCAGGCCGAAGACCCGGATCTCCTTGCCCGCGGCGGCTCCGCCGGCCAGCTCGCGCAGGTAGTCGATCTCGCGCTGGTCGGCGGCCAGCCGGGCCCGCGTCCTGGCGTAACGCCGCAGCCCGCCGCGCTGGCCGTGCCGGAACAGCAGCACGGTGGAGACCAGCGCCGCCGCGGCCGGCCACGAGAACACCACGCCCACCGCGACGGCGCAGCCGGTCAGTTCGGTGTACCGCGCGATCAGCGCGAGCAGGCCGGTGGCCGCCCGGCCGGGGCTCTGCACGCCGAACTCCACCTCCCGCGCGGCCGTTCGGAGCGCGTCGAGGGCCCGCTGGTCCTCCAGCGGCCCGAGGCCGGGGCTGCGCAGCGAAGCGGCCATCAGCTCGTCGAACACCCGGCCGTCGATGCGGCGCGTCACCAGCTCCCCCATGGCCCGCTCCACCGGGGAGATCAGCTGCCTGGCCACGAACGCGCCCGCCGCGACGCCGAACACCGCGACCAGCGACTCCCACGCGCCGGAGGCCAACCCCGCGTCGACGGCCGCCGGCACCCGGCCGAGCACCATCGCGGTGGCCACCGTGAACACCACCGGCAGGCACCCGAGCAGGAGGTTGACCCCGACCAGGGCGGTGACGAGCCCGCGGCCCGCGCCGGGCAGCAGCCGAACGATGGCCCGCCGTGCCGCGAACTGCTCGCGCGCGACGCCGACCAGGTTCCCCACGCCCGCCACCTACCCGGCGGTCGGGTAGTCGGCGCAGCGGGGCAGTCCGCGTTCCTCGACGACGTCGTTGAACACCGAGAATCGGATCGCGGGTTGCTCGATGAGCAGCCGGGTGATCGGCGTCCGGTACTTCTCCGCGATGTAGCGGTAGTTCTCCAGGGCCGACCTGGTGTTGTCGCCGTGGTCCTTGTCGTGCGGGTAGTGGATGGCGCTCGCCTCGCGACTCACGCCGAAGCGGGCGCCGTCGCGGTGCAGCCGGTAGGCGAGGTCTAGGTCCTCGCCGCCCCACTGCCGGAACTCCTCGTCGTACAGGCCGATCGCGCGCACCTGCTCCGTCCGCGCCGACGCGTGGCAGGTCCAGTACATCAGCCACGGCGCGGGGAGGTGGCCGAAGTCGTCGGAGTACTTGGCGTAGAACGGTTCCCGCACGTCCGGCCACGCCTGCGTGCGCGCCATGGTGGCGATGGAGCCGTCGACGTCCTCGACGTCGACGACCTTGCGGATCAGCTGGGCGTCCTCGTTGTCGAGGTTGAAGCAGTACACGTAACCGTTGAGCGCCAACGGTTCCGCGGCGGCGTCGTGCGCGGCGACGTGCGCGCTCAGGCTCCCGGAGTGCAGCAGCACGCCGGAGTCGACGAAGACGCAGATGTCGCCGCCGGCGTGCCGGATGCCGACGTTGCGCGCCTTGGCCACCCGGTAGCCCTCGTCGGGCTGGTAGAAGTACCGCAGGTCCAACCGGTCCTCGAAGCCCCGCACCGCGTCCGCCGTGCCGTCGCTGGAGCCGTCGTCGACGACCAGCACCTCGAACCGGTCCCGGGGCAGGTCCTGCTTGGCGAGCGAGTCGAGCGTGAGTTCGAGCAGCCGTCTCCTGTTGTAGGTCGGGACGATAACCGTGCAGCGCAGTGAGCTACCCACGAGAGGCTCTCCTTGTAGAGGTCCCGCCAAGGCCGTCAGGGGCCGGTCAGGGATCCGGCGAGGCCGTGACGAAGATCCACGCTCCCGGGTGAGTCCCCGCCGATCACCGCGCAAGTCTGCCGAGGTCCGCGAGCACCGGTCAACACCGCGCACGAAGTCACGCGGGCACGTGCCCGCCCGGCGCGGGCGTCGTCGCCTATTGGTCGTGCTGTCGGCGCACCATCTCGGCGATCCAGACTGGCGCGAACGGCGACGTGCAGTTCGGCGGAGTGGGGTAGTCCTTGAGCACCTCCAGGCGCTCGCCGATGTCGATCGCGCGGGCGCGGTGCTCCGGGTGGTCGATCCCGATCTGGGCCAGGCAGTGGTTCATCGCCCACTGCAGGCGGTCGGGGGCGTCGCGCATCTCGGCCTCGATGACGTCGAGCAGCGCCGCGAGGTCGGGGCCCTCGGGCTTCTTCGCCACGCGTTCGGTGGTCAGCGCCCAGCCCGCGCTCGCCACTACCGGGTCCGGGTCGGCGGACCAGGCGACCCGCAGCTCTTCGGCGCACGGGTGCTTCTTCACCACGTAGTTCACCAGCCAGTCGTGCACCTTGGGCGTGCGCGCCTCGCGCAGCATGGCGTCCAGCTCGTCGCGCTCGAACGCCTTCGGGCGGCAGACCAGGATCGCCAGCAGCCTCGCCGCGGTGTCGCCGGTCTCCCACAGCCGGCGCGCCAGGTCCTGCTGCGTCTTCAGCCGCTTCGCGAGCGCGCGCAGCTTGCCGAGGTTCACGCCGTGGTCGTCGCCGTGCTTCTCGTTCACCTCGCGCGCCCGCGGGTCTTCGAGCGCGGACAGCTCGGCCATCACCTCGGCCACCGTCGTCCCGGCCATCTCGACTCCTGTCCCTCACCGGTGGGACAGCCTACGAGGTAACCGCTGGTCGCGCCGACGACCAGCCGCCCGCACCGGTTCGCGTAGGCTTCGCTCCGTGGCTGTGGATGGGCGCGCGGGCGGTGAGGTGCGGGTTTCCCGGATCGCGGACCTGGCCGGGGTGTCCGCCTCGACCGTGTCGAAGGTGATCCACGGGCGGCCCGGGGTGTCCGACGGCACGCGCAGGCGCATCGAGGAGCTGATCCGCGAGCACGGCTTCCAGAAGAACGAGAAGACCGAGGCGGTGCCGATCGTCGAGGTGGTCTTCCAGTCGTTGGACAGCCTGTGGGCGTTGGAGATCATCCGCGGTGTCGAGGAGGCGGTCCGCCCGGACGGGCTGGCGGTGACGCTGACCGAGATGCAGGGCGGTCACACCCCGGAGAGCGCGTGGGCGCGGCAGATGCTGGCCCGCCGGCCGGTCGGGGTCATCGCGGTCTCCGCCGAGTTCAGCGAGGCCCAGCTGGCCCAGCTCGGCAGCCGCGCCATCCCGCTGGTCGCGCTCGACCCCACCGGCGAGCCGACCCACCCGATCCCGTCGGTCGGCGCGACGAACTGGAACGGCGGCCTGGTCGCCACCCGGCACCTGGTCGGGCTCGGCCACCGCCGCATCGCCATGGTCAACGGCCCGTCCGAGTTCCTGTGCTGCCGCGCCCGCCTGGACGGCTACCGCGCCGCCCTCGACGCCGCCGGCGTGCCGCAGGACCGCAAGCTCGTGCGGACCGCGCCGTTCTACCACGACGGCGGCCGTGACGCCGCGCGCGAGCTGCTGCGCCTGCCCGACCGGCCCACCGCCGTCTTCGCCGCCAACGACCTGCAGGCCCTCGGTGTCTACGACGCCGCGCGCGAGGCGGGGCTGCGCGTCCCGCACGACCTGAGCGTCGTCGGCTTCGACGACCTGGCGTTCACCCAGTGGTCCGATCCCCCGCTGACCACCGTGCGGCAGCCGTTGCGGCGGATGGGCGCGGAGGCCGCCGGGATGCTGCTGACCCTGGCGGCGGGCGGTGAGCCGGACAACGACCGCGTCGAGTTGCCGACGAAGCTCGTCGTCCGGGGCAGCACCGCGCCGCCGCCGTGACGGGGGTCAGCCCGCGCAGGTGTAGCCGGACGGCATCGCGCTGTTGCCGTTGGGGCGTGACGCCTGGAAGCCGAACTCGGCCGTCGCCCCCGGTTCCAGCGGGCGGATGGCCCGCGCGGTCACGGTCTGGCCGTTGGTGATCACCGTCGCGTTCCACGACCCGGGGATCGAGTGCCCGGACGGCAGGGTGAACGTCACGACCCAAGTGATCGTCGACGTCCCGGTGTTGGTGACCCGCACCGGTTGCACGACGTAGCCGGTGCCCCACTGGCTCTGGACCGTGGCGGCGACCGTGCAGCCGGCACCGCCGCCCGGCACGGTCACCGGGACCGCCGACGACACGGGTGACGTGTTGCCCGCCGCGTCCCGTGCCCGCACCTGGTACCGGTAGGTGCCCGCGCCGAGGCCGCTGTCGGTGTGGGACGTGCCCGACGCCGTGGCGACCTGCGTGAACGACCCGGACGTGCCGGTGGCGCGCAGGACGTCGTAGCCGGTCACGCCCACGTCGTCGGTCGAGGCGGCCCACGACAGCGTCACCGCGCCGCCCGACGCCGACGCGGTCAGGCCCGACGGCGTGCTCGGAGCGGTCGTGTCCGCCGGGGAGCCCGGCCCCGCCTTCTCCGCCGCCCACGCCGACAGCCACGCCAGCGCGGAGTTCCAGTTCAACGCCACCTCGTTGACCGACCAGGCGTTGATGTCGTCCAGGTAGCACTTCTGCGGCTTGCAGCCCGCCAACTGCTGCTGCGCCACCGGGTCCTGCAGGTCGACGTTGGGGCCGCCCGCCAGCAACCCCGCCGGCGGGATCGGCAGCGACGGGTTCAGCTGGTTGGCCCAGAAGCGGTGGTGGGAGTTGCGGGTGGCGCGCTCGCCGTACCCCGTCACGTAGGAGTGGTTGAACGGGTTGCGCCCGAACAGGTAGTCCAGCGCCTGGTACACCCCGGTCCGGTACTTGGCCTGGCCGGTGAAGTCGTGCGCGAGCGCCAGCACGTTCGCCGCGTTGGCGACCACGCCGTTGGAACCCCAGTAGTAGCCGCTCGCCGGCGCCGGGTAGCCCTGCGTCGCCGCCTGGTTGAGCAGCCGGTCGCCGTAGGAGGCGAACGCCGCGCGGGTGGCCGACACGTCCGAGGCCGACAACCCGTTGGGCACCAGCGCCAACGTCGTGTCACCCAGTCCCGCGGTCCACCACCAGTCGAACCCGCCCTGGTCGAACCCCCTGCCCCGGAAGAACGACGACCCGGTCACATCGGCGCGGTAGTTGCCGGCGCCGGTGGTGGTGAACAGCTCCGCCGCGGCCCAGAAGAACTCGTCGGTGACGTTGTTGTCGACGTACGTGCCGCCGCCGTTGCCGTCGTTGGCGTCGGCGTACCGCGTCGGGTTGGCCTTGGCCGCGGTGTAGGCGAGCTGCGCGGCGGTCAGGGCGCGGGAGGCGAAGCCCGCGTCGATGTCCTTCCACACCCGGGCGGCCTGGGCGGCCACGGCGGCGAGGTTGAGGGTGGCGGCGGTCGTGACGGCCGACAGCAGGCGCGGCTCCGGGTCCTGGTCCGGGCGCATCGGCAGGGCGGTCCAGTTCTCGTCGCTGACCTTGTGCCGCACCATGCCCGCGTCCGCACGCCCCTGCGGCACCTGCATCTTCAGCAGGAACTCGACGCCCCACCTGGCCTCGTCGAGGATGTCGGGCACGCCGTTGCCGCGCTCGGGGATCGCGAGCTTGCCGTCGCCCAGGGCCGCCCGGTCCGCGCCGTTCACGTGCAGCGTGCGCTCGTACTCGTTGATCAGCTGCCAGGCGGCGATACCGGTGTTCACGCCGTACTTGCCGTGGTCGCCCGCGTCGTACCAGCCGCCGCGCACGTCGGACGTGTAGCCGCACGACACCCGGCACGGCACCCCGTTGTCGCCCCGGTTCGGGGACGCGTTGAGGTGCCCGGCGGGGCGCGCGTACTGCGAGCCGACGTGCTCGGCCAGGATCGGCGTGCCGCTGCGCTGGTGGTAGAAGAACGCCAGGGCGTCGTAGCGCAGGCGCTTGAGCGGGTCGGCCGAGATGTCGAACGGCGCGCTGTTCGTCCCCGCCACCGACAGCACGTAGCCCGTGCCGGGCGCGTCGAACGACGAGAAGTCGGCGACGTGCACGTTGTCACCGGACAACGAGTCCGCGCCGCGCACGGTGGTCTGACCCGAGGCCACGGTCGCCCCGGCCGCGTTGCGCAGCGTCCACGCCACCGGTGAGCCCGACCCGTTGACCACCGTGGCCTGTTTGGGCAGGCCGGGCACGTAGGCCACCTGGTTGACCTTGACCGCGGGACCGGCGTCGGGAGCCGCCAGTGCCGCGGGCGGTGTCAGGGCGACGGCGGCCAGCGCCAGAGCCGCCGCGACCGCCACCCCCCGACGGAGCTGGTGATGAGTGCGCACGGACAGATCCTCCTTGGATCACGCCGCCACCCTGGCCGACAGTTTCTCGATCCAGAACGACAGTGTTACGGACCGGGAGCGCTCCCAGAAGAACGCCTTCGGCCTTGAATGGTGGCGTACCGGGAGCGATCCGGTCAACGTTCTCTCTGAGTAGCGAAATTTTCGCGAGTGCCGCGTGGTTCGGGGGGATCTTGGACGCGGCGGGTTCACCCACCTCTCACAGGTCGAGGACCAGTCGCGGGCCGCGCGACCGCGACACGCAGATCATCATCACGTCGCACACGGCCTGCTCGTCGGCGCTGAGCACGGAGTCCCGGTGGTCCGGAACGCCTTCCAGCACACCCGTCTCGCACGTGCCGCAGGTGCCCTCCTGGCACGAGGACAGCACGGTGATCCCGGCTTCCTCCACCGCGTGCAGGATCGACTTGTCCGCCGGCACCACCAGCGTCCGGCCCGACCGCGCGAGTTCCACCTCGAACGACGTGCGCTCGCCGTCGACGGCCTTGGGCGTGAAGCGCTCGACGTGCAGCCGAGCGGGTGAGCGCTGTTCGACGGCGGCGAGCAGCGGTTCGGGCCCGCAGCAGTAGACCTCGGCGTCCGGCGCCAGGAACGAGTCCAGGTCCAGCAGCCCGGTCTCGTCCTGGGGTCGCACGACCACCCGGTCGCCGAACCGGTCGCGCAGTTCGTCGGCGAACGCCATGGACGACCGCGTCCGCCCGCCGTACAGCAACCGCCACGACGCGCCACGAGCCTCGACCGCCGCGATCATGGGCACGATCGGCGTGATGCCGATGCCACCCGCGATGAACAGGTAGCGTTCGGCCGCCACCAGCGGGAACTGGTTGCGCGGCCCGCGAACGCGCACCGTGCGCCCCTCGGTGAGCGTCGAGTGCACGTGCCGCGAACCGCCGCGGCCGGCGGGCTCGTGCAGCACCGCCACCTGGAACACCGAGCGGTCCGCCGGGTCGCCGCACAGCGAGTACTGGCGGACGAGGTCGGGCCCCAGCACGAGGTCCACGTGGGCGCCGGGTTCCCAGGCGGGCAGCGGTTCGCCGTCCGGGTGGCGCAGGGTCAGCCGCACGACGCCGTCGGCGACGACCTCCTTGCGCGTCACCAGGACGTCGAACTCCACCCCGGTGGACGCGGGCATCAGGGCTCCTGTTCAGGCATCGGCGCCGACCGGCTCCCGGTCGACCGGCGCAGGCGACCCGGCCGGCGGCGGTTCGTGGCCCTCCGGGTGGGCCAGCAGCCAGTCCCACAGCTCCACCGGGTCTTCCGAGTCGTGCTCGGCCCCGCAGTGGCACACGCCCACCAGCACGTCGGTGCCCAGCTCCCAGTGGATTCGGTAGACCGTGGCGCCGCGCAGCATCGCGACCCGGTCGGTCATGCCGTGACCGCCCTCGCGGGTTCGTCGGCTTCGGCCACCATGCGCTTGAGGATGCGCCGGGCCGCCAGCCCGCCGGTGTCGATGTTGATCGACAGTTCCTGGTAGTCGCGCGGCTCGCCCTGGATCACGCGCTCCAGGATGTCCAGCGCGGTGACGTCCTGGAGGACCACCGTGCGGTTGCTGTCCCGCAGGAAGTCCGACACCTCCTGGTCGTCCAGCGCGAAGTCCCTTGCCACGGCCCAGAAGTCGTGCGTGCTGTGCTCGGTCTCCGGCGTGATGGCGTAGACGACCTCGACGTGGAAGCCGTTCGGGTCCGAGCCGTCGGCCTCGGGCAGCACGCCCACCGGCGCGACGCGGCTGTGCAACAGGTACAGGCACGGCGGGTGGTACTCGATGTCCTGCCAGCGCGTGATCCGGCCGTCGATCCCGGTCGACTTGGCGTAGAACGGCGGGCACGCGGCGTCGGCCATGTGCCGGCTGACGTAGATGATCCTGTTGTCCTCGTCCACCTCGGTGGTGATCGGCGTGTTGGCCACCTCGGGCGTGCCGATGTAGCCGCCGTGCAGGTAGGTCTCGTGCGACAGGTCCATCAGGTTGTCCACCAGCAGCTCGTACCGCGCCGCCAACGGCTCCATCCCGGACACCGTGGTGTAGGCGGGGTCGGCGAGCCACGGCGCGCGGGGGATCAGCGACTCGTCGGCGCGGTCGCGCTCGCCGATCCACACCCAGACGAACGAGTCCTGCTCCACCACGGGGTAGGACGGCACGCGCGCGGTGCGCGGGATCCGCTCCTGCCCCGGCACGAACACGCAGCTGCCCGCCTTGTCGTAGGTGAAGCCGTGGTAGCCGCAGACGATCGTGTCGCCTTCCAGCCTGCTCTCCGAGAGCGGGTAGCGCCGGTGCACGCACCGGTCGGCCAACGCCACCACCTCGCCGGCCTCGCTGCGGTAGAACACCAGCGGCTCGCCCAGGATCGTCCTGGCGAACAGCTCGCGCCCGATCTCGCGGCCGTAGGCCGCCACGTACCAATGGTTCCGCGCGAACGTCATGATTCGGCAACCTCCTGCGGTGGCGTGGTCTGGGTAGTCGGATCCACGAGTCCGGGTTCTGGTGGATCCGCGCTCGAACCGCCTCCCTTGAAGTTAGGCTTATCACTGTCGGCCGTCAAGATTCTGCCTAACGTTGAGAGATGAGGGCCCATGGATGGCACGGGTCACGCTCGCCCGGTGATCTCCCGTGGCGCTCCACCGACCCAGGAAGCGCAGGTCAGACCGCAGTCGCTGATGCTGAGCTTCCTCGGCATCCACGTGCTCGACCGCGACATCGCCGTCTTCTCCGGCAGCGTCATCGACGTCTTCGCCCGCGTCGGCGTCTCCGAGGAAGCCGTCCGCTCCACCCTCACCCGCATGGTCAAACGCGACCTCCTCACCCGCCACCGCGCCGGCCGACGCATGTACTTCGGCCTCACCCCACGCTCCACCGCCGTCCTGCACGACGGCGAACACCGCGTCTGGCACAACGGCGCCCTCAACCACGACTGGAACGGCACCTGGACCCTCGTCGGCTTCTCCGTCCCCGAATCCTGGCGC
>NZ_LGED01000168.1 GCF_001280085.1 Saccharothrix sp. NRRL B-16348 | reverse complement strand
GTGGTGGTGGTGCTGGTGGGGCCGTCGGTCAGGGTGGGGGTGGTCCAGTCGCGCCATTGGGAGAGGTTGCCGGTGGCTTTGCTGTGCATCTGGATGACGCCGGTGTGGTTGCCGGTTTTGACGAGGTATTTCTGGACGGTTTGGGTGATGTGGGTGCGCCATTCGGTGCGGTTGGCGCAGTGGTTTCCGTCGGTGACGTTGGAGTGGTAGGTGATGTTGGCGCCTGC
>NZ_LGED01000167.1 GCF_001280085.1 Saccharothrix sp. NRRL B-16348 | reverse complement strand
CTACGTCACCACCGAGCATGAGATCACCACGAGCCGCCGTCGGGGATCTTGTCCGGCGTGTCCCCAACCCGGCGAACGTATGTGGTCAACGCACTAGGTGTACTGCCCACGGAGGTTGTGGACGGTCGGACATGTAGTCGGATGATGTTGGAATGAGGGAGGGCCTCCGGGTTCGGTGTGGATTGCGACGTCTACACCAAGCCCACGGAGGCCCTCGTGACCCACGCTAACG
>NZ_LGED01000166.1 GCF_001280085.1 Saccharothrix sp. NRRL B-16348 | reverse complement strand
ACCCAACCGCGGAACAACGGACCCGCAACCTCCCCACCTAGGCCCGATTTGACATGGGTTCGGGTGCTTTAGGCTGGTCGAAGCCGGCAGGCCTGGCGGGACGCTTTACCCCGCCGGGCCTGCCCGGCTTTGGCCTGCTTGGGTTCTAGTGGTGGTTGCAACACCTGACTTGTTCAGGGGTTGTTGTGTTCGAGATCCGTGGGGACCGGTCGCCTCAGGGGCGGAGGAAGTTGTT
>NZ_LGED01000165.1 GCF_001280085.1 Saccharothrix sp. NRRL B-16348 | reverse complement strand
AGTGCAGTACCATCGGCGCTGGAAGGCTTAACTACCGGGTTCGGAATGGGACCGGGTGTTCCCCAACCGCTATGACCACCGAAACACTATGAAATTACCGAGACTTCAGGACCTCTCTCGACCGCCCTATTCGGGCGCTCGAGGGTCCGGTTCGGTTCTTTCAGAACCGCACAGTGGATGCGTAGCGTCTTCGTAGCAAGTCCTCGGCCTATTAGTACCGGTCAACTCCAGCCGTTACCGAC
>NZ_LGED01000164.1 GCF_001280085.1 Saccharothrix sp. NRRL B-16348 | reverse complement strand
CGTGCCAGTACGCGCCGTTCACCGCCAGCCCCCGGTTGGCCGGGTCCTCCGCCTGCGCGGAGAAGTTCAGCACCGGCGTCTCACCGGGGTAGGCGAACAGCTCGGTGCGATCCCCCGAGGTGCCGTTGTTGCCCTGCGGGATGGTGACGGTCTGCGCGAACCGGTAGGTGCCGCCCCGCATCAGGATCGTCCCGCCCGGCGTGATCCGGCTGATCGCCGAGGTCAACGTCGTCGGGTCGGCCTGC
>NZ_LGED01000163.1 GCF_001280085.1 Saccharothrix sp. NRRL B-16348 | reverse complement strand
CGTGCCAGTACGCGCCGTTCACCGCCAGCCCCCGGTTGGCCGGGTCCTCCGCCTGCGCGGAGAAGTTCAGCACCGGCGTCTCACCGGGGTAGGCGAACAACTCGGTGCGGTCGGCCGACGTGCCGTTGTTGCCCTGTGGGATCGTCACGGTCTGCGCGAACCGGTAGGTGCCGCCCCGCATCAGGATCGTCCCGCCCGGCGTGATCCGGCTGATCGCCGAGGTCAACGTCGTCGGGTCGGCCTGC
>NZ_LGED01000162.1 GCF_001280085.1 Saccharothrix sp. NRRL B-16348 | reverse complement strand
CGAAGGTGGGACTGGCGATTGGGACGAAGTCGTAACAAGGTAGCCGTACCGGAAGGTGCGGCTGGATCACCTCCTTTCTAAGGAGCATTCCTCACCGGTTCTCTTCGGAGGGCCTGTGGAGAGCCTCGCGATCGGCGAATGATCGATCGGTGGTTGCTCAATGATGTGGATGCTGGCTATATACAGAACCCTGGGTTGTTCGCGGAGTTAGTACTGTTCCTTTTGGGAGCGTGGAAGGGTCTGCGAGGG
>NZ_LGED01000161.1 GCF_001280085.1 Saccharothrix sp. NRRL B-16348 | reverse complement strand
GACGACTCCTCCACCTCGCCTTGGCGGCCGTTGCGGCGTTGGGTGTGGTGACGGTGGCTCCGGTGGGGCCTGTGGTGGTGGCTGCGCCGGGTAGTCCGGCGTTGACTCCGCCGATGGGGTGGAACAGTTGGAACAGTTTCGGTTGTGGGATCACGGAGGGTCAGGTCCGGCAGGCGGCTGATGCGATGGTGTCGTCGGGGATGCGTGATGCGGGTTATCAGTATGTGGTGGTGGATGACTGTTGGTTCGATCCGA
>NZ_LGED01000160.1 GCF_001280085.1 Saccharothrix sp. NRRL B-16348 | reverse complement strand
GCGGCCTGGCCCAGGGCGTGGCGGCAGTCGGCGTCGAAGGCGTCGCGTTCCTCGGGCAGCAGTGCGGCGCGGATCGCCTCGGGGGTCTTCTCGACCTCCGGCGATGGCTGGTGCGCGGCTGCTGCGGTCACACCGACACGATAGCGGGTCGGCGTCGACGGTGGCCCGACGACAACGACACGGTGGTGCGTGTCGTCATGCCCGCCGGTCGGCGGGCATGACCCTCGTCCTCCTCGGCGACGGATACATCCGCTGT
>NZ_LGED01000159.1 GCF_001280085.1 Saccharothrix sp. NRRL B-16348 | reverse complement strand
TCACCGTACGGATCAAGGTCGTCAACGAGGGCAACGAGCCGGTCGTCTTGGCCACCAACGCCAACCAGTCGCTCTACGACGGCGACCGCCGGTACGAGTCTGAGACTTTGGGTGGTTGCGAGCCTGCCGGACTGTTCGATACCAAGCTCCAGCCCGGTGATCAAGAGAACGGGATCTACGTGTGGGACGTACGGCCCGACGTGACTCCGGACCGAGTGGAACTCATCGTCACGGATCGTCACGGCATCGACCGTGAAGCACCAGG
>NZ_LGED01000158.1 GCF_001280085.1 Saccharothrix sp. NRRL B-16348 | reverse complement strand
CGCGCATCCGTCTCGGGCTTCAGTTGCCCAGGCCGTGGCATCCAGACACCTCCAGAACCCACAACCTACCGCAATAACCCTTAAGTCACTGGTATTGGCGCTAGATGAGTTCCGGCCGCTCCCAGGGCTCGCCGAGCACGTGCTCCGCCAAGAACGCGAAGACCGTCTCGTACCAGACCTTGGCGTTGCCCGGCGTCAGGATCCAGTGGTTCTCGCTCGGGAAGTACAGGAACTTCGCCGGCACCCCGTGCCGCACGAGGTCGAAGTACAGGCGCTGTCCCTCGCCGATCGGGACCCGGTAGTCCTTGTCGCCGTGGATGACCAGCATCGGCGTCTTGACGTCCGCCACCCGCAGGTGCGGCGAGTTCGCCCGCACGGTGTCCTGCTGCCGCAGCGGGTCGCCCATCTCGCGGATCCAGTAGTACGAGTCGTCGGTGGTCCCGGTGAACGCGTCCAGGTGCCACAACGACGCGTGCGTCACGATCGCCTTGAACCGGTCGGTCCGAGTGGCGATCCAGTTCGCCATGTACCCGCCGAACGACCCGCCCATGGCGGCCGTCCGCGAGTCGTCGACGTCGTTCCGCCGCACCGCCACGTCGGTGATCGCCATCAGGTCCGTGTACGGCTTGCCGCCCCACGCGGCCCACCCGGCGCGCACGAAGTCGTGCCCGTACCCGGTCGACAGCGCCGGGTCCGGCAGCAGCACCGCGTAGCCCCGGGCGGCCGTCAGCCACGGGTTCCACCGCCAGCTCCACCCGCTCCAGCTCATCACCGGACCGCCGTGCACCCACAGCAGCAACGGCGCGGGCTGCTCGGCCGACGCGCCGCTCGGCAGCACCAGCCACGCCCGCACGGTCCGGCCGTCCTCGACCACCGTGTCGATCTCGGTCAACGTCCCCGGCACCGACTCCACCGCACCGGGCGCGGGCAGCGGCACGGCCACCTGGTCCACACCGGACGCCGACAGCCGCACGGGCTGCGGCGGGTGGTCCCACGCGTTGCGCAGCGCGTACACCGACGCGCCGTCCGGGCTGACCCGCACGTCGGTGTACGCGCCGGTCGCGGTCAGCTTCACCACCGAGCCGGACGCCAGGTCGAGCTTCCAGATCGGCTGGTGGCCCCGGTGGCTGCTGGTGAAGTACACCGCGTCACCGGTCGGGCTCACCACCGGGTGGTCGGGTTCCTCGGCGAAGTCCGCCGCCAGCTCCTCGACCGCACCCGACGCCAGGTCGATGCGCACCAACGTGTTCGTCCACGGGCGGTCCGGGGTGGAGTCCAGCGCGCGCACCGCGATCACGCCCGACGAGTCCGGCAGGAACACCGGCTGCAGGAACGAGTGCCCGTCGAGGTCGGCCAGCACCCGGTCTGCCGCACCGTCGGTCGACGTCAGCCGCAGCCGCACCCGCGCGCCGTAGGACGCGCTCACCGCGACGCTCTCGGTGTGCACGACCCACCGCCCGTCGGGGCTGATCGCGGGGGAGTCGTCCAGCCGCGACGCCGCGTTGGGCGTCAGGTCCACCAGGTCGGACGACTGGTCGATGCGGTCGCGGTCCACGTCCACCGGCGACGTGGTCGCCAGCAGCCGGGGGAAGCTCGGCCCGAGGTCGGCGTCCCAGTACCGCACCGGGTACGACTCGTGCAGGATCGCCGTCACCCCGGCGTCCTCGCGGGCCTTGCGGTGCTCCTCGTCCTGCTCGCCGAACTCCGCGGTCGGGTGCGCGCCCGCCGCGAGCAGCACCGTGCCCGCGTCCCGCGCCACCGCGAACTCCGACACCCCGCGGGCCGGGCGGTACAGCTCGCGCGCCTCGCCGACGGGCGGCAGCAGCCACAGCGCCGACTTGTCCTTCGAGTCGCGGTCGGACGGCTTGGCCTCCTGGTCGGGCCGCGCCGACAGGAACAGCAGCGCGCCGTCGGGCGTGAACGCGGGCGCGGACTCGCCCTTCGCGCCACGCGTCAACCGCCGCGCGGGACGCTCACCGGCGGGGTCGACCTCCCACAGCGCGCCCTGCCACGCCTTGCCGTCGGGCGAGAGCGTCGCCACCACGGTGACCAGCCGCGTGCCGTCCGGCGACAGCGCCAGCCCGGAGAGCCTCGGCATCTCGGTGAACGAGGTCAGGTCCCCGAACGCGGCCTCGGTGATCTTGCCTGCCATTCACGCCCCCTGTTGTGACCGGGTGAAGTCCCACGCGTCGCGCACGATGCCGGCCAGGTCCACCCGCTCGGGCTTCCAGCCCAGCTCGGTGCGTGCCTTGTCGCTGGAGGCCACGAGCACCGCCGGGTCGCCCGCGCGGCGCGGCGCCACGTCGGCCGGGATCGGGTGGCCGGTCACCTCGCGGCACGCGTCGACGACCTGCTTGACCGAGAAGCCCAGCCCGTTGCCCAGGTTGTAGATGCGGTGCTCGCCCGCCGCCGCGTGTTCCAGCGCCCGCAGGTGCGCGTCGGCGAGGTCCACGACGTGGATGTAGTCGCGCACGCACGTGCCGTCGTCGGTCGGCCAGTCGTCGCCGTACACCTGCACGCGCTCACGCCGGCCGGACGCGACCTGCAGCACGATCGGGATGAGGTGCGTCTCCACTCCGTGCCGCTCGCCGAACCGCCCGTACGCGCCCGCCACGTTGAAGTAGCGCAGCGACACGGCGGCCAGGCCGTGCGCGGCGGCGTAGGACGTGATCGCGTGATCGATCGCGAGCTTCGTCGCGCCGTAGGTGTTGGTGGGGCGGGTCGGCGCGGTCTCCGCGATCGGCACCTGTTCCGGCTCGCCGTAGGTCGCGGCGGTGGAGGAGAACACCAGCCGGGGCGTGCCGTGCCCGCGCATCGCGTCCAGCAGCCGCAGCGACGTCACCACGTTGCCCTGCCAGTACTTCGCCGGGTCCTGCATGGACTCGCCGACCAGCGACTTGGCCGCGAAGTGCAGCACACCGTCGTACCCCTCGGCGAGCACGTCACCGATCGCGTCATCGATGCCCGCCTCGACCAGCCGCGCACCGTCCGGCACCGCGTCCGCGTGCCCGGTGGACAGGTCGTCCAGCACGACCACCTCGTGCCCGGACTCCACCAGCCTGGCCGCGCAGACGCTGCCCACGTACCCGGCGCCGCCCGTGACGAGCAACTTCACCCTGCATCCCCGCTTTCGACCCAGTCCGTCAGTGATCCCGGCCGGCGCCCGCCGAGGGCACCGCCGTGAAAGTCCTCGGTGTCGTCCAACCACGTCCGGCGAACGCGGCCAACACCCGCCGCACCACCTCGTCGTGCCGCTCCACGGGCACCAGCGCGATCGCCGACCCGCCGAAACCGCCGCCGGTCATCCGCGCGCCCAACGCGCCCGCCTCCTTCGCCGCGTCCACCGCGACGTCCAGCTCGGGCGCGGACACCTTGTAGTCGTCGCGCAGCGACGCGTGGGAGGCGTCCAGCAGCGGTCCCAGCTCCGCCAGCCGGCCGGTGCGCAGCAGCTCCACCGCCGCCAGCACCCGTTCGTTCTCGGTCACCACGTGCCGCACCAGCGGGCGCAGCTCCTCGGGCAACCGGGCCAGCGCGCCGTCCAGCCCGCTCACGTCCACGCCCCGCAGCGCGGGAACCCCCAGGATCGACGCGGCCTTCTCACAGCCCGCGCGCCGCGCGCCGTAGCCGCCGTCGGTGTGCGAATGGCTGGCCCGCGTGTCGACGACCAGCACTTCCAGGCCGTGCTCGGCCGCGTCGAACGGCACCTGCTCGGCCTCGAACGACCGCACGTCCAGGAACAGCACGTGCGCCTCGGTGCAGCACAGCGACGCGGTCTGGTCCAGCAGACCGGTGGGCGCGCCGACGAAGTCGTTCTCCGAGCGCTGCACCCAGCGCGCGATCCGCGGCAGGTCGTCGGCCGCGTGGTCGGCCAGCCCGAGCAGCGCCAACGCCACCGCGCACTCCAACGCGTGCGACGACGACAGGCCCGCGCCCGCCGGCACGTCGCCCGCGATCACCAGGTCCGCACCGCCGGTCAGGCCCTGCTCGCGCAGCACCCACGCCACCCCCGCCGGGTACGCCGCCCAGCCCTTGACCGCGCCGGGCTCCAAGTCGGCGACCAGCACCGGCGTGGCCTGCTGCACCACGCCGTCGTCACCCACCGTGGCCACGCGCAACCGACCGTCGTCACGCGGCGACGCGGCCACCGCGGTCCGGTGGGGCAGGGCGAACGGCAGGACGAAGCCGTCGTTGTAGTCGGTGTGCTCCCCGATCAGGTTCACCCGGCCGGGCGCGGACCAGACACCGCGCGGCGTGCCGCCGTGCAGCCGGGTGAACGCGGCGATCGCGCGCCGCGCCGGGCTCACCGGGCCTGCACCAGGACGGCGTGCGCCACCGCCGGGTCCAACTCGGCGACCGTGCCGTTGCCGCGCACCTGGATGACCTTCGCGCCGCCGAGCGAGTCGACCTCGACCGTGCCGCCCGGCACGACGCCGGCGGCCTTCAGCTCGGCCATCAGGTCCTCGTCGAGCTGCACGTGCTCGGCGATCCGGCGCACCTCGACGCGACCGCCGCCGCGCCGGGCCACCTCGTCGATCCGCACCAGGTCCGCCTCGGCGGGCGGGGCGGGCTCGCCGTCACCCAGCTTGTCCAGACCGGGGATGGGGTTGCCGTAGGGCGAGGTGGTGGGGTTGCCGAGGAGCTTGACCAGCTTGCGCTCGACGGCCTCGCTCATGACGTGCTCCCAGCGGCACGCCTCGCTGTGCACGTGCTCCCACTCCAGGCCGATGATGTCGACCAGGAGGCGCTCGGCGAGCCGGTGCTTGCGCATGACCGCGATGGCCAGGTTGCGGCCCTGCTCGGTGAGCTCGAGGTGGCGGTCGTCGGCCACGACGACCAGGCCGTCGCGCTCCATCCGACCGACCGTCTGGCTCACCGTCGGACCGCTCTGGCCCAGCCGCTCGGCGATGCGGGCGCGCAGAGGCACCACACCCTCTTCTTCGAGCTCGTAGATCGTGCGGAGGTACATCTCGGTGGTGTCGATGAGGTCGTTCACACCCGCTCCCCTTCGTATGGCGTCAATGCTAGTCGGCCGGTCACGGGTGCAGGATGGTGCCGTGCATCCACTGATCAGCACCGAAGCCCTGGCCTCCGCGCTGAACGGCGCCGAACCACCGGTCGTGCTCGACGTCCGGTGGCGCTTGGTCGGACCACCGGGACGTCAAGACTACGAGGTCGGACACGTTCCCGGTGCGGTCTACGTCGACCTGGACACCGAGCTGTCCTCACCGCCCGGCGCCGGCGGCCGCCACCCGCTGCCCGACCCGGCTGCGCTCCAGGCCGTGCTGCGCGCCGCCGGTGTCCGCCGGCATCACCCGGTCGTGGCGTACGACGGTGGTGACGGCTCCGTCGCCGCACGTGCCTGGTGGCTGCTGCGCTGGGCGGGTCACCCGGAAGTGGCGGTCCTGGACGGCGGCTTCGCGGCGTGGACCGCCGAGGGCCGCCCCGTCGACGCGCACACCCCGACGCCCGTTCCCGGCGACATCGTCGTGCAGCCCGGCGGCATGCCCGTGCTGGACGCCGACGAGGCCGCCGCGTTCACCGAGGCCGGCACGCTGCTCGACGCGCGCGCCCCCGAGCGCTACCGGGGCGAGACCGAGCCGGTCGACCCGCGCGCCGGGCACATCCCGGGCGCGCTGAACGCGCCGACCTCGGGCCACACCTCCGAGGGCCGCTGGCTGCCCGCCGCGGCGCTGGCCGAACGCTTCGAGGCCATCGGCGTCACCACCGACCGCCCGGTCGCCGCCTACTGCGGGTCCGGCGTCACGGCGTCCTCGGTGGTCCTGGCCCTGGAAGTGGCCGGCATCACCACCCCGGACCACCCCGCGCCGCTCTACGCGGGCTCTTGGTCGCAGTGGTCCTCAGACCCATCCCGACCCGCCGCGACCGGTTGAAACGCGGAACGGCCGGTCGGAGCGCACCCCGACCGGCCGTTCCCGGACCTACTTAAGCATTCGGGATCTTCTCGAAGCCCTTGGTGGCGAGCTTGAGTGCGATCTCGCACGGGTCGATCTCGTCGATCGGGGTCACGGTGGCCTGGAACGCCGGGGTGATCTCCTCCGGGTCGTCGGTCAGCATGACCAGCACCGTGCAGTCGCCGCCCTTCTCCTTCACCTCGTACGCGGTGTTGCCGCCGACCTCGATGGTCCGCGCCTCACCCTCGTACTCGGCGAACGTGACCATGAACAGCACGACCGCGAACGGGTCCTCCGTGCTCTGCACGCAGCCCTTCTCGCCGCCCTTCGACGCGCCGACGGCCGCGGCCACGTCCTCGGGCGTGAGGATGTCGCAGTCCTCGTAGCCCTCGGTCTTCTTCTTCGTCGTGATCTTCACGTCGCCGGACGGCTTCTCGGCCTCGGTGGTCTTCGGCGCGTTCGCCTTGCTGGACGTCTTGGGCGACGAGGTCTTGGTCGACGACGGCTTGCCGGACGCGGTCTGCTCACCGGTCGACCCGCCCGCCGCGGCGACCGGGCTGCCGATGACCTTGGTGGCGCAGGCCGAGAGGCCGAGCGTGAGCGCCAAGGCCAGCACAGTGGTCAGGGCGGGGACTCGTCGCAGGTGCATGTCTCTCTGACCCCGTTCCGACGTGCGGGGTTCCATCCTCGATGGCCGCAATCCTGGCCCGCGTCGTCTCGGCAGACTCTAAGTCCACCCCGGGCGTCCGCACGTCGGGGGCGACCAACCTGTGATCACGCCACCGCGCGTCGCGTGGGTTAGGTTGCCGACATGGGTAAGGAAGCCGCCGTTGTCTGGGACGAGTCCTTCCTCGGCTACGACCTGGGCGGGGACCACCCGCTCAACCCCGTCCGGCTGGACCTGACCGTACGGCTGGCGAGCGCGCTCGGCGTGCTGGACGGCGTGGGGCTCATCGCGCCCGACCCGGCGACGGACACCGAGATCGAACGCGTGCACGAGCCGTCCTACCTCAACGCCGTCCAGGCCGCGCCGATGGCGGGCTGGGACGTCGGCCACGGCCTCGGCACCGCGGACAACCCGGTGTTCGCCCGCATGCACGAGGCGTCCGCGCTGGTCGTGGGCGGTTCGCTGGCCGCCGCACGGCGGATCGCCTCGGGTGAGGCGGACCGGGCGGTGAACATCGCGGGCGGGCTGCACCACGCCATGCGCGACCACGCGGCCGGGTTCTGCGTCTACAACGACTGCGCCGTGGCCATCTCGTGGCTGCTCGACAACGGCTTCGACCGGATCGCCTACATCGACACCGACGTGCACCACGGCGACGGCGTGCAGGCCGCCTTCTACGACGACCCGCGCGTGCTCACCGTCTCGATCCACCAGAACCCGCTGAGCCTCTGGCCCGGCACGGGACGGCCCGCGGAGGTGGGTGGCGAGGGCGCGGAGGGCACGAGCGTGAACCTGGCCCTGCCGCCCGGCAGCGGCGACCAGGCGTGGCTGCGCGCGTTCGAGGCCACCGTCCCGTCCCTGCTGACCGCGTTCGGGCCGCAGCTCCTGGTCACCCAGTGCGGCGTGGACACGCACCGCGAGGACCCCCTGGCCGACCTCGCGCTCACCGTGGACGGCCACCGCGCGATCTACCGCCGCCTGCGCGAGCTGGCCGAGCGGACCGCGAACGGACGGTGGCTGGCGCTGGGCGGCGGCGGGTACGAGCTGCTGCGGGTCGTGCCGCGCAGTTGGACGCACCTGCTGGCCACCGTGCTGGACCGGGACGTCGACCCGAACACCCCGCTGCCCGCCGACTGGGTCGCCCACGCCTCGACCCTGGCGCCGAACTGGCCGCTGCCGTCGTCCATGACCGACGGCTCCGACACCGCGTTCGAGCAGTGGGGCGGCCAGCTCGACACCCCGGTCGACCTGGCGGTGATGGAGACCCGGCGCGCGGTGTTCCCGCTGCACGGCCTGGACCCCGACGACCCGAGGGACTGACCGCCGTGGACCCGTTCGACTACCCGAGGCACTGGGAGGCCGACGTCGTGCTCAGCGACGGCGGCACGGTCCACCTGCGCCCGATCACGCCCGACGACGCCGAGAAGCTGCTCGCGTTCCACGGCAGGCTGTCCGAGCGGACCCGCTACTACCGCTACTTCGGCCCCTACCCGCGGATGCCCAAGCGCGACCTCGAACGCTTCAGCACCGTCGACCACGCCGACCGGGTCGCGTTCACCGCGCTGCTCGGCGACGACATCGTGGCCGTCGGCCGCTACGACCGGCTCAACGGCACCGGCAGCGCCGAGGTCGCGTTCGTGGTCGAGGACACGCACCAGGGCCGCGGCCTCGGCTCGATCCTGCTCGAACACCTCGCCGCCGCCGCGCGGGAACGCGGGCTGAGCCGGTTCACCGCCGAGGTGCTGGCGGAGAACGGGCAGATGGTGCGGATCTTCCGGGACGCGGGCTACGGCGTGAGCCGCGCGTTCGAGGAGGGCGTGGTGCACCTGGAGTTCGACATCGACCCGACCGAGGAGTCGGTGGAGGTGGCGCGCGCCCGCGAGCAGGCCGCCGAGGCGCGCAGCGTGCACAACCTGCTGCACCCGAAGTCGATCGCGGTGATCGGCGCGTCCACCGACCAGACCAAGATCGGTCACGCGGTGCTGACGCACCTGCTCGCCGCCGACTTCGCCGGACCGGTCTACCCGGTGAACGCCGAGCACCGGTCCGTGCGCGGGGTGCGGGCCTACCCGTCGGTGCTGGAGATCCCGGACGACGTGGACCTCGCCGTCGTCGCGGTGCCCGCGGCGGGCGTCGACGAGGTGATGGACGCCTGCCTGGCCAAGGGCGTGAAAGCGCTGGTCGTGGTCACGTCCGGGTTCGGCGAGACCGGGCCGGGCGGGTTGAGCGCGGAACGCAGGCTCGCCGCCGAGGCACGCGCGCACGGCATGCGGGTGGTCGGCCCGAACGCGCTGGGCGTGCTGAACACCGACGGGGGCGTGCGCCTCAACGCCACGCTCGCGCCGAAGCTGCCCGCCCGCGGCCGCACCGGCTTCTTCTGCCAGTCCGGCGCGCTGGGCACCGCGATCCTGGCCACCGCCGCCGAACGCGGCCTCGGCCTGTCCACGTTCGTCTCCGCGGGCAACCGCTCGGACGTCTCCGGCAACGACCTGCTCCAGTACTGGGAGACCGACCCGGCCACCGACGTGGTGCTGCTGTACCTGGAGTCGTTCGGCAACCCGCGCAAGTTCGCCCGGCTGGCCCGCCGGCTCGGCCGCAGCAAGCCGATCGTCGCGGTGAAGTCGGGCCGGCACGCGGTGACGCCCGCGTTGGCGGCGACCTCGGTGCCGGTGGACGAGTCGAGCGTGCAGGCGTTGTTCGAGCAGGCCGGCGTGATCCGGGTGGAGTCGCTGGCGCAGCTGTTCGACACCGCGTTGCTGCTGGCGCACCAGCCGTTGCCCGCCGGGCCGCGCGTCGCGGTGGTCGGCAACTCGACCGCGATCGGCCTGCTGGCCGCGGACACCGCGCTGGCACAGGGCCTGGAGCTGGCGGGCGAGCCGGTGGACGTGGGCGCGCAGGCCGGTCCCGAGGTGTTCGCCGCGGCGGTCAAGGAGGCGTTGGAGAACCCGGACGCGGACGCGCTGGTGGTCGTGTTCGTGCCGCCGCTGGCGGTGCCCGGCACGTCGTTCGCCCGCGCGTTGCGCGAGGTCGTGGAGCAGGGCGGGCGGACCAAGCCGATCGCGTCGACGTTCCTGGCGGTGGAGGGCGTGCCGGCCGAGCTGGCGGTGCCCGGACCCGGTGGCGCGCCCGGACGGGGTTCCGTGCCGTCTTATCCGAGCCCGGAGCGCGCTGTGCTCGCGTTGGCGCGTGTGACGCGGTACGCGCGGTGGCGGTCCGCGCCGCAGGGCACGTTCGTCCGGCCTGAGGGCATCGACTCCGACGCCGCGCACGCCGTCGTGGCGTCTCGGGATCTGGACGGCGAACGGCGGCTCGACGACGACACGACCGTGCGGCTGCTCGCGTGCTACGGGGTGGAGGTCGTGCCGTTCCGGGTCGTCACGTCGGCGGACGACGCGGTGCGCGCGGCGGGGGAGCTGGGCTACCCGGTGGCGATGAAGTCCACCGACGACCGGCTGCGGCACCGCACCGACCTGGTCGGCGTGCGGCTCGACCTGTCCGGCGAGGAGGCCGTGCGCACGGCCTACGCGATGCTCGCCGAGATGTCCGACCGGCCGGACGTGTACGTGCAACGCATGGCGCCCAAGGGGATCTCGTGCGTGCTGGGCCTCCAGGACGACCCGTCGTTCGGCACGCTGGTGTCGTTCGGGCTGTCGGGACTGGTCAGCGACCTGCTGGGGGACCGGGCCTACCGCGCCGTGCCGCTGACGGACGCGGACGCGGCGGCGCTGGTGCGCGCGCCCAAGGCCGCGCCGCTGCTGGCGGGGTACCAGGGTGACGAGCCCGCGGACCTGGCCGCGTTGCAGGACCTGGTGCTGCGGCTGGCCGCGCTCGCCGAGGACCTGCCCGAGGTGCGGGAGCTGTCGTTGGAGCCCGTGCTGGCCAGCGCCGCCGGCGCGTACGTCAGCAGCGCCACGGTGACGTTGGGCCCGCCGCCGTCCCGGCATGACACCGGTCCCAGGCGGCTGCGCTCTTTCGGCGGAACGCGTTAGCCCGGTCACTGTCTCGATACACAACCGTCACCCTTGACCGATCAGGTTTCCCCTATCTTCCTCCTGGCTCTGGACCAAGTCCGTTGGGCCGCTTAGGTTTCCGGCAACCCGAGGAAGCTCCCGAAAAGGGGAAGAATGGCTCTGGCACCGCTACGCGCCCTTGTGGTGGCGTGTTCCGCCGCGCTTGTCCTCGCGTCGTGCTCCACCGGTGACGACACGACCGTCGCCGGCAAGGCGGACAGCTCCGACAAGCTGACCATCGCCGTGGCGTACGACCAACCGGGGCTCGGTTTGCGCCGTTTGGACGGCACTTTCCGCGGCTTCGACGTCGACGTGGCCCGTTATGTGGCGAAGGAACTGGGGGTCGACGAATCCGGCATCACCTTCACCGAGGCGACGCCGTCGGAGCGCGAGAAGCTGCTCACCGAGGGCGCCGCGGATCTCGTCGTGTCCAGTTACTCGATCACCGACAAGCGCAAGGAGGTCATCGACTTCGTAGGACCGTACTTCGTGGCCGGGCAGGACCTGCTGGTCCGGTTGACCGATGAGCGGATCACCGGACCGGAATCGCTCAACTCCGGCAACCTGACGCTGTGCTCGGTGGCGAACACCACATCGGCGCAGTACGTGAAGGACCAGTTCGCGAAATCCGTGGAACTCAAGGAATATCCCAATTTCAGCGATTGCGTCACCGCGCTGCTGGCCGAGCAGGTGGACGCCATGACGACCGACGACGTGATCCTCGCCGGGTACGCCGCGCAGAACCCCGAGCTGCTGCGGGTGGTCAACCGGCCGTTCAGCAAGGAGGAGTACGGCATCGGCATGCGCCGGGGCGATCCGACCAGCAAGGCCAAGGTGGCCGCGGCCGTTCGGAAGATGATCGACACCGGCGAATGGCGCAAGTCGTTGGAGACCAACCTGGGTGCTTCCGGTTACGCCATCCCGGAGCCGCCCGCGCTCGCGCCGTGATCTGCGACCCACCCCGTTAGCGGTCTGACCGGCCCGGACCGCCCCGTAGGCTCGGCTGTGTGCATGCCTCGCATTACGTGCCCCAGTACCGCGCGGACGGGCCGGTCCGCGCCGGCATCCCCGAACACGGCCGCATCCCCCGCTACTACGCGGTGAAGACCGAGCTGCTGTGGCTCGTCGACGCGCTCGGCGAGGGCACGGCGCTGCCGTCGGAGCGGGAGCTGGCCGAGCGGTTCGCGGTGTCGCGGGTGACGCTGCGCCAGGCCGTCGGGGAACTGGTGCTCGAAGGCAAGCTGCAACGCCGCCAGGGCAGCGGCACCTACGTCGCGCCGCCCAAGCTGGTGCAGCCGCTGTCGCTGCTCAGCTACACCGAGGGCATGCGGCGGCAGGGCGTCGACGCGGCGCGCAGCGTGATCACCGTCGAGCACCTGCCCGCGGACGACGTGCTGGCGCGGGACCTGCGGATCGGGCGTGGCGACCAGGTCGTCCACCTGGAACGCGTGCTGCTGGCCGACGGTGAGCGGGTCGGGCTGGAGTCGACCTACCTGTCCGCGGCGCGGTTCCCGACGTTGCTGGAGGTGCTGGACCCGACCACGTCGCTGTACGCGTGCCTGAGCGACCGGCTGGGCGTGGTGTTCGCCGAGGCCGAGGAGCGGGTGGAGACGGTGCTGGCGACGCCGCGCGAGGCGTTGCTCATCGGCACGAACCCGGCGCTGCCGATGCTGCTGCTGCACCGCGTGTCCCATGACAACGTTGGCGAGCCGATCGAGCGGGTCCGCTCGCTCTACCGGGGCGACCGGTTCAGCTTCGTGGCGCGGCTGCGCGCGGAGTGAAAGTCACGTAACGGTAACTGTTCCGCCCGTGCGCTGTCGGTCCACTTAGGACATAACAGTGGAATTCCGGAGTCCGTGGCCGCGGGTGGGCGCGGAACGTTAGCGAATCTTGCCCGGAAACCGCCCATTGGCAGCAAGTTTTGCGCGTCCCGGCGGGAGTACCGTTGTTGCCCCTGGTACGTGAGTCCTCCTCACCCGCGCGGTCGCGGGGGAAGCGGGGGTGGCGCCGTGACGTTCAAAGAGGAGTTCCTGACGGAGCTCGAGGACTGCCTGCGCGGGTACGGCGCGGTGCCGGTGATCAACCCGGACGCGCTGGCCCGGTTCATCGACTACGTCCGCCGGCTGCCGGACGACGATTCGCGGCTGCGTTGCCTCGAAGGCGTCGACCAGGGCTCCGGCTCGTTCTGGAACAACCCGGCGGTGTGGTGGGAGCAGGTGCCCCGGTTCGGCATCGGGACGTCGTCGGACTGCTCCGAGCTGCTCGACCGGATGCTGGACGAGGCGATCAGCGACGAGATCGACGTGCTGGAGATGGAGATCCGGGAACTGCCGGGCTGACCGCCCCGAAGACGGGAAACACCCGTTGTGCACCTGGGTCGCCAGACGCACAACGGGGAGTCCTCACTCCTGGGTCGCCCTGGAAGTCGGTCGGTGGATCACGGCCGAGGTCAGACGGACAGCAGTCGGTCGAAGAACGCGCGGTAGCGCTTGAGGGCCTGCCGCAGCTCCTCGGTCTGCGCCTGCTCGCCCTGCTGCCACTGCTCCTCCAGGGCGTGCTTGTGCTCGGCGAACGTGTCGGTGAGCGTCCGCATCACCTGCGTGACCAGCTCGTCCGCCCGCTGCACGGCCTCACGCGGGTCGTCCACGAACTCGGACTGCAACGCGCGCCACTCGACCTGGAAGTTCTCCGCGTCCTCGGTGGCGAACAGCGGCGCGTCGCCCGCCGTGGTGGAGACCGGGTGCAGCTCGACCAGCTCCGCGTCCACGGGGCCTTCGGTGGTGGTAGCAGTGGTGTCGTCGGTGGTGTCGGCGGTGGCGGTGGCGTCCTGGTGGCCGGTCATCCCCGCGCTCCTTCCCGGCGTTCCCCGTCCCGGGGCTCGCCCAGCAGGTCCTCGAACAGGCTGCGGTAGTGCACCATCGCGACGCGGAGGTCTTCGGTCGTCGCCTCGCCGCGGTCCTGGCGTTCGGTGATCGCGTGCGCCTCGCGGTAGTGGTCGAGCGCGCGGGCGTGGTCGACCGACAGCATCGACGCCTGCTTCTCGTACCCCTCGGTGGGGTAGCCGCGTTCCGCCATCAGGTCGGTGACCAAGCGGTCCGCTTGGCCCACCGCCGCCGTCGGCGCGTCGACGAACTGCTCCTGCACGCGGGTCCAGTTCCGCGCGTAGCTCTCCCGCGAGACGGGGCTCAGCGGGCGCAGCTCCAGCTTGGCGTGCTCGTGCTCCCGTGCCACGAGCTCCCGTTCCGCCGCCATCCTGCTGTCGGTGCGCTGGACGACCCGCTCGTACTCGGGCCCGAACTTCGCGCGCAACCTCTTGCGCTGCAAGGCAACCTTGAGCAGCAGCGCGATCGCCGCCAGTGCGACCAGCGCGGCGACGATCACGCCGATGGTGGTGCCGGTGGACATCTCGGCCTCCCTGGCTGGATCTCCCCTTGGCTGGGCTGCCACCGGACTACCCGTTCGGGGTCAGGCGTGAAACCTGAACCCCTTGACACATTCGCGTCCGTCGTCTAGCGGGACACCGCCTTGCGGTACTGGCGGATCGCCAGCGGCACGAAGATCAGCAGGAACACGGCCACCCAGATCAACGTCATCACCACCGGGTGCTGCAACGGCCACGCGCTCGGCGTGGGCGCCTCCGGGTTGGTGTTGCCGAACAGCTGACGGGCCGCGGCCGTCACCGCCGACACCGGGTTCCACTCGGCGAACGTCTTCAGCGGCCCGGGCAGGTTGCTCTCCTGCACGAACGTGTTCGCGATGAACGTCAACGGGAAGATCGCGATGAACGAGGCGTTGTTGAACACCTCCGGGCTGCGCACCATCAGCCCGACGATCGCCATGCCCCACGACACCGCGTAGGCGAACAGCAGCAGCAGGGCGAACCCGGCCAACGCCTCCAGCGGCGACGAGTGGATCCGCCAGCCGACGATCAGACCGGTCACCGACATCACCAGGATGACGATGACGTTGTTCGCCAGGTCGCTGGTGGTCCGCCCGATCAGCACCGCCGACCGCGCCATGGGCAGCGACCGGAACCGGTCGATCACGCCCTTCTGGATGTCCTCGGCCAGCCCGGCGCCGGTGATGGTCGCGCCGAACACCACGGTCTGCGCGAAGATCCCGGCCATCAGGAACTCGCGGTAGTCCAGGCCCGGGATGGCGATCGAGCCGCCGAACACGTACGCGAACAACAGCACGAACATGATCGGCGACAACGTCGAGAACACGATCAGGTCCGGGACCCGCTTGATCTTGATGAGGTTGCGCTTGGCGACCACCGCGCCGTCGCCCAACGCCTGCGTGAACGCGCTCATTCTGCCTGCTCCCCCTGCTTGTCCTCGGTGCCGGTCCCGCTGGCTGCGTGTCCGGTCAGCGTCAGGAACACGTCGTCCAGCGTCGGCCTGCGCAGGCCGATGTCGAGCACCTTGACCGACTCGGCGTCCAACCTCCGGACACCGTCCACCAGCACGTCGGCGCCACCCGACACCGGCACGGTCAGCCGGTGCCCGCGGTCGTCCACCGTGATCTCCGCGATCGCCAACGGGGTCAGCGCGGCCTTCGCCGTCTCCGCGTCCTGGGCCGAGCTGACGGTCAGCTCCAGCCGTTCACCGCCGACCTGGGCCTTCAGCTCGTCCGCGGTGCCCAGGGCGATGACCCGGCCGTGGTCGATGACCGCGATCTTGTCGGCGAGCCGGTCGGCCTCCTCCAGGTACTGCGTGGTGAGCAGCAGCGTGGTGCCGCCCGCCACGAGCTCCGAGATGACGTCCCACATGCCGAGCCGGCTGCGCGGGTCGAGGCCCGTGGTCGGCTCGTCGAGGAACAGCACCCTCGGCTTGGCCACCAGCGCGCCCGCCAGGTCGAGCCGGCGGCGCATGCCGCCCGAGTAGCCCTTCACCGGCCGGTCGGCCGCCTCCACCAGGTCGAACCGCTCCAGCAGCTCGCGCGCCCGCGCCCGGCTGTTCTGCTTGCCCAGGTGGTAGAGCCTGCCGACCATGTCCAGGTTCTCGAACCCGGTCAGGTTCTCGTCGACGGCCGCGTACTGGCCGGACAGCCCGATCCGGCGGCGCAGCTCCTTGGCGTCGGCGACGACGTCCAGGCCGGTGACGGTCGCCTTGCCCTCGTCGTGCTCCAGCAGCGTGGTGAGCACGCGCACGGTCGTGGTCTTGCCCGCGCCGTTGGGCCCGAGCAGGCCCATGACGGTCCCTTCCGGCACCACGAGGTCGAGGCCGTCGAGAGCGACCACCGACCCGTAGCGCTTGACCAGTCCTTCGGCCACGATTGCGTCTGCCATGCGGGCCATGATGGACCCGGGGTCCGACAATTTCAGGTGGATTTCGCGGACCGCGCCCAAATCGTGCGCGGCGGTGAGCTGTGTGGACGGTGCGACCCGGACCGCCGGTCACGCGAGCAGCTGCGCCCGCAGCTCGTCGTCCCGCAGCACGGCCAACGCCCACGGCGCCTCCTCGAACACCCGCTCCGCGCCTGGTGACAGGGCCAGCCGCAGCATCGCCTGGCACACGTCGGCGAACGGCTGCCCCCGCACGGTCAGCACGGCCTCGCGCATCTCGTCCGCCGCGTCCAGCGCCCGCCCGGCCGTCCACCGCGACAGGCACATCAGGACCACCCGCTTCGCGTGCACCCGCCCCTGAGTCAGGACCGGACGGTTGAGCCCGCAAACATCTATGGTGGCCTTGCCTTTCTCCGTGCGCGGTACGTACACGCCCAGTGACAGCGTGAGCAGCAAGTGGTCGAACGGGTCCTCGGTGGTGGGGTCGACCAGCAGCGGCGTGCCGTCGTCCGCCACCGGGAACCGGTCCCGCTTGAGGTTGCTGTTGCACGTCGAGCAGGCCAGCAGGTGGTTGAGCCAGTCGAACGTGCGCAGCGGGTTCAGCGACAGCGGCTCGAAGTGGTCGATGTCCGTGCCCTGGCTGTCACCGCAGTACATGCACCGCTGGTAGCCCGGCGCCATGTCCTCCAGCCGCCGTCGCAACGGCGCGAGCACGTTCCGCCGCACCACAGCGCGCTTCCACAGCGCACGGGCCGTGTGGGTGGGGTGCGCGGCGTTCCCGATCTCCGCGGTCAGCACGGGCAGCCGGTCGGCCAGCTCGGCGGGCAGCGCGGGCCGGACGAGCCGGATCACGTCTCGTCGCGTTCCAGCCGCGCGGACACCTCGCGCGTGCGCGCCACCGGCGAGCTGGTCAGCAGCGCACGCAGCTCCTCGTAGCGGCGCACCGCGCGGGCGCCGGCCGTGCCGCCGATCACCGCCACCTCCAGCTCCACCAGCTCGGCCCGCAGCTGCTGCGCGCGTTCGGAGTAGGGCGTGTCGAGGCCGAACAGCTCCGAGAGCACCGCGTCGTCGCCGCTGCCGTAGACGATCCGCTCGTAGAGGCCCTGGTCGACCACCCGCGGCGGCTCCTGCTGGTCCGGCCCGGGCAGCCTGATCAGCCCGCCCGGGTCGGCGGCCTGGCACAGGTACGGGCTGTGCGTGGTGACGATGAACTGGATGTTCGGGAAGTGCTCCTTGAGCCAGCCGCCGATCCGCTTCTGCCACGACACGTGCAGGTGCGCGTCCACCTCGTCGATGATGACCACGCCGGGCGCGGTCAGGGCGAGGCCGTGCGCGGTGGGCGTGGTCTTCAGGTCGCCGTACGAACCGTGGATCTGCTTGATCAGGTCCACCACCAGCGCGGCGACGGTCCGGTAGCCGTCGCTCATCTCCCGCAGCGGGAACCGGTGCCCGCCGCTGACCACCCACAGGCCGTCGGAGTCGACGCCCTCGATCCGGTAGTCGTCGGGCAGCAGGCCGTCCGACAGCACGCCGAGCGCGACCGTCTTCAGCTCCTCGGCTCCCGGCCTGCGCTCCAGGGACCTCAGGTGCTGCTCGATCAGCCAACCGACGCCCTCGGCCAGCGACGCGTCTTCGTGGAAGAGGCTCGCCAGCCGTGACACCGGGCCGTGGCTGAGCATCAGCCGCTGCGCCTCGCCCGCGCCGCCGACGAGCCGCCGGAACGGGCCGTAGGCCGCGCAGAACCACCCGGTCGGGTTGTCCTGCCACGGTCCGCGGAGGGCGGCGGTCTTGCTGCCCTCCAGCTTCTCCTTCAGCGACGGCTGCAGGCCGCGGTGGGTGGGGCGGCTCTCGTCGTCCGGCATCGTCCAGCCGAGGCCGGCCCACAGCCTGCCCTCCGGCGGGCGGCCCTTGCCGAACCGCTCCACCCGCCGGTCGTGGGTGAACTGGACCTGGACGACGCCCTCCCGCTGGCCCGCGGTGACCCAGTTCTCGAAGTCGGGCACCAGGTTGCGGGCCACCGCCGGACCGCTCACGGCCAGCGCGATCGCCCTGAGCAACGAGGTCTTGCCGGACCCGTTGCGGCCCGCGATCACCGTCCAGCCGGGCGCGGTGAGCTTGAGATCCACTTCGCGGGCGCCGTGGAACCCCTTGACGTTCCGCAGCCGGACCTGCGAGATGTACATGTGGCCAGACTTTAGTCCGCGCTGATCACCCGTCCAGTTGGTCGGGCACGCCCTGCGGCGTGCCCGCCGGCGTCGGGGCCGCCACCACGGCGGGTGACGAGCAAGGGCGTATATGCACCTTTTAGACCTCGATCGAGTGAAAGCGAGCGGGCTGCGGAACAGCACTAGGGTGTTCGCAGTTCTTTTCAGCGAGGAGCGATCCGCATGGCAGCCGTCCAAACCCGACGCAAGCGCAAGCTGGGGCAGTTCCTCAACGCCTTGCGCAAGCGGGCGGGCAAGACCGAGATCGACTACCACGCCCTGACGCGGAAGACGCAGTCGACGCTGTCGCGGATGGAGAACGGTTACATCAGTCCGAGTTGGACCGAACTGGGCGCGCTGCTCGGGCTCTACGGGGCGACCGATGCCGAGCGGCGCGAGGCGGAAGCGTTGTGGGAGGACGCGAAACAGGATGGCACCCGCCTGGTGTACGCCGCGGCCTTCACCCCGGAGGCGCGGACCTATGCCCGGCAGGAGGCCGATGCCACGGAGGTGCGCACCATCGAGATGATCGTCATCCCGGGACTGCTCCAGACGCCCGCGTACGCGGCGGCGATCAGGCTCGCGGGACAGCGGTTCATGGACTCGTCGGTGTCCGTGGAACAGGTGGCCGCGGCACTGGCGAACCGGCAACGCCGGCTGCCCGGGTTAAGGCTGCACGCGGTGATCGACGAGGCGGCCCTGCACCGGATCGTCGGCGGCCCCGCGGTCATGCGCGAGCAGTTGTCGCATTTGCTCGAGAAGGGGAAGCAGGACAACATCACCATCCAAGTGGTTTCGTTCGGCGCCGGTGCCCACGGAACCATGTCTGGCGGTGGCGCGACCGCTCTCCGCTTCGAGGACAGTGATCCTTCCGCCGTGTACCTGGAGTACGCGGGTGGTGGCAAGTGGGTGGACAATCGCGCCGACGTGCAGAAGTACCTGTTGCACTTCGAGGAAATCGTGAGCGAGGTCGCCCTGTCGCCCAAGGAGTCGGCTTCGCTGATCAGAAAACTGGCAACCGCACTGAAGGACACATGAACAACGACAAGGCGTGGCGCAAGAGCACTTACTCCGGCGCGGGGAACAACTGCGTCGAGCTGGCCGTGGGACGGAGCACGACCAGCGTCAGGGACAGCAAACGACCAGGACCCAGATTGACCTTTGGGGAGCGTCCATTCCGGGCGTTCCTCACGGCTCTCCGGCAAACCTGACGGTAACCGCCAACCCGCCGTCCGCCCCCGGTGTCGCGGTCACCGTCGCACCGTGGGCGGCGGCGATGGCACGGACGATCGAGAGCCCCAGACCCAGGCCCCGATCGCCCGTCGAGGTCTCGTCCCGGTCGAGCCTGCGGAACGGCCGGAACAGCCCTTCCACCTCGTACGGCTCGATTCTCGGGCCGGTGTTCGCCACCATCAGGAAGTCCGGTCCGGCGTTCACGTCGACCCACCCGTTCCGGTGGTTGTGCCTGATCGCGTTGTCCACCAGGTTGCGCACCAGGCGCTCCAGCAGGACCGGGTCGCCGACGACCTCGCACGGCGCCATCTCGTGGTGCAGGACGACGCCGGCCCGTTCGGCGACGGCGCTGGACTGCCACAGGACGTGCTCGGCGATGTCGGAGACCGAGGTGAGCGTGCGCTCGGTGAGCTCGTTCTCGCTGTCGGCCAACGTGAGCAGACCGTCGATGAGTCGTTCGTGGCGGGCGTTCACCTTCAGCAGCTCCGCGCCCAGCTGCTTGGCGTCCGCCGAGGCGCCCGGTCGGGTGATCGACACCTCGATCAGCGCCCGTTTGACGGCGAGCGGGGTGCGCATCTCGTGCGACGCGTCGGCGACGAACCGGCGTTGGCCGTCGAACGCGCGGTCCAGCCGTTCCAGCATCGCGTTGAACGTTTCAGCCAGTTCGGCGACCTCGTCACGCGGCCCGGTCGGCGCGATCCGCTCGTGCAGGCCGTGGCCGGCGGCGATCCGGCGGGCGGCCTCGGTGATGCGGTGCACCGGCTGCAACGCGCTGCGCGCCAGCAGCCACCCGAACGCCACCGCGATCCCGGCCACGCACAGCAATGCGAGGCCTCCTCGGGTCAGCAGCGACTGCAGCACCTCGTCGCGGTAGCGGACCTGGGCGGTGCGGATGGCCTCGATCACCTCGTCGGAGGACGCCTCGCGCAACTCCCGCAGGCTCGCCACGTCGGTGAACGGCTGCAACCGACCGTTGAGGCTCTGCCACACCAGCAGGTAGGTGACCGCGAGCAGGGCGGCGCCGGCGAGCAGGAACAGCCCGCCGTAGAGCGCGGTCAACCGGCCGCGGATGCTCCACCGGCCGATCACGGGATCCGGTATCCCACACCGGGCACGGTCTCGATCAGCGGCGGCTCACCCAGCTTGCGCCGCAGCTTCACCATGGTGACCCGCACCGTGTTGGTGAACGGGTCGATGTGCTCGTCCCACACCTTCTCCAGCAGGTGCTCGGACGTCACGACGGCGCCTTCCGCCCGGACCAGCTCGGTCAGCAGCGCGAACTCCTTGTTGGCCAACGGAATGAACTCACCCGCCCGGGTGACTTGGCGACGGGCCGGGTCGACCCGCAACCCCGCCCGTTCGAGCACCGGAGGGTTCGGCGGTCTGACTCTGCGCAGCAGCGCGTGCACCCGGGCGGACAGCTCCACGAAGGCGAACGGCTTGGGCAGGTAGTCGTCCGCGCCGAGGGCCAGCCCGGCCACCCGGTCCCGCACCGCGGCGGCGGCCGTGAGCATCAGGATCCGGGTCTCGGCGCCCGAGTCGGCGACCCGGCGGCACACCTCGTCGCCGTGCACGCGCGGTATGTCGCGGTCGAGGACGAGCACGTCGTAGGCGTTGACCGAGAGGTGTTCCAGCGCGGAGTCGCCGTCGTGGACCACGTCGACGGCGAACGCCTCGCGACGCAGCCACTCGGCGATGGCCGCCGCCAGCGTCGTTTCGTCTTCGACCACGAGGATGCGCATGGGTCCATGGTGCTCTGGGGGCCATAACTTCCGCATAACCAGATTTGGTAACGCGCTGGTTATAGCGCCCCTGGTCGACTGTCCCCACCGACGAAGGAGGGGACATGCGAAGCAGCATCGTGCTGGCGGCGCTGGCACTGGCACTGACCGCGTGCGGCTCGGGCGGGGCGGAGGTGGCGGCGCCGTCGTCGTCGAGCGTGGCGATGAGCCAGGAGGAGCGGTCGCGGGAGTTCGCGAAGTGCATGCGCGACAACGGCGTGGACGTGCCGGACCCGGAGCCGGGGGGCAAGCCGGGCGGATTCGGCAAAGTCGACCGCACCGATCCGGACTTCGAACGTGCCACGGACGCGTGCCGCGAGTTCCTGCCTGGCGGTGGCGATCTGTCCAAGCTGGACCCGGCGAAGCTGGACCAGCTGAGGGTGTTCGCGCAGTGCATGCGGGACAACGGCATCGACGTCCCGGACCCGGACCCGAACGGCGGCAAGCTGACCGGCCTGGGCCAACTCGACCGCAACACCCCAGCATTCCGCTCTGCCTTGGACGTGTGCCGCGACAAGCTGCCGGAGCTGGGCCGATGAACAGGCGCGCGGGCACCTCGGTCCTACCCACGCCGGGCGGCGTCGGGGCGGGTCGCGCGGACGGGGATCGGAAGGCCGCCGGGCCGTGCGGTCCGAGCCGACCGCGACCGCCTGGTGTTGTGCGTGTGCAGGATCGTGCCTCCGAGGCTGGGCCGATGAACGGGCGCGCGGGTGCGCGGGCCATGCCGGCGCCGGGCCGTATCGTGCCGGGCCGCGTGGTTCGGGTCGATCGCGACCGCCTGGTGTTGTGCGTGTGCCGGCACGAGCCTCCGAGGCTGGGCCGATGAACGGGCGCGTGCGGTTCGTCGGAGGAGCGGGCGCACTGATCGCGCTCCGGGCCGGAGACATCGCGGCAGCGGGGTTGGGCGATGCAGACCTGGTCGGTGCCGCGCGTGTGCCGGGACGAGCTGCCCGAGCTGTGAGGACGAGCAAGCCTGCGGGGACCGGGCGCGAGCCGGCGCGATGGGCCGTGTGGTCCGGTCGACCGCGACCTCCTGGTGTTCGGCGTGTGCCGGTACGAGCCTCCGAGGATCGGCCGATGAACGTGCGTATGCGGCTCGTCCAAGGAGTGGGAGCACTGATCGGGGCAAGGGCAGGAGGCGTCGCGGCAGCGCGTCTGGGCGATGCGGACGTGGCCGGTGCCGCATGTGTGCCGGGACGAGCTGCCCGAGCCGTGCGGACGAGCAAGCCTGCGTGGATGGCGCGGGGACCGGGCGCGAGCCGGCGCGATGGGCCGCGTGAACAGGTGCCGGAATGGGAGCACGCGGACCGGTCCGGGCCAGATCGACCGCGCCTCCGGCGTTCAGGTCGGTCCTGGCACGTGCCGTTACGAGCATTCGGAGCTGGGCAGATGAGCAAACGTGCGAAATCCATGGGGAAAGCGGGAGCGCCGATCGTGGCGAGAGTTGGAGACGTCGTGGCGGCGGGTGCCGGAATCGGGCCGGCGAACAGGCGAGCAGGCGCGCCGGGCGTGGACGAGGCCGGAGGCGTAGCCGGCTGGGATCGGAGCGAGAGCGAGAGCGAGTTGAGTGGTCTGGGTCGGGTCGACGGCGTGGGCTCGGCGTTCCGGTCGGCCGGAGTCGTGCGTTGGACCGAGTCGGAGGAGTCGGAGCGATGAGCAGACGTGCGCGGCTCGCGTGGGTAGCGGGGGCGCTGGTGGTGTTGGGGGCGGGCGGTGTCGCGGCGGTCGGGCTCGGTGGTGCGGATCCGGTGCCCGCGAGCGCGGCGAACCTGCCACCGGCCACGGCGAAGGTGTCGGCGACGACGTTGACCCGCACCGAACGGGTCACCGGCACGTTGACCCACGGCACGGCCACGCCCGTGCCCGTCGGCGCGCAGGGCACCGTCACCTGGTTGCCCGCGCCCGGCGCCGTCATCGGACGCGGTCAGGCGGTGTACGAGGTGGACGACCGGCCCGTCCCCCTGCTGTTCGGCGCGACACCGGCCTACCGGTCGCTGGCACCCGGCGCCACCGGCGGCGACGTCCGCCAACTGGAGGAGAACCTGCTCGCACTCGGTTACGGAGGGTTCACCGTGGACGAGTCCTACACCGCCGGCACGGCGACGGCGGTACGCGCGTGGCAGCAGGCGCTGGGCGTGCCGGAGACGGGAGCGGTGCAGGCGACGGACGTCGTGGTCGCCGGCGGCGAAGTGCGGGTGGCCGAGCTGAAGGCCCAGCCGGGCAGCCGCGCCACCGGCCCCGTCCTCACCTACACCGGTACCACCCGGGTGGTGGTCGTGCCGCTCGACGTCGGCAAGCAGCACCTGGTGGCCGAGGGCGTGGCGGCGACCGTCGGCCTGCCGGACGGCAAGTCGGTCCAGGGCACGGTGGCGTCGGTGGGCACCGTCGCCACCAGCAGCCCGACCCAAGCGGGCTCGACTCCCACCACCACGATCGACGTCGTGGTCTCGGTCGCCGACCAGGGTGCGCTGGGCCGCCTCGACTCGGCACCGGTGGACGTCCTGCTCGTCTCGGAGCGCAAGGAAGGCGTGCTGACCGTGCCGGTAGGCGCCCTGGTGTCCCTAGGCGAAGGCAAGTACGGCGTGCAAGTGGTCGAGAACGGCGCGACACGGCACGTGCCCGTCGAGACGGGCCTGTTCGCCGCCGGTCAGGTCGAGGTCGCCGGCGAGGGCATCGCCGAGGGCGTGGAAGTGGGGGTGCCGCGATGACGCCGGTCGTGGAGTTGCGTGATGTCGGTCGCGAGTACCAGGGGGTGGTCGCCTTGCGGGACGTGTCGCTCACCGTCGGGCGTGGCGAGTTGGTGGGCATCGTCGGCCCGTCCGGGTCCGGCAAGTCGACGATGCTCAACCTCATCGGCACCCTCGACCGGCCGACGCACGGCGAGGTGCGCATCGACGGCCACGCCGTCCGCGACCTGTCGGACCGGGCCCTGTCCGCGCTGCGGGCGAGCGTGATCGGGTTCGTGTTCCAGCAGTTCCACCTGACCGCCGGTGTGTCCACAGTGGACAATGTCGCCGACGGCCTGCTCTACACCGGCGTGGGGCTGAAGCAACGCCGCCGACGCGCCGTGGAGGCACTGGAGACCGTCGGCCTCGGCCACCGGCTCACCCACCGCCCGCACGAGCTGTCCGGCGGCGAGCGGCAACGCGTGGCGATCGCCCGTGCCGTGGTCGGGCGGCCCGCGCTGCTGCTCGCCGACGAACCCACCGGCAACCTCGACTCGAAGTCGGGCGAGGCCGTCCTCCGGCTGCTGCGCTCCCTCAACGACGCGGGCACCACGGTCCTCGTCATCACGCACGACCAGGAAGTGGCCGCGACCCTCCCGCGCCGGGTGGACGTGCGCGACGGCCGGGTGGTGCGCGATGCCTGACCTGCGACCGGCCCGCCTCTCACCGGCCGACGTGCTGCGCGTGGGCGGCGCGGGCCTGCGTGCCAGGCCGACCCGGGTGGTGCTGTCCGCGTTGGGCATCGCGATCGGCATCGCGGCGATGATCTCGGTGGTCGGCATCTCGACCTCCAGCCGCGAGGACCTCAACCGCCGCCTCGCCGCGCTGGGCACCAACCTGCTGACCGTCGGCCCCGGCCAGACCCTGTTCGGCGAGCAGACCCACCTGCCCGCCGAGTCGGTGGGCATGATCGGCCGGATGGCGCCGGTCACCTCCACCACCGCGACCGGGAAGGTGGTCGACGCCCACGTCTACCGCAACGACCACATCCCCGAGACCCAATCCGGCGGCATCGCCGTCCTGGCCGCCAGGACCGACCTCCTGGACACCGTCGGCGCGTCGGTCGCCAAAGGCGTCTTCCTCAACGACGCCACCGCCCGCTACCCGGCCGTGGTCCTCGGCGACAAGGCCGCCGAACGCCTCGGCGTGGCCGCCCCGAACGAACCCGTCCACCTGGGCGGCGAGTGGTTCACCGTGGTGGGCGTCCTGCACCCAACACCCCTCGCGCCCGAACTCGACACCGCGGCCCTGATCGGCTGGCCGGTGGCCCAGCAGCACCTGGGCTTCGACGGCTACCCGACCACGGTGTACGCCAGATCCCGCGAGGACGCCGTGCACAGCGTCCAAGCGAACCTGGCCGCCACCGCCAACCCCGAACACCCGGACGAAGTGGAGGTGTCCCGACCGTCGGACGCCCTGGCGGCCAAACAGGCGACCGACGAAACCCTCAACGCCCTGCTCCTCGGCCTGGGCGCGGTCGCCCTGCTGGTCGGTGGCGTCGGCGTGGCCAACACCATGGTCATCTCGGTCCTGGAACGCCGAGCCGAGATAGGCCTCCGAAGATCGCTGGGCGCCACCAGGTCCCAGATCCGCACCCAGTTCCTGACCGAATCACTCCTCCTCTCCGCCCTGGGCGGCGCGGCGGGCGCGGTCCTGGGCGTCCTGGTCACCACGGCCTACGCCACCTACCAGGGCTGGCCTTCCCTGGTGCCGGCCTGGGCAACACTGGGCGGCATAGCCGCCACCGCCGTCATCGGCGCCGTCGCCGGCCTGTACCCGGCGGTCCGAGCCAGCCGCCTCTCGCCGACGGAGGCACTGGCAACGCCATGACGTCGGCGGCCGGAGCGGTCACGGGCACACACCAAGCCGGGCTGCCGGCGGGGTGACCGGCGGACAGGTGGGCCGGTCACCCCGAGCAGCGGGCAGCCACGGCAGTCCTGAGCCACGGCAGTCCTGAGCCGCAGCGGTCAGGAGCCGACCAGCTTGGCCGCCGCCAGCGCCACCGGGTCCAGGGACTCTGGGGCGGTGGCGACGTGGTGTTGCAGGTCGGTGCGCATCCGGGGGTCCCAGAAGCGCTCGATGTGGCCGGCGATGGCGGTCGCGGCGGAGGACGGGGGTTGGTGGGCGAACTGGCGGGCTATCTCGTTCGCCAGGCGGACGGTGGGTGGGGTCGTGCCGCTCATCAGTCGACGACCGCCCGTTCACGCGTGCCCGGGACCGCCGCGGCCTCGGCGGCGTCGGCGCGGAGGGCGACCTGGACCGCGGTGACCTTGTACTCCGGGCAGTTGGTCGCCCAGTCGGAGTTCTCCGTGGTCACCACGTTCGCCCCGGTCACGGGGTGGTGGAACGTCGTGTACACGACACCCACCGGCATGCGGTCGGAGATGACCGCGTGCAGGGACGTCGCGCCGACCCGGCTCGCCAGCGTGACCGAGTCGCCGTCGCCGATCCCGCGCACCTCGGCGTCGTGCGGGTGGATCTCCAGCACGTCCTCCGGGTGCCAGGCGATGTTCGCCGTCCGCCTGGTCTGCGCGCCCACGTTGTACTGGCTCAGGATCCGCCCCGTCGTCAGGATCAACGGGAACTTGCGGGTCGTGCGCTCGCTCGTCGGCACGAACGACGTCGGCACGAACCTGCCCTTGCCGCGGGTGAACGAGTCCACGTGCATGGTCGGCGTGCCGGCCGGCGCGTCCTCGTCGCACGGCCACTGGATGCTGCCCAGCCGGTCGAGCGCGGCGAACGACACCCCGGCGAACGTCGGCGTCAGCGCCGCGATCTCGTCCATGATCTCGCGCGGGTGCGTGTAGGGCATGTCGTAGCCCAGCGCCGCCGCCAGCTCGCACACGATCTGCCACTCGTGCTTGCCGGTCTTCGGCGCCATCACCGGCCGCACCCGGTTGATCCGGCGCTCGGCGTTGGTGAACGTGCCGTCCTTCTCCAGGAACGACGTGCCGGGCAGGAACACGTGCGCGAACTTCGACGTCTCGTTCAGGAACAGGTCCTGCACCACGACCAGGTCCATCGCGGTCAACGCCGCCGTCACGTGCGCGAGGTTCGGGTCGGACTGCGCGATGTCCTCACCCTGCACGAACAGCCCGCGGAACGTGCCGGCGATGGCCGAGTCGAACATGTTCGGGATGCGCAGGCCGGGCGTCGGCAGGATGCTGCGCCCCCACACCTGCTCGAACACCGTGCGCACCGCGTCGTCGGACACGTGCCGGTAGCCCGGCAGCTCGTGCGGGAACGACCCCATGTCGCACGACCCCTGCACGTTGTTCTGCCCGCGCAACGGGTTCACGCCGACGCCGTCACGGCCGACGTTGCCGGTGGCCATGGCCAGGTTCGCCATGCCCATCACCATGGTCGACCCCTGGCTGTGCTCGGTCACGCCCAGCCCGTAGTAGATCGCGGCGTTCCCGCCCGTCGCGTACAGCCTCGCCGCCGCACGGATCTCCGCGGCCGGCACCCCCGTGATCGACTCGACCACCTCCGGGCTGTTCTCCGGCCGCGCGATGAACTCCGCCCACTCCTCGTACCCCTCGCAGCGCGACGCCACGAAGTCGGAGTCCACCAGCCCTTCGGTCACGACGACGTGCGCGAACGCGTTCACCACGGCCACGTTCGTGCCGGGCTGCAACTGCAGGTGGTGGGTGGCCTCGACGTGCGGCGAGCGCACCAGGTCGATCCGCCGCGGGTCGACCACGACCAGCGAAGCGCCCTCCCGCAGCCGCCGCTTCATCCGCGACGCGAACACCGGGTGCCCGTCGGTCGGGTTGGCGCCGATCACCACGATCACGTCCGCCGCCGCCACCGACCGGAAGTCCTGGGTGCCCGCGGACTCGCCGAACGTCTGCTTCAGCCCGTACCCGGTGGGGGAGTGGCACACCCGCGCGCACGTGTCGACGTTGTTGTTCCCGAACGCCGCCCGCACGAGCTTCTGCACCACGTACACCTCTTCGTTGGTGCACCGCGACGACGTGATGCCGCCGATCGCCCCGACGCCGTGCGCGGCCTGGATCTCCCGCATCCGTGACGCGGTGTAGCCGATCGCCTCCTCCCACGACACCTCACGCCACGGATCGGTGATCTTCTCCCGCACCATCGGCGACATCACCCGGTCCGGGTGCGTGGCGTAGCCGAACGCAAACCGACCCTTCACGCACGAGTGACCCTCGTTCGCGCCACCGTCCTTGTACGGCACCATCCGCACGAGCTCGTCACCGCGCAGCTCGGCCTTGAACGAGCACCCGACACCGCAGTACGCGCACGTCGTCAGCACCGTCCGGCTGGGCATCCCCAGCTGCACCACGGACTTCTCCTGCAACGTCGCCGTGGGGCACGCCTGCACGCACGCGCCGCACGACACGCAGTCGGACTCCATCAACGGCACGCCGGCCGCGGACACCTGCGACTCGAAGCCGCGCCCCTGGATGGTCAACGCGAACGTGCCCTGCACCTCGCCGCACGCCCGCACGCACCGCGAGCACGAGATGCACTTGGACGGCTCGAAGTCGAAGTATGGGTTGCTGGTGTCCTTCTCCAACGACAGGTGGTTCTCGCCCTCGTACCCGTACCGCACCTGCCGCAACCCGACCGCGCCCGACATGTCCTGCAGCTCGCAGTCGCCGTTGGCCGAGCAGGTCAGGCAGTCCAGCGGGTGGTCGGAGATGTAGAGCTCCATCACGCCCTGCCGCAGCTTCTCCAGCTTCGGCGTCTGTGTGCGAACCCTCATCCCGTCGGCGACGGGCGTGGTGCAGGACGCGGGCGTGCCGCGCCTGCCGTCGATCTCCACCAGGCACAGCCGGCACGACCCGAACGCCTCCAGGCTGTCCGTCGCGCACAGCTTGGGGATGTCGATGCCGCTGGTCGCGGCCGCGCGCATGACGGACGTGCCCGCCGGCACGGTCACCGGGATGCCGTCGACCTCCACCGTCACCGAGGTCGAGGACGTCGAGGCCGGTGTGCCGAAGTCCGGTTCCTTCAAGATCGTCACGGCGTGACCCTCCTTGGGGTGAAGTCGTCGGCGAAGTGCTGGAGCGCGCTCCGCACCGGGTTGGGCGTGAGGCCGCCCATCGCGCACAACGACCCGTCGGTCATCAGCTCGCAGAGGTCGCCGAGCAGGGCCAGGTTGTCGTCGACGTCCTCGCCGCCGACGATCCGGTCGATCACCTCGACCCCGCGCACCGCGCCGACCCGGCACGGCGTGCACTTGCCGCAGGACTCCTCCGCGCAGAACGAGAACGCGAACCGCGCCATCGACGCCATGTCCACGGTGTCGTCGAACACCACGATCCCGCCGTGGCCGAGCATCGCGCCCGCCTCGGCGAACGCCTCGTAGTCCATCGCCAGGTCCAGCCCGGACACCGGTAGGTACGCCCCGAGCGGCCCGCCCACCTGCACCGCGCGCACCGGCCGACCCGACAGCGTGCCGCCGCCGTGCACCTCGACCAGGTCACGCAGCGAGATGCCGAACGCCGTCTCGAACACGCCGCCGCGCGCGATGTTCCCCGCGAGCTGGAACACCTGCGTGCCACGCGACCGCTGCACGCCCAACGCCTGGTAGGACGCGCCGCCGTCGGCGAGCACGGCGGGCACGGACGCCAGCGTCAGCACGTTGTTCACCACGGTCGGCTTGCCGAACAGGCCGGTGATCGCGGGGATCGGCGGTTTCGCCCGCACCACGCCCCGCTTGCCCTCCAGGCTCTCCAGCATGGAGGTCTCCTCGCCGCAGATGTACGCGCCCGCGCCGACCCGCACCATCAGGTCGAACCTCAGCCCGGACCCGAGCACGTCGTCCCCGAGCCACCCCTGCGCGTAGGCGATGTCGATCGCCCGGCGGAACGTCCGCACCGCTTCGGGGTACTCCGACCGTATGTAGATGTAGCCCTCGGTGGCGCCGACCGCGAAGGCCGCGATGGCCATTCCCTCGATCAGGCAGAACGGGTCGCCCTCGATGAGCATCCGGTCGGCGAACGTGCCGCTGTCGCCCTCGTCGGCGTTGCAGCACACGAACTTCAGCTCGCCGGGCGTGTCCGCGACGGTCTTCCACTTGATGCCCGCCGGGAACCCCGCGCCGCCGCGTCCGCGCAACCCGGAGTCGGTCACCTCGGCGACCGTGGCCGCCGGTCCGATCTCCAACGCCCGCCGCAGACCGGTCATCCCACCGTGCGCGAGGTAGTCCTCGGGCGACAACGGGTCGGTGACGCCGACGCGCGCGAAGCACAGCCGGTGCTGCGCCCGGAACCACGGCAGCTCCTCGACCACGCCGACCCGCAGCTCGTGGTGCGCGCCGTCCAGCATCCCGGCCGCGACCAACGCGGGCACGGCGTCGGCGGTCACCGGCCCGTAGCCGATCCGGCCGGCGTCGGTGACCACCTCGACCAGCGTCTCCAGCCACAGCATGCCGCGCGAGCCGTTGCGCACGACCCGGACGGCCCGACCCGCGAGCGCGGCTTCCCGGGTGATCGCGGCGGCGACCGCGTCCGCGCCGACCGAGAGCGCGGCGGCGTCGCGCGGGACGTACACGGTGGTGGTCATCGCATCTCCATCTCCGCGTCGACCAGCCCGTCGAGCCGGGCCGGGTCGAGCCGTCCGTGCAGCCGCCCGTTGACCTGGGCGGCGGGTCCGAGGGCGCAGTTGCCGAGGCAGAACACCTGGCCGAGAGTGACCGCGCCGTCCTCGCTGGTCTGGCCCACCTTCACGCCGTACGTCACCTCTGCGTGTGCGACCAAGCGCTCCGCCCCGACCGACTGGCACGCCTCCGCGCGGCACAGCTGCACGGTGACGCGGCCGGCGGGCTCGCTGCGGAAGTCGCTGTAGAAGGTGACGACGCCGTGCACGTCGGCACGCGACAGGTTCAGCTCCTTGGCCACCAGCGGGATCACCGACTGGTCGACGTAGCCGAACTCGGCCTGGATGCCGTGCAGGACCGGGAGCAGCGCGCCCCGGTCGCCGCGGTGCGCCTCGATCACGGCGAGCACCCGTTCCACCACGGTCATGGGGCCTCCACTGTCGCTCGCAGACTGTATACCGTATTCACCATACGCTTATCGTCTTGCTGTGGACAGGCACGACTTCCACCACGCCGTCCCGAAAACCCGGCGGCACCACCGCGAGCCCGTCCGCCAACGCCGCGCCCCACAACGTCCCCGGCTGGTCGTGCCCCACCGGCACGCCGACCGGCCCGGACACCACCACCGGCACCAGCCGCGTGTCGTGCGCGTGCGCCCGCGCCGCCGGCAACCTGACCGTCCACGGCGGCCCGACCTCACGCCCCGACAACGCCTCCAGCAGCGGCGCCAGCAACGTGACGCCGGCGGCCAGCGCGGCGAACGGGTTGCCGGGCAGCCCGACCACGCACCGCCCGTCCGGCAGCACGGCCAACACCTGCGGATGACCCGGACGGCACGCCACACCGTCCACCCGCACGTCCGCGCGCAGCACCCGCAACGCCTCGTGCAGGTGATCGGCCGGTCCGACTGACGTCGCGCCGCCAACCACGATCACGTCCGCGTCGATCTCCCACAACGCCTCGATCAGCGCGCCGGGGTAGTCGGTGAGGTGCGTGGTCCCCAGGTGCTCGCCGCCCGCCGCGCGCACCAACCCCGGCAGCATGGGCCCGATCGCGTCGCGCACCCGTCCCGGGCCGGGCACGCCGGCGGTCACCACCTCGTCTCCCGTCATCACGGCCGCGACACGGGGGCGTCGGTGCACGGCAAGGGTGTCGTGGCCGACGCTCGCCGCCAGCCCGAGCACGGCGGGCGTCACCACTGCGCCCGTCGGCAGCAGCAGTTCACCGGCGGGGCAGCTCTCGCCGACCCGCCGGATGTGCCGACCGGGCACCACGTCGCCCAGCACCAGTGCGCCGGCGACTTCGGCGTGCTCCACCGGCAGCACGGCGTCCGCACCGCACGGCACGGGCGCGCCGGTCGCGATCTCGACCGCCTGACCGTCGTCCAGGGAACCCGCCACGCCGCCCGCGCGCACCCGGCCGACCACGATCCACGGTCCACGCCCGGCCACGGCGTAACCGTCCATCGCCGAGTTGTCGAACGACGGCACGGCCGCCAGCGCCCGCAACGGCGCCGCCAGCACCGCGCCCGACGCCTGTGTCAACGGCAGTTCCACCACGTCAAGCGGCTTGCCCGCCTGGCGGGCCGCCTGCCTCGCCTCGGTCCAGGGGATGCGCATGGGTGCCGCCCGCCTGAGGGGTGTTCAGGAATGCATACAAGGTAGTAGGCTACTCAATACTGTATACAATCTGCAAGGCGGGTGGTCCTCATGCAGGTGCGTGAAGTCCTCGACGTCTACGGCCGCCGCTACCGCATCGGCGAGTCGGACCACGAGCTGCTGGGCCGTCCCCGGAGCCGGATCGCCTGGCTGAGCGGCATCGCCATGCTCGTCACCGGCACCGCCCAGTACGGGTTCGGCGCCCTGGTGCCCGCGTTGGGGCAGCGGTGGAGCCTGGTCGAGCTGTGCTGGGCGTTCGCGCTCTGGACGGCGTTCCAGGCGGGCATCGCGTTCCCCGCCGCGTGGCTGCGCGAACGTGGTCTGCTGCCACCGCGCAACGCCGTCGTGCTCGGCGCCGTGCTGAGCGCGATCGGTCTGCTCACCCTCGGCTCCGCCGACCACCTGCTCGTCGTCTACCTCGGCTACTCGCTGGTCGGTGGCGTCGGCACCGGTTTGGTCTACGCGACGTGCGTCGGCACCGTCATCCGCTGGTTCCCCGACCGGGTCACCGGCCGGATCGCCCTGGTCACCGGCGCGTTCGCGCTCGGCGGCGTGCCGTTCGCGCTGGCCGCTGGGCTCTGGTTCGACGCAGGCAACGCGGCCGTGTTCCTGTCCGTCGCGGCACTCGTGGTGCTGGTGGTCGTGACCGCGTGCGGGCTGCCGTTGCGCGATCCGCCGCCCAACTGGTGGCCCGCCGACGTCGACCCGCGCCACCGGGAACTCCGCACGCACCGCAGCAACCGGCCCGCCATCCGCCACTTCAAGCCGGGGGAGGCGCTGCGCAGCGGTGTCCTCGTGCCGATGTACGTGACGGTGGTGTTCGCGGCGGCGGTGTCGCTGTTCGACCTGGTGTTCCTGGCGGCGTTCGCCGACGGGACGGTGTTCGCGGCGGTGGCGCTGGCGGTGCTGGCCGCGTCGGCGGGCGCGGGACGGATCCTGGCCGGCCGGATCTCGGAGGCCATCGGCCGTCGCCGCACGCTGCGGCTGGCGATGGCGACCGGCGGCCTGGCCCAGCTCGTACTGCTGTTCGGCGGTCAGCGGCAGGACGCCGTCGCCCTGCTGATCGGCGCGGGCGTGGCCGGTCTGGGCACGAGCTGCTGCTACTCGCTGCTGGTCGGGCTGGTGCGAGAGTACTTCGGCGAGGACACCGCGCCGCTGAACTTCGCCGTCATCTACAGCGCGAAGGCCCTCGGCGGCGTCATCGGCGTCGGCCTGGCGTCCCTGGTCGTCGTGTCGCACGGCTACCCCGGCCCGTTCCTCGCCGCCGCGGTGCTCGGTGTGGCGGGCGCGGCGCTGGGCGGGCGGTTCAGCCGGCCGGGACGTCCGCACCACCTGCTGCCGCGTCCCCGTGAGGCGTCGTGACCCGGCTGCCCCGGTTGGCGCCGGGGCGGCACGTCACCCCCGCGCACGGCTGCTGCCTGCTGGAACTGGTGTCCACGTTGGCGGACGACGTGTGGACCGACCGGCCCGCGACCGTGCACCCGGTGCTGGGCGCCGTCGCCCGCTGCGTGAACGACCTCAGCACGCCGGACGGCCGCCGTGCGCTGCTGGTCTTCGCGGTGCCGTTGATCGGCACGTCCCAGGCCCGCTGCGCGAACGCGCTGGTCGAGCACTGCCTCCGGGCGGCGGGCCGACCCCGTGCCCGGTGGACGAGGTGGTGGCCCGCGCTCGCCGCGCACCGGGCCGCCAAGACCGTGGCGGACCGGGCGGGGGAGCACCGCGACGAAGCCCTGCGCCGCCTGCTGGCCGAGTGCACCGCGCTGTGCCGAGACGAGGAGTGTCCCCGTGGGACGAGTGACGAGCAGGCGACGGGTAGTGCGCGTGGTGGACGGCGTGGCCGACGCCCGCGCGGACACCCTCACCGTGGAGGAGCCGCTGGAGATCCGCGTCGCCGGGAAACCGCTGTCGGTGACCATGCGCACGCCGGGTGACGACTTCGACCTGGCGGCGGGTTTCCTGGTCAGCGAGGGTGTGGTCCGCGGCGCCCAGCAGATCAGCTCGATCCGCTACTGCGCGGGAGCGACGTCTGACGGCGGCAACACGTACAACGTGCTGGACGTCGTGCTGGCGGCCGGCGTGCCACCGCCCGACCCGTCGATCGAGCGCAACTTCTACATGACGTCGTCCTGCGGCTTGTGCGGCAAGGCGAGCCTCGACGCCGTCCGCACCAGCGCCACCTGGCCGGTGGCCGACGACCCGCTCACCGTCGACGCCGAGACCCTCGCCGTGCTGCCGGACGAACTGCGCGCCGCCCAGCGCGTCTTCGACCGCACGGGTGGCCTGCACGCCGCCGGCCTCTTCGACGCGCAGGGCCACCTGCTGTGCCTGCGGGAGGACGTCGGCCGGCACAACGCGGTGGACAAGGTCGTCGGCTGGGGCCTGAAGGAACGCGGCCTGCCCCTCACCTCCACCGTGCTGATGGTGAGCGGCCGGGCGTCGTTCGAGCTGGTGCAGAAGGCGGCGATGGCCGGCATCCCGGTGCTGGCCGCCGTGTCCGCGCCGTCGTCCCTGGCGGTCGACCTGGCCGCGGAGGTGGGCATGACCCTGGTCGGCTTCCTGCGCGGCACCTCGATGAACGTCTACGCGGGCCGCCACCGCCTGGTCGAACGCTGACGCCCGCCAGGGTGACCCACGACACAGCCCCAACCTGTCAGGGATCGAGGCGCTGTCCCGTTCAGAGGACGAGCCAACCCGACAGGAGCATGACCATGAAGCACCGCATCATCGTCCTGGGAGCCGGCTACGCCGGGGGCTACGCCGCCGGACAACTCGCCCGCCGCCTGCACGCCGACGACGTCGAGATCACCGTCGTCAACGCCGAACCCGACTTCGTCGAGCGGATGCGCCTGCACCAGCTCGCCGCAGGCCAGGACCTGCGCCGCTACGCACTGGCGGAGCTGTTCTCGGGCACCGGCATCCGCCTGCGGCCGGCGCGGGTCACCGCCGTCGACGCCGAACAGCGGACGGTCACCGTGACCGACGGCGAGGGCACCGACCGGCTCGACTACGACACCCTCGTCTACGCGCTCGGCAGCACCGCCGCCGACCACGGCGTCCCCGGCGTGGCCGAGCACGCCTTCCCCATCGCTGGCCGGCCTGCGGCGCTGCGCCTGCGGCAACGCCTCGACGACCTGGGCGGGACCGGGACGGTGCTCGTCGTCGGCGGCAACCTGACCGCGATCGAGGCCGCCACCGAGATCGCCGAATCCCGACCCGGACTCGACGTCACCCTCGCCACCAGCGGCGAACTGGGCGGGTGGCTCGGCCCGAAGGCCCGCCGCCACCTGCTGCGCGCGTTCGACCGGTTCGGCATCACCGTCCACGAGCACACCACGATCGAGCGCGTCGAGGCGACCGGCGCCATCGCCGCCGACGGCACCACCTTCGCCGCCGACGCCACCGTGTGGACGGCCGGTTTCGCCGTCCACCCCATCGCCGCCGCCAGCGGGCTGCGGGTCGCGGACACCGGCCAGATCCTGGTCGACCGCATGATGCGGTCGGTCTCGCACCCGGACGTCTACGCCGTCGGCGACAGCGTCCACGTCATCGGCGAGAACGGCCGGCCGCTGCCGATGTCCTGCGCCTCGGCCGGGTACACCGCCAAGCAGGCGGTGGCCGCGATCGTCGGTGACCTGACCGGCCGCAAGATCCCGAAGACCACGCTGGCCTACGTCGGCAACCACATCAGCCTCGGCCGCAAGGACGCGATCTTCCAGGCCGTCGGCGGCGACGCGCGGTCGAAGACCTGGGCTCTGCGCGGACGCCCGGCCGCGCGCCTCAAGGCCGCCGTCCTCCGGGGCGCCGCCTTCGGCATGGGCCACCCGACGTTCGGGATGCCGACCCGCAGGCACCGCCTGGCCACCGCGCCCCAGCGCTCCACCGAGGCGGTCATCGCCTAGCGTGACGCTCATGGACAGCGCGACCGTGGCGCGTTTCGAGGCCGGCCGGGACAGGCTGGCCTCGTTGGCGTACCGCCTGCTCGGCTCCGCCACCGACGCCGAGGACGTGGTGCAGGACGCGTTCCTGCGCTGGCAGGCCGCCGACCGGGACCACATCGAGGTGCCCGAGGCGTGGCTGACCAAGGTGGTCACCAACCTGTCCCTGGACCGGCTCCGCTCGGCGAAGGCCCGGCGTGAACGCGCGGTCGGCGCCTGGCTGCCCGAACCCCTGCTCGACGGCGACCCGATGCTGGGCCCGGCCGACACCTTCGAGCAGCGCGAATCGGTGACGCTGGCGGTGCTGATGCTCATGGAGCGCCTGCCACCGGTCGAGCGCGCCGTCTACGTCCTGCGCGAGGCCTTCTCCTACAGCCACGCCGAGATCGCCGAGATCCTCGACATCACCGAGTCCGCGAGCCAGCAGCACGCCCACCGCGCCCGTCGGCACGTCGCCGCCGGCCGCAACTCCGGCGAGGTCGACCGCGCCACCGCCCGCCGGATCGTGGAGGCGTTCATCGCCGCCGCGTCCTCGGGCCGGACCGAACGCCTGGTGGCGTTGCTGACCGACGACGCGACCGCGATCTCCGACGGCGCCGGGCTGACCGAGAAGCTGCTGCGGTACACGGCCCCCGAGCGGGTCGCCTCCGCCTTGCGGGCCGGCTTCAAGCCGTCCCCGGCGAAGCGGAAGCTGGTCGGCGGCACCCTGGCGATGCACGCCGGCGTGGTCAACGGCTGCCCCGCCGTGATCGCCGTGCTGGACGACCAGGTGGTGGGCGTAGGTGTCCTGGAGGTCCGCGACGGCAAGATCGCGACCGTGCGCGCCGTCGCCGCCGCGTCCCGCCTCGGCCGCGCGACCGAGGAATGGAGGCGTCACGCGCACGACGAACCGCTCATCGCGTCGTGGTGACCGACCTGATCACTGCCGGCCGAACTCGCCGTGGATGGCGGTGGCGAAGTGGATGCCGCCGCCCATGTGCGCGACCTGGCGAGCGTCGTTCACGGTGATCGCGAACTCGACGTACGGGTAGTCCTCCAGCGTCATCGCCGCCAACTTGTCCGCGTACTCGTCCTCGTCGTAGTCCTCGTCGTCCTCGTCACCGAAGTCCCACGGCGGCGGCCAGTTCCGCACGTCGCCGAGGCGGTACTCGGTGACGACCTCACACGCCCGTTCGTAGAACGCGTGGGCGTCACGCTCCGTCCGCACGTACGGGCTGCCGTCGTTCCCGACGGAGAGCGACCTGACGCCGTACCTCTCCATCAACACCTGCCTGGCCGCCCGCTTCTCCTCGTGGTCGCGGATCTCGTGGACCGCCCGGATCTCGGCCACCTGCTCGTCGGACAGGTAGACCGCCGTGCCGTGGTCCAACCCCATGAGCAGCTCGAACGACGACTTGAGCTCCGGATCCTCCACGACGCTCTCCAACTCGTCGAGGTGGACGTGCAACCGGTCGTCGGGCAGGTTCCCCTCGCCGGACGTGAAGAAGTACCCGTGCCGGATGCGGTGCCAGACCTCGACGATCATCCGCAGGGCGAAGTCACGCCCGGGCGGCACCTCCTCGGCATCGGGGTTGATGATGTGCACCCGTCCACGCAGCGTCGCGCCCGACCTGTCGTCGATCGAGATGCGGTAGGTATCGGTCACCCTCGCCTGCCCCGTCCTGTCGGCTGAAACCCACCCACAACGACGTAGCGCGCGGCACCTCGGTTCCGTGGTTCCTGACGGGACCCCTCCACCACCGCCCTTCTCCCAAAGGGAGGGCTTCGTGTCATCCCGCCGACCTGGCTCCGCCCTACCGCGCGTGTCAAGGGGGCGCGGGTTCACCTCTGCCCGCGGCTTGCACTGATGTCGCGCGCCCCCTTGACGCGGGTGGTAGCCCGTAGGGAGGTCGGTGGGATGACACGAAACCCGGACCAACAACGGACCCGGCGCTTGACCTGGCAGTTGGCGTCATCCTGCTGATCTGCCCGTCCGGCGAGGACGCTTTTGATCTTTGATCTCTCCCTCACCTGATCTCATCCCAACAACTCCCGCAACAACCGCGCCGTCTCACTGGGCGTCTTCCCGACCCGAACCCCAGCCGCCTCCAACGCTTCCTTCTTCGCCTGAGCCGTCCCAGCCGACCCGGACACGATCGCCCCCGCGTGCCCCATCGTCCGTCCCTCCGGAGCGGTGAACCCGGCCACGTACGCCACAACGGGCTTGCTCACCCACGAGCGGATGTACTCGGCCGCACGTTCCTCCGCGTCCCCACCGATCTCACCGATCATCACGATCGCCGACGTCTCCGGATCCTCCTCGAACGCCGCCAACGCATCGATGTGCGTAGTCCCGATCACGGGATCGCCCCCGATCCCCACCGCCGTCGTGAACCCGACATCCCGCAGCTCGTACATCAACTGGTACGTCAACGTCCCCGACTTCGACACCAACCCGATCGGCCCTGGCCCACAGATGTCGTCGGGAATGATCCCGGCGTTCGACTTACCCGGGCTCACCACGCCCGGGCAGTTCGGCCCGATGATCCGCGTCCGACCACCCGCCGCGACCGCGTGCGCCCAGAACGCCGCCGCGTCGTGCACCGGCACGCCTTCCGTGATCACGACCGCCAACCCGATCCCGGCGTCGACCGCCTCGATCACCGCGTCCTTGGTGAACGCCGGCGGCACGAACACCACCGTCACGTCCGCGCCCGTGGCGGCCATCGCCTCCGCCACACCGCCGAACACCGGCAGCACGTGACCGTCGAAGTCGACGACCTCGCCCGCCTTGCGCGGGTTCACCCCGCCGACGATCCGGGTGCCCGCCTTCAGCATCCGCTTGGTGTGCTTCGCGCCCTCCGCCCCGGTCATGCCCTGGACGATCACGCGACCTCCCGACGTGATGAAGACGGCCATCTCACACCCCCACCGCGGCGAGTTCGGCGGCCTTGTCGGCCGCGTTGTCCATCGTGTCCACCACGGTCACCAACGGGTGCGCGGCCTCGGCGAGGATCCGCCTGCCCTCCTCCACGTTGTTGCCGTCCAACCGCACCACCAACGGCTTGGTGGCCGCGTCGCCGAGCATCCCGAGCGCCGCCACGATCCCGTCCGCGACCGCGTCGCACGCCGTGATGCCGCCGAAGACGTTGACGAACACCGACCGCACGTCCGGGTCGTTGAGGATGATGTCCAGTCCGTCCGCCATGACCTGCGCGGACGCGCCTCCTCCGATGTCCAGGAAGTTCGCCGGCCGCACGCCGCCGTGCCGCTCACCCGCATAAGCGACCACGTCCAAAGTGGACATCACCAGCCCGGCTCCATTCCCGATCACGCCTACCTGGCCGTCCAGCTTCACGTAGTTGAGGCCACGCGCCCGTGCCGCCGCCTCCAGCGGGTCTTCCGCCGCCACGTCCGCCAGCTCCGCGTGCGCCGGGTGCCGGAACGCCGCGTTCGCGTCCAGCGTGACCTTCCCGTCCACCGCGACGACCTCACCGGACCGCGTCCGCACCAACGGGTTCACCTCGACCAGCGTCGCGTCCTCCGCGACGAACGCCTCCCACAGCCGCACGACCACATCGGCGACACCGTCCGCCACCTCCGGCGGGAACTTGGCCGCCGTCACGATCTCGTGCGCGACGGCCAGGTCCACGTGCGTCACCGGCACCCGCGCCAACGCGCCCGGCCGCGTGGCCGCCACCTCCTCGATGTCCATGCCGCCCTCGACGGACGCCATGGCGAGGAACGTCCGGTTCGCCCGGTCCAGCAGGAACGAGAAGTAATACTCCTCCGCGATGTCACTGGCCTCGACCACCAGCACCTCGCGCACCACGTGCCCTTTGATCTCCAGCCCGAGGATGTCGGACGCGACCTCCCGCGCCTCCGCCGGCGTCCGGGCGAGCTTCACCCCGCCCGCCTTGCCCCGGCCACCGGTCTTCACCTGCGCCTTCACCACGACGGTCCCGCCGATCGACGTCGCCGCGGCGTGCGCCTCGTCCGGTGTCACGGCGAGCAGGCCGTGCGGCACCGGGACGGCGTGCGCCGCGAACAGGTCCCTGGCTTGGTGTTCGTGCAGATCCACGGCAGAAAGTCCTCTCCGCGCGGTGGGGCGCCGATGACGGGCGCTGAAGGCCCGATCGTTCCGAGCTCTGGACATCGACGCGAACAAGGCGTAACTATATGGGCTACCCCATACGGTATGCAATCTACAACCGGGCCGGTTCCAGGGTCGGGACCCCACCTCTCAGAGGCGGGCCGACCGCGATCGAAGGAGTTGACCAGCACATGGCGCGGACAGCGACCGAGGCCGCCACGGGCACCAGCGAAGCCGCCACGGGCACCAGCGCGGGGCCGGCGGGAGACGCCGACACGGGCCCGGAACTGATCTCCGGCGGGCACCTGGTGGCCAAGGCACTCAAGGCCGAGGGCATCGACACGATCTTCACCCTGTGCGGCGGCCACATCATCGACATCTACGACGGTTGCGTGGACGAGGGCATCGCGGTGATCGACGTGCGGCACGAGCAGGTGGCCGCGCACGCCGCGGACGCCTACGCCCGCGTCACGGGCAAGCCGGGCTGCGCCGTGGTGACCGCGGGTCCGGGCACCACCGACGCGGTCACCGGCGTGGCGAACGCCTTCCGGGCGGAGAGCCCGATGCTGCTGATCGGCGGTCAGGGCGCGCTGAGCCAGCACAAGATGGGCTCACTCCAAGACCTGCCGCACGTCGACATGATGACCCCGATCACGAAGTTCGCGGCGACCGTGCCGTCCACGGCGCGCATCGCCGACCTGGTGTCGATGGCGTTCCGCGAGGCGTTCAACGGCGCGCCGGGCCCGTCGTTCCTGGAGATCCCGCGCGACGTGCTGGACGCGTCGGTGCGCGTGGACCAGGCGCGGATCCCGGAGGCTGGCCGCTACCGCGCGTCGACCCGCAACGCGGGCGACCCGGCGTCGGTCGAACGGCTGGCCGACCTGCTGGTGCACGCGAAGAAGCCGGTCATCCTGTTCGGCAGCCAAGTCTGGACCACCCGCGCCACCGGGTCGGCGATCGAGCTGGTCCGCGCGCTGAACATCCCCGCGTACATGAACGGCGCGGGCCGCGGCACGCTGCCGCCCGGCGACCCGCACCACTTCCAGCTGTCCCGCCGGTACGCGTTCGACAACGCCGACGTGATCGTCATCGTCGGCACCCCGTTCGACTTCCGGATGGGCTACGGCCGCCGCCTGTCCGCCAAGGCCACCGTCGTCCAGGTCGACCTCGACTACCGCACGGTCGGCAAGAACCGCGACATCGACCTGGGCATCGTCGGCGACGCGAACCTCGTCCTCGGCGCGGTCACCCAGGCCGCGTCGGGCCGCGCGGACAACGGCGCGGTGGCGCGCAAGCCGTGGCTGGAGGAACTCCAGGCCGTCGAGGAGAAGGCGCGCGAGAAGCGGTTGCCGCAGCTGCGCTCCGACGCCACGCCGATCCACCCGTACCGCCTGGTGCACGAGATCAACGAGTTCCTGACCGAGGACTCGATCTACATCGGCGACGGCGGCGACATCGTCACGTTCTCCGGCCAGGTGGTGCAGCCGAAGTCCCCTGGGCACTGGATGGACCCGGGTCCGCTCGGCACGCTCGGCGTCGGCGTGCCGTTCGTGCTGGCCACGAAGCTGGCCCGGCCGGACAAGGAAGTGGTGGCGCTGTTCGGCGACGGCGCGTTCAGCCTCACCGGCTGGGACTTCGAGACGCTGGTGCGCTACGACCTGCCGTTCGTCGGGATCGTCGGCAACAACTCGTCGATGAACCAGATCCGGTACGGGCAGGCGCAGAAGTACGGCGTGGCGCGCGAACGGGTCGGCAACACGCTCGGCGACGTCCGCTACGACGAGTTCGCCCGGATGCTCGGCGGCCACGGCGAAGAGGTCCGCGACCCCAAGGACATCGCGCCCGCCCTCCGACGCGCCCGCGAGTCCGGCCTGCCGTCGTTGATCAACGTCTGGGTGGACCCGGACGCGTACGCGCCGGGAACCATGAACCAGACGATGTACAAGTAACGCTCCCGTTATACGGCAAGGAGTTTCCTCGATCCCAGCGGGACAGAGCGAGACGGCAGCGAGACCGAAGACAGAAGGAGGACGTGCCATGGGCAAGGCTCTCGACGGCGTCCGGGTCCTGGACCTGACGCATGTCCAATCCGGACCGTCGGCGACGCAGATCCTCGCGTGGCTGGGCGCCGACGTGATCAAGGTCGAGGCGCCGGGCCGGGGTGACATCACCCGCGGCCAGCTGCGCGACCTGCCCGGCGTGGACAGCCTGTACTTCACCATGCTGAACGCGAACAAGCGCAGCATCACGCTGAACATGAAGAGCGACGAGGGCAAGGCCGTGTTCGGCCAGCTCGTCACCACCGCCGACGTGCTGGTGGAGAACTTCGGCCCCGGCGTGGTCGACCGGTTCGGGTTCACCTGGGACCGGCTGCAGGAGCTCAACCCCGGCCTGGTGTACGCGTCGATCAAGGGCTTCGGCGCCGGCCGGTACGCGCACTTCAAGGCGTACGAGGTCATCGCGCAGGCCATGGGCGGCTCGATGAGCACCACCGGTTTCGAGGAGGGCCCGCCGCTGGCCACCGGCGCCCAGATCGGCGACTCGGGCACCGGCATCCACCTGGTCGCGGGCATCCTCGCGGCCCTCTACCAGCGCACGTCCACCGGCCGCGGCCAGCGCGTGCAGGTCGCCATGCAGGACGCGGTGCTCAACCTGTGCCGGGTGAAGCTGCGCGACCAGCAGCGGCTCGCGCACGGCCCGCTCGGCGAGTACCCGAACGAGGCGTTCGGCGACGAGGTGCCGCGCTCGGGCAACGCCTCGGGCGGCGGGCAGCCGGGCTGGGCGGTGCGCTGCGCGCCCGGCGGTCCCAACGACTACATCTACGTGATCATCCAGCCGGTGGGCTGGAGGCCGATCACCGAGCTGATCGGCAAGCCGGAGCTGGCCGACGACCCGGCGTGGGCCACGCCGGAGGCCCGGCTGGACAAGCTCGACAAGGCGTTCGCGCTGATCGAGGAGTGGACCGAGCGGCACACCAAGTGGGAGGTCATGGACGCGCTCAACTCCCACGACATCCCGTGCGGCCCGATCCTGTCGACCCGGGAGCTGATCGAGGACGAGACGTTGGCCGACCTCGGCGCCGTGGTCGAGGTCGAGCACCCGGAGCGCGGCGCCTACAAGACCGTGGGCAGCCCGTTGAAGCTGTCCGACTCGCCGGTCGACGTCCGGCGCTCGCCACTCCTCGGCGAGCACAACGGCGAGGTGCTGGCCGAACTCGGCTACCTGCCCGAGCAGCTGGACAAGCTCAAGGCCATCGGCGCGATCTGACGTTTCCGGGCGCACCTGAACCCCTCCCAAAGCCTCGCGAGGAACTCCCGATAACCCCCAAGGAGAGACGTCATGCCGGACTACGACCGGGCAGCGGTCGAACGGATCATCGCGGCGGTCACCGCCGAGGGGCGCGACTCGCTGACCGCGCCCGAGGGCAGGCTGGTGTGCGAGGCCTACGGGATCACGACCCCCGCCGAGGGCCTCGCCGCGTCGCGGGACGACGCGGTCGCGCTGGCCGCCGACCTCGGCCTGCCGGTCGTGCTCAAGATCGTCTCGCCGGACATCCTGCACAAGACCGAGGCCGGCGGCGTGCTGGTGGGCCTGACCACGCCCGACGAGGTGGCCGCGGGCTTCGACACGATCATCGCCAACGCGGTCGCTTACAACGCCGACGCGGACATCGTCGGCGTGCAGGTGCAGCAGCTGATGACGTCCGGCCACGAGGTCATCGTCGGCGCGACCACGGACGAGACGTTCGGCAAGATCGTCGCCTTCGGCCTGGGCGGCGTGCTGGTCGAGGTGCTCAAGGACGTCACGTTCCGCCTCGCCCCGACCACCACCGCCGAGGCCAGGTCCATGGTGGACGGCATCGCCGCGGCCGAGATCCTGCGCGGTGTGCGCGGCGCGCCGCCCGCCGACACCGCCGCGCTCGCCGACCTGATCCGCCGGGTCGGCGACCTGGTCACGGACTTCCCGCAACTGGCCGAGGTGGACCTCAACCCGGTGCTGGCCACACCGGACGGCGCCACCGCCGTGGACGTGCGGATCCTGGTCGACCCCGACGCGGCGCGCGAGCCGTTCCGGTTCACCCAGGAGGCCATCCTGGCGTCGATGAACCGGATCATGAAACCGGCCGCGGTCGCGGTGATCGGGGCGTCCAACGAGACCGGCAAGATCGGCAACTCGGTGATGCGCAACCTGGTCGACGGCGGCTACCGGGGCGAGATCTACCCGATCAATCCCAAAGCGGACGAAATCCTCGACCGCAAGGCGTACCGGAGCATCGCCGACGTGCCCGGCGACGTGGACGTGGCGGTGTTCGCGATCCCGGCGAAGTTCGTGCCCGCCGCGCTCGAAGAGGTCGGTGCGAAGGGCGTGGCCGGCGCGATCCTCATCCCGTCCGGCTTCGGCGAGACCGGCAACCACGAGCTGCAGGACGAGGTCGTGACCATCGCGCGCAAGCACGGCGTGCGCATCCTCGGCCCGAACATCTACGGCTACTACTACACACCTGAAAACCTTTCAGCTACGTTTTGCACCCCGTACGACGTGAAGGGCGGGGTCGCCCTGTCCTCGCAGAGCGGGGGCATCGGCATGGCGATCCTCGGGTTCAGCCGCTCCGCCCGGATGGGCGTGTCCTCCATCGTCGGTGTCGGCAACAAGGCGGACATCGACGAGGACGACCTGCTCACGTTCTTCGAGCAGGACGACAACACCCAACTCATCGCCATGCACCTGGAAGACCTCAAGGACGGCCGGGCGTTCGCCGAGACCGCCAAGCGGGTGTCGGCGAAGAAACCCGTCGTGGTCCTCAAAGCGGGCCGCACCGCCCAGGGCGCGAAAGCCGCCAGTTCGCACACCGGCGCACTGGCCGGCAACGACAAGGTCTACGACGACATCCTGCGGCAGAGCGGCGTCATCCGGGCGCCCGGGCTCAACGACATGCTGGAGTACGCGCGCGGCGTGCCCCTGCTGCCCACGCCCAAGGGCGAGAACGTCGTCATCATCACCGGCGCGGGCGGCTCCGGCGTGCTGCTGTCCGACGCGTGCGTCGACAACGGACTGTCCCTCATGGAGATCCCGGCCGACCTGGACGCGGCGTTCCGCGAGTTCATCCCGCCGTTCGGCGCGGCGGGCAACCCCGTCGACATCACCGGCGGCGAACCGCCCTCCACCTACCGCGACACCATCGCGCTCGGCCTGGAGGACGAGCGCGTGCACGCCCTGATCCTCGGCTACTGGCACACCATCGTCACGCCGCCGATGGTGTTCGCCGAGCTCGTGGTCGAGGTCGTCCGGCACTACCGGGACCAGGGGATCCACAAGCCCGTCGTCGCCTCTCTCTCCGGCGACGTGGAAGTCGAAGAAGCCAGTGAACACCTGTACCGGCACGGCATCGTCGCCTACCCGTACACCACGGAGAAGCCGGTCACCGTGCTCGGCGCCAAGTACCGCTGGGCCCGCTCCGCCGGGCTGCTGTGAAGGGGGAGCCCCGCCTTTAGAAGCCTGTCACTCACCGGGAGGTCCGTTGTGGATACACCCAACTCACCCGCCGAGCCGCGGTCGGGCGCGGACGTCACCGCACCTCCGCCGGAGGAACGCGTGTGGCGGGCGGGGCGGCTGGAAGCGATGCCCATCAGGAAACTGCCCGACGCCCCGCCCTCCATCCACATCCTCGGCCCGACGGTGTTCCTCGTCGCGCTCGGCGTCGGCATGGGCGAGTCCTACATGTGGCCGCGGCTGGTGCTGCTGTTCGGCCCGGAGATCCGCTGGCTGTTCCTCATCGGCGTGACGCTGCAGGCCGTGGTCATGCTGGAGATGGCCCGCTACGCGATGGCGACCGGTGAGAGCATCTTCTTCGGCGCGGCCCGCGTGTTCAAACCGATCATGTGGTTCTTCTTCACGGTCGCGATCCTGGTCTACATCTGGCCGGGCCACCTCTCCGCCGGCGCCGCCGCCCTGGAGGAGCTCACCGGCATACCGTGGACCGTGTCGGCGTGCGTCGGCCTGATCCTCGTCGGCGTCCTGTTCAGCATGGCCAAGGTGATCTACAACCTGCTGGAGAACGTGCTGTCCCTGCTCATCGGGCTGCTCGTGGTCGGCACGGCCGTGGTGGCCGCGATGGTGGGCACCTGGTCCGACGTGGTGTCCACCATCACCGGCATGTTCCACTTCGGCTACCTGCCGCCCGAAGCGCTCAGCGCGGCCTGGTTCCCGATCATCGTCGGCTCCATCGCGTTCGCCGGGCCGTCCGGCATGCAGCAGATGTGGTACACGCTGCACCTGCGCGACAGCGGCGCCGGCATGGGCGCACACATCCCCCGCATCCGCGGCCTGCGCCACGCCGGCGAGGAAGAGGCCATGCCCGCGCGCGGGTTCATGTTCGACACCGACGACCCCGCCGAGATGGCGAAGTGGCGCGGCTGGCGACGCTGGGTCACGTTCGACGCGCTGCTGCTGTTCTGGGGCGTCACGATGCTGGTCACGGTGTCGTTCACGGTGCTGGCGCAGGCCGCCAGCCGCACCAGCCCCGACGTGACGGAGCTGCTGCGGGCGGGGGAGCGGGAAGCCGCGCTCAACGCCATGTCCGACTCCTTCGCCGCGGCGGGCGGACCGGCGCTGGGCGGGGTGTTCCTCGGGTTCATCGCGCTCATCGGCCTCAACGCCACCCTGGGCCTGTTCGACTCGTTCTCCCGCGGCCAGGCGGACATGACCTACCACTTCGTGCCCGGCGCGAAGCGGTTCCGCATGTCCCACCTCTACGCCGGGTTCCTGTGGGGCGTCATCGCGTTCGGCATCGTCATCCTGCTGTTCGGGCCCGCCGACGGACCCGGCGCGATCCTCGACATCCTCGCGTTCCTGTCCACGTTCGCCATGGGCGCGTACTGCGTCGTCCTGCTGCTGGTGAACAACCGGATGCTGCCCAAACCCATCCGACCCAGGCTGCTCACCAACCTGATCATCGGGTTCGGCGCGGTGTTCTACCTCGGCATGCTGATCTACAGCCTGTTCCGGTTCGGCGTGGTGGTGGGCTGATGCGCGACAGGCTGGAGTTGGCGGTCCCCGGCGCCGTCGTCGGCGCGGTCGGCGGCCTGATCGCCGGGGCGTTGTCGGCGTTCGTCGGCCACCCCGCCGGGTGGGCGGCCGCCACCGCGCTGGCCATGGCCGTGCCGCTCGGACTGCTCGGCGGCGGCTTCGGCCTGCTCGTCGGCGGCGGGCGGTTCCGGCTCGGCGTGTTCGCACCGGCCGCCCTGTACTGGCTGGTGGGTTTCCCGCTAGCCAGGCTGGTCGCGGAGACCTCGACGGGGTTCCTCCTCGGCGGCGGGTTCACCCCGCCCGACGACGTGCTCGGTTTCCTCGCCTACCAGGGCATCGTCAGCTTCGGCTGGGCCATCGGCTTCCTGTGGCTGCACGAGCGGATCGCGCCGCACTGGCTCGACAAGGTGCGTGCGCGCAACGCGTTGGCCCAGCAGTGGTACGAGCGCTACGTGACGCACGCCCGCGTGCTGCGGGAGTCGTCGGCACGCGCCCGGCGGAGACGTGCCGCCCGGGAGACGACGGCACGGACGAAGTGACCGGCTAGCGAAGGGCTCGCACAGATGGTTCTCCCCACCTGGGTCTGGATCGCGACGTTGATCGGGATCGCCGCGGTGATCGCGTTCGACTTCTACCTCGTGGCGCGCAACCCGCGCGACCCGTCGTTCCGGGAATCGCTGGTGTCGGTCTCGGTGTACGTCGGGCTGGCCGTGCTGTTCGGGCTCGGCGTCCTCGCGTTCGCGGGTCCTCGGTACGGCGGCGAGTTCTTCGCCGGGTGGATCACCGAGTACTCGCTCAGCGTGGACAACCTGTTCGTGTTCGTGCTGATCATGGGCCGGTTCGCGGTGCCGCGCGAGTACCGGCAGAAAGTCCTGATCGTCGGCGTTGTGCTCGCCCTGCTGCTGCGCGCGGTGTTCATCGCGCTCGGGGCCGGGGCGATCTCCCGGTTCGACTGGCTGTTCTACGTCTTCGGCGCGTTCCTGATCTTCACCGCCTGGAAGCTGCTGAAGGAGGGGCCGGGCGGCGACGAGGGCGAGTTCCAGGAGAACGCGGCGCTGCGCGCGGTGCGCCGCGTGCTGCCGACCTCCCCGCGGTACGACGGCGCGGCGTTGACCACCCGCGTGGACGGGCGGCGGGTGGTCACGCCGATGCTCATCGTGATGGTCGCGGTCGGCACCACGGACCTGCTGTTCGCGGTGGACTCGATCCCGGCGATCTTCGGCCTGACCAAGGAGCCCTACCTGGTGCTCACCGCCAACGCGTTCGCGCTGATGGGGTTGCGCCAGCTGTTCTTCCTGGTCGGCGGCCTGCTCGACCGGCTGGTCCACCTCGGCAAGGGTCTCGCGGTGATCCTCGCGTTCATCGGGGTGAAGCTGATCCTCGAAGCACTGCACCACCACGGCGTCACCTGGGCGCCGGAGATCCCGATCCTGCTGTCCCTCGGGGTCATCGTCGTGGTGCTGCTGATCACGACCGCGGCGAGCCTGCTCGCGTCGCGCCAGGCCGACGTGCGGGCCGAGCGGGACGCGCGGCAGGAGGGCGCCGCCGGGTCGTGAGCCGGGGAGCCGGGCGTTGCTGTGGGCGTCGTCCGGCTCCCTCGTCGGGCCTGACCACGGCCGTCAGGAGATGGTGCTGGTCTCTTCGCCCTTGCTGCGCCGGTCGTTCGCGTACTGCTCGATGTCCGCGACGGCGTGGTCGGTCTCCCGGCGTTGGGCGTCCATCGCGGTGTCCAGGCCGAGGCCGATGCGCCTGCCGTCGGCGGAGAACCCCGCCGGACGGGTCAGGGCCTGCTTGAGTTGCTGCCATCCGGGCATGCGTGTACTCATCTGGCTCGAGTCCTTCCTTGCTCATTCTCGGGTGTGAGCGTTCCTCGGAGCCTGCCCGCGCCATCGGGGGCGGCTCCACGATCCAGTAGACCGCACTTGCACCAGGGGTACCGGCCGGAGGTGCTACATCCAGAATACAGGCTATCGTATACAAAACGCTTGTAGCGTGAGGGCCGTCACCTGTACTCGATTCAGGTGTTCTGAACTGGGCTTCGGTGCTCCGAAGAGGGGCCCGGTGTGGTGGGCCCCGTCACGCTCAGCGGCTCTCGTTGCCCTCGATGTGGGCCTGGTACGCCGTCCGGGTGCGCTCGGTGTGCCGGTTCATCACCCGGCCGGCGGCCTCGGGGTCGTGGTCGGCGATCGCCTTGATCAGCTCGGCGTGCTCGTTCCACGCGTCCTTGCCGCGGGTCAGCGCCAACGGTGCGTAGTACCAGCGGACCCGGCGGTCGACCGTGGCGATCATCTCCGCCAGCACGGCGTTGCCGGACAGCCGGGTGATGCGCGCGTGCAGGGCGGCGTTGGCCGCGACCACGCGTTCCACGTCCTTCTGCTTCAGCGCCTCGACGCCCTCGCGTTGCAGCGCCTTGAGCTCGGCGACGTCCTCGGCCGTGGCGTGCTCGGCGGCGAGCTTCGCGGAGTGGGTCTCCAGGACGTTGCGGACGGACAGGAGCTGGTCGGCCTCTTCGTCGGTCGGCGTGTGCACGAACGCGCCCTGTGCCGGTCGCAGGTCGACCCAGCCCTCGGTCTGCAGGCGTTGCAGCGCCTCGCGCACCGGCTGACGGCTCACGCCGAGGTGCTCGGCCAGCTCGATCTCGACGAGGTGCTGCCCGGGCTTGAGGGTACGGTTGACGATCAGGTCGAGCAGGGCCTCGTAGACGGCCTGGCGCAACGGGGCGGGCCGCTCGACCTTGCGGGAAGCGGCGCCGCTCAGCGACTCGCGGGCCGCGCGACGGGTGTTCCCCGCGCCGATCAGCGGCGCGTTGGGCTGGCTCACGGTCGCCTCCTCGGGCAGGTGTCGGGAATGCCCGATCTTCAGCATACAGATTTTCGTATGCAAAAAGCAATTTGAGATCACTCGTCCGAGTGGCGCCCTCCCGGCGTCGCACGTCGGCCGCCGGTGGGGCTATCGCTCGCGTAGTTCATACAACATACTGTATGCAATCATTGCGAAGGCGAGGGACGTCATGAAAGTCGCAGTTCTCGGAGCCGGAGCCATCGGCGCGTACGTCGGCGCGGCACTGCACCGCGCCGGGGCGGAGGTGCACCTCGTCGCACGGGGAGCGCACCTGGAAGCCATGCGCCGCCACGGCGTCCGGGTCCACAGCCCTCGCGGCGACTTCACCGCCGCACCGCACGCCACCGACGACCCGGCCGACATCGGCCACGTCGACTACGTGTTCCTCGGGCTCAAAGCACACCAGTACGCCGCCTGCGGCCCGCTCATCACACCCCTGCTCGGCCCGGACACCGCCGTCGTCGCCGCGCAGAACGGCATCCCCTGGTGGTACTTCCACGGGCTCGCCGGCCACCCCCTCGAAGGCACCCGCATCGAGGCCGTCGACCCGGGCGGCACCGTCAGCGCCGTCCTCGACACCCGGCGCGCGATCGGCTGCGTCGTCTACTGCTCGACCGAGATCGAGGCGCCGGGCGTCATCCGGCACGTCGAGGGCACCCGCTTCTCCCTCGGCGAACCCGACCGCACCGTCTCCGCGCGCGGCACGCGACTCAGCGAGGCCATGGTCGCGGGCGGCCTCAAAGCACCCATCGAACCCGACCTGCGCGACGACATCTGGGTCAAGCTCATGGGCAACGTCGCGTTCAACCCGCTCAGCGCGCTCACCCGCGCCACCATGGTCGAGATGTGCGAGCACCGCGACACCCGCGAGCTCGTCGCCCTCATGATGACCGAAACCATCGCGGTGGCCCGCGCCGTCGGCTGCCACCCCCGCGTCTCCATCGAGAAGCGCATCGACGGCGCCCACCGCGTCGGCCACCACAAGACGTCCATGCTCCAGGACCTCGAAGCGGGCAAAGCGCTGGAGACCGACGCGATCATCGGCGCGGTCGTCGAGATCGCCCGGCTCACCGGCGTCGCCGCGCCCACCCTGCGCAGCGTGTACGCCGCGATCGACCTGTTGGGGCGCAAGGCACTCACCGCCGCTAGCTGAGAGGACCGACATGTCCCCGATGCTCAAGCCGGGCACTTCGTGGCCCGAGCTGTACGACCGGTGCGCCAAGGCCGCGCCCGAGGCGTTCCACCACGACCGGCTGCTCAACCACGTCGACGGCAGGTGGCAGCGCACCGGCACGCCCGGCCAGGCCACGTCACCCGTCGACGGCTCCACCATCGCCGGACCACCCCGCCTCGACGCCGCGGAGGCTTCGCACGCCGTCGCGGCGGCCGTCGAACGGCACCGCGCGTGGGCCGCTGTGCCGTTGAAGGAGCGCAAGGCCCGCACGCTCGCGGCGTTGGCCGACCTGCGCGCCCACCGCGACCTGCTCGCGTTGCTGCTCGTGTGGGAGATCGGCAAACCGTGGCGCCTGGCGACCGCAGACGTCGACCGGTGCGTCGAAGGCGTCGAGTGGTACGTCGAGCAGATCGACCCCATGCTCCACGGCCGCACGCCGCTGCACGGCCCGGTCAGCAACATCGCCAGCTGGAACTACCCGATGAGCGTGCTGATGCACGCGATGCTCGTGCAGGCGTTGGCGGGCAACGCGGTCATCGCGAAAGCGCCCACCGACGGCGGCGTCAGCTGCCTGACCCTGGCGTGCGCCCTCGCCGTGCGGCACGGCCTGCCGCTCACCCTGGTCAGCGGCGGCGGGCGCGATCTGTCGCCGGTGCTCGTCGGCTCGCCGGACATCGGCTGCCTGTCGTTCGTCGGCGGGCGCGGCGTCGGCGGCGAGATCGTCACCGGGCTCGACGCCACCAAGCGGCACGTCCTGGAACAGGAAGGGCTGAACTGCTGGGGCGTCTGGGAGTTCAGCGACTGGGCAGCGCTGCGGCCGCAGCTGCGCAAGTCGTTCGACTACGCCAAGCAGCGCTGCACCGCCTACCCGCGGTACGTCGTGCAGCGGTCGTTGTTCGACTCGTTCCTCGCGGTGTACCTGGAAGCCGTCCGCGAGATCACGTTCGGCCACCCGCTGGCCGTCACCTCACCGGACGACGACCTGCCGGACCTCGACTTCGGTCCGCTGATCACCGACGCCAAGGCCAAGGAACTGGCCGACGTGGTGGACGAGGCGATCGCCAAGGGCGGCGTGCCGCTGCACCGGGGTTCGCTGGACACCGGGCGGTTCCTGCCCGACCAGCAGACGTCGGCGTACTTCGCGCCGGTCGCCATCCTGGCGCCACCGCCGTCCTCGCCGCTGCACCACGCCGAGCCGTTCGGACCGGTGGACACGATCGTGCTGGTCGACACGGAAGCCGAACTGCTGGCCGCGATGAACGCGAGCAACGGCGCGCTGGTGGCGTCGCTGTCGTGCGATGACGAGGCGGTCGCCCGCCGGCTGGCCGGTGAGGTGAACGCGTTCAAGTTCGGCCACAACAAGGCCCGCTCACGCGGCGACCGTGACGAGGTGTTCGGCGGACGCGGGGCGTCGTGGCGCGGCGCGTTCGTCGGCGGCCCGTTGTTGGTGCACGCCGTCACCGAAGGCCCGCCTGGCGAACGGCTCTACGGCAACTTCCCGTCGTACTCCCTGTACCCGCCCACCTGACGTCGGTCGGAGGCTCGCATGGCTGCCGGTCTGGACCGGATCGTCCGCGGCGTGGTCGCACCCGCCGCCGCGGCCGTCGACCGTGACGGCACGTTCCCCAGGGCGTCGGTCACGGCGCTGGGCGGGCTGCTCGGCATGACGATGTCCCGTGCGGTCGGCGGTCGTGGGTGCGGGCTGGCCGAGGCGTCGGACGTCGTCGAACGCGTCGCGGCGGCGTGCGGCAGCACGGGTGTGGTCCTGCGTTCGCACTTCGCGGCAGTGGCCGCACTGGACCGCTTGGGCGATCGGGCGTTGCGGTCGACGGTCGCGGCCGGCGGGCATCTGAGCACGGTCGCCGTCTTCACGCCGGGGTCGCACTTCCTGCTGCCGGCGGGCACGGCTTCGCGTCGTGGTGACGTGGTGGACCTGCGTGATCGAAAGAGCGGTGTCGTGGCGGCGGGGGAGGCCGACAGTTACGTCTGGTCGAGCGCACCCCTCGCCGCCCACGGCACCACCACGTTGTGGCTGGTGCCCGCCAACGCCCCGGGCCTGCTGGTGCCCGTTGACCGTCCGGGCATCGGCCTGCGCGGCACAGTCTCCACCACCGTCTGGGCAGATCCGGCCCACGTCCCCGTGGACTGCCTGCTGGGTGCCGACGGTCAATCGTTCGACACCGTCGTGCACCACGTGCTGCCCTGGTACGTCGTGCTGGGCGCGTCGGTGGCGTTGGGCATCATGTCCGGTGCCATCGACGCCGTTGCGCAGTACCTGGCAACCGCCGACCTGCTCCGCCTGCGTCTACGCGCCGACGCCGTGCGCGTGCTGCATACCGACGCCGTCGCCGCCGTGGACTGGGAACCTGACCGGGCGAGACGCAAGCTCTGCCAGCTGGCCGTGCACGCCGCCGAAGCCCTGGCCACCGTCACCGACCTGGCCCTGAAGGCGTCCGCCGACACACCTGCACCCACTCGAACCACCGTGGAACGCCACTTCCGCGAGGCGAGATCCCTGAACACCCACCCACCGACCGCGGACGCCTTCACCGAGTTCACCGCACGCGCCGAGCCGGATCACCCCAGGAGACCCGGCTCGGCACGCGACCAGCCAACTTCCGACCGGCCTCGGTCGACCACCCCGTCGCTGACCAGGCCGTCCGCTGATCACTGGATCCACTAACGAGTGAATCTCAGAATACGGATCAAAGGAAACGCCGTTATCACAACCTTGAAACGTCGGTTGAAACGAAGAGGAGGCCCGACCAACCCCCCGTCCGACCGCCCACTCGAACCCGAGCCCAACCCCGAGCCCCCCACCCGGAGTCCCACCCACGCTCGCGGTGCTCGCGTTGCGGCGGGCGAGGTGGTGAGCGCCGATCGGCTCACCGACGTGGTGTGGGGTGATCGGCCGCCGGCGGACACGGTGCAGACCCACATGTCGGCGTTGCGGCGGGTGCCGGGAGGGCCCGGCGCGATCGAAGCGCGAAGCTCCGGCTACGTGCTCGACGTGGCGACGGATCTGGCACAGGCCCAGCGCCTCATCGACGCGGCCGAACAAGCGAGGGACCAGGTTCGTCGCGTTGGAGGGCCGGAGCCACTTCCTGCACGTCGGCGACTCCCGTGCGGTCGTGGACGCGGTGGTGGGCTTCCTCGCCGAACCGCTCCCCGCGCCGTGATCACACACGCCTGAACAGCGCGAACGGGCCGGCTCAGCAGAGCTGAGCCGGCCCGAAGCTCGAAGCGCTCGAAGCGCTCGAAGCGCTCGAAGCGCTCGAAGCGCTCGAAGCGCTCGAAGCGCTCGAAGCCAGTGAGCCTCAGTGGACTCCGAGCACCCCGTCCACCCGGCGCGGGATGCCCAACGGGTTGCCTTCACGCAGCTCGGCCGGCAGCAGGGCGTCGGGCCAGGACTGGTAGGTCACCGGTGCCACCCACCGCCGGATCGAGGTGGCCCCGACGGACGTGTGGAGCGGGCTGGTGGTGGCCGGCCACGGGCCGCCGTGGTGCATGCCCCAGGCCACGGCGACACCGGTCGGCCAGCCGTTGAAGATCAGCCGACCCACGACCGGCCGCAGGGCCTCGGCGACGCGTCCCGCGTGCTCGTGCTCGGACTCGGCGGCGTGCACGGTGCCGGTGAGGGTGCCGGGCAGCCGGGGGAGGACGGACTCCAGTTCGGCCGGGTCGTCGTAGGTCACCACGACCGCCGCCGGGCCGAAGTGCTCCTCGGTCAGCTTGTCGAGGTTGTCCGCGAACGTCGCCAGCGGCACCTGGAAGAGGCGCGGTTCGACGCTCCAGCCTTCGGCGGGTGCGCTGCCCTCGGCGACCAGGTCGGCCAGGCCGGAGGAGGCCAGGTCGTCGGTGCCGGAGCGGTACGAGTCGCGCATGCGCTCGTTCAGCATCGGGCCGCCCGCGGTGGTCGTGACGGCGTCCGCCAAGGCCGGGACGAGGGAGGCCGGGGCGAAGAGCAGGCCGGGGTTGGTGCAGAACTGGCCGACGCCGAGGGTCAGCGAGCCGACGAACTCGGCCGCGAAGCCCTCGGGGCGCGCGGCGGCGGCGTCGGGCAGGACCACGGTCGGGTTGACGCTGCCCAGCTCGCCGTAGAACGGGATCGGGTCGGGGCGGGCGGCGGCCAGGTCGAACAGCGCGCGACCGCCCGCGGTGGAGCCGGTGAAGCCGACCGCCTTGATCGCGGGGTGCTTGACCAGCGTCACGCCGGCCTGCTGCCCGTGCACGATCCCGAACACGCCCGCCGGCACGACGGAGGCCACGATCCGCGCCGTCTCCCGCGACGTGCCGGGGTGCGACGGGTGCGCCTTCACGATCACCGGGCAGCCCGCGGCCAGCGCGGACGCCGTGTCGCCGCCCGCCACCGAGAACGCGAACGGGAAGTTCGACGCGGCGAAGACGCCCACCGTCCCCAGTGGACGGAGCATGCGCCGCAGCACGGGCCGCGGCGGGATGATGCCCGGGTTCGCCGAGTCCAGCGTCGCCTCCACGTAGCTGCCCTCGCGCAGCACGTCGCCGAACAGCCGCAGCTGGTTCGTCGTCCGCTTCAGCTCCGTGGTCAACCGCGGCACGCCCAGCGCCGTCTCGGCCTCCGCCAACTCCACCAGCTCGGCGGAAGCCGCGTCGAGAGCGTCCGCCACGGCGTCCAGCACCGAAGCCCGCTCCACGGCCGGCAACGACGACCAGGCCGGGAACGCCGCCTCACCGGCACGCGCCAGCTCGTCCACCGAGACGTCCGACGTCTCCGGCACGGCCTCGCCCACCGGCTCACCGGTCCGCGGGTTGTACCCCTGCACCGAACCGCCGCTCATCGACCGGCCTCCTTCACCGCGGTGTCGAACTCGGGCGTGCACCACACGCCGCCCAGGTACGTCAGGGCCGGGGAGTCGGGATCCGGCGAGCCCGCGGCCAGCACTTCCTCCGCGTAGACCTCGGAGTTGTCGGCGGACTTGTAGCCCAACGCCTCCGCCTCGCCCAGCGAGAACCACCGCCGCGTGTTGTCCGAGACGCCCCACACCACCCGGAACCCGGGCGACGGCGCCGACAGGCACGCCTCGAACAGTCGCGCCCCGTCGTCCGGCGACAGCCACGTCGACAACATCCGCGCGTCACGCGGCTTCTCGAAGCACGACCCGATCCGGACCGCGATCACGTCCATCCCGTACCGCGACGCGTACAGGCTGCCCAACGCCTCCAACGCCACCTTGCTCACGCCGTAGTACGTGTCCGGCTGCGGGAACAGGTAGTCGCCCGCCTCGCCGGCGGAACGCTCGTAGTACCCGACGGCGTGGTTGGAGCTGGCCAGCACCACCCGGGACACCCCGGCCCGCCGCGCCGCCTCCAGCACCACGTGCGTGCCGTTGATGTTGACGTCCAGGATCTCCGCCCACGGCCGCTCCAGGCTGTGCCCACCGAGGTGGATCACCGCGTCGACGCCCGCGCACGCCTCCTCCATCGCGGCCTGGTCGGTCACCGAGGCCGTGACCAGCTCGACCCGCTCACCGTCGGCGGCGGCCGGCAGCGGCGCGATGTCGAGCAGGCGCAGGGTCCGGTCCGGCGCGGCCAGTCGGGTGCGCATGAGCGTGCCGACTATGCCGGCGGCGCCGGTGATGAGGATTCGTCCGGTCACGTCGAGCCCTTTCGCAAATCGGAACAGGAATCAGCGGCCGAACTGGCGCAGCAGTTCGGTGATCGTGCGGGCCGCGTGCAGCAGCGCTTCGATGACCTGGCGCTCGTGGTCGGGGTCGAGCCTGCCCAGCGGCACCGAGCAGCTCATCGCGTCGAGCACCGGGTTGCGGTAGGGCAGGGCGACGGCGAAGCAACCGAGGCCGGGCGTGTTCTCCTCGCGCTCGTGCGCGTACCCGACGGCGCGGAACCCCGCGAGCTGGGCGTGCAGCGCCGGGCGTTCGATGATGGTGTTCGGCGTCAACGGCGTCAGCCGCGCGGGCAGGATCGCGTCGACCTCGGCGGGTGCGCGCGCGGCCAGCAGCGCCTTGCCGAGCGACGTGGCGTGCGCGGGCAGCCGCCGTCCGACGCGGGACACCACGCGCAGGTGGTGCTCGGACTCGCGGCTGGCCAGGTAGACCACGTCCGCGCCGTCGAGGCGGGCCAGGTGGACCGTCTCGTTGATCTCCCGGCGCACCTGCTCCATGACGCGGATGGCGACCTGCACCACCGGGTCGTGGTCGAGGTACGACGTGCCGACGAGCAGGGCGCGCACGCCGATGCCGTACGTGCCGCGGGTGGGGTCGAGCTCCACCCACCCCCGGGCGACGAGCGTCTGCAACAGCATGTAGAGGCTCGACTTCGGGTAGCTCAGCTCGCGGTGCAGTTCGGTCAGGGTCAGCGGGCGGTCCGATGCCGACAGCACTTCGAGCAGTTCCACAGTCCGATCGGCCGACTTGACCGCGTTCGGCCGAGCGGGTGACGCGGGTCCAGTCACCAAGTCCTCCACGGGAAACGTTCCGGCAACACGCTCTTGACACGTCGCTGCGCCGATTCTTACAGTCCGCCCAACACGTTCACAAGTACGACCCCGCTTCACATATATGAACAGTATGGCCGTGAACAGGAGTCGCCGTCCATGACACTCTCCCGCCGGTGCGCCACGGCCGTCGCTGTAGTGACCGTTGCGGGCCCGATCACGCACCCGACCTGCGGCTACCGGCCGTCCGACGGAGCGGCGCACCGCCACGCGCCGCCCTCGGCCCGAACGCGCCGCGCCGCGAGGTCGACCAAGGTCTACACGAAGTCTCCCGGCGCGCGGCTCCGCGTCGAGGCAGACCCCACCGGGACGGCGGCCTCCGCCGAACCGGTGAATTCCCGCGAACGGCCCGGTTTGCGCAACTCCTGGACTCGGGCCGTCCATTCGCTCAGGGTGGCCCGGTGACACCGGTCGACACCGCCTTGGACGTGGGGGCGACGGCTAGTGGCGGCGGTGCCGTCGCGGCCCACCCCGTGGGGCGATCCCGACATCGGGGTCGCCCCACGGAACCGCGCCCGAACCACTGTCACGTCGGCGGGGACTCGCTCATCAGCGCCGATGGTGCCCCTGCTGCTCCACTTCGCCGCGTCAGCGCGTTCGCCGCCTGCGCGCTGCCGCGCGAGGAAACGCACAAGTCCTTCCTGCGTGGGATCACCACGGGAGCGATCAAGGGATGAAGGTCTGGGTATGCAACTGGATGGGGTGCTGTTCTTCCCGGTGACGCCGTTCGACGCGGACGGCGCGCTCGCGGAGGACGTGCTGGCCGAGCACGTCAAACGAGGGGTGGCGGCGGGCGCGGGCGGCGTGTTCGTGGCCTGCGGCACGGGCGAGTTCCACGCGTTGGAGCCGTCGGAGGTCGAACGGGCGGTGGCCGTCGCGGTCGAGGCGACCGCCGGGCGGGTGCCGGTGTTCGCGGGCGTCGGCGGCCCGCTGCCGACGGCCAAGCGGATCGCCCAGGCCGCCGAGCGGGTCGGTGCGGACGGTCTGCTGCTGCTGCCGCCGTACCTGGTGACCAACCCGCCGAAGGGGCTGGTCCGGTACGTGACGGAGGTGGCGGGCGCGTCGAACCTGTCGCTGATCGTCTACCAGCGCAACAACGCGGTGTTCACGCCGGAGACGGCGGTGGAGGTCGCGTCGCTGCCGACCGTGGTCGGGTTCAAGGACGGGCTCGGCGACATCGACCTGCTGCACCGCATCGTGCTCGCGGTGCGCTCGGCGATCGACAAGCCGTTCCAGTTCTTCAACGGCCTGCCGACCGCGGAGCTGACCGTGCCCGCGTACCGGGGCATCGGCGTGGACCTGTACTCGTCGGCGGTGTTCTGCTTCGCGCCGGAGATCTCGCTCGGCTTCTACCACGCCGTGCACAACGGTGACGACGCGTTGGTCAACCGGTACCTGCTGGAGTTCTACAAGCCGCTGGTCGAGTTGCGCGACAAGGTTCCCGGCTACGCCGTGTCACTGGTGAAGGCGGCGGTTCGGGCCACCGGGCTCGACGTCGGCGGCGTCCGCGCGCCGCTGCTCGACCCGACGCCCGAGCACGTGGCGGAGTTGGAGAAGGTCGTCGCGGCCGGTCGGAGCCTGTCCGCATGAAGATCACCGACATCGTCATCACCCCCGTCGCGTTCCGCGACCCGCCGCTGCTGAACTCGGTGGGCGTGCACGAGCCGTGGGCGCTGCGCACCATCGTGGAGGTGCACACCGACGAAGGGATCTCCGGGCTCGGCGAGAGCTACGGCGACATCGGCCACCTCACCCGCATGCGCACGGCCGCGCCCGCGCTGGTGGGCCTGGACGTGCACGCGTTGAACGAGATGCACTCGCGGATCGCGACGTCGCTCGGCGGCGAGGCGGGGTCGGACCGGCACGGGCTGACCGGGCCGCTGACCGTCGAGTCCACTGTGGACCGGGTGTTCTCGCCGTTCGAGGTCGCGTGCTGGGACATCCGGGGCAAGGCGCTCGGCCGCCCGGTGAGCGACCTGCTCGGCGGTGCGGTGCGGACCGCCGTGCCGTACAGCGCGTACCTGTTCTACAAGTGGGCCGGCCACCCCGGCGCGGAGCCGGACGAGTTCGGCGAGGCGCTCGACCCGGCGGGCATCGTGGCGCAGGCCCGGATGCTCATCGAACGGCACGGGTTCGGCTCGATCAAGCTCAAGGGCGGCGTGTACCCGCCCGGGCAGGAGATCGAGGCGATCCACGCGCTGCGCGAGGCGTTCCCGGACCACCCGCTGCGGCTGGACCCCAACGCGGCGTGGACGCCGGAGACGTCGCTGAAGGTCGCCGAGGAGCTCGACGGCGTGGTCGAGTACCTGGAGGACCCCGCGCCGGACATCGACGGGATGGCGGAGGTCGCGGCACGCGCGCCGATGCCGTTGGCGACGAACATGTGCGTGATCGCGTTCGAGCACATCGCCCGGTCGGTGGAGGTGGACGCGGTGCAGGTCATCCTGTCCGACCACCACTACTGGGGCGGCCTGTCGCGGTCGAAGGAGCTGGCCGGGATCTGCCGGACGTTCGGCATCGGCCTGTCCATGCACTCCAACTCGCACCTGGGCATCAGCCTGGCCGCGATGACGCACCTCGCCGCGTCGACGCCGAACCTGAACTACGCGTGCGACACGCACTACCCGTGGAACGCCGCGGACGACGTGATCACCACGCCGTTCACGTTCGTGGATGGCGCCATCCCGGTGCCGACCACGCCCGGGCTGGGCGTCGAGCTGGACCGGGACGCGTTGGCGCGGCTCGCGGAGAACTACCGGACGTGCGGCCTCGTGCAGCGCGACGACACCGGTTACATGCAGAAGCACGACCCGTCTTACGAGAGGAAGCGCCCCCGGTGGTGACCACCGTTGCGCACGTGTACCCCTGGGATGTCGTAGGCGACCCGGCCGCCGTCGACCGGATCGCGTCGTTGGGTGTGGACGCGGTGGCCCTCGCCGCGTCGTACCACACGGTGCGGGCCGCGACGCCGTTCCACCCTTCGCGTCGGATGGTGGACGCGCGGCACGCGGCGTTCTACCTGCCGGTGCGGGAGGAGGCGTGGCGGGGCAAGCGGCTGGTGCCCGCTACGCCGTCGTGGATGGAGGGTGACGACTCCTACGGCTCGGCGGCCGAGGCCCTGCGGGCGGCCGGGTTGCCGGTGTACGCGTGGACCGTGCTGACGCACAGCAGCCGGCTGGGCGATGCTCATCCGGACGTGGCCGTGCGTAACGCTTTCGGTGACCTGTACCCGTACGCGCTGTGCCCGGCGAACGACGACGTGGTCGAGTACGCCCGGACGCTGGTGTCCGAGGTGCTGGAGCTGGGGCGGCCGGACGGGATCGTGCTGGAGGCATGCGGGCCGCTGGGGTTCTTCCACGGCGGGCACCACGAGAAGACGGATGGCGCGGACTGGTCGGCGGTGCAGCAGAAGCTGCTGTCGCTGTGCTTCTGCGGGGCTTGCGTGCGGCGTTATGACGACCCGGAGGGGTTGCGGGCGCTGGTGCGCGCGGGGGTCGACAACGCTGTCACCACCGTGGAGGAGGCTCTCGGCGAGCGTGCCGCCTCCGTCCGCGACGTGCGCACCGGGCTGTCCCGTGCGCTCCGCCGTGACCTCGTGGGGTTGATCAGGTCGACGTCGCCGGGCACGCGCATCGCCGCGCACGCGACGGCCGACCCGTGGGGCACCGGACCGTTCGCCACGGTGGCCGGGGGAGTCGACGCCGACGTCGACGTGCTGACCCTGACGTGCTGGCCGGGCGTGGACGCGTCGCTGCCCGCGATCCGCGCGTTGCGGGCGGAGGCTGACGTGCGCACTGCCGCGTATGTGCTGGCCCTGCCGCCGAAGCCGGCGGACGGCGACGAGCTGCTGAAGGAGTGGCTGGCCTACGCGGAGGCCGGCGTCCAGGAGTTCCACCTGTACCACGCGGGCCTGGCCTCGGCGGCCCGCCTGGACGCCCTCCGCCACGCCATCACCGGCCTGAACCACTCCCTCCGCTAACCCGCGTGTCCTACGTTCCGAACGCGCGTGTCCTACGTTCAGGTACCCCATGTTGAACACTCGGAACAGCCGAGCCGGTGTTCTGAACGCTCAACATGGGTGTTCCGAACGTAGGACACGCGTGACGCGAACGTAGGACACGCGCGGGTTCACTGGATTGGGTAACTGTGAAGAAGGGTGGGCAACCCGAGGGGTGGGTTGGTCCGTCCTTGGAGCATGAGAAGCCTGGGAACCGCAATCGGCGCGGGTGTGCTGCTGGTCGTGCTCGCCGCCTGCGCAACGTCCACGCCCGTCGGTTCGGGCAACGGTGGGCCGACGCTGACCACCTCGGCCTCGTCGGAGGCACCGGCCACGACGCCGGCGGAGCCGGAGTTCGAGAGCGCCGTGCCGCCGGACGGCAAGGAAGTGCCCAAGGACAAGATCGACGCGGCCGCCGTCCCCGAGGGCAACCCCACCACCACGTGGACCGAGGGTGACGGCAGCGTGCTCGGCGTCATCGCCCAGGAAGCCGGCTGCGGCAAGGCGAGCGTCGAGATCGCCGAGCAGAACGCCCAGGTGGTGAAGGTGGTGCTGGTCGAGACCACGCCGCTCGACCAGCCGGTCTGCACGATGGACATCCGCTACCCGCCGCTGACCGCGAAGCTCGACGCGCCGCTCGGTGACCGCACGGTCGTCCTCAGCACCCGACAGGACCAGAAGTAAATCCCTCCGGTGCCCGGTCGACCTCGTCCCGGTCGGCCGGGCACCGAACACCTTTGCAACCCCACGACCCCGAGTACCGTCCTTCAGCTATGAGGAACGTCAAGGTCGCCGTCGCCTTCACCCTGCTCGCGCTCGCGGGGTGCAGCACCACCACCGGCAGCGCCCCGCCCGGCGAGTCGTCCAGCACGGTCACCACGACCGGTTCGCCATCGGCTCCGACAACGTTGTCATCCTCCGGTGACGCCCAACCGACCCCGCCACCGCAGAGGACCAGCGCCGCGCCGCTGGAGGGGCCGACCGAGGTGGCGGCCGCCCAGGTCGACGCGGGCACCCTGCCAGACCACTACAAGCGGCAGGCGTGGACGTCGGCGGACGGCCGCACGATCCAGGTCGTCGGCGTCGGGGGCGGCTGCCGGACGGCGAGCGCCGAGGTCACCGCCCAGTCCGGCGACCAGGTGTTGATCACCCTCGTCACCACGGTCAGCACACCGCCGCCGGGCCGCAACTGCACGCAGGAACTGCGCGACGTGCCGCTGAACGTCACCCTCGACGCACCCCTCGGCTCACGCCGCCTCGTCCTGGAGGCACGCCAGGGCCGGGCCTGACCGCCACGCGAAGCCGAGACCGCCGCGGGAGCGGAAGGCGCGGGAGCGGAAGGCGCGGAGGGTGCGGGACGGCGCCGACCGGGTGAATACCTGAGGAAGTTTCGCGTCACGGGTTCCGGCGTCACGGGGGGACCGCCAGACTCCGATGGCGTGAGACGACCTCTCGGCCTCGTGCTCGCCGTCGTGCTCGCGACGGCGGGCACCACCGCGCTGACGACCGCAACGACCGCATCCGCCGCGCCCACCACGGCCGCCGACACCAGCGGGCAGTTCTCGGTGTTGACCTACAACGTCGCCGGGCTCCCGGAACCGCTCTCCGGGTCGGACCCGGCGAAGAACACGCCGCTCATCGGCGCCCGCGTCCGCGACTACGCGGTGGTCAACGTGCAGGAGGACTTCAACTACCACGCCGCCCTCTACGCCGCCGACAACCACCCGCACCGCACGCCGACCAGCGGGGGAGTGCCGTTCGGCGACGGCCTCAACACGCTCTCCGCCTACCCGTACAGCGACTTCACGCGGGTGAAGTGGAGCCAGTGCAACGGCACGGACTGCCTGACACCCAAGGGCTTCACGCACGCCCGCCTCCGCCTGGCCGAAGGCGTGTACGTCGACCTCTACAACGTCCACGCCAACGCCGGCAGCACGGACGCCGACCTGGCCGCCCGCCGCGCGAACATCACCCAGCTGTCGCAGTACGTCACCCGGAACTCCGCCGGCAACGCCGTGATCATCATGGGCGACACCAACACCCGCTACACCCGTACGGGCGACAACATCCGCGACCTGGTCCGCGCCAACGGCCTCACCGACGCCTGGGTCGAGCGGGTCAGGGCAGGTGTCGAGCCCGCCGCCGGCGCACCCGCGCTGGTGTGCGACCCGGCGAACGTCACGGAGACGTGCGAAGTCGTGGACAAGGTCTTCTACCGCGACAACGCCCACATCGACCTCACCGCCACCTCCTACCGCAACGACCACGCCTCCTTCCTCGACCCGGACGGCAAACCGCTGTCCGACCACTACCCGCACGCCGTCGACTTCTCCTGGCGGCTGGCCGACCACCTGCGCCTGAGCGACCAGTTCGGCGGCCCGCACGGCACACCGTTCACCGACGTCGAGGCCGTAGACCCCGGCGCGACGGTGCGCGAGGTGACCCTGAGCGGAGGCGCACGCCTCGACCGCGTCGGGCTCACGCTCGCCGACGGCACCGCGCTCGCCCACGGCGGCACCGGCGGCACCCCGACGTCGCTCACCCTCCAGCCGGGCGAGCACCTGACGGCGGCCACGCTCACCCAAGGTCAACGCGACGGCCGCACCCGGATCTTCTCCGTCCGCATCACCACCAACCTCGGCCGAACGGCCGCCGCGGGCACGCCCACCACCGACCAGGTCACCTTCACCGCGCCCGCGGGCTGGCACATCGCCGGCTTCACGGGCCGCGCCGGCGCCGAGGTCGACAAGCTCGGCGTGATCTACACCCGCGGCTGAGCGCTCACTCGGCGGTCGCGAAGGACGCCACCCCGTCCCACGCCAGCCACAGGTCACCGTCGACCTGGTCCTCGTCCGCGGCGATCGTGCCCGTCTCGCCGACGTAGAGGCCCAGGTCGCACCGGTGGGCCAGCAGCGTGCGCTCCATCCACGCCTGCAACCCCTCCTGCCCGTCCACGGGCTCCCGCGTGATCGTCCGGAAGTACACCCCGGTCCCGGACGTCTCGATCAAGCTCACCTGGTAGAAACGCGACCCCATCTCCGCTCACTCCCCGCTCATGGTTGTATACTCGCTGAATTCGGGACGACTATCTCGTACGTACAGGATGTGGACAAGTCCCGATCGGGTGATGATCGAGGAGAGCGATGACCAGCCCACACCGCAGTGCCGCCCGCATCCAGATCGGCACCACGCTGCGCCGCATGCGCGAAGAAGCCGGCGTGCCCCGGGAACGGGTGGGCGAGGTGCTGCACTGCACGATGACCAAGATCAGCAACATCGAGAACGCGATCAGCGGCGTCAAGCAGGCCGAGCTGGAGAAGCTGCTCGACCTCTACCGGGCCGACGAGGCGACCCGCGAGGACCTGCTCACGCTCAACTCCGAGGCGCACCGCCGCCGGCCCAAGAGCAAGATCGGCGGCACGATCCAGCCCTGGCTGCGCCGCATCCTCGACGTGGAGGCCATCGCCACCGAGGCCCTGTACTCGTCGTTCGAGCTGCTCCCGGCCGTGCTGCAGACCGAGGAGTACGCCCGCACGCTGATGAGCGGCATCGGCCTCGGCGGTGAAACCTTGGAGAAGAACCTCCAGCTGCGCCTGGAACGACGTGCCCTGCTGACCGACCGTGAACCGCCGCTGAAGCTGTGGGCGGTGATCGCGGAGCCGGCGTTCCGGGCGAACGTGGGCGGCCCGGAGGTCATGCGCGACCAGCTCAAGCACGTGCTCGCGATGACCGAGCTGGACAACGTCGTGGTGCAGGTGATGCCGCAAGGGGCCGGGGCGCACGCGTTGACCGGTACTACGCTGACCTTGTTCCGGCTGCCCGACAAGCTGCCGTCGCTCGTGAGCGTCGACACCCCGTACGGCGCCCAGTTCGTGGACGGGCACGACCAACTGGAGAAGACGAGCCGGTGGTTCGACTACACCCGGGCGAAGGCGTTGGGGGTGGAGGAAAGCCGCGAACTCCTGACCCGGATCACGGAGGAGACCACATGACCCTGAAGCCCGGCGAGTGGACGAAGTTCAGCGGCGGAGGCGACAACTGCGTCGAGGTCATGCGCACGGCCGACGAGGTGCTGGTCCGCAACAGCAACCGGCCTGAAGAAGTCCCACAGCGCTTCACGTACAGCGAGTGGGACTTCTTCACGCGCGGCGCCAAGCTCGGCGTGTTCGACCTGTAGAGCTACTTCCGGAACGAGATCTGGAGGGTCGGGGCGGAGGTCTCGGCGAAGAAGTCGTTGCCCTTGTCGTCCACCACGACGAACGCCGGGAAGTCCTCCACCTCGATCTTCCAGACCGCTTCCATGCCCAGCTCGGCGTACTCCAGCACCTCGACCTTGCGGATGCAGTCCTGGGCCAGCCGCGCCGCCGGTCCGCCGATCGAGCCCAGGTAGAACCCGCCGTGCGTGGCGCACGCGGCCGTCACCTGCTTGGACCGGTTGCCCTTGGCCAGCATCACCAGCGACCCGCCGGCGGCCTGGAACTGCTCGACGTAGGAGTCCATCCGACCGGCCGTCGTCGGCCCGAACGACCCGGACGCGTACCCCTCGGGCGTCTTGGCCGGTCCGGCGTAGTACACCGGGTGGTCCTTGAGGTACTGCGGCATCGGCTCGCCCGCGTCCAGCCGTTCCTTGATCTTGGCGTGCGCGATGTCCCGCGCCACCACCAACGGCCCGGTCAACGACACCCGAGTCTTCACCGGCAACGCCGACAGCGTCGCGCGGATCTCCGACATCGGCCGGGTCAGGTCGATGTTCACGACCTCGTCGGACAGGTTCTCGCCGGTCACGTCGGGCAGGAAGTGCGCCGGGTCGCGTTCCAGCTGCTCCAGGAAGATGCCCTCGGGGGTGATCTTCGCCTTGGCCTGCCGGTCCGCCGAGCACGACACCGCGATGCCGACCGGGCAGGACGCGCCGTGCCGGGGCAGCCGGATCACGCGCACGTCGTGGCAGAAGTACTTGCCGCCGAACTGGGCGCCGATGCCGAAGTTCCGGGTCAGCTCCAGCACCTGCTGCTCCAGGTCGACGTCCCGGAACGCGTGCCCCGCGGCGGAGCCCTCGGTGGGCAGGCCGTCGAGGTAGCGGGCGGACGCGAGCTTGGCGACCTTCAGGTTCTGCTCGGCCGACAGACCGCCGACGACCACGGCGAGGTGGTACGGCGGGCACGCGGCCGTGCCGAGCGAGCGCAGCTTCTCGTCCAGGAACTTGGCCAGCCGCGACGGGTTCAGCAGCGCCTTCGTCTCCTGGTACAGGAACGTCTTGTTGGCCGAACCGCCGCCCTTGGCCATGAACAGGAACTCGTACTTCGGCTCCACGCCGGGCGCGGTGAACAGGTCGATCTGGGCGGGCAGGTTGGTGCCGGTGTTCTTCTCGTCCCAGAAGTTGACCGGCGCCATCTGCGAGTACCGGAGGTTCAGCTCCTGGTAGGCCTCGAAGATGCCGCGTGACAGTGCCTCTTCGTCGGTGCCGCCGGTGAGCACGGACTCGGTGCGCTTGCCCATCACGATGGCGGTGCCGGTGTCCTGGCACATGGGCAGCACGCCGCCGGCGGAGATGCACGCGTTGCGCAGCAGGTCCATCGCGACGAACCGGTCGTTGCCGCTGGCCTCGGGGTCGTCCACGATCGCGCGCAGCTGGGCCAGGTGCGAGGGCCGCAGCAGGTGCTGGATGTCCCGGATCGCCTCCTTGGCCAGCAGCGTCAACGCGGCAGGCTCGACTTGGAGGAACGTCCGGCCCGCGGCCTCGACGACCGACACGCCGTCCGGCGTCACGAGCCGGTAGTCGGTGTGGTTGTCCTTGGCCAGCGGCAGGACGTCGGTGTACTGGAAGGTCGGTGCCAGAAGGTTCGACGAGGTCACGTCGCGGGCTCCCTTGCGCGCTTCGGGTTCCGCCGAACTTATACCGATCGCGCCGCCGAGTCCGTACGGCGTGGTGTGATTCGCATCGTGTTCGACAGCCTCACCAAGCGCCGGCTCCCCGTAGCCGCCCTCGATGCCCTGGTCCGGCGCGTCCTCGGCGTTCCGCTCGCCGCGCACGTCGAGCTGACCGAGGGCATGTTCAACACCGCCTACCTGCTCACCGCGGCCGACGGTCGCGAGACCGTGCTGAAGGTCGCGCCGCCGCCGGACGTGCCGCTGCTCACGCACGAGCGCGGCCTGATGCGCACGGAGGCGTTGGCGTTCGAGCTGATGGCGGCGCACGGCCTGCCCGTGCCGGAAGTGCTGCTCCACGAGGACGACTTCTTGCTGATGACGGCCCTCAAGGGCGAGTCGTGGCGATCGGCGCGGCCGCGGCTGAGCGACGCCGAGCACGGCGCGCTGCGGCGTGAGCTGGGCGCGATCGTCCGCGAGCTGCACACCATCCGGGGTGACGTGTTCGGCTACGCCCAGGGCCCGAACGCGGCGACGTGGCGCGCGGCGTTCATGGCGATGGTGGACGCGGCGCTGGCCGACGCGGAGCGGTTCGGCGTGGAGCTGCCCGACGTGCGGCCGGCGGTGGAGGCCCAGGCGCACCTGTTGGACGAGGTCACCGAGCCGGTGCTGGTGCACTTCGACCTGTGGGACGCGAACATCTTCCTCGCCGGCGGCCGGGAGGAGGGCTTCCGGATCGAGGGGATCATCGACCCGGAACGGGCGCTGTTCGGCGACCCGTTGGCGGAGATGGCGACCGTGGCGTTGTTCACCGACCTGGACGACGACTTCAAGGCCGGTTACGGCATCTCGGGGTTCACCGAGGCCGAGGAGACCAGGATCGCGCTCTACCGCGCGTACCTGTGCGTGGTGATGATCGTGGAGGGCGTGCCGCGCGGTTACGCCGGCGAGGAGCACGAGGCGCACGTGCGGTTCTTCCGCGAGAAGCTCGTGGAGTACCTGGGGCTCTAGGAAATGCGGAAGGCCGGGCCGGCCCCCGACCGCCCCGACCTTCCTCAGCGTGCGAGCACCTCCGCGTAATGGGGCGGAGGTGTCGCTTGGCTCGTGTAACGCACGACCGTGCCGTGACTGGCGTCACAAGTCAATCCCGCGCAGCGGTGACCGACCCCTGAATCGTCGCTGTATCGCGTCAGCTCAGCTCGCGTAGGCCCGCAGCTTGGCGGCCCGCTCGCCCTGCCGCAGCTTCGACATGACCTCCCGCTCGATCTGCCGCACCCGCTCCCGCGACAGCCCGAACTGCTTGCCGATCTGGTCCAACGTGCGCGGCTGGCCGTCCTCCAGGCCGTAGCGCAGCCGGATCACCGCCTGCTCGCGCTGGTCCAGCGTGGCCAGGACCCGGCGCAGGTCGTCCTGCAGGAGCCCGGAGATGACCGCGCTCTCCGCGTCCGTGGCGTCGGAGTCCTCGATGAAGTCGCCGAGAGGGGCGTCCTCCTCGGTGCCGACCGGCATGTCGAGGCTCACCGGGTCGCGAGCGTGGTCGAGCAGGTCGACCACCTTCTCCGGCGACAGGCCCGACTCCTTGGCCAGCTCCTCGTTGGTCGCCTCACGGCCCAACTGCTGGTGCAGGTCCCGCTTGATCCTGGCGAGCTTGTTGACCTGCTCCACGAGGTGGACGGGCAGTCGGATCGTGCGACCCTGGTCCGCCATTCCCCGCGTGATCGCCTGGCGGATCCACCAGGTCGCGTAGGTCGAGAACTTGAAGCCCTTGGTGTAGTCGAACTTCTCCACCGCGCGGATCAGGCCCAGGTTCCCTTCCTGGATCAGATCGAGCAGCGGCATTCCGCGGCCGGTGTATCGCTTCGCAAGCGAAACGACCAACCGGAGATTCGCTTCGAGAAGGTGGTTCTTTGCCACGTGACCATCGCGGATCAACGCGCGCAGTTCACGCTGGCGATCTTCCGGCAGGTCCGGATGGGTCTCCAGCTTGTGCTGCGCGAAGACGCCCGCCTCGATCCGCTTGGCGAGCTCCACTTCGTCCGCCGCGGTCAGCAGCGCTGTCTTGCCGATCCCGTTCAGGTACACCCGAACCAGGTCTGCGGCCGGTCCCTGGGCGTCGAGGTCCAACTCGGCGCTCGTGGTGGTCGTCTCGTTCCCGACCTGACGGTCGAGGAGCTTCGGGACGGTCATGGAGCTCCCTCCCCCTTGTGTCGCGGGCTGGCAGTGCGGTCGTGTCGCACACTCCGCGCTGCGCTGCGCGGCACACCTTTCGGTGTCTGACACTGGGGGAAACGCGAACCGGGCCGAAATGGTTCCCGCTTCCCACGACCAGAAGACGTCACTGCCGTCACAGCGGTTGCGCCGCGAATCCTGAGGATTGGCTGAGAAGGATCTAGAGTTCCACCAACACGGTGAACGGACCGTCGTTCACACTCCGCACCGACATCATCGCGCCGAACCGTCCCGTTTGTACCCGGGCGCCCTTCCGGCGCAGTTCCGAGACCACTTCCCCGACCAACGGCTCGGCGTGCTCCGGCCGGGCGGCGGCGGTCCACGACGGCCGCCGCCCCTTCCGCGTCTCTCCGTAAAGTGTGAACTGGCTCACCACGAGCAGGGGTGCGCCGGTCGTGGCGCACGACTCCTCGTCCCTCAGGACGCGCAACTCGTAGAGCTTTCGGGCCATCACGTGCGCCTTGTCGGCGGTGTCGTCCACGTGCACGCCGAGCAGCACCAACAGGCCCGGCTCGTCGATCGCGCCGACGACCTCGCCCTCCACGGTGACCGACGCCTCTGTGACACGTGCCACAACCGCTCTCACGCGGGGACCACCATGCCGTGCCGGACGAGGTCGCGGACGACCGGGAGGGCGGACTCGGCGAGCGCGTCGGCGTCCAGGTCGTGCGCGTAGGCCAACAGGGTGACCAGGTCCTCCAGTGGCAGCGCGCCCCGGAAACCCGCGAGCAGCTTCGCCGCGGTCTCGTCCAGCTCGTGCTGCCAGCCGGGGCCGTCCACGCGGTGCAGGCGCCGCACGACGGCCTCCCAGCCCTCGTCGGTGGGCGAGGAGACCTCTTCCAGCAGCACGGTCTCCGGCACGGTGAACCGGGTGCCCAGGAGCGTGGCGTTGTCGGTGGCGCGCAGCCAGGCGACCCGGTCCAGCCAGGCGGCGGACTCGGGGCCCAGCGGGTCGTCGAACGCGTGGCGCAGGTCTTCGCACACGACCTCGGCGTGCTGGGCGTCCGTGCGGCGGAGCGTGACGAAGCCGAACCCGATGCCCTCGACGTCGTTCTCGGCGAACCAGTCCAGCCAGGCGGCGGCCTTGGCGCGTCCTTCGGCGCTGCGCGGGTCGACGCCCGCGTCGCGCAGCCACGTGCCGACGTACAGGGCGGGGTCGGCGACGTCGCGCTGCACGAACCAGGCGTCCACGCCGCCGCGCGGCAGCCACGTGGAGACGCGGTCGGCCCAGTCCTCGCCCTTGCGGTGCAGCCAGGAGGCCAGGAGCTGGCCCACGCCGCCCTCGTTGAGGAACGCGGGCATCTGGCGCACGACCAGGGCGCTGGCGTCGTCACCGGCGAGGCCGGAGTCGCGGTAGGTGTAGTCGACCCGGGGCGGGCCCACCACGAACGGCGGGTTGCAGACGACCTGGTCGAACCGCCGGCCGCGCAGGGGGCCGAACCACTCGCCCTGGCGCAGCTCGACGTCGACCTCGTTGATCCGGAACGTGCCCGCGGCCAGGGCGAGCGCGCGTTCGGACAGGTCGGTGGCGGTGAGCTTCTCGGCGTGGCGGCTCGCGTGCAGGGCCTGTACGCCGCAGCCGGTGCCCAGGTCGAGCAGGGTGCCGACCGGGCGGCGCGACGTGGCGCGGGCGAGGCTGATGGACGCGTGGCCGACGCCGAGCACGTGGTCGGCGGGCACGGGGCCGCCGCGCTGGTCGGCGTCCTGGTCGGCGATGACCCACCAGGAGCCCTCGTCGTCGCCGTAGGGGCGGATGTCGAGCCCGGCCCGCAGGCCGTCGCCGTCACCGCGGAGCACCTCGGCCTTGACGGCGGTGTCCAGGTCGACGTCCGGGAGCGCGGCCCGCACGGCGGCCTCGGACTCGGTGTCGCCGAGCAGGAACAGGCGGACCAGGGTGCCGAGCGCGCCGGCGTCCCGGGTGGCCCGCCGGGCGGCCTCCGGTTCGCCGCGGCCCAGGGCGGCGTGGGCCTGGGGTCCGAGGACGTCGACCACGCCGTCCGCGTCGTAGTCGGCGGCTCGGAACGCCTCGCGCAGCCGTGTGGTCAGGTCGGCAGAAAGATCAGGGAGCACGTCGCCATGGTCTCGCGCCCCACCCGGTCGCGCCGGACCAGCCCCCGTCACGCGAGGCCGGCCACGAAGTCCGCGAAGTTCCGCTCTGTCTGCGCGCGGAAGCCGATGAACAGGCGGTTGGCCAGCGGCACGGCCCACCGGCCCCGCCGGGCGACGTTGCGGACGCGGTGGGTGAGCCGTGCGCCATCGGCCGTCGCGTCCACCTGGTACTCGCCGCGGTACCACCAGCCGCCCTGCACGGCGACCGTGCGCAGCTCGCGGTCCACCTCGATCCGGCCGCCGCCGGCCTCGGTGATCGCCGCGACCACCTTCGCCAGCACGGCGTCCGGCGCCACGGGCACGGTCGCGGACAGCTCCACCATCGGCTTTCGAACAGTGTTCGTCACGCGAACGATGTTCCAGACGAACGGTGTTCGTGTCAAGTACGGTGTTCGCATGACGCAGGACCCGCCCTGGCGCACACCACCCCTCAAACCGGCCGCCAAGCCGCGCCTGTCCCAGGAGCTGATCGTCCGCACCGGGCTGGACGTGCTGGTCCGGGAAGGTCTCGACGCGGTGAGCATGCGGCGCGTCGCCCAAGCCCTCGGCACGGGACCGGCGTCGCTCTACGCCCACGTCGCCACCAAGGACGAACTGGTCGAGCTGATGCTCGACCAGGTCCTGGAAGAGGTCCCGCTCCCCGCGCCCGACCCGGACCGCTGGCGGGAGCAGGTCCGCGAGCTGCTGCGCGCCCAGGTCCGGGCCATGCAGGCGTACCCCGGCATCGCCAAGGTGGCCTGGCAGGTGATGATCCCGGTCGGCCCGAACGCCCTGCGCCACGCCGAAGCGCTGCTCAGCCTCCTGCGCGCGGGCGGCCTGTCGCTCACCCGTGCCGCGTACGCCGCCGACGCCCTCGCGCTCTACACCAAGGCGTTCGCGTACGAGGGCAGCACGTGGACCGCGGTCGACCAGACCGAGATCGCGGCCCGCGGGCGGCAGATGGGGGAGTACATGAGTTCCCTGCCGCCGGACGCGTTCGCGAACATGCTGGCCACCGGGCACCTGTTCACCGCCGAGACCGCCGCCGAGCGGTTCGAGTTCGGCCTGGACATGCTGCTGGGCGGGCTCAGGGTGTGATCGCCAGCGTGATGGCCATCGCCAGCCGCTGTTCCGGGTCGTCCAACGGCAACGACGTCACCGCCGCCATCCGCTGCATCCGGTACCGCAGCGTGTTCGGGTGCACCGACAGCACCCGTGCGGCCTCCCGCGAGTCGCCCTGAGCCGCCAACCAGGCCCGCAACGTCAACGCGTACTGCGTGCCGTGCTCGGCGTCGTGCCGGATGAGGTCCGCCACCGGCCCGCGCGCCGGCAGCCGCCCGGCCTCCGCCACCGCCGCCAACCGCCGCAGCAACACCCGCGCCCACGCCCGGTCGTACACCACCGGCTCGCCCTCGGACAGCGCCAGGCACTCGTCGGCCTCGCCGCGGGACGCGGGCAGCGACGCGGCGTCCGCCCGGCCACCGACCCCGGCCAGCACGACGGCCTCCGCGGGCAGCTCACGGCCCAGCGCGCGCACCCAGTCCACCGCCGCCGACGGGTCGTCCCCGCACGGCAGCACGGTGTAGAGCACGTTGCCGAACAACGCCGACCGGCCGGGCCGCGACCAGCCGAAACCGGCCGTCGCCCGGGAGAACGCCAGCAGCGCCGCACCGTGCTCGCCCTCGCCGGCGTGCGCCTGCACGGCGATCACCCGCAGGTCGGTCGACGGCAACCCCAGCCGGGCCAGGTTCGCGGGCAGCCCGGAGTCCAGCGCCTCGATCACCAGGTCCGCCTCGGCCTGGCGCTCCAGGTCCGCCGACGCCCGCGCCCGCAGCAGGTGCAACGCCGCCGTCCGCGCTCCGTCCACCAGCGCCGCCGCGCGCACCGCGTCCACCGGGTCGTCCACCTCGACCCACACCGAACCCAGCAGCTCGCGCCCGGCCCGCACCGCCGCCACCAGCCGCCCGCCCAGCTGGTCGGTCAGCTTCGGCACGAACAGCGGCTCGTCGGACCTGGCCAGGTGGGTGAACACGCCGTAGTCGTCCAGCGCCTGCCAGGCCTCCTCCGGCACCCGCCTGCCCAGGATCGTCTGCACCCGCACCGGGTCGACGCCCTGCTGCCGGTACGAGTACGCCAGCACCCGGGACTGCTGGTCCTCGATCGTCACGGGCCCGCCGACCACCGCCGCGATCACGTCCGCCACCGCGAACAGGTCACCGGCGCCCTGGCCGCCGAGCACGAGGGTCTGCGCGACGTTCGCCAACTGCCCCCACGGCACCGACGGGTCCACCAGCAGCACCGCCGCCCCGGACCGCTTCGCCGCCGCGAGCACCCGTTCGTCCAACGGCGGCGCCCCGTGCAGCACGACCGCCGCCGCCGCGGTCGACCCGACCAGCCGTGCCGCCGCCGTCGGCGAGGGCACACCCAACCCGAGCAGCACGTCGTCCGCCGCGGCCGCCGTGTGCTCCGCCGGATCGTGCAGCGCCACCCCGCGCAACTCCACGTCCCGCCCGCGTGGCGCGCAGCTCAGGTGCGTGCCGAGGCTCCCCAGCACGTCGACCAGGCGATCAAGGGCGACCACAGCCCGGATGGTAGGTCACGCCACTCCGCCACGCGGCCGATCGACCACCCCGCGACATCGCGTCGATCGTTCGCGACTCATTCTCCGGCGATCACGCTTTTCGATCGTCGGAGAATCAGGCGCGAACGATCGACTTCCGGGCGATGTCGCCGCCGTCTGCGGAGCAGCGGCCATCAACACAACGAAAACGCAAACCGCAGGTATCCGTCCCGTCCGCGTGGTGGGACGATAGAGGCATGGTCAGTCCCGAGCGCGACGGCACACCGGTGCTCATCACGGAGGCGGCGCCCTCCTACGAGGAGCAGCACGCCGCGCGCAAGCGCAAGTACGCGATCATGATGGGCGCCCGCATCCCGTGCCTCATCCTGGCGATGGTCTTCTACCAGACGTGGTGGCTGGCCCTGGCGTTGATCGTGCTGTCCGTGCCGCTGCCGTGGATGGCCGTGCTGATCGCGAACGACCGGCCTCCCCGCAAGGCGGAGAAGGCCAGCCGTCTCGTCAAGGAGCACCGGGCGATCGAGTCGCGCCCGCATCACATCATCGAAGGCTGACCCGCCCCCGAAGGCTGTGCCCCGACCGCGGACACCGCCCGTGCCGCCGCGCGCACCCCGCCGAGCAGCGCGTCCAGCCGCGACCCGCCGGACAGCCACGCCGCCAGCAACCCCGCGTCGAACGCGTCACCGGCGCCCGTCGAGTCCACGCACTCGACGTCCTCGGCCGGCACGGACAGCACACCGTCCCGGTCCACCCAGCTCGCGCCGTCCGCGCCGGACGTCAACGCCACCGCGCCCACCACGTCCAGCAGGGCCGCGGCCGACGCCGGCTCCGCCGACCCGGTGAGCGCCACCAGCTCCTCGGTGTTGGGCAGCAGCAGGTCGACGCCGCGGATGTCGTCCAGGAACCCGTCGTAGATCAACGCCGACGACTGCGGGTCCACCGACGTGGTCAGGCCCGCCTCACGGGCCGCGCGCAGCACCGCCAACCCGGCGGGCCGCGACGACGCGTCCAGCAGCACGTACCCGGACAGGTGCAGGTGCGAGGCGTCCCGCAGCAGCCCCTGGTCCAGGTCGCCGGGGGAGAAGCGGGCGTTCGCGCCCCGGTCGGGCAGCATGCTGCGCTGGCCGGTCTCGTCCACCAGCACCACCACGCAGCACGTCGCCGCCTCGGTGTCCACGGCGAACGCGCACCGCACCCCGGCCGACGTCAGCTCGGCGTGCACCTGGCGTCCGGCCGAGTCCGCGCCGACCCGCGCCACCAGCACCGGCGACGTGCCGCACGCGGCCAGCCACACCGCCGTGTTGGCACCCGCGCCGCCGGGCTCGATGGTCACTGCCGCGCGCGAGTCGCCACCGTGCACGATGGGGCCGGCGTGCCGGGCCACCACGTCCAGCCCGGCGTCGCCTACGACGACGATCCCGGTCACGCCGCCCCCTCGCCGAGGCGGGCCGATGACCTCACGACGCCAGCTCCACGGCCACCGCCGCGGCCAGGGTGGCGTTCGACACGACCAGGGCTTCGTTGGCGTCCAGGCTCACGCCGCCGCTCGCGGTGTGGAAGTGCTCCAGCAGCACGGGCGTGACCTCCTTGCCGTGCACGTTCCGCTCGCGCAGCAGCTCCAAGCCCTCCGCCAGCAGCCGTTCGTGCAGGTCGGCGTCCATCTCGAAGTCGACCGGGATCGGGTTGGCCAGCAGCACGCCCGCGGCACCGGGCACCCCGCGGTGCGCCGCGACGACGGCGGCGGCGTCGGCCGCCGAGTCCACCCGCCACGGCACGCCGAACTCCGATTCGCGCCGGTAGAACGCGGGGAAGCGGTCAGTGCCGAAGCCGATCACCGGCACCGAGCGGGTCTCCAGCAGCTCCAGCGTCGCGCCCATGTCCAGGATCGACTTCACGCCCGAGCACACCACCAGCACCGGCGTCGTGGCGAGCACGTCCAGGTCGGCGGAGACGTCCCACGTCTCGCGCGCGCCCCGGTGCACGCCGCCCAGACCACCGGTGGCGAACACCCCGATGCCCGCGGCGTGCGCCAGCGCGGCCGTGCTCGCGACCGTCGTCGCGCCGTCGCGCTGCAACGCGTACGCCGCGCCCAGGTCCCGCCGCGACAGCTTGACCAGGTCGTTGGCCGGGTCGCACACGTAGTCCAGCTCGGCGGGGGTCAACCCGACCTTGGGCACGCCGCCGAGCACGGCGATCGTGGCGGGCACCGCGCCCGCGGCGCGCACCACGCCTTCGAGCCGTTCGGCGACTTCGCGGTTGCGGCCGGGCGGTAGCCCGTGGGACAGGATCGTGCTCTCCAACGCGACCACCGGCCGGTTCTCGGCCAGGGCGGATCGGACCTCTTCGGTGACGCTCGGCGTGCTCACGAGGGGCCATCATCCCAGGTACGCTGTTCGCGTGAGCACGCAGACTCTGCCCGAGGTGGAGACCCGGCCGGAAGGCACGGACCACACCGGGGACGACACCCCGAAGATGTTCCACTACGTGCGCAAGGCCAAGATCGCGGAAAGCGCGGTGATGGGCACGCACGTGGTGGCGTTGTGCGGCGAGGTGTTCCCGGTGACGAAGTCGCCCAAGCCGGGCTCTCCCGTCTGCCCGGAGTGCAAGAAGATCTTCGACGGCCTGCCTAAGGGCGGCGGCGGCGAGTAAGTCCGCACGCTAGGACGCACTAGGACGGCCCCGGCACCGACCCGCCGGGGCCCGAGCCCTGCCCGCTCACCGGCGTCTCGCGCGCCGGTCGGCGCTCCACCGGCAGCGGCACGGTGTGGTTGGTGTCCGCGGGCGACGGCGCGGTGTGGTTCAGGTCCGGCCTGGCGTCCGGCGGCGGGCCCTGCCACGTCTGCTTGCCCTCGTCCGACCGGATGCGCTCGGCCGCGCGCTCCAGTTCCAGGCGCTGCCACCGCCGCCGCTGGCGCCGGGTCATCCTCGCCGGCCACATCTCCTGCAACGCGCTGTTGAAGTACGCGCCCAGCGTGATCGCCAACCCGATCAGGTAGGCGAACAGCAGGAACGCGATCGGCGTCGCCAACGCCCCGTACGTGTACCCGGTGGTCGTGATCCACTGGATGTAGAGCCGCAGCCCGATGGACGACAGCAGGAACACCGCCATCGCCAGCACGGCGCCCGGCACCAGCCGGTGCCACGGCAGCTTGTTCGGCAGCGACAGCTTGTAGAGCGTCGCCAGCGCCACCACCAGCAGCACCGCGATGCCCGGGTAGTAGAACGCGCTCAGCCACGACTCGATCGTCGGCTGCCACGACGTCGGGAACACCTGCGGCAGCAGGTCGGGACCCAGCGCCACCACCGGCAGGCCGATGATCAGCAGCACCAGGCTCGCCATGTACAGCAGCAGCGCGAAGATCCGCTGCCACACCTCGTTGCGCACGCCGTACTGGTCGTGCGCGGCGGTGATCGCGTCCACGAACGACGACATCGCCGACGACCCGGCCCACAGCGAGATCAGGAAGCCGACCGAGACGATCTCGCCCTTGCCGGTGGTGAGGATCTGGTCGACGGTGGGCACGATCACCCCGTTGACCACGTCCTGGCTGAAGATCGTCCGGCACGTCGAGATGATCCGGTCCTTGACCGCGCTCACGACCTCCGGCCCGAACCAGTCGCCGAGGTACCCGAGGCTGCCCAGCAGACCCAGCAGCAGCGGCGGGAACGACAGGACCTGCCAGAACGCCGCCTCGGCCGCCTCGGAGAAGATGCTGCCGTCCCAGGCCTTGGACAACGTGCGCGCCAACAGACGCAGGGGTCCCTTGCGACCCGCGCTGCGTGCTGTCTCGTCCCTCGGCGATCCCATCGCAACATCAAGCATGGTGCATGCCGGGTGATTTCGCGGCATCGGCGACCATGCGGCACGCGCGCAGCGGGTAGGCTGTCGATGCCCTCGACGGTCACCCGCACCGAGGGCATTTGCGTGTCCACCACCGCAACACCGCCGCACGACCCCCGCGGCACCGCCGCTGATCAGCGCAGAAAGGGTTCGAGGTTGTCGCAACCGCAAGTCGCCACGACCCGTCCCCTCCGCGCCTGGCAGCGCCGCGCGCTCACCAAGTACCTGGCCGCGAAGCCCAAGGACTTCCTGGCCGTCGCCACGCCCGGCGCGGGCAAGACGACGTTCGGCCTGCGCGTCGCCGCCGAGCTGCTGGCCGACCGCACGATCGAGGCCGTCACGATCGTCACGCCCACCGAGCACCTCAAGCACCAGTGGGCGCAGGCGGCGGCCGAGGCGGGCATCGCGATCGACTCGAACTTCCGCAACACCAACGCGATGACCTCCCGCGACTACCACGGCGTCGCGCTCACCTACGCCCAGGTCGCCGCCCACCCGATGCTGCACCGGGTGCGCACGGAGAACCGCAAGACGCTCGTGCTGCTCGACGAGATCCACCACGGAGGCGACGCCAAGTCGTGGGGTGACGCGATCCGCGAGGCGTTCACGCCCGCCGTGCGGCGGATCTGCCTGACCGGAACGCCGTTCCGCTCGGACGACTCGCCGATCCCGTTCGTCAGCTACGAGCCGGGCCCGGACGGCGTGCAGCGCAGCCGCGCGGACCACTCCTACGGCTACGCCGACGCGTTGCGCGACGGCGTGGTCCGGCCGGTGATCTTCCTGGCCTACTCGGGCGAGGCGAGCTGGCGCACGAGCGCGGGCGAGGAGTTCTCCGCCCGGCTCGGCGAGCCGTTGACGCAGGAGCAGACGGCGCGGGCGTGGCGGGTGGCGCTCGACCCGACGGGCGAGTGGATGCCGTCGGTGCTCAAGGCCGCCGACATGCGCCTGACCCAGCTGCGCCAGGGCGGCATGCCGGACGCGGGCGGGCTGGTGATCGCCACCGACCAGACCGTGGCCAAGGCGTACGCCGAGATCCTCAAGCGCAGCACGGGCCACGACGCGACCCTGGTGCTGTCCGACGACCCGAAGGCGTCCGGTCGGATCGCCGAGTTCGCCGCCTCGCAGGACCGCTGGCTGATCGCGGTCCGCATGGTGTCGGAAGGCGTGGACGTGCCGCGGCTGGCCGTCGGCGTGTACGCCACCAGCGCCTCGACGCCCCTGTTCTTCGCCCAGGCCGTCGGCCGGTTCGTGCGGCAGCGCGCCAGGGGTGAGACGGCCAGCGTGTTCCTGCCCAGCGTGCCGGTCCTGCTCGGGCTGGCCAGCGAGCTGGAGCAGCAGCGCGACCACGTGCTCGGCAAGCCGCACCGCGAGAAGGACGGCTGGGACGACGAGCTGCTCGCCCTGGCCAACCAGGCCAAGGACGAGCCGGGCGAGGAGGAGAAGGCGTTCACCGCGCTGGGCGCCTCCGCCGAACTCGACCAGGTGATCTACGACGGCTCGTCGTTCGGCACGGCGGCGTTCGCGGGCAGCGACGAGGAGCAGGAGTACCTGGGGCTGCCGGGCCTGCTGGAGCCCGACCAGGTGCGCGCGCTGCTGCGGCAACGGCAGGAGAAGCAGCTGGTCGAGGCCAGCAAGCGCCCGGTCGCCGCGCCGCCGCCCGCCGCGACACGCCCGGCGAGCGTGCAGGAACGGCTGGCGCAGCTGCGCAAGGAGCTCAACACCCTGGTGGCCATGCACCACCACCGCACGAAGAAGCCGCACGGCAAGATCCACAACCAGCTGCGCGAGTACTGCGGCGGCCCGCCGACGGCGATGGCCAGCATCGAGCAGCTCGAGGAGCGGATCGCCACGCTGCGCTCGTGGTGACCTTTGTTGTGACCTGACGTAACGGACTACTGCATTAGACGTAGTCAGATGTCCGTTCGGTTACCTCCTCGTTAGCGCATCGTGCCTACTTTACCGGTCAAGTGTGCTTCCGGTCACCGCCTGTCCCGGCATACGTTGTGCGCCACAACATTTACGCTCCTGCGTGAAAGGGATGGCGGATGCGCAGCAAGAGCCTCGCTCTCATCGCCCTTGGCACCGGCCTTGCCGTTGCCATGACGGCATGTGGCGCCAACACGTCCGGCGGGAACACCGCGCCGGACACCAACACGAACAGCGGCTCGGGCGGCGCGAAGGTCGGCGTCATCCTCCCCGAGACCGCCAGCTCCGCTCGCTGGGAAGGCTTCGACAAGCCGCTGCTGAAGAAGGCGCTGGAGGCCGAGGGCCTCCAGGCGGACATCCAGAACGCCCAGGGTGAGGCCCAGAAGTTCTCGACCCTCGCCGACGGCATGATCAACGCCGGCGTCAAGGTCCTGATCATCGCCACGCCGAACAGCGAGATCGGCGCGACGGTCGCGAAGAAGGCCGAGGCGCAGGGCATCCCGGTCATCGACTACGACCGGCTGAACCTGGGCGGCAGCTCGAAGTACTACGTCTCGTTCGACAACGAGAAGGTCGGCGAGCTGCAGGGCCAGGGCCTCGTCGAGGGCCTCGCCGCGCTGGCGCCGACCAAGAAGCCGGCCGAGATCATCGAGATCGAGGGCGCGCCGACGGACAACAACGCGACGCTGTTCTACAACGGCCAGCAGAAGGTCCTCAAGCCGAAGTACGACGCCGGCGACCTGAAGCTCGTCCAGTCGAAGCCGATCGACAAGTGGGACAACCAGGTCGGTGGCACCACCTTCGAGCAGATCCTGACCGGCAACGGCCAGAAGGTGGACGGCGTGGTCGCCGCCAACGACGGCCTCGCGGGCGCGATCATCACCGTGCTGAAGAAGTACGGCCTGAACGGCAAGGTCCCGGTCACCGGCCAGGACGCCACCCCGGAGGGCCTCCAGGCCATCCTGCGCGGCGACCAGTTCATGACCGTGTTCAAGCCGATCAACGAGCAGGCCGAGGCGACCGCCAAGCTGGCCGCCGCGCTGGCCAAGGGCGACACGGCCGCCGCCGACAAGATGGCGACCGGCGTCACCAAGGACACCACCGGCAACCGGGACGTCAAGTCGGTCCTGCTGCCGGCGCAGCTGATCACCAAGGACAAGGTCAAGGTCGTCGTGGACGCCGGCTTCGTCAAGGCGACCGATGTCTGCGTCGCCGACCTGGCGGCCGTCTGCACCGAGCTCGGCATCAAGTAAGACAAGGCTCGCGCCGGGGCGGGGTGTGGGAGACGCACCCCGTTCCGGCGCGCCCACCCACGTGTGGGGCTGCACCCGAGAACGGGTTGGACCCCTTCAGACGGGTTAGACGGAGGAATTCCAGTGAGCGAGCCGATCCTCGAGCTGCGCGGCATCAACAAGAGCTTCGGTCCCGTGCACGTCCTGCACGACATCGACTTCGACGTGCACCCGGGCCAGGTCACCGCCCTCGTCGGCGACAACGGCGCGGGCAAGTCGACGTTGGTCAAGTGCATCGCGGGCATCCACCCCACCGACTCAGGCCAGGTCCTGTTCAACGGCGAGGAAGTCCACATCCACGGCCCGCGTGACGCCGCGCACCTGGGCATCGAGGTCGTCTACCAGGACCTCGCGCTGTGCGACAACCTCGACATCGTGCAGAACATGTTCCTCGGCCGGGAACGCGGCAAGCTGGGCCTGCTCGACGAGGCCGACATGGAGCAGGCCGCGCGCAAGACGCTGACCTCGCTGTCGGTCCGCACGGTCAAGTCGGTGCGCACGCAGGTCGCGTCGCTGTCCGGCGGCCAGCGGCAGACCGTGGCCATCGCCAAGGCCGTGCTGTGGAACAGCAAGGTCGTGCTGCTGGACGAGCCGACCGCGGCGCTCGGCGTCGCGCAGACCCGCCAGGTCCTCGACCTGGTGCGCAGGCTCGCCGAGCAGGGCCTGGGCGTCGTGCTGATCAGCCACAACATGAACGACGTGTTCGAGGTCGCCGACCGCATCGCGTGCCTGTACCTGGGCCGGATGGCGGCCGAGGTCAACACCAAGGACGTCACCCACGGCCAGGTGGTCGAGCTGATCACCGCCGGCCGCTCCGGGGACCTGGGCATCGCCCGCCCCGAAACCGCGACCATCTGATGCCGCCGCGCAAAGCTCCCCACGACGAGGAACGCAGCATGTCCAACACCACGAGCGAGACCGCCCCGGACGCCCCCCAGGGCGCGGCGATCTCCGACTTCGGCATCGACACCACGTCCCAGTCCACCGGCGAGGCGGTGCGCGACTACGCGGCCCGGCTGCGCGGCGGCGAACTCGGCTCCCTGCCCGCGCTGCTCGGCGTGGTCGTGCTGCTGATCGTGTTCAGCTCCCTCGCGGACACCTTCCTCACCCTGGGCAACATCGCCAACCTCCTCGCGCAGGGCGCGAGCGTCGTGATCATCGCCATGGGCCTGGTGTTCGTCCTGCTCCTGGGCGAGATCGACCTGTCCGCGGGCACCGCGTCCGGCGTCACCGCCTCGGTGATGGCGCTGCACCTGATCCACGGCGGCAACCTGCTCGGGGGCATGGGCGACACCGTCTTCTACCTCTTCTGCGGCCTGCTGGCGCTGGCCGCCGTGCTGGCCGGGATCATGCGCATCTGGGCGGGCGTCGCCCTGTCGGTGGTGGCACTGGCCGTCGCCCTGATCGGCGTGCCCGCCAACCCGTGGGTCGAGATGCTGCTGGCCGTCTGCGTCGGCGCCGCCATCGGCTGCATCACCGGCTTCCTCGTCGCCCGCGTCGGCATCCCGTCGTTCGTCGTGACCCTGGCGCTGTTCCTCGCCTGGGGCGGCGTCATCCTCCAGTTCATCGGCGAGGGCGGCACGCTCGGCCTGCGCGACGACATCATCTTCAACGTCGCCAACGGCAACTTGAGCACGGCGGGCTCGTGGGCGCTGTTCGTCGTCGCCGCGGGCGGCTACGGGGCGGTCGTGCTCGGCCGCCACTTCAGCAGGCTGCGCCGCGGCCTGGTCGCGTCGCCCACCCCGATCGTGCTGGTCAAGGTCGGCGCGGTCCTCGTGCTGGGCGCGGTGGCCACCTACGCGTTGACGCTCAACCGCTCCAAGAGCGACCTCGTGGTGATCACCGGCGTGCCGTTCGTGGTGCCGATCGTGCTCGTCCTGCTGGTCATCGGCACGTTCGTGCTCGAGCGCACCCGCTACGGCCGGCACGTCTACGCCGTCGGCGGCAACCAGGAAGCCGCCCGCCGCGCCGGCATCAACGTGGCGCAGATCCGGATGAGCGTGTTCGTGATCGCCTCCTCGATGGCGGCCATCGGCGCGATCGTCTACTCGTCGAAGGTCGGCTCGGTCGACCCGAACGCGGGTGGCGGCAACACGCTGCTCATGGCGGTCGGCGCGGCCGTGATCGGCGGCACGTCGCTGTTCGGCGGCAAGGGCAAGCTGCGCGACGCGGTCATCGGTGGCGCGGTGCTCGCGATCATCCAGAACGGCATGGGCCTGCTCGACCAGCCCGCCGCCGTGGTGTTCATCGTGACCGGTCTCGTGCTGCTGCTGGCGGCGAGCGTCGACGCGCTGTCCCGCCGCCGGGCGGCGTCCGCCGTCCGCTGACGTGAGCCCACCGACCGCGGGAGCCCGACCCGACGAGGTACGAAGGCACAATCGAACGGCGCTGCTGCGCCGACTGCACGTGGACGGGCCCTCCACCAGGGCCTCGCTCGCGGCTGAGCTGGGCCTCAACCGCAGCACGATCAAAGCCCTGGTGGACGGCCTGGCCGAGTCGGGCGTGGTGGCCGAACGCGTGCCGGCGCAGCGCTCCGGCGCCGGCCGGCCGTCCCTCCTCGTGCTGCCGCAACCGCACGCGGCCGTCGTGATGGCCATCGACGTCCGCGTCGAACAGGTGGCGATGGCCATGGTCGGCCTCGGCGGCGACATCCTCGGCCGGGACTCGTGGAACCTGCACCACCGGTCCCGCGATCCCGGCGAGGTGATCACGCACATCGCCGACTCGGCCAAGCTCCTCGCCGACGAGCTCGACGTGCAGGCGGTCGGCGTCGGCGTCTCCGTGCCCGGTGTGGTGCGCCGCGCCGACGGTCTCGTGCACGAGGCGCCGAACCTGCACTGGACCGACGTGGCGCTGGGCGAACGGCTGTCGTCGGTGCTCAAGGTCCCCGTCCAGGTCGGCAACGACGCCGAGCTGGGCGCCTTGGCCGAACACGTGCGCGGCGCGGCGCGCGGATCGTCGGACATGGTCTACATCTCCGCCGACGTCGGCATCGGCGGCGGCGTGATCTCCAGCGGCCAACCGCTGCGCGGCACCGGCGGGTACGTCGGCGAACTGGGGCACATGGTCGTGCGCCCCGGCGGCCGCCGCTGCTACTGCGGCTGCCAGGGGTGTTGGGAGACCGAGGTCGGCGAGGCGGCGCTGTGCCGTGCCCTGGCCCTGCCCGAAGACGCGCCGCGGGGGACGGTGGTGGCGGAGCTGCGGTCGTTGGCCGGTTCGCCGGACAGCGTCGCGCACCGGCTGGGCGAGTTCACCGAGTGGCTGTCCATGGGGTTGATCACGGTGGTCAACATGCTCGGGCCGGAACTGGTGGTGCTGGGCGACTTGTTCACCGCGCTGCCGGAGTCGTTGGTGGACCAGCTGCGGCGCACCGTGCAGAAGCGTTCGCTGGTGTCACGTGCCGTCGGCGGGACGAGGATCGTCTCGTCGCCCCTCGGCCGTGACGCCAAGCTCATCGGCGCCGCCGAGCTTGCCTTCGAGCCCGTCCTGGGCGAGGTCTGACAGGACCTGGATGGATCGGCGCGTGAGTACGACGTCGGGGTGGGCGGGTCCGAGCACACGCAGTTGGTCGGCCAGCACCGCCTGGAGCTCGGTGATCGCGACTGGACCACGCCAGAAGGCCAGGGTGTAGTGAGCGGCCAGGGTGCCGGGGTGATCGGGACCCTGGACCCGGCGGCGGTCGTGCAGCAGTTGTTCCAGCTCGACCATCGCGCGCGCGTAATCGCCTGTTTCCGCACGCAGGCATGCGAGGTTGTGGCGGGCGAGGAAAGTGCGGGGGTGGTCGGGTCCGATGACCCGGAGGTGGTCGGCGACCACCCGTTCGAACTCCGCGATCGCCTCCGCGCGGCCACCTGACTCGATCCGCCACCCGGCGAGGTTGTTCCTCGTGAAGACGGTGTCCGGGTGGTCCGCGCCCAGGACCCGGAGTCGGTCGGCGAGCAACTGCTCGAACTCCGCGACCGTGTTCGCGGTGTCGCCTGCCACCGCTCGTCGGTTGGCGAGGTTGTTCCTGGCGGTCAGGGTGTTCGGGTGGTCCGGCCCGAGGACGCGGGCGGAATCCGCGACCACGCGCTCGTACTCGGCGGCGGCTTCGACGTGGTGCCCCGCCTGTCCGCTCCAGTACGCGATGGCGTTGCGGGTGTGGAGGCTGTCGTGGTGGTCCGGCCCGAGGTGGTGTTCCGCTTGTCGTCTCAGGTCTCGGAAGTAGTCGATGGCCTCAGCGAGCAGACCTGCGTCGCCCAGGGATCTGCCCGCGTGGAGCAGGACCGCGTGTCCCTCCGGTTCCCAGAGCGCCGGCGACGTGTGGCTGTGCAGCGCGTTCGTGGCGGACCGGAGAGCCGCGGCCAGGGCGCTGTCGGTCGCGTGTGCCGGCCAGGCGAGGAGGAGCGCGTTCGCCGCGAGGTGCGCCAGGGGAGTGAGCCGCTCCGGCTCGATGGTGTCGCGGACGGCGCGTTGGAGCAGCGCGTGTGCCTGAATCGTGCTGGTGTCGAGGGTGATCAGGCTCAGCCGGTGCAGGCATCCCAGCGCGTCACCGACGGCATCGGCATCCACATCGAGGTGCGCCAGGACATTGGCCCTCGTGACCACCGCGACCGGGGTACCGGCGGGATCGAGCAGGCTGATGATCTCCAGCAGTGGTCGCGCGAGACCTTCCGGGCGGAGCGCGTCGGCGCGTTCGATCGACAACGACCAAGTCGCCGCGACCGTGGCCTGGTGCTCGTCGGGCAGTTCGCCTGCCGCGGGCAGCACCTGGGCCAGGGTTCGGCGGTCTGCCAATCGTTTGCGGTAGTCGGCGACGGTGAGCAGTGGCTTGTCCGCGATGAACGCGGTGGCCTGCGCCAAGGCCAGTGGCAAGTGACCCAGATCACTCGCCAGTGCTCGCAGGTGTTCGGTGTCGCGACCGGGGAGCTTCGCGGTCAGGTAGGCCAGTGACTCGGCCTCGGTGAACACGCCGACCTCGATCAACCGGCGATCGTCACGGGACAGCGCGGCATCACGGCGGCGGGTCGTCACGACGACCTGACCGGTCGGGGTGTTCGGCGGCCACAAGCCCTTGAGGTCGGCGGGGTCCTGCACGTCGTCCAGGACGATCAGCCACCGCCGGCCGGTCGAGCTGAGCCACGTCTGGAAGGCGGCCGCCGCGTGCTCCGGGCTGATCCCGGGTGCGAGGTCGCGCAGCACCCGGCCGGCGGCCTCGGCGTAGCCGCTGATCACGGCGGTCCGCGTCACGGCCGCGAGCCACACCACCAGGTCGACCGACTCGTCCCGCCACACGGCGTGCGCGTGACGTGCCGCCAACTGGGACTTGCCGACACCGCCCAAACCGGACAGGACGATCCCGGACATTCCGGCCAACTCGGACTCGGCCGCACGGCGTTGGTACCGGTCCGCGACCGGCGGCAGCACGCCGACCCGCACGGGCCACGTCACCGGCGTCACCGGCGGCAGGTGGACGTGCTGGGTGTTCCCGTCGCCGACCTGCACGCCGAGGTTGTCGCGGACCTCCATCGGCGGAGCTACTTGCCGAAGTTCAGCGTCATCGTGTTGCCGTCGCCGATCTGCACGCCCTGGTTGTCGTGCACGTCGACGCGGTACTTGGCCGCGTTCTCCGGGTCCGCCAGCTCCAGCACCCGGCGTGCCGCCGCGACCAGCTCGGCATCGGCCCCGGCGTCCGCGGCGGTCAGAGCGGCCTTCAGGTCCTCGGGGTCGGTCGGCTCCTGCTCAACCCCACCGCGGCGCAACGCGCGCCGTGTCAGCGACTTCAGGCCCTGGTACGCGTCCTTCACGGCGGTCGAGGCCGTGTCCGTCACGCCCGCCGCCGCACCGGCGGCCAGCGCCGCCACCACGAGGTCAACCGACTCGATCACCACGCACCACTCCCGCCCGCGTCCGTCACCAACAGTATCGGCGAGACCACGACAAACGTGTCCGCCGAAAATGAGGGGGGCGGGGATCCTCTCGGATCCCCGCCCCGGACGGCTAGGGTGCTACGAGCCCCTTGGCCGGGACTCGTGGTGTTCAGCCCTGCTGCAACTCGGCAGCGAGCTCACGCAGCTTGGTGCTGTGCTCACGGGCGTGGTGCCCGCAGAACAGCAACTCGCCCCCGGAGGGGAGCACGGCGCGAACCTGGGCAGCAGCCCCGCAGCGGTCGCAGCGGTCGGCAGCGGTCAACGCGGGGCGGGTGAGCGTCGTAGTCATGGAAATCTCCCTCCGTCCCGGCACCGGGGATCGGTGCCCTCACACCTAGCTGCGACCACTTCGCATCTGGCGGGTGCGCCGTGTTCGCTGCCTTCACTCTTGCAGACGTTCGGGCGGAAGTCAGTGTTCCCCTGACCGTGGCGACCCGCGTCACTCCTGATTTACCCGGCGCCCGGGTGGTCGGAACCTGTCGTTTCCACCGGTTCGATCCGCCCGTGCTCACGTTCCGCTGTCGTGCCAACGGTTTTCCGACCTGCGAATACGGCGTTCGACGCACCCTTGATGCTCCAGAAGGGCGGTCCTCGCGAGTCCTCGGTGTGACGGGTAACACTTTGGTCAGCCCAGAGCGAACACGGCGCCGCGTTCCACGATCCGGACATGATCCGTCCGGTTCACGAGCCGTTCGACTGCCCGTTCAGATGGTCACGCGCCGCCCGTCGAACCGCGTCAGGCCGAACGACGCGTCCTCGTGGTTGACCCGGACGTGGTCCCGCAGCACCCCGATGCCGACCGCCTCGCCGAGGAGCAGGGACTCGGTGAAGTCCGACCGCCAGTGCACGCCGCCCATGTTCCGGGCGGTCGCGACGTTCGCCGCCACCTTGTCCAACTCGCCGCCGACGGTGAGCGCCTCGCCACCGGTGTAGGGGACGAGGGCCGTGCCGGCGGCGTTGGCCACGACGGGCTTCGGCAGCGCCCACGACTCGTCGAACCACGCCTTCAGCACCGTGACGCACGCGCCGGCGACGGTCGCGTGACCCGAGCCGTACGACGGGTGCGTCGGCGAGCCCTCCGGGAACGCCTGCGGCAGCAGGTACGAGCCGTGCTTCTCGTAGGTGAGCTTGACCGCCTCCGAGTCCAGCACCTCGCGGTCGATCATGGCGTAGTCCCGCAGCCCGGACAGGTGCGCGTGGATCCGACCGCCGAACGCCTCCGGCCGCAGCCTGCGGTGCACGTACCACTTCTGGAACCACATCGCCTTCAACGCCCGCGTCGCCACCTCGGTCACCAGCGACAACAGGTGCGGCGGGCCGTAGGTGCCGAAGCCGATCTGGTTGGCCGAGTGCCGGTACGGGTTGCCCGCGTCGACCGGCGCGTTCAGGTCGAGCAGGATCAGCGCCGCGTTGAGGTACGCCTCGTACAACGCGTCGAAGTGCACGTAGTTGGCCATGTCGCGGCCGTTGCGCAGGTACCGGCGGTTGACGTGGTCCCGCTTGATGGGCGGCGTGCTCCCGCCCTCCTGCACCGCCCGCCACGCGTCGAAGTCGGTCAGGAAGTCGCGGTCCGGCCGCACGGTGTCGTGCAGCTGCGGTATGCGCAGCGTGCCGTACTGGACGTCACGCAGCAGGAACTGCGACAGGAACGGTCCCCGCAGGTCACCGCGCGTGCCGCCGCGGAAGATCGTGGCGGGCGTGACGCGGCCGTCGACCTTCGGCGCCCGGTAGTCGCTCAACCGCGACAGCTCGTCCGCGGCCTGCGCGATCAACGGGTGGCCGTCGTACTCGGTGAACGGGATGTCCCTGGTCAGGGCCATCCAGTACAGCTCGACCGCCTCGGCCGAGTTGCGCGCGCTGTCGATGCGCGGCGCGGGCGGCACGGCCAGCGACTGCGGGTCCGGGCCCTCCAGCTCGAACGCCAGGCCGGCCTGCGGGTTGGTGAGCTTGACGCCCCGGCCGAGCGGGATCCGCTCGAAGTCCTCCGACCGGCCGGTGGCCAGGGCCCTGAGCAGCGTGTTGTACGCCTCGGGGCGCACCTCGCCGACCTCGTCGTGCGGCAGGCCCTTGCTGTAGTTGGCGACGTACGGGTAGTCGCCCTCCTCGCCGTTGTTGACGTGCTCCGGCCACGGCTGCCGGTCCAACGCCTCGGCCGAGGCCAGGCGTGAAAGGCGTGCTTCAGTGCGACGTTCCGTCATGGACTTCCCCCTGTGTCGGCGCGCCCCAACGCCGCCCCCCGGCGGCTGCGCCACCACCAGAACAGCACGGAGAGTGAGCGCGAGCATCGGCCAATCGGGTGAAGAAGCACAAAAGAACCAGGGCCCCTCGACTGTTCGGTCGAGAGGCCCTGGCTCAGAGTGATCTTCAGCCTGGGTATCAGTCCAGGTAGTCGCGCAACACCTGCGACCGCGACGGGTGCCGGAGCTTCGACATCGTCTTCGACTCGATCTGCCGGATCCGCTCGCGCGTCACGCCGTAGACCTGGCCGATCTCGTCCAGCGTGCGCGGCTGGCCGTCGGTGAGGCCGAACCGCAGCCGCACCACACCCGCCTCGCGCTCGGACAACGTCGCCAGCACCGACTGCAGCTGGTCCTGCAGCAGCGTGAACGACACCGCGTCCACCGCCACCACGGCCTCGGAGTCCTCGATGAAGTCACCGAGCTGGCTGTCGCCCTCGTCACCGATCGTCTGGTCGAGCGAAATGGGCTCCCGGGCGTACTGCTGGATCTCCAGCACCTTCTCCGGGGTGATGTCCATTTCCTTGGCGAGCTCCTCCGGGGTGGGCTCGCGGCCCAGGTCCTGGAGCAGTTCGCGCTGGATGCGACCCAGCTTGTTGATGACCTCGACCATGTGCACCGGGATGCGGATGGTGCGGGCCTGGTCGGCCATCGCGCGGGTGATCGCCTGGCGGATCCACCACGTCGCGTACGTGGAGAACTTGTAGCCCTTGGTGTAGTCGAACTTCTCCACCGCGCGGATCAGGCCGAGGTTGCCCTCCTGGATCAGGTCCAGGAACGCCATGCCACGACCGGTGTAGCGCTTGGCCAGCGACACCACGAGCCGGAGGTTCGCCTCCAACAGGTGGTTCTTGGCCCGCTCGCCGTCCCGCACGATCCACCGCAGGTCGCGGCGCATCTGCGGGGTCAGCTTCTCCTGCTCGTCCTCGGCCCGGCGCACCCGCTCGGCGGCGTAGAGGCCGGCCTCGATGCGCTTGGCGAGTTCGACCTCCTCCTCCGCGTTGAGCAGCGCGACCTTGCCGATCTGCTTGAGGTAGGCGCGGACCGAGTCGGCCGAGGCGGTGAGCTCGGCGTCCTTGCGGGCTTGCCGCAGGGCCTCCGACTCCTCCTCGTCCCAGACGAAGTCGCCCTCGCCGGGCTTGGCCTCCTCCTCGGCGGGCTCCTCCTCGACCGGCTCGTCGATCAACTCGACGTCGTCGACCAGGTCTTCGGCGTCTGGAGCGCCTTCGAGGTCTTCGGGCTCCTCGCCGTCCTTCTTCACCTTGCCAGGCGCGGCAGTGGCGGCCTTGGCGGCCGTCTTGCGCGGCGCCCGCGTGGCCGTCTTCCCCGCCGCGGCGGTCTTCGCCGCCGGCTTCTTCGCCGGGGCCTTCCTCGCCGAGGTGGCCTTGGGCGTCTCCTCGGCGTCAGCCTTAGCTGCCTGAGTCGTCTTCGCGGCTGCCACGTACGCCCTTTCGCGACTGTCGATCAAGGCCGACCGAAGGGCGCGAACCTCGGTCGCCTGAGTACGGGGGATCCCCCGCCGGATCGTTCGTCAGCGGGGCACCGTTCCATTGTAACGACGAGAATCGCGTGCCGTTGCCCCCCGGCGTCATCCGAGGTGGTCCGGCACGCGTTCTCGCAGGTGGAACGCTGCGGAAATCAGTGCCGGAGACCTTGCGCGGCGGCCACGGCGGCGCCCACGATGCCCGCGTCGTTCTTCAGCGCGGCGGCCACCACTTCGGTGCGCACCTCGAGCAGCGGGAGCCACTTCTCCGCCTTCTTGCTGACACCGCCGCCCGCGATGACCAGGTCCGGCCAGATCAGGTTCTCCAGCACGTTGATGTACCGGGACACGCGGGGCGTCCACTCCGCCCACGTGAGGCCCTTGTCCTCCTTCACCGAGGCCGCGGCGCGCTTCTCCGCGTCGTGGCCGTCGACTTCGAGGTGGCCGAACTCCGTGTTGGGCACGAGCTCGCCGTCCAGGAACAGGGCGCTGCCGATGCCGGTGCCGAACGTCAGCAGGACCACCAGCCCGTCCCGGTCGACGCCGGAGCCGAACCGCATCTCGGCGATGCCGGCGGCGTCGGCGTCGTTGAGGACGACGACCTGGTCGGCGGGCCTGCCGAGGCGCTCGGCGAACAGCGCGGCCGCGTCCGTGCCGATCCACGCCTGGTCGACGTTCGCCGCCGAACGCGCGACACCGTGCTTCACCACACACGGCAGGGTGACGCCGACGGAACCGTCCCAGTTGAACTTCTCGACGATCTCGGCGACCACGTCGGCGACCGCGTCCGGGGTCGACGGCTGGGGCGTGGTGATGCGCAGGCGCTCACCGTCCAGCGCCCCCGCTTCGAGGTCCACGAGCCCGCCCTTGATGCCGGAACCGCCGATGTCCACGCCGAACCCGCGGGTCATGCCCATCCCCGTGGCCCTTCCTACTCGATTCAGTAACCGTGGCCGCAGACATTAGCCTGCAGTTCTCCGATAGTCCCGTGAGAGTGACGCAGGAGGAACAGTTGCGTTTCGATCCGCGCTCATTGGTCGACGTCGCCGTGCTCGTGGCCCGCGAAGCGGGCGACCTGGCCGTGACCATGCGCGATGCCGCCGTGACCGATGTCGACACCAAGAGCAGCGCCACCGACGTGGTGACCGCCGCCGACCGTGCGTCCGAACAACTCGTCCGCAGGAGGCTCGCCGAGCTGCGGCCCGGTGAGCCGGTGATCGGGGAGGAGGAGGGTGGCAGTGCCGCCATCGAGGGCCTGACCTGGGTCGTAGACCCGATCGACGGCACCGTGAACTACCTGTACGGGATCCCTCACTACGCCGTGTCGGTCGCCGCGCAGGTCGACGGCGCGTCCGTGGCGGGTGCCGTGGTGGAGCCCGTCAGCGGTCGGGTGTGGACGGCGGCGCGGGGCGGTGGCGCGTGGCTGGACGGCCGGCGGCTCCAGGTGTCCGATGCCACCCGATTGGATCTGTCCCTTCTGGGTTACGGCTTCGCCTACCGGGCGGAGCGGCGGCAGCGGCAGGCGGACACGTGGGCGGGCCTGGCGACCCGGGTGCGGGACATGCGGCGGGCCGGTGCGGCGTCGCTGGACCTGTGCGCCGTGGCGGCGGGTCGGCTGGACGCCTACGCCGAGCACACCCTGGGTCGGTGGGACTGGGCGGCGGGGGCGTTGCTGGCGTCGGAGGCGGGCGCGGTCGTGCACCTGCCGGGGGAGGCCCCGGAGCTGGGCGCGGACGCCACCTTCGCCGCCGCACCGGGCATCGCGGACGCCCTGTTCACCGCTCTCGTGGAGTGCGGCTTCGGCAAGGTCTGACCGGCCGGGCTGCCGGCTGCCGCTGGGTCCTGCCTGCCGCTGAACGGCCAATTGCCCGCCGAGTTCGGTCCGCCGCTGGGTCCGGTTTGCCGCTGAGCCCGGTCCGCCGGTGGCCCACTGGGTCCGGTCTGCCGCCGTGCTGTCGGCCGCTGAGCGCCGGTCCGCCGCTGGGCGTATGGGCGTGGCCGCTGGGCGTCGTGCTGTCGCAGGGGTCCTCCGGCCAGGGGGACCCCTGGATTCGATCAAACCACGAAGGACCGACAGTCGGCGTGAGCCGTGGGTGGGGTTGTGGACAACCCCGAGTCTGATGGATAACTCCAGCTCAGACCGGCCGTCGCCCCGCTCCGGTCAGCACCCGGCATCGTGTCCCGCTCGGTCAGCACGCGCAGTCGTGCCCGCTCCGGTCAGCAACTGAGGTCGGCGTCCCGCTCCTACCAGCAACCGGCGTCGTTCCCGGCTCCCGCTCAGCACTGGATGTCGCGGGCGCCCTTGAGGTTGTCGGCGTTCAGCGACAGCGGCGTGGAGCCCTCGGCGGCCTGGCCGCCCTGCTGCTCCGGCTGCTGCATCGCCCACTCGGCGAGCTGGTCGAGCACCTTGCGGGCGTCGCTGTTCGGCTTCACCTCGCTGAACTTCTGCCCGATCGCCACGTCCACCGTCGCGTCCTGGCGCTCGTCCCGCACCAGCTCCAGACAGGGCTCGACCAGGCTCAACGTCCGCGCCGCACCCGCGCCGGGCGCGCCGAACCGGATCTGGCCGCGGCACGTCATGTCCTGCGCCGGGTACACCGGGTCGTTGCCCGGCTCGGCCGCCTGCTTCATGCCCAGCTCGGCCAACGTCGTCGCCACGAACCGAGCCTGGTTGCGCTGCGTGCTCGCGTTGAACACGCGGAACTGCACGCCGCCGACCGGCACCGGATCGGTCCGGTCCAGGGCGTCGTGCGCGAGCACCGTTCCCAACGGAGGCGGCGGCTCGGCCGCGGGTGCGGCGGGCGCGCCGGACGACGGCGAGGGCACACCGCCCGGCGGGTTGCACTTGATCGCCGCGTCCACGTCGCCCGCGTCCGACAGCACCCGGTTCCACACCACCACCGCGGTCACGGCGAGCACCAGGAAAAGGATGAGGGCCGGCAACGGTCGCCGCTTCCGGTACCGCGACGACCCGCTGCTCCCCGTACCGGGTCGTCCCACGTCCGTCGACCTCCCCTGGCGCAGTGTTGACAGTGATCAGGCTATGCCGCGCCCCGCCGCCCCGCGTCTCGGGCGGGTGTGTAGCGGGGTGCGATCACCCGGTCGCGGACGGTCAACGCCCTGGTCGGGCAGCGGAGCACGGGAGGACCGGGTGGGTGGTGCCCGTCCAAGCCTATCTGGCCAGCGTGGGAAGGGCCTGTCACCCGTCTGCTCAATTAGGGGGAACCCGCTGCGCGACCCCCCGATCAATGAGCTACCCTCTCGGCGCTCCGCGCACCGCCGGACACCTGAAAGCGTCGACGAACAGGGGGTTGGCGCCCGGCCGCACGAGCGAGACCTCCGTCACTGGGGACGGAGGGCACAAATAGGGGCGCTGGTGCGTTAACCAGCGACACGAACAGTCTCCGTTGACCGCAGGGGTGAAAGAAGTATGGCGACCGACTACGACGCACCGCGTCGCAGCGAGGCGGACGAACTCGCTGAGGACTCCCTCGAGGAGCTGAAGGCGCGGCGCAACGAAACGCAGTCCGGGGTCGTCGACATCGACGAGGACGCGACCGCCGAGAACTTCGAGCTGCCGGGCGCCGACCTGTCCGGTGAGGAGCTGACGTTCAAGGTCCTGCCGAAGCAGGCGGACGAGTTCACGTGCTCGAAGTGCTTCCTGGTGCACCACCGCAGCAGGCTGGCCGAGGAAGTCAACGGCCAGTACATCTGCCGCGACTGCGCCTGAGGCACGTCCACCGGGCACGAACCCGCACGACACAGCACCGCCGAACGACCAGCACCGCACCGCACGACCGGCACCAAGGCACGACCACAGCACGACCGCACGACCGGCAGCACCAGTGTCACCGCACGACCGAACACGCACCTACGACCAGACCTGGGCGCTCACCCCCACCGCCGGGGTGGCGCCCAGTCCCCGTTGCCGGTCCACGTCACCGATCGCGCAGCAGGGCCGCCAGCTTCTCCGCCGAACGCACGCTGAACAGCCAGTACGGCGTCGGGTCCGCCGGGTCGCGCAGCTCGACCCGCACCATCGGCCCGATCCAACCCCGGTGGGTGACGAACGCCATCGGGTCCAGGTTCGGGCCCATGGCCTTCCGCTTGCTCTTCGCGTCGAACACCTCGACCTCGCCGAGCAGGTCCAGCGGCACGTGCGCCTGCCCCACCCGCAGCTCGCCGCCGGACACCTCGACCTTCGCCGAACCCATCCGCACGATCAGCAGCACCGCCAGCGGCACCGTGATCACGTACGGCAGCCACGACCGCACGCCCGGGAAGCCCATGTGGATCTCGGCGGCCAGCAGCACGGCCGCGGCCAGCGGCAGCGGCCAACCCCACCAGGGCACGTACAACCGCTCGCGGAACGCGATCGGGGCGGTCACAGCAGTCTCGCTCACGCCACCAGGGTAGTCTCGCGCGCCGTGCCCAGCGTCGAGGTCCTGTTGTCCCGGCTCGATCCCGCCGTGCCGCTCCCGGCCTACGCCCGACCGGGTGATGCCGGCGCCGACCTGGTGACCACCACCGACGTGGTGATCGAACCGGGGGAGCGCGCGGTGGTAGGCACTGGTGTCGCGATCGCGTTGCCGGAGGGGTACGCGGGGTTCGTGCACCCGCGTTCCGGCCTGGCCGCGCGCGTCGGCCTGAGCGTGGTCAACACCCCGGGCACGATCGACGCGGGCTACCGGGGCGAGATCAAGGTGTGCCTGGTGAACCACGACCTGCGCGAGCCCGTAGTGCTGACGCGCGGTGACCGGATCGCCCAGCTGGTGGTGCAGAAGGTGGAGCACGCGGTGTTCCGCGAAGTCGACGAGCTGCCCGACTCCGCGCGGGGCGCGGGTGGCTACGGCTCTACAGGCGGGCACGACGTGCTCGCCCGGACGGAGGGGTGAAGGCGATGTTCGGAAAGCGCCGCAAGCGCGGTAGGCACTCCGCGAACCGGGGGACGGCGCAACCCGAGGTCGAGTTCGACGGCGCCGAGGAGGCCGAGGACGGGCCGTTCGACTCCACGCAGGCCCCGGACGACGGCCTGAACCGGCTGGACCTCGGCTCGATCCGGCTGCCGGTGCCCGAGGGCGCGCAGCTGCAGGTGGAGATGGACCCGGCGGGCGCGGTGCGGGCGGTGCACCTGCTGACGACCGCCGGCCAGCTCACCGTGAGCGCGTTCGCCGCGCCGAAGCACGACCGGCTGTGGCCGGAGGTCAGCGGCGAGATGATCGCCCAGTTCAAGAGCGACGGTTTCCGGATCCTGCGGGAGAACGGCGAGTGGGGCGAGGAGATCATCGCCCGGAACACCACGGCGTCACCGGGAAGGACCGCGTCCGATCAAGAGGTGCACCTCCGGGTGATCGGCGTGGACGGACCGCGGTGGATGCTGCGGGGCATCGCGGCGGCGCCCACGGAGGAGCAGAGCGCCAAGGCGACCGACGCCCTCTACGCGTTGTTGCGGGACACGGTCGTGGTGCGCGGTGAGCAGGCGATGCCGGTGCGGACGCCGTTGCCGATCGAGCTGCCCGAGGCCATCGCCCGGCACATCCAGGCCCAGCAGCAGGGCTGAGACCCGGTCAGACGGGCACCGACACGGAGAAGTAGGCGTCCAGCGCGGCGCGGCCCAGGGACTCCCGGTCCGCGCCCAACGCCGCCAACGTCGTCGTGCGCAGAGCGGCACGGGGGAGTGCTCCGACCCACGTCCGGGCGACTTCCAACGGGTGAACGGGGTCGTCGGTGCAGGCCGCGACCCCCACCGGCGCCGTGAGCCTGCCCAGTTCGGCCACCGTCGGCGCGGACGACCCGGCGGCCTCCCGCAGCACGTCCGCGAGCCGCGCCCCATACCTTGGCCAAGCCCTCCGCAGCTCGTCGCCGAGCCACCCGTCGACGCCGGTCAGCGCGGTCTCGACGCCCGCCGACTCCACCACCGAGGCGCTGGCCCGTGCCGCCGACGCCGCCGGCGCGCCGTCCGCCGCGCCGTTCCAGGCGGGCAACGCCACCAGCACGCCCGCGCACCGCTCGGGGTGCCGCACCGCCCACGCCGCCGCCACGTGCGCGCCCAGCGACACCCCGCCCACGACCAGCGGCGTGCCGTCCCAGGCGGCGTCCAACGCCTCGAAGTGCTCCCGGACGCCCCGTGACGCGGGCGCGACCAGGGCCAACCCGGCCTCGGCGAGCGGGCGGGCGAACACCGAGGAGATGAACACCTCGTCGGACGCGGTGCCCGGCAGCAGAACGGCACGTGACGACCTCATGACGTGACATCCTCCCCCAGTCGGATACCCGGTCGGGTGCACCCGGTTACGCTGGCTGTTGGACGGGCTTCGTCGTCGAGGCCCCGCGCATTCCAGGAGTCGGGGATGACTGGTACTGGGGGTGGCTACTGGCGCCGCCTCGTGCGTCGGCTGACCACCGACGTGAGCGAGTTGGACGCCGACGACCTGTCTCGAAAAGCCGAGGCCGTCGGGGCCATCCGCGCGTGCGACTGCGAGTCCGGACAAGAGGTGACGGTGTTGGGTCGGTTGCGCAGCGTCGAGCTGTGCCCGCGTGACGCCGCGGCCACGCTGGAGGCGGAGTTGTACGACGGCACCGAGGGCGTGACGCTGGTCTGGCTGGGCCGTCGCCGGATCGCGGGCATCGAGCCTGGTCGCACCATCAAGGCCAGAGGTCGGATCGCCGTGCGCGACGGGCGCAAGGTGCTCTACAACCCCTACTACGAGCTGCAGAACGCTTCATGACATCGGTGAAAGAGTCCGAGAAGCAGCCCACTCTCCTCGAGCAGATGGGCGGCGTGAGCGGCCTGCTGTTCTCGTCGCTGCCCGTCGTGGTGTTCGTGCTGGTCAACGCGTTCGCCGGGCTCATGCCGGCGATCTGGAGCGCGCTCGGGTTCTCGGTCGTGATCGGCGTCGTGCTGGCCCTGCGCAAGGGCTCGGTGCAGCCGGCCGTCTCGGCGGTCTTCGGCGTCGGCATCGCCGCGTTCATCGCCTACCGGACCGGTGACGCCAAGGGCTTCTTCCTGTTCGGCATCTGGCAGAGCCTCGTCTACGGCGGCGGCTTCGTCCTGTCGATCCTGGTCAGGTGGCCTCTCGCGGGCGTGATCTGGTCGTTCCTCAACGGCCAGGGCACGGCGTGGCGCAAGGACAAGGCGAACGTCCGCGACTACGACATCGCCACCCTCGTGTGGGCGCTGGTGTTCATCGCCCGGTTCGTGGTGCAGCGGTGGCTGTACGACGAGGCGTCGGTGGGCTGGCTGGCGGCCGCGCGCCTGGCCATGGGCTACCCGCTGATGGCGGTGGCGCTGTTCGCCACGGTCTGGGCGGTGCGCCGCTCGGACAAGCGCCTGAAAGCCACCCTCGCCCGCGAGGAGGAGGAGAACCGGCAAGCCGAGGAACGCCTCCGGGCGCAGGCCGAGGCCGAGGGCAAGCGGAACATCTACGACCAACTCCTCGACCCCTCGACCGACGAGGCCCGCGGCGGCGTCACCGACAAGCCACGGGACGACACCCCCGCGCCCGCTCGCGCCGAGGAACGCTGACCCACCCGAGCTACGCCCCACCGGTCCCGCAGCACGCCAACGGGCCGGTGGGGCGGCTGGGGTCGCCTGCCGCCCGGTCACGGGTAGCGCCTAACGCGCCAGGCGGAGGCCACCGGCTCGCCGGCCACAACGCTCAGGGTGACCGGCAAGGCTCAGCGATATCCTTGACACGCGCTTCGTGCGCGTTGTGTGGCGCGTGCGATCACCGGCCGTCTTCGGAGGAGGTCGCGTGAAGATCTTCGACAAGGAACCCACCACGGTGGACATCGCGCAGAACCTGCTGGACGCGGCCCGCCAGTGGCCGCTGGGTTCGCAGGAACGCGCCAACCTCCTGGCCGAGGCCCAGCTCATCGTGTCAGTGGACATCATGACGCGCAGCAGGACGGCGTTCGGCGCGATCGACCGCCCGCGATAAGACCTGCCATCCGCGGAACGTGCGATCACCGGCGTGAACTGCGGTGACGGACCTCGCATCCCACCCCCGCGGGGAACCGGCAGAACAGAGCCTGCCGCGACCACGCCACCGCCTGCCGCCGCGAGGCTGCCGCCAGGAGACACCCGCGTAACGGCTGCACAAGCTCACAGGTGACCCACGGCCACCGGCCGTCACACCTCGCCCGAACGCGTGTTTGCGCAGGTGAACGGCTTCGCAGGCGTCCCCGCCAAGGGGACCCCTGCTTTTATCTTTCCGGAGGGAACCGACAAGAACCGGCCGCTCGCCGCTGCCTGTGGACAGCCCGAACGCCTGTGGACAACGTGACCGCTTGTGGACAAGCCGGGCGTCAGTACCCCAGGGCCGAACGGATCTCCTGCTCCACGTCCGCCGCCGCCACGAAGAGCAGTTCGTCCCCGCCCTCGAGCGTGTCGTCCGGCGTCGGCACGATCACGCGGCCGCCGCGCAGGATCGTCACCAGGGCGGCGTCCCGCGGCAGAGCCAGGCCGTTCACCGGGGATCCCGCCAACGGAGTGTCGCCCGGAAGAGTGATCTCGACCAGGTTGGCCTGACCCTGGCGCAACGTCATCAGCCGCACCACGTCCCCGACCGTCACCGCCTCCTCCACCAGCGCGGACAGGATGCGCGGCGTCGACACGGCCACGTCCACCCCCCACGACTCGGTGAACAGCCACTCGTTCGCCGGGTCGTTCACCCGCGCCACGACGCGCCGCACCGCGAACTCGGTCTTCGCCAGCAACGACACGACCAGGTTGACCTTGTCGTCACCGGTCGCCGCGATCACCACGTCGCACAGCTGCATCCCGGCGTCTTCCAGCGACGACAGCTCGCACGCGTCGGCCTGCACCCACTCCGCCTGCTCCACGGTGTGCGGCTCGAAATGCGTGCGGTCACGTTCGATCAGCATCACCTGGTGCCCGTCGGACACCAGCTCGGCCGCGATGGAACGACCCACCGCACCGGCACCCGCAATCGCGATACGCACTAGCTCTCCTCGGGCGCGTGGGCCGCGGCGGCGGCCACGTCGGTCACGGTGCCGGACAGGGCGGCCACGTACACCTGGTCGTCGGCCTGCAGCACGGTCTTCGAGTCGGGCAGCACGCCGGTGCCGAACCGCATCACGAACGCCACCCGGCTGCCGGTGGCCTCCTGCAGGTCGCGCACCGTGCGCCCGACCCAGTCCTCGTGCAGCTCCAGCGGCAGGACGGCCACCGTGCCGGACGGGTCGCGCCACGCCGTCGCCGTGCCCTCGGGCAGCAGCATCCGCAGGAACCGGTCGGTCGACCACGGCACGGTCGCCACGGTCGGGATGCCGAGCCGCTCGTACACCGCGGCGCGCTTCTCGTCGTAGATCCGCGCGACCACCGCCTCCACCCCGAACGTCTCCCGCGCCACCCGCGCCGAGATGATGTTGGAGTTGTCGCCGCTGGACACGGCCGCGAACGCGCCCGCCCGCTCGATACCGGCCTCGATCAGCACCTTCTGGTCGAAACCGTTGCCGACGACCTGCTGGCCGTGGAAGTCCGGGCCGAGTCTGCGGAAGGACTGCGCGTCCTTGTCGATCACCGATACCTGGTGGTCCAGGCGCTCCAGGGCCTTGGCCAGGGACGAGCCCACCCGGCCGCAGCCCATGATCACCACGTGCACGAAAGCCTCCTGAACGACGCCTACGGAGAACCTACCCACGATTACTCCGACCAGGGGACCTGACCCCTTACGCTTTCGACCCGTGTCCAAGCTCGCAACCGCGGCCAAGCGCCTCCTGGTCGGCAGGCCCTTCCGCAGCGATCGCCTAGCCCACACCCTCCTGCCCAAGCGCATCGCCCTGCCGGTGTTCGCCTCCGACGCGATGTCGAGCGTGGCCTACGCGCCCGAGGAGATCTTCCTCGTGCTGTCGGTGGCGGGTCTGTCGGCCTACGCGCTGGCGCCGTGGGTGGGCGTGGCGGTGGTCGTCGTGATGCTCACGGTGGTGGCGAGCTACCGGCAGAACGTGCACGCCTACCCCTCCGGCGGCGGCGACTACGAGGTCGCTACGGTCAACCTGGGTCGCAGAGCGGGCCTCACCGTGGCGAGCGCGCTGCTCGTCGACTACATCCTCACGGTCGCCGTCTCGATCTCGTCGGCGGCGGCGAACATCGGCTCGGCCATCCCGTTCGTGGCCACCCACAAGGCTGAATTCGCGGTCGTCGCGATCGTCCTGCTCACCGCCGTCAACCTGCGCGGCATCCGCGAGTCCGGCAGCGCGTTCGCCATCCCGACCTACGCGTTCATGGCCGGTGTCCTCTTCATGATCGGCTACGGCCTGGTCCGCGGCTTCCTCATGGGCGACGAGATGCGCGCCGAGAGCGCGGGACTGGAACTGCGCGCCGAGGACGACCACCTGATGGGCCTGGCGTTCGTCTTCCTCGTGCTGCGCGCCTTCTCGTCCGGCAGCGCGGCGTTGACGGGCGTGGAGGCGATCAGCAACGGCGTGCCGGCGTTCCGCAAGCCGAAGTCGCGCAACGCGGCGACCACGCTGCTGGCGATGGGCCTGATCGCGGTCACGATGCTGATGGGCCTGATCGTGCTGGCCCAGCTCACCGGCGTGAAGATGGCCGAGGACCCGGCGCACCAGCTCGTCAACGCGCCCGAGGGCTACGAGCAGAAGACGATGGTCGCCCAGATCGCCGGCGCGGTGTTCGAGGGCTTCCCGGTCGGGTTCTTCTTCATCACCACGGTCACCGCGCTGATCCTCGTGCTGGCGGCCAACACCGCGTTCAACGGCTTCCCGGTGCTCGGCTCGATCCTCGCCCAGGACCGCTACCTGCCCCGCCAGCTGCACACCCGCGGCGACCGGCTCGCGTTCAGCAACGGCATCGTGTTCCTCGCGGGCGCGGCGATCGTGCTGGTCATCGCGTTCGACGCCGAGGTCACCAAGCTCATCCAGCTCTACATCGTGGGCGTGTTCGTCTCGTTCACGATGAGCCAGACCGGCATGGTCCGGCACTGGAACCGGCTGCTCAAGACCGAGACCGACCCCAACGCCCGGCGCCGGATGCGCCGGTCCCAGTCGATCAACGCGTTCGGCCTGGCGCTCACCGCCTCGGTGCTGGTCGTCGTGCTGATCACGAAGTTCACCCACGGCGCGTGGATCGCCATCGCCGCGATGGCCGCCCTCTACGCCCTGATGACGGCGATCCGCCGGCACTACGACCGGGTCGCCGAGGAGCTGCGCCAGCAGGAGCGGCAGAAGTTGCTGCCCGCCCGCAACCACGCCATGGTGCTGGTCTCCAAGCTGCACATGCCGACCCTGCGGGCCCTGGCGTACGCGAAGGCGACCAGGCCGGACATGCTGGAGGCGGTCACCGTGAACGTGGACGACGGCGACACCCGCCGCCTGGTGCGGGACTGGGAGAAGGAGAACTTCAAGGTGCCGCTGAAGGTGATCGAGTCGCCCTACCGCGAGATCACCAAACCGGTCCTGGACTACGTCAAGCGGGTCCGCACGGACAACCCGCGCGACGTCGTGACCGTGTTCATCCCGGAGTACGTGGTCGGGCACTGGTGGGAGCAGTTCCTGCACAACCAGAGCGCGCTGCGGCTCAAGGGCAGGCTGCTGTTCCAGCCCGGCGTGATGGTGACGAGCGTGCCGTGGCAGCTGGCCTCATCCTCGAAGGTGACCGACAAGGACGACGCGATCGTGCCCGGCGCGATCCGCCGCGGCCTGGACAACCGCGGCCAAGAGAAGGACGGCAAGTGACGGCGACCTGGAAGCAGCGGCTGATCGAGGTCGAGGTCGGCGCGGTCGCCCACGGCGGGCACTGCGTCGCCCGGCACGAGGGCCGCGTCGTGTTCGTCCGGCACGCCCTGCCCGGCGAACGGGTGGTCGTGCGGATCACGGAGGACACCGGCGGCTCGTTCTGCCGCGGCGACGCCGTCGAGGTGCTGGAGGCGTCACCGGACCGCGTGCAGGCGCCGTGCCCGTTCGCCGGTCCCGGCCTGTGCGGCGGCTGCGACTGGCAGCACGCGTCGTGGCAGGCCCAGCGCGAGCTGAAGGCGGCCGTGGTCAGCGAGCAGCTGCACCGGCTGGCGAAGCTCGACTGGGAGGTCATCGTCGAGGAGCTGCCCGGCGGCCCGGAGGACTGGCGCACCCGGATGCGCATGGCCGTCGGCCCGGACGGCCGCCCCGGCTTCCGCGCCCACCGCAGCCACCAGGTCATCCCCGTGGACGACTGCGTGATCGCCGTCCCGGACACCCTCGAAGACGTGGTCGACCGCACCTGGCCGCCCAAGTCCGAGCTGGTCATCGCCCGTGACGCGGGTGGCCGCACGCACGTCACCGAGATCGGCCCGCCCATCATCCGCCGAGGCCGTCCCGTCCCCGGGCCCTCCCGCCTGCGCCAGGGCAGCGGCACGGCCACCGAGCTGGCCGCCGGCCGCACGTGGAACCTCCGCTCCGACGGCTTCTGGCAGGTCCACCCGGCCGCCGCGGACACGTTCGCCAAGGTCGTCGGCGACTGGGCCGACTGCCGCCCCGGCGACCGCGCCTGGGACCTCTACGGCGGCGTCGGCCTGTTCGCCTCCGTGCTCGCCGACCAGGTCGGGCCCCAAGGCTCCGTCGCCGTGGTCGAGTCGTCGCACGGCGCCGTCGCCGACGGCAAGCTCAACCTCTCCGACCAGCCGCAGATCAGCTGGCACGTCGGCCGCACCGAAGCCGTGCTCGACACGCCCGACTTCACCGACCTGCCACCCGACGTCGTCGTCCTGGACCCGCCGCGCAAGGGCGCGGGCAAGGTTGTGGTGACCGCGATCGCACGCAGCCGACCCGCACGTGTGGTTTACGTCGCGTGCGACCCCGCCGCGCTGGCCCGCGACATCGCCTCGTTCGCCCAGCACGGCTACGAGTTGGCCCAGCTCAGGGCGTTCGACGCGTTCCCGATGACCCACCACGTCGAATGCGTCGCCCTGCTGGAGCCCGCGCGCTGACAGGCGTCTCAGTCCGTGGTCCGTAGACTGACCGGACGAATCGGGGACCCGAACCACAGGGCGAGGTGGAGCGAGTGACGCTGCTGGAATCCGTGCACGGACCGGCGGATCTGAAACGGCTGGGACCTGACGAGCTGGTCGCGCTCTCCGACGAGATCCGGCGTTTCCTCGTCGACAAGGTCTCCCGGACCGGGGGGCACCTCGGGCCGAACCTCGGGGTCGTCGAGCTGACCATGGCGGTGCACCGGGTCTTCGACTCGCCGCACGACTCGGTGGTCTTCGACACCGGTCACCAGAGCTACGTGCACAAGATCCTCACCGGCCGCCGCGACGGCTTCGACACGCTCCGCCAGAAGGGCGGCCTGTCCGGCTACCCCTCCCGCGCCGAGAGCGAGCACGACGTCGAGGAGAACAGCCACGCCTCGACCGCCCTCTCCTACGCCGACGGCCTGGCCAAGGCCTACCAGCTCGGCGGCCAGCGCAGGCACGTCGTCGCGATCGTCGGCGACGGCGCCCTGACCGGCGGCATGTGCTGGGAAGCGCTCAACAACATCGCCTCCGGCACCGACCGCCCCGTCGTCATCGTCGTCAACGACAACGGCCGCTCCTACTCGCCCACCATCGGCGGCCTGGCCGACCACCTCTCGTCACTGCGCCTGCAGCCCGGCTACGAGCGCGCCCTGGAACGCGGCAAGAACGCCCTCCAGGGCACCCCGATCGTCGGCAAGCCCGTCTACGCGGCCCTGCACGCGGCCAAGCGCGGCATCAAGGACGCGCTCAGCCCGCAGGCCATGTTCGAAGACCTCGGCCTCAAGTACATCGGCCCCGTCGACGGCCACGACCACCTCGTGCTCGAATCGGCGCTGCGCCGCGCCAAGTCGTTCGGCGGACCGGTCATCGTGCACACCGTCACCCGCAAGGGCAACGGCTTCGCGCCCGCCGAGAACCACGAGGCCGACCAGATGCACGCCACCGGCGTCATCGACCCCATCACCGGCGAGAACATCGGCCCGTCCAAGCGCACCTGGACCCACGTCTTCGCCGACGAACTCGCCACGCTCGGCGGCGAACGCCCGGACCTCGTCGCCATCACCGCCGCCATGCGCGGCCCGACAGGCCTGGACAAGTTCGCGGGCCTCTACCCGGAGCGCTGCTTCGACGTCGGCATCGCCGAACAGCACGCCATGACCTCCGCCGCCGGCCTCGCCATGGGCGGCATGCACCCGGTCGTCGCGATCTACGCCACCTTCCTCAACCGCGCGTTCGACCAGCTCCTGATGGACGTCGCCATGCACAAGCAGGGCGTCACGGTGGTCCTCGACCGCGCCGGCATCACCGGCCCGGACGGCGCCTCCCACCACGGCATGTGGGACCTGTCCATCTGCGGCCTCATCCCCGGCATCCACGTGGCCGCCCCCCGCGACGCCGCCTCGCTGCGCGAGGAACTCCGCGAAGCCGTCCGGATCTCCGACGCACCCTCCGTCGTCCGCTACCCGAAGGCTTCAGTGGGCCCAGACCTGCCTGCCCTCGAACGCATCGGCACGGTCGACGTCCTGCACCGCTCCGGCTCCGACGTCCTCCTGGTCACCGTGGGCGCGTTCGGCGAACTCGGCCTGGCCGCCGCCCAACGCCTCGCCGACCAGGGCATCGGCGTCACCGTCGTGGACCCGCGCTGGGTCTTCCCCATCGCGAACGACCTGATCGGCCTGGCCGCCAACCACCGCCTCGTCGTCACCGTCGAGGACGGCGGCAGGCACGGCGGCTTCGGCTGGACACTGGCCGCCGCACTCCGCGACGCCTCGGTCGACGTGCCACTGCGCGACCTGGCCATCCCCCAGGCGTTCCAGGAGCACGGCGAACGCGGCGAAGTCCTCGCCGACATCGGCCTGACCGCCCAGGACGTCGCCCGCCGCGTCACCGAGTGGGTCGCCGCCACCGAGCCCGCGGAAATGGGCGCGACGGTCGAGAAGTAGCCCGGTTACCCTCCTCCCGCCCGGTCAGCGGCTCGGACGGCACTGCCGACCCCGAGTCCCGCGATCACAGCCGGGCACACCTTTCAGAGAGGCGCGTTGCCAACGCGGCGGGTTCACCCCCAAGCCGCGACCCCGGTCGACCACGGGGCGTCGGGCCCTGCGAGCCCCGTGCTCCCGCCCACCGCCCCACGACCGGGGTCGCGGTCCGCGCAACGCAGGAGGAGGCCCGGTGAAGCACACCCTCATGCCGTGGGAACGCGGCGTGGTCTTCCGGCACGGCAAGCTCACCGAGGTCCTCGGCCCCGGCCGCCACCGCCGCGGCTTCCGCCACCAGGTCCGCCGCCTCGACGTCCGCCCCCGCTCCCAGACCCAGGGCTGGCAGGACATCCCCACCTCCGACGGCGTCCTGATCCGCGTCACCCTCGTCCTGGTCTGGTCGATCTCCGACCCCGCCCAGTACGTCCAGGCCGCCGCCACCCCCGAGGTCGAACTCCACCTCCTCACCCAGATCGCCCTCCGCACCGCCGTGCTGACCCGCGCCCACGACGAAGTCGACCAATCCCGTGAGACCCTCGCCGCCGAAACCCTCGCCTCCGTCGCCCCCCGCGCCGCCGACCTGGGCATCGACCTGCGCGAAGTAGCCGTCCGCGACGTCGTCATGCCCACCGAACTCCGCAAAGCCGCCCTCGCCGAAATCCTGGCCCGCTCCGAAGCCCGAGCAGCCCTCGAACGCGCCCGCGGCGAAACAGCGGCCCTGCGCTCCCTCCTCAACGCCGCCCGCCTGGCCGAGGACCACCCAGCCCTCCTCCAACTGCGCGCCCTCCAAACCGCCAACACCGTCGTCCTCGAACGCAACCGCTAACCCCACCACCGCCCACCACCACGCCTCTGCCCTTCCTCCCCAAAGGAAGGGCTTCGTGTCATCCCGCCGACCTGGCTCCGCCCTACCGCGCGTGTCAAGGGGGCCGTTCACCTCTACCCGCGGCTTGCACTGCTGGCCGCCCCCTTGACGCGGGTGGTAGCCCGTAGGGAGGTCGGTGGGATGACACGAAACCCGACCAACAACGGCCCCGGCGCTTGACCTGGCAGTCGGAGTCATCCTGCTGATCTGCCCGTCCGGCGAGGACTCTTTTGATCTTTTCTCCCTCGCTCCACCCTCGCTCCGACAGCTCTCCAACAGCACGTCGACACTTCACGCTAAGCACCTTCTCAGGGATGTGTGGCACCTTTGTGGGGTGCGGATCCTGGTAGTCGAGGACGAGGTGCCGCTGGCCGACGCGATCGCGCGTGGCCTGCGGCGCGAAGGTATGGCGGTCGACGTCGCCTACGACGGCGAGACCGGCCATGAGAAGTCGACCGTGACGCGGTACGACGTGGTCGTGCTCGACCGCGATCTACCCGGCATGTCCGGCGACGAACTGTGCAAGGAGATCCTCAGCTCAGGAGCCCTGACCAGGGTCATGATGCTCACCGCGAGCGCCGGCGTGGACGACCGCGTCGCCGGCCTGTCCCTCGGCGCCGACGACTACCTGGCCAAACCGTTCGCGTTCCCCGAACTGGTCGCCCGCGTCCGGGCCCTCGCCCGCCGCGCCACCCCGGCCACCCCGCCGCTGCTCACCGCTCGTGACGTCGAGCTCGACCCGGCCCGCCGCACGGTGCGCCGCGCGGGCCAGCCCGTCGAGCTGACCCGCAAGGAGTTCGGCGTGCTGGAGGTGCTGCTGGCCGCCAAGGGCTCGGTGGTCTCCAGCGAGGAGCTGCTGGAACGCGTCTGGGACGAGAACGCCGACCCGTTCACCACGACCGTCCGCGTCACCGTGATGACGCTGCGCAAGAAGCTCGGCGAACCGGGCATCATCGACACGGTGGTCGGCTCCGGCTACCGCGTGCCCACGGCAGGTTCCGCTGAACTCTGAGCTGGCCCGCAGGCGCGGACCCGGGCTGCGGACGCGGCTCACCCTCCTCGCGACCGGTCTGGTCGCGTTCGTCAGCGGCCTGCTGCTCCTGCTCGGCTGGCTGCTCGTCGGCCGGGTCATCGCCTCTTCTCCCCGCTTCGCCGAGGGCAGCACCGTCATCGTGGACGGCCGCGAGGTCGACGCCGACGCGCTCATGGACCTGCTCGGCGAACAGGCGCGGGACGACGTGCTGCGATCCGGCTCGATCGCTTTCCTCTGCGTGGTGGCCGCGGCGGCGCTGCTCGCGTGGACCATCACCGGGCGCGTCCTCCAGCCCGTGCACGACGTGACCGACGCGGCCCGCCGGCTGTCCGCCGAGTCCCTCGGTGAGCGGCTGCGCCTGGCCGGGCCCCGGGACGAGGTCGCCGAACTGGCCGACACGTTCGACGAGATGCTCGACCGGCTCCAGGCGGCGTTCGAGTCGCAACGGCGGTTCGTCGCCAACGCCTCCCATGAGCTGCGCACTCCTCTCGCCGTCATCCGGACCGAGCTCGACGTCACGCTCGCCGACCCTGATGCCGACGAGGCGGAGCTGCGCCGCATGGCGGGCGTGGTGCGTGCCGCGACGGAACGGGCCGAGCAGCTGGTCAGCGCGTTGTTGCTGCTCGCGCGCACGGACGGGCTCGGCTTGGCCGTGCATGAGCCGGTCGATCTCAACGCCGTCGTCGAGTCCGCGTGGCGGGCCGTGCGGGCGGAGGCGGAGGAGCGCCAGCTGCGGGTGTCGTTCGTGACGGCGCCCGCGCCCGCCGTCGGCGACCCGGCGTTGCTGGAGCGCATCGCGGGGAACCTGCTGGAGAACGCCGTGCGGCACAACCTGCCCGGTGGGTGGATCGAGGTGCGCACCGAAGGTGGGGCCGAGTGGACGTTGCTGCGGGTGTCGTCGTCCGGGCCGTTCATCGCTCCGGACCGGGTGGAGGAGCTGTTCGAGCCGTTCCGCCGGGGTGGCACCGACCGGACCGCGCGCACCGGCACCGGGCTCGGGCTGTCCATCGTGCGGGCCGCCGTCGCAGCTCACGAGGGTCAGGCGCACGCCACGGCGGTGCCCGGCGGTGGGCTGTCCGTGGCCGTGCACCTGCCGTCCACGCCGCATGGAAAACTCGTCTGAGTGGTCCCGATCACACATGATCCGGTTTGAGGGTCGCCGCAGGGGGTACTACCTGCGCAGACGTGCCTCCAGACCCCCGATTTGTCTCCGCGTTGGGCGGGGTGTAACTTTCTCTCTGCCAGCGCGGAACGGGCCGGAGAGAGACCGGAACGGAGCGCGGCGGACATCAGCCCCAGATCGACTCGCTGCACAGCGATGAGTGACGGTGAGCGCGTGTTCTTTGAGAACTCAACAGCGTGCCGAATAGCCAGTAAATTTATGAACCTCGTCAAGAGGTTTCCTTTGAGATTGTTACTGGACAAC
>NZ_LGED01000157.1 GCF_001280085.1 Saccharothrix sp. NRRL B-16348 | reverse complement strand
GTCGGCGCCGGTGTGGTGGGAGAGGCGGTTGGCGAAGTCGTTGCTGCCGGCGTCGCAGCCGATGAGGCGGATGGGGGTGTTGCCGTCCCAGCCGTTGCGTCGCAGGAGGTCGCCGTACTCCTCCGGGCTGTAGGTGTGGTTGCCGATGCGGGCGCGTCCGTCGGGGGTGACGTGCACGTCGGCGGTGAAGTAGCGGGGGTCCGGGGGGACGCGGTGGGGCAGGTCGCCCATGTCGCTGTCGCCCCGGTGGTGCGAGATGCCGGCGGGGGT
>NZ_LGED01000156.1 GCF_001280085.1 Saccharothrix sp. NRRL B-16348 | reverse complement strand
GTCGGCGCCGGTGTGGTGGGAGAGGCGGTTGGCGAAGTCGTTGCTGCCGGCGTCGCAGCCGATGAGGCGGATGGGGGTGTTGCCGTCCCAGCCGTTGCGGCGCAACAGGTCGCCGTACTCCTCCGGGCTGTAGGTGTGGTTGCCGATGCGTGCCCGGCCGTCGGGGGTGATGTGCACGTCGGCGGTGAAGTAGCGGGGGTCCGGGGGGACGCGGTGGGGCAGGTCGCCCATGTCGCTGTCGCCCCGGTGGTGCGAGATGCCGGCGGGGGT
>NZ_LGED01000155.1 GCF_001280085.1 Saccharothrix sp. NRRL B-16348 | reverse complement strand
GTTGTCCCGAGAGTTAGTACTGTCCGTGAGGGCGTGGAAGGGTCTCGTGAGGGTTCAAGGCTTCTGTTCGGTACGCTGTTGGGTCCTGAGAGAACACGCTTGTGTCTCTTTCAGCGAGAAACGGCAGGACTGTTCCTGTCTGCGAACCGCCGGGTTGCCGGTAGGCGTGGGCGTCATGGGGATGGTGTCTGGTTGTTCTTTGAGAACTGCACAGTGGATGCGAGCATCTTTGTGGCAAGTTATTAAGGGCACACGGTGGATGCCTTGGCACCAG
>NZ_LGED01000154.1 GCF_001280085.1 Saccharothrix sp. NRRL B-16348 | reverse complement strand
CTGGTGCCAAGGCATCCACCGTGTGCCCTTAATAACTTGCCACAAAGATGCTCGCATCCACTGTGCAGTTCTCAAAGAACAACCAGACACCATCCCCATCATGTCCACGCCTACCGGCAACCCGGCGGTTCGCAGACGGAGACCGTCCTGTCGTTTCTCGCTGAGGAAAACACTCGCGTGTTCTCTCAGGACCCAACAGCGTACCGAACAGAAGCCTTGAACCCTCACGAGACCCTTCCACGCCCTCACGGACAGTACTAACTCTCGGGACAAC
>NZ_LGED01000153.1 GCF_001280085.1 Saccharothrix sp. NRRL B-16348 | reverse complement strand
GTGGACAGGCGCCCCCCTTGACACGCGCGGTAGGGCTGCGCCAGGTCGGCGGGATGACACGAAGCCCTGCTTTTGAGGAAAGACCTGCCAGTGGAGTGGTTCGGGGGTCGCGTGTCGGGCGCGGTGCCGGGCCCGACACGCGCGGTGCGGCCGCCGACGCCCTTCTTCCCCACATAGGGAGGGCTTCGTGTCATCCCGCCGACCTGGCTTTGCCCTACCGCGCGTGTCAAGGGGGCTGTTCACCATTGCCTGACCAGTGCTTCTGATGGCTGCC
>NZ_LGED01000152.1 GCF_001280085.1 Saccharothrix sp. NRRL B-16348 | reverse complement strand
CGCAACTCCGGTCGTGGCGGGCTGGTCGGGTCGAGTGAGAGCGACCGCTCGAACGGGTTCATCACGTACCACCACAACCTGTACGAGAACATCGACTCGCGGGCGCCGCTGCTGCGGGGCGGCGTCGCGCACATGTACAACAACCACTACGTGAGCCTGAACGAGTCGGGCATCAACTCCCGGGCCGGCGCGAAGGCCAAGGTGGACAACAACTACTTCAAGAACTCCCGCGACGTCCTCGGCACCTTCTACACCAACGAAGCCGGGTACTGGCA
>NZ_LGED01000151.1 GCF_001280085.1 Saccharothrix sp. NRRL B-16348 | reverse complement strand
GGGCTTCGGGCGGTTAGTATCACAAGGTTCGCCATGGGCGCGTTCACACGGGTACGGGAATATCAACCCGTTGTCCATCGACTACGCCTGTCGGCCTCGCCTTAGGTCCCGACTTACCCTGGGCGGATTAGCCTGGCCCAGGAACCCTTGGTCATCCGGCGGACGAGTTTCTCACTCGTCTTTCGCTACTCATGCCTGCATTCTCACTCGTCCAGCCTCCACACCTGGATCACTCCGGCGCTTCAATGGCTGAACGACGCTCCCCTACCCATCCC
>NZ_LGED01000150.1 GCF_001280085.1 Saccharothrix sp. NRRL B-16348 | reverse complement strand
GAAGAAGTCGGGTTCTCCGACGTCCAACGGCGGCGACGCGATCGGGATGGAGAGCAACGTCCGCAACGTGTGGGTCGACCACGTCAACCTGCTGGCGTCGGGCGGTGAGTCCGAAGGCTACGACGGCCTGTTCGACATGAAGAACAACACCCAATACGTCACCTTGTCCTACAGCACGCTCCGCAACTCCGGTCGTGGCGGGCTGGTCGGGTCGAGTGAGAGCGACCGCTCGAACGGGTTCATCACGTACCACCACAACCTGTACGAGAACATCGACTCG
>NZ_LGED01000149.1 GCF_001280085.1 Saccharothrix sp. NRRL B-16348 | reverse complement strand
GAAGAAGTCGGGTTCTCCGACGTCCAACGGCGGCGACGCGATCGGGATGGAGAGCAACGTCCGCAACGTGTGGGTCGACCACGTCAACCTGCTGGCGTCCGGTGGCGAGTCGGAGGGCTACGACGGCCTGTTCGACATGAAGGACAACACGCAGTACGTGACGCTGTCCTACAGCACCCTGCGCAACTCCGGTCGTGGCGGGCTGGTCGGGTCGAGTGAGAGCGACCGCTCGAACGGGTTCATCACGTACCACCACAACCTGTACGAGAACATCGACTCG
>NZ_LGED01000148.1 GCF_001280085.1 Saccharothrix sp. NRRL B-16348 | reverse complement strand
CAGAGCGTCTACCGGAACCCCTGACCTCTGGGTGGGGTTCGCAGGGAGGTATCTGATGCCCAGTGGGCGCGCCCCCGATACCAGACGCACAGCGGTTACGATTCAATGCAGGCTTTCATGTTGACTACTTTCGGTGCGGTGGTTGCACATTTGGGCACGGTGCTTTCTTGAATTATCGGCCAGTCCGATATCGATCCACTTCGTCAACGCGCACTGACGTCGCGGTCGGACGCTAAGGTGGTGCCCAAGCCATGGTTCCCTGATTCCGGGCGCACTGGCATTGAATCG
>NZ_LGED01000147.1 GCF_001280085.1 Saccharothrix sp. NRRL B-16348 | reverse complement strand
CGGCTGCTCGCCGACCCCGACCACATCGACGTGGCCGAGCTGCTGAGCGACGGGCGCATCGGGCTGTTCGTGTTGGTGTTGCACGCGTTGGGCGTGGGTGGCGGGCGGGTTGGGGTTTGGGCTGAGGATTCGCTCTTGCCGGAGCGGGTTGGTGGGCGGTTGCCCCGGCACGCGGTGGGGCATCCGTTCGCGGTTGGTGGGGAGGCGCTGGCGGCGTTGGTCGGTGGGGTGGTTGGCGGGGAGGTTTCCGTTCGGTTGCCGTCCTATGCCGGTGGGCCGGTCGGGTCGCCCGAGTTGGTGCGGGAGGCCGTCGGTGGGCGGCGTGGGGCTCTGCGGTGGCGGGAGTGGTTGGTGCCGGTCGTGTGGGTTCAGGCGTTGCCCGAGTCGCTGCCGCCGGACTGTCGGGGCGGGGCTTCGTGGAAGTTCCTGAACGACGTCCTCGCGTTCGGGCGGGACCTGGTTCGGCGGGGGCGGGTCCTGCCTTCGCTGGACGGGGACGGGTGTGCTCGGTGGCGGGCCGCGCTGTCCGGGGTGGACTCGTTGCGCTTCGCCGCGTTGCGGGCGAGTGCGCCGCCGTCGTTCCGGGGCACCGACGGGCCTGGCGACTTGGCCGAGGAGGTGTTGGACCGCGCGGTCGACCGTCAGGTCAGGGTGGCGTTGCGGGGTGCGCGGCCGGGTGGGGACGGGATGGTCGGGCAGTGGCTGGACGCGTTGGTGGACGAGCCGCGCGTGGTCGGTGAAGTGGGTGCGTTGCGGGCCAAGGTGGCGGCGTGGCGGGCCAACGGGTTGCAGCAGAGTCCTGTTCGGACCTGCTTCCGGCTCAGCTCGCCCGACCAGGGCGGCGCGCTGAAGGACGGGTGGCGGGTCGAGTTCCTGCTCCAGGCCGTGGACGAGCCCAGCGTCGTCGTGACGGCGGAACAGTTGTGGCACAAGCAGGACGCGGTGTTGCGGCGGTGGGTCGGCCGGCCTGAGGACGTGTTGCTGGGCGACCTGGGGCGGGCCGGCCGGCTCTACCCGGCGTTGGACCGGGCGCTCTCCGCCCGCCGGCCGGTGGAGCTGGCACTGGACGTCGAAGGCGCGTACGACTTCCTCCAGCACGCGGCGGTGTTGGCGGAGGCCGGGTTCGGCGTGATGCTGCCGTCGTGGTGGCGTCAGCCGCACCGGCTCGGGCTCCGGCTCACGGCCACCAGTCGCGGCACGGCGGGGCAGGTGGCGAAGGAGAGCGAACTCGGGCTGAAGGTCCTGGTCGACTACCAGTGGGAACTGGCCGTCGGCGACGAGCGGTTGACCGAGGCCGAGTTGCAGTCCCTCGCCGAGGCCAAGGTGCCGCTGGTCCGCGTCCGCGGCCAGTGGGTGCACGTCGACCCGAAACGCCTCGCCGCGGGCCTCGCCTTCCTCAAGCGCGGCGGCGGGCAGATGACGGCCGCGCAGGTCCTGCTGCACTCCGGCCTGCACCCCGAGGACGCCGACCTGCCACTCCCGCTGAACGGGGTCAGCGCCACCGGCTGGCTCGGCGACCTGCTGTCCGGCGAGGTCGAGCACCACCTGGAGCCGGTCCAGCAGCCGACAGGCCTGGTCGCCGAACTGCGGCCGTACCAGCAGCGCGGGCTGGCCTGGCTCGCGTTCCTGGACCGGCTCGGCCTCGGCGCGTGCCTGGCCGACGACATGGGCCTCGGCAAGACCGTCCAGCTACTGGCGCTCGAAGCGCACAACCGCGCGCAGGGCAAGCGGCTGCCGACGCTGCTGGTCTGCCCGATGTCGGTGGTCGGCAACTGGCAGCGCGAGGCCGCCCGCTTCACGCCCGGTCTGGAAGTGCGGGTCTACCACGGCGCGGACCGCGCCCTCGACACCGACTGCGACCTGGTCATCACCACCTACGCGGTCGTCGCGCGCGACGCGGGCAAGCTCACCGACGTGAGCTGGGACCGGGTCGTGCTGGACGAGGCGCAGAACATCAAGAACAGCTCCACCCGGCAGTCGAAGGTGGTCCGCGCGCTGCCCGCACGGCATCGCGTGGCGCTGACCGGCACGCCGGTGGAGAACCGGCTGGCCGAGCTGTGGTCGATCATGGACTTCGTCAACCCCGGCGTGCTGGGCACGATCAACACGTTCCGCGCCCGCTTCGCCGTCCCGGTCGAACGCCACCGCGACGAGGACGCCGCCGTCCGCCTGCGCCGGATCACCGGCCCGTTCGTGCTCCGCCGCCTCAAGACCGACCCGCGGATCATCACCGACCTGCCGGACAAGATCGAGGTCAAGCAGCTCTGCACGCTGACCGCCGAACAGGCCACGCTCTACCAGGCCGTGGTGGACGACATGCTGGCCAAGATCGCCGAGGCGGAGGGCGTCAAGCGCAAGGGCCTGGTCCTGGCCACGATGTCGCGCCTCAAGCAGGTCTGCAACCACCCGGCGCAGCTCCTCGGTGACGGCTCGCGCGTCGCCGGCCGCTCCGGCAAGCTCGCCCGGCTGGAGGAGGTCCTGGACGAGGCGCTGGCCGACGGCGACAAGGCGTTGTGCTTCACCCAGTTCACCGCGTTCGGCTCGCTGGTCGTACCCCACCTGGCCGCGCGCTTCGACACCGAAGTCCTCTACCTGCACGGCGGCACGCCGAAGCGGCAGCGGGACGAGATGGTGCGACGGTTCCAGGCGAAGGACGGCCCGTCGATCTTCGTGCTGTCGCTGAAGGCGGGCGGCACGGGCCTGAACCTGACCGCCGCGAACCACGTCATCCACCTCGACCGCTGGTGGAACCCGGCGGTGGAGGACCAGGCCACCGACCGGGCGTTCCGCATCGGCCAGCGCAACCACGTGCAGGTGCGCAAGTTCGTCTGCGTCGGCACGCTGGAGGAGCGGATCGACCGGATGATCGAGGAGAAGCGCGGGTTGGCGCAGCTCGTGGTCGGCGCCGGCGAGGACTGGCTGACCGAGATGTCGACCGGCGAGCTGCGGGAGCTGTTCGCCCTGTCCGGGGAGGCCGTCGGTGACTGACTGGCACGGGTACCACCCGCCGTCGCGGCCGATCCGGGTCGAGGGCGGCCTCACGTTGCGCAGCAAGCGCGGCGACATCGCGCAGACGTGGTGGTCGCGCCGGTTCCTGGAGGTGCTGGAGTCGTTCGGCATGGCCGGACGCCTCGCCCGCGGCCGCTCGTACGCGCGCACCGGTCAGGTGATGAGCCTGTCCCTGTCGACCAGCCTGGTGGTGGCGCTGGTGACCGGGACGCGCCCCGAGCCGTACCGGGCGCGGATCGGGGTGCGGAAGTTCAGCGACGAGGACTGGCGGCGCATCGAGCACGCGCTGGCCGACCGGGCGATCTTCGCGGCGAAGCTGCTGGCGGGCGAGATGCCGCCGGAGATCGAGGACGTGTTCGCCGACCTCGGCCTCACCCTGTTCCCGAGCACGATGCGCGAACTGCACATGGACTGCACGTGCCCGGACTGGGAGGTGCCGTGCAAGCACCTCGCCGCCACCTGCTACCTGCTCGCCGAGTCGTTCGACACCGACCCGTTCGAGATCCTGGCGTGGCGCGGACGGTCCCGCGAGGACCTGCTGGACCGGCTGCGGGACCTGCGCGCGCCCATCCCGGCCGAGCCGGCCGAACCGACGCCCGACCCTGAGGACTCGTTCGCGGACTTCTGGGCACGCCCGAAGGTCGCCGAGGTCGTGCCGGACGTCGCCGAGTCGACGACCAGGCGCCCGGACGCGCTGCTGGACCAGCTCGAACCGCTCGTCGTGGACGGCCGTTCGGTGACCGACGCGCTGCGCCCGCTCTACCGGCGGATCGCGAAGCCCTAGCCGCCCGCGACCGACGGCAGGATCCGCACCTCCGCGTCCGGGCCCAGCGAGGTGTCCGCGCCGGACAGCCGGCGGCACTCCTCCCCGTCCACGTAGAAGTTCACGTAGCGGCGCAGCCCGGCCCGTTCGTCGCGCAACCTGCGGTCCAGCAACGGGTACCGCGCGGCCAGGTGGTCGAGCAGCGCGCCGAGCGTGGCGGGCTCGGGCAGGTCGACCTCCAGCCTGGCCTGGTTGCCCGCCGTCTGCCGGAGCGGGCCGGGGATCAGCACGAGCACCCGCACGTCAGACCTCCGCCGCCCGCACGCACACCACGTCGGGCAGGTGCTCGGCGATCCGCCGCCAGCTGTCGCCCTCGTCGGCGCTCGCGTACACCTCGCCCGACCGCGACCCGAAGTAGACGCCCGCCGGGCTCGCCGCGTCGGTGCACATCGCGTCACGCATCACGGCCGTCCAGAAGCCGTCCGGCAGCCCGTCGCGCAACGCCTCCCACGACGACCCGGCGGCCGCCGACCGGTACACCGCGCACTCGCCGCCGGGCGGGAACCGGTCGCCGTCCGCGGTCAGCGGGAAGTTGTAGACCACGTCGGGGTCGTGCGGGTGGTTGACCATGGCGAAGCCGAAGTCGGCGGGCAGGCCGTCCGCGATGGACGTCCACGTCGCCCCGGCGTCGTCGGACCGGTACACGCCGTGGTGGTTCTGCAGGAACAGCCGCTCCGGCCGGGACGGGTGCCTGCTCACCTTGTGCACGCACTGACCGAACTCGGGGTACGGGTCGGGCAGGAAGTAGGCCTTGATGCCGGTGTTGCTCGGCTCCCACGACGACCCGCCGTCGAACGTCCGGTACACGCCGCCGGTGGACATGGCCACGGTCAGCCGCAGCGGGTCGGCCGGGTCGGGCAGCACGGTGTGGATGGCCTGCCCGCCGAACCCCTCGCCCCACTGCTCGCGGTGCGGGTGCTTCCACAGGCCTTCCACCAGCGAGTACGTCCGGCCGCCGTCCTCGGAGCGGAACAACGCCGACGGCTGCGTGCCCGCGTACACGACCTCCGGGTCGGGCGTGAGCGCCAGCTGCCACACCCGTTCCAGCGAGGCGTCCGCCGGGAACGCGATCGGCGCGTGGTCCGGTTCCTCCCAGGTCGCGCCGAGGTCGTCGCTGGTCACGACGGTCGGCCCGAAGTGGGAGCTGCTCGTGCCGACCAGCAGCCGCGGCCGGTCGCGGCGGGGGTCGATCGCGATCGCGTAGACCTCGGTCATCGGGTGGTGCGGTCCGCTGAGGCTCCACGACGTGCGGTCTTCACCGGTCGCGAGCCACAGGCCCTTGCGGGTGCCGATGGCAAGCAGGTGCATGACGACTCCTCGATTGTGACGCGCAGCACACTAGCCCTATGGTCGCTGCTCCGCAGACGGCGGCGACGAGCGGAGGAGCCGGATAAGTTACCGACTGGTAGCGTGCGGCGGCGACGAAGGGAGAACCCCGTGCTGTTCGACCCGAACACCCACGACTTCGGACACCTGGACGCCGAGAGCCGCCGCCTGCTCCGCGCGACCGTCGACTGGTTCGAGGAGCGCGGCAAGCGGCGCCTGATCGCCGACGACCAGGCCAAGGTCTGGTACGCCGAGTTCCTGGACTTCGTCGCGCGCGAGAAGCTGTTCGCGACCTTCTGCACGCCCGCGTCCGAGGCCGACGGCAACCCCGACAAGCGCTGGGACGCCGCCCGCAACGCCGCGCTGAGCGAGGTCCTCGGCTTCTACGGCCTCCAGTACTGGTACGCCTGGCAGGTCAGCGTGCTGGGCCTGGGCCCCATCTGGATGAGCGACAACGCGGTGGCCCGCAAGAAGGCCGCCGAACTCCTCGACCGGGGTTCGGTGTTCGCGTTCGGGCTGTCCGAGAAGGAGCACGGGGCGGACGTCTACTCCACCGACATGGTCCTCACGCCCACCGCCACCGGCTTCACCGCGACCGGCGGGAAGTACTACATCGGCAACGGCAACGTGGCCGGGATGGTGTCGGTCTTCGGCCGGCGCGCGGACGTCGAGGGCCCCGAGGGGTACGTGTTCTTCGCCGTCGACTCGCAGCACGAGAAGTTCACGCTGGTCAAGAACGTGGTCGACTCGCAGATGTTCGTCAGCGAGTTCCACCTGGACGACTACCCGGTCACCGCGGACGACGTCCTGCACACCGGCCCCGAGGCGTTCAGCGCCGCCCTCAACACGGTCAACGTGGGCAAGTTCAACCTGTGCACGGCCTCCATCGGCATCGACGAGCACGCGTTCTACGAGGCCATCACGCACGCCCACAACCGGATCCTGTACGGCAAGCGGGTCACCGACTTCCCGCACGTGCGGCAGAACTTCGTGGACGCCTACGCCCGGCTCACCGCCATGAAGCTGTTCGCCGACCGCTCGGTGGACTACTTCCGCAGCGCCTCCCCCGAGGACCGCCGCTACCTGCTGTTCAACCCGATCACGAAGATGAAGGTCACCAGCGAGGGCGAACGGGTCATCGATCTGCTGTGGGACGTGATCGCGGCCAAGGGCTTCGAGAAGGACACCTACTTCTCGATGGCGGCCCGCGACATCCGCGCGCTGCCGAAGCTGGAGGGCACGGTCCACGTCAACCTCGCCCTCGTGCTCAAGTTCATGCCGAACTACCTGTTCCAGCCCGCCGACTACGCCGACGTCCCGACCAGGCACGACCCGGCCGACGACGAGTTCTTCTGGCGCCAGGGCCCGGCCCGCGGCCTCGGGAAGATCAGGTTCCACGACTGGGAGACCGCCTACCGCGAGCACGCGCACGTGCCCAACGTGGCCCGCTTCCACGAGCAGGCCCGTGCGCTGCGCACCCTGCTGACCACCGCCGCGCCGGACGACGAGCAGCAGCAGGACCTGGACTTCCTGCTCAACCTCGGCCACCTGTTCACGCTGGTCGTCTACGGCCAGCTGGCGCTGGAGCAGGCCCGGATCACCGACCTGGACGCCGACGTGCTGGACCAGGTGTTCGACGTCCTGGTGCGCGACTTCTCGGCCTACGCGGTCGCGCTGCACGGCAAGGCGTCGTCCACCGAGGCGCAGCAGCGGTGGGCGGTCGAGCAGGTCCGCAAGCCCGTTGTCGACCAGGCCCGCTTCGAACGCGTCTGGAGCAAGGTGGCGGCGCTGTCCGGCGCATACGAAATGCGTCCCTGAGCGATCACGGTAAGGCGGTGGTGAACACGCCGCCGCCTTACCGGCGAAGCCCCAGGTAAACGATTAAGCGCGCCCGGTAGCCGGCTCGCGCACCGGCAATCGCACCAATCACGACCACTCCGACCGGACGTCGCGCGCACTGCTGGACGGGTGAACGCGCGGCCGATCGCGGACCCCTCGGTGCGGATGCCGTCTTGACTGGTGGGTGCCCGCCCGTGTTTCGTCGTCAGCTACCGACGAACCGGAGGGAATCGCGCGCATGACCGCGTCCAAGGCACTGCGGGCCCTGCGGGAGGCGATCGTGCTGGAGCACCTGGAGTCGGAGAACGAACACGAGTTCGACACCGCCGTCGGCGCCTTCGACCACCCGCGGTGCGAGATCGTGGCGACCGGCCAGGTGTTCGACGGCCGGGCCGAGGTCACCGGCTACTACGCGCGCGTCCGCGACGCGTTCCCGGACCAGCGCAGCACGCTCGTCGAGCTGCACCACGCCGACGACGCGGTGATCGTGGAACTGGAGCTGCGGGGCACCCACCTGGGCAGTCTCCGCGGCGAGGAGCCCACGGGACGCGCCTTCCGGGTGCGCACGACGGCGTTCTTCGTGTTCGACGACGCACGGCTGGTCGGCAAGCGGATCTACGGCGGGCAGGTCGGCCAGGCTCCCGCGCTGACCACCTGAGCGACGATTCGGGCCGCCACCCCCCGCTGCTGCGAGGGGTGGCGGCCCGAAAAGATCGAGGTCCTGGTGGTGACCCCGATTAGGTCAGAGCGGTCGAACCGTCTGCGCCTGCGGGCCCTTCTGGCCCTGGCCGATCTCGAACTCCACCCGCTGGTTCTCTTCCAGGGTGCGGTAGCCGTTGCTCTGGATCTCCGAGTAGTGCACGAACACGTCGGCGCCACCGTTGTCCGGGGAGATGAAGCCGAAGCCCTTCTCCGCGTTGAACCACTTGACGGTGCCCTGAACTGCCATCTTGCTACTTCTCCTCTAACAGGTGCCGGATCGCGCTTGCGACCACCGGGTCAGCTAGGGCCCCGGCCCCTCCTGGCGAGGAAAGTTCGGCGCCCGCAACTCCGTTCCGCGAGCGTGGTGGAACACGAACACAGAAAGGTACGACCGAAGACAGTCAACCATGAGATCCCGCCGCCAGTCGAGCAGAAGAATGCGGCGAGTCGCACTGCTACCGTGGGCCAGGCCGCGATCACAGGGGGTCTCCGATGCCTGAACCGATGCTGGTCTCCATCGCCGCGTCGCTCGCCTCACGGGCCGTCGCCGGCCTGTACGAGCTGGTCCGCGCCAAGTTCGCGGACGATCCCGTCGCCACCGCGGCGCTCACCGCCGCCGAGGGCGCGTCCGAGGACTCGCCCCAGGTCAAGGCGTTGAGCGAGACGCTGGAGCGGACCGTCGAGGCCGATCCGGGCTTCGGCGCCGAACTTCGGGCCCACCACGCCGTCACGCAGACCGGCCGGGTGACCAACCAGATCTCCGGCACGGTGCACGGCAACGTCGTGCAGGCGGGGGACATCCAGGGCGGCATCAGGTTCAAGTAACCCCGCCGGGTGAAGATGGGGTGGTGTACGCGCTCCACCTGCCCCAGTCCCGGCTGCTGTTCTTCTTCCTCGGCCTGGTGGTCACCTTCGTCTTCATCCGGATCAGCGTCCGCCTGATCCGGGCGAAGGTGCGCTGGTGGCCGGGCAACTTCACGCCCGGCGGCACGCACATCCACCACGTGGTGTTCGGCACCGTCTTCATGCTGCTCGGCGGCGTGATCGGGTTGGCCGTGCCGGACGACCAGCACGGGGTGCGGGTTGCCGCAGCGGCGCTGCTCGGCGTCGGCGCGGCCCTCGTGCTGGACGAGTTCGCGCTCCTCCTGCACCTGCGCGACGTGTACTGGACGAAGGACGGCCGGCTGTCGGTGGACGCGGTGTTCCTGGCCATCGGGATGACCGGCCTGCTGCTGCTCGGCGCCCGCCCGCTGGGCTACGAGGAGTTCTACGGCGAGGGCGTGGCCGTGCGCGTGCTGATCATCCTGGTCAACCTCGGGTTCGCCATCGTGGCGCTGCTCAAGGGCAAGGTGTGGACCGGGCTGATCGGGCTGCTGGTGCCCGTGCTGCCGGAGATCGGCGCGGTGCGGCTGGCCCGGCCCGGCTCACCGTGGGCCCGCTGGCGGTACGCCGAGGGCTCGCGCAAGCTCCGCCGCGCGTACCGCCGGGAGGCCCGCATCCGGCAGCCGCTGATCCAGGTGAAGATCCGGGTGCAGGAGTTCATCTCCGGGCGGCACGACGAGGAGGCTTAGTCGTCGTCGGAGTTGCTGCACAGCCACCGCACCGGACGACCGGCGAACAGGACGAACGTGCCCGCCGGGTGGGCGATCTCCGCCTCCGCGAACGCGCGGGCGGCGTCTTCCGGCATGTACCGGCTCGCCACGGCGCACACGTCGTCCACCGACGGCGGGCGGTCGACCCGTTCCAGGACGCACTCGGCGGTCACGTACTTGTACGGGTAGGTCGCCTGCTGCACGTTCAGGCTGAACGCGCCCGCGCGTTCCAGCAGCCGGGTCTTGCGTGCCGTGCGGCCCTGCGTGCCGGTGAAGAACGTGACCAGGCCGTCCCGGTAGGCGTAGAACACCGGCACGGTCAGCGGCGGGCGGTCGGCGGCGGCGACGCCGAGCACGGCGACGTGCGGCTGGCCGAAGAACTCGTCGCGCTCGGCTTCGGTCATCTTGGGCACGGCGGTCAGACCTCGTACTCGTCGCGGAGGCGCAGCCACGCCATGGTCGGTGTCTGCGGCCGGCCCTCGGGCGAGTCCTCCCACTCCTCCTGGCGGCCGTACGGGGTCAGGTCGAGCAGGTTGAAGTCCATCCGCAGCCGGTCGACGCCGCGCGCGGTGGTGAAGTACGTGCGGAACACCTCGTCGCCGTCGCGCAGGAACACGCTCAGCCCGAAGCCGCCGCCCAGGCCCAGTTCGTCGTAGAACGCCTGGCCGGACGAGTACCACGGCACGGTCCAGCCCATCCGCTCGCGCACGGCCGCGATCTCGTCCTGCGGCGCGCGGGACATGAGGATCAACGTGGTGTCGCGGGCGTTGAGGTGGACCTGGTCGGCGAGGTTGTCGGTGAACGAGCAGCAGCCCGAGCACAGCCAGTCCTGGCCCGGCGCGAGCATGTGGTGGTAGGCGACGAGCTGCCGGCGGCCCGCGAACAGGTCCGCGAGGCCGACCACGGCGCCGTCGGGCGCGGTGAACTCGTGGTCGGTGGCCAGCCGCACCATGGGCAGCCGGCGGCGTTCGGCGGCCAGCGCGTCGAGCGCGCGGGTCAGCTCCTTCTCCTTGACCAGCAGGTCGTCGCGGGCGGCCTGCCACTCCTGCGGCGGGACAACGGTCGGTCGAGCCATCACGCACCTCCAAAGTTCCCTGAGGGAACTCACACTAACGGAGTAAGTTCCTTCAGGGAACCCTGTCGGCTAGACTCGTTCCGTGCAGCGGACCCGGTTCGGCGACATGGCCTGTTCGATCGCGCGCACCATGGACGTCATCGGCGAGCCGTGGTCCCCGCTGATCCTGCGGGACGTCTACGTGGGCATCGCCCGCTTCGACCAGCTCCAGGAAGACCTGGGCATCTCGCGCAAGGTGCTCGCCGAGCGGCTGAAGTGGCTCCTGGAGCAGGACGTGCTGGAACGGCGCGAGTACTCGGCCAAGCCGCCGCGCCACGAGTACGCGCTCACGCCGAAGGGCGTCGAGCTGGTCGAGCTGCTGATGGTGATGGTGCGCTGGGGCGACCGCTGGACGGCGGGCGAAGCCGGCCCGCCCGTGCTCTACCGCCACCACGCGTGCGGGCGGACCGCGCGCGTGGAGCTGCACTGCTCGGAGTGCGGCGAGCCGATGGGGCCGACCGACATCGACGTGCTGCCCGGCCCCGGAGCCGCCGCCTAGCCGGTCAGGATGTCCAGCTGCAGGCAGTCGTCCGCGGTGTCGCCCGCGCACAGGTCCGCGTGCTTCACCACGCCCTCGGCCACCAGCGTGCGCACGTTCTCCCGGGTGATCAGGTCCGCGCCGAGCAGCACCGACTTCACGTCCCGCTTCGCCACCAGGTCGCGGGTGTTGCCGGTGGCCAGGTCGTCCGCGCCGCTGAGGTCGCCGCGGGCCACCGCGATGGCCAGCCGCGCCGCCGCCTCGGCCTCGTCGCGGATCGGCTTGTAGACCGTCATGCACTGCTCGCCGCGCAGGATCGCGCGCAGGCCCTCCAGCGTGGCGTCCTGACCCGTCACGGGCACCTGGCCCGCGAGGCCCTTGGCCTTGAGCACCTCGATCGCCGCGCCGGCCAGCCCGTCGTTGGCCGCGACCACGCCGTCCACCGCGCCGCCGTTGGCCGACAGCATCTGCTCGAACGCGGCCTTGCCGAGCACCGGGTCCCACTTGTCGATGGCCTTGCTCTCGACCAGCTTCAACGCGCCGGTGTCGTACTTGGGGCCGAGCTTGCGGCGCTGACCGTCGAAGAACAGCGTGGCGTTGTTGTCCGTCGGCGCGCCCTGCAGCTCGATGATCCGCGCGCCCTGCCGCTCGCCGAGGCACTTGAGCAGGCCCTCGGCCTGCAACTCGCCCACGTTGAGGTTGTCGAACGACACGTAGTAGTCGGCCTGGCCGCCCAGGCTGATCCGGTCGTAGTTGATGACCGGGATGCCCGCCTCCCGCGCCTTGCGCTCGACCGCCGCGCCGCCCTCGGGGCTCAGCGGGGTCGTCATCAGCACCTTCACGCCGCGCCCGATCATCTCGTCGGCGATGCTGGCGAACTTCGCCTCGTCACCGTCCGCGTTCTCGATCAGACCCTCGATGCCCGCGAAGCTCAGCGCCTGCCGCAGCAGCGGCCGGTCCTGGTCCTCCCACCGGTCCGACGACGAGCGGTCCGGCAGGATCACGCCGACGACGGGCCTCGGCGCCCGGCTGCCCGTGGGCGGCGCGAGCGGGTCGACCGTCGTGCCGCAGCCTGCGGCGAGCAGCACGAGGAGGCCGAAGGACACGGCTCTGACTAGCCTTCGCATTCGCCAACCCCTTGCGCGGGCACATCGTCGTTGACCCCGGAAATACGGAATGTCGCGGAATTCCATCCCTCCGGGTGCGGGTTCGTCAAGACGTAGCAACCCCGCAGCTCCGAATGGTCCGCCCCATTCGGTCAGTTGACCTTCCCGGAACATCGTATCCGCAGGTCAGACCGTTACAGTCCGCACTTATCACGCTCCGCACCCGATTGGTCACGCATCCGGCAGGTGCGAAAGGGGACTCCCGTTCGGACGATTTCTGTGCGATGGTGTCGCCTGCCGAACCCTGGCCGGGTGTGTGAGGAGAAGCAGCGTGAGAATCGTCCCCGCAGCGCTGGTGGCCGCGACCGCCGCGGCACTGCTCGCCTTGGGCGCCGGGCCGGCCGCCGCCGTACAGGCCACGCCGGACCACACCGTCGCCGTCGACAGTTCGCAGATCTCGGCTCAGTCTGCCGAGGACAACCGCGACATGTAGCGACAGACGAAGGTCCCCCGCCCTCCGGTTCGCCGGAGGACGGGGACCTTCGCCGTTCGCGGGGCAGGTCAGCCCAGCGCGGTGCCCAGGGCCTGCCAGTCCAGCACCGGCGCGGCCAGGTCGCGGATCGCGGCCAGCAGCCCCAGCCTGGCCCGCCGCACGTCGGCGTCCTCCGCCATCACCAGCACCTCGTCGAAGAACGTGTTCACCGGCCCGGTGAGCCCGGTCGCGGCGGCGGTGAACGCGGCCAGCCCCGTGACGCCGGCGGGCACGTCGGCCAGGGCCTTGTGCAACGCCACCTCGGCGGGCTCCACGAGCGCCTGCGGGTCGTACTCGCTCACGGTGTCCGCGGGCACGATCCGCCGCACCCGCTGCAACGCGGCGACCAGCGCGGCGAAGTCCGGGTCGCCCGCCAGCCCGGTCAGCTCGGCCAACGTCGTGTCGGCCACCGCGGGCGCGTCGGCCAGCGGCAGCACGGCGTTGACGAACCGGTGGTCGTGCCCGGCGTCCAGCAGCTGCTGCTCGTACCGCCGCACGGCGAACTCGCGGGCCGTCTCCAGCGCCTCCGCCGACACCTCCAACTCTCGGGCGGCCAGCGCCAACGCCTTCGTCAGCGTGATGGCCTTCAGGTCCGGGAACGCCCGCAGCACGCTCACCGCGCCCAGCGCCGCCCGCCGCAACCCGAACGGGTCGGAGCTGCCGGTCGGGTTGGCCCCGATGCCGAACAGCCCGGCCAGCAGGTCGAACCGGTCGGCCAGGGACAGCAGCGCGCCGGGCGTCGACGACGGCAGCGCGTCGCCCGCCGAGCGCGGCAGCTCCATCTCGTACAGCGCGCGGGCGACCTCCGGGGTCTCCCCCGCCCGCTCGGCGTACTCGCGGGCCATCACGCCGGCGAGGCTCGACAGCTCGATCACCATCTGCGAGCCCAGGTCGAACTTGGCCAGCTCGCCCGCCCGCGCCAGGGTCTCGTCGGCCGCGCCGACTTCCTCGGCGAGCCGCCGCGCGAGCGCCGCGATCCGCCCGGCCCGGTCGGCCATCGAGCCGAGCTTGTCGGCGAACGTCAGCTTCTCCAGCCCGGCCTTCATGTCCGCCAACGGCGTGCGCAGGTCGGCCCGCCAGAAGAACGCCGCGTCCTCGTACCGGGCGCGCAGCACGGCCTCGTTGCCCGCGCGCACCAGGTCGACGTCCACCTCGCCGTTCGCCACGGCCACGAAGTGCGGCAGCAGCGTGCCGTCCTGCGCCCGCACGGGCAGGTACCGCTGGTGCTTGCGCATCACCGTGGTGAGGATCTGCGCGGGCAGCTCCAGGTAGCGCTCCTCGAACGAGCCGAGGAGCGGCGTCGGCCGCTCGACCAGGTTCGTGACCTCGTCCAGCACGCCCTCGAAGTCCACGACCCCGCCCACCGACGCGGCCAGCTCCTCGGCGCGGGCCACGATGGCGTCACGTCGCCGGCTCGCCGACGCGTCGATGCCGTGCCCGGCCAGGAACTCCAGGTAGCCGTCCGCCGTCGGCACGTCGACCTCGGGCGTGGCGGCGGTGCGGTGCACGCGCGTCTTCGGCTCGGCGGCCAGCGTCGACACCGCGACCGGCACCGGCGTCGTGCCCAGCAGGGCCAGCAGCCAGCGGATCGGGCGGGTGAACGACAGCTTCGGGTCGTTCCACTTCATGTTCTTCTCGGCGCGCAGCTCGGCCACCACCTCGCCGAGCAGCCCGCTGAGCACCTCGACCGCGCCGCGACCGGGGTCCGTGCGCACGAGGGCGACGTGCTCGACGCCGTTCTCCGTGACGCGGCCGAGCGCGTCGACGGCCACGCCCTGGCCGCGCGCGAAGCCCTGCACGGCCTTGGTCGGGTTGCCGTCGGCGTCGAACGCGGCCGACACGCGGGGACCGCGCACGGTCTTCTCCGCGTCCGGCTCGCGCGGCGCGACGTCGGGCACCAGCACCACGATCCGGCGCGGTGTGCCGTGCACCTCGACGGTTCCGTGCGCGAGCCTGGTCGCGCCCAGCTTGTCCGCCACGGCCTTGCCGACCGCCTCGACGGTCCGGGTCACCTCGGCGGGCGGCAGCTCCTCGGCGCCGATCTCGAACAGCAGCGTGCTCGGTGCCGTGACCTCGGCGAACGTGTCGGGCAGCGTGGCCGCGGCGGGCACTTCGGCCAGGCCGAGCGGGTGGCCCAGCTCCTCGCGGCGAGCCGCCCACAGCCCGGCGACCTCGCGGGCCAGGCCGCGCATCCGGCCGAACGCGCGGGCCCGCTCGGTGGTGCTGATCGCGCCCCGGGCGTCGAGCACGTTGAACGCGTGCGAGCACTTGAGCACGTAGTTGTGCGCCGGCACGGGCAGCCGCGCGTCGAGCATCCGGCGCGCCTCGGAGGCGTACTCCTCGAACAGCCGCTTGTTCGCCTCCACGTCGGCGTCGTCGAGGTAGTAGCGGCTCATCTCGTACTCGGCCTGGCCGAACGCCTCGCCGTAGGAGATGCCGGGCGCGTACGCGATGTCCTTGAAGTGGTCGACACCCTGCAGAGCCATCATGATGCGCTCGATGCCGTACGTGATCTCGACCGAGACGGGGTCGAGCGACATGCCGCCGGCCTGCTGGAAGTAGGTGAACTGGGTGATCTCCAACCCGTCCAGCCACACCTCCCAGCCCAGGCCCCACGCGCCGAGCGCGGGCGAGGCCCAGTTGTCCTCGACGAACCGCACGTCGTGCGCCCGGACGTCGATGCCCAGCGCTTCGAGGCTGCCCAGGTACAGCTCCTGGGGGTTACCCGGGTCGGGCTTGAGGATGACCTGGAACTGGGTGTGGGTCTGCAGCCGGTTCGGGTTCTCGCCGTACCGCGCGTCGTCGGGCCGAACGCTCGGTTCGACGTAGGACACGCGCCAGGGCTCCGGACCCAGCACCCTCAGCACGGTGGCGGGGTTCAACGTACCGGCGCCGACTTCGGTGTTGTACGGCTGCACGACGACGCAGCCCCGTTCGGTCCAGTACCTGGTCAGCGCGAGCAGCGCATCCTGCATGGTCAGCACGGCAGCAGTCTACGAACGCACTGCCGCCGACCTCACAATCGGGTAACCGACCTGGTCAGCCGGGCCGCGGCCCGGTATCACCACGTCCGGCGGACCGGCTGTGCGACGCTGGTGGCAACCCGGGAGGCCCGCCATGCGTCCATTGGGACGAACTCGGGTACATGGGAGGAGTGGGAGTGGACAACCGGCCGCCGAGGCCAGGCGAACCCGATGGGTTCCGCAGGCGACCTGTTCCCCCTCGGAGTCCCTCCGCAGGTCAACCGCCGCGCGGCCAGGAGCCGCCACGGCGCTCCGAGCCGGGTGGACGCCTCGACCCGCCGCCGCGGCGCGGACCCGAGCGGCCGACCGGCGAACGACGCGTGCCCGGCCCGTCCGAGGGCGACCGGCGCGTCCCCGGCCGTCCCGAGCGCCCCGAAGGCGACCGCCGCGTGCCCGGCAGGCCTGACGGCGACCGCCGCGTGCCCGGTGAGCGGCCGAAACGCCCCGTGACCGACCCGGCTTCAGGCGAACGGCCCCGGCCGAACGCGCCGCGGGACGAGCGCGCCCGTGCGGGCAGCGAGCCCGGCCGACCCAGGTCCGGCGCCGAACGGCCCCGTCCGCCGGCCGGCCGTCGTCCCGCCGAGCGTGACGCCGACGGCAGGCGCCCGGCCGAGCCCCAGCGGATCGCACCCGCGCCACGAGCCGGTCAACGCCCGCGCCCACCGGCAGGCCGCACGGGCCCGCCGCGCCGCCGCCCGCCCGCGCGCCGCACGTCCGGTGGCGCCATCTTCGGCCGCTCGCTGCTCGCGCTGTTCTCGGTCGCCGTGCTGCTGGGCACCGGCTACGCGTGGGCGAACCTCAACACGCTGCTCAGCGACATCTCCACCACCGACGTCATCAGCGACGAAGGCGGTGGCGAGAAGCCCGCCGACGGCTCGGTCGACATCCTGATGGTCGGCATGGACAGCCGCACCGACGCCAAGGGCAACCCGCTGCCCCAGGAGATCCTGAACGAGCTGCACGCGGGCGACGAGAACGACGGCGGCCTGAACACCGACACGCTGATCCTCATGCACGTGCCGAACGACGGCGGCAAGGCCGTCGCGGTGTCGTTCCCGCGCGACTCCTACGTGCAGATCGCGGGCGGCTACGGCCGGCACAAGATCAACTCCGCGTACGGCTACGGCAAGAACGACGCCATCGCCAAGCTGGAGGGCGAGGGCGTCAGCGACCCGGCGCAGCTGGAGGTCCAGTCGCGGCAGGCGGGCGCGAAGAACCTCATCGGGACCATCGAGAACCTCACCGGCGTGACCATCGACCGCTACGCCGAGATCAACCTCGTCGGGTTCTACGAGATCACCAAGGCCGTCGGCGGCGTCGACGTGTGCCTCAACCAGGCCACCCGGGACGACATGTCCGGCGCGAACTTCGCCGCCGGTCCGCAGAAGATCCAGGGCCGCGAGGCGCTGGCGTTCGTCCGGCAGCGGTACGGGCTGCTGCGCGGCGACCTCGACCGGATCGTGCGCCAGCAGGTGTTCATGGCGGGCCTGGCCAAGCAGATCCTGTCCGCCGGCACGCTGTCGGACCCGGGCAAGCTCCGGTCCCTGATCGACGCGCTGACCAAGTCCATCGTGCTCGACAAGGACTGGAACGTGCTGAGCTTCGCCACCCAGATGAAGGACCTGACCGGCGGCAACCTCAAGTTCGAGACGATCCCGACCGGCAACCCGGAGCTGCAGACGCCCGAGGACGGCATGGCGGTCGAGATCAACGAGCGCGAGGTGAAGAAGTTCTTCAAGAACCTCAACGCCGACCCGAACGCGACCGGCACCACCGCGCCCGCCGTCGACAACGCGTCGGTGACCGTCGAGGTCCGCAACGCCTCCGGTTCGCCGGGGCTGGCCGGCCGGGTGCTCCAGGCGCTCGTGGCCGAGCGGTTCACCGACGGCGGCGCCGACAACGCGTCGCCCATGGCCACCTCCGTGGTCCGCTACGGCGCGGGCGGTGAGGCGGGCGCGGCGGCCGTCGCCGATTCCCTCGGCGGGCTCGACATCGAGCAGGACGACGACATCCCGGCCGGTCACGTCCGCGTGTTCGTCGGCTCGGACTACTCCGGGCCGGGCACGCAGACGCTCGCCGGTGACCGGCTCGTCGGCCTGGACGGCGCGCGGCAGCAGCAGCCGGACACGAGCACCACCACCGAGCCGCCCATCACGGCGGACGGGGTGCGCTGCGTGAACTGATCGTCTACTCGGGGGGCAGCCGTGAGGAGCTTCATCAGACGGATCCGCTGGAAGCGGGTGCTGGTCGCGGTCGGCCTGCTGGCCGTGCTCGCGGCCACGCCGTGGGTGTGGGTGCAGACCAGCAGCGCCGCCTACCGGCACGACGCGGCGGACGTGCCGGACGCGCCCGTGGCGCTGGTCCTCGGCGCGGGCCTGACCAGGGCGGGCACGCCGACGCCGTTCCTGGCGGGCAGGCTGGACGTGGCCGCCGACCTGTACCGGCGGGGCAAGGTCGAGGTGCTGCTGGTCAGCGGCGACAACAGCCGCACCGAGTACGACGAGCCGACCGCCATGCGCACGTACCTGATCGGCCGGGGCGTGCCCGCGGACGACGTGGTGGCCGACTACGCCGGCCTGGACACGTGGGACTCGTGCACGCGGGCGAAGCGGATCTTCGGCGTCGAGCGGCTGACCGTGGTGACCCAGGAGTTCCACCTGCCCCGCGCGGTGGCGCTGTGCCGTTCGGCGGGCATCGAGGCGTTCGGCGTGGGGCACGACACGTCCGACCGGGTCTCGACCACGGCCTACGGGCACTTCCGGGAGGTGTTCGCGGCGGGCAAGGCCATGTGGGACGGCGTCGTGACGAAGCCCGACCCCCGGTTCCTCGGGCCACGGGAGACGGGCGTAACCAGCGCGTTGGAGCGTTGAAACGCTACTTTCAGTACCACTTCGTTAGCCCAATCGGGCGATAAATCGGACAACCCGCGTAAGCGATCGTCCTGTCGCGCTTTCCATCTGCGTGGGGTCTGTCGGGGCCCCGGCGGACTGGAGGATCGACGGTGCAGATCGACACAGCGGCGTACCAGCGCGTGCTCGGCGATGAGCTCCGCAGCCTTCGCAAGCAGCGCGGATGGACTCGCAAGGAGCTCAACCGGCGGCTGCAGAGCGACATCTCGCTGCAAACGCTGGCCACGTACGAACTGGGCACCCGCCAGTGCTCGGTGGTCCGATTGGTGGAGATCTGCGTCGCGCTGGGCGTGCCCGCGCACGAGGTGCTCGCCCGGGTGCACGAACGCGTGTTCGGTGACGCGCCCGCCGGACACCTCTCGGTCGACCTGGCCACGGTCGTCGCCGACCCGCGACCGCAGCTGATGCCCCTGCGGCGCTGGGCGCAGGGCAGGCTCGCCCACCTGGTGCCCGGCCAGCCGCCCGAGGTGCACCTCGACCTGCCCGCGTTGGAGTACATGGCCCAGTTGTGCCAGCTCAGCACGGTGGACCTGATCCGGACCCTGCGGGAACTGGACCACCAGCGGCCCCGGTAGCATCGGGGGATCTCCCTCCCCTGACAGATCCGGGAAGTCGGTTTGCCGAACACTCCAGGTGCAGACCCAGCCCGCCTGCCGCTGCGCACCGCGGCGGCCGTGCGACTGGGCAACATGAGTTCCAAGCTGTCGCAGAAGATGGGCCTGGGCGCGGGCGGCATGATCGGCGGCCGGGTCGCGCTGAAGCTCGACCCGCAGGCGCTGGCGCACTTGACGTCCGGTCGCCAGGTCGCGCTGGTGACCGGCACCAACGGCAAGACCACCAGCACGATGATGCTCAGCCGGGCCGTGTCGTTCCTGGGCGAGGTCGCCACCAACCACGGCGGCGCGAACATGCCCGACGGGCACGTGACCGCGCTGTCCAAGCAGCCCGACGCGCCGTACGCGGTGCTGGAGGTCGACGAGGGCTACTTCCCCGAGGTCGTGCGGGCCGCGTCGCCCGCGGTGGCCGTGCTGCTGAACCTCAGCCGCGACCAGCTCGACCGGGTGGGCGAGGTGCGCACCATCGAGAAGTCGCTGCGCACGGCGCTGGCCTCGGTGACCGGGGTCGTGGTGGCCAACTGCGACGACATCATGGTGACGTCCGCGGCCCGTGACTCGGCGAACGTGGTGTGGGTCGCCACCGGCACGGGCTGGCACAACGACGCCGCCTCGTGCCCGCGCTGCGGCGACCCGATCCGCTGGGAGGGCGAGCACTGGCACTGCACCGGGTGCGACCTGGCCCGGCCGCGGCCCCAGTGGGTGACCGGCGACGGGTACCTGGTCGCGCCGAACGGCGTGAAGGTGGAGCTGTCGCTGCGGCTGCCCGGCAAGTTCAACCAGGCGAACGCGGTGATGGCCACGGCCGCCGCCGCCGCGCTGGGCGTGCCCGTGGAGGAGGCCGTGCAGCGGTTGCGCGCGGTGTCCAACGTGGCCGGCCGGTACCGGACGATCCAGCGGTCCGGGCACCGGGCCCGGCTGCTGCTGTCGAAGAACCCGGCCGGGTGGAGCGAGACGCTGACCGTGGTGCGGGAGGCCGACCACCCCGCCGTGCTCGTGATCAACGCGCACGAGGCCGACGGGCGCGACCTGTCGTGGCTGTGGGACGTGCCGTTCGAGCGACTGCGGGGACGTCAGGTGATCGCGTCCGGCGAGCGGGCGACAGACCTGGGCGTCCGGCTGACCTACGCCGAGGTCGAGCACACGATCGTGCCGGACCCGTTGCTGGCGATCGACGCCATGCCGCCGGGGCCGGTCGAGGTGATCGCGAACTACACCGCATTCCGCGACCTGAACGCGAGGGCCGCCCAGTGAGCACCAGCAAGGTCCAGATCGCACTCGTGCTGCCCGACCTGCTCGGCACGTACGGGGACTTCGGCAACGCCGTCGTGCTGGAGAAGCGGATGACGTGGCGGGGCATCTCCGCCGAGATCGTGAACATCCGGTTCGGCGAGCCCGTGCCGGAGTCGTGCGACATCTACGTGGTCGGCGGCGGTGAGGACACGGCGCAGACGTTGGCCGTGCGGCACCTGCGCGAGCACCCCGGCATGCAGCGCGCGGCGGCCCGTGGCGCGGTGATCCTCGGCGTGTGCGCGGGGATCCAGATCTTCGGCGAGTCGTTCACCCGGGCCGACCAGGTGACGCACGCCGGCCTCGGGTTGATCGACTCGACGTCGCACGCGGGCGGCAGCCGTGCCATCGGCGAGGTGATCGCCACCCCGGCCGACGGCCTGTTCGAGGGCCTGCTGACCGGGTTCGAGAACCACCAGGGCCGCACCGTGCTGGGTCCGTCCGCCCGTCCGCTGGCGCACGTCAAGGTGGGCACGGGCAACGACGGCCGGGTGGAGGGCGCGGTGCAGGGCCGGATCCTGTGCACGTACCTGCACGGTCCCGTGCTGCCGCGCAACCCGCAGATCGCCGACCTGCTGATCGAGTGGGCCACGGGCGCCAAGCTCCGTCCCCTCGACCTGCCCGACGTGACCCGCCTGCGCGCCGAACGCGCCAAGGCCGCCGGCGTCACCGCCTGACCGTTCACCTCACCCGTTCCGAACGCAGGACACGCGCGTTCCGAACGTAGGACACGCGCGAGAGTCCTACGTTCGGAACGCGAGAGTCCTACCTTCACGTCGCGCGTGTCCTACGTTCGGAACAGGCGTGTCCTACGTTCAGAACACGTGAGTTGAACGCTCGGGTCAGGCCGGGACGCGGGCGCGGCGGGCGCGGGTCAGGGTGTAGTCCTCGGCGCGGACGGTCTTGGTGCGCATCCAGTAGCGCCAGGTGAAGCCCGGCCAGACCGTGCGGTTGATGCCCTGCGCGTCGAGGTACCAGCTCTTGCAGCCGCCCTCGGTCCACACGCCCTTGGACAGCTTCCGCTGCAACTGCCGGTTGAACCGCGCCTGGACCTCCGGCCGCACGTCCAGCTCGTCGGCCTGGTGGCGGTCCAGCAGTTCGAGGCACTGCCGCACGTACCGGATCTGCGACTCGATCATGAACACCACGGAGTTGTGGCCGAGGCCGGTGTTCGGGCCGAGCAGGAAGAAGAAGTTCGGGAAGCCCGAGACCGTGATGCCGTAGTAGGTCTCGATGCCCTTCTCGCGCCACTGCTTGGCCAGGTCGACGCCGCCCTTGCCGGTCACGTCCAGGTAGTCGAACGAGTCGACCACGTGGAACCCCGTGCCGTAGATGATCACGTCGACCTCGTGCTCGACGCCCGCGCGGTCCACCACGCTGTTCGCCCGCACCTCGGCGATGCCGTCGGTCACGAGGTCGACGTTGGGCTTGCCGAGCGCCGGGTAGTAGTCGTTGCTGATCAGCACCCGCTTGCAGCCCATGGTGTAGTCGGGCGTCAACTTCGCCCGCAACGCCTCGTCGGGCACCTGGTTGCGCATGTGCCGCTTGGCGATGTTCTGCGCGAACTCCATGATCTTCGGGTTCACGGCGAAGCCGAGCGCGCTCGACTCCCGCGTCCAGTACACGAAGTTGCGGTACAGGCGCTGGGTGAACGGCACCGCGCGGAACAGCTTCTGCTCCCACGTGTTGATGGCCCGGTCGACCTTGGGCATGATCCACGGCGGCGTGCGCTGGAACAACGTCAGCCGGTCGACCTCGTCGGCGATCCGCGGCACGAACTGGATCGCGCTCGCGCCCGTGCCGACGACGGCGACCTTCTTGCCCCGCAGGTCGTAGTCGTGGTCCCACTCGGCCGAGTGAAAAGTCTTGCCCTGGAACGCCTCGATGCCCGGCAGGGTCGGGATGTTCGGGATGTGCAGCGCGCCGACACCGGCCACCACGGACTTCGCCGTGTACGTGTCGCCGTTCTCGGTGGTGACGTGCCAGACCTTGTCGTCGGCGTCCCACCGCGCGCCACTCACCTTGCTGTCGAACCGGATGTGCTCGCGCAGGCGGTACTTCTCGGCCACCCGCTTGAGGTAGTCCCAGATCTCCGGCTGCCGGGCGAACATGCGCGACCAGCGCGGGTTCAGCTCGAACGAGAACGAGTACATGTGGGACGGGACGTCGCACGCGCAGCCGGGGTAGGAGTTGTCCCGCCAGGTGCCGCCGAGGTCGCTCGCCTTCTCCAGCACGACGAAGTCGCGCTTCCCGGTGCGCTTCAGCTCGATCGCCATGCCCAGGCCGGAGAAGCCCGTGCCGACGATCAGGACTTCGACCTCTCGGTGCATGCCCGTCTCCTCCAGATTCGCCCTACATACTCTCCAGTAGGTTACTCGAAGTAAGTTACCTCCGGTAGTCTGGACTTCGTGACCACGACCGAGCCGCGCCGCCGGCGGATGCCCAAGGCCGAGCGCAAGGCGCAGATGCTCGACATCGCCGAGGGCGTCTTCGCCGAACGCGGGTACCTGGCGGCGTCGATGGACGAGATCGCCGAACGGGTCGGAGTGTCGAAGCCGATGCTCTACGAGTACTTCGGCTCCAAGGAGGGCCTGCTCATCGGCTGCATCCACCGGGCGCGCACGGAACTGCTCGACCGCACCCAGCAGGCGATCACCGGCGCGGACGGCCCCGAGGAGATCCTGCGGCGCGGCCTGATGGCGTTCTTCGAGTTCATCGCCGAGCACAAGCAGTCGTGGGCGTTGCTGCGGCAGGAGGCGGCGATCACCGTGCCGTCGGCCGTCGAGGAGGTCGAGGGCATCCGGCGGCAGCAGACCGACCTGATCGCGGCCGTGATCGGCAGCTTCGACTCCGATGTGGACGCCGTGGAGGCCGAGGCGTTCGCCGAGATCGTGGTCGGTTCGACCGAACGGCTGGCGCTGTGGTGCGAGCGCAGGCCCGAGGTGGGGCCCGCGCTCGCGACCGCCTACGTCATGGACGTCGTGTGGCGGGGTGTGGCGAGCCGGCTCACGGTCAGGCTCGACGACGGCGGCTGAGCAGCAGCAGCACCGCGCCGGCGAGCAGCACGGCCAGGCCGCCGACGCCGGTCCACAGTGGCGCGGCGCCCGTGTCCGCCAACGCCTGGTTCGCGGACGCCACCGCGACCCGGGGAGCCGGTGGCGCACCGGCGGGCACGGTGGCGACGAACGCTCCGGTCGCCCCGGTGGTGGCTCCCGCGTTCGACGTCGAGGTGGTCGTCGCGGTCGTGGTCCCGCCGACGTCCGTGCTGGTCACGGACGTCGCGGACGTGCCGGACACGGCGGTCGTCGTGGTGGTCACGCCCGTGGAGGTGCCGGTCGACGTCCCGCCGGTCGACGGCGCCGTGGTCGTCGTGCACGTGGTGGTCGTGGTCGGCGTGTGGCACGGAGGGTCGCCGCGGTGCTTGCAGACGTCACCCCGGACCTGGTCGGCCCACCCGTCCGGCACGTGCCACGGCGGGTCGGCCGACGCCACACCCGGCGCGACCGCCAACCCCAGCGCAAGGCACACCAGAACGACCACTCGACGGCTCATCAGGACCTCTCAAACCCGGGACATTGCTCCAAATGGCCTATCGGCGGCCGGTAGCCGCGTGTTACGGCTCATGCACGGTGGGTGCACCGTATTCGAATCCCCGATCGGGTGACGACACTGGGGTTGCGCCGCCGCCCGCCGGGTGCTCACACGATCGAAGGAATGAGCCCGCACCGAAAGCCAAACGCCGGTCAGATAGGCGCAACGACCGACGGAAGGCCTGGCATGACCACACTCCCCATCACCGCGAACTACCGACGCGACGGCGACGACTGGGCGGTCACCGTGCGCGCCGCCGGCAAGGAACTCGACGCCACCGCACCAGGGCTGATCGCCGCCAGACTGGCCGCCGACCAACTGGTCGAGGAGATCGCGATCGGGCGCTCGCCGCGGGCCGTCGTGCACCTGCTGGAGGGCGACGCGCTCGCGTTCTCGGTCGCGTACCTCCACACCCGGGCGGGTCTCGTGCCACCACCGACGGGGTGAACCCGAAGCGGCGCGGCGGCCGAGAAGATGATCTGAGCCTGATTCGGGGCGCATCCGGCCTAGGATGTCCGGCCAAAGGCGACAGGAGCGCGAAATGGCCACACCGGTGTACAGCGGGGCGACTCGGACCCCGCAGCGAGGCAGACCGAGGGACGCCAGCCGGGACGACGCGTTGCGTCAGGCCGCGCTGGAGGTGATGGCCGAAGTCGGGTACCGCGCGCTGACGATGGACGCCGTCGCGGCGCGCGCCCGTGCGGGCAAGGCGACCATCTACCGGCGGTGGGAGTCCAAGCTCGACCTGGTGATCGACACCTGCACGCAGCTGGCGCAGCAGAACCTGGCCGAGCCGGACACCGGTTCGCTCGCCGGCGACCTGCGCGAGTTCCTGAGCGCGTTCGCCGCGTTCCTGTCCGGACCGGTCGGCAAGGCGGCGCAGGCGCTCGTCGGCGAGCTGCCGCACGAGCCGGAACTCGCCTCGGCGTTCCGCGGCACGTTCCTGACCGCGCAGCGGGACGTGCTGCGGCGCATCCTGGACCGCGCGGAAGAGCGCGGTGAACTCCGCCAGGACGCGCCGCGCGGCATGGCGGTCGAGATCGCGGGCGCGGCCCTGATCTACCGGTTGATGCTCACCGGAGACCCGCTGGACCTGCCGTTCGTCGACCGCGTGGTGGAACAGGTGCTGATGCCCCTCGTCGCCAAGGGGCAGTAGCGCACCTTCAGCGGAACAGCTTGCGCAGCAAGGCGAACCCGATGAGCACGGCCACCGCGATCAGCGAGTACCGGACCTTGGGTTCGTCGAGCTTCGCGCGCACGCTCTCCTTGCCGGACTCGACGAAGCGCTGGGGATTCGCCCTCGTCCCCAGCTCGTCGAGGGTCACGGCCAGCGCGTCACGAGCCTGCTCGATCTCGCGCTGGATGGTGTCGGGATCGCGGGCCACATCTCCTCCTACCTGCTCCTTGGTCACAACCGTAGTTGAGACGCGGGAACCACGTTGACCTGACCGGCCGACGGGTGCTTCTATAACGCTGTTTCCATTCAAGTGGAGGAGCGTCATGGCCGCCATCCGGTTGTCACCCGCGTCCCGTCGACTGGCGGGCGTGCTGTTGCCGAGCGTCGTCGGCGTCGAGTTCGGCGGTCGGTTCCTGACCACCGTGGCGCAGGGCGAGGTGGAGCTGACCGAGTTCCAGCAGTCGTTCTTCCGCGCCGGTCACGCGCACGCCGGCGTGCTGCTGATCCTCGGGCTGGTGTGCCTGCTGTACGCCGACGCGGCGGACGTACGCGGGCCGTGGGGCTGGGTGACCCGGCTCGGCGTGCCGGTCGCCGCGATCCTCATGCCCGCCGGGTTCTTCTTCTCCGCCATGGGCGAGGGCGTGACGCGGGCGAACGGCCTGATCGTGCTGCTCTACCTCGGCGGCCTGAGCCTGGCGGCGGGCGTGGTGTCCCTCGGCATCGGGCTGCTGAAGCCTGCCGATAAGCTTGCGCCGACGGGCTCGTAGCCCAATTGGCAGAGGCACACGGTTTAGGTCCGTGCCAGTGAGAGTTCGAGTCTCTCCGAGCCCACGTCATCCACCGACGGCCCTCGGCGTTCCCGGCGCCGAGGGCCCGCGGGTCGCTCACGCCGTGTAGCGCAGGACTTCCAGCATCGACTGCGGGTCGACGGCGGCCGGGTCCGGCTCCTCGCAGGCGGCCAGGTCGGCGCGGATCGCGGCGACGTCGAGGCCCGTGCCGATCAGGACGAGTTCGGTGCGCCGCGGTCCCGGCCACGCCGAGCGTTCGAACCGCAGGAACGCGCCCACGGTGTGCAGGCTGAACCGCTGCCGGTGGCCGGGCACGTCGAACCGCACGAAGCCCTTGATCCGGTACAGGCCCTTGGGTCGCGCGTCGAGGAACGCCATGAGCCGCAACGGGTTCATCGCGCCGCCGGTGAACTCCACGCTGTCGTAGCGCACGTGGTCGTGCTCTTCGTCGAGCAGGTCCTCGAACGACAGCTGGCCGAACCGCTCGCGCGGGCGTGGGTCGAACAGCAGGGCCGGGTCGACGCGGCCGAACGACGACCGGACCACGGGCACGCCCGGCTTGAGCCGGTCGATCTCGGCCGCGAGCGCCGCCGGGTCCGTGACGCGGTCGACCTTGTTCAGCACCACCAGGTCCGCCACGCGCACGTGCCTGGCCAGGTCGTCGGGGAACTCCGCCGCGTCGACCAGCAGCACCAGGCCGCCGTACGTCAGGCGCGGGTTCTCGCTCGCGAGCACCATCCGTGCCATGGCCTGCGGTTCGGCCAGGCCGCTCGCCTCGATGACGATGACGTCCACCAGCGAGTCGAGCTTGGCCAGCATCTCGTCGAGTTCGCTCACGTCCACGGCGCAGCACAGGCACCCGTTGCTCAGCGACACGGTGGAGTCGACCTGCCCGGCCACGCTCATCGCGTCGATGCCGATGGCGCCGAAGTCGTTGACCACCACCCCGACCCGCGTGCCCCGGCTGCCGCCGAGCAGGTGGTTGAGCAACGTCGTCTTGCCGGAGCCGAGGAACCCCGCCACCACGACCACCGGGATCCGCTTCACGCCGACCGATCCTACGTCCCCCGCGAGAGTCCTACGTCCACGCCTCGAGAGTCCTACGTTCACGGCACCTGAGTTCAACGCTCGCGAACCTCCGCCGGCGCGCCTGAGCGTTGAATTCAGGTGTTCTGAACGTAGGACACGCGCGACGCGAACGTAGGACACGCGCGTTCTGAACGTAGGACTCTCGAGGGTTAAGAGGTCATCAGGGTGATGAAGTGGTCCATGGCGGCGTTGACGGCGGGGAGGTCGTCGGTGGCGATCAGGTCCAGGAGGAGGCCGCGGGCGACGGCCAGGCCCAGGCGGGCGCGGGCGTCGGCGACGTCGGGCGGGTGGCCCAGGGTGCGCTGGATGGCGGCGACCGGTTCGAGCCAGTCGGTGACGATGCCGTCCAGCAGCGGTGTGGTGCCGGGGCGGCCCTGGGCGGCTTGGGCGTAGAGCTCGAAGAACAGGCGTTCGTGGGCGCGCAGGGACGGGTCGGTGAGCGTGCGCCAGAACGCGCGCGCGGCCTCCGCCGGGTCGTCGGTCGGCAGGGAGGCCAGCACGGCGCGTTGCCGCTCCTCGACCAGCCGCACGACCTCGACCAGCAGGCCCTCCATGGAGCCGAAGTGGTAGATGAGCATGCGGTGGCTCGTGCCCGCGGCCTCGGCGAGGCGGCGCAGGCTCACGCCGGCCAGGCCGTGCTCGGCCAGGTGGTCGACCACGGCGGCGAGCAGGCGTTCCCGGGAAGCCCCTTGTTCCGGCATGTACCAGATGGTACATGTACCGCATGGTACAGAGAGTGGACGTCCACGTGCGCAGCGAGGCGCCGCCGGCAGAGGTTTACCGCCTGGCCGCGGACAGTTCGACGTGGCCCGAGTGGTCGCCGGTGGTGCGGTACGAGCGGGAACGCGCGGGTGACGCGAATGGCGTCGGCGAGGTCCGGGTATTCCACAACAAAGGCCGCAAGGCGCTCACGAGGGAGGAGGTCGTCGAACTGACGCCGAACCGGCGGGTGGGTTACGTCCTGCTGTCGGGTCTCGCCATTCGCGACTACCAGGCGTTCATCGACCTCGCGCCGGACGGCGGCGGCACGGCGATCCGCTGGCACTCGTCGTTCGAGCCGAAGACGCCCGGGACGGGGTGGTTCTACCGCGTGGTGCTCCAAGCCGTGATCACGCGGTACGCCAAGGGTCTCGCCGCGCACGCCGCGGCCGGGAACTGAGGTTTTCCACACCCCGGTGTGCGGTCGGCTTCATGGTGGCGGTGTCGGCGCGTTCGTAACTTGGGATCATGGATGTCGTCTCGTGGGTCACCGACCTGATGGAAGCGCTCGGCGCGCCCGGCGCCGGGATCGCGATCGCGCTGGAGAACCTCTTCCCACCACTGCCGAGCGAGCTGTTCCTGCCGCTGGCCGGCTTCACCGCGAGCCAGGGCGGGATGAGCCTGCTCGGCGCGATCGTGTGGACCACCACCGGGTCGGTCGCCGGCGCGCTCGCGCTGTACTACCTGGGCGCGCTGCTCGGCCGTGACCGGATCAGGGCCGTCGCACAACGGCTGCCGCTGGTCAAGGTGTCCGATGTGGACCGGACGGAGGAGTGGTTCGCCCGGCACGGCAAGGCGACGGTGTTCTTCGGCCGGATGGTGCCGATCTTCCGCAGCCTCATCTCGATCCCGGCGGGCGTGGAGCGGATGCCGTTGCCCGGTTTCGTGCTGCTGACCGCCGCGGGCAGCCTGATCTGGAACACCGCGCTCATCCTCGCCGGGTACGTGCTCGGCGCGAACTACCACCTCGTCGAGCAGTACATGGGCATCGTGTCGAAGGTCGTGATCGGACTGGTCGTGCTGGCCGTCGGCTGGTTCGTGGTGTCGCGCGTGACGCAGAAGAAGAAGCGGGACGAGGAGGCTCAGGCCCGCAGGTAGCGCAGGATCGCCAGCACCCGCCTGCTGTAACCGTCCACATCGGACAAGCCGAGCTTGTCGAAGATCGAGTTGATGTGCTTCTCCACCGCGCTGCGCGACACGTGCAGGCGGGACGCGATCGCGTTGTTCGTGTGGCCCTCGGCCATGTGCGCCAACACCTGGCGCTCCCGTTCGGTCAGCACGTCGAGCGGGTGGGTCGTGCGGGCGAGCAGCCGCCGCACCACCTCCGGGTCGAACGCCACGTCGCCCGCGCCGACCCGGCGCAGCGCGTCCAGGAACTCCTCCACCTGGACCACCCGGTCCTTGAGCAGGTAGCCCACGCCGTCGGCGTGCTCGGTGAGCAGGTCGACGGCGTAGCGCTGCTCGACGTACTGCGACAGCACCAGCACGCCGACGCCGGGGAACCGCCTGCGGATCTCCAGCGCGGCCTTCAGCCCCTCGTCGGAGTTCGTCGGCGGCATCCGCACGTCGGTCACCACGACGTCCGGCCGGTGCGCCGCCACGGCGCTGATCAGGGCTTCCGCGTCACCGACGGCGGCGAGCACGTCGTGGCCCTCCTCGACCAGCAGCCGCACCAGCCCTTCGCGCAGCAACGTCGAGTCCTCGGCCAGGATCACCCGCACGGCACGTCCGCGGTGATCACCGTGGGACCGCCGACCGGGCTCGTCACGTCGAACGTGCCGTCCAGCGCGAGCACCCGCCGGGACAGGCCGGCCAGCCCGCCGCCCGCCGGGTCCGCTCCCCCGACGCCGTCGTCCACGACCCGCACCCGCACCGCGCCCGCCTCCTCGGTGATGTCCACGCCGATCATGGTCGCACCCGAGTGCTTGGCCGCGTTCGTCACCGCCTCGCAGACCACGAAGTACACCGCGGTCTCCACCTGCGACGCCGCGGTCAGGGGCGCGCACCGGATCCGCACCGGGATCGCGGACCGGTCCGCCACCGCCTCCAACGCCTCGACCAGGCCCAACGAGTCCAGCGCCGCCGGGTAGACCCGCCAGGCCACCTCCCGCAGGTCCTCCAGCACGTGCCGGGACTCCTCGTGCGCCTGCGCCAGCAGGTCGTCGGCGTGGTCGGGGTTGCGGCGGGCGCGGCCGAGCAGCATGCCCAGCGCGACCAGCCGCTGCTGCACGCCGTCGTGCAGGTCGCGTTCGATGCGCCTGCGCTCGGCGTCGACGGCGGCCACGATGCCCGCCCGGCTCTCGGCCAGCTCGTCGATGCGCAGGCGCAGCAGCTCGGCCTCGCTCGGGCCGAGCCAGCGCCGGGCGACTTTCCCCTCCAGCGCGACCACGCCGATGATGCCCTGCACCTCGATGTAGAGCAGGACGACGCCGATCAGCCCCGTCCACAGGAACGCGGTCCAGTCGTCGGACGGGTCGAGGCCGCTGCGCGGGCCGCCGGCGAACAGCCGGTAGACGACGATGACGCCCATCGCGAGCCCGTAGAACAGCCAGGCCAGCACGAACCCGCCGAACAGGCCCACCGGCGCGCGCACGGCCAGGTAGCGCACCGCCTGCTCCCGCGTCGGCTCGGCGCTGTCGACGCCGAGGAACGACCGCAGCCGCCGCCGTTCCAGCCCGGCGACCGCGACGGCCGCCTTCCGGACGAACGCGACCACGAACAGATCCACCAGCGCCGAACCGAAGCCGAGCACCAGTCCGGCCACAGCGCGCAACCCCCTGTGCACCAGATCGAGGCTAGTCGACCCGATTGTGCTATTGGCGATCGCACATGCCTCTACCGAGGATTTGGGGCGTGGGCACAATAGCGGTCATCGGTGCAGGTCAAGCGGGTCTGGTGTTGTCGGCGGCGCTCTTACGCGCCGGATGGGGGGTCACGCTCTACTCCGATCGGACGGCGGAAGACCACCTCTGCGACCGCGGCCGGCCGACCGCCTGCCTGTTCGGCGACCAGGTCGAGTACGAGGCTGAGCTGGGCCTGGACTTCTGGCCCGAGGCGTCCCGGATGCGGCGCATCCACCTCGACCTGTTCACGGACGACCGCTCGCTGGCGTTCTCGGTCGACGCGCCGCTGCGCAAGCCCGCGCTGGCCGTCGACCAGCGGTTGAAGTTCTCCGCCGGGCTGGAGGAGCTGAAGTCACGAGGCGTGTCGGTGGTGATCGGCACGGTCGACGTGGACGAGCTGGACCGGCTGGCCGCCTCGCACGACCTGGTGGTCGTCACGGCCGGGCACCAGTCGCTGACCGGCCTGTTCGAGCGCGATCCGGCGCGGTCGGTGCACTCGGAGCCGCAGCGCAGCCTGTTCATGATCAACATCCACGAGTACGACCTGGCGGCACGGCCCGAGCACCGGGAAGGCGTGTTCTCGTTCCTGCCGGGCACGCTGGAGGTGTTCTGGATCCCGTTCCACGACAAGGACGTCGGCGAGTCGCGCAGCGTCGTGGTCGAGGCGAAGCCGGGCGGCCGCGCGGACCTGTTCGGGCACGTGACCTCGGCCGACGAGGGCCTGGCCGTGCTCAAGACCGTGGTGGACGACGTGTTCCCGCACGAGTCGGCGTTCCTGCGGCCCGCGCGCCCGACCAGCCCGGTGACCTGGATCAAGGGCCAGATCGTGCCGGTGGTGCGCAAGCCGGTCGCCGTGCTGCCGTCCGGGCGGCACGTGCTCGGCCTCGGCGACGCCGTCGTGCTCAACGACCCGCTGGCCGGCCAGGGCGCGAACAACGCCACCCGGATGGCCCGGTTCTTCGCCGAGGAGCTGACCGCGCACGGCGGGCCGTTCACCGCGTCGTGGCTGACCGAGAGGTTCGACGAGTGGTGGGAGCGCGGCTGCTACACCAGCGACTTCTCCAACGGGCTGCTCGCGCCCCTGTCCGACGAGCAGAAGACCGTGATGCTCGCCGCGTCACGCCGGGAGGACATCGGCGAGCAGCTGTGGGAGGGGTTCAACGACCCGTCGTCGCTGTTCCCGTGGTTCTTCGACGGCGCGGCCACCCGGGAGTTCCTGGCCAGGCGCAACGTGGGCCAGCTGGACGTGCTCCGGTACAAGCTGGGCGTCGGCGCGAACCTGCTGGCGCAGAAGGCGTCGCGGCTGTTCAGGCGGCCTGTCGGCGGGACAGCGACGTCTTGATCTCCCGCGCCGCCGCACGGCCCGCCCTGGTGGCGCCGACCGTGCTGGCCGACGGTCCGTAGCCGACGAGGTGCACGCGCGGGTCAGCGACGACCCTCGTGCCGTCCAGCCGGATGCCGCCGCCCGGTCCGCGCAGGTGCAGCGGGGCGAGGTGGTCGAGGGCGGCGCGGAACCCCGTGGCCCACACGATCACGTCGACCTCCTCGTGCGTGCCGTCGGACCAGACGACGCCGTCCTCGGTGATCCGGTCGAACATCGGCCTGCGGGCCAGCACGCCCGTGCCGAGGGCTTCGCGGACGGCCGGGGTGAGGTTCAGGCCGGTCACGCTGACCACGCTGCGCGGCGGCAGGCCCCGGCGGACGCGGTCCTCCACCTTGGCGACCACCGCCCGACCCAGTTCCGGAGTGAACGGCTCGTCGAAGAACTCCGGCTCACGGCGCGTCACCCAGGTCGTGCCCGCGGCGTGCCGGTCGATCTCCAGCAGCTGCTGGACGGCCGACGTGCCGCCGCCGACCACGACCACGCGCTGCCCGGCGAACTCCTCCGGCGCCCGGTACTGCGAGGAGTGCAGCTGACGGCCCCTGAAGAGCTCCTGGCCGGGATAACGGGGCCAGAACGGGCGCGTCCACGTGCCGGTGGCGTTGACGAGCGCCTCGGCCTCCCAGACGCCGCTGTCGGTCTCCACGCGCAGCAGGCCGTCGTGGTCGCGGACGGCGTGCACGCGCACCGGCCGCCGCACCTCGATGCCGTTGCGGCGTTCGAAGTCGGCGAAGTAGGCGGGCAGCACCTCGTTGGCGGGCGCGGTCGGGTCCGGTTCGGCGAACGGCATGCCCGGCAGGTCGTGGATGCCGTGCACGGTCGCCATCCGCAACGTCGGCCAGCGGTGCCGCCACGCGCCGCCCGGACCGGCGTCGGCGTCCAGCACGACGTGGTCGAGGTTCGCGCGCTTGAGGAAGTAGGCCGCGGACAGCCCCGCCTGACCTGCACCGATGACCACGACGTCCATGTCATGAGCAACGCCGGCGCCGGGGCGGGCACTTCCCGGTGTCGTGACCGTCACATCAGGAAGGCATCGGGGGTCTTCGGCGTTGGTCGAAGGCATGAGTCGACTTCGCGATGTGCCGCTGTCCGCGCTAGACCTCGCCACGGTCACGACCGCGACGGACGCGCGAACGGCGCTCAAGCACACGCGCGAGCTGGCCCAGTACGTCGAACGGCTCGGCTTCACCCGGTTCTGGCTGGCCGAGCACCACAACATGCCCGGCGTCGCCAGCTCCTCGCCCGCGATCCTCATCGGCCACGTCGCCGACGCCACCACCACGCTGCGGGTCGGCTCCGGCGGCGTGATGCTGCCCAACCACCCGCCGCTGGTCGTGGCCGAGCAGTTCGGCACGCTGTCCGCCCTGCACCCCGGCCGCATCGACCTCGGCATCGGCCGCGCGCCCGGCACCGACCAGCGCACCGCGCAGGCGTTGCGCCGCACGACCGGCCCGCTCTCGGTGGACGACTTCCCGCAGCAGCTCAGCGAGCTGACCGGCTACTTCAACGGCACCGAAGAGCTCAACGCGATGCCCGCCGAGGGCAACAAGCCCGACGTGTTCCTGCTCGGGTCGAGCGGGTACAGCGCCCAGGTCGCGGGCCTGCTCGGGCTGCCGTTCGCGTTCGCGCACCACTTCAGCGCCGAGAACACGCTGCCCGCGCTGGCCCTGTACCGCGAGCGGTTCCGGCCCTCCGAACGGCTGGCGAAGCCGTACGCGCTGGTCTGCGTCTCGGTGATCCTGGCCGACACCGACGAGCACGCGCGCCGGATCGCCGGTCCCGGCGCGCTCGCGTGGGTCAAGCTGCGCAGCGGGCGGCCCGGTCCGCTGGCCACCGACCAGGAGGCCGCCGACTACCCGTTCACCGACGTCGAGCGGCTGATCTTCGAGGACCGGATCGCGTCGCAGGTCATCGGCTCGCCGAAGACCGTCGAGGCGGAGCTGGAGCGACTGCTGGAGGACACCCGGGCGGATGAGCTGATGGTGACGACGATGGTCGCCGAGCAGTCGGACCGGCTGAGGTCTTACGAACTACTGGCGGAGCTGACGGGACGTTCGACCGTTCAGGGTTCGTCCGAACGGGTGAAGACCGAAGTATAGGTGTAGCGGTACGGCCACGGGGCGCGATGATCGTAGTGGAGCGCGCACGCCCCCCGACGCGCTCCCCAACTTCCGGGCGCTCCGCACGCCCGATCGCTCGGCCGCCGACCCGCGTGGCCGCCGCCGCCAGGTGTGGCGCGGCCCACGCGGGCAGCCGTGCGTCATCACGGCTTGGCCACAGGCAGGCACCAGGTGCGAATCAAGGCCCCTGTTCGGTCACCGAGCACCCCCCGACACCGTCATGGTGGTGGCAGTCGCAGTCAAGCCCACCGCCGGGGCGGGAAGGGGAGGTTCGTGAAGTTCGCCAGACTGGCCGTCGGCGTGTGCCTAGGCCTGGCAATGGCGGGATGTGCGGACCCCTCCGACATTTCCACGCCCCCCGGTCCGTCCGCGGTGGCCGAGCAGCGCGGCGACGAGCCGTCGTCGGCCTCGTTCACGGCGTTCGGCGCCCAGCGGGTGTGGGGCAACGGCATGGCGGTCACCGTGTCCGCGCCGAAGTCGCTGAGACCGAGCGACACGTCGTTCCCGCAGTCGCCGCGCACCGCCGTGTTCACGCTGACCGTGGTCAACGGCACCAAGACCGGCTACCGCACCAACCAGCTGTCCGTGCGCGCGTTGGTCGACGGGCAGCCGGTGGCCGAGGTGCGCGACTCCGTGCAGGGGCTCAACGGCGTCGGCGCCGCGGTCCACGAGGTGGCCCCCGGTGCGGAGACCGTGCTGACGGTCGCGTTCGCGGTGCCCGCCGACCCGGTGCGGTTGCAGCTCGTGGTCGAGCCGAACGGCGCCGACCAGGACCCGAGCGCGACGTTCGAGGGCGTCGCCTGACCTTGTAGCGTCTGGGGCCATGACCGAGCAGAAGCGCCTGTCACCGGGCGACCAGGCCCCGGCGTTCACGCTGCCCGACAGCGAGGGCAAGCCCGTCTCGCTTTCCGACTACCTCGGCCGCTCCGTGGTCGTCTACTTCTACCCGGCCGCGGGCACGCCGGGCTGCACGAAGCAGGCGTGCGACTTCCGCGACAGCATCGGCGACCTCGGGTCGTCGGGCTACGAGGTCGTCGGGATCTCGCCGGACAAGCCGGAGAAGCTGGCCAAGTTCGCCGCCGCGGAGGGCCTGAACTTCCCGCTGCTGTCCGACGTCGACCGCAAGGTGCTGGCCGAGTGGGGCGCGTTCGGCGAGAAGCTGAACTACGGCAAGACCGTCATGGGCGTGATCCGGTCGACGTTCCTGGTCGACCCCGAGGGGAAGATCAAGAAGGCGATGTACAACGTCCGCGCTACCGGCCACGTGGCCAAGCTGCTGCGCGAACTGCCCGCCTGATCACCGAACGCCGGGCGTCGCCACCCCTCCCTTCCGGGGCGGCGGGCCCGGCGGCTACGGCTGAGCCAGCCCGCGCAGGTGCGGGAGCAGGAGGCGCAGGGCGCGGCCGCGGTGGGAGATCTCGTCCTTCTGGTCCGGGGTCAGCTCGGCGGAGGTGACGGCGTGGCCTTCAGGGCGGAAGATCGGGTCGTAGCCGAAGCCGTTCTCGCCGGCCGGCTCACGCGTGATCGTGCCGCGCCACTCGCCGCGCACGACGGTTTCCGCGTCGGGGCCCGCCACGAACGCCGCCGTGCACACGAAGGCCGCTCCCCTGCGCTCGTCCGGGACGTCGCGCAGTTGGCCCAGCACCAGGTCCAGGTTGGCCTGGTCGTCACCGTGCCGGCCGGACCAGCGGGCCGACAGGACGCCCGGCATGCCGTTCAGCGCGTCGATGGCGATGCCCGAGTCGTCCGCGACCGACGGGAGGCCGGTGGCGGCGAACGCGTCACGGGCCTTGGCCAGGGCGTTGCCCTCGAAGGTCGGATCGGTCTCCGGGGCCTCCGGGAACGGCGGCACGTCGTCCAGGCCGAGCACCTCGATCCCCGCCAGCCCCTCGGCCAGCAGGATGCGGCGCAGTTCGCCGAGCTTCTTCTTGTTCCGCGAGGCCAGCAGCAGCTTCACTTCTTCTTCGCCTTCGGCTCGGGCAGGACACCGGGGTACGGCAGGGCCAGCGCCTCCGCCTGGACGCGGTTGAGCTCGGCGCAGCCGGCCAGGGCAAGGTCGAGCATCTTGTCCAACGTCGACCGGGCGAACGTGGCGCCCTCGCCGGTGCCCTGCACCTCGATCAACGTGCCGGCGTCCGTGGCGACGACGTTCATGTCGACCTCGGCGCGCGAGTCCTCCTCGTACGGCAGGTCGAGGCGCACGCGGCCGTCCACGACACCGACCGACACCGCCGACACGGCGCACGAGAGCGGCTGGGGGTCGGCCAGGCGACCGGCGGCACCCAACCAGGTGATGGCGTCGGCCAGGGCCACGTAGGCGCCGGTGATGGCGGCGGTCCGGGTGCCGCCGTCGGCCTGGATCACGTCGCAGTCGATCACGATGGTGTTCTCGCCGAGCGCGGCCAGGTCGATGCACGCCCGCAGTGATCGACCGATCAGGCGGCTGATCTCGTGCGTGCGTCCCCCGATCCGGCCTTTCACCGACTCGCGGTCACTGCGGGTATGCGTGGCGGAGGGCAGCATCGCGTATTCGGCGGTCACCCAGCCGAGGCCCGAGCCGGACCGCCACCGCGGCACGCCCTCGGTCACGCTGGCCGCGCACAACACCCGCGTGTTGCCGAACTCGATCAGCACCGACCCGGCGGGCCACTGCTGGAAGCCGCGGGTGATCCGGATGTCGCGCAGTACGTCGTCGTTCCTGCCATCGGTCCTCAGCACGGCACTACCCTATGTCGCTGAACCGGGGAGCAACCCACCGGCGTAGGGAGAGACATGGCACTCGCAGACGACCTGGTGACGATCTTCGGTCTCCCCGCGCACCCGCTGCTGGTCCACGCGGTGGTGGTGCTGCTCCCGCTGGCCGCGGCGAGCGCCGCCGCGCTGGCCGTGGTGCCGAGGTGGCGGCAGCGGTACGCGTGGCTCCTGCTGGGCGTGACGCTGGTGGCCGTCGGCTCGGTGCCGTTGGCGCAGTGGGCGGGTGAGCAGCTGTACGCGAAGATGGCGGCGCTGGGCAACCCGTTGATCCAGCGGCACGCCGACCTGGGCAACGACCTGCTGCCGTTCGCGCTGGGCTTCGGCGTGGTGGTCGTGGCGCTGCTCGTGTCGGGCAGGCTGGCCGACCGCGAACGCGCCGCCGCCGCGGACGACCCGGCCGTGCCGAAGACGTGGCGCCGGATCGCCGTCGTGGTCGCCGTCCTGGTGGTCGCCGCCGGCGCCGCCGCCACGATCCAGACCGTCCGCATCGGCCACAGCGGCTCCACCGCCGTCTACGACTTCGTCCGCACCATCTGACCGCGTGTCGAACCCCCCGGTCGCGCGTGTCCTACGTTCCGGTCGCGCGTGTCCTACGTTCGCGTACCCCGAGTTCAACGCTCAGAACAGTCGATCTTGTTCTGAGCGTTCAACTCGCGTGTTCTGAACGTAGGACACGCGCGACGCGAACGTAGGACACGCGCGACCTGAAGGTTCGACACGCGCGGGGTCAGGTGGGGAGGGTCAGGGGGGTTGGTGGGGTGGCCTTCAGTGTGCGGGTGACGGTGCAGAGCTGGTCGATCGCGCGGAGGACGGCGGTCTCCAGGGCGGCACGCTGCTCGGCGTCCAGCTGGGAGATGTCGTAGTCCAGCGCCACCGGCACGCTGGTCAACGAGTGCCCGTCCGCCGAACGCACGTCGTCCGCACGCGCCACCAAGTCACCGTCCACCCGCCGCGTGACCAGCGTCTCCGCCGTCACCGCCGCACAGCCCGCCGCCGCCGCGAGCAGCAGCTCCACCGGCGTGAACGCGCCCTCGGCCCCCTTGCGACCGACGCGCACGGACACGCCCCGGTCGTTCGTGGCCACGAAATCGTGCTGACCGACCCGACGCACCTCGACGTTCGACACGCCATCGACGTTAGTCGATCCGATCCTCCGTGGCTGCCGCGATCTTGCGCACGTAGCCGATGTCACCGCAGTCGTCGTCCAACCGGCTCCGCCGGACCTCCGCGAACAACCGGCCCAGCTCGTCACGCCGCTCGTCGGACACCTCCTGCCGCGCGTCGTTGAGGATCGTCCGCTCCTCCTCGTCCACGTGGTGGTTGAGCGCCTGGACCAGCTCCTCCAGCTTGCTCTCCCACTCCTCGGAGCCCGTGTCCTCGACCTCCATCAACGCCAGCAACGCCTGGTGGCCCTCGGCGTGCTCCTCCGCACCGTGGTCGACCTCGGCGTTGTCGACCTCCTTGTACCGCTTGAGCGCCGGGTACACCTTGGACTCCTCGGCCTCGGCGTGCGCCACGAGCAGCGCGGCCAGCTCGCCCAACACCTTCGAACGGTCGGTGTTCCGGTCCCGCAGGGCGCGGAACAGCTCCTCGAACCTGCGGTGGTCGGCCAGGATCAGCTCGACGACATCAGTTGCCATGGCCGCCGATTACCCGCACCTCCGACCGGTCAACCGCGTAGGTGTCGCCCTGGTTGACCACGTCGACCCGACCGGGGAACCGGCCGCGGGCCTCGGCGAGCACGGCGTCGCGGTCGGTCCACGGCGCGATGTGCGTGAGCAGCAGCCGACCGACACCGGCCTCCGCCGCCACCTGCCCCGCCTGCACGCCCGACAGGTGCGTGCCGGGCGGCCGGTCGTCGGAGTGCGTCCACGTCGCCTCGGACAGCAGCACGTCCACGTCACGCGCCAAGCCGCGTAACGCGTCGCACGGCCCGGTGTCACCCGTGTAGGCCAACGTCCCGGACTTGGTGGCGATGCGGAACCCGTACGTCTCGGTCGGGTGGTCGACGCGGACCGACGTGATCTCGAACGGCCCGATGCGGGTCACCCCGCCGTCGGCGAAGGTGTGGAACTCGAACACGTCGCTCAGGTCCGTGGTGAGCAGTTCGTCGGCGGTCTCCGCGTACGCGCGGGCGAACCGGTCGGCGGTCTCGGACGGCCCGTGCACGGGCAGCCGGTGTTTCCGCGTGTCGTGCGGCGGGTGGGTGTGGTAGCGGCGGATGACGGCGAGGGTGGTGAAGTCGGCGCAGTGGTCCGGGTGCAGGTGCGAGAACAGCAGGGCGTCCAACGAGAACGCGTCGTGACGCGCCTGCAGCGCCGCCAGGACTCCGCTGCCCAGTTCGATCGCGAGTCGGCAGCCATCCGCCTCGACGAGGTAGCCGGATGCGGGCCCGTGCGGTCCCGGCAGGCTGCCCGAGCAGCCGAGGATGGTCAACAGCACCCGTGGAGCGTGCCAGGTCAGCCGTGGGCTTGGAAGGACGCTTTTTCCAACCCGGGCAGGAATCGGCGCGCCAACCGGGCGAACGGCTCGACCGGGCCGGTGCAGCTGAACCGCTGGTCGGGCTCGCCGGAGCGGAACAAGTCGCGCTCCGTGAGCACCCTGACGACGTCCTTAACGGTCTCCTCGGCGCTGGAGACGAGCGTCACGCCGTCGCCCATCACGATCTGCAGCACGCCGGTCAGCAGCGGGTAGTGCGTGCAGCCGAGGACGAGCGTGTCGACTTCGGCCCGCTGCAACGGTTCCAGGTAGGCCTGCGCCAGGCCCAGCACCTGGCGGCCGGACGTGGTGCCGCGTTCCACGAAGTCCACGAACCTGGGGCACGCGACCGCCGTGACCTGGACGTCCCGTGCGGCGGCGAACGCGTCCTGGTACGCGCCGGACCCGACCGTGCCGACCGTGCCGATGACGCCGACCCGGCCGGTGCGGGTGGTGGCGACCGCCCGGCGCACGGCGGGCAGCACGACCTCGATCACCGGGATGTCGTAACGCTCCCGCGCGTCGCGCAGGCAGGCCGCGGACGCCGTGTTGCAGGCGATGACCAGCAGCTTGGCGCCGTCGGCGACCTGCCGGTCCATCACTTCGAGGGCGTACTTGCGCGCTTCGGCGATCGGCAGCGGGCCGTACGGGCAGTTGACCGTGTCACCCACGTAGCGGATCCGCTCGTCCGGCAACTGGTCCATGATCGCCCGTGCCACGGTCAGCCCGCCGACGCCGGAGTCGAAGATCGCGATGGGCGAATCGGCGGTGACGGTCACGCGTCGAGCGTAGTCCCGGCGCTCTTCCTGGCATCCCGGGCGACGCCCCACGCCGCGAGGACGCCGCCGAGCGCGCCGAACAGGTGGCCTTCCCAGGAGATGCCCGGCTGGCCCGGCAGCACGCCCCACAGCGCCGCGCCGTAGATCGCGAAGACCACCACGGCCAGCGCGATCTGCAGCGGGCTGCGCGCGAAGATGCCGCGCACCAGCAGGATCACCAGGAAGCCGAAGACGAGGCCCGACGCGCCGATGTGGCTGCCGTACGAGCCGAAGATCCACACGCCGAGGCCGCTGGTCAACCAGATGACCGCGGTGACCTGGAGGAACTGCTTGATGCCCGCGGAGGTGGCCAGGTACGACAGCACGAGCAGCGGAACCGCGTTGCCGGTCAGGTGGGTCCAGTCGCCGTGCAGCAGCGGGAACCAGAGGATGTTGTCCCACTGGCTGAAATCGCGCGGGATCACGCCGTCGTCGTCGAGCCTGCCGCCGAGCACGGTGTCGATCGCCTCGACGACGTAGAGCAGGCCGACGAAGCCGAGCACGACCACGGCCGACAGCACGGGCCTGGGCGGCACGACGCGCTTGGCCAACGGCTTGGCGGGCTTGGGCGCGGCGACCACCGGCTCGGGCGTCGGCGGCGTGAAGGGGCCGGTGGGATCCACGTCACCAGGCTACGCGCGGAACCGCCGTTCAGCGGCGACTTCGGTCCGGCGGTGGGATCTCGTCTCTTCGCCGGTGTGCGACGGGGGCGTGACCGTAGGCTGTCCCGGTGTCGATCGAAGTGGCGGTGCGGGCCGAAGCGGAACTGGGCGAGGCCCCCACGTGGGACCACGCCAGCGGAACACTGCTCTGGGTGGACGTCCTCGGCAACGAGGTGCACCGGTACAACCCGTCGCGCGACGACGACGCCGTCCTCGAAGTGCCGCAGCACGTGGGCGCGGCCAAGCCGCGGACCCGCGGCGGCCTGGTGCTCAACCTCCGCGACGGCGTGGCGCTGATCGACCGGGACGGCGTCAAGACGTGGCTGGTCTACTGGGCGCGCGACGGCGTGCGCGGCAACGACGCCGCGGTCGACCCGGCGGGTCGGCTGTGGGCGGGCACCATGCGGTACGACGAGGACCCCGGCGGCTGGCTGGCCCGCGTGGAGCCCAGCGGTGACGCGAAGGTCGTGCTGGACAAGGTGAGCGTCAGCAACGGCATCGGCTGGAGCCCCGACACCAGGCTCATGTACTACATCGACTCCGCGGAACGGCGGATCGACGTCCTCGACTACGACCGCGAGACCGGTGAGGCGACGAACCGGCGCCCGCTGGCCGAGGTGTCGCGCGGGCTGCCCGACGGGCTCACCGTGGACGCGTCCGGCGCGATCTGGGTCGCGCTGTGGGGTGGCGCGGCGCTGCACCGGTACACGCCGGACGGTGTGCTGGACCGGGAGATCGAGCTGCCGGTCGGCCAGCCCACGGCGTGCTGCTTCGGCGGTGTGGACTTCACCGACCTGTACGTGACGACCGCGCGCGTCGGGTTGAGCGGTGACGCGTCGAGCGAGTTGGCCGGTTCGGTCCTGGTGCTGCCGGGCGTGGGCGAGGGCCTGCCGTCGACCGCGTTCGCGGGCTGATCAGAGCGTGTAGGTGGCGCCGGGTGCGGCCAGCGTGACCGGGCCCGGGAACGCCTCGGCGGCGTCGCTCAGCACGCCGTCGCGGTCCGACCACGGCAGGACGTGGGTCAGCACCAGGCGGCCGACGCCGGCGGCCTTGGCCACCTCGCCCGCCTCCTGCCCGCTCATGTGCAGGTAGTTGGCGCGGCCCGCCTGCGCGCGCCACGCCGAGTCGGCCAGCAGCAGGTCGGCGCCCTCCGCCAGCCGCACCAGCTCCGGGCACGGCACCGTGTCGCCGGAGAACACCAGCGACACTCCCCCGTACGAGATGCGGAACCCGTAGGCCTCGCAGATGTGCCGCATGGCGGCCACTTCGACGTCCACCGGGCCCACGGCGTACCGGCCGGGCGCGAGCGGGACGAAGTCGAACGTCTCGGTCAGGTCCGTCGTCGCCAGCCCGGCGCGGTCGGCGGCGTGCGCGTTGGCCAGGCGGGTCGGCGCGTGCGCCGGCGCGAACACCGGCAGCCGGCGTTCGGTGACGTCGTAGGGCGGCTCCGGGTGCTCGCGCCGGTAGACGGTGAGCGAGCCGAAGTCGGCGCAGTGGTCGAGGTGCAGGTGCGACAGCAGCACGGCGTCGAGGGCGAACGGGTCGCAGAGCCGCGTGAGCGGGCCGAACACCCCGCTGCCCAGCTCCATCGCGATCCGCACGCCGCCCGCCTCCACCAGGTACCCGGAGGTGGGCAGATCGGGCCCCGGCGCGCTGCCGGAACACCCGAGCACCGTCAATTGCATGGGCGAAACGATAGCAGCACGACCGACGGCAAAAATGCGGTGACCCAGCGTGTGCCGACCTTTCAATTCGACCGTCGCACAGGTTCACTCGAATGCATCAACCGAGGTCGGGAGCTTGTCGAAGCCTGCGGGTTTCCGAAGCGGATTCGGTAACGCGGCAATTCGCACCGATGACCGGGAAGTGACCGCCGACCCTCGTTTTGCAATTACGGCGGACGGCTGCGGGGCGGATTAGGGCGCCCGTGGCGCGGTCGACCGAAACGTTTCGGGCGCAGCCGACGCGCCCAAACGGGTGCACCGCACGTTGTCGCAGCTCAACACGCCATTTGAGACTCGCAACTTTCCCGAAACTCATTGTCCGCGACCGTCCGGCGACACATAGTGACGGCAACTCACGCCGTGATCCTCAAGGAGGAGGGAATGGTCTTGAGAACCCTTCTGGCCGTGGTGCTGCTGTTGGTCGCGCCACTGCTGTCCGCGAACGCCGCGGGCGCCGCTCCCGCGCCGAAAGCCGGCCCGGTCGCGCTCGCCTGCAACGGGTACGTCGCGCTGACCTACGACGACGGCCCGAACGCGCAGTTCACCCGTCCGCTGCTGAGCGCGTTGCGCTCGGCGGGCGCGCGGGCCACGTTCTTCGACCTCGGCTCACGCGTGCAGCAGCAGCCGCAGCTGACCCGTGAGGCCGCGCAGGCGGGCATGTGGATCGGCAACCACTCGTGGTCGCACCCGTACCTGACGAACCTGGGCGCCGCCGCCGTGGCCAAGGAGCTCGGCGACACCCAGAACGCGATCCGCAACGCCACCGGCCAGACGCCGACGCTGTTCCGCCCGCCCTACGGCGCGACGAACGGCACCGTGCAGACCGAGGCGCGCAAGCTCGGCCTGACCCAGGTCATCTGGTCGGTCGACACGCAGGACTGGAACGGCGCGTCGACCGACGCCATCGTGCGCTCGGCGACCAGCGCGAACGCCGGGGGCATCGTGCTCATGCACGCGAGCTACCAGAACACGGTCAACGCCGTGTCGCGCATCGTCCAAGGCCTGGCGGCCAAGAACCTCTGCCCCGGCCGCATCGACAACACCGGACGGGTGGTGGCTCCGTGAAGGTCCTCGGCGCGATCCTGACCTCCCTGGTCGCCGCGGCGGCCTTCGTGCTGGCCTTCGTCGCCGCACCGCAGGCGTCGGCCGCCACGCTGACCGAGGTCACCGGCTTCGGCACCAACCCCAGCAACCTGCGCATGCACCTGTACGTGCCGGACCGCGTCCAGGCCAGGCCCGGCGTGCTGCTGGCCGTGCACTACTGCACGGGCACCGGCCCGGCGTTCCACTCGGGCACGGACTTCGCCCGGCTGGCCGACCAGTACGGCTTCATCGTGATCTACCCGTCGGCGACCCGCAGCGGCCAGTGCTTCGACGTGTCGAGCCAGCAGGCGCTGCGCCGTGACGGCGGCAGCGACCCGGTCGGGCTGATGTCGATGGTCCGGTACGTGCTCCAGCGCTACAACGGCGACACGGGCCGCGTGTTCGTCACCGGCGTCTCGTCCGGTGCGATGACCACGAACGTCATGCTGGCCAACTACCCGGACGTGTTCGCCGCGGGCGCCGCGTTCGCCGGCGTGCCCGCGAGCTGCTTCGCCACCACGGACGGCTCGGGCTGGAACAGCGCGTGCGCCAACGGCCAGGTGCTCCGGACGCCGCAGGAGTGGGGCAACCTCGCCCGCGGCATGTACCCCGGCTACAGCGGCACGCGGCCGCGCGTGCAGATCTGGCACGGCACCGCGGACGACACGCTGCGGTACCCGAACTTCGGCGAGACGATCGACCAGTGGACCAACGTGCACGGCCTGTCCACCACGCCGACGTCCAGCGACAGCCCGCAGTCCGGGTGGACGCGCACCCGTTACGGCGACAAGGTCGAGGCCATCTCCATGCAGGGCACCGGCCACAACCTGATGGGCGCGGGGATGGCGTTGCGCGCCATCCAGTTCTTCGGCTTGGACCGGCCCGTGGACACCACCACGACCACCACTACGGGCACGACGACGACCACCACGACCACCACGACGACGACCGGGACGTCCACGACCAGCAGCATCACCACGTCACCGGTGCCGAACTGCCGCGTGACCTACGCCGTCAACGCCTGGAACACCGGCCTGACCGCGAGCATCACGGTCGTCAACACCGGCACGACGGCCGTGAGCGGGTGGACCTTCGCGTTCACCCTGCCCAACGGGCAGACCATCACCAACGGCTGGAGCGCGACCTACTCGCCGACCAGCGGCATGGTCAACGCGACCAACGTCAACTACAACGGCACGATCAGCCCGTCCGCGTCGGTCGGCTTCGGCTTCCAGGCCACGCACGGCGGCAACACCGAGAAGCCCACCTCGTTCCGGCTCAACGGAGTGCCCTGCACCATCGCCTGACATGAGAGAAGGGCCCCGCGTGATCACGCGGGGCCCTCCTCCGGCTCTCTGGCCTCAGGCCCAGAGGTGACCGTCCAGCCGTTCCGCGGCCTCGTCCAACGTGCCCGCGTACGCGCCGGTGGACAGATACTTCCACCCCGCGTCCGCGACCACGAACGCCACGTCCGCAGACTCGCCGCGCGCCGCCGACTTCTCCGCCGCGGCCAGCGCCGCGTGCAGGATCGCGCCGGTGGAGATGCCCGCGAAGATGCCCTCCACCTCCAGCAGCTGCCGGGTGCGCCGCAGCGCGTCGTAGGAGCCGACCGAGTAGCGACCGGTGAGCACCTCGGCGTCGTACAGCTCGGGCACGAAGCCCTCGTCCAGGTTGCGCAGGCCGTACACCAGCTCGCCGTACCGCGGCTCGGCCGCGATGATCTGCACGTCCGGCTTCTGCTCGCGCAGGTACCGGCCGACGCCGACCAGCGTGCCGGTGGTGCCCAGGCCCGCGACGAAGTGCGTGATCGTCGGCAGGTCCTTGAGGATCTCCGGCCCGGTGCCGTGGTAGTGCGCGCCGGCGTTCGCCGGGTTGCCGTACTGGTAGAGCATCACCCACTCGGGGTTCTGCGCGGAGAGCTCCTTCGCCAGCGCCACGGCCTGGTTCGAGCCGCCCGCCGCCGGCGAGAACACGATCCGCGCGCCGTAGGCCTGGAGCAGCTGCCTGCGTTCGGTGGACGTGTTCTCCGGCATCACGCACACCAGGCCGTAGCCCTTGAGCTTGGCGGCCATGGCGAGGGCGATGCCCGTGTTGCCCGACGTCGGCTCGAGGATCGTGCAGCCCGGCGTGAGCACCCCGGACCGCTCGGCCTCCTCGATCATCATCAGGACCGGGCGGTCCTTGATCGAGCCGGTCGGGTTGCGGTCCTCCAGCTTCGCCCACAGCCGCACGTCCTTCGACGGCGACAGCCGGGGCAGCCCCACGAGGGGCGTGCCGCCGACCGCGTCGAGCAGTGACTCGTACCGGGCCACGATGAATCCTCCGGGGTGGATCCTTCTGGAGTGGGTCAGCCGCCCGCGACGGCCGGGAGGATCGTCACGGTGTCGCCGTCCTTGACGGCCGCGCCGAGGCCGCCCGCGAACCGCACGTCCTCGTCGTTGACGTAGACGTTGACGAACCGGTGGAGCGCGCCTTCCTTGACCAGGCGCTGCTTCAGGCCACCGTGGTTGGTCTCCAGGTCGTCGATGACCTCCGCGAGCGTCGCGCCCGCGGCCTCGACGGACTTCTGCCCACCGGTGTGGGTGCGCAGGATCGTGGGGATGGAGACGATGACGGCCATGCTGGTACCTCCGAGGAGCCGGGTTTGGTGAAGGTGGTGCCACGAGCGGGTGCGCGGGCGCACCTGGAGGGGCTCAGGGACAGTCGGGCGTGTCGTCGGCGCCGGTGTGGGCGAACATGTACGACTCCACGACCTCGACCGGCTCTTCGGTCACCACGCCGTCCACGATCCGGTAGGAGCGCAGCTCGTGCTGCTCCGGGTCACGGGTGGAGATGAGCACGTAGTGCGCCTGCGGCTCGCTCGCGTACGAGACGTCCGTGCGGGAGGGGTACGCCTCCGTCGCCGTGTGCGAGTGGTAGACGACGATCGTTTCCTCGTCGTTCGCGGTCATCTCGCGGTGGACGCGCAGCTGCTCCATCGAGTCGAAGCGGTAGAACGTCGGCGAGCGCTCGGCGTTGTCCATGGCGATGAACCGCTCCGGGCGGTCGGACCCCTCCGGGCCCGCGATGACGCCGCACGCCTCGTCCGGGTGGTCGCGACGGGCATGCTCCACCATCGCGTCCACGAGGTCACGGCGAATCACCAGCACGCCCACCATCCTACGTGGTGGGGGAAGGTGTCCCGCCGTGTGAGAACTCGCACTACACCGGTTCGCGGACGTCCCCCGGGGCTTCGGGATCGGCCGTGCGGACGCCGAGCAGACCGCCCGCGCCGAGCGCCGCGAGCCCCAGTGCCGAGACGACCCTGGCCACCACGCCGAAGCCGTGGCCGCGGAGCCGGAAGGACGTGAGGTAGCACACGGTCGCGGCCGCGTTGGCCGTCAGCTGCACGAACGCCGTGCGCCGCTGCTTCTCGTCCAACGTGCCGTACTCGGCCAGTTCGGTCGCCAGCGCGGCGGGCGCGACCGCCAGCCCGGCGCCGATCATCGTGCGCGCCGCCTTGCCGCTGCCCGGCATGAGGTCCAGCGCCGCCGACGCCGCGTACAGCCCGATGGGCAGCGCCACGACCGCCGGGTGCACGGGCCGGCCGAGCGCCCGTGCCCGCAGCAGGCCGGTCACCTCACGCCTGCGCAGCGCCGCCGGCACCGCCTCGGCCAACGCACCGGCCGCCTTGTCCACCGCAGGACTGGTCCGCACCCACCTGAACGCCCTCTGCACACCCGCCATGTCCCTCGGGTACCCGATCCTGAGCGTTGAACTCGGGTGTTCTGAACGTAGGACACGGTCGTTCCGAACGTAGGACTCGCGCGGCGTGAACGTAGGACTCTCGCGCGTGTCCTACGTTCGGAACGCGCGTGTCCTACGTTCGGGACGGGTGAGTTGAACGTTCGGAACGGGTGGTGGCCTGTTCCAGGGCGGTGGTGGCGGTGGTGCAGAGGTCGTTCAGCGGGGTGTCGGTCGGGGTGCCGGTGGCCACCGCGAAGACGGTCGCGGGCACGGTCACGCCGGCGCGGGCGAAGGCGTCGTGGGCGGACATCGCGACCCGTCGGCATTCCGCCGGGTCCAGGTCGGCGTCCACCACGACCAAGCCCACCGCGGTCTCGCCGACGAGAGCGAAAGCAGAGGTGTCGAGCGGGACGGCGGACGTGCACGCGGCGTAGCCATCGGCTGAAGGCAGGCCCAGAGGTGCGGCGGCGGGCACGATGGGGACCACTTCGTGCGGCTGAGGGCCGACGGGGAAGCCGTGGCCGCGTTCGGCCAGCCAGCGCACGACGCCGTCCACCGTGGCAGGGCCGCCCAGCACCACGGCGTGCACCCGCCGCACCAACGTCGACGGGTCGAGCAGGTCCAGCTCGCGCGTGCCGACCGGCGCGCCCCGCACGTCCACCCCGGCCACCGCGCCGGCGGGCGCCAGCAGCACCGCCACCCCCGCCGCACGCCCGACCAGCATCAGCTCATGACCGCTTCGACCAGCGTCTCCTGCACCCACGTCAACCAGTGGTACACACCGAGGTGCGGCGACCGCGGGTCGTCCGGCGGCAGCTCGTCCGGCATGTCCTCCTGCACGTCCAGCGCCGTCCCCAGCGCCAGCCGCACGTCGTTCAACGCCGACAGCCACGCCTCGGCCTGGTCCAGCGCCAGCCGCACCTCACCGCCGTCGGGCGGGCACGTGTCCAGCACCACCGCCGCGACCCCGGTCTTCAGGTCCAGCAGCTCCGGCTCGTGCAGCGACCGCAGCGCGTTGGCCGAGTCGACCTCGGCCGGGTCGGGCGCGTCGGGGTCGAGCCGGTGGAAGTCGGGCAGCAGCCGACCCAGGATCGGGTCGTCCGGCGGCGTGGACGGGCCGGTGCGGATGCCGGTCAGCTCCGCCAGCTCGTCCTGCGGCGCCTCCTCGGCGCGTGCCAGCAGCATGTCCTGGATCTGGCTCACCAGGCCGCGCACCACGGCTGCTTCCTGCCGGTCGAACCGGCCGAGCACCTGGTCGCCGGTGCGTGTCCACTTCTTCACGACGAACGCTGCATGGTCGCCCAGAGCCCGGCCGCGTGCAGCTTGGCCACGTCGGCCTCCACCTTGTCCTTGGTCCCCGACGACACGATCGCCCTGCCCTTGTGGTGCACGTCCAGCATCAACTTCGTCGCGTGGTCGCGGCTGTAGCCGAACAGCTTCTGGAACACGTACGTCACGTAGGACATCAGGTTCACCGGGTCGTTCCAGACCAAGGTCTGCCACGGGCGGTCCTCCGTGCGGACCTCCTCGCCGGCCGGGTCAACCTGCGTCCGCTCATGCTCGACGGGCGTGGTCATACCGCCAATGGTGTCATGTTCCCGTCCGCGGTGGAGCCCGCAGGGGCACCCTGGCCGACCGCTTAGGCTTCCCCGCATGTCGACGTCGCTGTTCACCGACCACTACGAGTTGACGATGCTCGCCGCGGCGCTGCGCGACGGCACCGCCGATCGGCCGTGCGTCTTCGAGGTCTTCGCCCGGCGGTTGCCGGAGGGCAGGCGGTACGGGGTGGTCGCGGGCACCGGGAGGCTGCTGGACGCGATCACCGACTTCACGTTCACCGAGGGTGACCTTGAGCTGCTGGAACGCACGAACGTGGTCGACCAGGCCACGCTCTCGTGGCTGGCGGACTACCGCTTCACCGGTGACGCGGACGGCTACCCGGAGGGCGAGCTGTACTTCCCGGGCTCGCCGATCCTGTCCGTGCGGGCACCGTTCGGCGTGGGCGTGGTGCTGGAGACGCTGGCCCTGTCGATCCTCAACCACGACAGCGCCATCGCCTCGGCCGCGGCCCGGATGGTGGGCGCGGCCAACGGTCGGCGGATGATCGAGATGGGGTCGCGCCGCACGCACGAGGACGCGGCGGTGGCGGCGGCCCGGGCCGCGTACCTGGCCGGGTTCACCGCGACGTCGAACCTGGAGGCGGCACGGCGGCACGGCATCCCGACCGCCGGCACGTGCGCGCACGCGTTCACCCTGCTGCACGACAGCGAGGAGTCGGCGTTCCGGTCCCAGATCGAGGCGTTGGGCGTGGACACGACGCTCCTGGTGGACACCTACGACATCACCAACGGCATCAAGACCGCCGTGGAGGTCGCGGGGCCCGAGTTGGGCGCGGTGCGGATCGACTCCGGTGACCTGGGCGTGCTGGCGCGGCAGGCGCGGGACCAGCTCGACTCGTTGGGCGCGCGGAACACCCGGATCGTGGTATCGGGCGACCTGGACGAGTACTCGATCGCGATGCTGCGCGCCGAGCCGGTGGACGCGTACGGCGTGGGCACGTCCCTGGTCACGGGGTCCGGCGCGCCGACCGCGGGCATGGTCTACAAGCTCGTCGAGGTGGACGGGCGGCCGGTGGCCAAGCGCAGCTCGCACAAGGAGTCGCGCGGTGGGCGCAAGAGCGCGCTGCGGCGGCACAAGGAGACGGGAACGGCGTTGGAGGAGGTCGTGTTCCCGCACGACGCCGAGCCGCCGATGGGCGCGCACGACCGGCTGCTCGCCGTGCCGCTGATCCGCGCCGGCCGACGGGTGGACGGCCTGGACACGCTGGCGGAGAGCCGGGAACGGCTGCGTGCTGCCCTCGTGACCGTGCCGTGGGAAGGTCTGAAGCTGTCCCGCGGCGAGCCCGCGATCCCGACGACGTTCCTGTAGGGGGCGCAAGATGAGCAAGGCGCTGATCGTGGTGGACGTGCAGGTCGACTTCTGCGAGGGCGGTTCCCTGGCGGTGGCCGGTGGGGCGGCCGTGGCGGCGGCGGTGTCCGCGCACGTCGCTTCGTCGTCGTACGACCACGTGGTGGCGACGCGTGACTACCACATCGATCCCGGGGCGCACTTCAGCGAGACGCCGGACTTCGTCGACTCGTGGCCGGTGCACTGCGTGGCGGGGACGGCCGGTGCGGCGTTCCACCCGGAGTTGGACGTGACGGCGGTGGAGGAGGTGTTCTCGAAGGGCGCGTACGCGGCGGCGTACTCGGGCTTCGAGGGCTCGTCCCGGGCCGGTGAGCAGCTGGTGGACTGGCTGCGGGCGCGTGGCGTCGAGCAGGTGGACGTGGTGGGGATCGCGACCGACCACTGCGTGCGTGCGACGGCGGTGGACGCGGCGAACGCCGGGTTCACGACCGCCGTGCTGCTGGACCTGACGGCGGGCGTGTCGCAGGCGACGGTGGACAGCGCGTTGACCCGGCTCGGCGACGCGGGCGTGACGCTGTCCGGCACCGCTCGCGTCGCCTGACCCCCCGCGTGTCGAACCCTCAAGCAGGGCGTGTCGAACCCTCAGGTAGGGCGTGTCGAACCCTCAGGTAGGGCGTGTCGAACGCTCAAGGCGCGCGTGTCGAACGTTCGGGTCGGGCGAGTTCTGCGTTCGCGTCCGCCGGTCGCGGTCCTGAGCGTTGAACTCGGGGGTCCTGAGCGTTCGACACGCGGGGCCTGAGCGTTCGACACGCGCGAGGGTCAGGGGGTTGGGGAGCAGGCGGTCGCGCCGAGGACGACATCGCCGGTCAGGGTGGACGCCTCGGTGAAGCGCAGGTGCAGCATGGTCATCGCGATGCTGCCGTCGTTCGGGTTCGGGACGGTCGTCTCGCCGAACGTCGCGGTCGCCAGCACGGTGCCGTCGCTCGCCTTCACCTCGTGCACGTAGTTCGTCGGGATCTGCGCGGGCAGGCCCGTGAAGCCCTGGAGGCCGTCCGCCGCCCAGCCCGCGTTGGTGCCGGACACGGTGCCCGCGCAGGTGACCTTCCACCTCGCCACCCGCAGCCGCGGCCCGCCCGCCGACATCAGCGCCGACAGCTCGAACTCCGTGCCGACCGCCTCGGACGTGGACGTGGTCGTGCCGTTGTCCGGGTCCACCACCGCGGTGGTGCACGACGACGTGCCCGCGCCGAACCGGACGCCCGTGCGGCTCACCGCCTCGGACGAGTTCGACGTCGTGCCGTCCACCGCGCACGGCGCCAGCGGCGCGACGGTGACCCGCGTGCCCGCCTTGGTGAACTCGGCGGAGCCGACGGACGCCACCCCCGCCGGGTTGGCCGCCGAGGCCGGTGGCGCGGCGGTGACCAGGCCGAGTACGAGCGCCGCGGTCACGGCGCCGACCCGGCGCGCTCCGATCTGCTTCATCGTGTCGCCCTTCTGCTGTTCACGGACGAGAGGACTATCGAACTCCGGCGGACGCGACCCGACGATCTCGCGCGCACATCACCCGCAAGAGGAAAAATCCGTACCTGGTCGAGTGATGAAAACCGGGGGTTTCGTCAGCACGGGATGCGCACCGGCAGCGGCGCGCTGGAGAAATCACTCGGCAGACCGACGAGTCGCTCCAACGCGGCACGCACCCGGGCCGCCGCACGGCCGTCGCCGAACGGGTTGCGCCCCAGCGGCAGCCGCAGCCGCGCGCCGAGCACCCAGCCCGCCTCGGCGACGATCCGGATCGGGTCGGTGCCGACCAGCCACGCGCCACCCGCCTCCACCGCCGACACCCGCTCGGTCGTGTCGCGCAGCACCAGCACGGGCACGCCGAACGTGGGCGCCTCCTCCTGGATGCCGCCGGAGTCGGTGAGCACCAGCGCGGACCGGCGCAGCGCGCGCACGAGGTCGGAGTAGTCCAACGGCTCCGTCACCACGATCCGCTCGTGCCCGCCGAGCAGCGCACGTGCCGCCGCGCGCACCCGCGGGTTCGGGTGCACGGGCAGCAGCACGCGCACGTCGGCGTGCCGGTCGGCGATGGTCCGCACGGCGTGCAGCACGCGTGCCAGCGGTCTGCCCCACGACTCGCGCCGGTGCACGGTGACCAGCACCAGTCGTTGTGAGCGCTCGTCGAGCACGCGTTCCAGCAGCGCGAGGTCGGGGTCGCGCGCGGGCAGGTCGGCGGCGGCGACGCGCTGCACGGCGTCGACCACGGTGTTGCCGGTGACCACGATCCGGCGGTCGGCCATGCCCTCACGGACGAGCGCGGCGGCGTCGTCGTCGGTCGGCGCGAGGTGCAGGGTGGCGATCCGGGCGATCATCTGCCGAGTGCCCGCCTGGGGGAACGGCCCGGCGAGGTCGCCGGTGCGCAGGCCGGCTTCGAGGTGCGCCACCGGGATGCCGCGCCAGAACGCGGCGAGCGCGCCGGCCAGCGCGGTGGTCGTGTCGCCCTGCACGAGGACGACGGCCGGGTCACGCCGGCGCAGCAGCCGGTCGAACTCCGCGACCAGGCGGGCCGGCAGCTCGGCCTGGTCGCCGATGGCCCGCGGCACGTCCAGCTCGACGTCCACGCGCAGGCCGAACGCGCTCAACGCCTGCTCGACCATGCCGTTGCGCTGTCCACTGTGGACGATCACGGGCCGGAGCACCGGGTGGTCGCCGAGCGCCAGCGCCACCGGCGCGATCTTCACCGCTTCGGGTCTGGTGCCCGCGAGCAGCACGACTTCCTTCACCTTGCGCCCTTCACTGCGATGTCGGTCGGAGGTCCTGGGTTCGGGGTTCGGGGATCGGGGTCCTGGGTTCGGGTCCCGGGTTCGGCCGGGGTCCGAAGGTTCGGCTGGGGGTCCGAGAGTTGGGCTGGGGTCGGTGCGAGGCTCCGCGTGGGTGCGGCGCCCCGGCCGCGCGACTGGGGGTGAGCGCGTGGCCGGGGCGCACGCGCGCTACTCGTCGGCCGCCGCTCGTCGCCTGCGAGCCGCGCGGGTCAGGGCGAGGCCGGCCACCAGGGGCACCGCACCGGCCACCACCCACCACGCGGCTCCGGCGCCGGTCGCCGCCGACGAGCCGAGTCCCGTGCCGACCGCGTCACCGCTGCCGGGAACGTCGTGCACGGCTCAGACCGCCGCGAGTTCGTGCCGGCGGCGCAGCGCCGAGGCGCCGACGGGCACGCCGAACAGGGTGAGCAGGCCGAGCCCGATCCACAGCCCCTCGCCGGACGCCGTCGGGATGGGCAGCCCGGCCGGACCGCAGGTGGCGGACGACAGCACCAGGTCACCGGCGCCGGCCGAGCCGCCGATCAGGGTCACGTGGACGGCGTTCACGGTGAGGCTGCCGTCGGCGTTGCGGAGCTGCTCGTTGAACACGACCTCCGCGATGTCCACGCCGAGGCGGTCGACCTCGATCGTGGTGTTGGGCGCGGGTTCGGCACCGAGGTCGCCGAGCCTGCCGAGGTCCAGCCCGACGAGCTCGGCCTTGCCCGTCACGCCTTTCTGCGTGGCGGCGCACCGGGCTTCGACCAGGTCCGCGGACACGCCGCCGGTCACCGTCGAGAGCAGGTCGAGCCGGACGTCGGCGGTGCTCGCCCGGGAGCCGACGCCGCCGGTCTTGTCGTCGCGCGACGCGGACGCGTCGAGCACGCCGGTCCGCAGCACGTCCGGCACGTCCACGCCCGCGAACGTGGCGGCCGTGACGCCGTTCGCGTCGGCGGCGGCGAACGGGCCGGCCGACACCGCGGCACGGCCCGGCAGCGACAGGTCGAGCCGTGCGCCGTCGGCCGAGGCGTCGCCCGGCGCCGCCGAGGCCGGTGCGGCACCGACGACCAGCGCCGCGACGGCGACCAGTGCGGCCACCGCGGCGCGGCGCGTCATTCGCACACGCATGAAGCTCCTTTCTCTCGAAACGTCCGGTCGATTGCCCCTATCGGCGTTCCCTCCGTGGGATTAAGGGTTACTGACCGTAAAGAGGGACGACGGCCACTCGAACCGCCCAATCACGCCCACTGACCGTGGGTCTACCGTCCGAATTCACGTCTCGTTGTCACTCGATCCGGGGATGTGGTTCGCGGTACGCCGATCCGATGTCCACCAAGCAGCCCTATCGGGCGATCCCCGATCGAGGAAGCGGCTCGTTCGGAGGTGTCGGACCGGTGACGCGTCGCGCGTGAGATGGCCAACTTTGTAGAGCTTCGACAAAGACCGAACGAGTGATCGCCGGTTAACCTCGCGGTGAAGTCGATCCTCTGGGAGGTCCCACGTGTCCGTCCTCGCCGTTCCCGGCCGTCGCGCGGTGCTCGCCGACCTGGTCCCGGGCGCTCTCGCGCGTGACATCGCCCTGGTCGTCGCGGGCGCCGGGCTGACCGGCCTGGCCGCCCAGGTCGCGTTGCCGGTGCCGGGCAGCCCCGTGCCGCTCACCGGCCAGACGTTCGCCGCCCTGCTGGTGGGCGCGGCCCTCGGGTGGCAGCGCGGTGGCGCGTCGATGGTGCTCTACCTGATCGCCGGCGTGGCCGGTGTGCCGTGGTTCCAGGGCGGCTCGTCGGGCACGCCCGCGTCGCTCGGCTACGTGGTCGGGTTCGTGTTCGCCGGCGCGCTGGTCGGCCACCTGGCCGCCCGGGGTGGTGACCGGACGCCGTTGCGGACCGTCGGCACGATGGCGGTCGGCAACCTGGCGATCTACGCGTGCGGCGTGCCGTGGCTGATGGCCGCGGCGGGGGTGGGGTTCGGCAAGGCGCTGCAGCTGGGCGTGACGCCGTTCCTGCTCGGTGACGCGCTGAAGATCGCCCTGGCCGCCGGTCTCCTGCCCGCGGCCTGGGCCCTGGTCGACCGCAAGTGACCGGAGAGAGTCCCGGCCCGCGTTGACGGGGTGGGCGGGTACGGTCTTCGCCGTGCCCGCCACCACCGCGATCCCCGACACCAGGACGTTGCTCGCCGTCGCCGTGGAAGCGGTGGGCGGAGCCGAACGCCAGGGCCAGGTCGACATGGCCGAGGCCGTCGAGCGGTCGATCCGGACCGGCGAGCACCTGGCCGTGCAGGCGGGCACCGGCACCGGCAAGTCCCTGGCCTACCTGGTGCCCGCGCTGCGGCACGCCGTGGCCGAGGAGACGACGGTCGTCATCTCCACCGCCACCATCGCGCTGCAGCGCCAGCTCGTCGACCGCGACCTGCCCCGGCTGGCCAAGGCGTTGCGCAAGGAGCTGGGGCGCGAGCCGCGGTTCGCGATCCTCAAGGGCCGGCGCAACTACCTGTGCATGCACCGGCTGCACACCGGTGCGCCGGACGAGCCGGAGGACGCGGGCCTGTTCGACCCGTTCGCGGTGTCCAAGATGGGTCGCGAGATCAAACGCCTGCACGAGTGGTCGTCCGACACCGAGACCGGTGACCGGGACGAGCTCGTGCCCGGCGTCACGGACCAGGCGTGGCGCCAGGTCTCCGTGACGGCGCGCGAGTGCCTCGGCGTGAACAAGTGCCCGATCGGCGTCGACTGCTTCGCCGAGAAGGCACGGGCCGAGGCGGGCAAGGCGGACGTCGTGGTGACCAACCACGCGATGCTCGCCGTGGACGCCCTGGAGGGCTACCAGGTCCTGCCGGACCACGACGTGGTGGTGATCGACGAGGCGCACGACCTGGTCGACCGCGTCACGTCGGTGGCGACGGAGGAGCTGAGCGCGTCCCTGGTCGCCACGGCCGCGCGGCGCTGCGGGCGGCTGATCGACCAGAACGTGGCCGACCGGATGGCCGAGGCGAGCGACGGGCTGGCGATGATCCTGGAGGAGCTGCCGGTCGGTCGGCTGGACAGCCTGCCGCAGGCGTTGGCCGGCGCGTTGCGGGCGACCAAGGACGCGGCGCACGCGTGCATCACGTCGTTGGGGCCCGAGCGCAAGGAGGACGTGGACGGCGCGACGTCCCGCAAGCTGGCGCTCTCGCTGCTGGACGACGTGCACGACTGCGCCACGCGGATCCTGGAGGCGTTCGACGAGGACCACGACGTGGTCTGGGTGTCCGGTGACTTCGCGGACCGCAACAAGGCGCCGTCGTTGCGGGTCGCGCCGTTGGGTGTCGGCGGGTTGCTGCGGGAGCGGCTGTTCGGGAAGCGGACCACGGTGCTGACGTCGGCGACGTTGACGTTGGGCGGCACGTTCGACACGTTGGCGCGGCAGTGGGGGCTGCCTGCGGCGTCCGGCGCGAAGAAGGCGGAGGGCACGGCGACGGACAAGGAGCCGCCGTCGGACACGAGCGGGCCGCGGTGGAGCGGGCTGGACGTCGGCTCGCCGTTCTCGCACGGCAGCGCCGGCATCCTGTACGTGGCGCGGCACCTGCCGCCGCCGGGACGCGACGGGCTGCCACCGTCCTATGTGGACGAGATCGAGAGCCTCGTGAACGCGGCGGGCGGGCGCACGTTGGGGCTGTTCTCGTCGATGCGCGCGGCGAAGGCGGCGGCGGAGGCGTTGCGGGGCAAGGTGGACTACCCCGTGCTGTGCCAGGGCGACGACGCCACGGGGCAGTTGGTGAAGCGGTTCGCCGAGGACGCGCAGACGTGCCTGTTCGGCACTTTGTCGTTGTGGCAGGGCGTGGACGTGCCGGGGCCGGCGCTGTCGCTGGTCGTGATGGACCGCATCCCGTTCCCGCGGCCGGACGACCCGTTGGCGTCGGCGCGGCAGAAGGCGGTGGAATCGCGTGGCGGCAACGGTTTCCTCACCGTGGCGGCGACGCACGCGGCGCTGTTGCTGGCGCAGGGTGCGGGGCGGCTGCTGCGTTCGATGAACGACAAGGGCGTGGTCGCCGTGCTCGACCCGCGGTTGGCGACGGCCCGTTACGGCGGGTTCCTTCGTGCCTCGCTGCCGCCGTTCTGGACGACGTACGACCCGGAGGTCGTGCGTGCGGCGCTCAAGCGCCTCGACGCGGCGAACAACTGACCGCGTTTCCGCACGTCGCGTGTTCTGAGTGTTGAATTCACACGTTCTGAACGTAGGACACGCGCGTTCTGAACGTAGGACACGCGTGACGTGAACGTAGGACACGCGCGGTCTGAAGGGACGACACGCGCGGGGGTCAGCCGTCGACGAGGAGGCCGCGGAGGGGGCCTTGGAGGCGGCCGGCGCGGCGGGAGACGCCCGGGAGGGCGGTGAGGCGGTGCTTGCCCGAGGCGGTCAGGGTGGGGCGCCAGAGGTGGTCCACGACGTCGTGGGCGGGAGCCGCGACGTCGGACAGCGGGCGTTGCAGGTGTTCCGACCAGAGGCGCAGGCGGGTGTCGCGGGCGACGGTCGGGTCGTCGGTGACGACGTTGACCTCGGTGTCGTTGAACAGCGAGTGCTCGTTCAGGTTGGCCGAGCCGATGCTCAGCCAGCGGTCGTCCACGATGGCCAGTTTGGCGTGCACGTAGACCGACGAGGACGTCACGCCGTCGTGCGAGGACAGCGTGGCGGCGACCAGTCGGTGGTGGCCGTCGTCGGCGTCCAGCAGGCGGCCCAGCTGGCCACGGGTGGTGTCCGCGCCGTTGCTCGGCTTGCGCGGCAGGACCAGGACCACGCGGAAGTCCGGATGAGGCGGGTTGCGCAGCTTCGAGAGCAGGACTTCGGTGATCTCCGGTGACCACAGGAACTGGTTCTCGAGGTAGATCAGGTTCTCCGCTGAGCGCAGCGCGCGGAGGTACGAGTCGAGCAGGCTGAACTCGCCGGTCCGCGCGAAGTCGTAGGTCCGCTCCGGGATCGTCCGCACGAGCTGCGCCGAGGACGAGCCGGCGGGAGGTGGCGGGGTGGCCGGGGGCAGCCGTTCGCCGGAGATCTCCTGCCAGCGCTGCCGGAAGTGGTCGGCCACGTCCGCGACGATCGGCCCGCGCAGGCGGGTCCCGATGTCGTGCCAGCCCAGCGGTTCACGAGGAGGGTGCTCGGCGGTGTCGTGGCGGTCGCCTTCGACCGCGGTCAGGTCCATGCCGCCGACGAACGCCACCTCGCCGTCCACCACGACGATCTTCTCGTGGTGGCAGTGCAGCGTCCGCTCCCGCGCGTCGATCTCGCACCGCACCGCGCTGTCGCGGGTGAACTCGCGCTGCGCCGCCAGCACGCGCTTGCGGGTCGGCTCGAACATCGGCACCGGCGGTCCCGCCCACAGCAGCACGCGCACCGGCACCCGGGACGCGGCCGACGCCAGCACCTCGCGCAACGTCGGCGAACCCGGTTCACGGGTCAGCCGGAACTCCGGGCTGGCACACCACCCGGCCACGTGGACGGACTCGCGCGCCGACGCGATCGCCGACGCGATGGCGGGCAGCACCTCGTGCCCGTCGACCAGCACCTCGACCAAGTTGCCGTCCCGCACCGGCCGCCGCGGCGTCCACCAGCCCGTCGCCGAACCGAAGGCCGAGCCCCACCCGAGTTTGCGCAACCGTCTGGAGTGGTGTGCGCACAGCAAGCTCTCCAGCCCGTCACCGAGCTTCGCATCGAGCACGTCCAACAGGCCCACGCCGGGGATGGTTACCGCAAAACGGTCACCCGAAACGTCGGTGCACGGCCACCGTGGCGGTGCCCGGCGCGACCTCGGTGTACCCGGCGTCCCGCACCAGCACGACGTCCGGCCGCGCCACCAGCGCGTCCCAGTCGGCCGCGGACGGCGTCCGCACGGCACACCGGTAGTCCAGCGCCGCCCACTCCTTCAGCTCGGCGTCGGACAGGTGCGGCGCGAGCAGCATCGACGCGTGCCCCACCTGCGCCGCCGCCTTGCCCGCCGTCATCTCGACCCGCGGGTTCAGCCACAGCTCCCACGCCCCGGCGGGGATCGGGCCGGGGGTGTCGGGCGGCAGCTCGCTGCCCGAGATCTGCAACCTGCTCAGCTCCTTGGGCAGGTCGACCACCCGCCCCGGCACGAACGCCCGCACCGACGCGCTGCCGACCGTGATCGTCACGCCCGGCAACGACTGCACGGCCTCCCAGTGCGCGCCCCGTGCCCGCCGCGTCACCTTCCGGATCCGCCCGCGCACCCACGCCACCAGCTCGTCGTGCCACTCGCCGCCCGGCAGCGCGCGGTCGTCCAGGCACACCGCGATGGCGGCGGCCGCCGCGGCCTCCAGCACGTCCGTCCGGGACGGTGGCGCGGACCGCTCGATCCGCAGCACCACCGGCATCGCCCGCACCGACTCCGGGTCTTCCTCGTCGGTCGCGTAGTGCCGGTCCACCAGCATCCGCAGGATCGGGTTCACAGCCGGTTCAGCTCCAGACCGTCCGCCGCGTCCGCGGCCTCCACCTCCGCGCGCGTCACGCCGAGCACGAACAGCACGGCGTCCAGGAACGGGTGCGACAGCGCCGTGTCCGCCACCTCGCGCAACGCGGGCTTGGCGTTGAACGCGATGCCCAACCCGGCCGCGCCGAGCATGTCGATGTCGTTCGCGCCGTCTCCCACGGCCACGGTCTGCGCCAGCGTGACGCCCTGCTCGTCGGCGAACCGCCGCAGTGCCACCGCCTTGCCCGCCCGGTCCACCACCTCGCCGAGCACCCGGCCGGTCAGCTTGCCGTCCACGATCTCCAGCTCGTTGGCCGAGCAGAAGTCCAGGCCCAGCTCGTCCACCAGCCGCTGGATCACGCGCGTGAAGCCACCGGACACCACGCCGCAGCGGAACCCGAGCCGCTTCAACGTCCGGATCGTCGTGCGCGCGCCCGGCGTCAGCTCCAGCGACACCGCGACCTCGTCCAGCACGGCCTCGTCCAGGCCCTCCAGCAGCGCCACCCGCCGCCGCAGCGACTCGGTGAAGTCCAGCTCCCCGCGCATCGCCGCGTCGGTGATCTCCTTGACCTGCGGCTCCACCCCGACGTGCGCGGCCAGCATCTCGATCACCTCGCCCTGGATAAGCGTGGAGTCGACGTCGAACACCACCAGCCGCTTCGCCCGGCGGGTCAGCCCGGCCCGTTCCACCGCGATGTCCAGCCCGCCGCGCACCGCCACCTCGGCCAGCGCCGACCGGAGCTGCGCGTCGCTCTCCGGCGTGTCGTCGGCCACGGAAACGCGCAGCTCAAGGCCGGTGACGGGGTAGTCGGCGACGCCGCGGATCGCGTCGATGTTCACGCCGAGCGACGCCAGCCGGCGGGCCACCTCGGTGAACGCGCGGGCCGTGACCGGGCGGCCGAGCACGATCAGCACGTGGCTGGACTCCAGCCGCGCGGTCCGCTTCGAGTCCGCGCCGATCTCCACCTCGACGTGCATCGACACCGTCGCCATGGCCTGCTCGACGGCCTCCTGCAACCCCTCCGGGTCACGGTCGGCGGCGACGAGCACGCCGAGCACCAACCGGCCGCGGATGACGACCTGCTCGACGTCGAGGATCTCCACGCCGTGCCTGGTCAGCACCGCGAAGAGCACGGAGGAGACCCCCGGCTTGTCCGGTCCGGTGACCGTGATCAGGACGGGCGTGGCGCTGGGCTTGGTCACTGATGGCTCCTATGCCAGACAGCGGCGAGCCCCGAAGACCAGGACGGTCGTCGGGGCTCGCCGTTGAACCTGAACTCAGGTTACAAGCGTTACTTGTGGTCGCTCTCGGTGTGCTCCGAGGCTGTGCCCGATTGCACAGCCGACGCGGCCAGTTCGGAAGGCGCGGGCTTCGCGTCCTCGTGGGCGATGGCCTTGCCGGTGAACGTCACGTGCGCCTCGCTGTGCAGCCGCTCGATCATGTGCGGGTAGTGCAGCTCGAACGCCGGGCGCGCCGAGCGGATGCGCGGCAGCTCGGTGAAGTTGTGCCGCGGCGGCGGGCACGACGTCGCCCACTCCAGCGAGTTGCCGAAGCCCCACGGGTCGTCCACCTTCACGGTCTCGCCGTACCGGTAGGACTTGAAGATGTTCCAGATGAACGGCAGCGTGGACGCGCCCAGGATGTACGCGCCGATCGTCGAGATCATGTTCAGCGTGGTGAAGCCGTCGCTGGGCAGGTAGTCCGCGTACCGGCGCGGCATGCCCTCGTTGCCCAGCCAGTGCTGCACCAAGAACGTGGCGTGGAAGCCGAGGAACGTGGTCCAGAAGTGGAGCTTGCCCAGCGGCTCGTCCATCATCCGGCCGGTGATCTTCGGGAACCAGAAGTAGATGCCCGCGAACGTGGCGAACACGATCGTGCCGTACAGCACGTAGTGGAAGTGCGCGACGACGAAGTACGTGTCGGAGACGTGGAAGTCGATCGCCGGCGCGGCCAGCAGGATGCCGGACAGGCCGCCGAAGAGGAACGTGACGATGAAGCCGATGCTGAACAGCATCGGGGTCTCGAACGTCAACTGTCCCTTCCACATCGTGCCGATCCAGTTGAAGAACTTGATGCCGGTCGGCACCGCGATCAGGAACGTCATGAACGCGAAGAACGGCAGCAGCACCGCGCCGGTGGCGTACATGTGGTGCGCCCACACGGCCACGGACAGCGCCGCGATGCCCAGCGTCGCGTAGACCAGGCCGTTGTAGCCGAAGATCGGTTTGCGGCTGAACACCGGGAAGATCTCGCTGACGATGCCGAAGAACGGCAGCGCGACGATGTAGACCTCGGGGTGGCCGAAGAACCAGAACAGGTGCTGCCACAGGATCACGCCGCCGTTGGCGGGGTCGAACACGTGGGCGCCCAGGTGGCGGTCCGCCAGCAGGCCGAACAGCGCGGCGGTCAGGATCGGGAACGCCAGCAGCACCAGCACCGACGTCACCAGGATGTTCCAGGTGAAGATCGGCATCCGGAACATGGTCATGCCGGGCGCCCGCAGGCAGACCACGGTGGTGATCATGTTGACCGCGCCGAGGATGGTGCCCAGACCACCGACGATCAGGCCGGAGATCCACAGGTCGGCACCGACGCCGGGCGAGTGGATGGCGTTCGACAGCGGGGTGTAGGCGAACCAGCCGAAGTCGGCCGCGCCACCCGGCGTGAGGAAGCCCGCCATCACGATCAGGCCGCCGAACAGGTACAGCCAGTACGAGAAGGCGTTGAGCCGCGGGAACGCGACGTCCGGCGAACCGATCTGCAGCGGCAGGATGAAGTTGGCGAAACCGAACACGATGGGCGTCGCGTAGAGCAGCAACATCACCGTGCCGTGCATGGTGAACAGCTGGTTGAACTGCTCCTGGGACAGGAACTGCATGCCCGGGCGCGCCAGCTCGGTCCGCATCAGCATGGCCATCGCGCCGCCCACCATGAAGAAGGCGAACGACGTGACCAGGTACATGATCCCGATCTGCTTGTGGTCCGTGGTGCGGAACATCCGCAGCAGGAACGAACCCTTGACCGCGTCGCGAGTCCCGAAGGGCCGCGTCGCGATCGGCTGCGGGGCTACGGCCGTCACGGTGCCTCCTGCACTGTCTGGTTCTGGCTTCGCCGGTGGGTGGCGCCGCCGGCTCATCGGATCGTAGACGGCGGCGTTCCGGGGGTCTGCGCTGGGCCATCCCCTGGATCAAGTGAGGTAGCGCAGGTCACAGTGTTGAATGGCCGCTGCGCCGCAGACGGCGGCGAGGTCGCCTGGAAGTCGACCGTTCGCGCCCTGATTCCCGACGATCGAAAAGCGTGATCGCCGGGAATGAGGACGCGAACGATCGACGCGACCTCGCGGGGTGCGGGTTTGCGTCGCTGTGAAACTCGCGAAGGGGTTGATGCGAGGGTGCGAGGGGCGGATGTGGCAGAGGGCCGCTCCCAGGTGTGCGGGGCGGCCCTCTGGGTTTAAGGCGAGGGTGGGGTTAGCGGCGCAGGAGGCTGCGGAGCTTTGGTGAGGCGACGAAGGCGGCGCCGGCGGCGACCAGGGCCAGGCCCACGAACAGCAGCCAGCCGCCGTCGTAGCCCGTGTTGGCCAGGTTGCCGTCGTTGGCGCCGTCCGCCATGGCGGGCGCGGAGGTGGTGGTCGGCGTGGCCGCGACCGAGTCCGTGGTGGTCGGGGCGACCGCCTCGGTGGTGGTCGTGGGGGTGACGTCGGTGGTGGTCGCCGGGGTGGACGGGGTCGTGGTGACCGAGGCGTCCTTCTCGGCGCAGACGAACCAGTGGCTGATGCCCGCGGGGCCGCCGCTGGAGTTGATCGGCGGGTGCAGGTCTTCCCAGGCCAGGTCGCCGAGCTTGTCGGCGGCGTAGACGTTGTAGGCGCTGCTGCCCTTCACCACGACACCGGTGAGGAGGTAGCCCTCGGGGTTCGCGGTGATGGTGATGTGGACGCCGTCGACGGTGAAGGAGCCCGCCGGCATGACCATCTCCTCGCCGGGCAGACCGGCGACCTCGCAGGCGTTGCCCGGCTGGCCGATGTCGACGTTGCCCCCGGCCACGACGGCACGGTCGTCGCCCGCGTCAAGGGGCACGTCGGGCGTGGCCGAGGCGGTGCCGCCCAGCAGACCGGTGGTGCTCAGGGCGAGCAGTGCGGCTGCTCCGAAAAGGCGGCGGGTGGTTCTGCGCATGGTGCTGCTCCGCGGGGGTTCGAGGGCTGACCGGGGGATCGAACTACACCGGCCACCCCTCTATCGAGGTAGCCCATTCAGATGAAGCGGGTTGGCGTCGATTCGTTATGAGTCGGTGATGTTGACGGTCGGTAGCGGCTGTTTCACCGACGGAGGAGCTTGCGGAGTTGGGGCGAGGCGAGGAACGCAGCGCCGATGGCGAGGAGTGACAGGCCGGCGACGATCAGCCACCAGCCGTCGAAGCCGGTGCTGGCCAGACCGTTGTTCGAGCCGGGGACGACCGCGGCGGCGGCTGCCTTGGTCGTGGTGGTCGTGGTCCTGGCCACGACCACGCCGGCCGGGGTCGTGGTGGTGGTCGTCGTGGGGATCGCGGTGGTCGTGGTGGTCGCGGCCGGGGTGGTGGTGGTGGTCGTGCTTGGAGTGGTGGTGGTCGTGCCGGCGGTGGTGGTCGTTGTGGCGGCGGTGGTGGTCGATGTGGTGGTGGTCGTTGTCGTGGTGGTGGTGGTGACCGGGGTCAAGCAGACGAACCAGTGGCTGATGGTCGCCGGGGTGTCGCTCTCGTTCAGCGGTGAGTGCAGGTCGGGCCACGGGAGCGGACCGAGCGCCGGGTAGACGTTGTAGGCGTTGCCGCCCTTGACGACGACGCCGGTGATCACGAAGCCGGACGGGGCGGCCGTGATGTCGATGTAGGTGCCGTCGCTGGTGAACCCACCGGACAGGGTCGCCTCGGCGCCCGGCAGGCCCACGGCGGCGCAGGCGTTGCCCTGCTGGTCGATGTCGATGTTCCCGGTGACGGCGGTCGCGCGGTCGTCACCGGACCGGGGTGGGTCCTGGTTCGGCTGAGCGGACGCGCCGGTGGCGAGTAGACCGGCCGCGATCACGGCAAGCAACGGGACTGCTCCGAACAGGGTGCGACTTGTCGTGCGCATGGGGGTCTCCACATGGCTCGAGGTGGCGTTCGGCGGATCAGGCTGCTCCGTCGCTGCTCTATCGCGTTAACCCGTTCGCGTGATGCACCTCGAGACCGATTCGTTATGCCAAGCTCACGTGGAATGCCTGGATCTCCCCCGTGGCGGGGATGCCGGCGGCCTTTACCGAACCCGAACACTCTCGCGACCCTGATCGCCACCGGCGCCGTGCCACGATTCGCGGCGTGCAGGGACTCGTGCTGGTCGTGGAGGACGAACGGGCCATCGCCGACCTGATCTGCCTCTACCTGCGGCGCGACGGGTTCGGGGTGCACGTGGAGGCGGACGGGCACGCGGCGTTGGCGGCGGTGCGGCGGTTGCGGCCGGTGGCGGTGCTGCTGGACGTCGGCCTGCCCAGGATGGACGGGGTCGAGGTGTGCCGGGCGTTGCGCGCGGCGGGTGACTGGACGCCGGTGCTGTTCGTGACCGCGCGGGACGACGAGGTGGACCGGGTGCTCGGGTTGGAGCTCGGCGCGGACGACTACGTGACCAAGCCGTTCAGCCCGCGTGAGCTGGTGGCCCGGGTGCGCACCGTGCTGCGCCGGGGAACGCCGCAGGTCAACCCGGTGCACGTGGTCGGCGACGTGAAGCTGGACGGCGACCGGCGGCGGGTGTGGGCGGGCGACGCCGAGGTGGCGTTGACGTCGACGGAGTTCGAGCTGCTGGCGCACCTGATGCGGCACCCCGGGCGGGTGTTCGAGCGGGAGCAGTTGTTGAGCGCGGTGTGGGGTTACGCGGCGGCGGCGGGCACGCGGACGGTGGACGTGCACGTGGCGCAGCTGCGGGCGAAGCTCGGCGGGCGCAGTCCGATCAGGACCGTGCGCGGTGTCGGCTACTCGGCCGAGGCGCCGTGAGGACCCGGACCAGCCTGGCGTTCCGGATCACCGCGTTGTGCCTGGCCGTGGCCGGTGTCGCGGTCGTGGTGGCCGGGTTGGTGTCGGCACGGCTGGTGCTCACCGCGGCACGCGAGGTGAGCCGCGAGGCGTTGGCGGACCAGGCCGACGTGGTGGCCGGGCAGCTGGACGTGGGTCGGGCGGGGCGGCTGCGGGTGGTCGAGGTGTTGCGCGGGCAGGGCATCGCGGTGGTGCTGATCGGGCCGGACGGCGGGCTGGCCGGTGATCCGCAGGCCGTGCGCGCGGTGCGCGAGGCGAAGGTCAGGTCCGGGCTCGCCGGCACGCGGCTGGTCGAGGTGCGCGACGGTGTCGCGCTGGTGCAGGAGACGGGGATCGGCAACGGGCCGGGGCGCAAGCTGCTGCGCAACATCACGTTCGCGCTGGGCGTCGGGTTGCTGGTGGCGGCGGTGGCCGGGTTGCTGCTCGGCAAGCTGGTCGCGCGCCCGTTGCGGCAGACGGCGGCGGTCGCGCGCACCATGAGCGGCGGTCGGCGTGACCTGCGGGCGCCCGAGCACGGGCCGGCGGAGGTCGCCGAGGTCGGTGGCGCGGTGAACGGGTTGGCCGACGCGTTGGCGCGCAGCGAGGCCAGGCAGCGGGAGTTCCTGCTGTCGGTCTCGCACGAGCTGCGCACGCCGTTGACCGCGGTGACCGGGTTCGCCGAGTCGCTGGCCGACGGCGTGGTGTCCGGGCCCGAGGTGCCGTCGGTCGGCCGCACCATCTCCGCGGAAGCGCACCGGCTCGACCGGCTGGTCACGGACCTGTTGGACCTGGCGAGGCTGGGTGCGGACGACTTCCGCGTCGACCTCGCCCCGGTCGACCTGACCGAGGTCGTCACGGCCGCCGCCGGGGTGTGGCGGGCGCGGTGCGCGGCCAAGGGGGTCGAGTTCCGGCTGGAGGCGCCGGTGGAGCCGACCGTGCGGACGACGGACGCACGGCGGCTGCGGCAGGTGCTGGACGGGTTGCTGGAGAACGCGTTGCGCCTCACGCCCGCCGGTCGGCCGGTGGTGTTGGCGCTGCACGACGTGCTCCAGGTGCGTGACGGCGGTCCGGGGCTGTCCGAGGAGGACTACCGGGTGGCGTTCCGGAAGGGCGCGTTGCACGCGAAGTACGAGCGGTCGCGGCCGGTCGGCACGGGTGTCGGGCTCGCCCTGGTGCACGGCCTGGTGACCCGGTTGGGTGGCACGATCGAGGCCGGTCCCGCGCCCGAGGGTGGTGCGGCTTTCACGGTGAGGTTGCCGGATGAGTGAGCTGGAGGCGCGGTGGCGTGATGCGGTCCGCGGGCTGGGCGGCACGCAGGGGCCCGGCGACCTGGCCGACCGGTACGCCGAACCGCACCGGGGCTACCACAACGCCGACCACGTGTTGGCGGTCGTCCGGGACGTGAACGTGCTGGCCGCCGACCGCACGGCACGCGAGCGCGCTGTGCTCACGCTCGCTGCCCTGGTGCACGACGTGATCTACGACGGCGTGCCGGGCGAGGACGAGCGGCGCAGCGCCGAGTGGGCCCGTGAACGGCTCGCCGGCCTGCCGGAGGCCGACGCGGTGGCCGATCTCGTGCTGGCCACCGCGGACCACGCGTCGGACGACCCGCTCACGTGCCTGCTCCTGGACGCCGACCTGGCCGTCCTCGGCTCGGACCCGGCCGCCTACGAGCGCTACCGCACGGCCGTGCGCGCCGAGTACGCGCACGTGCCGGACGACGCCTGGCGGGTCGGTCGCGCGAACGTCCTGCGCACGTTGGCCCGACGGGACCCGCTGTACGTCACGCCGCACGCGCGTGCGCGGTGGGAGGCCCGCGCCAAGGCGAACCTCGCCGCCGAGCTCAGCTCGCTCGGTGACCCGCCATGAGCGTGTCGAACGTCGGGAACGCCTTGGCGATCTCGCTGCCGGTGAAGTTGCCGACCCAGCCGTCGTCGTCGTGGAAGAACCGGATCGACACGTAGTCCGGCCGGGTGCCCATGTCGAACCAGTGCGTGGTGTTCTCGGGCACGCTCAGCAGGTCGCCCGCCTCGCACAGCACCGCGTACACCCGCTCCTTGACGTGCAGGTAGAACACGCCGGAGCCGCGCGCGAAGAACCGGTCCTCGTCGTCGTCGTGGGTGTGCTCGGCCAGGAACTTCAGCCGCGCCTGCCCGGCCGACGCCAGCCACTCCGGGTCGTCCGACGGGGTCATCTCCATCGCGTCGACCAGGATGTAGCCCTCGGTCTCGGTGACGCGGGCGACCTGCTCGGCGTACACCTCCAGGGCGTTCTCCCTGGTCACACCCGGTACGACCGGCCACTGCTCGTAGCGGACGCCCAGCTGCTTCAGCTCCACCGCGATCTCGGCGGGGTCGGCGGTGCGCACCAGAGCGGTCTCCGGGTCGGTGTCCGACCACACGGTCAGCAACGTCATCGCGCCTACCTCCTGTGAATCTCGGCCTTGAAGCGCAACAGCCACTCCAAGCACTCCAGCCGGTGCCGCGCCTGGTAGAGGTCGTCACCCCACACGTACACCCCGTGGCGGGCGACAATCAAGGCCGGCACGTCCTTGCGGAAGCCGGCCTCGAACGCGTCGCCGAGCACCCGCATGTCCTGGCTGTTCGGCACCACCGGGATGACGACGGACTCGTGCGCCTGGCGGCCGAAGCCCTTGAGCATCTCCAGGTCGTGCAGCTCGACGCCGTCCGGCCAGTGCTCGGCCGCGACGACGGGCGCGAGGGCGTGCACGTGGACCACCGCGCCCGCGCCGGACACCGCCGCGATCCGCCCGTGCAGGCCCGCTTCGGCCGACGGCACGCGCACCGGGTCGTCCGTGCGGCCCTCGGCGTCGACGAGCACCACGTCGTCCGGCGTCAGCTCGCCCTTGTCCTTGCCGCTGACGGTCACCGCGAGCCGCAGCGGGTCGCGGTCGACGACCACGGAGAGGTTGCCCGACGTGCCGCGCATCCAGCCCATCGCGGTGTAGCGGGCGCACTCGGCGGCCAGCGCCTCGCCGGGCGTCACAGGGCGTCGACCTTGCGGTGCGGACCGAAGTCCGCGTCGCCGTACGGCTCGCCGGGGCGCGCCACGCCGACCGTCTGCCAGCCCGCCTCGGCGGCGGCGTGCAGCTCGGCGGGGACGTCGGAGTAGAACGTGATGTCGCCCGACCCGAGCACGGAGGCGATCTTGAGGTACGACGCGGCCTCGCGCTTCGGGCCCGCGTTCACGGTGTCGAAGTGGAACTCGAACAACGACGTGAGGTCGCCGTCCGCGGTGTGCGCGAAGAACGCCACCTGACCGGCCACCGAGCCGGAGGAGAACACCGCCAGCTTCGTGCCCTCGGCGTGCCACTTGCGCAGGGCGGGGACGACGTCCGGGAAGAACTCGGCCACCAGGTCGCCCTCGGCGTACCCGCGCTGCCAGATCAAGCCCTGCAACGTCTTCAGCGGCGTGACCTTCTGGTCGGCGTCCATCCAGCCGTGCAGCACGCGCACCAGCTCGTCCGTGCCACCGTCCACTCCGGACAGTTCGCGGATCTGCGCCACGGCCTCGGCGACGGCCGGGTCGTCGCCGTGCGCGTCGATCCACGGCCCCAGCCGCGGCCGGGCGTAGTCGTACAACGTGACCAGGACCTGGTCGGTGGCGCTGAGCGTGCCTTCGATGTCCAGCACGACCCACTTAGTCATGAACGTCCCCAACGTAGTAATCGGCCAACCCGTCCGGAGCGTACGCACCGCGGTCGGTCACCACCGTCGTCACGAACCGCGGCGGCGTCACGTCGAACGCCGGGTACAGGCCCCGGGCCCGGTCGGTGGCCGTGCGGCGGCCGAGCGTGTGCAGCACCTCGTCACCGGGCCGGTACTCGATCGGCACGTCGGCGGACGTGGGCGCCTGCCGGTCCGGCGCCTGCACCATGGCCAGGAACGGCACGTCGAACGCGTGCGCGGCGACCGCGAGGCCGAGCGTGCCGACCTTGTTGACCACGTGCCCGTCCATGGTGACGCGGTCGGCGGCGGTCAGCAGCACGTCCACGTCACCGGTCGACATGACGGCCGCGCCCATGCCGTCGGTGATGAGGGTCGTGTCCACGCCCATCTCCCCCAGCGTCTCCGCGGTCAGGCGGGCGCCCTGGAGGTACGGGCGGGTCTCCGTGCAGAGGAACCGCAAACGCTTGCCCATCGCTTGGGCAGCGGTGACGGTTTCGGTCAGGTAGAGGTCGGCCCAGCAGTGCGTGAGCACGGCGCCGTCGTCCGGCAGCAGTGCGGCGGTGTGCCTGCCGAGGCTGCGGCTGCGGCCCCGGTAGCGCTCGTCCCCCGCCTGCGCGCCGGCCAGGGCACCGGCTTCGAGGTCGTCGTTCGCGTCGACGCCCGCCAGCACGGCGGCCACGGCCTTGCGCAGGTGGTTGTTGGTGCGGCGGGTCGCGATCAGGAGCTGCCCGGCCTGGTCGAGGTGGGCGCGGGCCTCGTCACGGGGCAGGCCGCGGGCTTCGCGGGCGGCCAGCACCATGCCCCACAGCGCGGCGAAGTAGGGGCCGGAGGACTGGGTGACCATGTCCTCGATGGCCTTGGCGACCTCGGCGACCGTGCCGCAGCGCACCCAGGTCCGCTCGAACGGGAAGTTCCGCCGGTCCAGCACGTGCACGCCGTCGTCTTCGAGGCGCACGCTGCGCGCGAGCAGCGGCTCCATCAGCTGTACCCGGTGAACGGCGCGTGCTCGCCGGTGAGGTGGTACGCGCCGACCTCGCGTGCCTTGTACGACACGGGGTCGTGCAGGGTGAGGGTGCGGGCGTTGCGCCAGAACCGGTCGAAGGCGTAGCCGGCGGCGGTGGCCCGCGCGCCGCACAGCTCGAACACCCGGCTGGTGGTCTGGTTCGCGACCTTGGTGGCGACGACCTTGGCCGACGAGATGGCGGCGGCGGTCTCGGCGCGTTCGTTCCGGGTCAGCTCGGCGCCGCGGCGGGAGGCCTGGTCCAGCTTGTCCGAGGCGTGGTCGGCGAGGAAGCCGGCGGCCTGCGCGTCGGCGACCAGTTCGCCGTACGTGCCCAGGACGTACGGGTCGGCGGTGGCCTTGTCGACGCCGCTGAGGAACCACGGGCGGGTGGTGGTGCGGGTGTACTGGGCGGCTTCGGCGAGCGCGCCTTCGGCCATCGCCACGTACAGCTGGGCGAGCACGAGCTGGAAGCCGAGGGCGGCGAGCGAGAGGCGCGGGCTGGTCTCGTCGTGCGGGCCGAGGACCTGGTCGGACGGCACGCGCACGTGGTCGAACACCACGCCGCCGCTGGCGGTGAGGCGTTGGCCGATGTTGTCCCAGTCGCCGGCGTAGGTGATGCCGTCGGCCTTGGCGTCGAGCGTGAAGGTGATCTTGTCCTGGGTCTCGGCGTGGGTGGCGCTGACCACGAGCCGGTCGGCCACCGACGCGCCCGTGGCGAACGTCTTGCGGCCCGTGACCTCGAACCCGCCGTCGACCGGCCGCAGTTCCAGCGCCGCGTCCAGCGGGTTGCTGACGCCCGCCCAGAACACGTTGTCGCCGGCCTGGAAGTTCGGGTTGTCGAAGAGACCGCTGCGCCACACTTGCAGGTAGTGGTAGCCGAGGAGGTGGCCGACGTTGGCGTCCGCCGCGCCGACGACCCTGGTCACGGCCTGCTGCGTGGCCCAGTCGTCGATCTTGAGCAGCCCGGACCGCCGCAACGCCCCCACCTCGGCCGCCGGCTCCGCACCGCGCCGGTCGCGCTCCGCCGCGTCGACCCGCAACGCCGCGGCCAGCTCCTCGGCGACGGTCAGCCACTTCTGCCGACCATCGGTGCTCGTCATGCCCTGCCTCCTGCCGTCTGCGTCCCAGCAGGCGAGCCTAATCGCCGGCGCGCGCCGTGGGCTGAGCGTTCCGCCACATGGGAGCGTCAGGCACGCGACCACGTTTCGGCGTGGTGTGGTGCACCCCGAACCGACTCGGTTTCGATCAACGATCCGCTGTGTCGTCAGCCACCCAGCGACCTCAGCCGCTCGGCCACGGAGTCGGCTTCATGAGCACCACTTTCCAGGTAGATCGTGTGTGCGAGCCGCCAGTGGTCCCGCGCACCGTCCTCGTCCCCCAGGGCGAGACGGGCGTCACCCAGACCTTCGTGCGCCTGCCCCTGCTCGTAGCGGTCGCCCACTTCAATGCCGATCGAGAGTGCCTGGGCGTGCAACTCAAGCGCGATGTCGGACTCTGCGGTCTGCCGATGCGCCGCTCCAAGTCCGTTCAACACGGCAGCCTCCAGCGCACGGTCACCGGCCGCGCGTGCGATGACCATGGCCTCGGAGTGGTAGCCGAAGGCTTCGGAGAACCGCGCCATCCGTTGTAGCAGCACCCCGATGTCATTGAGTGCGTAACCTTGCCGCAAACGGTCATTCGTCTCCCGGAACAGCGCGAGAGCACTTTCCAGGTTGCCCAGGGCTTCCTCGTGTCGCGCCAGCCTGATCAGGACCAGACCGATGTTGTTCAGCACGCGACCGAGCCCGGTCGGATCATCTGTCCGCTGCCGGAAAGCCAAGACCGGGGCGAAAAAATCCAGAGCTTCATCGTAACGGCCCATGAGCCAGGCCACCTGCCCCAGCTCACCGAGAGCGAGAACCTCTGTCGCCACGTCGTTGATCTGCCGCGCGACGGACACTGCGTTCGACAGGTTGTCGTAAGCATCGTTGTAGCGGCCAAGCCGCTGATAAATGGTGCCAAGGTTCTGAATCGCGCGCGCCTCGCCTTCACGATCACCTGCCTCACGACTCGCGCTCACGGCAACGGTGTGCAATGCCACCGCGTCGTCGAAGTGGCTCCGGCTGTCGAGGTATCGGGCCAGGATGGCGGACATCAGGGCCGCATACGCCGGCGGTCGTGAACGCTCCGCCTGGACGGCTACCGCAAGCAGAGTGGGCCGCTCCGCCTCCAACCACTTGGCGGCCTGGTAGTCGTCGAGCAACTCGGGATCATGCCGCTCGACGGCGGGGGCGTCTGGCAGGTAGCGCTGCTCCTGAGGGAAGGCGATCTGCGTGGCCGAAGCGGCGACGCGAAGGAAGTAGTCGAACAACCTCAGCAACGCCGTCCGCTTCGATTCAGCGGACTCCTCCTGCGTCGCCAGGTCTGCTGCGTAAACGCGGAGCAGGTCGTGCATCTGGTACCGCCCCGCTTGACTACGCTCGACCAAGTGCGCCCGAACCAGGGCACCGAGCAGCCTTCTGGCCTCCACCGGCGATGTGCCCGCCAGCTGCGCGGCGCTGTTCTCGTCGAAATCGCGGCCAGGGTGCAGGCCAAGCAGGCGGAAGGCGCGAGCCTCAGCAAGATCGAGGTTCCGATACGACCAGGAGAGAACTGCCCGGACGGCTGTGTACGGGTCATCACCCGCTTCTAGCAAATCGAGCCGGCTTTCCTCGTTCTCCAGATCGCGGACCAACTCGCTCAGCGGGACGTCCGTGGAGACCGCGAGTTCGGCGACGATCCGCAGTGCCAGAGGCAATCGCGCGCAGTGGCTCACCAGGGCCTCGGCCGCAGCCAACTCGGCATCGACGCGAGGGCCGATCAGCATGCGTAGCAGCGATACCGCTTGAGTCTGCGGAAGCAGGTCGAGGTTTATCCGCCGCGCACCGTCCCGGGAGACGAGGCCAGGAAGGGAATCGCGGCTGGTCACCAACACGACGCAGGATGAGGTTCCAGGCAGCAAAGGACGGATCTGCCCCGCATCACGGGCGTTGTCGAGGACGATCAGCATGCGACGACCCGCCACCAGGCTCCGAAAACGCGCGGCACGCTCATCGATGTTGTGCGGGATCTGGTCGTTGCTCAGCCCGAGCGACCGCAGGAAGCCGGCCAGCGCCTCAGCGGCAGCGAGTGGTCCTTGCGGCCCCCAACCGTGGAGGTTGACGTACAGCTGACCATCCGGAAAGCGGTCTTTCACGCGATTCGCCCAGTACGTCACGAACGCGGTCTTGCCCACACCCGCAGTGCCGGAGATGGCCGAGATGACCACTGCGGCGGACGTCGTGGGCTCATCGGCGGACGTCAGCACCAGATCCATTTCCGCCAACTGCTCGGCGCGGTCGGTGAACCCGTAGACCGCTGAGGGCAACTCACGCGGCACGAACGTGCTTCCGGAATCCGCATGGTGGATGTGCACGTCGCCCGTCACCGAGCCCGCTTGCACCACCATCCCGCTCGGAGCCATCACGTCGTTGACGATCTTGGTGCCTTCGACGGGCTCACGCTTCTTCGACATGTCCCAGACGCTTCTCTCCAGTCGACATGCCCAGCGTAGCGCCCAGTCCGCATTCGCCGCTCAAGCGCACCAGCCTGGCAGACGAACGGACCAATCCGACCGAAAGGAGCCCCGATTTTTGCGGTCTTTAGCCATGCAGGTCCACCCAGCCGGTTTCACTACGGCTCAACGGGCCACTCATGCAGGCGGGATTCGAACAGGTTCCAGTCCGGTGTCACGACCTGGCCGTTCACCACTTGCACCCTGGCGAGGACGCTGTACGAGGCCGAGCCCGGAAACCGCTGCTCGAGGTATGCCCCGTTGCGGTCGCGGAACCTGCTGTCCGTCAGAGCCCGTACGACACCGAGGGTGCCCCTGCCGTACTGGCCGTTGCAGATCGTCACCGTCCGCTTGTGGTTGAACGGGTTGGTGCCGCGGTAGAAGTGGCCGACGTCCTCGAGCAGGACCTCGTGGCCGCGGTGGTTGGCGAGTTTCGGTGCGAAGAGGCGTTCGCCCCCGTCGCGGTCGCGGACGACGAAACCGCCGGCTTCGGCCTCGTCGTGCCGGGCGACCTGCGTGATCGGGAGGTCGACGCGGTCGAGCAGTTCGCGGGTGACGAGGTTCCAGTCGACGCCGCCGAGCAGCACGAGGTGCGTGGTGTAGTCGTCGGGGGCCAGGTCGGAGGCGATGCGGAAGTTGACCTGGCTGCGCGGGTTGAGCGCGCGGATGTGGCCGTGCAGCTCGATCAGGGCGTCGAGGTCGGCGCAGGTGTACAGCTCGACGTAGTCCGGCTGGGTGGGGTCCGAGTAGGGCATCTTCGCCCGCATGTCGGCCGGGAGCTGGGCGACGACGATCGTGATGTCGTGCCGGTCGTCGAAGTACCAGAAGCCGCGGTCGGCGCGGTCCTGGGCGGTGGTCGTGCCGTCCTCGCGTTCGACGGCGGCGCGCAGGTCGGCCAGTTCGCGCAGCAGCTCTTCGCGGTTCCGCAGTTCGTCGGGGGTCAGCTCCTCGACCGGGATCATCCGGTAGGGGCGGGTGGCGACGGAGCGCTTGGTGGCGAAGAACGTGGCGTAGGAGGCGAGGCGGTGCAGCGGCGGCGTCTTGGGCTTGCTGCGGCTCTCCCACGACGACAGCAGAGGCACGCTGGCGGGCTTCTCGGCACTGAACGCTTGTGCAAGATCACTCTGTGTGATCGTCACGTCGGGCCACTGCTCTTCACGCAGCGCCCGAAGGCGGTGCGCCAGCAAGTGGGAGTCATCCGCAACGACCACGTCCGCGCGCCCTTCAGTGAACTTCAGCGCGACAGCTCAAGCGCGAAACGTACACAACTGGAGGAAAAGTCATCGCACCCTACTCTTTCATCAGGGCCTTGTCAGGCAGGTACACCGCACTGCTCTCAAGCACTGAGGTTCAGTTAACTTCAGTACATCGTCGGCCGGCGCGGCGATGACCGGGCTCGCCACGATGCTCGCCCTCTGCACCGTGCTGACGACCGTTCTGCTGGTCTACGCGCGCTGAACCGCCACGTGCGGCCCACCCCCTTCGACTACGGTATGCGGGCCCGCATCGAAGGGGGAGTCGCACGATGGACCTGTCGCGCAGATCGTTCTCCGGGGGAACCGCCGTCGCCGCACCGGCGACCGCGCCCCTCGGGACGACCGCCGCGTCGGCCCGGACGCCGCGTCCACACCGGCCGTCCACACCGCACCTGCTGGAAGCCGAGCAACTGGTCGGCTACCTGTCGTTGCCGACGTGCCCGTTGGCGAACAACACCTACAAGGAGCCGGACCAGCCGAACGTGGTCCGGTGGGGCTCGCCCGGTGACGCGTCCGGGTGGGTCAACCAGAGCCAGTGCGCGTCGTTCCTGACCGCAGTGCTGAAGCGCACGTACAAGTGGGCGACTTCGGGGTTCTTCAGCGCCCACTTCGGCGTGGCGAGCCCGTTCGCGCGGGACTACCGGGCGGCGTTCGCGGAGCGGGAGATCCCGCACTTCGAGCGCGTCACCAGGGTGGCTGACCTTCGTCCGGGTGACCTGGTCGCCGTCGACTACCGCAACGACCAGGACACCAACACCGGTCACGTGGTGATGGTGCGTTCGGTCAAGGGCGTCTACACCGCGCCGAACCGCGGGCTGAACTTCCGCGGTGAGACGCAGTACGCGGTGGAGGTCGTCGACTGCACGTCCGAGCCGCACGGCGTGTACGGGGTGGGCAACTACTTCCGGTACCCGGACAACCGGATCTTCAACGCCACCGCGGCGACGGACGGCGCGGGTTACGGGCACATGATGTTCTACGCGTCCGACGCGACCGGCGAGTTCAGCCGGTACCGGTGGAGCGTGAACACGTCGTCCGCGGGGACGTTCGCGGTGGCGGAACGCCCGGTCTCGGCCGCCCGCGTCGTGTTCTGAGCGTTGAACTCGGGGTACCTGAACGTAGGACACGCGCGTTCTGAGCGTAGGACACGCGCGAGAGTCCTACGTTCAGGGCGCGAGAGTCCTACGTTCAGGGACGGTGAGTTCAACGTTCAGGTCAGAGGCGTTGCCAGAGGGCGGGGACGTTCGGTGGTTCCCAGCCGGGTAGCGAGGTGTGCGACTGGCGGCACTGGTAGGTGACGCCGTTGTAGGTGACCTGGTTGCCCACGGTGTACGCGCGGTTCGGAGCCCAGGTGCCGGATGGTTGGGTCGTCGTCGTCGTGGTTGTGGTGGTGTTGGTGTTGGACCAGGGGATTTGGGGTGAGCGGTAGAAGTCGATGCCCAGCGCGGTCCAGCGCGGGGCTTGGGCGGCCAGGCGGAGGCGGAACGCGTCCCAGTTGTGGGTCGACCACGGTGACCAGCCCAGTTCGGCGATCGCGGACAGGCGTGGGAACGCCAGGTAGTCGACGTGGGCCGGGGTCACGACCGTTTCCGTCCACAGTGGAGCTTCGACGCCGCGCACGGCGGATTCCGGCACGCCGGAGACGTGCGTGCCGGGGTTCCAGTTGTACGCGTCCTGGACCTCGATGAAGCCGGCCCAGCTCAGCCCGATGGGTGTGCCGGAGTTGTACTTCATGTCCAGGTAAGCCTTGTTCGCGGGCGACATCAGGATCTTCTGGCCGCGCGCGGCGGCGGTCTGGACGACCGCGTTGGACGTGGTCGTGCCCCAGTACTGCGCCACCGCGCCGGTGTCGGTGGTCGTCTTGACGAACTCGTGCCAGCCCATGGCCTTCTTGCCGTACTTGCCGACCAGCGGCAGCACCCGGCTCATGAACGTCTGGTACTCCTGGTCGGTGGTCGCGTTCGCCTCGTCGCCGCCGATGTGGAAGTACGGGCCGGGCGTCAACGCCGCGATCTCGCGGATCACGTCCTCCACGAACGTGTAGGTGATCTCCTTGGACACGCACAACGACGAGTAGCCGACGGCGATGTCCGTGCGCAACGCGGGCGCGACGCCGTTGCAGTTCAGCTCGGCGTAGGACGACAGGGCGGCGTTGGTGTGGCCGGGCAGGTCGACCTCGGGCACGACGGTGATGTGCCGGGCGGCGGCATAAGCAACGATCTCCTGGTACTGCGCCTTGGTGTAGTACCCGCCGGGCCCGCCGCCGACCTGCGTGCTGCCACCGTGCGTGGCGAGTCGCGGCCAGCTGTCGATGACGATGCGCCAGCCCTGGTCGTCGGTCAGGTGCAGGTGGAAGTAGTTCACCTTGTAGAGGGCGAGCTGGTCGAGGTAGCGCTTGACCGTGGCGACGGGGTGGAAGTGCCGCGCCACGTCCAGCATCGCGCCGCGGTGCCCGAAGCGCGGGTGGTCGGTGATCGTCGCGCCCGGAACGGTCCACGGGCCCGCCTGGGCGGTCCGGCTCTCGACCTTGGCGGGCAGGAGCTGGCGCAACGTCTGCACGCCCGCGAACAGGCCCGCCGGGGTGTTGGCCCTCAGCTGCACGGACGCGGACGTCACGGTGAGCTGGTAGCCCTGGTCGCCGACCGACGCGGGTGCGCCGCCGATGAGCAGCGCGATGCCGTCGGTGGGCACGCCGGTGGTGTCGGTGACGGGCAGGGCGTAGCCGGTCGACGGGCGCAGCAGAGCGGCCAGCTGGTCGCCGACGCCGTGCGCGGCGGGCGTGGTGTGGATCCTGGTGTCGGCGGTGATCGCGTGCGTGACGCCGGCGGCGGGCTGCACCGAGACCGGCACAGGGACGAGGCTGGTCAGGGGTTCGGCGGCCGAGGCCGTCCTGGTGTCGATGTTCCAGACGACGATCGCGCCGAACACCATCACCAGGACGGCGAGCGCTCGTGCCGTCCTCGCGGGGAGTGTCACCGTTGGTCCTCCTAGGGCAAGGCGGCGGCCGGCTGCCGTCAAGCGTGCGTACGCCAGGGAGGAGATGTCAATGGGTCTAGACCAGTTGGCTACGCGAGGGCGAGCCTGCCGAGCTCCACCCGCGACGCGACGCCGAGCTTCGGGTAGGCCTTGTAGAGGTGGTAGCCGACCGTGCGCGGGCTCAGGAACAGCTGCGCGCCGATGTCCCGGTTGCTCAGGCCCTCGGCTGCCAGCCGCACGACCTGCAGCTCCTGCGGGGTGAGCGTGCTGAGCGGGTCCGGCCCCGGCACGGCGCGGCTCTCGCCGGTGGCGCGCAGCTCGGTGCGGGCGCGGGCGGCCCACGGTGTCGCGCCGAGCCGTTCGAACAGGTCCGACGCCGACCGCAGGTGCGTGCGGGCGTCGGCCTTGCGGCGGGCCCGGCGCAGCCACTCCCCGTACAGCAGCTCGGTGCGGGCGCGTTCGAACGGGCGGCCGTCGTCGACGCGGTGCAGGTCGACGGCCTTCACGTACCACTGCTCGTCGTCGGTGAGCAGGGCGCGGCAGCGCGCGGAGACGGCTCGCGCCCACGGTTGGCCGGTGCTCGACGCCCACTCGTCGTACCAGCGGGCGGCGTCGTGGTGCGGCTTGCCCAGCCGGACGGAGGCTTCCACCACGTCGGGCAGGCTGGTGACGGAGTACAGGCGGTGGGCGCCAGCGGCGACGTCGGCCAACCGGTCCAGCACGGCCTCGTGCCGGCCGAGTCCGAGGTCCAGCAACGCCAAGGCGCACGCGGCCCGCACGGACTGGGGCGCGCCGCCGACCAACGTCGCCACCAGTTCCTCGCACCTGGCCTCGTCGCCTTCGATGGCGGCCAGTTCGGCGAGCACGGCGGCCAGGAAGCCGACGCTGAACTCCTGGCCGATGTCCGCGGCGATCCGCAGCCCCTCTTCGGCGGTGGCGCGCGCGTCGCGGTGCCGGCCGAGGTGCAGGCGGCCCCGGGCCAGGTAGGCGAGGGCGCGGGGCAGCACGCCGAGGGCGCCTTGGGCGCGGGACTGGCGTTCCAGGTCGAACGCCCAGGCGTAGGCGGCCTGGTCGTCGCCGAGGATCAGGTGCCACCAGGCGGTGATCGCGTTGCCCGGCCCGCCCACGTACGGGGAGTCGAGGAGTTCGCGCAGCGCGGCCATGCCGCCGGGGACGTCGTCGCCGTCCAGGCCGAACGCGGCCTTGGCGACGCGTCGGGTGTCGTCGGCGCCGGGCAGGCCGTCGGCGCGGGCCGCGACGTCCTCGAGGATGTCGAAGTCGCGGCCGGCCCACGCGTTGTTGGCGGCGTGGAACAGCAACTCCCCCGCCAGCTCCGGATCGGTGTGCTGGGCGCACGTGACGGCGCGGGCGAGTTGCGCGGCGGCCTGCGCCGACCGTCCCTGCTCGCTGGCCAGCCGCGCCTGGATGCGGGCCACCCGCGCGCCGTCCACCGGGTTGCCCACCAGGTCCCACGCCTGGTCGGCGAGCACGACCGCGCGGTCGAACTGGCCCGCCGCACCGGCCGCGCCCGCTGCCGCCGCCAGCCGGTGGCCGCGGTCGACGGGGTCCGGGGTGAGTTCGGCGGCGCGGTGGTAGGCGGAGGCGACGGCGATGTAGCCGCCCCGGTTGCGGGCGTCCTCGGCGGTGCGGGCGAGGGCTTGGGCGACGGTCTCGTCGGGTGCGGTGGTGGCGGCGGCCAGGTGCCACGCACTGCGGTGGGCGTCGTCCAGCACCTCGGCGAGTGCTTTGTGGACGGTGAGGCGGTGCTTGAGCGGCGCGCTCTGGTAGGCGGCGGCGCGGATCAGGGGGTGGCGGTACGTGAGCCGGCCGTCGTCGGAGCGGAGGAGTTGCCGTTGTTCGGCGACTTCGAGGTCGTCGACGGACGCGCCGAGCAGGCGGGCGGCCTCGAACACCACGGCCGGGTCGCCGGTGTCGTCGGCGGCGGCGATCAGCAGGAGGGTGCGGGTGCGTTCGGGGAGGGTGCCGATGCGGTCGGCGAACGTCTGCTGGATGCGGCTGTGGGTGGGGAGGGCGGCGACGCGGTAGGCGTGGGCGGCGGGCAGGTGGCCTTCGCGTTGGGCGGCGGGAAGTTCGAGCAGCGCCAGCGGGTTGCCGCGGGCTTCGTCGGCGATCTGGTCGCGGACGTAGCGCGGGAGGTCGGCGGCGTGCTCTTCGAGGAGGGCGGCGGCGTGCTCCGGGGCGAGGCCGGTGAGGCGCAGCTCGGGCAGGCCGGGTGCGGGGAACGGCGGCGCGTGCAGGTCGCGGGCGGCGAAGATCATCGCGATGCCTTCGGCCTGGAGGCGGCGGGCGGCGAAGACGAGGGCTTGCGCGGAGCCTTGGTCCAGCCAGTGCGCGTCGTCGACCAGGCAGAGGACGGGGGTCTGGTCGGCGAGGTCGGCGAGGAGGGTGAGGACGGCCAGGCCGACGAGGTGGTGGTCGCCGCCTTCGGGCGGGGCGAGGCCGAGGGCGGCGCGCAGGGCGGTGGCCTGGTTGGGCGGGAGGGTGTCGACGCGGTCGACGACGGCGCCGAGGAGCAGGTTCAGACCGGCGAACGGCACCACGGACTCGGACTCCACGGCTGTGCCGCGCAGGACCAGGAACCCGGCACCGGTCGGGGCGTGGTTGTCACCGACTGGACTGGGCGATCGCTGCTCAGAGCCGCAGGGCGAGGTCGCCTGGGTGGCGGCGTGGGCGAGCAGGGCGGATTTGCCGATGCCCGCCTCGCCGCGCACCACGAGCACGCCGCTGCGGCCGGCGCGGGCGTCGGACAGGAGCCGCTCCACCACGGCCAGTTCGGCGGACCTCCCGTGCAGCATGTCCCCGACCCTAGCCGGCGTCCGGGAGCAGCACGACCTTGCCGACCGTGTGCCTGGTCTCCATCGCCTCGTGCGCCCGCCCGGCCTCGGCCAGCGGGAAGGGCTGCACGAACGGCGTCAGCCGGTGGGTCGCGGCGGCGGCCAGGGCACGGGCCTCCAGCGCGCGCAGCCCACCCGACCGCTTCGCCACCTGCGGTCCGGCGGCGACGGTCGCGGTCAGGGCGCGGGCGAACAGGTCTGCCGAGGTCAGGTGCACCAGTTCACCCGACGACGACCCGAACATGACGACTCGCCCGCCCGGCGCGAGCAGGTCCACGGCACCCCGTCCCAGCACGCCGCCGACACCGTCCAGCACCGCCGTCACCTCCCGTCCCCCGAGCTGCGCGACCACCTGCCGCTGCCACCCCTCCCCTGAGTAGTCGACGGCCACCGCCGCACCGGCACGCAACGCCACCCGTCGCTTCTCCTCGCACCCCGTCAAGCCCACGACCAGCGCACCCGCCCGCGCCGCGCCCTGCACCAGCAACGTCCCGACCCCGCCGGCGGCGGCCGTCACGACCACCACGTCGTCCGGAGCGAGGGCCGCCGCGTCCAACACTCCCAACGCCGTGCCGCCGGTGCACACCATCGCCACGGCCGCCGCGAAGTCGAGTCCCGCCGGGATCACGTGCAGCGCGCCCACCTCCCGCACCACCAGCTCGGCGTATCCCCCGCCGGCGAGGCCGAGCTGCGTCACCACCCGCTCGCCCAGCCACGCCTCGGCCACGTCACGGCCGACCGCGTCCACCACGCCGGCCACTTCGGAACCCAGCACGGTCGGCAGCTCCGGCAACGGCACGCAGTCGTCACGGCCGCGCCGGATCACCCCGTCCACCAGGTGCACGCCCGCCGCGCGCACCGCGATCCGCACCTGGCCCGGCCCCGGCGACGGGTCCTCGACGTCCTCGCACCGCAGGGCCGAGCCGAACGCGTGCAGCCGCACGGCCCGCACGTCAGGCCCCGTAAGGCCGCTTGGCGCGGGCCTCCTTGAGCGCCGTCCCCCACCAGACCACCTGGTCGAGCACGGCGGTGGCGGCCTTGTTCACCTCGTCGGCGTCGACCGGCTCGCCCGCGTCGTCGAACCGCGACCACGCGCCGTGGAAGCTGACGGTGTCGCGCACGGTGACGGCGTGCAGCTCGGCGAAGACCTGCCGCAACTGCTCGACCGCCCGCAACCCGCCGCCGAGGCCGCCGTAGGAGACGAACCCGACCGGCTTGGCCTGCCACTCGGTGTAGTGCCAGTCGATGGCGCTCTTCAACGGCGCGGGGAAGCTGTGGTTGTACTCGGGCGTGATGACGACGAACGCGTCCGCGTCCCGCAGGCGCGGCGAGACCAGCGCGACCTCCGGCGCGGGCTCCTCGCCGAAGCCGTGCAGCCGGTCCGGCAGGTCGATGTCGTCCAGGTCGACCACGTCGACGCTGAGGTCGTCGCGCTGCTTGGCCCGGTCGGCGAACCAGTTCGCCACCACCGGCGCGAACCGGCCGCGCCGGGTGCTGCCGACGATGATCGCTAGCTTGATCACGGGTGTGCCCTCCCTCGGTTGTGTCGGCGTCGACGCTAGGAGCGAGGGGAGAGCACGGGCATCTGTCACATGACTGGTCGTCGGGGGTCGCCCATCAGTCTTCGCGGACGTCGCTCCGCTCGGACGCCGTCCCGAGTCGGGCGTGGCCGCCGTCGGCGTACAGCGGCATCTCCTGCTTGAGCGCGTCGAGCACGGCGCGCGGGTCCTTGAGCAGGTCCGGGTTGAGCGAGAGTCGCTCGATCTGCTCCTACCGGAAGCCCGACTGCGCGTCCGACGACTGGTCACCTGACGGATTCGGGCGGGCGGCGGGCGGCCGTAGGTTCGCCGGCATGACACAGGACGTGCAGGTCAAGACGCGTTGGGCGCCGGTGGTGGCGTTGGCGGCGGCGATGCTCGTCGTCACGACCGAGATGACGGTGGCGGCGGTGGCGTTGCCCAGTCTGGGCGGTGAGTTGGACGTGGGGCCGGCGGCCACGGCGTGGGTGTTGCTGGCCTACACGCTGCCGATGGCGGCGATCGCGATCCCGGCCGGGCGGTGGGTGGACCGGGCGGACGTGCGGTCGGCGTTCCTGCTGGCGATGGTCGGTGTCGCGGTGGCGAGCGTGCTCACGGCGGTCGCGCCGTCGTTCTGGGTGTTGGTGGTGGGACGGGTGCTGCAAGGCGTGGCCGGGTCGCTGGTGCTGGCCGGGTACATGCCGATCGTGGTCGCGGCGGTGGCGCCCGAGCAGCGCGGGCGGGCCATCGGGTACGTGATCACGATCATGACGGTCGGCGGGCTGGCCGGCGCGCCGCTGGGCGGGTTGGTGGCGGGCGCGTTCGGGTGGCGTTCGGTGTTCCTGATGAAGCTGCCGGTGGTGGCGGTCGCGTTGTGGCTGGGGTGGCGGTCGCTGCGCGGTGACGGGCGCGGGCTGCCGGCGCCGGACCGGGGGTTGGTGCTGGAGGCGGTGCTGCTGGGCGGTGCGATCACGTCGGTGCTGCTGGCGTTCGAGGACATGGCGTGGCTGCTGGCGTCAGCGGTGGTGTTGGCGGTGTGGTGGGCGCGCCTGCCGGCGTCACGGCCGGTGCTGGCGTTGGTGCGGCGGAGGCTGTTCGGGCTGCCGCTGCTGGCGTTGTCGCTGGTGTCGACGTTGGGCGGGGTGATGTTCTTCCTCGTGCCCTACCACGTGACGGACGTGCTGGGCGGCTCGCCGGAGGACGTCGGGGTGGCACTGCTGGTGTTCGTGGCGGGCGTGGCCGCGCTGGCGGTGGTGTCGGGTTGGTTGAGCGACCGGTACGGGCCGTGGCTGGTGGCGATGAGCGGTTCGGTGGTGAGCGCGCTCGCGTTGGGGCTGCTGGTGCTGCCGGTGACGTCGTTGGTCGACCTGTGCTGGCGGCTGGCGGTGCTGGGTATCGGGCAGGGCTTGTTCAACACGGCGATGAACACGCTGGTCATGGCCGGTGCGCCGGAAGGCGGGGAAGGTGCGGCGGGTGGGTTGAGCGCGACCGCGCGGATGGTCGGCACGACGGTGGGGCCCGCGGTGGCGGCGTTGGCGGCGGGACTGGCGGGCAGCGGTGCCGCCGGGTTCCGCACGGGTGTCGTGGTGTTGGCGGCGGTGGCCGTGGTCGCGGTCGGGGTGCTGGCGTCAGCCAAGCAGCGCTAGGACTTCGTCGGCGTCCTCGACCCGGCCTTGGGCGCGGAGGAGGGTGAGGGCTCGTTGCCGTGCGTCGCGCGCTTCGTCGTGCCGGCCCACGGCGGCGAGCACGTCGCCGAAGTGCCGCAGCACGGTGGCCTCCTCGTAGGAGTTGTCCAGCTGCCGGTAGAGCTTCAACGCGTGCCGGTAGTGCTCCACGGCGTCGGCGTCGCGCCCGTGGTGGTGGGCGATGTAGCCGAGGCTGTCCGAAGTGGCCGCTTCGCCTTCGACGTGACCGAGTTCTTCGTTGAGCGCCAACGCTTCCCGGCAGTGCGCCTCGGCTCCCTCGTAGTCGCCCAGCCGCGCCATCCGGTAGCCGACGTCGTTGAGCGCCTCGGCGATGCGGACGGGGATGCCGAGCGCGCGGAACCGGACCAGCTGCGCCTGCGCGTGCTCCAACGCACCGGCGACGTCACCGCGGCGTTCCATCGCCCACGCCATGGCGCGGTGCGCGGCGGCCTTGCCGTAGTCGTCCTCGACCAGCTCCAACGCCTGCCGCAGGTGGTGGTCGCCGTCGTCGTACCGGCCCACGTCGGTCAACGCCATGCCGAGGAACTTGTGCGCCGAGACCTGCTTGAACCGGTCCTGGAGGGCGTCGGCGGCGTCGAGGGCGGCCCGCCAGACCGCGATGTCCTCGGCCGCGTGGCCGCGGCGCAGGTGGTAGTTCGTGAGCGCCCACGCCAGGTGCCAGGCGACGTCGTGCCAGCGGTGCTCGGCAGCCAGCCGTTGGGCGGCGAGCAGCGACTCGTACTCGGCGTCGAACCAGTCCATCGCGGCCGTCACGTCCGGCAACGGGGCCGGGTCGCCGTCCGGCGCGGTGATCGGCGGGCGGTGCGGCTCGATGAGCCGGTCGCCTTCGTGCGCGGTCGCGGCGAAGTAGCCGATGAACGCCTTGAGGTTGGCGTCGGCGTGCGCGGGCGCGACCTCGGCGGCGTAGAGGCGCACGAGGTCGTGCATCCGGTAGCGGCCGACCCGGTGCTGCTGGACCAGGTGGGCGGCTTCGAGTTCCCTGAGCAGGCGGCGCGTGTCGGCGCGGCCGGTGAGGGCGGTGATCGCCTTCAGGCTCAGGTCGGGCGCGGAGGTCAGGCCGATCAGCCCGAACAGCTCCGTCGCCGCCGGGGTGAGCACTCGTAACGAGCAGGCGAACACCGTGCGCAGGTCGGCGCTGAGGTCGTCCAACGCGTCGAGGCGCTGGTCCTTCAGCTCCTCGGTGAGGGCGGACAGCGGCAGGTCGGGCTGGGTCACCGCACGGGCCGCGATGATGCTCAACGCCAACGGCAGCCCGCCGCACAGCTCCAGCAGCTCGCGGGTGACGTCCGGCTCGGCCTCGACCCGTTCCGCGCCGAGGCGGGAGACCAGGAACGCGCGGGACTCGTGCTCGTCCAGCACGTCCAACGCGACCGAACGCGCGCCGTGCGCCGTGAGCAGGCCGAGGAGCTGAAGGCGGCTGGTGATCAGGACGGTGCAGCGGGCGCCGCCGGGCAGCAGGGGCGTGACCTGGGTGGTGTCGCGGGCGTTGTCCAGGACGACCAGCATCCGCTTGTCCGCGACCAGACTGCGGTAGAGGGCGGCCTGGGCGTCGAGGTCGGCCGGCGGGTCGTCGACGCCGAGGGCGGCGAGGAAGCCGCGCAGCGCGTTCTGGGGCGTGACGGGGTCGCCGACCGGGTCGAAGCCGCGCAGGTTCACGTAGAGCTGGCCGTCCGGGAAGTCGTCGGCGTGCTGGTGCGCCCAGTGCAGCGCCAGGGCCGTCTTGCCGATGCCGCCCGCGCCGCCGATCGCCGTGATGACGACCGTGGCCGACGGCTCGGTGAGGTCCGCGATCTCCTTCGCCCGGCCGGTGAACCAGCGTTGCGGCGCGGGCAGCTGCCGTGGCACGGCCGGGGCGTCCGCCGGCGCTTGCTGACCCAGGAGCCGCAGGTAGAGGTCTTGCAGCGGCTTGCCGGGGTCGGTGCCCAGCTCGTCGGCGAGCGTGCGGCGCAACGCGTCGTAGTGCTGCAACGCCTCCGACGACCGGCCGCTGCGGTGCAGGGCGAGCATGAGCTGGCCGGCGAGGCGTTCGTCCAGCGGGTCGGCCTGGGTGGCGTCACGGAGGGCGGGCAGCAGGGCGGCGTGGTGGCCCAGCCTGATCGCCACGTCGTTGCGGTCCAGCTCGACGGCCGCCCGTTCGGCCCGCAACGAGTCCCTGACCTGCGCGAACCACGGCGAGTCGAGGCCGTCCAACGCGTCGCCCCGCCACTGCCGCAACGCCTGGTCGTACAGCTCGGCGGCACGCTGGTCGTCGGGTTCGGCGCGGGCCTGCTCGGCGAGGGCGCGGAACTCGACCAGGTCGACCCGGTCGGTCTCCAGCGCGTAGCCGCCCGGCCGGCGCTGGATGTCGATCCCGGCGGACCGCAGCTTGGAGACGTACCCGTAGAGCGTCTCCTTGGCCCGCAACGGCGGCCGGGCGCCCCAGACGCGGTCGACGAGCCGTTCCGCGGACACCGGCCGCCCGGCCTCCAGCAGCAACGCCGCCAGCACGCTCCGCCGGCGGGTGTGGCCGATGTCGAGGTCGTCGCCGCCGACCCGAGCGCGGACACCGCCGAGCAGCCCGAAGTCCACGCTCAGCCCCCTCGAACAGCCGGTTCAAGGTTCATCCTAGGTTCGCTCACGTTCGCCGGAGCAGGGTGTCCCCCATGACCGCGGATAGATGAGGTAACCCCGGCGGAGTGCCCCACACCCCCGCCGGTGACGAGGGGTCGACGTCCCGACCGGTGCTCCCCCCTGCCGGTTGGGACGCCGCGGCGTGTCCACGCCCTTCGGGGAACGCGGTCATCTCCACGCTCACGGGGACGGTCGGTCTGGGGACGGCCGTCCTCGTGTCCACGACGTGCCCGACGAGCCGTCCGCGAACCGTCCGTGCTCAGGCCGCGAAGTGGCGTGGAAGTCCGTTGGAAGTGGGGTTGCCTAGCCTGCTTCGGTGAGACGACTTCTGGGGTTCGTGCTGGTCCTGGCGCTGGTCGCGCCGGTGCCGGCGTTCGGTAGCGGTGTGACGGGGTCGCCGTCGTCCATCGGGGTCGAGCACGTGCTGTTCAAGGGCGGCACCGGCGGGTACGGGTGTTATCGGATCCCGGCGTTGGTGCGGACCTCGACGGACACGTTGTTGGCGTTCGCGGAGGCGCGGGAGTCGCCCTCGTGCGCCGACCGCGGTGACATCGACATCGTCGTGCGGCGGTCCACCAACGACGGCCGCACGTGGAGCCCGGCCCGGGTGGTGTTGAGCGGGGTGCCCGACGACCTGGAGAGGCCGTTCACCAGGGGAAATCCGGCGCCGGTCGTGGACCGGACGACCGGGCGGGTGTTCCTGCTGTCCACGTCGAACGAGGCCGTGCCCGGCGGTGCCCGGCTGCCGTGGGTCCAGCACAGCGACGACGACGGGGTGACCTGGTCGCCCGCACGGCAGATCCCGGCGTCGTTCGACGGGACCACGCGCGGCTGGTTCGCCACCGGGCCGTCGCACGGCATCCAGCTGCGTGACGGTCGGCTCGTCGTGGGCGCGCACCAGGCCGTGGGCGACGTCGTGCGGGCCGGGGTGCTCTACAGCCCCGACCACGGCGACAACTGGTACGCGAGCCAGACGCCCGACTCGCACGTCGAGGGCAAGATCAGGCCCGGTGAGATGTCCGTGGCCGAGCTGCCCAACGGCGACCTGTACGTGGCGGGCCGCAACGAGATCACCACCGGCCACCACCGCACCCGTGCCATCAGCACGGACGGCGGCACGACGGTGTCCGCCTCCACCCCGGTCCCGAGCCTGACCACGCCGAACGTGCAGGGCGCGGTGCTGGCGCTGCGGAACGGCACGCTGCTGTTCTCCGGCCCGTCCGACCCGCAGGACCGGGAACTCATGCGCATCCGGTACTCGACGGACGGCGGCATCACCTGGGGCGCGGGCGGCCTGATCCACAGCGGCCGGGCCGGGTACTCCGACCTGGCCGAGCTGTCCACCGGCGAGATCGGCCTGCTGTACGAGGGCGGCGAGGCGTTCTCGGCGGACGAGATCCGGTTCAACCGGTTCACCACGCAGCACGCGCAGATCCCCGCCGGCACGAACCCGGCCGTGGACGCGACGCCGGCGGCCGGTCCGACGTCACCGGACACGACGGCGCAGGCCAACGACGCCTACGTGCGCGGCACGGTGAACGCCGGGCTGACCGGGCAGGCCGACGTGCCCTACTCGCGGTCGCTGGACGTCGGCGCGCAGGACTTCACCGTCGAGACGTCGTTCCGGCACGGCGGGTCGACCGGCAACCAGGCGTTGTTCTGGGCGTTCGGGCAGGGCGCGGACGTGCCGCAGGTGTGGGCGCGGATCCAGTCCGGACGCCTGGTCGCCTGGGTCCAGGGGACGACCGGCGAGGCGACCGTCGCGCTGGACAACGCCTATGCCGACAACGCCTGGCACAAACTGTCGCTGGCCCGCGTCGGCAACCGGATCACGCTCACCGTGGACGGGGTGTCGGTTTCGGCTACGGGCGTCGGCGGTGCGGTGACGAAGACGCGCACCGGGCTGCGGCTGGGGTCGCGGCTCGACGGGGTGGACGCGTTCTCGGGCGTGCTGCGCGACTTCAGCGTGCGGAAGGCGGGCGTCCAGGTGCTGAACCTGCCGTTCCAGGTCGTGGACGGGGCCGTGACGCCGGTTCGGACGCGGGTCGCGCTGTCCGACGACCTCACCGGGCAGTGCGCGGACGCCACGCTGCTGGGCGGGTACCGGCCGGTGGTCGCGGGTCACGCGGGGACGGCGCTGGACGTCGACGCCACGCATCCCGGTGCCGAGACGCCGTACTCGCCGACGTTGGACCCCGGCGCGGGCGACTTCGCGTTCTCGTTGTGGTTCCAGCACCAGGGCACGGCGAACCAGGCGTTGCTGTGGGCCTACGGGGCGACGGCGGGCAGGCCGTCGGTGTGGGTGCGGGCCCAACCGGGGTCGGACCGGCTGTTCGGGTGGGTGGAGACGGACGCCGGGCACGTGTCCGTGGCGGTGGACGACCCGTCGGCGGCGGCGGGTTTCGGCGACGGGGCGTGGCACCAGTTGGTGTTGCGCCGCGTCGGCGACCGGGTGGAGCTGAGCGTCGACGGCGGCGCCCCGGCCGTGGCGACGGGGTTGACCGGGTCGGTGTCGAACACGTTGGGCGTCCGCGTCGGGTCGAAGCCGGACGGGACGGACGTGCTCGACGGCAGGGTGGACGACGTGCGGCTGACCGTGGGCACGCGGCCCGTGCTGTGGTGGGGGTTCGAGCACCAGAACACGCAGGCGCACGACGTCGTCCGCACCCCGTCCGGGCCGGCGACGGCGGATGTGTCGGCGTACTGCCACCACTCGGCGGTGCTGGGTGGTGCGGCGACCACCGCCGGTGTGGCCGGCAAGGCGTTGGCGTTCGACGGCGTGGACGATGCGGTGGTCGTGCCGTACCAGGCGTTGGACGGGGATTTCGCGATCGACTTCCGGATGCGGTACACGGCCGGGACGACCGACCAGGTCTTGGTGTGGGCGTGCGGCGTCGGTGGGACGGAGCGCGCGCTGTGGTTGCGTGCGCAGCCCAGCCAGGGGCGGTTGCTGGCACGGGTGCAGACCGACGCCGGGCCGACGTCCGTCGCGTCGGTCGGCGCGTTCGGGGACGGCCGGTGGCACCACGTCGTGCTGCGGCGGGTCGGTGGGACGCTGGAACTGCTGGTCGACGGCACGGTCCGCGGAAGCGCTGCAATTAAAGGTGCAATGACCTACCACGACACGTACGACGTCGACGGAATTCGCATCGGCGCGAAACCGGACGGGACGGACCGTTTCAAGGGCGCGCTGGACGAGTTCCGCATCCAGCGCGGGGGTACGACGATCACGCACCTGCCGTTCGAGGTCGTGACGCCGGGCCCGTTCGCCCGGGGTTGATCAGGCGGCCCGGTCTTTGAGCGCGGCGAGGCCCTCGGTCAACGTGTGGAGCAGTTGACCGAGGGCTTCCTCGCCAAGGGCCAGCGTGACGCCGTTCGCGACGCCGAGGATCTCGCTGCGCTCGCCGACGAACACCTCCACCTGGTCGGAGAGGACTTCGCAGCTCACCTCCGTCGCCGGCGCGACTTCCAGGTACGTGTGGCTGAACACGGTCTTGTCACTGATGTGCATGCCGGAACGGTAGGGGTAAACGTCTACAGCTCGCTATCGCACGATCAGGTGATACGTTTATCGAGCTGATTTGGCTAAGCTCGGATCATGTTCGAGTTGGCCGCGCCCTCGGCGCTCCAGTGGTTGATCGGCGTCGAACTGGCGCGCTACCGGAAAGAAGCCGACCTGTCGCTGTCGGAACTGTCGAGCGCCTGCGGCATCGGCAAGCCCAAGCTCGGCCACATGGAAACCGGGCGGAGCACACAGTACCCGGGCGACATCCGCAAGATCCTCAAGGCCTGCAACGTCGAGCGCGAGAACATCGACCGGCTCGTGCTGCTGAGCAGCCGCGCCGACGACGCCTCGTGGGTCGGGCCGTGGACCGATGTGGTGTCGGACTGGCTGCGCACCATGGTCGGCCTGGAATCCTTGGCGCGGCGGGAGTTCGTCTTCGAGCCGATCGTGCTGCCGGGCCTGCTCCAGACCGAGGACTACGCTCGGGCTCTCACGAACGCCTCGCCACGGGTGAAGTCGGACTCGGCCGGCCGCCTGGTCGAGTTGCGGATGCAGCGGACCCGGTTGCTGCTCAAGGACGAACCGCTCGAACTGCACGCGGTGCTCAACTTGCAGGCTCTCCGGCTCCGGGTCGGCGATCAGGACTTGATGAACGAGCAGTACCGGCACCTCCTGAAGCTGGGCACGCTGCCGAACATCACCTTGCAGGTGGTTCAACCGGAGGCCGGACCTCATGCCGCCAACACCGGCCAGTTCATGCTGCTCGACTTCGTGGACGCCCGCCCGATCGTGTACATCGAGATCCAGGATGCGGCTGTCTTCGTAGGTGAACCCGATCGGGTCCAGACCTATACGCTGAGTACGCAGAACCTGGAGCGGGTCGCGTTGTCGCCAGGCGAGAGCGCGACCCTGATCGAGTCATTGATCACGTAGGAGTTCGCCATGTGGCGTACGAGTAGCTACAGCGCCGACAACGGCGCTTGCGTGGCCGTCAAGTTCCCGACGGCCGGGCCGGTTGGCGTCCGGGACTCGAAGAACCCCACCGGGCCGCAGCTCGCCTTCCCGGCGAGCGCTTGGGCCGGGTTCGTCAAGCGCACCAAGTGAGCAACGTGGCCGGGGTGACACCGACCCCGGCCGCCATCCCCTACCCTCCCGTGCCATTTTCGGTTTTTTCGATTAGACTGGTACCTGGCCGGCTGGGTGCCGGCTCGCGGCACTAGGGCAAGGGGATGGCTGATGACTGCGACGCTGGAGCAGCACACGCTTCTTCCACCGCCGGAAGGCGAACTGGAGGACTTGGCCGCGGTCCTGAGCACGCAGGCGAAGCTGGTCGGTCCGGACGGCACTGAGATCGAGCTGCGCGGCGAGGTCTACGAGGCGCTGCGCGAAGTGGTCAGCGCGCTGTCCCAGGGCTTGGCCATCTCGATCGTCCCGCACTCCAAGCTGCTGACCACCCAGCAAGCGGCCGACATGCTGGGTATCTCCCGTCCGACGCTGGTCCGGCTGCTCGAGGACGGCGAGATCCCGTTCGACAAGCGTGGCCGCCACCGTCGAGTCCGCGTGGCCGACGTGGTCGCCTATCGCGAGCGCGCACGGGTCGAACGGCGTGCCGCGTTGAAGGAGATGACCCGCCTCGCGGTGGAAGACGACTCCTACGACACGGTGGACGGGTTCCCGCCCACCCGGTAGGTCGTCCGCCAGACTGAGCAGGTGGCCTTCCCCGCCTTCTTGGATGCCTGCGTACTGGTGCCGATCCGACTGGCAGATCTCCTGCTGCGACTGGCCGAGGCCGGCACCTACCGCTTGCTGTGGTCCGGGCAGGTACTCGACGAGGTCGAGCGAAACCTGCCCAAGCTCGGCGTGCCTGAGGCCAACGCGCGCCGCAGAGTCACGTTGATGCGACAGACCTTCCCTGATGCGCTGGTCACCGGTTACGAGTCGCTCATCGAGTCGATGACCAACCACCCGAAGGACCGCCACGTGCTCGCGGCCGCCGTTCGCGGTGACGCCGCAGTGATCGTGACGGCGAACATCAAGGATTTCCCCTCGGATGCCTTGAAGCCTTACGACATCGACGCCGTGCACCCCGACGACTTCCTGCTCGACCAACTGGACCTGTACCCGGCTCGGACCCTCCGGTGCCTCCGCGAGCAGATCGCCGACTACCGCAAGCCGAAGGTCACCGCACAGGAGTTCATCGAGCGGTTCGCCAGGACAGCGCCGCGGTTCGCCGACGAGGTTCGGTCGGCTCTGCGTCGAAGCTGAAAACGGGCCGGGGTGGTGATCCCCGGCCCGTTCTCCGTTCTCGCTGACAGCAGTTAGATCCTGCGGTCGATGAACCTCGGGGTGCCGTTCGGGCTGCGGAAGGTCACCAGCCACGATTCGCCGTTGGCGTTGGCGAAGGGGACGGCGGTCGGGTCGGTGGCCGAGGGGTCCGAGATGCCCTCGATCAGCCAGGACCACTCGCCCCACGTGTTGGAGCCCGTGGCGGTTTCCCAGACGCGGTAGATCTCGTTGTCCGAGCCGCGGACCACCACGGCCACCCGACCCAGCGCGGGATCGAGGACGGCAGCGGGTGCGCCGGCCGGGGTCACGGTGCCGGTGCCGACCTCGGTCCAGTCGCCCGGCCAGGTGCCGGCCGCGTCCTGGAGCTTGGTGACGACCTTGCCCGCGCCGTCACGCACGAAGACCTGCAACTGGTAGCCGGGGCGAACCACCACGGCAGGCGCGCCGGACGAGCCGGAGCCGCCCAGGTTGGTCCACGGGGACAGCGAGCCGTCGTGGTAGAACTGCACGCTCCTCACCACGCCGGCGCCGTCCAGGCCGAACACGCGCACGCCGTCGCGCACCGCCACGACCGTCAGGCCGCCGACGAGGTTCTGGTCGCCCAGGTTCCGCCAGAACGGCACGGAACCCTTCTGCTGGTACACCCACAGCTTGCCGTCGGCGTCGACCGCGAACTGCGCCAACGTCCCGTCGGCCAGCTTCGCCACGGTCGGCGCGGCGGCCATCGAGCCGCCGAAGTCCACCCACGGCTTCCACGTCACGGCGCCGGCGGCCGTCTGGGTCACCGACCACACGTCGCCATCACGGCGCTGCGCCGTCACCTGGATGCGCCCGTCGGACAGCTGCGCGATCGCAGGCTGGCCGGTGAACGCCTCGTTGCCCGAGATCACCGTCCACTGGATCGACCCGAAGTTGTCCACATCGGACTGGTGGCCGTAGACGACCCGGCCGGAGTTGTCCGTGTAGGCGTACTCCAGCGTGCCGACGCGCGCGCCCGCGACCGGGGCGGCCTGGAACACCGTCGTGCGGCTGTCCGGCACCACCGGCACGGTGGGCAGCGGCTCGGCGAACCAGCCCTGGAGGTCCACGATCAGGTGCATCGTGTCGGAGCTGCCGTTGCGGATGCGGATCTTGCCGTCCGTGCCGGGCTTGAGCACGATCGAGTTGGTCCGGCGGCTGATGCCGTGGTCCATCATCGTCAGCCCCGGCTCGGCCTCGCCCACCGGCCAGGCCTTGACGTAGCCGGCCGCCTCGGACGTGGTGGTGATCGACAGCAACGCGCCCGCGATGCCGCGCGTTGGCAGCCCGAACGTGCCGCCGACCTGCACGTCGAGGGTGCTGTTCGCGGCCATCGGCAGGCCCGCGCCCACCGACCGGGTGTTGATCAGGCGGCCGTCGTTCGAGCGGAAGCCGCTGCCCGTGGTGGCCGAGCCGGTGAAGTAGCCCTCGACGTTCAGCATGAAGTGCGCGGCGGCGGTGCCCTTGTTGGTGAAGGTCACCTTGCCGTCCGCGCTCAGCTGCACGACGGCGGCCTGCTGCGTGGTGCCGGTCAGGTAGTTCATGACCGGCCGGGTGGCCAGGCCGGACGGCGCGTACGCCAGCCAGCCCTTCGCCGACGCGCCCGGCACGGCCAGGTTCACGTAGGCGGCCGACGCGCCGGCCGGGACGAGCCCGCCGGTCAGCGTCACGGTCCGGGTGCCGCCCGCCGGGATCATCCCGGTGGACACGCCGAGCCCGCTGCGCGTGTCGATCAACCGGGTGTGCGCCACCGGCACGAACCCGCCGCCGTTGGTGCCCTGCGCGGACTTGAAGTAGCCGTGCACCTCGACCACGATGTGCGCCTTGCCGGCGGCCTGGTACACCGCGATCTTGCCGTTCGCGCCGACCTTCACCGCGACGAACGCCGACAGGTCCTCGCCCGGCCGAGCGGTGACGGCGGTCCCGTCCGAGGTCCGCGGCGTGCCGTCGGGCCACAGCTCCAGCCACGTCTCCGCGGTCGGCGCGAGGATCGCCACCCGCGCCATCACGGTGCCGACACCGCTGGTCGGCACGCCGCCGACGCCGAGCACCGGGAACGTCGTGGTGCTCTCCGGGCCGCGCTGCCCGGTGACGCCGCCCGTGCCGTCACGGGTGTCCAGCACGTGCGCGTGCCCGTTCAGCGAGACGTAGTCACCGCCGCCAGCGGACGAGTCCGCCTGGGCAGGTGGTGCGACCACCATCGCGAGCACTGCGGCGGCGACCGCCAGCAAGCCCACGCCGGATCTCTTGGACAACTTGGTTCCTCTCATTTCCGCCAGTCCCCGTAGCCGGGCTTCCAGGCGTCCTTGATGGTCATGCCGACGCAGCCGATCACCGCAGCGCCGATGGTGGTCTTGGGCTGCGGGTTGAGGCTGCTCCACAACGTGAAGCCCGCGATGGCGCCGTTGACGAAGCAGGCCCAGTACGGCTTGCCGCCCTGCGTCGCCACGTAGTCGAGGGGGTTGCGGTAGAAGTTCTTCTTGGCCAGGTACCCGAGGTGTCCGACGATCTCGCGGCCCTTGCGCGCGGCCGAGCCGAGACCGGCCGCGACCTTGCCCAGGCCCGCCTTGGCCTTGCCGAGGCCGACCTTGCCGAGGTCCCTGACCTTGCCGAGGCCCGACTGCACCTTGGCCAACGCCTTGCCGCACTTGCCCGCGTTGTGCACGAGCACGTCCGCGTCGCCGGTCACCACCTGGAAGGTGTGCACGGTGTCGACGGTCAGGTTGTAGACCGCCCGCCGCTCGCTCCACGACCGGACGCCGACGACCGTGCCCTCGTACAGCTCCTGCCCCACCACGAGGTCACCGGCCTCGGCCCACGCGCCGTCCGCCCAGAACGGGTGGCCGTCGGTGGTGGTGAGGGTGGACGTGCGGCCCTCGGCCGACACCGTCACCTCGACCATCCGCTTCACGCCCGAGCCCGTGATCAGGTCGGTCACCGCGAACGAACCGGTTTGCCCCGTCGTGGGGTCCGCGCCAGCGACCTGGTCGCCGACCCGGACGTCCTCGATCTCCTTGGTCGAGCCGTCGCCCATGCGCACCGCCGTGTCACCGGCGAAGCTGTTGCCGGCGACCAGCGAGCACGCGACGTCCACGATCTCGTCGGCGTGCTTCACGCCCATCCGGACGCCCTTCGCGGCACGCACCGCGCCGACCCCGTACGGCCCGGCGAGCAGCGACACGGCCGACACACCGGCCCAGATGCAGCTCTCCGTGTCGCCCTCGGTGACGCACCGCTTGCCGTCGTTGAAGCCGCTGATCTCGGCGAGGCCGTTCAGCAGGCCCTTGCCCTCGGCCTTCCAGCCCTGCCACTTCGGCCACTTCCAGGCGAAACCGCCACTCGACTTCGCCTCGGAAGCCTTGGACGTGTTCGCCACCGGGTTGCCGGCCTTCTGCACGGCGGCGTCGTAGATCTTGTCCGTGCCGCGCTTGGCGTCGGCGACCACGTCGCGGTTCGACCCGACCTTGCCCGCGGGCAGCTTCGGGTTCGACGAGACCGTCTTGGGCATGTTCGTGACCGGCGCGTGCGCCGCGCCCGACACCGTCCTCGGCACGTGCCGCGCCGAGTACTGCGCCGCCGACTTGGCCTGCGCGGTCACCCGCCGCTTGCGCTCGTACTCCGCCCGACGGGCCGCTTCGGCGCGTTCCGCCGCGGTGGGTCCGCCGCCACCCCTCTTGTAGCAACTGCCGCAGCTGCCGCCGCCACCCGGACCCGTGTACGCCGGGCCGGGCGCGTAGCTCGGGTAGGTGCCGTTCGCGCCGGGCTGCTTTTTCTTCTTCTTGCCCGAGAAGCGGTCCGCCTGCTCCCGGATCGCGTAGCTGAGGTCGTCGTGGTCGAAGCAGAGGTAGCACTCGTACGGCACGACCCACTGCGACGGCGCGTCATCGTCGTCGTCGAACCAGTCCCACGGCCACGACCAGTGGCCGTCCGGGTCGACCTGGCCCACCGGGTCGCCCGCGCCGTAGGTGTAGCGGTTGGCGCGGATGCCGTCGCCGCCCTGGAACGGGATGTCGTCCCGCGAGCCGAACCCGCCGGTGGCCGGGTCGTACCAGCGCGCGCCCATGTCGACCTGGCCGGTGGCCGGGTCGGTCCAGTCGCCCTGGTAGCCGAGCGGGCCGGTGTCGCCGGTCTTCGCGGTGACCTTGCCGAACGGGTTGTAGGCGGTCCGGTCGGACAGCGCCTGGCCGTCCGGCGCCATCGCGCCGATCACGTCGCCGTGGCCGTTGGCCACCGGCACGCGGGACGCCTCGCCCTGCTTCGTGGCCAGCAGCTCGTCACCCGGGCCGCGGGCGAACGTGGCGGCGCCGTCCGACACCACCTGGTCGTCCAGGCCCGCGTAGGTGAACGCGGCGCCGTTGCGGGTGGCGACCCGGTCCAGGCCGTCGTAGGTGAAGGTCTGGCCCGCCGCGCCCACCATCCGGTCGAACGCGTCGAACGCGAACGGCTCGGTGTGGCCGGAGCTGGTGCGGCTCGCCATCGTGCCGCGCGGGCTGTAGGCGTAGGTGTAGTCGCCGTCGGACAGCAGGCGGTTGCGCTCGTCGTAGGTCGCGGTCTTCGCGCCCGCCTTGGTGCGGTTGCCCGCCGGGTCCCACTCGTACGGCGTGGTGACGCCGCCCGTGGTGGCCGTCTTCAACCGGCCCACGGCGTCGTAGGTGTAGGTGGTCTCGACGCCGTTCTCGGTCTTGCTCGCGACCAGGTCCAGCTCGTCGCGCTGGTGGGCGACGGACGAGATGGTCTGGCCGGTCGAGCCGGTGAGGACGTCCGAGTTCTGCCGCCCGTAGTCGTCGTAGCCGTAGGTGCGGGTGCGGCCCGCGCCGTAGCCGATGGTCTTCACCGCGCCGGCCGCGTCGTAGCCGTACGTCCGGGTGACGCCCGCCAGCCCTTCGGAGACGGTGTTCAGCCGGCCCTTCAGGTAGGTGTAGGTGGCGGTACCGGCCGCGTCACGGCGGGTGGTCGGGTTGCCGTCGGCGTCGTAGCCGAACTCCGCCGTGCCGCCGGGACCGGACGTGGTGAGCAGGTTGCCGCGGTCGTCGTAGGTGTAGGTGTCGGCGCCGACGCGGGTCGCCCGGCCGAGCACGTCGTAGGCGATGTCCTTGGCCGTGGTGGGTTTCTCGGCCCCGCTGCCGGTTTCGGCGGTGAGCTGGTCGGCCGGGTCGTAGGTCCGGGTCCGGACCACGCCGCCGGGCGCGGTCAGCTTGACCTCGTTACCGTTGGCGTCGTACTCGGAGGTCCACGTGCGGTCGGTCGGGTGCGCCGCGGTGGCGGGCTCGACCACCTTCTCCGGCAGGCCCCACGCGTTGTAGGTGGTGATCGTGCGGTGCCCGCGCGGGTCGGTGTAGCGGGTCAGGTTGCCCGCGGCGTCGTAGCCGAACTCCTGCGTGACGCCTTCCGGCTCGACCTGCCGGACCAGCCGGTCGCCCGCGTCGAACTCGAACGTGGTGGTGTTCAGCTTGGCGTCGGTGACGGAGGTCGTGTTGCCCGCCGCGTCGTAGCCGGACTTCGTGGTGCGCAGGACCGTGCCGTCGGGCCGGAGCTCGGACTTCGCCACCTGGTCGCCGAACAGGTCGAAGGCGAGGCGGGTGGTGCGGCCGAGGCCGTCGGTGACCCGCACGGCGTTGCCCGCCGCGTCGTAGCCGCGGTGCGTGGGCACTCCCGCCGGGTCGGTCTCCTTGATCAACTGGCCGAGCGTGTCGTAGGTGAACGCCGTGGCGGCGCCGGAGGGCGCGACGGCCGAGGTCACGTTGCCCAGGTCGTCGTAGCGCTGCCACGCGGTGAACGTGCCGGTGGTGGGCTTGCGCTCGTACCGGGTCGAGGTGAGCGGGCGGTCGAGGTCGTCGTAGGTCGACTCGGTCCGCGAGCCGTCCGGCGCGGTGGTCGAGAGCACCTGGCCGGACCGGGTGAACGTGTAGCGGGTGACGGCCCGGCCGGTGGTGGCCGGCTCGTCCCAGATGACCGCGCGGTCCAACTGGTCGTAGGCGAGCCTGGTGGCGTGGCCGCGGGCGTTGACGATCTCGGTGACGTTGCCGTTGCCGTCGTAGGACGTCTTCACGGTCGGCGTGACGCCCTGGTGCGTCGGCGAACTCGCCGCCACCACCCGGCCGAGGCGGTCGTACTCGGCGGTCGACACGTTGCCCAGCGGGTCCGCCGTCGCCACGACCTCGTCGAACGTGTTGTAGCCGGTCTTCGTGGTCGGCCTGGCGGTCGTCGGCGCGCCGCCGTCGCGTTCCACGGACACGGCCGCGCCGGTGGCCGTGACCTGGCGGCCCAGCTCGTCGAAGCCGTACGTGGTGGTGTTCAGGCGCGGGTCGGTGACCGAGACCTGGTGGCCGCGCTGGTCGTAGGCGAACTTGGTCACGCGGTCCGTGATGCCGTCGGTGACGGTCTCCTCGACCACGTTGCCCACGTCGTCGTGCCGGTAGCTCACCGTCTCCGGGGTCGCCGACACCTCCCACGGCACGTTGGACGCCTTGCCGCCGGTGACCGTGCGGGTGACGTTGTCGCCGCCGTCGTAGGAGTAGGTGGTGGTGCGGCGCAGGCCCGCAGGGTCCACCACGACCGTGGCCACCCGGCCGAGCCGGTCGTGGGTGTGCTCGGTGACGGACTTGCCGTTGGCGGTGACCTTGCGGGTCAGGTTGCCCGCGCCGTCGTAGGTGTTGTCCTCCAGGACGAAGTCGCGCTTGCTGCCGTCGGGGTTGTGGAAGTCCTTGAGCACCTTGCGGCGCAGCAGGCCGTCACCCCAGTACTGGAACTCCGTGCGGCGGCCCATCGCGTCGGTCTCACTGGCGAGCCTGCCCGCGAAGTCGTACGACAACGACTTGACCAGCAGGTAGCCGTTGGCCGGCGCGGGCACGCCCGCCGGGTCGCTGCGCCAGTCGCGCAGCCGCACCTCGGCGAGGCCGCCGCGGCTGGTGTAGGCGAAGTCGAACCGGTTGCCATTCGGGTCGGTCTCCGAGGTCCGCTGCCCGAACGCGTCGTGCTCGTAGGACGTCTCGCCGCCCTCGGCGTCGGTCTCGCGGGCCAGGCGGTTGTGCTGGTCGTAGTCGTACTTGGTGACGCGCGGCGCGTCGTTGCCCTGGGTGTCGGACTCCTCGACCTGGGTGATGTTGCCGTCCACGTCGAACGTGTTCGTGGTCCGGAGCTGGTGCTTCTCGCCGCTGACCGCGTCCGCGGTGAGCGGGCCGGTGGTGGTCTGGAGCCTCGACATGGCGTCGTAGGAGAACGTGGTGACCACGCCTGCGGGGAAGCTGTCGGAGATCACCTTCACCGTGGCGCGGCGGCCCAGGTTGTCGTAGGTGTACTCGGTGACCAAGCCGTTCGGCTCGGTGACGCGGGCCAGGTCGCCGTTGTTGTAGTAGGCGTACCGGGTCGTCTTGCCGCGTGCGTCCGTGGTGGACGCGAGCAGCGCGGCGGGCGGTGAGCCGCCGTTGACGGCCGCCTCCGCGCCGTTGCTGTAGGTGTGCTTGACGAAGCTGCCGTCCGGCGCGGTCTCCTGGAGCACCTGGCCGGTCGGGTGGTAGCTGAACGTGGTGCGGTAGGTGGTGTCCGTCGCGCTCGCCGAGCGGCCGTCACGCGACTCCAGCGGCAGGAAGTTGCGCGGGTCGTACTCGTCGGTGACGGTCGTCGGGTACGTCTCGTAGGACGTGTGGCACTCGGTGGCGGTGCGGCAGGTCTTCTTCGAGGTGATGTTGCCGCGCGCGTCGTAGCCGAGGGTGACCGTGTCGCCGTTCTCGTCGGTGACGACGGTGATCTGGCCGTTGTCGTCGTAGGAGTACGAGCGGATGCTCATGCCCTCCGCGCCGTAGCGGACGAACACCGGGCCGCCCGAGTCGCTCGGGATCGTGGTGCAGAACGACGGGTCGTTCGGGTCCGGCTTGCTGCACGTCTCCGTGGGCGGTGTGGGCGTGGTGGTCGGCTCGCCCGGTCGGTCCTCGGGACGTGCCTCCAAGCCCAGCGGCTGACCGAGGCGCAGCAGCCAGCCGCCCAGCGCGTCGTACTCGTACAGGCTCGGCCGGTTCGCCGGGTCCAGCACCTCGACCGTGCGGCGCAGGTCGTCGTCACCGCCGTAGACCGCGGGCGGTCCGATGCGCCACGTGCCGCCGTTGTCGTCGGTGTGCTCCTTCACCCGGTCGCGGGTGGTGTCGTAGGTGGTGGTCGCGGCGATCTTGCCGCTCGGCAGGGTGATCTTCGAGAGCTGGTCGGCCTGGTTGTTGGCGTTGCGGTGCGCGGCGGTGGTCTGCGGGCCGACCGGACCCGAGTAGACGGCGACCTCGTCGATCACGCCCGCGAAGTGGCGCTGCGGCGTCGTGCCCCAGGCGGGCCACGTGCCGGTCGCGTAGGCCGCGCCGAGCTGGTTGAACGTCAGCTTCTCGTGGTCGACCTGCTTGCCGGTCAACTCGCCGACCTTCGCGCCGTCGAGGAACAACGTCTGCGTGGCGCCCATCGAGCTGAGCACGACGTGGTGCCACTTGCCGTCGTTGACGAGCGTGCCGCTGGTGATCGGGCTGACCGCGCCGACGCCGAACTGGCCGCGCAGCTTGCCGTCCGTGCCGACGTACAGGACGGGGACGCCGGTGGTGGACGTGCTGCCGAGCGCCTTGTCCTGGTAACCGAGCAGCGGGCCGCCCGAGCCGGTGACCGACGACTTGAACCACAGCTCGACCGCGCCGTCACGGCTCTTCTTCACCGTGCCCTTGGGCAGGTCGACGGACGAGGTGGTGCCGTTGAACGACGCAGCGGTGTCGGTGGCGTTGATGCCCGGCGTGTTGAGGGTGACGTTCTTGTACGTGCCGACGTCCTTGCCGAGGTTGACCGCCACCTCGCTGGCGGCGGCCGTGCCCTCCGGTTCGCCCAGCCGCCAGTACGACTCGGGGCGCGAGTCGAGGACCGAGGTGCGGTAGTGCGAGCCGGCCGTGTACTCGTAGGTGGTGCACGTGCCCGCGCACACCTTGGTGAGCAGGTCGCCGGTGTAGGTGTAGCTCCACGTCGTCTGGTCGGCCTTGACGGCGGTGACGCGGTTGCCGGTCCAGGTGAACGTGACGGACCGGCCGGCGGTGTTGGTCTGGCTGTTGGACACCTGGGCTTTCTGCAGCTTGCCGGTGGTGGTGTCGTAGGTCAGCACGACCGCGCGGTTGGCGCTGTCGGTGATCCGGTTCAGCCTGCCGTTGAGGGAGAACTGGTAGGTGGTGCCCGACAGGTCGAGCAGCCGCCACGCGGTCGTGTCGACGGTCAGCTTGGCCTGGCGGCCGAACGGCGCGGCGAACGTGCCGTCGGCGTTGCGGCCGAAGCGGACCTGCTGCCCGTCCGGATAGGTGATCACGACGTTGCCGGAGCCGTCGTCGTCCGGGACGAGCTTCATGTCGTAGCGGGTGGACCAGCCGGCGCCGAAGATGCCGTCACGGCGCGGGTCCAGGCTGTTGTAGGTGCGGACCACGCGCAGCTCCGGGCCGACCGTGGTGACCGAGGCGTCCACGGCGGCGGTGGAGTAGTTGCCCGTCTGCGGGTCGAACTCCTGGTCCTTGGTGCCGTACGGGCCGCCCGCGAGGCGTGAGGTGATCTCCGGCTGCGGGACGCTGGTGAGGACCGTCGAATACGGCGAGATGATCTCGTTGGTGGCGTCCTTGACGTACGCGCGCCAGTCGTAGGCCTTGCTCCACTTGAGCGTGCCTGCGGGGACGGTCCAGGCGGTTTTGGCCTGGTAGCCCGAGTTCACGCAGTTGACCGGCTTGTTCGCGGCGTCACGTTCGCAGATCTCGAACTTGAACTGCATGGTGACGCTCGGGGGTGCGTCGACGTCCAGCGCGCGTGCCCAGAGCTGCGGGGTGAGGGTCGGCGTCTGGTAGCCGTTCTGCGGGTACAGCTCCTGGACGACCGGCGGGATGTCGAAGACCTCCAGCACGATCCGGCCGGGCGGGACCTGGTGGTCGGTGAACACCGGGCCGCCGGTCTTGACCATGGTGAAGTCGAGGAAGTACTTGCCCGGCGGCAGTGCCTTGACCGTGGCGTCGAGCGTGACGCGCTGGTTGCGGCTGACCGTGGCGGTCAGGTTGGCCGAGCGCTGCTGGACGACCGACGCGCCGGTCTTGGCGTTGTAGGCGCGGTAGGCGAGGTAGTAGTCGCCGGGCGCCCAGGCGGAGGCGCTCTTGTTGGTGACCGCGATCTTGACCTTGCCGTCCTGGTTCTGCAGGACCGGCGGGTTCGGCACCGGGTCGGCCAGCGCGTACGTCGCGTTGTACGGGCTGTGCGTGACGTAGAGGCGCGGCGGGTTGGCGGTGGCGGGGCCGGTGAACTTCTTGCCGGAACCGTCGCCGCTCGCGCGCAGCGAGAGGCCGTGGTTGGCCTGCTCGCCGTTGACCCACTTCTGCACCAGGTCGCGTCCGCCGCCGCCGAGGTTGATCAGCTCGCCCGCGGTGGGGCAGTTGGAGGACGACTGGCCGAACGCGATGTGGCCGTGCGCGAAGGACCGCTCGGCGAGTTGGCGGCCGGTGCCCGGGCCGGGGAAGTCCACGTCGTCGCTGGACGCCCAGCTCTGGGTGACCGGGTGGACGGTGACGTTGCGCGGCCTGCACGAGTCGGCGTCGTAGTTCACCAGCCACAGCTGCGCGCCGAAGATCGTGTGGTGGCGGAGCTTGTCGACCAGGCTGCCGAAGCGGAGGTACGAGGCGGCGTTGGGGCCGACCATCAGGGTGTTGCCGCCCGGGGACGACGAGGTGCCGTTGACGTAGAGGCTGCTGTCGGCGGCCTCGCCCACGACCGGGAGCTGGATGGTCGGGTCGACCGCGACCGGGTAGGCCGCCTGGGCCAGCCAGGCCGCGTCCAGGGTGAGCTGGAGGGCTTGGCGGCCGTCGTGGCTGGTCAGGGCGTAGGTGACGGCGGTGGAGCGGTGGCCGTTGGCGTCGACCATGTCGCCGGGCGGGATGACGGCTCTCGTCGTGCCGCTCTGGTCCTTCAGCAGGACCTGGTTGTGCTCGACGTGCGCGGTGAGGTTCTTGAGGGTGAGCGGGAACGTGAAGGTGGTGGCGCCGGGGCGGGTGAGGACCAGGGTCTCCTTCACACCGCCCGGCTGCGACTCCAACTCCAGGTCCACGCCCGGCTGGACCTCGGGGTAGGTGGCCGTGCTGCCGTTCGCGGCGCCGTCGACCTCGTGCGCGCCGGCGAGGCCGTAGGAGACCTCGTGGTCGGCGTCGACGGTGAGGGTGGTGAGGCGTTCGGCGTCGGCGCGGCGGGCCAGGCGGACGTCCACCTCGTCGGCGGCGTTGTGCCAGCCCTCGTCGTTCGGGACGAGGTTCGGCTCGATCGGCTTCCACTGGTCGCCGTCGCGGTAGTTGAGCGCGCCGGCGGAGAACTCGGTGGTCTCGGTGCCGTCCGGGTTCGCGTAGACCTTCTCGTGCTTGGTGCGCGCCTCGGGCTTCTCCTGGCTCTTGCCCTCTTCGAAGCCCTTGGTCTCGGTGGCGGGCGGCGTGTCCACCGACGCGGTGTTGTGCGGCTGGACGTCCCACCGGACCTTCGGGTACCGGGATCTCAGGGAGTCGGGGACCGTGTTGTTGTTCGGCGCGCCTTCGAGGTGGTCCGGGTCGGCCTGCGCTTCACCCCACCGTTGGCCGGGTCCCGGCACGACGCTCTTGTCGGCGGCGTAGGTCTCGGACCGCCCCCACCCGTTGATCGCGTCCCCGCCGCTGGTGGCCGTGACGGCCAGCACCGCGGCCACGGCGACCACCTTGGCCGGGCCGGACGCCCACAGCACTCCGAGCAGCCCGGCTTTGCGCACACGCGACGACATACCGCTCCCCCAGTCGACTGAGCAGGCCGTCGGGGACGCTAAGCACCTCCACTTCCACCTCACTTCCCTTCCACTTCCACCCGCGCGTGTCCTACGTTCCCGTCACGCGTGTCCTACGTTCGGAACAGCCGAGTTGAACGCTCAGAACAAGATCGACTGTTCTGAGCGTTCAACTCGGGGTACGGGAACGTAGGACACGCGCGTTCTGGAGGTAGGACACGCCCGTCAGGTGTGGATGGACGTGGTGGTGCGGTGGGCGGTTTCGGCTTCGGTCAGTTGCCAGGGGGAGGACCAGCGGCGGGCCAGGGTCACGGCTTGGCGGTGGTGGAGTTCGGCGTCACGGTGGTGGCCGGCGGCAGATTCGGCGTTGCCCAGGGCGATGAGCGCGCCCACCTCGGTTTCGCGGTTCTCCTCGCTGCGGGCGACGGCCAGGGCGTCGGCGGCGTGGGACAGGGCGTCGGCGAAGTCGCCCGAGTCGGTGGCGACCAGGCTCAGGCCGGTCAACGCCGACGCCTCGCCGTAGCGGTTGCCCAGGTGCCGGTGCAACGCGCACGCCGCCATCAAGTGGTCACGCGCGCCCGCCAGGTCGCCGCACGACCGGAGCACGTGCCCCAGGTTCACCCGCGCCACGGCCTCGCCCCACTGCGAGCCGTCCTCCGTGCTGATCGCCAACGCGCGGGTCAGGTGCTCCAGTGCCTTGTCCAGGCGGCCGGACTGGCGTTCGGCGAACCCCAGGTTGTTCAACGCCATCATCCGGTCGGTCCGCGTCCCCGCGTCCAACGACCGGGTGAACAGGTCACTCGCCTCGGTGAACCGGCCGGACGCCAGCAGCGCGATGCCCAGGCTGTTCGCGGTCGCCGCCTCGCCCTCCGGCCAGTCGGCCTCGCGGTGCGCCAGCAACGCCGCCTCCAGGTGCCGGATCGCCTCGTCACGCCGCCCGAGGTGGACGCACGCCGCACCGATGCCCTGCCGCATCAACGCCTCCACGCGCGGCACGCCCCGGGCCGCCTCCAGCACCGGGATCGCGACCTCCAGCCACTCCGCCCGCAGCCCCCGGTGCAGGAACACCGACCGGATCGCGTCCGCCAGGTACCACGCGGTCGGGTGCGGACCGTCCACGGCGGCGTGCCGCAGCACCGCGGTCAGGTTGTCGTGCTCCGCCTCCAACCACGCCACGGCCTCGGCGGACGACGCGAAGTCCACCTCGAACGCCGGGTCGGCGTCCCGCGGCAGCCGCAGCGGACGGCGGCTGAAGTGCCGGTCAACCCCGTCCACCGCCGCCAGGCAGAACTCCACCAGCCGGTCCCACGCGCCCTCCTCGCCGCCGAACGTGCGCGCGTAGTCGCGCACCAGGTCGTGGAACCGGAACCGACCGGGCCCGTGCTGCTCCACCAGGTGCGCGGCGGCCAGCCCGTGCAGCAGCCGACCCGCCTCGGCGGGCGGCACGTCCAGCAACGCGGCCGCCACGCGTGGCGTGAAGTCGGCGCCCGGCACCAGCCCGAGCAGCCGGAACAGCCGCCGCGAGCCGGGTGCCAGCGCCGCGTACGACACGTCGAACGCCCTGGTCAGCAGGCTCTCGTCGGCGCCGTCCACGGTCAGCCCGGTCAACGGGTCGGCGCGCAGGTCGGCCACCAGGTCGTCGATCCGCGCCTGCGGCCCGAGGTTCGCCGCGGCGATGCGCAGCGCGAGCGGCAGGTGGCCGCACAGGCGCGCCAGTTCGTCGAGCGCCGCGGACGACTCGACGCCCAGCACCCCGGTGAGCAGGGCGCGGGAGTCGGCGGCGGGCAGCACGGACAGCGGCAGCGACCGCGCCCCGGCCCGCGCGACCAGGTCGCCCAGCCGGTGCCGGCTGGTCACCAGCACCATCCCGGACGGCGGCAGCAGCGGTGCCACCTGGTCGCCGTCGCGCGCGTTGTCCAGCAGTACCAGCACGTCCCGGTCCGCCAGCACGGTCCGGTACAGCGCGGCCAGCTCGTCCACGTCGGACGGCAGCCGCTGCTGCCCCAACGCCCGCAGCAACTGCGCCAGGGCCGCGGCGGGCGGCACGGGCTCGTGGTCGGCGTCGAACCCGCGCAGGTCCACGTACAGCTGGCCGTCCGGGAACCGGTCACGCGCCCGCCGCGCCCAGTGCACCGCCAACGCGGTCTTCCCGACGCCGGCCGCACCCGTGATCAGCCAGATGCCGGTGTCGTCCAACCGCGCCAGCTCCGCGTGCCGACCGGTGAACCCGCGCACGTCGTGCGGCAGCTGGGCCGGGCGCGCCATCGGGGCGTCACCTGACGGCGGGTCGCCCTGCAACACCTGGACGTGCAGCTCCTGCAGCTCACGCCCCGGCTCGATGCCCAGCTCCTCGGCGAACCGCCGCCGCGTCTCCGCGTACACCGCCAACGCCTCGGACGTGCGGCCCGACCGGTGCAGGGCGAGCATCAACGCGGCCTGGAGCCGTTCCCGGAACGGGTACTCGCCGGCGGTCCGCCGCAGCTCGCCGATCACGTCCGCGTGCCGCCCGGCGCGCAGCTCGGCGTCGAACAGGTCCTCGACCGCGGCCAGCCGCCGTTCGTCGAGCAGCCGGCTCTCCCGGTCCTGCAACGCCTCGGTCACCCCGCCGAGCACGGGGCCCTCCCACAGCGCCAGCGCGTCCCGCAGCCGGGCGACGCCCGCGTCCACCCGCCCCTCGGCCAGGTCGACGCGCGCCGCCGTGACCGCGTCGCAGAACACCTGCACGTCCAGCTGCCCCGGCGCGACCTCGATCAGGTAGCCGGGCGAGCGGCGCACGATCGCGGACCGGCCGAGGAGCTTGCGCAGCTCCCAGATCCGCACCTGGAGCTGGCCGCGCGCGCTGGTGGGCGGCTCGCCGTCCCAGACGAGCCCGATCAGCTGGTCCTCGGAGACGACGCGGTTGGCGTTGAGCAGCAGGGCGGCGAGCACCGCGCGCTGCTTGGGCCCGCCGAGCCGCACCGGCTCGCCGTCGAGGTGTGCCGCGACCGCGCCCAACAACCGGTAGCGAACTCTGCCCTCGACCACGGCGTCATACTGCCACCGAATTCCGCGAATTCAGGAGTGAAAGGTCTCGTAAATCACGTCTGCCCATTGTTCGACATTGTGACGATTTCCCTTCAGCTACCCGTCACCCGTTGTTCACCAGAATGCGCGTCGACGCCGTGCCGAGTCCCGTCGGACCGCGCAGCGCCCGCGGCGTGACCGCGACCTCCCGGCCGCCGAAGTGCTTGGCCAGGTCGGCGTCGTGGTAGCGGACGACCTGCCGGTGCCAGTTGAGGATGCCGGACAGCCAGTCCTCCAGCTCGCCGACGTAGGCGCGGAGCGCGTCCCGCACCTCGGGTTCGAGGCGGAATTCCGCGAACAACGCGGGCAGTTCGACCCCGACCGAATGCTGGAACTGCTTGAGCCGCGCGTTCGCCAGGTCGGTCGCGACGCCGAACGCCCGGTCCAGGTCCACGTCGAGGAAATTGCGCACGACGAGCACCATGTTGTGCACCTCGCCCTCGAACTGGATCTCCTTCCGGTACGAGAAGAGGTCGTTGAGGATGGTGGCGTAGTCCATCGCCGAGTTCTCGATGTTGCGGATCGTGCGGGTCCGGTACAGCTCGTCGGGCACCAGCCTGCCGTGCCCGAACCGGGCCAGGCTCATCGTCAGCTCCGAGCCGAACGTGTGGCGGCGCATCTCGACGTAGTCGATGGGGTCGGGCACGCGGTTCTCGTGCTGGTTCTTCAGCTCCCACACCCAGCTGTCGAGCATCAGCTCGACCGCCTGCCGCAGCTGCTGCCGGTTGTCGTGCGGCATCGGGGCCGTGGTGCGCTGCCAGACGTCGGCGAGGCCCCGTTCCAGCGGGGTCACCGGCGACGGCGGCGCGCCCTCCAGCGGCATCATCTGCTTGAGCCGGTCGGTGGCGGCCTTCGCGACGGCCAGGTCCGGCGTCCGGCCGAACGCCACCGGGTAGTAGTCGTCGCCGTAGGTGCCCCAGGTCAACCACAGCGCGTTGACCTCCAGCTCCTCGGCGGTCGCGTCCGGTGCGATGCCCGCCGAGCACTGCGCGAGGTCGTAGTCGCGCAGCTTGCTCTCGGTCCACACCTTCGGCACGTCGTCGAAGATGCCGATCTCGCGCGCCCACGCGATGCTCTTCTCCAGCGCGTCCTGCCAGTGCGGGCTCAACCGCAGCTCGAACGGCATGTCCAACGCCGGTTCGGGCATCGGCGGGACCTCTTCGAACGGCACGTGGCTGAAGCTGCGCAGGCGTTGCGGCGCGGTGGCCACGAGCGCGCGGAGGCCGCTCGTGCCCAGCCCCGTCGGGCCGCCGAGCACCGGGCTCGCGGTGACCGCGCCCTCGTTCATGTAGCGGCTGGAGCGGGCGTGCCACTCGTGGCCGCCGGACTGCCAGTCCTGCAGGCCCTTCACGTACGCCAGCACGGCGAGGCGGCCGGCGGGGTCGACGGCGTGCTCGTCCAGCAGCAGCGGCACCTCGGTGACCGCGGTGTGCTCGAACTGGTGCAGGCGGGACGTGAGCAGGTCGTTGACCGCCTCGGCGGCCTCCTGGGTCGGGATGTCCAGGAACTTCTCCAGCACCAGGACGCCGTTGCTCAGCTCGCCCTCGTCCAGCACCTCGCGCTCGTAGGAGAACAGGTCGTTGCGCAGGTGCACGGCGTCGGCGAACGTGTCGCGCAGGACGCCCATCGGGCGGGTGAGGGCGATCCGGGCGGGCACCTCCATGCCGGTGACGTGCTCGACCAGGTTCGCCGACCACGGCGCGCCGCCCACCTTGCGGCGCATCTCGACGTACTCGATCGGGTTGGCGAGCCTGCCCTCGGAGATGTTCAGCAGCTCCCACATGGACTCGTCCAGCAGGTGCTTGGTGTTGTCGGCGAACCGGCGGCGCCAGTCGGCGGAGTGGCTGCCGACGGTGCGCGTCCACAGGTCGGCGAGGCCCTTCTCGACCGGGTTCGTCGGCTCGTCGGTGATCGCGCCGTCGACCGGCATGAACAGCGGCAGCCGGTCGAGGTAGGCCTGCGCGCCCGCCACGTCCGGGTTGCGCTTGTACAGCTCGACGAAGTGGTCGTCGAAGTAGAAGACCCACACGTACCAGTCGGTGACGAGGTCGAGGTCGTCCGGCGAGGCGTCGGGGTGGGTGTAGGCGCAGAGCAGGGCGTAGTCGTGCGAGTCGAGGTCGTCGTCGGTCCAGATGACCGTGCCGTGCTGGGGCACGTCGATCATGTCCATCTCGTGCGCCCACGCCTTCGTGTGCGCTCGTGCGCGATCCAGGTTGGGGTTCAGCCGCGCCGGGTAGGGCAGGTAGAAATCCGGCAGCTGGAACGGCTGCGCCATCGGCTCGCACCTCTCGTCGGGACGTACCCGGTGTACGCAACCAGTGCCGGGGCGTGACCGCCAAGACTTGACGGCAATGATCCACACGTTCGAGCGCCGAGTCCGCCCGACCGGCTCATCGCGGGCTGCTGTGGGTGGTCGCCGCCGATCGGCGGTTGGGCCGGTGCGGTACGACCGCACGGGTGCGTGGTTCGGCCGCGTGGACGAGCGGTGGAACCGGCGTGCAGGCGGCACACTGGACGACGTGCCCCGCTTGGAGCCGTTCGACGTGGACTTCTTCGACTCGGCGCCGCAGCGCCGCAGCTACGTGCTGGACCTGCCGGTGTCACCCGAACGTGTGTGGCGGGGACTGGCCGCCTCCAACCCGCTGTGGTGGTGCCGGCTGCTGTCGTCCGTGGAGTACACCTCGCCTCGCCCGTTCGGGGTGGGCACGACGCGGACGGCGGCGGTGCTCGGCGTGCTGCGGCTGCGCGAGGTGTTCATCCGCTGGGAGGAGGGGCGGCGGCAGTCGTTCCTGGTGGACCGGGCCAACCTGCCGGTGTACCGGCGGTTCGGCGAGGACTACCTGGTTGAGCGGTCGGGCGAGGGCTCCCGGCTCACGTGGACGTTCGCCTACGAGCCCGGGCTCAAGGTGGGCGACCGGCTGAACGTGCTGGTGTTCGACTCCCTGGTGGCGGACACGCGGCGGCACTTCGGCGGCTGATCTTGCTCGCACCGCGTTACCGGTTAGGCCAGGAAGTGCAGTAGATCACGCCCATATGGGTGATCCGTGTCGTTAGGTTAGGCTCCCCTCATGTCTAAGGGAGACCCGCTGCTCGCCGGTGAGGAACTGGTCCTGGCGCACCACGACCGCGCGGTGGTGCACGGTGTCTCGCTCGGACTCCGCGCGGGTGTCGTGACGGCGCTCGTCGGTCCCAACGGGTCCGGCAAGTCGACCGTCCTGCGGTCCCTGGCGCGACTGCACCGGCCCCGCGAGGGGAACGTCCGGATGGGCGAGCGGTCGGTGTGGGGCCACTCCCCCCTGTCCGGCAAGGAGTTCGCCCGCAACGTCACCCTGCTCACCCAGCAGCGGCCGACGCCGTCGGGCGTGTCGGTGCGCGACGTCGTCTCCTACGGCCGGTACCCGTACCGGACCGGGTGGCGCGGGGTGGACCTGGAGGGGAGCGCCGCCGTCCAGCGCGCCATGGACCTGACGGGCGTGACCCCGATGGCCGACCGGGGCGTGGACGAGCTGTCCGGCGGCGAATTGCAGCGCGTGTGGCTGGCGTCGTGCCTGGCGCAGCAGACCTCTGTGCTGCTGCTCGACGAGCCGACCAACCACCTCGACCTGCGCTACCAGGTCGAGGTGCTCGACGTGGTGCGCGACCTGGCGAACGACCACGACGTGGCGGTGGGCGTCGTGCTGCACGACCTCGACCACGCGGCGATCATCGCCGACGAGGTGGTGCTGCTGAGCGAGGGCAGGGTCGTCGCGGCGGGCGGGGTCCGCGACGTCCTCACCGGCGCGCACCTCACCCACGCCTACGGCGTCACGGTGCACGTCGCCGACGACCCGGTGACCGGCGCGATCCACTGCCGCCCCCTCGGCAGGCACACCCCTCGACCGGTCTGACCCCTTCCCCTTCACCCGAGAGGTTCCAGCGATGCGCTTGCTCACCCCTGCCCTCGTGACGGCGGCCGTGCTGCTGTCCGCGTGCGGCACGACCGAGACCCCGACGTCCACGCCGACCGAGTCCGCCGGCGGGCCCGTCACCGTGACCGACTCCCGCGGCAAGGAGGTCAAGCTCGACTCCCCGGCCAAGAAGGTCGTCACGCTGGAGTGGGCCGAGACCGAAACCGTCGCCTCTCTGGGTGTCATGCCGGTGGGTGTCGCGGACGCCACCGGTTACAAGACGTGGGACGCGACGGTGCCGCTCGCCGCCGACGTGAAGGACGTGGGCAAGCGCAACGAGCCCAGCGTCGACTCGATCGTCGCGCTCGACCCCGACCTGGTGATCATGGCCAAGGGCCGGGACGAGACGCTGGTCGGCCAGCTGGAGAAGTACGTCCCCGTGATCGTCACCCAGGCCAGCGACGCCTCCCGCAACCTCGACCGGCTGCGCGAGGACACGAAGCTCATCGCGCAGGCCGTCGGCAAGGCCGCCGAGGGCGACAAGCTGCTGTCCGAGCTGGACACCGCGCTGGCCGACGGCAAGAAGGCCGTCGAGGCCAAGGGCGCGACCGGCACGCCGTTCCTCATGGCCGACGGCTGGCTGGAGGGCAGCACCGTCAACATCCGCCCGTTCGGCAAGGGCTCGCTCGTCTCCGACGCCGCCGAGGCGGTCGGCCTGAAGAACGCGTGGACCGGCGAGGTCGACCCGCAGTGGGGCCTGGGCGCCACCGACGTCGAGGGCCTGACCGCGCTCACCGACCCGAAGACGATGCTGTTCTACAGCGCCTCCGAGGACGACGTGTTCACCACCGGCCTCGCCGCCAACCCGGTGTGGCAGCGGCTGCCGTTCGTGGTGAACAAGAAGGTCGTCAAGCTGGAGCCGGGCACGTGGACGTTCGGCGGGCCGAAGTCGGTCGTCCACGTCGCCGAGCAGTTCGTGAAGGCTGCCACCGCCTGATGATGCGCACCGCCGCCGTGACGGCGGGGATCGTGGCGCTCATCGCCGTGCTCTCCGCCGTCCACCTCACCCAGGGCACCGCGTCGACCGGTGTGCTCGACGTGCTCAACGCCCTGGTGGGCAACGGGGACGCGCAGACCTTCGCCGTGCTGGAGGGTTCGCGCGTGCCGCGCCTGCTGGCCGCGTTGCTGCTCGGCGTCGCCTTGGGCGTCGCCGGCGCGGGCATGCAGTCGGTGGCGCGCAACCCGCTGGCCTCACCGGACACGCTCGCCGTGAACGCGGGCTCGCACCTGGCCGTGGTCGCCATCGCGGCGTTCGGGCTGAGCCTGCCCACGCTGCCCGCGGGCGGTGCGGCGTTCGTCGGCGGGCTCGCGGCGTCGGTCGTCGTGCTCGGGCTGTCCGGCGGCGGTTCGACCAGCCCGCGGCTCGTGCTCGTCGGCTCCGCCGTCATGCTGACGCTCCAGTCGGCGACGGTCCTGCTGCTGCTGATGTACGAGCAGGAGACGACCGGGCTGTTCGCCTGGGGCTCCGGCTCGCTGACGGTGAGCGACCTGGCCGCGACCGCGCAGATGACGCCGGTCGTGGTGGTCGCGGTGGCGGCGCTGCTGGTCATGGGCCGGTCGCTCGACATCCTGGCGCTGGGTGACGACAACGCGACCGTGCTGGGGTTGAAGGTGCGGCGGACGCGTGTCGGCGCGGTGTTGCTGACCGTGGCGCTGACGGCGGCGGCGGTGACGATCGCCGGGCCCATCGGGTTCGTCGGGCTGAGCGCGCCGGTGATCACCCGGCTGCTGACGCCGTTCGTGCCCGGCTTGGGCAAGCACCGGATGCTGCTGCCGGTGTCCGGGCTCGTCGGCGTGGTGATCGTGCTCGGCGCGGACGTGCTGCTGCGGGCGGCCATGGGTTCGGCGGCGGCGGTGCGGGTGCCGACCGGGGTGATGACCACGATCCTGGGCGCGGTCGTGCTGATCTGGTTGGCGCGGCGGGGCCGGTCCAGCGGGACGCCCCGGCAGGCGCCCGCCGGACGGGTCGGCGTGGCCGGGTCGCCGCGGCGGCTCGTGGTGACGTCGGTGGTGCTGGGCGTGCTGCTGGTCGCGGCGCCGACCGTCGGGCTGATGCTCGGCGACCGGTTGGTGCTGCTGGGCGACCTGGCGAACTGGTTCGCGGGGCGGACGGGCACGGCGCTGACGTTCGTGGTCGACCAGCGGCTGCCGCGCGTGCTGGCCGCGTTGGTGGCCGGTGCGGCGCTCGCGGTGGCCGGGTGCGGCATCCAGTCGGTGAGCCGCAACCCGTTGGCGGAACCCGGTCTGCTCGGCATCACGGCGGGCGCGGGGCTCGGCGCGATCACGTTGATCACGGCCGTGCCGATGGCGGGCGCGTGGCACATCGCGGGTGCGGCGGGCGCCGGTGCGATGGTGGCGTTCGCGCTGGTCTACGGGCTGGCGTGGCGGTCGGGGCTGGACTCGGACCGGCTGGTGGTCATCGGCATCGCGATGTGGTCGGCCGGGATGGCGTTGATCACGCTGCTGATCGTGACGTCGGACCCGTGGAACACCGCGAAGGCGTTGACGTGGATGTCCGGCTCGACGTACGGGCGGACGTTGGAGCAGGTGGTGCCGACCGCGCTGGCGCTGGTGCTGCTGACGCCGTTGCTGTGGGCGCGGCACCGCGAGCTGGACCTGCACAGCCTGGACGAGGACACGCCGCGCGTGCTGGGGATGCGGGTGGAGCGGTCGCGGCTGGTGATCCTGGTGGCGGCGGGCGTGCTGGCGGCCACGGCCGTGTCGGCGATCGGTGTGGTGGCGTTCGTCGGGTTGGTCGCGCCGCACCTGGCCCGGTCGTTGGTCGGCGGTCGGCACGCGCGCGTGCTGCCGGTCGCGGCGGCGGTCGGTGCGGTGCTCGTGAGCGCGGCGGACACGGTGGGGCGGACCGTCATCGCGCCCGCGCAGGTGCCTGCCGGGCTGGTGATCGCGTTGATCGGCACGCCGTACTTCGTGCTGGTGATGTGGCGGACGCGCGAGATGCGCACCTGACCGGTCGGGCGGCGGAGTCGGGTCGGGGGTCGGCGGCGGGCGGCGGTTGGTCGGCTCGGCGGGCGGTGGGGTCAGCCGAAGACGAACAGCTGGCTGGCCTGGGCGTTGCAGGGGTTCTGGATCAGCTGGACGCCGGGGTCGGTGCGGCCGGCGAGGGTGCCGATGCAGTACGCGGCACCCGGGACGGAGCGCAGGCGGTAGCCGCCGTTGGCCGGTTCGAGGGTGAACCGCTGGTCGGGTCGGCTGTCGTCGCAGTAGTCGCCGGCGAGGAGCAGGCCGTCCCGCGTGCCGCCGTAGTCCATGGTGGCGCAGCCCAGGCCGTTGACCACGTTGTGCAGCTTGATGCGGTAGGTGCCGTCGGCGAGGCGTTCCAGCTCGGTGGGCGGGCCGGCGGTGGCGCAGTCGTGCTGGCCGAGGACGATGCGCTGCGGGTTGGACGCCTCGGGGCCTTCGCCGAGGCACAGGCCGGAGTGGACGAGCCGGATCTGCTGGATGCCGTCCTGCGGGCCCCGCGCGGGAGGTGGTTGGGGCGCGGCGACGGTGGTCGTGGTCGTGGCCGTCGGCGGCGCTGGTGGGGGTGGGGTGGTGGTCGTGGTTGGTGGGGACGACGGTTCGGTGGTGGTCGGGTCGGGTGACGGTTCGGCGGTGGTGGTCGTGGTGGGGGTGGTGGAGGCGGCGTTGTTCTGGGCGGGGGCTTGCGTGCCGTCGTTGAGCACGACGGCCAGCACCACGCCTGCCACCACGACCAGGACGCCTGCCAGCACCGTCAGCCGCCGTCGGGTGCGGGACGGGGTCCGCTCACCGTTCGGGGTGGGGTCGGGTG
>NZ_LGED01000146.1 GCF_001280085.1 Saccharothrix sp. NRRL B-16348 | reverse complement strand
CGATTCAATGCCAGTGCGCCCGGAATCAGGGAACCATGGCTTGGGCACCACCTTAGCGTCCGACCGCGACGTCAGTGCGCGTTGACGAAGTGGATCGATTCCGAACCGGGGCGATAATCGGGGATATACCGTGGAATCCCCTACCCTCTCACCATTTCGAGTGAACAGGAGGCTACGCCTACCAGGTGAATTAGTAACCGCTGTGCGTCTGGTATCGGGGGCGCGCCCACTGGGCATCAGATACCTCCCTGCGAACCCCACCCAGAGGTCAGGGGTTCCGGTAGACGCTCTG
>NZ_LGED01000145.1 GCF_001280085.1 Saccharothrix sp. NRRL B-16348 | reverse complement strand
GGTGGGGGGGGTCGCGGCTGCTGATGCTTCCCCGGCCTACCGCGGCGCGCTGTTCGAGGTCCATGATGCCGGCGCGGAGGACGTCGACGTGGCAGTCGAGGACGTAGGCGGTCTCCTGGACCGTCAGGAACTCCTGGTTCTTCAAAGTCTGAGGGGTGCGACAGGCGGCCGGGTTGCGGCGCAGCTCACTGGCCTAGTGGTTGCCGTGGTTACCCCTTGATTCCCCCTCCGTGCATCCAGGGTTCCCCATGATCATCTCCCGTTGGTTTCCCAGCGGGTGCGCGGAGCGGACGGCGGCCAC
>NZ_LGED01000144.1 GCF_001280085.1 Saccharothrix sp. NRRL B-16348 | reverse complement strand
CTGTTGGGCCCGGCGTTGGCCATCGACAGCAGCTACGCCTTGTTTAACTGCGGCCCCGTGTTGAACCCGGCGGCCAACCTGTACCCCCTGCCGCCCCCGCCGGTCCCCGAGGGGGTGATCCAAAAGGTCCGGGTGGAGGGGGCCTGAGGGCCCGACTCGCCGATCCCCCCGCCGCCCGGTGAGCCGATCGGGGCGCGACCAGCCCTGCCGGTCTGCGTGCGCCACCCCGATCGGGCCACCGGGCTGCGGTGCGTCCGCTGCGACCGGCCGGCGTGCCCGGAATGCCTGCGCGAGGCGTCCGT
>NZ_LGED01000143.1 GCF_001280085.1 Saccharothrix sp. NRRL B-16348 | reverse complement strand
CTGTCCTGTGCGTCTACAACCTGTCCCGCCACCCGCAGGCGGTGTGGCTGGACCTGTCCGACCACCTCGGTGAGGAGCTGGTCGAGCTGACCGGCGGGGGGGGGTTTTGCGTGGGGGGGGTACCGGCCCCCCGATACCCTTCACGAAGCGACCCAGCCGGCCCCGCCGGCCCGGACCGCAATCATCGCGAACTACACCTCCTCCCAGCCCGTCCGCCGCGGCTGCAGAACGACCGCAACCAGCAGGAGCTGTTCACCGCGATGCTGCTGTCGCTACCCGGCTCGCCCGTCCTCTACTACGGTG
>NZ_LGED01000142.1 GCF_001280085.1 Saccharothrix sp. NRRL B-16348 | reverse complement strand
CCCGAGCGAGGGCAGGTTGTGGCCAGGGCGTTCGGCGAGTGACACGTACTGCCGGGTGTAACCGATTCGTCGAGCGAGTTGCGGCTGGCTGAGCCCGGCTTCTTCGCGTCGACGTTTGATTTCAAGGGCAAGTCGGATCGCTGCGGCGGTGTCGGAGTCTGTCCAGCGGAGGTCGGGCATGGTGGCTCCGGTGCGGGGGGGGGGAAAAAAAGGGGCAAAACGGCTAGGAATCGATTTGCCCCGGTCCGTGATCGTAGCTGGGCCCGGGCGAATGTTTCCAAGGGGTTTCGGGGGTTTACGGGAG
>NZ_LGED01000141.1 GCF_001280085.1 Saccharothrix sp. NRRL B-16348 | reverse complement strand
GTGGTCGAGGCCGAGCACCGGCCGTCGTTGGTGCGGTTCAGCGCAGCCTTGCTGGATCGCCGCTACGCCCACGCGATGCTGGTCGACGGCAACGACCCGTGGGGTATTGAGGTCGGCGTGATGACCACCGCTCGAGTGACCATCGAGTGGTTGTGCAGCCACTTCGCCGACCCTGAGCCGCAGTCCGAGACCGGGTGGGCGTTGTTAACACAGGGGTAGGCAATTCGGGGGAACCCAGCCGGTCATCATACCGTGCTGGTCGACGTCACAGCGCATGGCAGCTGTGCCGCGAACGCTCAACTCC
>NZ_LGED01000140.1 GCF_001280085.1 Saccharothrix sp. NRRL B-16348 | reverse complement strand
TTCCCGGGTCAGGGTTCGCAGTGGTCGGGGATGGCGGTGGAGCTGTACGGGTCGTCGCCGGTGTTCAGGGCCCGGTTGGACGAGTGCGCGGCAGCTCTTGAGTCCTTTGTGGACTGGGATTTGCTTGGTGAGTTGTCGGGTTCGTTGGATCGGGTGGATGTGGTGCAGCCCGCGTTGTGGGCGGTGATGGTGTCGTTGGCGGAGTTGTGGCGTTCGCACGGTGTGACACCGGACGCGGTGGTGGGTCATTCGCAGGGCGAGATCGCGGCGGCGGTCGTGGCCGGGGCGTTGTCGCTCGAAGACGG
>NZ_LGED01000139.1 GCF_001280085.1 Saccharothrix sp. NRRL B-16348 | reverse complement strand
GGTGGTCGGCGCGGCGGTGTTGGCGGGTGCGGTGGTCGGTGGGTTGGTGCTGGTCGGCGGGGCCGAGGAGACCGGCGGCGCGGTGACCGGCGGCGCCGGGCTGGCTGGCGTCGCGACCGGCGGCGTGGACACCGGTGGCGTGGTGCTGGCTGGCGGCGTGGTGACTGGTGGCGCGGGGTTGGCCGGTGTCGTGACGGGTGGTGCGGTGATCGGCGGGGGGGAGCTCGCCGGGGGGGCGGTCACTGGCGGGGGGGGGGAGGTGGGGGGGGGAGGGGGCGCCGGGGGGGGGGGGGGGGGGGGGGGGG
>NZ_LGED01000138.1 GCF_001280085.1 Saccharothrix sp. NRRL B-16348 | reverse complement strand
CGCCCCGGGGAAGCCGCGGAGGTGCCCGGGGCCGGGGCTGTCGGAGACCCCGGACAGGAACGTGCCCAGCACCCGGCCGCCCGCCTCGACGTACCGCTCGTACGGCGACGCGTCGTCCCCCAGGGTGGGGAGGGTGTGGGTCCTCCCGGTGTTGGTGGGCTGGGCGATGTTGTTGTGGTGCTGGCCCCGGGCCGACGTGGAGTTCTCCATCAGCACCCACGGCCGCCCGCCGGCCAGACCCCGCACCAGGTCGGCGGAGAACGCCAGGCCGACGTAACGCGACGGGTCCTCGCCGTGGGTGTAGTG
>NZ_LGED01000137.1 GCF_001280085.1 Saccharothrix sp. NRRL B-16348 | reverse complement strand
CTCATGGGGCGTGTCGCATGCCGTTCCCCCCGCATGCCGTCGCGATCACGGCGGTTTCCGCTGTGACCAGGGGCCGCGTCGCCCGACGCCTCGCCCACCCCCTCCTGGCGGCAAGCCCCCCCCCGCGGCGCCGGCCGGACCTTCACGATCCGGCGTTCGCGGCGGGTGGGCAGGCGGCGGGGACTTCGGTGGGGGCGGCTGGAACGTTGGGTGATGCCCGCCTGGATGAGGGTGTCGCGCCACAGGTGTGAGCGGTAGCAGGCGCCGTTGTCGGTCAGCACCCGCTTGACCGTGATGCCGGCGGTC
>NZ_LGED01000136.1 GCF_001280085.1 Saccharothrix sp. NRRL B-16348 | reverse complement strand
ACCCTGCCCGAGCACGTGCGGGAAGCGGCCCTGACCCGGGTGGCGGACTTCCACCTGCACACCGCCCACGCCGCCGCCCGCCTCCTGGAACCCCACCGCGCGCTCGTGCGGCCCGAGCCGCCCGCGCCCGGCGTGCACCCGCACCCGCTGCCCGACACCGCCGCGGCGCTGGCCTGGCTGGCCGCCGAATACGCCACCCTGCTGGCCACCCAACGCACCGCCGCCACCCTCGGCCACCACCACACCGTCTGGCACCTGGCCTGGAACCTGCACCCCTTCCACCACCGGCGGGGACACCTGCACGACGAGGTCACCACGTGGCAGGCCGCGCTGGACGCCGCCGACCACCTGCCCGACCCCACCACCCGCAGCCGCAGCCACCGGTTCCTCGGCCGTGCCTGCTCCCGGCTGGGCCTGGACGAACAGGCCACCACCCACCTGGAGCAGGCCATGGACCTGGCCGTGCGCCACCACGACGCCACCGAACAGGCCCACACCCACCGGGTGCTCGCGTACGTCTGGGAACAGCGGGGAGACGACCGGCAGGCCCTGGAGCACGCCCAAGACGCCGCCGACCTGTTTCGCGCCCTCGACCGGCCGGTGTGGGAAGCCGACGCGCTCAACCTGGTGGGCTGGTACGCCGCGCGGCTGGGCCAGTTCGACACCGCCCGCACCCACTGCCAGGCCGCCCTCACTCTGCACCGACACCACCACAACCTCGACGGCGAGGCGACCACCCTGGACAGCCTGGGCTACATCGCCCACCACACCGGCGACCACCACCAGGCCCTCGACCACTACCACCACGCCCTCACCCTGCGCCGCGACCTCGGCCACGCCTACCTGGTCGCGGACAACCTCGACCGCCTGGGCCATCCCCACGCCGCCCTCGGCCAGCACGAGCAGGCCCGCACCGTGTGGCGGGAGGCGCTGGAGCTGTACCGCGACCAAGGCCGCGACGTCGACGCCGAGCGCGTCCAACGCCAACTCGACGACCTCGACCACACCGGCGACGCTGATAGGCAGTGACGCCTACCCGCTGACACCTGGTGACGGGTTCTCAGGTCAGCGAACTGACGCCTCACAGTCGAGTCGCTCGCGCTACCGTCCGCCCACCGCCGGACCCAGCTTCTGATACCTGTGAGTATCAGAAGTAGGGCTGTTGATAACTTCCGATACTGCGGGAGTTGTCGATCTGTAGCGGCAGTAATTTACTTCCGATATTTCGACTGCTGTAGGCCGATGGCAAACCGGGTGGCTATCGGTGATGCTGATGTACGTTTGCACTACCGTGCTACGGTTGTATTTACGTAATGCGTTCGTACGACGGTAATACGGAGGTCGGTATGCCCACGGTGACACTGAGGTTGGACGACGAGACGCGCGACGAACTGGAACGAGTCGCTCAAGGACGTGGGCTGAACGTGAGCACCCTGCTCCGGACGGCGATCGACGAACTCCTCGGTCGAGACGTCGACGTGCCGCGCGTCGACACCCCCCGGACGTTGGGCATGGTCGAGCGGCAGAGTCTGGCATTGCAGCACGAAGTCCTGCGGTTGCTCAGCGACGACCAGCACGACAGGGACTACCACGAACAGCGGGCCCGGGTGCTCAGGCACGGTTTCACCACCGAGTACCACGGCGAGTTCACCGCGGTCCACTCCGAGCTGCCCCCGGCCGAGGGCGAGCTGGTCATGAAGATCCTGGACATGTTCACCGCGCTGGAGGCGGCGCTGGACAGGCTGGACGGCGAGTCCGTCGCCGAGATGGGCATCGACGCCGACCTGCTCCGGTTCAGCGGGTTCGACTTCAACGACCCCCGGGAGGCGCGCATGGCCGACCTCGCCCAGTACCTGATCGACGACGGACGCTGGACCTCCCTGGCCCACCACTTCGACAACAGGCACCCCGAGCACGCGCAGGGCAACTCCCATATGCCGGTACTCGACTTCTACCAGCGCCTACTGGCCTCCTTCCAGGCGGTCGTCGCCGAGCGGAAGAAGAAGTCCGGCCGCAGCGCCTTCGACACCTATCGTCTGGATCTCGGTGATCTGCGGAAGGTGATCGCCGGGACGCACGACCCGGACACGCGTTCGACGCTGACGACGCCTCGGACCGGCGGCGGCGAAGGCCAGGCGTGAACTCCGAGGCGCCGCCGACACCGCCCCGGCGTCCCGGCGCGTTGCCCACGCCGGTGCCACCGCAATTCGCCGAGGCGTTCGCCGGCTACGAGCGCAAGCTCACCGCGCCGGGCGGGCCACTGGACGGTGACACCGTGCGGGCCTACCTCTCCCGGGTCCGGCAGTTCCTGGCGTGGCTGGACCAGGCAGTGGAAGTCGACGACGTCAAGGGTGACCCGCTGACCGACCCGCACGTCCGCGACAGCGCGGCGCGCGACTACCGCCGCCACCTGCTCACCGCGCGCGGCCGCAAGCTGTCCACGGTCAACGCGCACCTGACCGGCATCGACGACTTCTACCGCCACCTCGGACTCGGGCCCGCCGCCGCCAAGCGCCAGGAGGTGCCCAAGGCCGCGCCCCGCGCCCTGACCGACAAGGCCCGCACCCGGTGGCTGCGCGCCGCACAGCGCGCGAACCCGCGCGGCAAGGCGTTGGCCTACATCGGCTACTACGCCGGTGTCCGGGGCGGCGAGGCGGTCGCACTGGACCTGGCCGACGTCCGGATCTCCGCCCGCAAAGGCGTGCTGGTCGTGCGCTACGGCAAGGGCGGCCGCTACCGCGAGGTGCCGCTGCACCCGCAGCTGCGCACCGCCCTGGACGAGTGGATCGCCGAACGCGCCACCTGGCCCGGCGCGGCCGACAACCCAGCGCTGTTCCTCAACCGCCGCGGCGGCCGGCTCAGCACCCGCGGCGCCTACGACGAACTGCGCGCCATCGCCGACGACGCGGGCCTGGAGGTCGGACGCGACGCCGAGTTCACCCCGCACGTGCTCCGGCACACCGCTGGCACCAACCTCATCCGCGACGGCCAGGACGTCGTCCTCGTCGCCGAGATCCTCGGCCAGTCGCTGGAGACCACCCGCCGCTACAGCCTGCCCACCGACGCCGACAAGCAGGCCGCCATCGAACGCCTGGCCGTCGACGAGTAGAGCGTGACGTCGCCAGTCGACAACTCGATGCACGGCACCGTTGCCGAACCTCCTCGGCCTCGGGCTTCCCGGACCTCGTCTCCACTGGCGTTAAGGGCCGAGAAATACCTAAAAAGAGTTGGGTACCCCTGCGGATCGGGCTGTTTATGTGAGTGACACTGCCGGTGTTCTCGTCATAACGCCGCCGCCTTTCGTAGCACGACGGCGCGGACACCGGGGCTGCCCGGCCTCGGCGGTCCCGGTGGCGGGCACCCCTGCTGAACAGGGGGTTCTTCACCCACTCGGGTGGTAGCCGCTTCGCGGGCCACCGCAGGCAAGGCGATAAGGATCATCCGTGTCGCGCGCATGTATGACAGTTGCGTGCGCACCCGATCAAGCGTTGTGGCAGACCCTTCGGTGAAGGTACTGTGAACGCGAAAAGGCCCCTCCGGGTCACGTTTCCTGCGGCTGCAACCGTGGGGAACGTGGGAGGGGCCTCGTGGTAGCCGACTGACCGGATACCGGTACAACGCAATCCGGAGTGTAGACAGCGGGCGCGGGTGGTGACCACCCTCGTCCGCCTGTCGGGTCAGTCGGACGGCGACCCATGCCACCTGCGTCGATGCGCTGGAGGCAGTCGTCGGCGCAGCGCGTGCGGTGCGGCGCCGGACTCCGGTCCGTGCTTCCCGCACGCGCTGTGACCACACCTTTTGTCGAACGACGTCAAAGGAGTGTCCGTCATGGCCAGCTTCAACCGGAGCCGGTTCAACGCGCAGATCTCCAAGCTGCGCACCGCACAGCGCCGGCTCGAAAGCGCCGCCCGCGACCTGGACCGCCTGGGCCGCCGGGCCCGCAGCGCTTCCAGGAGCCTGCCCTCCACCACGCAGCGGTTCACCGTCGTCGAGCAGGAGCTGCTCGACCGGACCTTCACCGCGGTGCAGGAGGACCCGACTCCCCGCGAGTACGACCTGTTCCTGTGCCACGCCTGGCCCGACCGTCGCGGCGCGGCCGCCGAACTGGACGCCGCATTGCGCGAGCAGGGCCTGGAGGTCTGGTTCAGCGAGCGGGAGGTGCGCCTGGGCGAGAGCCTGGCCCGGCAGCTCGACACCGGGCTGAAGACCAGCCACGTCGGCCTGGTCCTGGTCACGCCCGCGTTCCTTCAGGCCACCGGCGGCTGGGCCGAGCGGGAGATGTACGCCCTGCTCAGCGGGGAGCGCGTCATCCCGGTGCTGCACGGGGTGACCTTCGAGGAGCTGAAGGCCCGCAGCCGGTTGCTGGCCGACGTGGTCGGCCTGAGCACCTCGGAGGACCTCGGCTTCGCCGAGATCGCCGAGGCCATCGCCGACGAGGTCCTGCCCGCCGAAGCGGCCTGAGCCCGCACGTACGGCGCGGGTCTCGGTCACGGCCGGGGTCCGCGCCGCAGGCGTCCGGTTCGCCGGCAACAGCGGTAGCGACCGGCGTGCGGTCTTGACCGGAGCGCTGCCGCGCAGCCCGGTGATCAGCTACTCGGCGGAGCGGGCCGCGGCGCACCTGCCAGAAAGGACGCGACGAACACCTCGCACGTGCGCGGACCACCGCCAGCTGACACCGCCCGGGTCGTCGGTCGGTGTGTCGGCCAGCGCGTGCACGGCACCGTTGGGTCCACAGGGCCGCGTGACCGCAAGCGCCTCGTAGACCTGGGTGGCCCGGGTGCTCCGCCCGAACAGCGGCAGTCGTTGACCGGAATCATCGAACAGCGTGCGTGCGTCGGCGCCGCGCTGCGCCACCACCCTGATGTACTCGATCTTGTCGTCGTAGGCGGCGACCTCGTATGCGTCCAGCTTGGGGTTCACGACGGACCCGTCCTTCTCCGGTAACTCCGGTCGTTCAAATGAACGCGAAGAGTAGCCGAGGGGTGCAGGGACAGCCGCCGCCAGCCGCTACCTTCTTCCCCGTGACCGAGGACAAAAGCAGCATCGCCAAGGCTGACGAGACCACCACCGCCGGAACCGACGCCACGCATCGGGCACGCGGCGAGCAGTTCTTCCAAACCGCGGTCGAGCACCTGCGGTCCGCCGACGACACGCCTACCGATCCCACCGAGACCACGCACATCGGATGGGCGCAGGTGTCGTTGCTGCGTGCGATCTACCACGAGCTGCGCCACGGCAACGACCTCACTGAGCAGAACACCACGGCGCTCAAAGAGCACACCGCAGCGCTTGACGAGCACGCCGACGGCATGGACGGGCTGCGTAAGGCCATGTACTTCGAAGGGGACGCGCACAGCCGCAAGTAGAACGCCGGCCCGGTGCGGGGCGCGTAGCTCGGACGAGCGATTCGCCACCGACGTCAGCGCTGCGCCAGGTCCGCGAACCGGCCGAAGTGCAACTGGTGGGCGACCGTCAGCGTGGTGGTGGCGCCGTTGTTGTTCTTGGCCACGATGAGGTCGGCTTCCCCCGCACGGATGGAGTCCCGTTCCCAGGCGTCCGGGCGGTCGATGAGCACGACCAGGTCTGCCACGTGAGCGATCGTGCCGGAGTCGCGAAGGTCGGCAAGGCTCGGCCGGGGCGGGATGGGTTGGCGGGGACCGGGGTTGGTGGACAGTTGCGCGGTGACCACGACGGCGGTGCCGGTCGCCAAGGCGAAGCGCTTGAGTCGACGGGTGATCTCGGCGACCTCGCGTTCCCGGTTCTCGTAGCGGGGTTCGCGGCGCGCGGTGAGCATGTGCAGCGAGTCGATCACCACCAACCGGGCACCCTGCTGCCACACCAGGTCCTGCGCCGTGAACAGCACCGACCTGACGTCGGGGTTCGTCACGGGGGTGACCATCAGCGGCTTCTCGGCGATGTCGGACGCCTTGCGCGCCAGCCTGGTCCAGTCCGCGTCGTTCATCCGCCCCGAACGCAGGTCGGCCAGCCGGATACGGGCCTCCGCGCTGATCACCCGGTGGGTGACCGATCGGGTGGTGTCGGTCAACGTCAGGAACGCGGCCCCGATCCCCTTGCGCAGCGCGGCGAATCGGGCGAAGTCCAGTGCCAGCGTCGTGCTGCCGATCCCCGGAGCCGAGCCGATGACGGTCAGCGAACCACCGGGCAGTCCATCGGTGAGTTCGTCGAGGTCGAAGAAGCCGGTAGGGATGCCGGAGAGGTCCTCTGGCGAGGTCCTGGCGTCCAGATCCGCCATCAGCGCTTGCAACATGTCGACCATGTCCGCGCTGTACTCCCGGTCATGGCCGCGGACCGCAGAGGCCAACTCGGCACTCGTGCTGCCGATCACCTCGTCCGCAGCGACCTCGTTCCGGTCGGCCACCCGCGCCAGCTCACCGATGCGGGCACCGGCCCGAACCAGTCGGCGCAACAACGCCTTCTTCCTCACGACCTCGGCGCACGAGGGTGCGTTGGCGGTCTTCGTCACCCTCGACGGCAGTGCGCGTACGTACTCCTCGCCGCCGGCCTGTTCCAACAGCTTCTTGTCCCGAAGCAGCTCGACCACCGCGGTCGGACCGCCAGGCTCGCCGGTGCCGTACAGCTGGAGGACCGCGTCGTAGACGATCGCGTGACCGGGCTCGTGGAAGTCGTCCGGGGCCACGAGCTCCACCACGTCGATGATCGCGTCGGTGCTGGTCATCACGGCGCCGAGAACCGCCCGTTCCGCTTCCGGATCGTTTGGCAGGTCGTACCCGCCCGGCGCCGCCGTCGGAACGGTCACCTCATCCGCAGCGGACACCGACTCCAGGACGGGAGAATCAGGCATCGCGCTGTTATAGCCGATCTTCGCCGCTTCGATGCGCGGCCCACCGGTCGGCGCCACACATTCGCCCGATCGCCGGCTCCGTCGGCACGGCGCGGTTCGCTGGGCGGACGACGGCGGTAGCCTGACCGACATGGCAGAGCCGGAGAGCCTGGAGGCCCGCGTGGCCGCGCTGGAGAGCCAGGTCGAGGAGCTGACCAACACCCTGCGCGCCACCGCCCAAGACGCTGCCGCCGCTCGTGTGTTGGCCGGTGGTGCCGACCGCGACGTCGCGCAGTTCCGCTCCGAGATCCGCGACTTCCGCACGGCCACCACGTCCAGCTTCAACGCGTTGCGCGAGGACTTCGGTGACCTGCGCGGCAAGGTCGACTCCGGGTTCACCGAGATGCGCGGCAAGCTCGACGGCGTCGCCGCCGGCCAGCAGACGGTCGTGGACCTGTTGACCAGGCTGACCGGGCCGGACACCGACCAGCCCGGCTGATCGACACCGCTCCACGCCCACTTCCGTCGGGGGATCCGATACGGGTGCCGACGGGGGATCATCTTGGGGTACCTGTTAGAGCTGATTCCCCTGTTCGGCTCGAACCTCCTGGTCAGGGCACGCGGTAAGGGATCCGCTGGTATCCCAGACTCACAGGCGCGATTCGCGAACTCCACATCGGTGCGCGCCTGTGCGTTCGGCACCGCTGCCAGTGGTTGTGCCAGTCGCCTCCACCGGCGCGGTCGGCGGAACGGCCAGCCGGCCCCGGCATCGTCGTGGCCATGTCGAAGAACCTGTTGGTCCTGATCGAGAACGTCCTTGCCAGCACCGGCCGCACGGTCCGCGCGGTGGTGCTGATCGTGACCGTCGGGCTGGTCACCGGGCCGGTCCGGTGCGACGACGCGGGTCGACACCCGGTACCGGACGTCCGGCGAGCCGGGCCCGCGATGCGGCGAGCCGCCGGTCGACGTCGTCGACCTGCTGCGCCGTCGGGTCCTTCCGCACAGCCGTCGAGCCGGCCTGTGCGGTGGTGCTGCGGTGTTGGTACGGGCGCAGGTGGTCGGCGGCCGCGCGCAGGTACGCGCCGGGTTCACCGCGCGGCGGCCGTAGTTTCCCGGTCCCGGTGACGCGGTCGGACAGGGCGATGACCAGCACCGCGAGCGCTGCCAGGACCAGCAGGGCGAAGGCAAGTTCGGCATCACCGGTCCGCGCCAGCCGCACCGCGATCTTGGCCAGGACCGGCAGCAGCAGCCGGGGTCGAGGCGGGCGGCGCACCGGTTCCGGGTGCCACAGCCGGGTCGCGGCGGCGAGGTCGTCGGCCGCGCGGCGCACCGCGTCGGCCACCCGCCGCTGGTGTTCGTCGGCCGTGTCGGCGGGCCAGCGCAGCGCGAGCACCGCGGCGAACTGCGCGGCCTGCTCCACCGCCACGTGCCGGTGGACCGGATCGTCCAGGTCGAGGCGGTCCAGCAACCCGGCCGCCGTGGTCACGTGCACCGTGGCCCTCGCCCACCACGCGTCCCCGCCGCGTGTCGGCCTGGTCGAGCCCGGTGCCCACGCCGTCGGGGCGGCGACGTCGACGGCCACCGGTCGATCGGGTACCGCGTCGTCGCCGAGGACGCCGCGAGTGGTTCGCCACCGGTCGGCCAGCTTCGGCAGCGTGAGGTCGCGGGCCAACTGCCCTCCGCCCAGCTGCAGGGCCGGGCCGCCGTCGAGCACCTGGTCCTCGTCCAGGGCGACCCGGTAGCCGGTCACCCGCTCCGCTCCGCCGTCGCCGCCGGTCACCGGCGTCACCCGCACCCCGGCCCTCGCGAGGACGTCGACGAACTCGCCCGGCCCGGTCGACCCGGCGGCCGCGGCCCGCACCCGCCGTTCCAGCGTGCGCCGTTGCGGCTCGACACCGGTGCGGTCGGCGCGTTCGTGTTCGGCGCGGGTCAGCTCACGGGCGCCGGTGCCGGTCGCGCCGGTGCGCACCAGGCCCAGCCGCTGCTCGACCTCCTGCGCCCACGCGCGGGACTTGACCTTGCTGTGCGACAGCCGCGCGACCTTGCCGTCCTCATCGACCAGCTGCACCACCAGGTGCACGTGGTCGTTGCCCGCCTTCGAGGTGCCGTGGTGCACAGCGATCCACCGACACCGCTCCAACCCCAACCGGGCCACGAACTCCTCCGCGAGCTCACGCCACCGCTGGTCGCCGAGCAGGCCGTCGTCGCGGTGCGCGGAGATCGGCACGTGCAGCACGTGCCCAGCCGCCACCGTCTTGTGCCGCAGACGGCGCGGCGCGTCGAGCTGCGTGATGATCTCCCGCAACGCGGTCTCGCGATCCGCGCCCTGGTCGTTGGGTCGGGCGACGTCGGGGTGCAGCAGGTCATCGTCCCACGCCGCCACGATGTGCGGGTCGGTGTGCACCGTGCGGCCGCCGACGGCGAACAGGTACCGCACCGTGTCGCGCAGGTTGGAGTGGCGCGGCAGCAGTTTCGGCAGCATCGCCGGCTCATCGCGGGCCGCGCCGGTGCACGACCCGGTCGGGGTCGAGCCGGTCCAGCCAGTTCTCGACCCGCGCAAGCACGTGCGCCAGGTACTCGACCGCGGCCGTGAGCTGCGCCGCGCTGACCTGGTCACCGGCGTTGGCGGCGCGGGCGAGCTGGTTGAGGTTGGTGCCGATCCCCGACAGCGTCCGGCGCAGCGGCACCAGATCCGCCGCCAGGGCGACCGCGTCCTGCCGACTCATCGGCGGCCGCAACCGCCGCAGCGCGCGGGCGGTCGGCTCGAAGAACCTCGCGGTGATGTGCGCGAACGCCGCCGGAGCCAACCCGTAGGCGGCGGCGCGGCCGGTGACCTCGGCCAGCTCCCCTGGGGTGAACCGCAGCAGCAGTTGCCGTCGACGCCCACCCGCGACGGGCGCCAGGTGCCCTCCGTGGCCGATCAAGTTCCGCAGCGACACCGGGTCGTCCTCGGCCGCCGTGTCCGGTGGCGGGCCGGCGGCGTCGGGATCGTCGCCCGGCCAGTCGCTGGCCGGGCGTGCCTGGTCGTCCTCGTTGTGGCGCATCAGGTCCCCCCGGACCGTCGGGGCGTTCGACGCAATCCCCCGACGCGCCGCGCCCCACGCCGCGACCCTACGCTCGCGCCAGGCCGTGCCGCCTGCGTGCACGAGCGGTGACCAGGCGGTTTCGGCACCACACGGACTTCTACGGCCCGTCAGGTCGTCGGAACGAACTCATCGACGCTGAGCCCGCCGCCGCGGATCTCCCACAAGTCGAGTGCGACTGGCACCGAGGCTCGGCGGACCCACTCCGCCCAGTCGGACGGCCACCGCGTCGCGCTCGACCAGCGCACCCCCTCCAAAGAGATACCGCGCAAATCAGCTCCGTCCAGATCCGCGCCCACCACGTCCGAAATCGCCTTCTCCATGATTTCGACTGCGGCGATCAACTCATGCTCGACTTCTTCATCACCGCCACGGTCCCGCACCAGTGCCGCAATGAAGGCATACAGGACAACACGACCGGAAGGCCTGTCCCGGGCGTCGTCGCGGGCGTGGTCGAGGACGCGGGCGCGGTCGAGAGCGCGGTCGAGAGCGCGGTCGAGGTCGAGAGCGTGGTCGAGAGCGCGGGCGCGGTCGAGAGCGCGGTCGAGCTCGCGGGCGCGGGCGAGCTCGAGGGCGAGCTCGCAGGCGCGGTCGAGGTCGTGGTCGAGGTCGCGGGCGAGGTCGAGAGCGCGGTCGAGAGCGCGGGCGTGGTCGAGGGCGTGGTCGTGGTCGAGAGCGCGGGCGTGGTCGAGAGCGCGGGCGAGGTCGCGGGCGAGGTCGCGGGCGCGGTCGCGGGCGCGGTCGAGGGCGCGGGCGGGGTCGCGGGCGCGGTCGCGGGCGAGGGCGAGGTCGCGTGCGAGGGCGAGGTCGCGGGCGAGGGCGCGGGCGCGGCTACGCAAGTCTTCGCGGGTCCGGTGGCCCAGCGATGCGAGTGCGTAGATGGCGTCGAGCTGCGTGCGGGGCAGCCAGGTGCGGACGCGCAGTCGCTGGTGTGCGGGCTGGGCGATCAGCTCGTCGGCGAAGCGGCGCAGCGCAGAAGCCGAAGAGCCTTCCTCCGAGGCCGACTGGTCCCCGAGGGGAGGTGTGGTGGGGCGGGTGGACAGGATCGCGGCCAGGCCGGCGTCCAGGTCCAACGCGGAGTCCAGGTCCCGGTCAAGGGCGTCGGTCCGTCCCGGCAGGGTCGCGTCGGCCACGCCGGCATCGAAGTCCAGGATCCGGTCCAACGCGGAGTGCAGGGCCGCCAGGCCATCGGACAGCCGCTGGTCCAGGTCACCGTCATCGTGGATGTGCTCGGTCACCGGCCGTCCTCCTCTCGTGCGAGGTGCGTGCTCAGCGTTGTGCGGGCGTGGTGGAGGTTGGAGCGCACCGCCTCGGAGCTCAGCCCGAGCTGCTCGGCGATCTCCTTCGGGGTATGGCCGTAGAGGGTCCACGCCATCACCTGACGTTGCCGGGGCGGCAATCGCCTGACCAGCTCGACGATCTCGTGCTGCTGCTCCCACTTCTCGATATCGGTCACCGGGCGTCGCAGCAGCGGAGACGGTTCCGAGGGCTCGGCGGTCGGAGTCTCGCGCACCGTGGTCACCGCTCGGATCAACGCCCGTGACGCGGTCTTGAACACCCAGGCGCGGGGGTGCTCAACCTCCGACCACCGCCGGTAGATCGCGGCCATGGCGTCCTGTGCCAGATCAGCCGCCAACACCACGCTCGCACCTTGCAGTACCAGGAACCCCACCAACGGCTTGGTCCACGCCCGGTAGAACGCGGTGAACTCCGCGTCCCGCCCCGAAGGCTCCCCGGTCGTGTCGTACCGCGGGTCGGACTGCCCGACCCGCGGCGGAGACGAATGAGAATCCGCTTCACTCACCGACGCCTCCCTCGCGACGACGCCGCAGGCACCACGCGGAAACGCAGACGGCTGCCATCGTCCCTCAGGTCGTCGATCTCCACCTCACTACCGAGCGGAAGCCGCTCGGCCCACACTTGCAACGTCTCCTGGCGCCGACGATCACGCACCGCCTGCCACCGCAGACGCGCCACCAGGCCCGCCAACGCGACCACCGGCCCACCCAGCACCCACACCACCAACTCCCACACCACAGTCCTCCGCCCTGGCAGAACACCGGCCATCACCGGCGTCCCAGCTAAGAGCCCGGAACCACCCCCGGCGTGAAAACGATCAACCAAGTGTCACTCTGACGGAGTAACAGACAAGGTGAAAGGGCATACCAGGCCCCTGTCGCCAGTGCGCACGGCCGGGGATCCGGCGCTCCGTCGCCGGCTAGCGCAGCTAGCCGGCGACACATCTTGCCACCAGGCGGCGGGATTGATCATCTAACGGCGGCGTCGGCGGTGGCGGGCACCGCGTCGTTCGCCGCGACAGCGCCGGCCATGCGCTTGATCAGGTACAGCAGCCGGTCCGGGCTGCCCGCCGGCAGGGCCGGCACCAGGTCGCCCGTGACCGGGTCGAGTTGCCCGCGCCACCGCGTGATCCGGTCGTGCCGCCCGCCCCACCCGAAGGCCCCGTCGTCGACCGTGGCCCGCCGCGCCTGGATCGTGGCCAGCCGGTCGCGTTCCTCCTGCGGCACGTCCACCCACGTGCCGCCGACCCACTCGCCGGGGCGCGGTACCCCGCCCCACGACTCGTGCCAGGCGACCTCCCGCAGCCGCTCGTACACCTCGGCGGTGGCGGCGAGCAGCGATCGGCCGAGCAGCGCCTGGTGGATCACGGGCACCGCGTCCTCCTTGCCCACGGCATTCCCGGGGACGAACTTCGCGCGCGGTCCGACCAGGCGCACGGTCACGTCGAGCAGCCGGGCCCCGTCGACGTCGCAGGCCCGCAGCCGCACCGCGGTGACCTTGCTGGGCGATCCCGCCGGGGTCGGCGGCGGCTGCACCTCGTCACACCACAACACCGCCAACTCCGGCCACGACAGCACCTCGGCGGCCCACCGGCACCCGTTCTCCCGCTCGCCCGCCAGTGCCGCCTGCGTCGCCCTCATCCGCATGATCAGCAGGCACGCCGGGCACAGCCGCAGCGCCCGTCCTCGCCCTCGCCCTGCGGCGTGATCGGCGTGCGCTGAAGGTTCGCCCCGCAATCCGAGCACCGGCGCGACTTCGTCGACCGCGCCGCCGCGGCCGCCAACGCCGCGCCGCTCGCCTTGGTTGGCGGGCGAGTCCTCGCGTCGTAGAGGGCGACGTCGTCGGGCTTGCCCCGGTAGTCGAAGCCCTTCACCCACGCCGCTATCGGCTGACCGGTGACGTGCGCGGCAGGTCCAGCTCCACGACCTGGGTCTGGGTCATCAGGTACCACGGCACCCGTGCCCACGACGAGTACGAAGGCAACGAGTTCGCGGATTCCTGATGGTCGCTGTGGGCGAACCCACTGGTGATGGCGGATCCAGTCGAGGAGCGGGCGGCGGGTTCGTCGCCGGGCAACGGAGGTGGCGACACACAGCCAATGTGCGCAGTCAGGTTCGGATGGATCCTGCACACAGACACCAGGTGATCCCGCATCGAGGAGGGTGGGTCCGCCCTGTTGCTTGGGCTCGTTCAGCGCTTGCCCTGGGTGTTCAACCGAGTCGCGTCGCCGCCACCGATCGGTCGAACGAACGTCCTCCTACTGCGGAGGTGCGGACGTTGGGCGGACCGTCGGGAACGCACCGGTCGTCGGGGCTGACCGTCGCATGGTGGTTGTGTCCGACGTGGGCAGTGACCACGCGGGCGCCCAGCCACCGGTGTCAGCGGGGTCGGATCGCGGACGGTTTACGACTGATAGCCCTCGGCTGGCGGACCCGCTCCCAGTTGGCCGCGTCGCCTACACCCATGCGACTCGCATGATCATGATGTTGGTGATGCTCGGAACGTAGGCATCGACCCGTTCGCGGCGTGAGCGGTGTGCGTGGTCAAGCACACGTGACAGCCCATCTCTATACAGCTAGGATAAGGCTATGGATCGACTAAGGCGGGTGACAGACGCGACTCTCGACGTACTCGAAGTCCTCATCGGACCTGATGACGACCTCTACGGCCTGAAGATCTCCGAACTGGCCGAACGGAAGACAGGGGTTGTGTATCCGATCCTGAGCCGACTGGAGGAGGCGGGATGGGTAGAAAGCTTCTGGGAGCGTGCGGAGCCCAGTGATCGTGGCCCGCGTCGCCGCTTCTATCGTTTGAGTCCCGGCGCTCTGGCGGGGGCGAGGGATCTTCTGCTGGACCGACGGGGCGTGGTTCGGCAGCGTTCACAAGCGGGCGCATCCAACTCGGTGCCTACCCACGCGAGGCGGTATCGAACCGGCCTTGGGGGTGCGTGATGGCCGATTGGGCGGTTTTTCTACTCTTAGGGCTTCTTGTTCCGCTGATTGTCAACGAGATAGGCGAGGTGGCCGGATGGCTGGCCATTCGAGTGTTGACCTGGGGAGCACGGCGGTTGGGGTCGATACAGGCTGCCGAGCGGTACAGTGAAGAGTGGAGCGCAGATCTCGAGCGAATCCCCGGAAAGCTTACTAAGCTGGGATATGCGTTGAGCACGGTCGCGCTGAGTGTGCCGCAGTTGCGTCGGCAATTTCGGCGACAGCGTAAAAAGCGTGAGCGACTTGCTTCGCAGCATGGTGTGGCACGAGGTGGCGCAAACGGACTTCGACCCCGCAGCTGGGATGGACTTGTGGGGACGGCGCGGACCACGGCGTGCCTCATCGAGGCCAAATCAGGCAGTCGCTTGGCGTTGGACGCACTCGTGGCTGACCTGGTGCCGATCACCTGGCATGTTGCACGTGCCCAACATCTCAGTCGGGACACTGCTGAAGACGTCGTCCAATCGGTATGGTTGCGTCTTCTGCGTTCATGGGACGGCATTACCGATGCGCGCGAATTGGCTTCCTGGCTGATTACCAATACTCGCAAGGAAGCGCGGCATGCCCAGTCCGGCGATGCCGACGGGTCATCACGCATAGACGATCCATCAACAGGGGCGCTCGTTGGCGAAGATCTGGTCAGATGGTATGCGTTTCACAGTCTTCCCGTGCGCGATCAGGAAATCCTACGGTTGGAGCGTGTATTCGAGGCTGGGGACCTCCACGTCCTTGCCGCAGCGCTCGAACTTTCGTCCGACGGCTTTGCTTCGGCAAAGAAGGAGGCGTTGCAGGCATTGCGGGCCCTGATCGACCAAGTCGATCTCGATAAGGCTCCGTAACGCACGAAATAGCTTCGGATGCTATTTACAGGTAAGGTCATTCTCGACTCAGATAACAGCCAGCGTGCCTGACCGTCCTGTCGGCGCCCTTGACTCGGGCCGTGATGAATTCGACGTTGGCCTGCACTATCCGGTCACCGCTATATGTGCCTACCGGTACCTGCCTGTGCGAATAAGGGCGTACACCAACACGAGGCCACGTTATGCCTGCGTGGGTCGTTAATGAAGCGGTCGGGGTGAGCCGTGCGGACGTAGGTCATCGCGGTGGCCGGGGAGAGGCCGAACAGGCGCATGAGGTGGACTGGGTCGACGGTCTCGACGGCCTCGTCGAGGATCCGGTCGCGGCGGAGCTGGGTGGCGTTGAGGCCGGTCAGGTCCGCCACCCAGTCCATCGTGTAGTCGACCGGCGAGGCGTCGGGGTGCATGGCGCTGACCGCGCTGAGGACTAGGTGCGGGTTGCTGCTCATCGGCCAGCGTTCGTGGCGCTCGGCGAGCATGTTCTTGGCCAGCAGCAGTGTGTGTTCGTCGAGGTGCACGACCCGGACCGCGTCGCTTCGGCCGTCGCCGCTGGAACGGACCTGCAGACGGCCGGTGCTGCGGTCCAGATCGGCCAGCAGCAGCGTGCTGATCTGCTTGGGACGCAGGGCGCGCACGGCGATGAGGGCGAGCACGAACTTGTGGCGGGCGGTGGGCAGGGTGTCCAGCAACCCGGCCACCCGGTTGGCGGGGATCAGGCGAGGCAGCGAGTGGTTGGGCACGCGCCGCACCGCGCGGGCGGGGTCGCGGAAGATCCGCCGTTCCCGTTGAGCGCTTTGAACAGCGACCTGACCGCCGTGAGCGCTCCCGGCGTGGCGCGTGAGGCTGCGGTCACCTGCCGCGGGGTGATCTCCCCGCAGGGCCGGGACCTCGTGCCACTGCTCCAGCACGGGCGCGAGATAATTGGTAGGAGCGGATGGTCGCCCACGACACGGTCAGAGAGGGCCTGCGGCCCCGGCCGCGCAGCACCGCCGTCCAGGCGTCGAAGTCGCCGTGGAACTGGACGGGGACGCGTTGCCGTGCCCGAGCGACGGCGGCCGTGTCGGTGTCCGCGCGAGGCCTGGTCGCAGTGAGCATTCCCTTGTCCCGCAGGAATCCCAGCAGACGCAGCGAGCTGTTGGTGGGCCGCAGCGCGCCAGCGGCGCGCACGTCGGGCTCGCACAGCGGCGCGGCCGCGCCGAGGTGGGCCAGCACGAGCCGCAGCGTGCTCAGTGTGCTCTTGCAGGGGTCTCCTGCTCCACGACTGCGCCTGGGTCAGGGCGCGCAGCTCCTCCAGCAGGGCGCGCGCAGCCGGGGTCAGTACGAGCAGGTCGGGGTCGGCCAAGCAGCGCCGCGACCGCCGTCCAGTTCCACGACCGGCCCGGCCGTAACCACGGTCTCCGCCTTCCGGTCGGCCGACGCAGACCGGCCGGCCGGGCGACCCGCCCGGACGAGCGCTGGGAAGCGGGACGGCGAGGTCGCGGCGCGGTAGAAGCCCATCGGTCAAGGCTGACACTCCTCAACGATCAGCGGCTCGAAAACGCCCTACATCCCGCGAGCCAGGCATCCATCGGTTCTCAACACCCTGCGCCGGGGCGCGGTTCGCGACAGGGTTCTACAGGGCGACGAGTTCCGCAATCGCACCGGGGCGGGACCGGTAGAGCGCGACCGCCTCGGCCCGGACGGCGGGTAATGCTTCATCACCATCTGAACGGGACTCCTGTCCACCCGAATCGTCAGCATCCAAGTGTGTCTGGTGTCCAACATCCAGGGTCAAGTCCCAAGGACTCCTCGACTGGAGCCCTGGCTGTCGGGGTCGGCTAGCGGGTGGACTGGTGGAGTCCGACCAACGCGCCGTGACGAGCGACGGCGGCGCGGCCCTGACCACCTTCTTCGTCGGCGCATGCGTAGCGGTCTTTCCCGGCGTGTTCCGCACCTGGCAACGCGGCCACCGCAGATGGAGCGGAACGTCCCGGGTCGGCATCGACGACGTCGACGACGGCGATCTGCAACTGCGAGACCCCGCCGACCAGGTCGTCAGCCGCGAACGGGTCATCTCCGAACTCAAGCGGATGGACCCCGGGGTGCGCGAGGTCGCCGAGTCGATCGTGTCGGGTGCCGTCGGGCCGGACTGTCAGTCGCGGGTGTCTGACGGGTTTTCGATCAGGTTGTGGAAGGCGATCGCGGACAGGCCGGCGGCGGTGAGGCCGCCCAGGATGGCGGCGGGGATGTTGTCGCCGGCCAGCCAAGTGAGCAGTCCGGCGACGCCTCCGCACACCAGGGCCAGCAGGAGGATCAGCGCGAGTCGGAGGGTGAACAGCGGCGCATGGGGCGTGGACATGTGACCCGTCTCCGTCGTCGGGGTGGTGGTTGTGCGGGATGGGGCCCGCTCAAAGGCCGATGACCGGAGGCGCGGCCTTGCGGTCCACGCCGAACACGGCCTCGTCGTCCTCGAGGTAGCCGGGCTGTTGATTCGCGCTGGTGTCCGGGTTGAGCAGTTTGTGGTGCAGCAGCCAGCAGGAGGAGAGCATGACGGCGGTGAAGTAGGTCCAGCCGATGACCTCGACGGGGATGCCCAGCAGCCACATGCCCGCGCCGGTTCCGGCGCTGACCAGCAGCAGCAGGGTGCACAGCAGCAGTGTCTTGACCGGCACGGCGGCGGGTCCGTGCTGGTGGATGACGATCTGCGGCGTGGGTGTCGGGTGGTCCGCGGGAGCGGGATCTGCCGGAGGCGGGGGATCGGCGATCTCGACGGGGGGCGGCACGGCGGTCCGGACGGGGGTCGTCTGCGGCCGGCTGCGGGGTTTGACGTCCGGCTCGTACACGTCGGCGACCGGCGCGCTGGGTACCGGCGCGGAGACGGGGGCGACATGGTGTTCGGCGAGCCTGGCCCAGCCCTCCACCCACAGGTCCACATCGGCGGCGGAGATCCCGCACAGTCTGGTGAAGACCTCGACCTGTGTGCGGGTGGGCAACTGGTCGGGGTGCGACAGGATGGCGTGCGCGGTGCTGCGGGACATTCCCCGGATGCCGGCGTTGCCGATGTCGGCGTAGGACAGGCCGGCGGCGTCGCGCAGGTCGTCCATCGACTGGACGAACAGACGGATGCTGCCTGCCCGTTGGGCGGTGAGGGTGATCTGGGAGACGGGGTAGTCGCCGGGCTGCTTGCGGCGCGTCCGCCGGCCCGTCTTGACCACCCGAAGATGACGGCTCGCCGTCGGCCGGTCGGCGTTGGCCTGCTGCCAGAACTCTTTCCAGTAGGACATCCTGGACGCCGGCTCGCCGCAGCCCAGCAGGAACAGCCGCACGGACTGCCACGGCAGGTTGTGGATGTCCGCGGTGAGCTCGGGGAAGCTGCGGAAGTCGACGCTGATGCGTCGGGCCATGTCCCACCTCGACGGCCTGCCCGCTTCGTCCCACCGCTCGGTCAGCGCATGACGTAGGCGCTCCGTCACCGGTTTCTCGAGCGGACCGGTCTGCGGGGAAGTTCCATCGGGTAACGCTGAATCCTCGGACATCACGCACCTGCTCCCGTCGCCGTGGACTTGGTATGACAGCCCGGACACGTCAGGGTCGTCCGCAGCCGCGTCCTCGGTTGGCGCCGATGGAAGCGGCTCCCGCCCGGCGGGAGGAACGGATCACCCTGGCCAGTCCATGATTGCCCTAACCAGGGCGTGCTCCCAGTGTCGGAAACGTCCAGGACGTCCAACACCCCCACGAGTGAATGTGACCTGTGTCACGGATATTGCGGGTGCGGGTGCGGGTGAGCACGGGATTCCCGGTGGCCAGCCACGCCGACGGGTCTCCAGGACGGACGTCCAGAACGATTTCCGTCGGTGGTGGGGACGGGTGGGCGGCCCTACCGTTGGTCGCGGAAGCCCACTCCTCATGTGAGGTTCCCTCCCGAAGTCAGGTCCGACAGCCCGGACACAGCATCGGTCAGGTGGGCCCCCGCTGTTGGCGCAGCGGGGCCCGCCGCACACAGGACAAGCACCCCGCTCAAGCTCCGACCCCCGCGTCGGCGCAACAGCGGCCAGAGTCCAGTCCACGTCGCCCGACCGGTTCACGATCCAGCGGCTTCGCAACGAGATCGAGCAGTTGGACGTGCACCTGCTGCGTCATCACTCACGGCCGTTCCGAGCCGTCCAGGGCGGGCAACCACCGGACGAGCTGAGGTTCGGGTTCGCCCGACCTCCGTGGACCCCGAGCTGCACACGCTGACCAGCTTCGCCAAGTGGATCCAAGCCGCAGGCCCGACAACGAGCACAAGTCGCCGGAGCAGATATGCGAGGTCATGGTTGGCCTGGTCAAGCGGGGCTACCGCTTCTGTGGTCCGGTCAACCACTGGGTGCTGCTGTCCGTCGGCTTAGCACCGGTGCGTCGCGGCCCCATTCACCGCGCGTCGTGCGCCTCGACCACCGCGCCCGAGGTGGTAGTCGAGATGGACCTGGCGTTCGGGCTCGCCGTCCTCAGCTGCGGTGGCGGCGGAGCCGGGCGTTCGCGGGGGCGGCTGCATGGTGGTCGACAGGGTGCTGGTCAACGTCGCTTCGGCGGCGCTGTGCCAGGCGGTCGTCGCGCGCTTGGCGGCGGCCGTGGTGGACGCCGTGGTGGGACCAGGTGCGAGCCGATCCGCACGTGGTCGACGAACTCGCCTATGACGGGCGCGGCCCGGTGCAGGTGATCGCGCTGCGCGCGGGGGATCGGCTGGTGCCGCTGCGTCCCGGCCACGGCACGCTACGGGCGTGGCCCGTGACCGAGGGCGTCGCCTGGCCGGTGAACCGCTGGCCGAGATCACGGTGGACGTCGACCCGGACCGGTGGGTGCCGGCTGCCCGGATCGCCGAAGCACGGCGACCCCATCTGGTCTGATCCTTCGAACCCGACGATCGGGATTGCAGGCCTGATCAGGGGATATCGGACTCGTCGGGGCCACCTCTAGAGGCGTCCACCCAGGCCAGTCAGTCCGCGACAGCGACTCCGAGCGCGGCGACGCGCCCGAACGGTGTGACCGCGCTGCTGATCGGAGTCGGGGTCGGTCTCGGGCAGCGCCTGGCCGACGCGCTGCTGTCCGCACGTCGGTGACACGCCGCCCGCACCGTCCAGCCATGTCTTCTGCCGACTTCGTTCAGGTCATGCTCGACTGGGTGGGGGAGCCGGCGCATCTGCGCCTGACCCTCAACGCCACCCGCACCCTCGCGCGCCCGGATAGTGCCCGCACTGCTACGCGGCCGGCAGGGTGGAGGCGGCGTGGTGGACCCGCGCCGATGCCCCACGCGGGCCAGAATTCCGGGGTGGCAGCCTGGCCCTACCCTCACGCTCACGAGGACTGCGACTCCTGCGTGGCCGCTGACTCCGAGATCGTCGTGCACTACGACGCCCCTGCCCTCCCTCGACCGGGACAGCCGTTGTGCCGCGGCTGCGCCGGACCAGTGCTGGCCCACCTGGTCGGCCTCGGACACGTCATCACCGTGCGCGCCCCGGCACCCGCGCACCCGTCACAGGCACGACCGGTTGCGACAGTACGGCGAACACGGTGGCCCAGGCGAAAGCCACCCACGATGCCGGATCGGCACCCGGTCGGGACGACGTCGTGCCCGCCCGCCGCGTCGGGGGCGTGCGCTGGACGGTCGAGGCGGCCGAGGAGATCCTGCGCCTGGCGCTGCCCCAGCGGGTCGGTGTTCCTGCGCGCGCTGATCGAGGAGGGCGGCACCGCGACCGTGACCAGGCTGCGTGAGCTGACCGGCGAGAAGAATCTGCGCTACATGACCCTGACGTTGAACACCGCGGCTCGCCGGGTGCTGGGCGGGCGCAAGGACGGCACCGGTGAACGGCTGCGCGTGGCCATCCCCTGCACCGACCCGACCCAGCCGCGGTCGACGACTGTGCACGACTACACGCTGCCCGAAGAGTTGGTCCCGATTCTGGACGCGGCGCTGCGGCACCTGGGGCGCTGATCAACCGAGCCGTTCGGTGACGGCGAAGTCGAGGCTGAGCGCGAGCCGCCGAGCGGTTGGCCTGTGGTGCTGCGTCACCGCGCGGTTGCCAACGATGTGCTCACGCCATCGCGCTGGCTGCCCGTTGGGCACCGGACTGCGGACTGCTTGGATGACCGGATGCCGTTAGGTCAGCAGTCGTTGTCGGCAGGGGAGCCCTGGTACGCCTCGGGCACGGTCTGGACGATCGTCGGGATCGTGGTGGCGGTCGTGCTGGGCTGTTGGGCGGTGTGGGCGGCGTTCCGATCGGCACGGCCGCGTCGGGCGCTCTACATCACGGTGGACCAGGCGGTGTTGCTGCCGCGCTCGGCGCCCGGTCTGGAGCATCGGCGGCTCGAGGCGTCCCTGGAGGGCCGGGGGTTGACCACGCCCTACGTGGTGACGGTGGGCGTGGTCAGTGACAGCGCGATGGACAGCGCGCCGGCGATGTTCGGCGGTGCACCGTTGGTGTTGGATTTCGGGGTGCCGATCCTGGCGCTACTGGACAAGAGCTCGGTCCCTGGGCGGCCGCGGGTGCGCGAGCTGGCGGTCTGGCACCACTGGGCCCGTGTACGCCAGACGGGGCAGCTCGACCGGGGCACCCTGCAGGGCGGCCACGAGGTTGGTGGCTATGTAGGTCGGAACTGACTGCGGATGTCGGTCAGTTCCGACCGCCCTTGCGGATCAAGCGCGTGATCGATGTCGGCGTTCGCGGCCCGGGCGAACCGCCGCGCTGTCTTGCGGTCCAGCCGCAGCGACCGCGAGATGCCGCTGATCGATTCACCCTGGGCCAGCGACTGCTGCACTGCACGGTAGTGCTCACGGATCCAGGCGACCACGGCTTGCGCCTCGATGCGGTCGACGTCCGCAGCGATCGCGATCTGTTCCACGTCCGATGGGGCAACGGGATCCGAGACAGGTTCGGGACCTCCTGATTCGGGGTCGCGCAGGTCGTGGCGGTGCTGTCTGATCGTTTTCTCGATGTGGTCGGCCAGGCCGTGCCAGAGGTGCCAGCGGTTGGCCACTTGCCGGGCGTCGGGTGCGCCCAGGCGCGTACCTTCGGCGTGCGCGCCGGCACGATCACGGCAGCCGACGGCCACGCCGGGTGCGAGTGGAGCCACTCGGTGAGGCTGTCCGCGGTGCGGTCGGCGAGCAGGTCGATCGGCCGGTGGGTGGCCATGTCCAGCAGGATGGTCCCGTAGCTGCGGCGGCGTTTGAACGCGAGGTCGTCGACCCCAGCACCGTGACCGGCCCGATCGGCGGGTCGGGGACGGCGCGGACCAGGCGCAACAACGTGTCCTGGCCGGTCACCAGGCCGAGGCGACCGGCCAACCGGGCTCCGGCACGAGCCGCCACCGCCAGACCGATCGACTCCAACATCCCCTGCAGCCCCGGGCTCCTCCGCGTGCGCACTGTCACACCGTCCACCTGCTCGGCGAACGTCCTGACCGGACAGGTCCCGTTGTCGCAGAAGAAGCGGCGCATCCGCAGCCACAGCACCACCGGCGATCCCGCCACCGGCGTATCGGCCACCCGACGGTCGTAGTGGCTGTGTACCCGGCGTGACCCGACCCCGCATGATGAGCAGGTACGCATATCCGCCTGGGCGGATACCCAGATCCGCACCCCGTCCGGTGCCTGCTCGATCTTCTCGACCACCATGCCGGCCAGGTGCGGCAGCAGGTCCGCCAACCCATCGTAATCACAGACCGCGAACCGACGCTCGCACGGACCCAAGGAAGTTGATCACGGCACGCGGGACTCGGCGGGATCAGTCGCCGGGCGGGCCCCAGGTGCCCTTGGGTGGCGGTGGCGATTGGGTGTCGGTCTCGTCCGTGGTGGGTGGCGCCGTCGATGAAGCGGATCAGTGAGTCGTCGTGTTCGACCCGTCCGGGGAACGGGTCGCAGGCGGTCAGCCTGGTGAGGGCGGCTACGGGCAGTTCGACCTGGGAGCCCAGGAGCACGAAGTTGCCGAAGCGCCTGCCGCGGAAGACCGCGGGTTCGGCCAGCACCCAGACGTGGGGACACGGCGCGGACGGTGGCGGTCTGGGCCTTGGCGAAGGCCAGCTTGGGAACGACCCGCTGGGCCAAGCCGCCGATCTCTTTCAAGACCTTCACATGTCAGGTAACGGGAAGGCGTCCTTGATCCTCAGCGGGTCGTTCGGCACTCATTAGGTAACGGGGGGCTCCGGTCGGCTACCGCGCAAGCGTCCCGACCGACTGCGAGTGACCTGTCGTGGCACGCACGGCATCCGCTACTCCACGGTCGCTAACCCGTTGCTGATCGCGGCCACGACTGCGGGCAACCCCGCCGACGCCGACCCGTGGGACGAGGCGGACTGGTGCCAGGCCAACCCGGCCGTGGGTGACTTCCTGTCGCTGACCGCGCTGCGGGAAGGAGCCCTCGAAGCGCGCAACGACCCGCTCAAGAGAACGCGTTCCGGCAGTTCCGGCTGAACCAGTGGGTCAACCAGGCGTCGCTGTGGATGCCCATGCACCTGTACACGGCGTGCACCGGCACCATCCGCGACGAGCTCGCCGCCCTGCGCCGGCAGCTGGCCCGCCGCCCCGCTTGGGCGGGCTCGACCTGGGCCTCGAAACTCGACCTCACCGCCTGGTGCCTGATCGTCCTGGACGGTATCGACGGCCACCCCCGCGCTGTGGTGGTTCTGGCTGCCCGAAGCCGGGGTGACGTTCCTGGACGAACGCACCGAGGGCCGCGTGTCCCGCTGGGTCGACCAGGGCTGGATCACCGTCACGGACGGAGAGGTCATCGACTACGAGAAGGTGGAGGCGGACATCGTTGCCGACACTGGCCTGTCGCGGGTCGCGGACATGATCTGCGGCGAGATCTCGTTGGCGTACGGCCCGGAGAATCGCGCACGGCAAGATCGCCAACCTGACCATCGGCCCAACCGGGGTGGCGCGTGAAGTTCGTCAGCGCTCGACACCCGCAGCTCGTCGTCCACGATCTGGGCGTCACGTTCGTGGACGGCGAGGCCGAGGTGACCGACAAGAACATCATCGAGACTCTGCGTGGTCTGCCGGTGAGCTGGGTGTGTGCGACGGGTGGCGACCGACGAAGGGTCACGCTTCGGAGTGAAATGCCCGGTCAGCGTGGTGCCAGGCGGGCAGTCTTGGTTAATCAGGTGGACAGCTGCCGAGGTCGGGAGGACTCGTCGATCATGCGCCTACCCCGCGGGAGGAGCCGCCCGAGGAGATCGCCGCGGACGCTCCGCCTGCCGTTCATCGGGCACCTCGCGCTGTGGTCGGCGCTCGGCGTCCTGGTCGCCGCGGGCACGGCCTGGTCGCTGTGGCTGCTGCTCGGGCGACCGCCCCTGACCCCGGCGACCAAGACCCCGGCCGGCACGCAGGAGAAGTTCGACGCGGTCAAGATCGCCCTGACCGTGGTGGCCGGTGTCGGTGGGGTCATCGCGTTGACCGTCGCCTACCGCAAGCAGCGCCTCGGCGAGGCGGCCGAGCGGAGGGAGGAGACCAAGGTCTTCACCGACCGGTTCACCAAGGCGTCCGAACTGCTCGGCTCCGACCAGTCCGCGGTCCGGCTCGCCGGGGTCTACGCGATGGCGGCACTGGCCGACGACTGGGACGACCACCGGCAGACGTGCATCGACGTGCTCTGTGCCTACTTGCGGATGCCCTACGACCCTCCCGCTGTACTGCCCGCACCTCCGGCGCGGCGGGGAATCGGCCTGCGCAAACCACGCCCCGGCACCAACCGCACGCCGACCCAGGTGGCAAGTCCGCAGTCCGCACGGGAAGACCCCCGCGAGGAACAGCAGGTCCGGCACACGGTGATCCGCGTCATCGCCGCACACCTGCGCCCCGACGCCCCCGTGACATGGGCAGGCCGGACTTTCGACTTCACCGGAGCGACCTTCGACGGGGGCGACTTCAGCGGAATAACCATCGATGGCGACACCAACCTGATTTTCCGAGACGCGACCGTCTCCAGCGGCGCCGTCAACTTCTGGGAGGCGACGTTCTCCGGCGGCACCGTCGACTTCAGCCAGGCGACGTTCTCCGGAGGGACCGTCGCATTCGCGGGGGCGACCTTCTCCGGCGGTACCGTGACCTTCTGGGGGGCGACGTTCTCCGGCGGCATCGTCCACTTCGGCCAGGCGACGTTCTCCGGTGGCGGCCACGTCAACTTCGTGATGGCGACGTTTTCTGGCGGCAAAGTCTACTTCAACCAGGCGACGTTCTCCGGCGGCACCGTCGACTTCGAGGCAGCGACGTTCTCCGCCGGTGACGTCCGCTTCCTGTTCACGACGTTCTCCGACGGCACCGTCAACTTCGGGCGCGCGACGTTCTCGGGCGCAACCGTCGACTTCTGGCGCGCGACGTTCTCCGGCGCAACCCTGGACTTCGAGCGCGCGACCTTCTCCGGAGGACGGGTGGATCTGTCCCAACCGGACGCTTACACCGTACCGCCGATCTTCGGCGTACTGGCTGCCGACACCTACTCGTGGCTGCTGCTACCCGACGCAGCCGGCGATCAACCCACGCAGGTGGGCGACTTGACGCAGTAGGGCGATGCGGTGGTCGCCTCTCTGGCTACGGTCGCCGACGTTCAGGCGCGTACCGACGTCCAACTCACCCCGAACAACAGGTCCGCGTGGCCGTGCTCATCGGCGATGGAGGCCCGGAACCGCAGCACGTTCTGCGACGAACCAGTCCAGCGCCTGCTGTTCGCCGACGATGTCGAGCGGTTGTACCTCCTCGGTCGGCTGTTGCAGGGCGATGCGCTCACGCTGCGGTGCGATCTGACGGTCCGCGGCCGCACAGGTCTGAACGTAGAAGTCGAGCAATCCGACGCACCGCGGCTCGACGGTGGGCGTCGGGCTCCTCCGCGGCGGCCAGTTCCGCGGAGTAGCTTCGCAGCAGGTCATGGAATTGGTAGCGCCCTGAGCTGAGCCGCTCCACCAGGTGCGCCCGGACCAGTTCGACCATCGGAGCTCCCACTTGGGCCGGGAGAACACCCACGAGGGCGGCCGCCGTGGCCGCGCTGACGGTGGTGCCGGGGTGCAACCCGAGGAGGCGGAACAGACCGGCGGCGTCGCGGCTGAGGGCACGGTAGGACCAGGAGAACACCGCGCGGGCACCGCCGTGGTCGTCACCGGCGTCGAGAGAGTCGAACCGTCGCTGCTCGTCCCGCAACTCCTCGGCCAGGGTCGCGAGCGCTAGATCCTGCTGCGTCATGGCGCGCGCTGCCACCAAGGCCAGCGCGAGCGGCAAACGCGCGCAGAGTCGGATAAGCCTTCTGACGGCGCCGGGTTCGGCTTCCACCCGTTGCGCACCGAGTCTTCGCCTCCACAACTCGATGGCCTCGTTGTCCTCCAGCACCTTCAAGGTGATCGGACGCGCGCCTTCTCGGGCGACCAGACCGGTGAGCTGGTCCCGGCTGGTGACGAATGTCAGGCAGGTCGTATGACCGGGCAGCAGCGGTCGTACCTGCTCGGAGCGTAGTCGCGTGTGAGCCCGGCGGTGAACGAGTGCAACTGCGGAGAGTTGTCCGCTTGCACCGCGGCGATTCATGCAGCGAGGCGTTCGCCGTGCAGGCCCGTCATCATCTCCGCGAAGGCCGCGACGTGGTGGGCCAACCTCTCCAGCGCCGGGCGGTGTGCCAGGATCTCGTTCAGCCGACCGCGCTCGCGGTCGTCGAGGTCGTCCGATGTTGCTGCATCCATCGGGTCACGTCTCGGACTTTCGGTGGGGCAGGGGTGGCGGGTGGCTGTCGTGCCTCCTTAGTTCCGTTGCTTGCGCAGGTAAGGGCTCTCGCTCTACCAGCGACGATGACTTTCACGCGGCACACGCTACGCCCGGGCTCGTATCGCTGCCGCCACTGACTCGACACCGGCCCAGCGCACGTGGTCGGCTGGGCCGACCTCCACGCACAGGGCGTGCAGCGGGTCCGGGTCCAGGGTTCGGAGGGTGCGCAGGACGTCTGGGACGCGGTTGACGCCCAGTCGGAAGTGGGTGGGGGCCTGGACCATCCGCGACACGCGGCTGCTGCGGCAGTGGACTGCGGCACGTTCGTCGTTGTGCCTGGTCAGTTCGCGGCTCCAAGATGTGGCCAGCAGGAGTTCGGCCGCGTTCCACATCGGGGCCTCGCCCACCACCGACAGGTGGGCGCGGGCGGCTCGGCTCAGGTACCACACCAGGATCAGGCGGCCGGAGAAGGCGGCCGCCGGGTCCGCCGCCACGCGGCCCAGGACCGACAGGGCGGTGGTGCCGGGGGTGGGCAGAGTGGTGGGGCGCAGGGGGAGCAGCAGGACTGCCACGTTCGTCGCCGCGTCGATCTCGAAGGGGTCGATGGTGGTCGCCTCGACGCCGCGGGTGGCCAGGGCCTCGCACAGGACGTCGCCGACGTCGTGGCCGGTGCCGTCCACGACCACGGTTCCCCGGTGGACCACTGGGTCCGGTTCGGGTGGCAGGGGTCTCCGGCGGCGCAGGAAGCCGATCACGACGGGCCGTTCATCAGGAACAGTTCGACGAGCACGTCGCCGCCCGCCCCGTCCGACGTGCTGCCGATGTAGGCGCGGATGTCCACGGCCGAGGCCAGTTGTGGGATGCCGGCGGGGACGATCAGGGAGAGCAGGTGTTCCGACACCACGGCGCCGTCACCCAGCGAGCCGGTGCGCGAGACGCCGAACAGCAGGACCAGGCCCACCTTCGCGTCCGGACCGATCTCGGCGGTCAGCAGGTCGCGGAACCTCGACGCGGCCTCGGCATCCGGGGTCGCGGGCATGAGGAACTTCTTGGTGGTCAACGACAAACCCTGCGGTGACCCGACGGCCGACGGCGGCGCGACCGGCGCCGAGGCGGCCGGGCGGTGGTCGGAGATCTCCGAGCCGATCACCACGACTACCAGCAGCAGGGCCAGTTCGGCGAACAGCCAGCCGGATGTCCCCAGGGTACCGGCCGCGGGTGCGCGGCGGCGGCGCCTCACCGCTCGTCCTCGTGCTGGTCGTCGGCGGCGCGCAGGCCGTCGGACACCAGCGCCAGCCAGTTCACCTCGTTCACGACCTTCCCCAGCTCCACCACGGTCTTCTGCAGCAGCGCGGACGTGCTGTCCAGCCGGCCCGCGGCCTGCGCGACCACGTCGGCCACGGCGGTGAACGGCGCCTGCGCGGCGGCCAGCGCCTCGGTGTGGCCGACGTACTGGTCGGAGATGGAGCGTGACTCGGCCAACTGCTCGGACGACCGGGACAGCACCCGCTCCGAGACGTCCACGGCCCGTTGCGCGGCCTCGGCGGCACCCGACACGTCCGCGACGACGGTCGCCAGCGGGTCGAGCCGGCTGGTGATCACGGCGGCGGTCCGGTCCAGCTCCTCGCGCACCTCGGCCAGCCGCTCGGCCTGCTTGCCCAGCTCCGGGAGCGTGGCGATCAGCCGTTCCACGCCCGCGACCAGCCGGTCCACCACCGTCGTCGAGTTGGCGAGCCTGCTCGTCGCGCCGCTGAACAGGCGGGCGGCGGCCGACAGTTCGATCGCGGCCTGCCGGGTGTGCTCCTCCACCTGCACCGGTCCCAGGCGCGCGCGCAGCACGGCCAGCGGGGCGAGCAGGTCGACCTCAAGGCTGTGCACGACGCGGTCCACGTCGTCGGCCAAGTCCTGGGCCTTCGCCGGGCCGCGGTGCCGCCACATGATCACCAGCACGGTGAGCACGATCGCGAACGACAACCCGACCGGCCCGCGCCACAGCGGCTGGGTCATCCAGTCGGCGAAGAACGACGGCCGCGCCACCGCGTCGATCGAGGTGAAGTCCTTGACGTAGCCGTACTCCGCGATGCCGAGAATGCCCCACGTGAGCACGACCGGCACCAGCGGCAGCGTGCTGCCCGGCCGAGGTACGGGGTGCTCGACGATCGCGCGCAGGTACCCGGGTTCGCGCAGCTTCCACAAGTCCGAGTCGCGGTCTACGGCCGCCGACCCGGCCTGGGCCTGCCTGGCCTGTTGCACGGCCTCGCGCAGCACGGCGTCCAGCTGCGCCAGGTGCGGTGGGCGGGTGCCCGGGCCGCACTTCGCGACCCGGTCCAGCTCGGCGACCGCGCGGGTGGCCAGCCGGTCGACCTGGTCGGCCGCCGACTCGGGCGTGGGCATGTGCGGGTGCATCCGTGGTTCTCCGGTGGTCATCGTTCGAGCATGTGGCGGGTCAGCAGGAAGATGGCTACGAACATGGCCAGCACCAGCACGCCCAGCAACAGCCACCGGATCAGTGGCCAGTGCGCGGACAGGTCGGGCAGCCGCCGGCGCTTGCCGACGACGGGTGAGGGGTGCGAACCCCACGGCGGGCTGTGGTCGGCGGGCTCGGTCCGGGGCGGCGAGGTCTGTGGTGTGCTGGGCGTCGGTGTGCGCGGGGCAGGTTGCGGCGTCGGTGTGGACCGCGCAGGCTCAGGTGCCGGTTGCGACGGCGGAGCGGGCTGCGCCGGTGCGCTCCGGCCGACGGTCCGGACCTTCTTCGCACCGGATTCCAGCCTGGCCGCCGCCTCCATGTAGACCTTGCGCCGTCCGGCCGCGGCCGGGTCCAGGTTGTCGGCCTCGGTGCGCAGTGCCAGCACCAGCAACGGCACCGGCAGCTCCCGGGCCAGCCGGGTGAAGTGCGCGAGCCCCGCGGCCAGCACGGCCGGGCGGCGCTTTGCCTCGACCAGCCCGTGCACGTCGATCAGCCACTTCTCGGCCCAGGTCGCGCCGCCCTTGGCGTACCCGAGGTCCAGCGCGTACTCGAGCAGGTCCGTCACCTCCCGCTCGTCCGCGCCCAGCCCGACGAACTCGGCCGCGACCTTCGGTGGCACGCCCGCGAGCCCGTCCAGCACCCGCCGCACCTCGGTGATCGGGTCGGTCGCGGCGGCCAGGAACGCCCGGCTGTCCGCGCCCAGGGTCTTGGTGTCCCGGATCTCCGCCACGATCCGCCCGGTCGGCACGCCGTAGATCCCCGAGGCCGGGTCGCTCGGCGGCACACCGAGCAGGTCCAGCCACGACTCGTGCGCGTGGAACCGGTCGTGCAACGGCCGGCCGGGCGCGATCACGTAGTCGCGCACGAACTCCACTACTAACTCGTGCCGGTCCAGCCGTGCGCGCAGCAGCCCGGCGAGCTTCACGTCCCAGCCTGGTACCACTGACGCGGCGGGCGGGAACAGCGTCGGGTTCGCGCCCGGCTCGGCGAGCCGGTGCAGGTCGAGCACGCTGTCGAACACCACCTGTTCGTGCGCCTCGGGCAGCCCGCGCACCAGCCGGGTGATCGCCTCGCGGGGCGAGGCGGCGGCCCACTCGGCGAGCAGTTCGCGGCCCCGGCCGAAGGTCAGCCGGTCGTCGCCCGCGTCGAGGAGTCCCGGCACGTCCCGCCGGTCGAAGTCCAGCTGTCGGGCCGCGATCAGCGCGGACAACGCCTCCAGGTCCGGCTGCGCCGCGTAGTCCGGCGGCAGCGCCAGCCCCAGCCCGGCGAGCTCGGCCAGCCAGTCCACGACGGCGTCCGCCTGCGGGTGCCCGACCGGCGAGCCCGCGCGGTCCGACGCGCGGTCCAGCCACGACCGCAGTCCCGCGTTGCCACCGGGCAGCACCTCGGGCCAGCGCCCCGTCACGATCGGGCGCGGGTCCTGCACAGGTCTGCGCACCAGGTACGTCGACCACACGTGCCGGGCTACGACGGCCGAGGGCAGCACGGCCAGTAGTGCGCCGATCGTGGCCGCGACACCCAGCGCCGACCCGGTGAGCACGATCCTGGTCTCGCCCGCGAACAGCCCCCGCAGCCCCGCCGCGACCGCGTCATCGGACACCGGCCGCCGCCACGTGTCGGTGGGCTCGCCCACGTCCGGGTGCGCCAGCCGGCCGTCCGGGCGTACGAGCTGGCTCGCGCCGCTCCACAGCCGGTCCGGGGGGAAGTCCGCGCCCGCGAACAGGAACTGGCACATGCCCGCCTGCCCGAACGCACCACCGCGCCCCTGCACCGCGAAGCACCAGTGCGGCACGCCCTCCACGTCCACCTGCCGCAGGCTCCACATCGGGTGGTGCCGCCCGTCGTCGACGGGCTCGGGCGGCTGGGGCACGTTGCCGCCCACCAGTTTCGCGGCGGCGGAGGCGAACGCGGCGGGCGGCGCGGGGCTGCCGTCGGCGACGTGCGGCACGAAGCCGCCGCCCTCCAGGTCTCCGTACTCGACGAGCACGAACTCGGTCATGGCCGCAGCCTCCCCAGCACGCACAGCAGCAGTTGCGACAGCGCGCTCGACGGCGCGCTGAGGTCGGTGAAGCGCCCCTTGCCCAGCGGTTTGAAGCTCACCGCGTCGTCGGCGGTCGGCACCGGAACCTGCCCCAGCGGCGAGCACAGGAAGAAGCGCAGTTCGCGCCACTCCTGGCCGAGCATCCGCTGGGTCTGCTCGCCGAACCCGAGACCGTAGACCAGACCGCACGTCAGCGCGGACATCACCAGGTCGCGGGTGCGCATCACCCGCGCCTGGCCGACCACCAGCGAGTCGATCAGGTGCCGGTCCAGCGACGGCACCTGGATCAGCCCGGGCGGCAGCAGCGCCGACGGGTCGCCCGGCGGGATCTTCACGGTGTCCTTGCGGCCCAGGTGCACCAGGTTCCACAGCGCGGTCGGGTTGTCGAAGTGCGTCACGAGCGCCTCGGCGATCTGCACCGCGGCCTTCGTGCGCACCTCGCCGTCGTACTGGTTGCGGGTGATCCGCTCGACGACGGCCTCGGCGCCGGGGTCGAGCCGCAGCCGTGCCGTCGCGTGCCGCTTAGCGGCCTCCAGCAGGTAACGCGCGGTGCCGGTGACCACGTCGCCGAGACCCTCACCCGGGTGGTCCAGGCCGTCCGGGTCGCGGCCGATGTCGCGCAGCGAGCGGCCACCTTCCAGCATCAGCCGGACCAGGTCCGCCTTCGTCACGCACACCAGCACCTGCTGCGTGCCGCCCAGGTCGACGGCCAGCGCGCCGGACAGCTCGGCGAGCTGGCGGGCCAGCCGGTCCTGCACGCCGTTGCGCTTGCGCCGCACCCGGTCGTGGTCGGCGTTCACGTCGGCGGCCGGCCGCATGCTCGCCCGCATCACGCGTGGTGCCTGCGACTCGGGCAGCAGGTGTGAGAACTCGGTGACGACCGGGTCCACGACCCACAGCAGCGTGCCGTAGTTGCGCAGCAGCCGTTGCCGGTCGTCGGCCTGCACGGTCCGCTGGTCGAACAGCTCGCCCGGCAGGTCGGCGATCGCGGTCAGTACCCGCTCGGTGCCGATCTGGTAGCGCCGCACGATGGGCTGCCGGATCCGCTTGCCCCACTCGTTGCCCGCGGCGTGGGTCTCGTGGATGCGGTCGATCTGGTCGACCAGGTCGGCGGAGACCGTGTCGTTGAGGAACGCGACCGGCATCATCTCGCCGAGCTGGGTCGCGTTCATCGGCTGCCCTTCCTCCTCGGTGCGCGCGTAGTGCGCGGTGAGGACGTTGAGTGGGTGCTCCTCCAGCATGTCCGAGGTCTGCGGGTCGATCCGGGTGCCGTCGGCGTCCCAGTCGACCGCGTCCAGGCCGGTCGGCGTGAGCTGCTGGTTGAGCGTGCGCAGCACGAGGTAGCTCTTGCCCGCGGCTGTGCCGCCGATCGCTGCGGCCACGTCGGAGCGGTCGACCGTCCACTCCGGGTCATAGCGGGCGCCGGATGTGCGGATGTGGTCGAGGAACACGTGGCCGTCACCGCAGATCCGGTAGTACCAGCGGATCCGGCGCTCCTGGAAGCCGGCAGACGCCCACGACTGGTCGCGGCCGAACAGGCCGATGCGCCACTCCATGTCGCCGGGTTGGCTGCCGTGCACCTGGAGCCAGAGGCTGGGCGGGCGCGGGTAGCCCTCGTCGTCCAGTGCGGGCGGCACGCCGAGGTCGGCGTAGCAGGCGGGGCACCGGCGCAGCCGGTCGAGATTTTTGGTCATCGGCGGTCCTCAGGCGGGGCGGGTGAGCAGGACGGCGAGCACGATCAGCACGGGGACGCAGGCGACCAGCCACAGCAGGCACTGCCGCTTGGCGTACGACCGGCCCAGGTCCGCGGCTTCCTGGAGGTAGCCGTGCAGGCGGGCTTCCACGTCGCGCGCGGCGGGTTCGGCCAGGCCGCCCATCGCCCAGTCGACGACGCGGTGGTCGACGCCGTCGTCGTTGCGGCCACCCAGCGGCAGTGCCTTCACCGCGGCGGCCAGGTGGTTCGGTCCGGTCTCCAGATACTTCGCGATCACTTAAGCCCTCCCGCGACCGTCAACACCAACAGCAGCAGGGACACGCCGAACGCGATCCGCCCCAGCCACAACCACTTCCCGTACGCCTGGCGCGCGACCTGCTGTTGAGCGGCGCGCACCCGGTCGACCAGCTCGTCACGCCACTCCGCCCACGCGGGCGCGCGCTCGTTGCGCACACCCGTTCGGATCGCGGTGACCTCGCGCCCGAACCGGCCGACCGCGACCCGGTCCACCTCGAGCGGCTCCTCCACGCGCTCCGGACTCCACAGCGCGGTCAGCCGCTCCAGCCACCCGCTCGCCGTCCACGAGTCGTCCAGCAGCGCGCCCGGTCGGAACGCGGCGGTCAGCGCGGCGGTGAACCTGGCCCACTCCGGCGACCACGCGTCCTCCAGGGTCTCGGTCACGAACGCGACCGAGTCGACCGGTCGCTTGCCCTCCGGGCCGCGCAGCAGGGCGTCGACCTTGTCCACGCCGATCAGCGCGGTCAGCACCACGAGCACGAACCCGAACCGGTCGTGCTCGGTGAGGTCGATGGTGTCGCGGGCACCGGGCGCGCGGACCTGCTTGGCCGCCCGGATCACCTCGGCGGAGGTGTACTCCGGGGTGAACCGCAGCTCGCTCACCGGACCCACGGCCCGTGTGATCGCGTCGCCATCGACCAGCACGTACGTGCTGCGGCCCTGCGCGTCGAGGTGGTGGCACACGTTCTGCGGCTTGATGTCGCAATGTGCCACACCCAGGTCGTGCAGCTTGTCCACACCGGCCGCGAGTGCGGTCAGCGCGGCGAGCTGCACGCCGCTGGGCGCCGTGCCCAACTGCTCGTAGCCGGCCCAGCCGACCACGTCCAGCAGCGGGCTCGCCACGATCACGAAGCAGCCCGGCTGCGGCTGGTCGGGCACGCCGAACCAGGCGGACAGCCTGTGCTCGGGCCCGTCGGACACCGTCATCGGCGCGGACCGGGTCGTCAGCACCTCCGGTGGCGGTGTCGCGGCGACCAAGTGGATGGGGGCAACCGCCCAGACCCGTTCGCCGGCCTTGCCCGCGACCGCGTTCGCCTGCCGTACCAGGCCCGCCTGGGTGGCCAGGTGCCGGCGCAGGTACGCGGCGTGCTGGGGTGTGGCGCAGCGGTAGATCTTCACGTGCAAGCGCTCGTCCGAGCCGGGGTGCGTCGCGGTGGTGTGCAGGACCTGCACGTGCACGTCGCGCACGCGGACATCGTCGCGCCCGGTCACCAGCGGGAACCGGCGCCCGCCCGCCTTCGTGCCCGGCTCGGGGGGCTGGACCAGCAGCGTGCCGGGATGGCCGGGATCGGCGTACTCGGCGGGGTGCGGCGCACCGTCGAGCACGTCGGCGCCGCCGCCTGGGCCGGGCACCTCGTCGCTCCACTCCACCAGCTCGTAGGTCAGCGCGCGGGTCTCGCCGTCGACCCGCGAGGTGTAGCGGATCTCGCCGGAGGCGGGCACCGGCGCGCCGTCCGCGACCAGGTCCACCCCGTCGACGGACACGGCGTAGTCGAGCCGTTCGGCAGCCCGGCGCGCGCTGAGCACGCCGTCGCGGTAGCGCAGGTCCACGAGGTGCCCGTGCGGCACGCCCGCGATCGACTGCGGCAGCAGCAGCCCGATTCCGTCGTAGCCGGTCGCCGGGCGCACCAGCGGCAGCCAGTCCGCGCCGGGTTCGAGCAGGAAGTGGAACTCCACGCCGGCGAAGCCCAGCACCAGCAGGCGCGCGGACCCGTCGGTCTCCTCCTCCGGCTCGGGTTCGGTGGTTTCGACCTTGGGTAGCGTGCAGCGGACGTCGCACGGGTCCGCAGCGTCCACGGCCGTGTCGAACTCGACGCGCACCCGGCCGTCGCCGTCGCCGAACGTCGCGCGCACCTCGCGCACGCCGTTGCGCACGTCGTTCTGTGCCTCGGCGGGCAGCGTCCACGGCGTGCGCACGAGGACGTGCGGCACCTGGCCGTCGGCCAACGGCTCCAGCGCGAACAGCCGCTGCTGCACCTCGGTGATCACCGTGGCGCGCACGTCCCTGACCCAGCGTTCGTCGCTCATCCCCGCACCTCCACGACCTCGTCGATCACCCGCTGCGCGAGCCACCTGGCCCGGCGCGATCCCGCGTTCTCGTCTTTCGTTTCCACCGCGACCGCGAAGGCGACCGGCCCGGTGGCGGTGTCCAGCGCGCCGACGACCCAGGCGACCTGCTTGGCGAACTCGCCCGCCGGCGGGTCCTGGTCCGGGCCGTACAGCTCGTGCGTGCCGGTCTTGACGCGCAGCGCGTGGTCACCGGCCCGCAGCAGGTGCGCGGTGCCGCCGTCGTCTTGGGTCACGCCCGCGAGTGCCTCGCCCAGTTCCCGGGCCTGCGTCTCGGTGAGCACCTGCCGCGCCTCGCCCCGGTACCGCCGCTCGTTCCTCCCGAACGGGTCGGCGGACGCGGCCACGACCGTGGGTTGCACGACCTTGCCTCCGTTGCCCAGCGCGGTCATCACGGTGGCCATCTGCAACGGCGTGCCGACCACCCGGCCGCCGCCCAGGGTGTTGTTGCCGATGCCCTCCATGCCCTCGGCGTCCACGTTGGCTGGCACGCAGGAGGCGGCGCCTGCCGCCGGACCGGCGAGCCACGCGTGGTTCTCCGGTGTGGTGCCGTCCAGCGCGCAGAAGCCGAGGGCGGTGGCCGTGTCGCGGATCTTCGCCCAGCCCAGCTGCTCGGCCAGCGCGACGAACGCGGTGTTGCACGAGACCACGAGCGCCTGCTTGAGGGTGATCTTCCCGGCGGCGTCGGTGCCGCGGCACGGACCGTCGACGTGGTTCTTGATCGGGAGCCCGGACCGGGGCTTGTAGGTCGGCGGCGAGGGGATCTTGGTCTGCGCGGTGGTCCCGGGCTCCTTGAGGTACGCGGCGGCGACCACGACCTTGAACGTCGAGCCGAGGCCGTACGCGCGGTCGAGGGCGCGGTTCTGGTCCAGCGCGGGCAGCTTGTCGTCCGGGGTGCCGGGTGCGTACCGGCGGCGCTCGGTCAGGGATTCCTCTTCGAAGTCCTCGGGTTTCTTGTCGAGGGACCACTTCTTGCAGCGGCCGTCCCACTCCAGGGTGTGGCAGTCCCGGTCGGACTCGTCGACCCGGTCGCCGGTGATGGGCCCGTACTCCTGGTGGTTCTCGAGGTAGGAGTCGACCTGGCCCTGGTCCGGTTCCCCGGACTTGGCGTCCTTGGTCCATCCGAGCGCGCTGGGCGCGCTGGAGGCGGTGAGCACGTGCCCGGTGCGCGCGTCCACGATCACGACACCGCCCGCGAGCGGTCCCTCGCCGTCGGCGTCGGCGCGCAGCGCTTCCGTGGTGGCCTTCTGGAGCTCGGGGTCGATCGTGAGGTCGGCGTACCCGACTCGCGGTCCGCCGGGCGTGGGCAGGACGCGTTCGCGTAGCGAGGTGCCCGAGCCGCCGTCCAGGATCGGGTCGAGCGCGTAGGCCAGGGAACTGCTCGCGCCGTGCAGGCGCAGCAGCCCTGCCAGGTCGGAGAAGGCCAGGGCGGGCTCGCCGACCGGGCGCCACACCTGTTCGGCGCGGTCCCGGACGTACTGGACCCGGCCGTCGATCCGGAGTTCGGCCGACGTGCGGCGGTTCGCCGTGCGGTCGGTGGAGCACCGCGCCGGGTCGACCCGGGCGTCCTGGGTGAGGCAGAACGGGCGGTCCTCGGCGTACCGGCCGTAGGGCGCGACCGTGATCGTGGCGGCCAGGAGCACCGAGCCCAGGAACATCGCGATCAGGCCGACCGGCGCGACCCGGCGGAACCGGCCGTGGCGCAGCCCAGCGGGCACGGGGGAGTGGTCCACGACGGCGCGCGGGGTGTTGGCGGGCACCGGGTTCGCGGGCCGGTCGGCCCGGTACAGCAGCCACACCGCGATCAGCACGCCGGCCGTGAGCGCGAGCGTGGACTGGCCGCCGCGGGACAGGAACGGCGCGGTGATGCCCGAGTGCGGCAGCAGGTTCAGCGTGGTGACCAGCACGAAGCCGAACTGGGCGACCAGCATCCCGGCGAGGCCCGCGGCGAACAGCCGGGCCGCGCGGATCCGGCGCTGCGCGGCCGGGTCGTCCGCGTCGGTGTACCGGGTCAGGTGCGTGCGGCAGCGGGCCAAGGCGACCGCGAGCATGGCCAGCAGCATGGCCAGCAGCACGATCACGACGCCGCCGAGCTTGTTCCACACCACGGCGAGGATGAAGTCGGTGCTGCCCGCCGGTAATCGGCCCAGCAGCGTGTCGGACAGCCCGCGGCCCCACAGCCCGCCGTCCGCGACCGCCGCCATCGACTGCGCGATCTGCGAGCGCTTGCCCGCGGAGGCGCCGTCGAGCGTCTCCAGGCACGGCACCAGGCCCTCCGGCGTGTCGGTCGGCTCGACCACACCCTCGGGCGCGGGCGCGCAGCCCACCGACCAGTTGAACGTCCACGGGTGGTGCCACGCGTCCTGCCGGGTCTGCACGTACGGCATCTGCAACACCGGGATCGCGACCAGGACCACCGCGCCGAGCGCGAACCACAGCGACCGGCTGGAGTTCAGCGTGTCCCGCAGCCGCGCACCGGAGCGAACCTGGAGGCGCAGCAGGAAGACCACGACCGTGAACGTGGCGGCGAACAGCGGGATGGTGGGCCCGATGTCCCGCTTGAGCAGACCGACGAGGCCGACCGCGCCGAAGATCGTGAACGTGTAGGAGACGTGCTTGCTCGTGGCCAGCGCCCGGCGGGCGCGGCGCCAGGAGGCGTTGGCGAAGAGCTTGCCGGGCCGGACCTGGAAGCCGATGGCGTAGCGGGCCAGGATCACCGCCAGCACCCAGATGTAGACGACCTTGCCGTACTCGGGGGTGGCGAAGCCGAAGAAGGTGAGGTCCGCGTCGTTTTCGCCTTCGGAGTAGAAGATCGGCGCCACGAACAGCAGCACGACGGCGGCGATCCCAGCCGGGTAGACGGTCGAAGGCCGCTTCGGCAGCTTCCCGAGCAGGTCGGCGAACCTCCGCGAGTCCACCACACGCTCGGCGAACAGCAGGCCCGCCAGCACCAGCAACGGCAGCGCGACCGAGCGCGCGACCTCCTCCAGGGCGTCCCGGGTGAACGAGGGCGCGAAGCCGACCGACGGGTCGGGCACGACCACGAGCCGGATTGCCATCACCACGCCCACCAGCAGCAGCATCGCGGTCGAGAGCAGGACCGCGAGCACCGGACCGGCGACCGAGTCCTCGCCGCGCCGACCGTGCTCGGCGCGCAGCCGCATCGCGGCCAGGAACACCAGCCCGCCCAGCAGCCCGGCACACACCAGGAACCACGGCGCCAAGCGGAAGACGCCGACGCACGCGCCCGAGAGCACCAGGGCGAGCGGGATGTAGAGGGCGGCATCCGGTCCGCGCAGGTAGCGCGTGCGCCCCTCGTGCACGTGCCGGGGCGGTGCGCCGTCGGCGGCCATCACGGCGCTCTCGCGGCCGGTCAGGAAGCGGAAGGAGTTGACGAGCGCCAGCACCAGGCCCGCGAGCAGGACCAATCGGCTCCAAGCCGTCGGTCCGGCGAAGAACAGCGCCAAGGCCGCGACGATCTCCGTCATTCGCTCCGGGTCCTCCCCAAAGAATTGTCGTCGGGCTGATCGGGGAAACCCCTAGGGGTGTTACCGGGGTTCCGTGATGTCGGCAGGGTGCGTTCCGTGACAATGTCGTCACGCTGTCGGGTTCGTGGACTCCACCTTACCGACGCGAGGCGCGTCGGGTGGTTGCCTTCGAACGGCCGGAGGTACATCAGGTCGCGCTGATTCCACCGCCTCAGCGTGGCGACCACGTCGGCACCGCCTCAGGATCCCTTGGTGCCGCACGCGTGCGGGACCGCAAAGCCCGTGGTCGATTTCAGTCCGAAGGGAATCGATGCGGAATGTGAGTATCCCGCGCTTCTATCGATCGCGTCATCGAGTGCAAGAGGTAGGTCAGGTTCGCGACCGTGTTTGCCGAGCCGGTTCCCCACGTCCGTTCGAGGGTCGCCGCCAGAGCTTCCAGTCGGCCGGTGTCGTCTTTCGCGGAGCCGGGCGCTGTGACCAGCCGGTTTCCGGTGCGGTGAAGCGGAACCGCACGGAGTGGTGCGAACGGCCGTAGCGGTCCAGCGGGTCGTCGGTCGCACCCGTGGCGTCGGTGGTGTCCAGTGCGGTGGTGAACGGCAGCGACGTGATCTCGGTGGCGTGGTCGAACCCCGGCGGGCCGACCGCCGCAGCCCGGCGAACAACCCTGACGTGGGATAACGGTCATTCGCCGACGAGGTTCGCCGCAATTCTGCGGTATGTACTGCCTTCCTGGTCGCACATTGTCGTTCGTGTCACAATTTCGAGTACGCGGTGGGTAGCCCTCGATTCGAGGAGGCACGGTTGGCACTGATCGAGCGGTTCGTCCTGGGCTTCGACATCAAGGATTCCTCCCTGCTGTCCGCCCGCCTGCAGAAGAAGCTCTACGAAGAGTTGGACCGGATGCTCGACGAGGCGTCGGCGCGGGTCGGGCTGGACCGGTCGGGCTGGGTCAGGCACCCCGGCGGCGACGGCGAGATGGCGGTGTTGCCTGCGGACGTGGACCTCGTCGCACTGGTGGGCGACTTCGTGCTGTGGTTGGACCGCAAGCTCACCGACCACAACGAGATGTTCGCGCCACCCGCGCGGTTGAGGCTGCGGCTCGCGATGCACACCGGCGCGCTCACCACCGCCCCGTTCGGGTTCGCCGGTCCGGCCCTGGTCACCCTGGGGCGGCTGCTGAACTCCCGGCCGGTGCGCGGTGCGCTGGACGACACGTCCACAGCCAACCTGGCGCAGATCATCTCCGAGTCGCTTTTCCACAAGGCTGTGGTGGCGGAGCTCGAGGGGTTGCGCCCGAGCCGGTTCCGGCGGGTGGAGGTGGACGAGAAGACGTTCCATGAGACCGCGTACGTGTACGTGCCCGAACCACCCCCGAGCCCTCGCCCGCCGTCGGTGCCCGGTGGGTCCGCGACCAGGGTGGGACGTTACGAGCCGTTGATCAGCACCATCATCTCCACCATCCCGCCGCGGTCGCGTCCGGTCGTGCCCGAGTCGAAGCTGCGGCGGGCCGAGCAGGCGGTCGTGCCCGAGTCGGAGTCGCAGCGGGCCGAGCAGGCGGTCGTGGTGCTCGGCGACGACGTCCGGCGGTTGCTGAACGAGTTGAACGCCGCGCTGGAGGACCACGCCTGGGAGCGGGCCGACGCGCTGACCACGACGACCCTGCTCGCCGAGGTGGGCTGCGTGGAGACGGGGTGGCTGCGTACCCGCGACGCCGCGCGGCTCACCGACCGGCTGCTCACCGAGCTGGACGCGGCCTGGTCGCGGCACTCCGACGGCGTGTGGGGATTCCGCGCGCAACGCGCGAGATCGCCAAGGCCGTCCACGGCGGGCTACTTCCGGTCGCTGTCCACGACGTTCGGGTGGAGCGCGGACGGCGACGGGGCCGACCCGCCCTACGCGGAGCTCGGTCGACGGGCGGATCGCTCCCGGTCGTTCTTCCCGACGTTGCGGAACCCGGTCCGCGAACAATTCCCCGAGTGGCACAACGAATGGTCGAACACGGTCGAGGCCACCCATCGGCGGCTGCGGGACTGGGAATGCTGAAAGGCGTGGTGGTCATGGCGGTCCTCTGGGCGAGCCCGGCGGTGCTGTTCGCAGGCTGGCTGGCGTTCACGAGTTGGTGCCGCCTGTCCGGCGACGAGGTCGGGATCGTGGAGAAGCGCTTCGGGCTGCGGCGTCGCCGCGACGACGACCCGACGGTGAGCCTGTACGGGGCGAAGGGCGTGCAGGCCGACGTGCTCCTGCCCAACTCGACCACCTTCCTGCCGAAGTTCGTCTACGACGTCCACCGCGTGCCGCTGATCCACGTCCCCAACGGCACGGTTGGCGTGGTCGTGGCCAAGGCCGGCCAACCCCGCCCGCCGGGTCGGCGGATCGCGAAGCACGTCGAGTGCGACCACTTCCAGGACGCCGCGGCCTTCCTGCGCGGCGGCGGCGAGCAGGGCCGGCAGCAGCAGGTGCTGGTGGGCGGCACCTACCGGATCAACACCAGGGTGTTCACCGTGATCACTGTGGACCGCCCCGAGGACATGGAGCGCGAGGAACTGACCAGGCAACAGCTGACCGACGTGGACGTCGAGGTCGGCGAGGCCGGCGTCGTGATCACCCAGGTGGGGGAGAAACCCGATCCCGACGAGGTCGGCCCGGTCGTGACCGGTCACGAGAGCTTCCAGCTGCCCTGGGTGTTCGTGGCCAACGGCGGGCGGCTGGGCGTGCAGCGAGAGACGCTCGAAGGCGGCGGCCACTACCCGCTTAACCCGTGGTTCACGCGGGTGGTGAAGGTGCCGACGCGCGTGCTGATCCTGGAGTGGAACCGCGAGCCCAAGCCCGGCGGCAATTTCGACGCGTCGCTGGAGCAGATCGTGCTGGACGTGCAGGGCTACACCGTTCGCCTGGACATGAAGCAGACCGTCCGCATCCCGCCCGATGTCGCGCCCAACCTGGTCATGCGCTTCGGCATGCGCGGACCCGACGCGCAGACCCCCGTGCAGCAGTTCGTGCAGAAGGAGCTCGCGCCGACCGTGAGGAGCTACTTCCTGCGCAAGGCGTCCGGGTACCGAATCCAGGACTTCCTCACCCGTTACAACGAGGTGAGCGACGACCTGGCGGCGGCGGTGCGGCAGGCGATGGCCCCGACCGGCGTGCAGGCCATGCGGACCACACTGGAGGAGTTCGAGTGCGACCAGCAGGAGATCAACGAACTACGCCGGGAGATCGCCAACCAGGAGAAGCGCGCCCAGTTGGAGGCCGTCCGGCTGGACCAGCTGAACGCGTTGCGCGAGAACGAAGAGGTGCTCGTCGAGATCGAGGTGCAGAAGGTCAGGGTGGAGAGGGAACGGGCCAAGCTGGGTCTGCTGGAGATCCGTACCCTGGTCGAGCTGCTGGGACCGGCGCAGGTGGCGACCGAGCGGATCGTGCGCGAGCTGGCCAAGGCCCCTGTGCCGCAGGTCATCGGCGGCAACGGCGACATGGCGCAGCAGTTGTTGAGCGTCATGCCGATCGCACAGGCCAAGGACATGCTGATGACCCTGCTGGAGCGGCACCCACCCGAGCCGCGCGCGGTGGAGGAGTAGCGCGGGCGTCGGTCGTGTGGTGACTCGGCCGCGGTCGACCTCAGCCGGCGGCACGCGGACGGGTGTGCGACCCTGCGAGCAGTTCGCCGACCAGTGGGCCAGTGCGCACATCCGCGCCTCGCTGCTCCGGCGTGGTCGGCCCTCTCATCGCCGCACCACAGGACCAGCGCGGTCATCGTGCCGTCGCCCGGCGTCATCCCGCCGACCAGCGTCGGCCGTTGACATCGACGACATGTTCGGCAGTTATCCCGGTACCCGTGGTCGTGCGCCTAACCGACCACAGTGCCGCCAGGACGCCGACCGAATGCGGCACTGCCCTCACCCACCTCGTGTGGGCGCCAGAAACGCTGAATTGGGGATGCTGAGCTGCAGCGATCGCGCATCATGGATCCGCTGCTGCGCCAGCCTCCGTCCCGGCACGGTCACCGCCGCGACCAAACACACCTGCGCGCCATTGCCCGCCGGTGGCAGCACCCCGACACCGCCTCCGAAATGCGCATCGTCGCCAGCGACAACATCGACCCGCGTCCGATCCGAACCGGCCTGGGCACGCATCTGCGGCGTCGCCCCGTTACCGGCGTCCTCCGGCATGACCAACCACCGACTCAACCGCGGCGGACACCGCCAGGCCAACGCCGCCTCTACCGCGCCGTCATCGTCCGCATGCGCTTCCACCAACCCACCATCGCCTACGTCGCGAGGAACCACCGAAGGCAAACCAAAGCCGAGATCACCCGATGCCTCAAACGCCTACTGGCCAGTAGCCGGTGAACGGCTCCAGCGCCTCCGCCCTGCGTTCGGTCATCGCCGACAAAGTGGTGAACAGCAGGGCGACGGCGGCGACCAGCGCGCCGACCCTCGTCAGTGCTCGTGACACGGATGATCTCCCTTGATCACAGGGTGCGGACGATTCGGTGCGAGCAGTCCCCATCACTCGGGGGATGAGGTTTCGACAGGTACTGCTGATGCCGTGCGACGTCTCGATGGACGTCGTGGGCACCTGACGGCTCTGCGGGATCAGATGAAGGACCAGAGGTGGTCGTTGGTGCCGTTGTCGTCCCAGATGACCACCTGTGCACTCCGCGAGGTGGAGGCGCCGTTGACGCCGAGCACGCGGCCGCCGTTGGCGCGTGGATGCGGAAGTAGCCGCCTGAGCCGTGGCGGAGTCGTCACTTGTGGTGCGCGGTGCCGTCGTCGGCCCACTGCACGGCGCGGGCGCCGTTGCCGGTGGTCCCACCTTCGACGCCGAGGACCTTGCCGCTGTTGGAGTTGCGCAGCCGGAAGTAGCCGTCGGAGTCGAGCAGCGTGGTCCACAGGTGGTCGGCGGTGCCATTGCCGTCCCACTGGATCACCAGGCCGCCGTCCGCGGTGGACATGTTCTGCACGCCCAGGAGGAGGCCGCTGCGCAAGTTCTGGATGCGTCGCGTGCCGACGGGCACGAACCGCCAGTTGTTGTCGTGCTGCCGTTGTCCGGGTCTTGGACGGCCTGGGCGCCCTGTGCGGTGGAGCCGTTGAGGATGCCCAGGACCTTGTCGCTCTTGAGGTTGCGCAGCCGGACCGCGGCGCCGTCGATGACAAGGTGCCAGTTGTGGTCCGGTGTTCCCGTGTCGCCCCACTGCAAGGCTGAGCCACCATCCGCAGTGGACATGTCCCGGATGCCAAGCACCATGCCGCTCGCCGCGTTGAACAGGCAGTAGCCCGTGTTCGAGCCACTGCCGGTGTTCCAGTACACGGTGTAGTTGTGGCCATGGGCGTCGTAGAACGGGCCGAGGTTGACGGTGGCGCCGTCGGCGGTCGCGGTGAACGCCAGCGACGAGGAACTGGTGCGGGTGACGGAGGCGGTGGCGAGGGACGGGAGCGTGCTGAACGCCGTGTCGCCGTGGTTGCCGGACAGCACGACCGGGCCGTAGGTCACCGCGGCGACCTCGGTGTTGTCGTTGGCAGGCTGGATGACGACTCGCATCGGCAGGCGCACGGTGACGGCGTCGCCCGTGGCCCACGTCCGGGTCAGGCTCGCGTAGGTGCCCGGAGTCGTGGTGATGTTCTGGGCGGTGACGTTGACGTTGATGGTCGCGCCGCTGGTTCAGGGCGGGATGCGCAGTCGCATGGTCCACGACCCGGCGGCGTTGCCGGTGACGGTCAGGGTGGAGGTGTCGGATACCGGGAAGCCGGTGGTCTGGCTGACGGTGATGTTGCGCTGCGACCACGTGAGCACGGACGGCGTGTAGAGGTTCACGGTCAGCGTGGCGCCGTTGTGGAAGTAGATCGAGTCGGCCAGGCGGGTGTTGACTTCCAGGCCAGGGCGGCGCCCTGGCAGCACCAGAAGATAAGGATGATGAACGTGGCCGGACCGGACGTGGTCGACCTCGGGTTCGCCAGGGCCGACGTCGATTGCGAGGCGCGCCAAGGCACGCGCATCGAAGGTGCCCTCACCGACGCGAACACCACCGGCGATGGTGGTGATCACCTGCTACAACACCCGACGGGCGGCGTTCCGCCAGTCGGGGTGTCAACGGCGTCCGAATGTCAGATTTGGCGCGGGCTGCGGTTCACCCGGCGAAGTAGGCGACGGTCACGGCGATACGCTCAGGCGGTGGGAACTGCTCATCGGCCCCGCCCAACGGGCCTACCAACACGGTCCACATGGGTCCGGAGTTGTCGACGATGGCTTCGTCGCCTGCCTTGATGAGCACAGGGTCGTGATCGGGGCAGTAGTAGGCGCCGACGTAGTCGTCGGCGCGACCGTCCCAGGAACCGCCGTTGCGCAGCCTGCACTTCGCCCCGTTGGCCAACTCCAGGCCCCACGGTGTCGGGTTGGCAACCTTGGTCGTGGGTGGTACGGGGGCGTCGGACCGGGCCAGGGTGATCGTCTTGTCCCACGGCAGCCCACCGCACACGAGGGCGCGCCGGTCGGGGCCCACCCAGCACACGTCCGCGCCCGCGGCGCTGGGTGAGCAGGACACGATGTCGTCCCGGACGGCCGCGATCGATGCCGAGGAGCACTCGACCGACCCGCCTTGGTCTCGCACGGTGAACCCCGGTGCGGGCGTCCCGTCGGCTGCCATGCCCACCAGCGTCACCACCTTGGTCGGGGTGGGTTTCGGTTTGACCGTCGGGAAGAGGGTGACGGTGAACGCGGCGGCATCGAGCATGAGCGTGGTGGCGGCATCGGTGGCGATGAACGTGATCCCGGCGATGGCGAGCACCCTGCCCAGGGCGCGTTTGGCGGTGTTCGCGGTCTGGTAGACCTGCGGTGACAGGCGCTGCCACGTCGCGTCGGGTAGGGCGGCGCGCAGCGTGCGCACGATCACCTCGGCCTGCTCGACCGCGCACCCGGCCAACGACGCGACCGCCGAGGCGATGCCGCCGGCGGTCCGATCGGCGACCAGGTCCGCCCCGGCGCCTTGCACGCAGGCAGCCACCAGGACGTAGCTCCATGCGCTGGTCCCGTCCAGCTGGTCCGACACCAGTTGGGTGATGGTGCCGACCGCCATCAGCAGCGGGTCGGTGCGGGCCACGAGCGCGGCCGAGGCACCGGCAGTTCGCACGGCGTCCTCGTCGAACCCGAGGTGCACCTCGTCACCGGGCAGCAGCAGCCAGCTGCGCCCCACCGCCTGCTCCTGCACGCCGAGCTTGATCAACGCCTGGCCGACCAGTGCGGCTGGCCACTCGTCGACGTGGTCGCTGATCGCCCGCTGCCACGCCCAGGTCGGGGCGACGGGTGAGGTGAGCACCATGCCCCCGCCGCGGTTGTTGGCGATCTTCACCACCGTGACCGCGGGGTCCTTCGGATCCGACCCCGCGCACACCCGCAGTGGGCCGTTGACGTCGTCCAGGAAGACGATCTCGTCCAGCCAGTCCGGTACCGTGCCGTGGCACTGCGGCGCGTCCGCACGGGTGCCGAAGAACTCGCCGAGGGCGTTGGTGGTTGCGCTGATGACGCCCTCGAACCACGACTTGAAGCTGAGGTGGTCCACCGGCACGGTGCCCGAGCGGCGGTCGCCGGACATCTCGGCGACCCGGATCCGGGCATTCGAGACGGCCGCGGAGTCGTCCACCGCCGGATCGAAGCCGGTGCCGTCACCGGAGTCGTCGACCAGGTAGAGCACGTGGTCGTCGGGCAAGGGCTGCTCGGCTCGCCAGGTGAACGTCCACGGCGCGCTCGGTTGGCCGGTCGACAAGCGGAGCCGGGCGGAACTCAGCGGGACGTCAGCGCCGGGGTGCGCGGGCAACTCCACCCGGTCGATGCTCAGCGTGGACGCGGCGGGCACACCGCCCCGCGGCACGTGGATCGACCAGTGCTCGTCGATCACCACCTCGGTGTCCCGGTCCGGTGCCAACTCGACCGAGTCGACCGGGCCCGCCGCGGCGGAGTCGGTGTCCGAGGGCCACACCGACCAGACGACCAGGGCCGCCACGACGAGCACGGCCACACCCGTGACGACCAGGGCGCGGTGTCGAGATCTGACCGGATCCGCCATCGGATTCCTCCACGCTCATGATGTGCTCGGCATTTCGCTACCGGCCCCGGCGGCGTTACCGACGGGCACCTCCACCACCGGCCGGTTCCGACACGTCGATGCGCGGCAGCTGCCGGCTTCCGAGGCACGTTGGAACGTCATTCACGTCCCACGGCCTGTGCCGTCGCACGCGGACCGGAAGTAGAGATGTTTCACCCGATCGTGTGTGTCGCAGGCTCGGCACTAACGCAGCGAACGGAGGCTGCGATGGACGGTGAAAGGGCCGGATCAGCTCATCTTCCGGTCGCTGACGCTGGGAGCGCGCGATGCGTCTGCTGCGTTCGATCGTGGTGCTGGTCCTGTCGTTCTCGCTGTGCCCTGCGTGCACCGGTTCACAGCCGACGCCTCCGACCGACGAATCGTGGATGGTCAGCACGCCTGCCACGGCGGGCAGCGTGGTGGATTCACATGGGTGGTCGGCCGAGCTGCACGGCACTGTCGGCGGCGACTTGGTGCTGGCGGCGGGCCTGGGAAGCGAGGCGCGTGCGACAGAGGTGTTGGACGAACTCACGACCCCGGGAGACCTGACAGCGGGCGCACCGGTCGAGTTGTCCTTGACCGCCGGGACCGTGCCGCCGGAGGGCGTCACCGTCCGGCGGCGCCTGGACTCCGCTCTGCAGGAAGGGCAGCAGGCGTCGATCGCGTTTTTCGACCCCGGGACGGACACCTGGACCGCGATCCCGACAACGCTGTCCGAGGACCGCAAGACGCTCACCGCGCAGGTCGACCACTTCACCACGTTCACGGACTTCGTCTACAACGTGTTCACCCGGCGGCGCGACAAGCCGTCATGCCACGGCACAGTCCCCGACTGGGCCGGCGATGCCACGTTCTTCGACGACCGCCACTCGCCGATGCGGTGGTGTGTCGGCGGCATGGACGGCGATCCCGACATCATGGTCGTGAAGGTGGCGGGCAACCGTGCGTACGGCACGGCTGTCGTCCCGGCTGCCGTGCCCCAGTACACAGAGGACACCTTGTCGAAGTCGCTGCGCGGCCTGGCCGGCGAGGACCTCCTGCAGCAGCTGATGACACGGGCGTTGTCGCCGAGCGGGACGATCACCGATCTGTTCGGCGGCAGGGTGCTCCTGCCCGGTGGGGAGGAAGTCGAACTCCGCTTCACCGAAGCGCAGGTCCGAGCCGCAGGCGACCAACCTCTGATTACCGCAGACCCCAGCCCGGTCTACGCACTGGCCGGTCAGATGTACGACGCAGTCAGCGCTGTAGTGGGCCAGGACAATCGGGGTGTGGCGATCGCCATGACCATGGCCATGGCCGGCCAGTGCCTGCACGACCTCACGCAACCAGCCGGACGAGGCGACGCGCTCGCAGCGGCCGCAGAGATCGCCCGGTGCGCGGTGGCCAACGCCGATCACATAGCGCAACAGGCGCTCGCCATGGTGCTTACGAAGGCCAACGGTTCGAAGGTTCCCGCGGTGCAGGAGACCACCGAACGGATCAAACTCGCCCGGCGGGCGATGATCCTGGTGTGGCTCGCGGGGAAGGTGCTCCAGCTCGCCGAGTGGTTCCTCGACCGCGAACTCCCCCCTGCCGCGTGGGCCCTCAGCCCAGCGCTCAAACCGCTTCGCCTGACATTCCACGGCTACGGACCGCTGACCATCGGTCTCACCGCCGAGCAGGCGATGGCCACAGGTGTCGCCGACCTCACCGCCATGCGGATCGGCAGGCGTTGCACGGCGCTGGCCGACGGAGGCTGGAGCGCGGACTGGGAACAGCGGCTGAGTACGTTGATCACCGCCGAGGCCGGCCGTACCGTCGGCGTCAATCCCCCCAGAGGAGTGCGGACCGACAAAGGAATCGGCGTGGGCTCCACCGCCCAAGAAGTGCGCGTGGCCTACCCCGGCCACCGTGACGAGCGCCTCGAGAACGAACGAGGCTCGATTCTGCTGATCGCGGGCCCAGAAGACCTCTACCTCGGCTTCCAACTCGGCCCGGGCGACATCGTGACCGACATCCTCGCCGGACAACGCGACTACGCTTCCGGGTTCGAACTATGCAGCGGGTCCTGACCCGGCGCACTTCGGCCGAGCCGGATCGCCTGGTCGGTCGGTGCGTTCGATGGACAGCGCCCTGGGACTCTGTTGCGTTGTTGGGCTATGCGCCGCTCCACCATGCGTCCCGGCGGATCAGGTTGAGGGCGGTGGTGAGGCGCGCCGCTGCGACCGTGATCCTTCCGCCACGGTTCGGGCACCCACACCACCGGAGAGCAGGCCGGGTCAGCCGATCACCCGTCGAGCCCGCCTGCCTATCCGGGCGGGAATTTGAGGATGGCCGTCGTCTCGTGAGGCGGGACGAGCAGACGGATCCACGTGCGCTCCAGAGCCGGCCGGAGCGGGTGGAGTTCGCCGCCACCGCGGCGGGGAACTGCTGGTCGGGATGCGGAGTTCACCGACCGGCAGTTCGTCCGGTGTGGACGATGTCCGTCTGTTGCGTGTTCGCTCGGCGGGTTCTTACGGTTCGCAGCCGGTGGTGGTTTCGACGTTGGTGCAGGTGTCGGTGCCGGGGCCGGCCTGTGCGGTGTCGGCGGTGCCGGCTGCGCCGTTGATGGTGTCGGCGAATCCGGCGCCGGCGTCGACCAGGGATGCGTTGCCGGTCTTGGCGTCGCCGTAGATGGTGTCGATGCCGTCGCCGCCGACGATGGTGTCGTTGGCGGCTGCCAGGGCGGCGCCGACGAGGGTGAGGGTGATGTCGATGTAGTCGCCGGCGATCACGTCGGCGCCGAGGCCGCCGTCGATGCTGTCGTTCCCGGGCAACCCGAGGGCCGCCGGGCCGTTGATGGCGCGGAAGTCGCCGATCAGGAGGTCGTTGCCGTCGCCGCCGAACAGGGTGTCGGCGCCGCCCACGGCCGTAGTCACCTGAAGATCACGCCCTTTCGGGGAGCCATCGCCGCTGATCAGCTGAAAGAGCGTTTCGAGGCTAATAAATCCATATATAACGAATCGATCGTCTTGGCTGGCACCGTAATACGGTTCGAGTCGGCTATAGGTTGACGATATGACGACACGTGAACCGGATGAAGCTGCTGCGGCAGCGCGGCGGAGGTACTCCGCTGCGGCGCGACGCCTGTCCAGCCTGGCTCGGCAACTGGTTCCCACAGAACGTGGGCACCACGACGGCGACTACCTCCGCGAAGCGCTGCGGGTGTCGAAGGATGTCGAGCGACTGGTGGTCATCGCCGTGGACCTGGAACGGGCTCGGGGAACGACCTGGGACACGATCGGCCAGGTGGACGGCGGCATGACCGCACAATTCGCCCAGAAGAAATGGTCCGACACCATCGCAGACCTGGGCCACCTCGACGAAGGATCCGGCACCGGGCTGGCCGAGGAACTGGACGCCTGGGACACCCGACCGACGCCCGGCCAGCCTTCCACGCACAACCAGATGTACGGACAAGTCTTCGGGACCGTGATCCAGGTAGGTGGTGGGGTCAGCGGAGGCGTGCACATCGCGCCGACACCGGATCAGCTCAGCAAGCTGAAGGACGAGTTGAACCTGCCGGTCCTGGCATTCCTCGTGAACTTCGACAACTGCCTGGAGGAAGTGGGAGACCTTCAAGCCCAACTCGACCTCATTCCCCGGGGCATGCGGCCTGTCATCGACGCCGTCGCCTACAGCCAAACCGATACGTTCCTTCGAAGATCCGGCCTGGGGGATGCACCGCCGGCCGCCAGGCCGGATGATGTCTCCGAATCACTCGCGTTCTTGCTGAAGGTCGCGTTCGAGCGGGGCTACTTCATGCTCCACTTCCACCGGTTGGACTACATTCCCCGCCCCGTTCACCCGGTGGATCCCCTGGCGATCATGGATCTGATCATCGCCGAAGGAGACCCCGCGCATCCCGACCGCACGTTGGGAAACGCCATCGAGGTCACCCTGCGGCGAGTGATCTCGCAGAGCACTGAGCCCGACGTAGCCATCAGGACCCTGCAGATGTTCGGGGACGGCCTCGTCTCCACCGTCCAACCTCATCTTGACCTGTGGTGCGACGTCGTCCGCAGCGCGCACGCCTACGGAATCCTCGCTGCGAGAGCCGAGATCAAGATCAGCGCGACTCGGTGGCCTGAACGGTGACGCCCGCACCCACCGGCCACCAGCCTCGGTGCAGTCCGGCAACCGGAGAGCTTGCCGACGCCGACCGTGTGCCGCAAGCCGACGGCGCGACCGTCCCAATCGTGCCGCCCACATACGCCGATGTACCCGGTCACGCACCACACCAACTGCAGCAGTGGTGCACCGAGATGGTTGGCTGGTCGCAGAACGCGCAAGCTGGCCGGGGTATGCAGTTCAATCATGGCGAACGCCTGCGACGCTTCCGCGAGGACCTGGACCAGATCGACCGGGTGGTGGCGGTGCTGCGCGCCCGACCGAACAGCAGTCGGGCACTGGCGGTGCCGGTGGACCCGATCGGCGACCGGATCGACGACCCGACCGCACGGTTCCCGACGCTCACCCTGGTCCACTTCCTGCTCACCGAGGGAGCGGTGGACGTACACCGGTCGTCAAACCTTGCCGAACCCTGGGATGCCACACTGTCCGGCCTGCTGTCGCGGAGGTCAGCCTGGTTCGGGGCCAGGGGCCGGGGCGAGCGGATGAGCTTCTCCGGTCAGTGCGGCGAGGGCTTCGGCGACTTCGCTGATGCCGGCGCGTACGTAGGTGGCGGTCACGCCGAAGCGGGAGCTGGAGGCGGCGTGACCGGCGAAGGCTCTGGCCACGGCGTAGCCGAAGTTGCGTTCCACCCAGGTGAGTGTGGTGTGCCGCAGCCAGTGGGTCGTGATGCCGAGCGCTCGTACGGTGTCCACGTGTTGGCCGATACGTTCCCACAGGTGGTCGTAACGTCGCGCCGTTATCGGCGTTCCGTTCCGGTAGCGGAGTATGGGGCGGTTGTCGTCGGGGTCGCCGCGGCTTTCCGTCAGGTGTAGCAGGTGTGTCATCAGGTGAGGGGACACCGGTTGCCAGCGGGTGATGTCGCCCTTCTCGCTGAGTCGGATCAGCGATCGCTTGGGATCGAGGTCCTGCGGTCGCAGGCCGAGTGCTCCGGCTCGGCGTGCGGCCGTCTCAAGGTGCAGGCGGATCATGATCGCGTCGAGTGTGGGGTCGTCGCCGGTGGTCGAGGCGACTTCCACGATCTGGCCGAGCAGGGTGTTGTCGATCGCGTGTCGGTTGGACTTGACATGTTTCGGTTTGGTCACCATGGCGGTGGGGTCGTTTCGCTGGTCGATCACTCTGTTCAATATCGCGTACCTGTAGACACATCGCAGTGCGCGGTAGGCGTGTTCGGCGGCGCTGTGTCCGCCCCGGCTCGATCGTCGTATGGCTGCGGTCTTTCTGGTGTGTTCGATGAACCAGTTGACGTCGGTGGCGCGGATCTCGTCGATGCGCAGCGCGCCCCACGTTTCGGTCAGCTTCCCCCAGTAGGGCTTGTAGACCCGGCGGGTTCCCACTGGTACCGCGTTGCTGACGATCGGTATGAACTCCGCGAACGTCGGCGCCGGCGGGGTGGCGTTGGTCAGGTCTTCGAGAGAGATGCCAAGGCGCTCGAGGAGTAAGTGCGCCATGGTGAGTTCCTCAGCGGTGGTCACCGGAAACCCTCCTGTGTACGTTTCGTTGGAACTGTGCCTCGTGGAACCCGCGGACCATCTCCGCGATGTTCTGTTGTGGGTGGACGACGAGCATGTCGTGGTCTGCTGCGGCGATCAGCAGGATCTGTCGGTGGGCGCCGATCCCGCAGTAGTGCAGAAGGTTGGACGGCAGCAGAAGTCGCCCTCGCTCGCCGACGGTGAGCTCGCCGTCGGCGGCGGGACGGAGCAGGACGTAGTTGCGCCCAAAGGTGCTTGTAAGGGTTTTACCTGGAGGCCACTGCAGGTGACTGAAGGTTTGCCGGCTGGTCAGTCGTCCGCGATGGTCCACAGAGGACAAGGCGAAGTGCAGGGTGGTGTTGTTGACCCTGGCGTACAGGTCTCCGACATCGAGTTTCCTTGACCGCGCGCGTGTTCGGCCGGGTAGAACCGCCGGCAGGGACAGTGCGCGGATGACCACGTCGTCCGAGTCGAAGGTCGGCGGTGTCAACGGCGCGATCCGATCATGGCGTGGGTGCCGGCGAGACTGCCGGTCTTCATGCGTTCCCCCGTGTCGCTCGACGTGCAGGGTCGGCGCCTGGTAGGTGGGCCACGGTCGGTAGCTCAGGCGGTCCGCTCAGCGCAACAGTTGCTCGACGTCGAGTTCGATTCGTTCGTGGCCGGGAGGCACAAGCGCGAACGCTTCCTTGAGAAATGAGGTGAGCCTGGCGGAACCGAGCACGACCTCGGTTCGTTCGTGCCATTCGCCACGCGTGACCTTGGTGATCTTCGTGGTTCGGTCGTCGACCCGGGTGATGAGCATGTCGAGCTCTCCGGTCACAGTGCCGTCGGTGTCGGCTTCGAGGGCCTGGGCGAGGAGGTCACGCTCGCAGACCCACTCGAGCCAGTGCTTGCCGTACCAGTTCCAGATGTACATGAAGACGGTGTAGGGCTCGGTCGGGTCGTAGACCAGTTCGATCTTCACTCCGGTCAGGCCTATCGCTCCGGTGATCTGGGCGGCGATCGGTTCTGTCATGGAACGGTCCCCTAGTTCGTACGTGGCCGTGGTTGGCTTCGAGCGTGGCGACGTGGTGTGGCACGCCCCCCGGTGTGCCACACCACGTCAGGTCTGTTGAGGTGCTCTGTGGTGCAGGTGCGTCGGGTCTCGGCTGGCAGTACAGGTTGGTGTTCCAGCGAGTAGCGCAGGCTGCGGTCTGGCCGTGCTAGTTCCGTCAGGGGCGAGTTCAAGGGTTCTGTTCGGACCGATGTGCGTGCGTCCTGCGTTTGATGCGGGAGCCGCAACGCCCTGCCGGACGAGCTTCAGGTCGAGTAGATGGGTCAGGGTGCCCTCGGATCGGCCAGCGCGTCCCGGTGTCGGCTGTGTCCACCGCCGTCCATTCCCCTCGCTTCGTCTGGCGTGTCACCCTTGTGGAGCGAGGCGCCCTGCGTTCATCCCCTGCGGCGCTACCCGGTGTTCGTCGCACGCAGGATCCTGTGTGCAGGTCTTCCCGTCCTGGTCGACGAGCGTCGGTTAGGGCGCTGAGATCAGCATCGTGATTCCGGTACTGCCCGGCATCACACGAAACCCGGAGACCGTGCGTGAGACCGCATCAATGCGGAGAACCCGAAGACGGTTTGAATACACTCGGTAACGCACTCATCACGATCGGTACTTTACTGGGGCTGAATGGGCGAATGTCTTGACTCGTATGCTTGCCCGGAGACGTAGCTTGACCAGGGGCGACGCGCCTGGCGACTGCTTCAGGCCGCAGGGGCGTCGGGCGCGACGCGATGACGGTGAATCCCGTGTCTGCACTGATGCGCTGTGGATCCGGGACACGGCATGGTTGTCGGCGTACCGCGTTGCCGCCCGGCCCGCCGAGATCCAGGGAGAGCCGCAGACCATGACCCGAATCGAGCACGACGTCGATCACGCCCGGCTGGTTGGTGGCGAGTCCGTCGGATACGTGCACCACGAGGTCGAGGACGTCGCGCGCGGGATCGGTCCGGTGCACGTGGCCCACCAGGCCAATGGTGTGCGGGTCCACATCGTCACCACCGGGCTGGAGCAGGCACGGACGCTGCTGAACAATCACCCGGGCCTGACCAAGGACGCCGCCGGCATCGCCTCGGTGATGAGGGACCACATGGTCGAGGCGGGGGTGGAACCGAACGTGACGGCCGTCATCGGCGGCAGCATGATCAACACCGATCCGCCGGACCACACCCGACTGCGACGGCCGGTCGCGGCGGCGCTCACCCCCCGACGGGTGCAGGAACTGCGCCATAACGTCGTCGGGATCACGCGTGGGCTGCTGGACGCGATGGACCCCGACCAGCCGGTCGACATGGTGGCCGGCCTGGCGTTGCCGCTGCCGCTGATGGTGATCTGCGAACTGCTCGGCGTGCCGGCACGGGATCGCGGCATGCTGGCCGGGTGGTCCTCGGCGATGATGACCGAGGTGCCGGAACAACAGCAGCCGGCCTCGGAGGCAATGGTCGGCTACCTGGCCGAGCTGATCGAGAACAAGCGGGTACGGCCCGACGAGGCGCTGCTGTCCACTCTCGTGCACGCCGGCGGCGAGGACCGGCTGGCTCCGGAGGAGGTTCTGACCACCGCGGTGCTGATGGTGCTGGCCGGCCACGAGACCACCACCGCCGCCATCGGCAATACCCTGGCCGCGCTGCTGCACACCGACCAGTGGTCCAGCGTCGCCGCAAACCCGGACTCCGTCCCCGCCGTGGTGCGGGAAAGCCTGCGCTGGGACCCACCCACCCGTAACATCCCGCACTACCTCGTCCGCGAGCCCATCGACCTGGACGGCGGTGTGACCCTGCGCCCAGGCGCCCTGGTGATGGTCAACCTCGGTTCGGCCAACCGGGATCCGGAGGCCTTCGGCCCCGACGCGCACCGGTTCCTGCCCTCCCGGCCGCGTACGGCCCGGTCCCACCTGACCTTCGGTATGGGGTGGCACCGTTGCGTGGGCAGCCCACTGGCCACCATGGAGACCGAAATCGCAGTGCGCGAGGTCCTTGCGCGCTGGCCACGGGCACGTCCGGCGGTCGCGGTGGACCGCATGCGGCGCAATCCCTACCTGGTCACCAACGGGTTCTCCGAGGTCGGCGTGACCCTGGCGGAGTGAACCGGCCCGCCCCGCAACCATCGGTGCGTGGCGAGCCGGTTCCCCTGTTCTCCCGTTGTCAGGGGTTCTCGCGCTGTTGGATGAGGCGGGTCGCGAGCTCGACGCGGTTGGCCGCGCCGACCTTGTCGCGCAAGTTACGCACGTGGGTTTCCACCGTTCGAGGGCTGATGTACAACTTCCGGGCGATCTCCTTGTTTCCCAGGCCCTGAACCAGCCAGCGGGCGACGTCGTTCTCGGGCACGGTGAAACTAGGGTGCAGAAGCGTCGCCTCGCCGACCGATCGGTCACCGGAGGCGGCTTCCGGACCCTCCTCGTCTCCGGCGGGCTCGCCGACGGCAGACGCGTTGGTGACGGACCGGTCGGCTGCAGGCGCGTCCTTCTCGCCGGGAAGCGCATCGGCGTACCTGCCGTTGAGCACCAGCGCAAAGGCGTCGTCCACGGTGCCCACCCGGACGTCGCGGGCATCCTCATACCGGTCCGGGGGAAGGTGCTCGGCTACTGCGGCCTCGGCGTTCTCGTGCACCAGAGCGAAGACCCGAAGTTCGCGGGACAGCTGGATACCGGTCGCCTGGTGCAGACCATCGGCCGCGCCCAGCAGTCGGGCCGCGGCCACGGCGGAGCGCCGCCCGCAGCGGGCCAGCGCCCAGGCCAGCACGGGCAGGGTAAACAGCGGGGTCCACCGGTCATTGATCCGCTGCTGGCCGCGCACGCCCTCGATCAGTACCCGCACGGCCGCGCGCGGCTCGTCGTCGAACCTGATCAATGCCACCGCCTGGCACCAGCGTGCCCATGCCATACCCCAGTCGGCACCCAGTCGCCGGCACCCTGCCAGGAAGTCCTGCGCGGCTCGCCGGCCTTCGTCGGCGTCCTCCACCAATACCGACCCGATCGTCACCAGCGTCTCGGTCAGGTGCGCGTCGACCAGGGCGTCCGGGCCGTAGGAGAGCCACAGGCGATGCGACTGGCGCAATAGATCCATCCCATTGCGGTCGCCGTCGAGCAGCGCGACCTGGGCCCCTTTGATGAACAGCAGGGCGGCGACCGGCTCGTCGGACGGGGCCATCGTCTCGGCATCGGCGATGCGCCGCACCACCGCCTCGCGGCCTTCCCCCAGGCACAGCATCATCCATGCGTCGAGAGCGATCGCGCTGGCGCGCAGTACTGAGGGCACTGAGGGAGTCGCCCGCAGGGCACGGTTGAGCCACAGCGATTGCTCGGGCAGGCGCCCGGAGTAGGTCCACCACCGGGTTCGCGCGACGTCCACGGCCATCTCCAAGCCCTGCCCGGCGGACTCGGGATCGGCTATCAGTGCCCCGAGGGCCGATCGGAGATTGGGCATGTCGACCTCGACAGCGCGCAGAACCTCGATCTCGTTCTCGCCTCGCCATCCCGCGGCGTGCCGCGCCGCGATCCGGAGGTAGTGGTCCCGGTGCCGCCGCCGGACCGCAGCGCCTTCGTCGGCTTGGTCCTGCAGTTGCTGCGCGGCGAACTGCACGACCGGTTCCAGCAACCTGTAGTGGGCGCGGGAGGGGGAGGGCACCACCAGCGATCGGTCGACCAGCCCTGCCAAGGCCTCGGCGATCTCATGCTCGGGCAGTTTGTCGTCGGCGCATACCTGCTCGGCGGCCTCCAAGTCGAAAGGGCCGGTGAACACCGATAACGCCGCCAGTAAAAGTCGTTCCGCCGGCTTGCACGCCTTGTAGCTGGGGCCGATCAGCTCGTTGAGGGCCTGCTGGTGCGGCGAGCGGTCGAGCCGGGCGGCGATGGCCTCCGGCGACAATGACCTCATCTGTCCCACGACGAGCTCGATGCCCAGCGGTAGTCCGCCGACACGGCGCAGGATCAGCCGCACGGCGGGCCAGTTCTGTTCAGTCAGACTCCACCCAGGCACACCGGTGTGCGCACGTTCGACAAGCAGTTGGACGGCCTCGAGCTTGGGGTTCAGCGGTCCATCCTCGGCGGGCAGCTCCAACGGCGGCACCATGATCAGCATCTCGCCGACGAGGCCGAGCAGTTCGCGGCTCGTGGCCAGCACGCGCAGCTGAGGTGCCCCGCGCAGCAGTGTGTCCACCAGGGCGCCCACGTCTTCTTTCAAGTGTTCGCAATTGTCCAGGATCAGCAACATCCGACGGTCACGTAGGAATGCCACCAGCGATGTCCGCAGATCCCGGGCGGATTGGCTGGGCAGCCGCACCGCCGATGCCACTGCCTGCTCGAGCAACGCGGTGTCCCCGGCGGGCACCCCGCGCAGATCGACGAACGCCCAGCCATGCTCAAAGGAGGACTTCGCCTGTTTGGCGTACTCCTGCGCCAATCTGGTCTTGCCCACACCGGGGCCACCCGACAGCGTGACAAGCCGGGATCCGCCCATCGCGTTCCTCAGGTCGGTCAGCTGCCTACGCCTGCCCACGAAGGCGTTGAGCGTCTCGATGCTTCCGTCCTGGTCTGACGCTGCGGTCCGAAACGACGTCCCCATGCTATGCACCGTACGACACCCGGCCTGGGCCAGGCGGCTGTTCCGGCACGTCAGGACCGTACGTGACGAAAGTCGTAAGTAGCGCAGTTCGGGCCGCAGTGAGCGCAGCGCGTCTGCCATCCATAGACGACGGCCGAGCGGTGCGCCAGCAGAGTGACCCGCTCGCTTGCTCGAACCTACGGTGATTACCATTCGTATTTGCAACGTTACCTAGAGTGAGGCGGGTGTCGCTGCGGGTTTCCGCATTCATGCGGATTGAGGTGAGCGCGCGGTCTACCCCGATGGCCCAGAAGGCCGCGATCACCATGCTGGTTGGCACACGGCGCGACGTACGACGACTGGTCGGCAAGCCTGAGACAGCAGGCGAAGCCGGACATGCCGTTGGAGCGGTTGGCGGTGTGGGATGGGAGGTGGCTGGCACTGCGGTGCCCACCCGCCGGACGGTCAGTGTCGGAACGTCAGCAGCGCCGCAAGAGCGGCCGTCTACGAGTACGAAACGCTCTGGTGCCCCCGCGACGCCGAGAGGGGGCGCGGTGCACGGAGCCACCACGATGACCGATATGACCGCATACCGGCCCGCCCTCGGCAACGTGCATAACCGCCACGCTGCCGGTCATGTCGGAAAAGGAGGGAATGCAGGTGTCGCTTGGCGACGACAGCCGGGACGAGGGACCGCTGCGACCTGATCGCGCCTCCCGAGATCAGCAGATCGAACCACAAGCCTCCGTCAGCTTGGCGGACCAGGGCACGACGGCTGACGGCGGTAGCCGGCCCTCCGTGTTGGAGCGTGCGTTTCAGATTCTGGAGTTGGTCGCCAACGAGGACCGGCCAATGAACCTCACCGAAATGAGCCGTGCGGTCAAGCTGCCGCTTCCGACAACGCACCGTCTAGCCAAGTCATTGGTGAAATTGCGCGCCTTGGAGCGGAATCACGGTCGCTTCACGCTGGGGCCGGTGTGGTCGGAGTGGCCCGACGCCACGCTGGAGCAAGGTCCAGCTCGTCGTGTTGAGTGACACTCACTGCTGCGAGCGTGACAGCGCACGGCAGCAGGACGGCCGGAACAGGGCCGCGCAACATGGGTTTCCCTGAGATCGATGTTGTTCGGGGTTGGTGTCCCGGATGTCCGGGGTGATGGGTGTTGCTGATAGATCTCGGCCGCGCCCGTCGCCTGGGACTCCGGCCGTATCACCGGAACCTGCGCCTTCCCAAGCGCTACAACCGCAGGCTGCGCCGAGTCTTCTACGTGGCCGCCCCGTCGTCCAGCCTGAGGATCGAAGACACTTCGCGCACCTTCTACAACAGGAATGCGGCGAACTGCTCGCCCACGTCTAGGCCCTCGCCCTCGCCCGTCGACTGGTCGACATCCTGTGGGCACTCCTGCGCGACGGACGGATCTTCACGTCGCGCCGCAACCAGCCGCCGCTACGACTTGACATGGTCATTCAGATTCCCTCCAGGTGGAGGCGCGCGCCGAGAGATCAGCGCTTGAGGTGGTGGGCGAGGTCGGCAACCGATACGCCGTCGAGGGTCTGCGTCCGAGGTGTTGGTGAGTCGTCGCGCGTGACGCCGTCCGTCGCTTCGGGGCGAAGAGGCTGCGTGACCAACTCACTCTGGGAATCGCGCGAGGTAGGCGGGTGGCCGCTGGCTCGGGATGTCTGTCCGTCCTGTGACGACTCCGCGGGCGCAATGGAGCGTCCGGTCCGGCGCAGCAGGAGCGCGATGACTGGTCCGAGCAGACCCGCCCACAGTAGCGAGCCCAGACCCACAGTCCAGTCGGGTCACTGCGGTGACCGGTCCCAGGGCAAGCCAGCCCGCCAGCAGGCATCCGACGTCGGCGACGACGCGGATCACGGCTGGGCGCAGCCACGGCCGGCGGCGGTGCAGTTCCAGCATCAGGCCGTCACGCGGCAGCGCGCCCATCCTGGCACTCAGGTACAGGGCGATCCCCAGTGCGAACTGGATGCCGCCGAGCGGCAACAACGCCAGGCGCCAAACCAGGGCGACACCCGGCAGCAGGGCCAAGGCCGCGTCGCACACGACCGCCGGGACCGTCGCGGCGACGATCGTCCCCACACCCGGCCGCATCCGCAGCGGCAGGTAGGCCAGCAGCAGAATCGCTTGGACGGTAAGGAAAGCGCCGCCCATCGTCCAGTCGGTGTGCCTGCTGATCGCCGCGTGCAGGACGTCCAGCGGCAGCAGGCCGAGCCGGGCACGCACCAGCAGGGCGATGCTCAACCCCATCGCGACTGTTCCAGCCACCAGACGGACGAACCGCGCTCCCTGTGCCGTGATCCGACGATCGGCGCCAGTCATGCCCTCACCTGTCCGGCCCGGCCCCGCCTCGCCACCGTGGTTGGTGGCTCGACCGCGCATCGAACGAGCGGACGCGCGGAACTCGACATCGCATTACGCATGGCTGTCGCCTTCGGATTTCGTTGTGCGAAAACATCGACTAGCAAGGAGGACGCCGGTCGCACGCTGAGTACCATAGTCGACTCGACGCGTTTAGGGGAATATTTTCATCAGTCGAAAGCATCGTCGGAGCGCGCGTGACGGAAGATTTCACTTGGTGAAACCGGCCCTTTTCGCGCACCGGAAAGATTTCACTCAAAGAAATATCAGGCCGCGTCCAGCGGTGAACGTTTGTGCAGGTCAGAGGCGAATCTATCCTTGTTTGAACTTTTCTCGTGACGTGATGCGGGAGTTTGTGTCATTGTTCTGTCGGCAACGGGGTCACCGGTTGCGGTGAACCTGATGGATGCGGACACGGCCAATGGTCTGTCGCGATGACGCGGAACGTGTCTGTATGGGTCGACTTGTTCGCGCTCGACGGGTTAATTGCTCGTGGACTGCCAGGGTGCGGCCGCCGCACGAAGTCGGGTCAAGCGGTTGTACGCGCCCTGCTGACGCATGGATAACAGGGGAACAAGGTGGAGACACGTCGTGCACGGTGGCGGCACACCGTGGAAGGGCAGCTGCTGGTGCTGCTGGGGCACCGGGCGGATCCGGTGCCGCAGACGATCAAGGACCGCCTGGTCGGGGACGGGACACTCCAGGCCCTGACCGCCGATGCCGCCGGCGATCTGCTGCTGTTGGAAGCGACGCTGAGGCGGGAGTCGGCTGAGACGCTGGAACGGATTGACGACGCGCAGCGGCGCGTCACGACGACCCGATCCGCGACGAGGCCCGACGTCGGCGCGCTGCAGCGGGCGGTGGACGAACACACCGGGGCCGTGTGGGAGCTGGAGAACGCACGTGCTCTGGCCGAGGATCTCCGCGATTTCGTGATCGGGCTGGACCCGCCGTCGGGTCCGCTGCGGGCGGCTGCCGATGGCTGGCGTCTGTCACCGGACGTGCCGGCTCAGGTGGTGGTCTTCGACGACGAGACCACGTTCCTCACCCTCGACCCCCGGAGGGCGACTGCCACGGGACTGGGTGTCTTCGCGTTGGACGGTGTCGAGGAGTGGGGCTGGGCCTGGCGCCGTGACGGCGATGACGACGATCTGTCCTCCGCCCTGCAACCGGATCGCTGCGGTCAGTGGGTGCTGGGCTATCTGCCAGCGACCCAGGAGGTCTACGCGGTCCTGCGCGGGGCAGGCGTGCCGACGCGGATCTGGCTGCTGGCGCGGAACTTCGCCCGCGACACCGCGCACGCGGTCCTCGACGAGCTGGCACCGCGGATGGCGCATCCGAACTCGTTGATCGCGGCTGCCGGGACGGTCCACGCGGCCTCGTTGTGGCGGGATCGGGAGCCGACGGTTCCGTTGACTGACTCGATGTTCCGGGACGTGGGAGTTCCCGCCGACGAAGGCGACCTGCGATGAGGTGCCATCGACGGAGGTCCACCGCGCTGGGAATGTCGACCGTCCTGGCCGTGACCATTGCCTGCACGACCCCTCAACCGGGAGACCACGTCGACTCGACGTCCGCTGATGCGAAGCACCCCGATCCGCAGGTGAGGACTGCGGTGGTGATCCCGCCGCCGCAGGCGCGCGGATCGCTGGTCAGCGTCGTCGGCAGCGTCGAGTGGACCGGCCCTCAACCCGGCTGCGTCGTGCTGGAGCTCCCCAGCGGGCAACGCTTCCAGCTCACGGGCACGGCCGCAGACGACGGAGAACGGCAGGCCCGAGCCGGCCAACGCCCGTCACGGCAGGAGATCGAGGCCACCGGCCACATCCCGCCCGTGGGCGCGACGTCCTGCGGCCCGGTGCGGGCGTTCTGGGTGGAGCGCCTGGCTCCGACCGGTCGCTGACCCACTGGGCGGCAACAACTGCACACCGCGGAGTGCCGGCTCGCGCTCACCCAGCTCCCCGCTCCGTGACAACCACAGACCACCGGCCCGACCGCGGGCCGGAGCCTCACCGCCGGATGGCGGGTGAGCACCAAACTGCCGGTCATTCCCGACCGGCGGGGTGTGCCGCGCCGCCGCTCAGACCCACATCCCCCCCTGGGAGCGCGGCGAGCGGCGCGGCACACCTTCCCCACCGGAAGCAAAGGAATCCGATGACACGCACGTTCATCCTGCGCCTGCTCGGCGTGCTCGGCCTCGCGCTCGGACTGTCGCTGGCCGTCACCGCGGGAAGCGCCTCCGCGCAGATCGCCATGGGCGGCCCTTACGGACCAACCGGCGCGAACAGCGGCCAGTCCCAGATCCAGACGCAACCCAGCACCTTCCGCGCTCCCAACACCAACCCCGGGTCGCAGATCCAGAACGGCACCCAGGGCGGTGGCGGGGTGAGCGCCCAGGATGTGTCGGCCGCGGCGTCGTGCGGCTTCTTCGTCGACAGGAGCGACCACCACTACGCCAAGTACAACCACTGCGGTTCCTCGCCGAGCATCAAGATCAGGGTCAGCTTCTGGTACGGCTGGAGCACCCGCGACATCTGGGTCGGCCGCTACGTCACCAACCTGAGCACCCACTCGCAGCTCCAGGGCGCCGGGATGATCACCAACGCCTGGTGCATCGAGCGCTGCTGGTGAGCGGCTCCCTCTCGCCCTTCGCACAGAGATGACAAGAAGCGCGTGCACCGCCGTCGTCGGGGACGTCCGGCGCACCGCGCACTTGTGAACCAGCCACTTGGTACCGAGGAGGTGATCGCCGTGGGCCACGACACGACGAAGGAGTCCGAAGACACGGCTATTCGCCGCGTCCGGGGAGTCGTCGTCAGCGGGCTCGCATTGTCCGCCTTGACCGTGGCCCTACTCGCTTTCACGTCCGCCGAGGACCGGGGCCAGGGGCAGCCCAGCCCCGGTTCCTCGGCGGGCCGCCAAGCGGAACCAGTCGCCGACGCAACGTCCGATCGACCGGTTTCGTCCCAACCCCGACCGATGTCCGACGAGCAGCTCGCTCTGCTTCCGCAGGCCGACACGTTCACCGAGATCCCTGATGCGCCGCGCGACCCGGAACCCAGGCAGATTCCGGACGGCACGGTCGCACACCCCACGCGCACGGTGGCGGCGTACACGACGCCGGGTGGTGACCCAGTCGCCGCGGTACCCAGCGCCCAGCCCATCGGCATCGAACCGGCGCGTGCCCAGGTCGACACCTGGCTGCCGGTCCTGGAGCGACGAACGGACTGGGTCATGGTCGCTCTGCCGTCGAGGCCCAACAACAGCGTGGCCTGGCTGCACCTGGGGTCCGGTATCACGCTCGCCGTGACGCCGTACCTGGTCACCGTCGACCGGGCGCACTACTCGCTGACGTTGCACCAGTACGGTCGCGAGGTCGGCCGGTGGGCATCGGTGCCGCGAACTCGGCCGCACCCCAAGGGCGCACGTTCGTGATCGCCGCGATCCGTGACCCCACCGCCACCTACGCCCCGGTGCTCCTGGCGCTTGGCGCGCACTCCGACACCTACACCACCTACGGCGGAGGACCCGGAACCATCGGCGTGCACGGCTGGCCCGATCCGGCCGTCTTCGGCGTCGCCAGCTCTGACGGCTGCATCCGGGTTCCCGCCGACGCACTGCACACCCTAACCACATCTCACGGTGGAAGCCCCATTCCTGCGGGCACGACCGTGTTGATCAGGTAGCCGGCAGAACGCCGCCGCCAGCCTGAAACCGTTTACTTGTAAGGAGATTCGATGACCCAGGGGTCTGTTCGCATCGCCTTGGCCGGGATGGCCGCCGGTGCGCTCATCGCAGGTACAGCAACCCTGTTGACCACGACCGGCGCGTCGGCCCAGGCGGCAGGGATCAGCGTCCCACCGTCGACAACGACGACCAAGCCCACGACCACCGTCAATCCGACGACGACGTCGCCGAAGCCGACGCGTACCACGCCCAAGCCCAGGCCGACCATCACGACGTCCCGCCCGACGGATACCTCATCGTCGTCGGCACCGAGCCCCACCAGCCCTCCGGTCGGCTCGACGACGACCAGCGCGGTCGTCGTCCCGGCGCCCGCACCGTCGGTCGTCGTCGCCCGGCACCCAGTCACCGGGTGAACCGAGTGCCTGATCTTCAGCGCGCGGTCCGCCCTCTCTTCCCAGGAGGGCGGGCCGCGTTCCCACCGATGCCGAACTTCAGGCAGGAGGAACACCGTGTCTCTCGTCGACATCGACACGCGCGTCAGTACCGGTCACGACGCCACCACGTTCGACACCGAGGGAACGGCCGCTGACGTTCCCGGGACCGGTGGCGAGGACCCGGGGCGCGATCTGGAAGACCGCGCTGTGCGGCTCAAGCGTTTGATCAACACAGCTCCCACCTACACCGCGGCCTTGTCCTGGTGGACCGGCTTCACCGTGCGCAGGACAGCACGTGTGCCCGACACGCGTCGTGAGGTGAACCCGCTGGAGGCCAAGCTGCTCGATGTCGCGCTCGGAACTCGCGTCACCGTGCGCGACGGCTTTCTGGTGCCCGCCACGGGTGATGCTGCCGTGCGTCTGGCTGCGGTGACGGCGCTGGTGTACGAGCCGGCGCTGGGCCTGGACATCGACGGGCAAGCCTTGCTGCGGCAGGGCAGCGTCCCGTTGGGCGAGCTGCTCGGCGCGGCGGTGCAGCGTGCCACCCAGTTCGCCGTCCGTGTCGATGGACCGCCGCACGCCGATGCCCCGGCGTTGTACTCGCAGGCACGTCTGCTCGTGGCGGGACGCCCTGTCGCTGTGGTGACCGAGACGACCTACTGGTGGCCGCTGCTGCGGCGGGCGCCCACCGCGGTGCCGCAGTACATCCAGGCTGCCCCGTGGACGTCGCGGCCATGACCACCCTCCACCGGAGCTGAGCATGATGCGCGTCGCACACCTGGTGACAGCGCCGTTGTTGGCTGCTGATGGGCGCAGCGTCGAGGCGATGCTGGACCGGTGCTCCGACCGCACCGTGCTGGACCGGTGCGGCGGAGGTTCGCCGGACGCCGCCCGCCTCTACCTGCGGTCGCTGCCCGACCGGTTCCGGCAGACCACCGTGGCCGGGTGGCATGGTCATCTGCTCGTCGGGGTCGCCACCGCGGTGCACGATGACGACGGCAGCGAGCTGGCGATCCTGGTCGAGGATGCCTGGCAGCGCCGAGGGGTCGGCACGGCGCTGATGAGCCGGTTGCTGGCCGACACCGCAGGGCGATTGGCCGTGCGTGCGCAGGTGCCCGTCACCAACACCGCAGCTCTTGCCCTGCTACGTCGCGTCGCCCCGACGGCGCGTCTCGGCGCGCCCGACGCGGGCGTGATCGAGGTCGAGTTCACCCACGCCCCCATGACCGCATGAGGAGCACGTCGTGGCAGTCGACCGGTCCAGGCGCACGCCCGAACGCATGATCACCCAGAACGCCTACCTCCGGCCGCACGGGATCTTCACCTTCTCCATCCCGGCGCTGGCGGGCAGGTTCGACGACGGAACCCCTTACGTCACCTGCCCGGCAGCCGGTGTCTGTGCGGCCGTGTGCTACGCCCGCACGGGCACGTTCCGCTTCCCGAAGGTGCTGGCCAAGCACCAGCGCAACCTTCTCAGGATCAAGAACGACCTTCCACAGTGGAAGGACGACATGCTCGCGGAACTCGCCGCACCGCGCCTGCGCGGAGGCAAGTACCTCAGGGTCCACGATGCCGGCGACTTCTTCTCCGACCTCTACTTGGCGGCCTGGCTGGACATCGCCCGCGCCACGCCAGATGTGACGTTCTACTCGTATACCAGGGAAGTAGCCAGGTTCAAGAGGTTGGTGGAGCCGGACCCGCCTGCGAACTGGCTGTGGATCTACTCCTACGGAGGGAAGGAAGACAACCTCATCGAACCGGGCGACCGGGTCGCCGACGTGTTTCCCAGCGAGGAAGCGATCACCACCGCGGGCCATCACTCCAACACCGCATCGGACCTGCTGGCGGTGCTCGGACCCTCACCGGTCGGCATGACCCAGAACAACCACCCGCACCTGCGTCGTCGCATCGGCGAGAGGACCTTCCGGGAGTGGCAGGCGCAGAGGTCGGCACAACGACCGAGCCCTGGCCGATTGGGGGCGCGACCCCACCGGCTACCCGACGCGCAGCCACGGCTACCTGCACATCCGGAACTCGACCCGACTGCGGAGCGCAGCGATGACCGGTGACCCGTCCGGGACGGCGCGACCCGCCTCCGCGCCCGCGACTCGTGGTCGCGACGCCTACCTGGAGCGCTGCCTGCGTGTGCTGGAGGCCATCGCTCCCCAACCCGCACCGTTGACCTTGGCCCGGATCAGCGAACTCGGCGACCTGCCGCTGAGCACGGTCCACCGTTTCGTCCGCGCCCTGGAGGACTGCGGCGCCGTGGAACGGGTGGGCCGCCGATACCGGATCGGCGGACGACTGGTCGCGATCACCGCTCACACCACATCCGAGCGGCTCGACCGAAGGAACTGACCGGCTTCCACGCGATTGCTTCGACGACTTCGCCGCCGCACGCTCATAGTGGACGGGGTGTGCGGGAGCCGACCGCCGGTTCCCGCACACCCCGCCTTTCGACACATGAAATGTGTCGCCAGCGCGAGCGGTCGATTACCCGTCTACGCCCCCACGGCTCGACGAGCAATCAACCGCCCGTATCCCCGACGGTGCGCATACCCGACCGCGCACCGGCTCCATCATGGCACGTCACGGGCTCCTCCGCATCGCATCGGAGTTGAGTCAGGCGGTTTTCATTCAGCGACAACCCTTTTCCCGATCTACGGGAAAAACTCTTTTCACGAGCGGGTGTGGAGTTATGGTGCCTGTATCGCGCCGCGCATCCAGGATTCTGGCGTAGTAGCGCCGCGATGTTCACAGGGGGTTTCATGTGCGCTTTCATCACGAGGCTGCCGGCCGCCCGGAGGGCGGATCATGGCCGGTGATCTGCTGTGGTGGTTGATGGCAGGGAAGAATCACCACGCTGTCCGCGTCCGCTGGAACGCGAAACGCATCGGGAAGTCCACTCGGGCGGACGGCACGGCGGTCGCCGCCGACGACAGGTCAGGACGTGCGGTCACCGGACGAATGGCACCGCCGGTGGACGCTCGACACCGGCAGCCCTCATGGACGGCCACGACACCCGGCCGCCCCGCACCAACCGGGCCAGTGCCAGTGCCCGGTGTCGCTCCACAGTGGGTGCCACCGTCGTCAGGGCCGTCCCCGACGCCGCCGGCCGACGCCGTGCCGGCACGACGCACGTCCTCGCAGCGGCAGACCGCCTTCGACGTGGTCGACGGTGTCCGCGAACCGTGGCGGACGCGGGCGCGGCGACTGGTCGTGCTGGCCGCGCTCACGGTGCTGACGGTCCTGGGCGCGGTCGATGTGACCGTCACCGTGGCGGAGTGGCTGCGTCCGTCGACGTCGACTTCCGGTGTTGCCGATGAGGTGCTCGATGGGGTCGCCGAGGGTGTGGCGGTGGACTACCTGTCGTGGGATGCCTGGGAACGGGGGCGTCGCGAGCAGGTGCTGCGACGGTGGGCGTTGCCGGGGCGGGAGGTCGACGGCTGGGACGGACACGGGCGTCAGTCCGCCGACAGCGCTACTGTGCTCGGCCGTGTAAGGCAAGGGGACGAGCAGGCCGTGGTGACCGTGCGGGCACGGGTTGTGCCGTACGCCCCGGACGAGGACCCGGAGTCGTCGGAACAGGCACCGACGCAATCACCCTCCGAGCAGTCCGGTTCTTCCTCGCCCACCGCCGGCTCCGGTATCCCGGCTGCGGAGCCCGCACCGACGGACCTTCCGGGTTGGCGGGCTTATCCGGCGCGTTGGTTGGTCGTTGCGGTGCCCCTCGCGGAGCACGACGGCCGCCTGCTGTTGACTGCGCCTCCGGCTCTGGTCGGTGAGCCCGGCACCGCGGCTCCCGATTCCACACCCCCAGGGCAGGCGGTGTCCGACGATCGGTTCACCCGCGACACCCGCGCGGCCGTGCAGAGCTTCATGGACGCCTTCGCCACCGGCGACCTGGACTTCGTCCGTGCCTCGCGCGCACGGATCGCCTCGCTCGAGGGTGCGGCGACGCTGGTCGAGCTGCGGCAGTGGCGTGGCATGCAGGCATCGCCGGGTGCACCGCCCGACCAGCGTATGGGTGTGGCGACGGTGGTGTGGCGCGTGGCCGAGAACGCCGGGCAGTTGACCTGCACCTACCGCTTGAGCCTGCACCGCCAGGACGACCGCTGGCTGTTGGCGGGCATCGACATCGACACCGGGAAAGCACCGTGATGAACACCGCGATGACCATTGTGAGAACACTGGAGCTGGCACAGACGCAACCGTTGCAACAGGTGAACCTGGACGGCATCAAGCAGGCGATCTTCACGTTGCTGGGTGTGCTGCTGATGATCGTGCTGGGCGTGCGGGCCTTCTGGTCCTACATGGAGGACAAGCCGGGCAGGATGATGGCGCAGATCCTGGGCGCCATGGCGTGCGGGGTGTTCATCTTCTTCCCGGACACCGCCGAGAACATCCTCAAGGGAGTCATCCAGTCGGTGTTCGGGGGCACGACATGAGGCTGCCCACCGACACCATCCACTTGAGACTCCAAACCCGCCAGTACGAGCTGTTCGGCCGCTCCCTGGGACGGGGCGTGGAGCGGCGGATCCTGCTGATCGGGACGGTCAGCGTCGGGCTGTGGTGGTCGGTACTTCTTGTGCTGGGCATGCCGATCCTGCACCGCCTGTCGCCACTGGTGTTTCTCGTTCCGCCGGTGGTGTTCGTGCTCTACGGCACGCGGCGCGACGACACCGGCCGGATGATGCTCGCCGCCTGGCGGGACTGGGCGCAGTTCCGGATGCAGCCTCGCAGGGCGGTGATCGGCAACCCGCTGCTGGACATCACCGGCCACCGGTCCCATCCGATTCGACTGCTGGTCACCACCCGCCTCGTCACCTCGACACCCGAGTCCGGAAAGGATGGTGGCGCAGCATGACGCGTAGAACACCACATGCGGCACGCCGCATCGCCGACCCGCCCGCCGCGCCACTGCTGATCCTGGACGGCATCGAGGTCACCGACGACGCGGTGTGGACCTGGGCGCAGATCCCCGACGGCTCCACGGAACTGATGGAGGACGGCGAGCTGGAGGCCGCGACCTGGGCCACGGCCGCCGCGATGCACACGCTGCTGCCGGTCGATGCCGACTACCACCTCAAGATCATGTGGACGCGCTACTCCGACGAGGACTACCGCGAAAGCTGGAAGTCCGCTTCCGGGGTCCGCGCGCCGGGTGCGGACTACTACATCGAGCTGGGCGCACACCGCATCGCCCGCAACAGCGACGTGGGGCACTTCCGCCGCCGCATCGTGCTGCTCGGCGTCCGCTGGCCGACCCGTGACACCGCCTCGCCCTGGGAACGACGTCGACGAACGGTCGCCGCCCAGCTGCGCTCCCGGGCCGGGATGCTGCGCGACGCCCACGACCGCGTCGAGGAACTGCGGCCCGCCGTGAAGCGGTGGTTCGGCCAAGTGCGCGACAGCCCTCTTCGCGGTGTCCCGGCGTCGGCCGTGACGATCGCCTGGGCCTATGCCCGTGAGCTTCGCCGCACCGCCGACCTCGCCCCGGTCGACGACGGCGAGCTGTCCGGCGCGCGGCTGGTGTCGCTGATGCACGGCGAGGTCGTCCCCAGCCCCGACGGCGGCTACGTGACCACGAGGGACGCCGCCACCGGCGCCACCCGGCACGTTGCGGTGCTGGTGCCCGCGGTCAACGGCTTCCCGGCCGACGAGCTGGAGATCCCCGGCGGGGAGTGGCTGGCGCTGTTGACCGAGCTGACTGACGTGGAAGCCTCGGTGCGCGGGGTCAACCATGGCCGCACCGGATCGCTGGCGCTGCTGCGCACTGGCCGCAAGTGGACCAGGTCGCAGTCGCTGGAGGCCGGTGAGGCGGGCACCGCACCGCCGGAGGAGGTCGACGAGGCCGAACTCGCGCTCGCCGAACGCGACCGGGAAGTGCGGCGGCGCATCGACGTGCTGGCTACCTCGCACCCGCGGTGGGTGGTGCATGCCGAGACCGTCGAGGAGCTGACCGACCGCATCGAGGCGCTGCGCCGCCGCTACACCGGCATCGTCGCCTTAGAGTTGGTGCCGAACATCCAAGACCTGCTGTGGAAGGAGCTGCTGCCGGGCGACTGGGTGCGTGTGCCAGAGTTCGGGCAGGTCCAGCCGATGCGAACCCTGGCAGGCTCGTGGTTTCACGGCGGCTCGGCGGTCGGCGACACCAGCGGTCCCTACATCGGCGGCAACCTGGGGGCGACGCCCGGACCGGTTCGGCTGCACCTGGTCTCTCGCACCGCTGACAACCGGCGGATGCCCACGACGATGTCGTTCACCGGCCGTTCCGGCTCGGGGAAGAGCACCGCGGTGATGCTGACGGTCCTCGCCGCGCTGGCCGAGGGCGCCTGGTGCCTGCTGGCCGACCCCAAAGGCGACCTGGCCGGCATCGTGGAGGTCGCCGACCGCGTCCTGGGTGTCCCGGTGCAGGTCGTCGACGTCACGGCGCCGGACGCGGCCGGGTCGATGGACCCGATGCGGTGGGCGCCCACCGCCGACGAGGCCCGCGCCCTCACGCTCGATGCCCTGATGGGCGTGCTCAGCGGCGACGACCGGCGAGGCACCGAGGCGGTGCTGGAAGCCGCGATCGACCGGGTCTTGGCCCGCCCCCGGGAGCTGTGGTCGGCCACTGCGGTGATCGGCGAACTCGTCGCCACCCCCGGCGACACTCAGGCCGCGCAAGCTGCACGGACGCTGGGCGAGATGCTGTCGGTGCGATCGCGGCAGTCCGACGTGCGTGCCGTGTTAGGCAGTCCGGCCGTCGATGCCGCTCCGATGCTGTCCGGCCGCGGGCTGGTCTACCTGCGGCTGGACGGTCTGGGCTTGCCGCAGCCCGGCAGCGTGGCGGAGCAGTGGACGGTGTCCCAGCGCTGCGCCATGACCACCTTCCGGACCTCCACGGCGTACGCGCTGATGCAGTCACGCCACGTGCGGGAACTGATCAAGCTCGTCGCGTTGACCGAGCTGCACCGCATCACCGCCTACCCGGAAGGCCGGTCGCTGGTGCAGTGGCTGGCCCGCACCGGGCGCGCGCTCAAGACCTACCTGCTGCTGGACTCCCAGTCTGCGGTCGAGATGGCGGCCATCGAGGGCCTGGTCGAGCAGTTGGTCATGAGCGCGGCGTTCGAGGCGCTGGGCCAGGAGGAACAGCGTGCCCAGGCTGTGCTGCTGCACCGGCCCGATGCGGGCCCTCGGTTGCGCCAGGCGCAGGGCATGTTGGGGCCGGGGGAGTGCGTGATGCGCGATCGGCACAACCGGCTCGGGCTGGTGGCCTTCGACCGGCTCACGGAGTGGATCGCTGACACCCTGTCCACCGACGCGGCTGAGGACTCCGCCGATCTCTACGCCTACGACACCGACGTCGACCAGAGCGAAGGCGAGTTTCCGGATGCTCACATGGTCACGGCGTCGGTTGACGCCGGGAAGCCCGACAACACGGCGGCAGAGGACGCGGTCGGTGAACAGCAGCAAGCCGATCACCGGGAGCGTGCTCGGTGATCGCCACCTCACCGCTGGAACCGTCAGCTGCCCAACGCCGCGCCGGCCTGATCGCGTCGGTGGTGTACGCAGCAGCACTGGCGAGCCTGACCGTCATCGCCGTGTCGTGGCCCGAACCGCTGCCCTCGGCAGACCCGGTTCCACTGGATCTCGGCGATCCGGTCTCGGTCGCACTGGCCTTTGCGCAAGGCCACCAGGCACTGGACCCGGACGCCTGCCGGCTCGCGGCACCACGGTGGCGTGCTCAGCTCGGCCACGAATTGCGCTGCCTACCCGCCGGTCACCGGCCGCGTCCGGAGGTTCGGGTGCTCGGGGAGAGCAGGTCCTCCGGGTCCGTGGTCGCCGTAGTCGAAGTCCGTGCGTACGACGACGCACCCCGGCACGTGACGATCGGCTTGGCGCTGGTTGACGACCGGTGGTTGGTCGACTCGATGGCACCTGCGCCCGTGGACGAGCCATGAGGGGACATGTCCTCGCCCGACTGGCCGACTTCCGGCGTGACACGGGCTCGCAGGCGCTGCTGGTGGTGAGGCTGGTGCGCGAACGCGCCCCGCGACCGCTGCGGTGGCTGTGGAACCGGCCCGAGCGGATGATGACCCTGGCCTGGCTGGTCGGGCTGCTCGTCGCCGGCCACGCGCGCAGCGCGGTGGCCGACGATGTGATCACCGGCCCGGACCTGGCCGGTGGCGGCCCGAAGACGCTGTTCGAGACGTACTCGTTCTACGACTACGCCATCACGGTCAAACCGGATGAGTCGGCGTCGGGCTGGCTGGATCTGGCATTGCCGGTGTACCAGATCATCGGCGTGATCACGCTGCTGCTGATGTGGCTCGTGCTCGGCCTGCTGGAGGGCGCGCTGACGCTGCTGGAGTGGCTGCTCAACCTCACCCTCTACGCCGAGTCCAGCAACAAGATCGACCAAGCAGTGAATATGGTCGCCTACCACGTGTTCTGGCCATTGATCATGGCTACCGTGGCGATCGGCACGGTCATGACCTACGCCCGATGGCGCGGTGAGGGCCGAGGCTTCGCCACCGATCTGGGCTGGGTCATGGCCACCGCCGCGACGGCCATGCTGTTCGCCTCGGGCCCGTCCACCGTGATGACCACCGTGGACGGGGTCCGGCAGCAGCTCGCCGACGGCGTGATCGCCGGATCGACCCAATTCGTGACCACCACGAACAACCCGACCGGATTTCCCACCCCGGCGATCGCCGACTCAAGTCCACACTCGGGAACCCGCCGACTGGTCGACAGCATGTGGTCCAACTTCGGCGCCACACCCTGGTGCCTGGCGCACTTCGGTTCCCTGGACGTGTGTGGCAAGGCCGGTCACCACGCGCTGGCCAATGACGACACGTGGAAGCGGTGGATGGAGATCCTCGACGACCAGGGCTCGGTCGAGGAGTTCGGTCCCTACGGCGACTACATCCGCGGCCAGGACCCGGCACGGCTTGGCATCGTGCTGCTGTTGGCGCTGTTGGTGATTCCCTTGGCATTGCTGTGGGTGCGCCTGATACTGGCGGGACTCAACGCCTCGGTGGGATTGCTGCTCACCTTGGTGGCGGGGCTGGTGTTCCTCACGTTGTGGCCGACACCCGGCTGGCCTCGTGCGACCGGCACCCGCTACGTGATCTACACGTTCGGCCGTGTCCTGCAAGCTCTGACCATCACCACGACGGTGTCAGGCGTGACCGTCACCTCCGCCGTCATCGTCGCCCTCGTCGGTCAGTACGGCTTCTTCATCGTCACGGTACTCAACATCGCCCTGATGATGTCTGCGGTGCAGATGCAGTCCTGGGTGGACTCGCTGACCGGCGGCGAAGGAGCCCGCACGATGGGCGTCGGTTCGGCGTTGATCGCGCGTTCGGTGGCGCGGACGGCGTTCAAGGCGTTCGGTGGCGTCGCTCGCGTCGCCGCCGGAGCAGCGCGAGTGGCCGGTGGCGCGGCGGTCGGCGGGGTCGGCCTGGCCGTCGCCGCGACCCGCATCGCGGGCAACCAGCTCAGATCGCCGGTGACCAAGGCGGCGGACATCGATCGCGGACCGGTGGAGGCGACCGCCACGCGCATCACCCCGTCCACGGACGTGCAGCTCTACGGGCCGGGGCCGGGCGGACGTCGGGCACGCCCGCACGGGACCGGTGCGACCACCTCGATTACTGCCGGACGTGCTCTGGCGGTGCGGGAAAAGCCTGTCCCTCGTCCCGATCCCGATGCACGCAGGGGTGCGACGTTCGACGCCGAGCAGGCCACCGCGGTCGGCCCGCGCCGTTGGATCGCTCCACCCGGCGGAACCGGCACCACGCAAGCAGTCGGTGACACGCGGCGGGTGTGGGTCGTTCCGCCCGGCGGGCGGGGACTCGCACCGCCGGACAAGACCCCGCCGCCCCCGGCCCGCAGCCGCCGTGGCGTCCACCGGATCACCACGGCACGAACACGACCCGCGCGGCGCGTGACGCGCTCGCCGGAGGAGGGCGGCTCGGATCCGGCGCCGCCGACCAGGCAGCGTCGCACACCCGGACAGCGGCGTGGCGACACCGAGTACGGCTGATCAACGAACGGAGAAGCACCGGTGACACGCTTTGACGCGCAACATGACGACTCCGAGCCCCACGAGGCCGCGATCCCCGCAGCCGAACAGCCCGATGGCGACGCGGACCGTCCGGCGCGGGTTGCGCGCGAGGTTAGCCGCGCGCTCTGGGGACGTGACCTGCTCGGTCCCTGGCCGGGTTGGTGGCCGTGGGGCGCGAAGGCCCGAGCCCGTGCACACCGACGTCGCGAGCTGCGCGAGGCCGGTGCGCAGCGCCGCGCCGAGCTGCACCACCAGTTCACCCGCAGTCATGACCGGGGCGTGGGCGACGTTCGTATGCCGTGGCGGCCCGTACCGATCCGCCGCAATATCGCGGCCGTCACCGGCGTGGTCGCCGTGGTCGCCGCGGTGGTGGGTCTGGCTTGGTCGATGGACGAACCGGGCGCACCGGACAGCGCGTCGGGTGAGCCTGGCGAATCGGCACCGACCCCCACCGGGGTCACGTCCATCACCTCGACATCGATGACGGTCCAGCCCTCCGCCGTCACGTCCTCGATGTCTCTGCCGGAACAACCACCCATCCCGCCTTCCGGGGTCGCACCGACAGTGGTCCAGCCACGGACCGCGACGGATCCGGCGACGATCGTCGTGGTAGCCGCTCCACAAGGGCCACCGGCCCTTCAGGAGCTGGCCGGTCCGGAGAGCGCGGCACGTGCGTGGCTGGCCCGGTGGTGCCCGTTCACCACCACCGGAGAGCGGTTCGGTGACGCCGAGCGGCGGGCCCGACCGGCGATGACCGCTGAGGCGTGGTCGCTGTTCGACCCCGCGGGCGACGACCGTGCCGCGCGCAGTTGGGAACAGGCCACCGCCGCCCGGGAGTCCGGGAACTGCTCCGCGCCTGTCGCCCAGATCGTGCCCAGCGCGCCCCGAACCTCGGAGCGGGTCGTGGTGCGAGTGACTTCCCACCGGGTTGTCACCACCGCTGCCGGCACCCGGTACGTCGAGTCGGTCTCCTCCACCCGGGTCATGCTGCGGCAGGGCGACGGCACCTGGCGGGTCGACCTGGCCGCCGTGGGCGGCTGAACCGATGGTCAAAGGCATCCTCGGTGGCGCAGCCGCGCTGTTCAGCGTGCTGCTGCTGGTCGCGCTGTTCAGCACCGGCGCGCAGGAGGCGACGGCGACCCCACCACGTGGCGGCTGCACGGTCACCGCCCCACTAGCCGACCAACCGGCCGGGCAGGCAACCGCTACCGGTGGGCAGGTGCAGGCCACCCTGAACGCCAGCCAGATGGCGGTCGCCCGCACCATCGTTGCCGTCGGCAAGGGACTCGGCATCACCCGGCGCGGCACCGCGATCGCACTGGCCACGGCCATGCAGGAATCCACCCTGAACCCCGACGCGGTCAGCGGACGCAGCCTCGGGTTGTTCCAGCAGCAGGGCGAGCTGTACGCGAACGTCAACCGGACCGACCCGGCCGACACCTCCGGCGCGTTCTACGAGCAACTGCTGGCACGCGTCCCCCACTACAACGACCCGACCGTCGCGCTGGCCGACGCGGCGCAGACCGTGCAGGCATCCGGCGCCGGAGCCTTCTGGTACGCCCGCTGGGACTGGTGGGCCACCGCGCTGGCCGCCCAGCTCTACGACGGAGCCTCTGCCCAAGGCGGCACCGGCGGCATCGTCTGCGCGCCGGGTGGTGGTTCGGGACCGATCCGCATCATGGTCAGCGGCAACACCATCACCCTGCCCGCGGAAGCCGGGATCCTCGGCACGCTCGCCCTGCCCGACGAACGAGTCACCACGGTGGTGGCCTCGGCGTTGAGCTACCTGGGCACCCGCTACTCGTGGGGTGGCGGCAACGCCAGCGGCCCCACCGTCGGCATCCGCGACGGCGGCGTCGCCGACGCCCACGGCGACTTCGAGAACGTCGGCTTCGACTGCTCCGGCCTGATGGTCTACGCCTTCGCCCAGATCGGCGTCACCCTGCCACGGGTTTCCCAGCATCAGCAGCAGTTCGGCCGCTCACTGCCCTGGGAGCAGGCGCAACCCGGGGACATGTTGTTCTGGGGGCGTCCGGCCACTCACGTGGCGCTCTACCTGGGCACGCTCAACGGTGTCCACTACATGGTCGAGGCACCCCAGAGCGGCGACGTCGTCAAAGTCAGCCTGGTGCGCACCCGCGTCGCGGGGTTCGACTCGTCGGTGGTGCGCGCATGGTGATCCCCGGAAGGCACCGCACCACGCTGGAACAACGCCGGCGCCGCGCGGCCGGTCTGCTGCTCGCCCTGGCCGGCGCGATCACGGCCGTGTGGCTGGGCGCAGCGCTGCTCGCCCTGGTCGACGAGCAAGGCTGGCACCCACCCCGGCTCCAGCTGCACTCGCCGACCGGCGGTGACGGCGGGCTGCTCGGCCTGCCGACCTACCGGCCCCCGTCCTCAACCACCATCCCCGACCAGGCTGCGCCATCGACGACGAGCATCCCGATTCCGGAACCGACCGCGTCTCCAGACGCCAAAGGATCGCGGTGGCCGGTGACCGTCCAGTGGCCGGTGCGCCCGCTGTGGGCGTTCATGGCCGCCCTGCCGCTGTGGGCGGCGTGGCTCGCGTTCGTGGTCGCACCCGTGGCCGGATACCGTCACGAAGGACTGGCCAGCACCCGCGAGGTGCGACGCACACTCGGCCGCTGGCAGGCCCGCCGCAAAGGCCGCGTGACCTGGCCTCGAAGCCGATGGTGGACTCGCCTGACCATGCCCACCGCCGCGTTCGGCTACCGACTGGGTCGACCCCTGCGTCCGTGGGCGCCGTGGGTGCCGTTGTGGGCGCACTTCGAGCACAACATCCGCATCCTCGGCCGCACCGGCTGGGGCAAAACCCTGCGCCTGCTGATCCCGATCATCCGCGACCTGCCCGGCGCGGCGATGGTGCTCAGCATCGAACCCGCCGTGTTCACCCACACCGTGCTGGCCCGCCGCGACCGCCCCTCACGCCCCGTGCGGGCACCGCTGCGATGGCTTCCGGGCCACGGCCGGATGCGCGAGTACCCGGTCGCAGCGGTGGACTTCTCCGACCCGGCCCACCGGTTCACCGCCGGATTCCCGCAGGTGCGGTGGAACCCCATCGAAGGATGCGCCGACTTCGCCGTGGCCACCCGCCGTGCCCACGCCTTGGTCGCCGGCTCCGACACCGCAGGCACCCAACGACGCGGCAGCGACGACGACACCTTCTTCCGCAACTCCGCCAGCGAGGTCCTGGCCGCCTGGCTGTACGCGGCGGCGCTGGGCGGCTACGGCCTCGACGAGATCACCCAGTGGCTGTCCGACACCCAGCACACGACCCCGCGCCGTGTGCTGGCCGAGCACCCGCACGCCGACCGTACCGCCCTGCTCGCGCTGACCACCCACCTGAGCACCCGCTCCGACCGCACCACCTCCGGCGTCGAGCGCTACCTCGCCCTGACCATCAACGCCCTGATCAGCAGCGAAGGCCGGGCGTTCTGCGACGTCGACCCGGACCAATCGTTCGACATGGTCGGGCTCGTCCGCGAGGGCGGCACCGTCTACGTGCTGGCCGATCCTGACCGTGTGCACCGGGTGCGGCCCTTGCTGTCGCTGTTCACTGCGGAAATGTTCATCGCCGCCCGCACTGCGGCATTCAGCCATCGTGGGGGCAGGCTGCCCGTGCCGTTCGTCGCGGTCCTCGACGAGTTGCGGCACAGCGTCGTGGTGCCCAACCTGCCCTACGTCGGGAACACCATGCGCAAGCACGGCATCCACTACCTGTACTCGGTGCAGAGCAGCAGCCAGGAAGACGAACTCTACGGCGCCCAAGCCGACGGTCTGCGGGCCTCGGCCAGCGTCACGGTGGTCGGCGGGCTGGACATGACCGTTGCACCCGAGCTGACCGCCCGAGCGGGCAACGTGGCGCTCGCCGAACGAACCCGCGCACGAGGCACCGACCAGGTCAGCCGCGTGGACAGCCTGCCGGTGTCGGAACAACAGCGCCTATCCGATGGTCGCGCGGTATTAGCCCCACGCGGGGCAGGGCTGTTCGTGGCCTCCGTACCCACGATCTACCAACGCCGCCGGCGGCGCCACCGCATCCGGCGCGAGGTCGCCGCAGTCGACGCGGTCGTGCACGAAGCGAACAGCCGCGAACACAGCCGCCGTCGCGGAGCCGCGGCGGCGGCCGACCTGCGAGCCACCTTCACCCGTCCCGGAGGCGTCCAACCGTGACCGACCAACCGATCGATCCCGCCTCGACGGTCACCGAACCGTCCGCTGAGCACGACGTGGCGATGCTGCTGGCGCTCTTGGAGGCCGAACCCGCCGCGATTCGGCGCACCCCGTGGACGTGGGCCGCGCTGTCGGAGAAGGAAGCCGCAGCGCTGCGACGGACAGTGCGGCGGTGGGTGGCCGACTACAACGCCGTCCACGCGGTGACCAGCCGCGAACTCATCCCCGACTGCTGGGAACTGCACCCCGGCCTCGCACACGACCTCGCCGTCATGATGTGGGTCTACTACGACAGCCACCACGACCGTCGAAGCACACCGCTGATGGCTGGCGACTACCACCTGCGCTACCTGCCCGGCTTCCGATCGCGGCTGAACCATCTGCTGGGTAGCGACCCTGCCAGCTGCCGCGCGGGCGCGCATCCCGCCTCTTGGCGCACCACCCCTGGCGAGACCCGTCACCTAGTCGATCACCATCAGCCTGTGGATGCCGACGAGGGAAGCACTGCGTTGCACTTCTCATTCGGCTTCACCGCCGACCACGGATTGATCAATGCGGAGTTGCCTTCACCAGACATCCGGTGAGCTGTTGACCGCTGACCGGACCGTCGAGCACAGGGCAATACTCAACACGTCCGGGCGGCTGGCATGCCAGCCGTCAGCGAGGTCAACCACAAAAACTGAGCCGGAGCAGCGTCGACGACGCCTGCTTCCGCGACGTCATCTCTGTCAAGAACGCTGGCGCGGGGTTAGTAGGGACCGTCCCGATTGGGCTCGTTGAGTTCGTCGAGTTGACGTTGGACGCGTCGGACATCGGTGTCGCGGCCTTGTTCCCGGTACAGATTCAACGCTTCGCGCCACACCTCATGGGCCCGATCGTATTGTCCTAGGACGGCGTGGGACCGACCCACGCTGTCGAGAGTCCCCGCGACTTGGTAAGCGTGGCCGTGGGCACGGCGCAGGATGATGGCTTGATGGTAGTGGTCGACGGCCTGCCGGTGGTCGCCGGTGAGGTAGGCGATGAAGCCAAGACTGTCCAGGGCATCTGCCTCGCCGTTGGGGTCGCGGTGGCGTCGGTATAAGGCAAGGGCCTCGCGGCAATGGTCACGAGCGATGTCAATGTCGCCCAGGCGCGCGGAGTGCCAACCCACGGAGTTGAGCGCATCGGCTTCGCGTACCGGTTGGTCGAGGCTACGGCAGAGGTCGAGGGCATGCCGGGCGTGGACCAGTGCCTGCCGGTCGTCGCCCTGACGTCCCCAGACTAATGCGAGCACTCGATGGATGCGTGCCTGCTCGGTGGGATCGTGGTGGCGTACGACGAGGTCGAGTGCCTGCTCCAAATGCCAGGTGGCCTCCTGGTGTAGACCCGCTTGGGAGCAGGCGTTGCCGAGGAACCGGTGTGCGCGGACACGGATGATGGGGTCGGGGAGGTGGTCTGCGGCGTCCAGCGCGGCCCGCCACGCGGCGAGTCCATCTTGTCGACGCCCTTGCCGGCGGTGGAAGGTGTCTAGTGCCCGGGCGAGGTGCCAGACGACGTGGTGGCGGCCGAGGGTGCTTGCGGCGCGTTGAGTGGCTAGGAGCGTGGCGTGCTCGGCCTCCAGCCAGGCCGTTGCGGCCGCGGCGTCGGGTAGTTGATGCGGGTGGACGCCGGGCACGGGCCGGCTGAGCGGTGGAAGCGGACGGTGAGGGTTCAGAAGGCGTTCGGTGGCATGGGCGGTATGCAGGTGGAAGTCCATCACCCGCGCCAGGGCTGTTACGCGCACGTCGTCGGATAGGTCCTGAGCGATGGTGGTGGCGTAGTCGCGAACCAGGTCGTGCATCGCATACCGGCCATGCGGTCGCCACTCAACCAGAGAAGCCTCGTCCAAGACCGACAGCGCCTTGCGTGCGTGGGGGAGGGCCAGTCCGGTGAGGGCAGCCACGGCGGGCAGGGTGGTGTCGGGGCCGGGAGCCACCCCGAGCAAGGCGAACACGGTGCGCTGTTCCTCGGTGAGCTGGCGCAGGGACCAGGAAAGGACAGCGGGCACGCTGGCGGCGGGATCGGTGTCGTGGTCGAGCATCTCCATCCCCAGCTCACGCAGCTCGACGGCCAACTCGGCCAACGGGATGCTTGGACGGGTAGAAGCATTGCGGGCGATGATCGACAGAGCCAGCGGGTAGCCGTCGCACAGCTCGACCAACTCGTCGACGGCGTCGGGTTCCGCGGCGACACGGTCGGCGCCCAGTCGCCGAGCTAGCAGGGCACGGGCCTCGGCGCGGGTGAGGACGCCCAGGGACAGGTGACGAGCACCGTGTCGGTCGATCAGGGAGACGAGCCGGTGACGACCGGTGACCAGCACGGTGCAGGTCGGGCTGCCTGGGAGCAGGGGGACGACCTGGTCTGCTGTGGCGGCGTTGTCCAGCACGATCAGCATCCGCCGGCCCGCGAGCAGGCTGCGGTACAGCGCCGCTTGGGCGTCGAGGGAGGTCGGGATACGGCCGGGGTCGACGCCGAGGGCATCGAGGAACCCGCGCACCGCTACCGCCGGGGCTACCGGGTCGCCTGCGGGACTGAAGCCATGCAGATCGACGAACAGCTGCCCGTCGGGGAACAGGTCCAAATTGCGGTGTGCCCAGGCCAGCGCCAACCAGGTCTTGCCAATCCCTCCGGCCCCACCGATTGCGGAGACCATCACCGTCGCGCTCGCGGCGGACAGATCGGCACAGGTCGGCCCTGGCCCTGTGATGTCCGCCCTGTCGGGTGCGGCGGTCGTCAGCGCACGATCCAACTCGGCCAGGTCCGCTACCCGTCCCGTGAACAGGCCCGGTGCGGCAGGCAGTTGACGCGGTAGCACCTGCGTCGGTGAAGAGGGTGCCGCGTGCAGGTACACGTCACCGTGAACGACTCCGGCCTGCACTACGCCGCCCGCACCGCCTGACGCCGTATTGCGCACCTCAAGTCCGTGGCCGGTGCGGGACTCGTGGGACTGCTCACGCTCGGGTATGACCACCGCGAACACCACCTCGGCCTGATTACTGGTCGGCGAGCCGCAGCGTCGCACCATGACCACTGGACACCAGCTGATCCCTGCGAAGTTCACCCGACCGATCGAACTTTCTCCGCAGAAAGACGGATCCCGCCGGCAACGTCCACTGCCACCTGACCCGGAGCACGACTTGTCCTCCGCGCGCCGCGTGCGGGTTGAGCTATCCGGTGGTCAGCTACGGGTCACCGGGTTGTGGCTCAATCTCGCTGCCGGTGGGCGGTGGTTCAAGGTCGTCGATGTGGGGTTGGTGTTCGGCGGCGGGCTCCGGCGCACGATCGGCTCGATTGTGTGCGGGGACCAGTTCGCTGCGACGTTCTTGTCGCTCTTGCTCGCGGAGGTGCTCGGGTTGGCGGGCGCGCAGCTCGACCTCGTTGCGCAAGCCGTCGACGCGCCTGGTGAGGCTGTGGTGTTCGGCGGCGAGGCGTTCGGCGCGGTCCTGGGCTGTGGTGAGGGCGTCGAGGTCTCGCTGGTGGGCTCTGGGACGCGCGTGTTCGTAGTCCTGTTCCGCCGCGTTCGCTCGGGTGAGGGTGTGGCGGCGCTGTTCGGGTGGGCCGGTGCGTTCGTGGAGCCGGGCGGCCTGGGCGGCGAGTTCGTGGGCGTCCGCATGCGCTTGTTCTTCCAGCTCGGCGTGGTGTTTGACCTGCTCGGACAGTTCGGTGCGGCGGGTGCGGGCGAGTGGGCTGAGGGTGTCGAGGGCGTGTTGGGTGCGGGTGCGGTTGGCGGCGGCGTTCTCGGCGCGTTGCAGTGCGGCGTGCCAGCGTGTTTCGAGGTCGTCGGCTTGGCGCACCAGATCGGCCTGCTCGCGTAGCCGGTGCAGGTGTTCGTCGAGTGCGCGCACGGCCGGGCCGGCTTCGGCGTTGACCTGGTTTCGCAGCTCTTCGGCGTTGCGGCGGGCTTCGCTGACGGCTCGGTCGAGAGCTGTGAGGCGCTGCTGTTCGACGGCCAATAGGCGCCGCAGGTGCTCGTCGTCGTGGCGGCCGTGTTCCCGATCGGCCCAACTGGGCCTGCGCGGTGCTCTCGGCTCCCCGAGGTGTGGCTGTCGATCGGGATCGGGCCTGGTGGGCTCCGTCGGGTGCTGTGTGGCGCGTTGGAAGGCGGCGGTGGTGAACGCCGCGGGGTTCTTGACCCAGTGTGCGCCGACCTCGGTGGGTGAGATTCGGCGTAGGGCGGCGTCTACGTCGATGCCCGCTTCGGCGGCTTGTTCGATGCGTTGGGCGAGCGCCCCGAACGCGGGGCCGTTGGCGACGAGGTCGACGGTCTCGGGGTGGTTCGGCCAGACCCGGCGCAGGTGCTCGGTGGCGACGAGGCGGCGGTGGCGCTCGGCGGCGGCCCTGTCGCTGCCACGCTGCGCCTGGTCGACCTCCCACTGATGGGCGCGGGCGGTGCGCTTGATGAAGTAGGCGGTCAGGCGTGCCGGGTCCTCGACGCTGTCGTGGCCGACCTTGGCCAGGGGAATGCGTCCCAGCAGGGTGCGGGCGTCCAGGTCGCCGACCGCCTGGTGGTCGAGTTGGCGGACGACGGCGTCGAACGTGGGGCTGGTGATGACGGCTTCGGCCAGGTCGGGACGTGCGGTCCAGGTGTCGCGCAAGAGGTCGGTGACCTGGTCACGCAGCAGTTGCCACTGGCGTCGATGCTCGACGCGCTCGTGCTCGGCGTCGACACGGCCGTCGGCGAGGCGTTCAGCGGCGTCGCGCACAGCCCATGCGACAAACGCGCCAGGGTCGGTGACGACACCGGAACTGACGGTGCGCAACGGCACCTGGGCCAGCACCTCGCGCACGTCCAAGGCCGAGTCCTCGACCTCGGCCAGCCGACGCGCCACGCTGGTGAAGGCCGCTGCGGCGACGATCCGCTCCACCAGGTCGGGCTCGTGGCACCACACGTCGCGTAGCAGGGCCGCCGCGCGGTCACGCGACCGCTGGTCACGCTCGGCGCGCGCCTGCTTGGCCTCGGTGCTGCGTTCCGCGCGTTCCCGGCGGCGTCGATGGGCTTCGCGTGCGGCGGCTTCGGCGTCCTGGGCGCGTTGCTCGCGGGCTTGGGCATCGGCGAGGTCGCGGAACTCCGCCAGGCCGAGTTGAACGACGACGGGGAGGTCGTCGGGGGAGGTTTCGGTGGCTCGGGCGCGGCGGGCGAGCTTCTCGACCGCACGTTCCATCCGCTCCGCGCGGGTGTGTGGCTCAGGCCGGTTGGTCGATTCCCGTTCGGTTTCCAAGGCGTCCAGTGGTGCGAAGAGGTGCACGGCGCTGCGGTGGCGGCTGGTGGCGACGTGGGCGGCGGGGTTGTCGGCTCCGGCGGCGTGGAACAGCACAGTGCCGCCGGACCATTCGCCGTCGGGCCCGCGCCACTGGTCGCCGACGGTCAGACCCTCGCTCTTGTGCACGGTCATGGCGTAGCCGAGGGAGACTCCGCCGCGGGCGATGTACTCCGGAGTGAGCTTGCCCAGGCGGGTGATGCGGCCGTCGGCTGAGTCTTCCTGCCATTCGACGGTGAGGGTTCCGCTGGCGGCGATGTCGGTGACGACGGCGCGGTATCCGTTGAGGACGTCGGTGTCGGCCAGCGTTCGACGTTGCACGGCGTTGATGCGCATCAGAACGTGGTCGCCGATGTGGAAGCGGATCTCGCCGCCTCGGCGGAGCGCGTAGGTGCGGCCTCGTCCGAGTTCGCCGTCGGCCAGGCGCAGGGCTTGGGCGCCGTAGTTGAGTCGGTCGACCATGTCGCGGGTCGCGCTGAGCATGACCAGGCCGCGGATCTCGGTGTGCGGGTCGGGTGCTCCGGCGCGCAGCTGCGCCCATGTGGCGAGCATGGCGGCGGTCGCTTCGGAGGTGGTGTCGGTGGCGACCAGCCTGTTCTTGAGCATCCAGATCGCGAGGGCTTCGCTGTAGCGACCTTCGCGCCACAGTGCGATGGCTTCGCGTTCGTCCTCGTCGCGCTGCCGCCTGTTGTCGACCAGTTCTGAGCCGTCGACGAGGCGGTGGACGTGCCCGAACAGCGAGCCCGCGCCGACGCCGCGCAGTTGGAGTTTGTCGCCGACTTCGATGATGCGGGTTCCGGTGTGGGCGGCTCGGCGGTACAGGCGGGCCCGGTCGCGGTCGTCGGTGAGGTTGGCTTCGTCGACCACGAGTACGTCGACGCCGGTGAGCACGGTGGTGTCCGGGTCCTCGGCGGTGGTCAGCAGCGAGGTGAGGGTGCGGGAGGGGATGCCGGATTCGGCTTGAAGGTTGCGAGCGGCGACGGCGGCGCTGGCCGCGCCCTGCACGACGTAGCCGGCGGCTTCCAGGATGGTGCGCAGGACGCGGAGGAGGGTGGTCTTGCCGGTGCCGGGGGCGCCGTTGACGGTGTCGATCATGCGACCGTCGGTGACCAGGCGGGTCACGGCGGCGCGTTGCTCGTCGGAGAGCGGGTAGCCCTGGCCGGCTTCGACGGTGTCGAGCGCCATCTCCAGCAGGTCGGGGTCGGTGACGCGGACTGGTGACTGTTCGGGGTGGCTGGCCCGCGCGGCGCGCAGGATGATCTTCTCGGCTTCGACGACGTCGGTGGTGGTGAACTGCTCGGCGTTGGCCATGTGCTGCGCGGCCAGGGAGCGCTTCGCACCCACTCCGTGCACCAGCTCCGCGCCTTTGGGCAGCCGGACGAAGTCCAGGTGGGCCAGGACCCGGTCGGTCATGGCCTCGATCGCCTCGGGGGACTCGTAGCCGCCGGGCATCGCGTCGGCGACGTAGCGCAACGCGTCGGCGCGGGTGAAGCGGCGGCTGTGCGAGGTCAGACCGGTGGCCGGGTCGAGCAGTTGGCGCGCGATGGTCTCGGCGGTGACGACCGGTTCGGGTTCGGGCTGCTCGCTGTCTTCGGGCAGGTGACCGCCTGCGAGAACACGCCGCAGATGCCCGGCAGGGTCGCGTCCGGCGGCCAGTTCCTGTCCCTGCCAGATGTCCTGAAGCGTGGCGTCGGGCGCGTCGATGTAGTCGCCGTGGGCGCGTCCCGGTGCGTGTTTGGGGCGGCGGGTCAGTCGGGCCGCGAGGTCCTGTTGGACGCGGGTCGCGGTCTGCGGGTCGAGTCCCAGCTGGGTGAGCAGGGCGCGGATGTCGGTGTTGCGCTTGCTGAAATGCCGCAGTGTGGCGTCGGGGATGCCCGCGATCTCCCAGCGTCTGGTGCGGTCGCTGCGGCGGTAGCGCACGCCGAACCGGGTGGTCATCTGGTAGCGGATCAGTGCGTGCACCATGTGCTGCACCACGGGGGCGTGGCGGACAAGGTCGCGTCCGCCGGCGGCGATCGTGCTCCACTTGCCGTCCTCGATGCCGCGGGTCATGTTGGCGAGGGTGACGTGGACGTGCCAGTGCGGATCGCCCACGGGCATGCCCTCGACAGGCCGGGCGGTGCGTTCGACCATCGCCCAACCCAGGAATCCCGATCCGGGGACGGTGGCAGCTGTCCTGCCTTGGCCGTGTTTGCCGCGCATGCCGTAGGCGGTGCGTGCTTCGAGCCAGTCGAAGGTGCGCAGCACCTGTTGGAGGAACATCGGTTCTGCCTGGGCGGCCAGTTCCGGGGTGGCGATGGCCAGGAAGGTCGAGTCGCTCTTGGGGATGTCAACGGTGAGGTCGTAGGCGGCGTTGCCGGTGATGACTCGTCGCGGCACGCGCTTGTTGCGCGGCTTTCCGGTGTGACCGGTGGTTTGGACGATGGTGAACAGTTTCGCCGTGGCTCGTGTGAAGGCGCCGGGTTGCCAGACCTCGTCCGGTGCCAGTCCGACCGCGTCGAGAATGCGGCCGGCGTGGTCGGCGCGCAGGCGCGCGGTCTCGCCGTCGGCCTGCCATACCCGTTCTGCGGTGGCGAACATGTCGCGCAGCTTGCGCTCGGCGAGCACCTCGGACACCGGTACCCCGGCTTGGGCGGCGATGCCGTGCACGGCGCGCACCAGTGGTGAGATCGGCAGCTTGGCGTCCTCCGGGACGGCCTTCTTGGGCTCCACCAGCACTTCGCCGGTGTGTGGGTGGCGCCCGGTGGCGAGGGCACGGGCTTGGGGGAACTGGTCGCGGGTCAGCGGACTCAGCGGGGTGATGCCGACCTCGTGCAGCCCTTGTCCGATCCACAGCAGACCAGTAGGACCGCCCTGAGAGTGTGTCGACAGCGACCGTTCGCGGTCGGAGCCGCTGCACGAGCCGTGCTCGCCGAGGCGGTAGTCGATCTCCACGGGGTCGAAGCCGATGGGCTTGACGTAGGCCACCCGACTACCTCCCCACGCGCTGCTCGGCGACGGCGCTGTGCGACCTGTCGCCTCTTCGGCTCTTGCGTGGGGGCCGAGATAACCGTACCCGGCGTGCTGCCCTGATGCGGAAACCTCGTGGATACCATAGTGCAAATCGGTTGATCTTGTAATGCTTGAATGTAGTAGGCGTTCCGATGCCGACCTTTCGTTGAGCGGAAAGGTAGCGAAAGGACAGACGGGGTCGGTTGCGTTGCGGCGGGTCTGGGCCGCTGTGGCAAGTGCGCTTTCTTCTGGAATTGGAGCGAAGCGGCGTTTACGGTGGGGGTGCTCCCAGGGGGACTGTGCGGAGCGGAGGTCGGGGAGCATGGCTGTGTCGGCGAAGGACATCGCCCGGCAGGTGGCGGAGGAGGACAGGCGGCGGGCGCGGCGGCGGACGACCGCGATCCGGGATGTCGCGCGGGCCGCTGAGGCGGCCGAGGATGTGGAGCGCAGTAGCGATGAGCGGATCGCGGGGTTGCGGAAGCGGCACCGTGAGCGGGTCGCGGTGCTGCGCGAGCAGCTCGGGAAGGACATCGAGGCCGAGCGGGCGAAGAAGCAGACGGCTCGGGTTGGCCTGGCGCAGACAGTCGCGGCGGCGCTGGAGGTGTTCGACGAGGTGGAGCTGGCGCGCTACGCGGGGATGTCAGATCAGATGGTCGCGTCGCTGGCGCGCTTGGCGCGGTCGGCGGCCACTGGAGGCGAGCCGGATGAACCGGTGAAGGAGGCGGGGCACGAAGACGGCGGCGATGAGGAGGTCATTGACGGTGATGTCGGTGCTGAGCCGGACGTGGTGAACGGTTCCGGTGAACACGCGTCGCGTGGCGGGGTGCCGCTCGGTGATGACGGTGTCGGGGATGCTAGTGCGGTAGGTGAGGGGCATCGCTTTGGTGCGGGAGATGTGGAGGTTGGCGGGGGTGAGTACCCGCCGTAGGCGGGTTCGATGTCGCTGTGAGGCGGTCGGGGGTGGGTGGGTGGGGCCAGCTTTTTGGGTTGGCCGGCTCGATGCCGGCCAACCGTCACGCTGCGGGCTGCCGGCGGACGGGGCTGTGCCCGTCCGCCGGCTGTGGTTCAGCGGGTTAGGCGGCCACCGGTTCGGTGTGGGGCTGTTGGGCGGTCTTCTGCTCCAACCGCCGGCAGTCGAGGCATAGACCCTTTCGAACCTGCTTCTTGTCTCCGCACGTCCCGCAACGTCCGTTGTCCTTCGTGGGAACGTGCTCCTGCTCCTGCTCCGGCTCGGGCTCGGGCTGCGGCTCGGGGGTGTCCTCGGAGGCGGTGGCGGCGTTGGCGCAGGTGCGGGAGCAGTAGCGCGGGTCATGCGGTGCGTTGTGCTCGTCGTGCTGGTTGGGGACATTGAGCGGGTTGGGGGTGTTGTTCAGGTTGGCGTCACAGTGGGCGCAGCGGGGCACTCCGTCGGCAACGGTGACGGTGGCTTGCCGGTTCTGGTAGCCCTTCATCCACTCTTCAATCGTGATGGCCGTGAGGCGGCGGTGGTTGCGCATGGCGCGTCGCCATTCGGCGCGGACGGCGGGCTTGCCGTTGTGCTTGATGTGGTAGTCGCATCGGGCGTGGATGGCGTCGGCGTAGGTGTGGCCGGTGGGCAGCTCGGGGATGCCGGGGCGGTTGAGCGAGCGGCACTCGGTGCACAGTCCGTCGTCACCGTGTCCGGCTTCGACGCGTTCGGTGCGAACGTCGGTGACGGCGCGTTCTCCGGCGCACCACACGCACGGGCGGGTGCGTAGGTCGGCAACGGCGGCCTTGTCGTAGTCGAGTTCGTAGGCGAACGGCCGCTCGGTGCGGGCGCGGGCGTCGTCCACTCCGGCGCGGGTGTCCGCGTACTCGGTCACGGTGCGCGGTTCGGCCCCGGCCTGGGCGCGGCGGCGCTGCTCGGGCACGGTGCGGCGGGCGCTGTGGTCGTAGCGGGTGCCGCTGTTGCGGGGGGCCTGGTAGTTGCCGCGACCGTAGCGGGGCGCGCTGGTGGTGTCGGGGCGGTAGAGGCCGGGGTCTTGGTCGGGCACGCACGCGGCGATGACGGCGCGGTGCTCGGGGTTGGTAGCGCGCTGCTCCGCGTTGCGGAGCTTCGCTACGGCGATGCCGTAGGGGTAGCTGCTCAGCGTGGCGGCGCACTTGCCCATCAAGGCCAGCGTTTCGGGGTCGGTGTTGTTGACCACGGTGCGAACGCGGCGCTTGGCGGCGGCCAGGTCACCGGCCCTGACCAGGGAGGCGACGTCGGCGAGGGCTTCGGGCACAGAAACGAGCTGCGACATGAATAACCTCGGGTTAGGAATTTGTGTCCACCGGGCTTGGTCTTCCCGGTGTTTCTTACGGATTTAATCCTATCCGTCATGGCTGCGGTTCGCAAGACAAAGGAATGTGTGAACCATTCTTGTTGTTGAAACGTTACTCCGGGGGAACGGACCCTCTGACCTGCTCTTTTGCTTCAACGAAACGTGAGATGCACGCATTGTGATGTCCGGCGGGAATGGTGGCTAACCCTTTTCTTCCGCCCCCCTCGCGTAGTGCCGGTTTCGTGCCGCGTAGACCGGGTCAAGGTGGGCCCCGAAAATAATTGTTCGGAGCTTGCGGAGAAGAATTATTTTCGGGTGCCTTGATGCGGTCGGAGCGGCATGGCAGCCTCAAGGCACGAGGGGGGCGATGGCGACGCGCGGTTCCGAGGCGGCTTTCACTTGGTCGCGTAGGCAACTGAGGATATGGCAAAACGCCAGTTCAGAGCCCTTGAGAGCGTGATGGTGTCTTGAGGCGCCAGGGCTGTGGTGATGATCCACTGGGTCGCTACACTGAACCGCGTAGCGCATCAGGATAGGGCCCTTAGGAGCCTGTGTCGTCCTGATGCGTTGTCCCCGCGGTCTTGGTCGAGCCACTGCCTGGCGGTGGTAAGCCTTCGGGCTTCCGCGGGTGACACGGGGCGTGCCTGGCTTCTGCCAGGCACGCCCTCGACACTGTCCCGAGGTTCCCCGGATCGGTCACCTCTCGGCCGGGGCTTCCAAGTGCGGTGGGCGGAACACCGCGGGCTACTCGCCGGCAGGTGTTCCATCGTCTGGGGCCAGCGTGTCGACCAGACCGGCCACGGCCTGGGTTGCTTTGCGCTGCAACCAGTCGAGGAATTCCTCTGGTAGTCCAGTGGTGGTGTCCGTCCTCTCATCGCGTCCCAGGAGCAGGCACGGTCCGGCGATTCGCGGCCTGTCCGCGGCGAGCAGTCGGCGGACGAAGGCGCGGTCGCCGTCTCCGGCGGCGTAGGCACCGAAGGCGACGTCGTCGAGGAGGTCGTTGAGCAGGATGGTGGCGGCCGGGTTGGGTGGCTGGTTGCGCAGGCTGCGGTCGCCGATCCAGAAGTCGATGCCGCGCACGACGTGGATGCGGTCGGCGTAGGGGTCGCCGACCAGTCCGATCGGCAGCTGGGCGAGTTCGTCTCGATTGCCGGGCAGGGTGAGGAAGTGCAGCTGGTCGGCGTGGCAGAACATGCCGAGCCGGGAGCGCGGCAGTGGCTCTGAGGTGAAGGTGGCCGCGTTCGGGCTGGGCGGCTCGACGGCTGGATCGTACCCAGAGGCGGTGGCGAGCAGCTGCTGGATCCTTGCTGTCAACTCCGTGACGGAGTTGTCCATGGCGTGAGGTCCCTTCGGTGGGTGATCCGGTGTGGCTGTCCGCTGGGGCAGCCACACCGGTGGAAGCTGGGTGCGGTCGGCCGGTACTGGCCCTGTGCTGTCGCAGGAGTCGAGGCGCTGTCGTGTGAGGTGGTTCGCCGGCTCGGACGGACGTGTTGAGCCGGGGCCGCTTTCGACGTCGGGTGTGAGCGGCAGTTGCATCCGGTATTGGCGGGCGGCGCCTACGTGTTGTCCAGGCCGCAGCCGGGACACAGCAGGAAGACTCCTGCGGCGAGATCCGATGCGTCGGAGTCGACTGGGCGGCCGTGGTGGTCGAACCACGCGCCGGTCGGCGAGTCGTCGGTGCAGACTTCGGGACGTTCGGCGGGCCAGATGCGGTCGGGCACCTGTACCACCCGCCGGTCCGGATGGACGTACTCGCGAGCGAGGCCGTGGAAGTCGACGGGCCGGTTGTGCAGTACGACGACTTCGTCACCGCGGGCTGTCGTGCCGGAACGTGGGAACGGGGCATACTGCTGTGCTTCTGGAGGGTGTCGTGGAGCTTGGGATGTCTCACCGGTTCGCGGGTCGGTCCCACACGTTCACGGTCTGTCCGGTCTTGAGCGGCTTGTCCTGAGGGCCTCTGATCTGTGGGTTGATCCAGACGAGGCGGCGCAGGGACCGGTCGGGACCGTGGGGCTGGTTGCGCCAGTGGCCGCGGACCAGCCAGCGCACCGTGTACCGGCGATCACCGGTGTCGGACGACTGGTTGCCGGTCGGCTTGTCCCGGTGTCGGCGGTGTACGTGCACGATGCGGACCTCGGAGGTGCGTATGCCTTCACGTGCCTCCCGGCGCTGGAGGCGCCGGTTGGGCGTGACCTGCTCGGTCTGGCTGATTCCCGGCTGGGTCATCAGCAGCCAGCTGGCGTAGAGCACCTTCAGCCACGGCACGACGGCCTCGCCGTTCAAGAGCGTGCTCAACTCCTGGATAGCGTCGAGGTCGGCGATGGTGCTGCCGTGATGCAGGGTGATCTCGTTGTCCCACAGCCATTCCGGTGTGGTTCGGATCGCGGTGTCGAGTTCGGCGCGCTTGGGTGGTCGGCCGAAGATCCGGGTCAGGGAGTGGCGGACGTAGTCGTCGTCGCGGACGCTGTAGAAGGTCGCCCCGGTGGCATCGGGCTTGCCCGCCAGTGGTCCCCATGAGGCGGCGGCGATGTCGACGCGCCGGTCACCGAGCACGTCGCCGAGGTAGGAACCGATGGGTTCGGCGAAGACGATGAATCCGTGCTCGGCCGGCTGGTGGGTCTCGTCGATGCGCAGGTCGTCGGGCAGCGTGACGGCCGCTGCGGTGGCGACTTGGGTCATCTCCGGGGAGACCCAGTAGAGGGCGGCCTCGGCCAGCCGGTCACGTTCACCGTCGAGGATGAGCTGCGCTGCCCGTTCCGGACGGGGCGAGCGGATCAGGTCGAGCGAGAAGCGACCTTCCTTGACCATCTGTGTGTGGAAGGCCAGCGCTTCCGGTTGGGCGAAGACCTCACGCAGGTAGTGACGCACGGCGGGCAGGTCGTGGGGCGCGGGTGGGCTGTAGGTGCTGTCCCAGATTCCGGTGTCGGGGTTGATAGGCATGACGGTGTGTGACTCCGAAAGGCGAAGGAGTGGTTGAGTAGGCGTGGTGGGGCTGAACGCGGCGTGTGACCACCACGGCCCCGGCCGAAGCCGGGGCCCGTGAGGTGGGGGGTGCTGCTCCGGAAGTGGTCTGCGAAGTAGGTGGACTGCCGCTGCCGCCGTGTCGTTCAGGATCGGCGACTGCTCCCGTCGGCGTCCGGTAGGCATGCCGCGGCGAAGCGCCTGCTCCGGTGCAGGAGGAAGCCGTCAGCACGCACTGTGTCCCGGCATGCGGCATCGACGCGGCCGACCGTGCAAGCCGTGCTCGGCAGGCGGGCGGAGTGCCGGAGTGGTGGAGTCAGTGTTGCGCTTCGGGTGACCGCGGGTCGGTTCCCGGCGCGGGGCGCAGGTTGTGGTCCAGTGGCGTGGTGCCGTGGCGGCGTTCGTGTACCTGCGCTGGTGCCGTGATGCGACGCCATCCGATGCGCTGGCAGGCGTAGAAGCGGCCGTCAACCGCGACGATGTCGCCGATGGACAGCGACCGGTTGCCTCGGCTGCGATAGCGGATGGCGCGCTGGTCTGGCTCACCGAATTCGGGGTCGTCCCCGACGTTGCACAGCTGGAAAGCCGACTCGACCAGGTCCACGTCGCGCGTGCGCGCCGCCGATGGCTCGTGGTAGGCGAGGACCTCGACGACCGGCTGCCCTAGATAGCCGGACAGCACCGCGCGGTCGCTGAGGTTGTGGAAGACGCGGATGCCCACCGGTCGGTGTGCCCAGCGCAGCAGCGTGTGCCGGCACCGGTCGAACGCCGTGCTGATGTCTTGCCGGGACGGTCGAATCTTCATCGTGTCGCACCCTCTTGCGGGTCGGGAGTGCCCCGCGGTTGCGGGGTGCGTCCGCCGGAACAGGGTCAGTGGGTGGGGCGGCGTTGTGTGCCGGCCCCACCCACTGACCCTGTACGGTGCGGCACCCCGCAACCGCGGGGCACTCCCGACCCGCGTGTGCGCCTCCTCGGACGCGAAGTCGGGTTGCAGACCGTAGAGAAGTCCTTTACCTGCCAAGAGGTGATCGGCAGGTCAGCGGAGATCGGCCAGGCTGCGTGGTCGGGCTCTGCCCCAGGTGAGTCCGTCGTTGATGGTCGTCTCGGCTTCCCGAACGCTCCAGCCTTCGACTCCGTCGTGCTTAGCGGCGGCGGCGTGCAGTACCGCGCGGGCTTCGTGCTCGTCGAGTTCGCCGCCGCCTACCCATCGACCGAGTCGGCCGGCCGCGCGCAGCAGGGTGTGGTGTCGTTGTCCGGGAGGGGCGGTGCGTACCTTGTCGGCTTCACCGTTGACGACGGCGTCGAGGTAGGCGTCGGGGTGACGTGGTCTCCTGCTCGTCGAGCGCAGCGGCTTCGGTGGTTCGGGCGGCAACAGCAGGGGAATCAGCCACGGTGGCAGTGCCGTGATCGGTGCGCGGTTCATCGGCTTGTAGATGCCGGTGGTACTGACGGATCCGGCTGCCACGATGTAGCCGCCCGCACCGCGGGTATCGACTCGCCAGCCGAGGCGTCCGATCGTGTTGCGCAGCTCCGGTTCGGCGGGTGCCCGGAAGTACAGGTGCAGCCCGCCGGACGGGGTGCGGACCGTAAAGGTGTGAGCCGGGTAGGGCTGGCCGGCGGCGTCGGCCAAGCGCGCCAGGACGTCGCGGCCGTGCTTGGCTCCTGCCCACTCGGGCGGTGGTTCGTGTCCGTGGGCGTCGTCCAGGTCGAGCACGTACAGGCTGCTGGGGCGACAGGCGATGCCCACGTTGTAGGGCAGCGATCTCCAGATGTCGCGTATCCGCTCGGGGTCACGAGTGGCGGCGGACTCCCACCCCTTGTCCTTGGGGATCTTGCTGCGCGGCCACAGCGGGATCACGTGGTGACCGTCGCGAACGGTGTTGAGCGCGACGCGCATCAGTCGCGGTGAGAAACCTGTATGAGTTCTCGGAGATCGCACTGTGCTCACGATGCTCAAGGCAGTCCTGCCCTTCCTGTTGGATGTCGGGTGCCAGTGATGTCGCGGGCCTCGCCGCGGATGAACTGCATGACCAGCGGCAGCGGTCAGCCGGCTGTGCCGTCCCCAAGGATCTCGGCCGAGTGGTCCGTGGCTGCTCGACTCGCTGGAGCGCGGTCCCGTTCCCGAACTGTTCCGCGACAACGGTGGCGTACCCCTGGGCGAGGCAGCCGGATGCGGGGCCAGGGTGTGGGTCCGGTGGTGCAGCGTGCCTGCGCAGTAGCGGATGGCAGGTGCGTTGTCGCGTGCTGCGCAGGCGCGCTGTCGCGGATGCGGGAACGCGGCCGGTCGAGGTCACACGAAGTTGGCCATAACCAGCTGCTCGGCGGTCTCGGCCGCGTGGTCCACGATGGGGCGGAGCCTGTCCGGGTGGATCTGCTTATCCAGGGCAGCGCCCAGCAGCGCGGCAAGTCGGTGGCCGGGGACGGCGGTCTCGGCACGGTCGAGCGCCAAGGCGACGAGCCCGCCGTCGCCGCGCAGGTACGCTGACAGGGCCAACAACACGGCCGGCTCCGCGCACTCCGGGGTCGGGCACGCTCGGGTGAGTTCCGTCCACAGCTGTTCGGCTGCGTGGGCGTGTTCGCCCGCCGCGGTGGCGATGCACGCGTCGCGCACCATGGGGTCGGACAAGGCCACGGCCAGGACGGCGACGTCCTGGTCGGAGAGGGCCTCCGACCGTTCGCCGGTCCGCCTCACCTGGTTCATCACCAGAAGGTAGGAGTCGCGCGCCGATCGCCAACGGTCCTGGTCCGGCAGCAGATCGATCATGTTCGCCCGACGGGTCAGAGCGTCCTGAGGGTCGGGGCGCACCACGGCGAGGCGGTCGTCTCGGCTGTCGAACACCTGCAGACCCTGCGCCGCAGCCTTCACAGCGAGCAGGGAGGTCTTCGGGTCCGGGAGGACGCCGGTGTGGAACGGGTCGTCATAGTCGTGCCACTGGGCTCCGGCGGTGACCGCTGTAGTCCAGAACATGCGCAGCGACGTGTCGTGCTCGGCGATCACGCGTCGCAGCCGGGTGACGAGAGCGGTGCGCGGCAGCAGGAGCCCTTTGGGTTCGCCGCCGCCGACGACCACACCGATGACCGCGGCACCGGGGTAGCGCGCCACGACTGTGGCGATCTGGTCGACCAGGCTGTCGGCGAGGCTGTCGTCGGGCAGTTCGGCACACATCGTCAGCTCGATCAGGTCGTCGACGATGATGTTGATCAGCAGTGCGTCACTCGGGTAGTAGCCGATCAAGTGCGGAGAGGCGGCGATCAGCTCGCCGGGTTCGCTCAGCTTGGCCGGGGTGCTCTGGTCCAGCGCGTCGGCGGACGTGGTCGGGTCGGGCGTCGAGTCGGACATAATGATTGTGCTCCCTGGTGGATGTGATCGGAGGGGTGCGGGCGTCGAGGGACGTCCGCGATCGGGTGGTCGTGAGCGGAACCGGACGACGGCAGGTCCAGGCCGGTGGTCAGTCGTGCTGGGTGATGCGCTCGACGCGCACACCGGCCTGTTCGGCGAGCAGGGCGTAGACGTCGTCGCCGACGTAGAAGCCGGTCAGCTCGTGCCCCGCTCTGCCGTCGTAGGGCGCCTGGGTACCGTCGGGACCTTGTATGAGGCCTGCGAGGAGGTGCTCCAGGTGTGGCGGCGATCGGAGGTGGTCATCCGGCGCCGACCGAGGCCTCGTCGGTGAGGGTTGGTGTTGCCACGTGCCCCTGTGGCCAGGGCGTCCACGAGTTGTCGCCGACCGTGACGACGACCGCCTGGGCGCGCTGCTGGAACTGCTCGGAGGTGATGCAGCCGACAGTGGCTTCCAACGACAGCAGGTAGTGCTCCGCCTCAGCTGGTCGGTTCGCCGCGACCACGTCGGGCAGCCTGCGCAGGGAGCTGACCAGCAGGTCGGGCAGCACGCCGCCGTACTTGAGGTGGGCCGCGCGCCGGACGGCCGCGAGGCGCTCGTGCAGGTTGCGCACGTGGTGTGGCGGGCCGTCTGGGACGAGGGTGAAGGACTCGCGGCGCACGTGGTTGAGGGCGATGTAGTCGTGATCGTCGACGAGTTCGTAACGGAGACCGTCGGGGGCGTCGCTGACGGAGGCGATTCGGTAGCGCCCCCAGTGGTCGTCGAGTGATCCGTGGTAGTTCACCCATCGACCTACTTCGGCCTGAGGCGGCGCGGTCGCGGCTGAGGTGTGCGATGGCTGCATCGGCTTTCCCTCTCTGGCTCGTTGATGTGGTCTCGATTGCGATCGGCTTGGCGCGGGCCGAGTCACCTGGCTGTGGCTCGGCTTGCCGTGGCTGTCCTTGACACGCTGGGGTGGTCAGGACTTCTGCCCGGGCCACCGAGAGAGCTCGACGGTGTGCTCGTCACCGGAACTCGGTCCTTCCCAGTGCCAGTCCCCGACGTCGATGAGGCGCACCAGGGCGGCGCCGTCGCCGTTGTCGTCCCGTCCGGCTGGCGCAGGGGGCCGGGTCACACGGCCTCGGCTGGGTGCCGCCTAGCCGGAGACGAGGGAGGGCGGCAGCATCTAGCCCCGCGCGGTTGACCCGGACACCGAGTCGGCCAGGGTGCGCCGCGCCGCCCGGAGCGCGGCAGCCCTCGCCCTTCCTCCCGTAGGTCCTCCACTCGCCAGCCCGGCAGGTGAGATCCGTTGTCTGGCAACAAAAAGCCCGCGCCGCATCGCGACCGGGGATTGCGACGGGAACGGACCGTTCAGTCGTCGAGCAGAGTGCCCAGCACCGTGCTCGCGGCTTTGGCTCGGAAGACCTGGCGGAGAGCAGCCGCTTCGCGCGGAACTCCGCGGCGATCCACGCGGCGATCCACTGGGCGAACCGCTTCGGGCAGTGCTCCGCCGCGGCCTCCATCCAGCCGAACTGGTCGTCGTCGCCGGTGGCGTCCTGGACCTCGCCGTGTATCAGCGCCTGGAACTGCTCGGTGTCGCCGTACCGGTTGAAGGGATTGCTCCAGCCGGTGATTCGGCAGCGCGGAGCAGTCCGGGCAGTCGACCGGCTCCATTGCGGACCGGTGGTTCAGCGGCGAGGCCCCGGCAGGACGTGCAGTGGTCGCCTGCCGAGGCCGCTTCGCGCAGTCGTCCGTCACTGCTGGAGTTCTTCGAACCCGGACAGCAGGATCTCAACTTCCGTGCCGGGTTCCGCCTCCTCCCATTCCGCGACCTGGACGAGACGCGCCCGACCCGTCCCGTCGCCGTTGTCCTTCAACAACTCGACGACGAGACCAGGGTCGATCGAGGCGAGCAGCGTGCTCATCGGGAACCTCCCGAGGTTGGTGTGTCGGTGGAACGCGGCCTGCCTCAGCACGGCGCGAGGGGCCCGGAGGGGTGCGCAAGTGAAGAGAGCTCGTCGATTCCGGTGTGATCGCGCGCAGCGCGACCCCGAAGGGGCTTGTCTCACCGGAATCGACGGGCGCGAAGCACTTGTGCGCGAACCCCTTGCGCCGTGCTGACCTCCGGGCGTTCCATCGACACACCAAGGCCGGGGGCACCTGGGTGCGTGCGCCTGCACCGTCACGTGCCTTCCGCGTGACGGCTATCACTGGAGGTTGAACGGTCGAGCCGCTGTTGCCCGCGCTGGGCGTGAAGGATCGTCCGCGCGGGTGGGCGTGCGTATGGTGGCGTCCACCACGGCGAGGTGGCGATTGCGGCGGGGTGGTTCAGAACGGTGGCTCGGTCACGGCCTGGTCGAGCAGCCCCGCGACGTCGTCGTCGGCGGCGGCCCAGAAGCCCGCGCCATACCTCGTCCATCGCCTGGCACACGGCGACGGGCATGCAGCCGTCGGGGCCGTCCAGCTTGGTGACGGCGAGGTGATGCTCCCCGTCGGCCGGTCGCAGGATCCAGTCGCCGCCGTCGCGGGCGAGGACCAGCCCGGTGCCGTCGTGCGGGGTGATGGTGCTGCGAGGGCTTCGCCGGACACGGCGGATCCGGCGGCGAAGCGAGGCCACGACGATCGTGTGATCGGGTCAGGAGGTCCGCGGCCAGGCGGTGTGCCGGCGCGGCGGCTCGTAGACGTAGTCGTACCGATCGCCTGCGGCGTCCTGGTGGTCGACGTGGGTTGTGAACGCGGCGAACGCCTCGTCCTCCGACGGGTACTCGATCACAGTGATCGCCTCGTCGTCTTTGATCATCAGTACGACCCACGAGCAGTCATGCGGGTCACCTGACCAGGGGCATCCGCGAACCAGGGCGACACCGGCACGGGTGTCGACACCCGGCACCAGGCCGCTGCCGTCACAGCGGGCCATCCACCGGACTTCGTCCGCGTCGTCGAGAACGGTACGCACCCACTCCTGAAGTTCCTCTTCGTCGTCGGGCCACCAGTCGCCCCGCTCGACGTGGGCGAGGTCTCCGTCGTTGGTGTAGCGAAGAGTGCCGTCGGCACCAGGCAGCTCAGTCATGACGTTTCTCCTGGGGACTATCGCTAATCGGCATGCGGTTCGAGGCGGGCGGCGACGTGCCGAACAGCTGTCCTCGCCGCCCGGCTCGGGCGCATCGGGACGAGGAACCACCTCGTGGGAGGTGTCCTGGACCACGGTGCGGCGCCGCAGTAACGGCAGCGGGCGCCGGCGCCGGCTTCGATGTCGGGTTCGGTGGTCATGTCGGTGTTCCTCTGTAGGTGGGTGGCGTCCGGACAAGCGGGCATGCGCCGTGCGCTGTGACGGTCCGCAGGCCCTTCACGTGGTGGGGGGAACGCTGTGCAGGCGTAGCGCGACGGCCTGCTCGACGTGGTGGCGCTCCGGGTGATCGCAGGCGTCGAGGTCGGCCAGCGACCAGGCGACGCGCCGGACCTCGGCGACGCCGCGTCGGCTGAGCAGCCCAGCCCGGTGGTGACGGTCGAGCAGCTCCCACGACGCGCGGGGGAAGACGCTGCTCATGGCCAGGGCGTCCTCGGGAACCTCGGCGTTGGTGGACACGCCGGCGTCCGACCACCGGCGGGCGGCACGCAGCCGCGCGGCGGCGACCCTGTCGGCCAGCTCCGGCAGCGTCACCGCGCCCGGTTCCGGCCGGTGTTCATGGTCGGCGTGCGTGACGTGCAGCCGGACGGAGACGCGGTCGTAGATGAACGGCGGCACCTGCCGTATCTCCGAGACCAGATCCACACAGGACAAAACCAGCAGCGGGTCGGCGGTGAAGCGGGTGGGTGTGCCGTCGATGGGCAGGAACACCGCGCGTTTGTCGATGATCTGTCGGATCACCGCCCACTGGGTGGGTGAGCGTCGTCCGGCGTCGGCGAGGTGCAGGACGCCGTGGGTGGCCAGCAGTGCCGCTCCGGGCCGACGGAAGGTACCGGCCAGTGCCGACCACGACGCGAGGCGGCCAGGCGCCTGGTAGGGCGGGTTGTGATCGACCAGCACACCGTCGGCGCGGGCGTCGTGACGTCGGTTCTCGGCCAGGGTGCGTGCCTGTTCGTCGGTCAGTGCCGGCAGCAGGGCGGCGAGCATGCGTGCGAACAGGGTCCGGTCGGCGGCGTCGGGGCCGGTGAGCAGGACGTGGTGTCCGCCTGCGGCTGCCGCTGCCAGTCCGCGCGCCACCCACGGCGAGAGCATCACGCCGTCGAGGGGGTGCGGGATCGTGCGCTCGGGCGACGAGTGGGCGTCGGGGGCCGGGGTGAGCGCGTCCCGGCGGCCGTGGGCGTAGGCCACCACGTCGGCCAGCGTGGCCGCACCGAGCACCTGAACACCGTCGAGCACGGGCGCCAGGTCCGTGTCGGGCATGATCACCCGGTGGACATCGGTGCGTTCGCGCAGCGAGCGCAGGCACTGCCACAGGTTGGGTGTCGAACGCACGCTGCCGTCCGGGTTCAAGCCGCCCAGCACGATCGTGTCCTGGAGCGTCGGCATGTCACCGGCCGCGGTCAGCACCGCGACGGCGACGGCGAGATCGTGCACCGGGTGCTCGGTCCCGATGGGCCGATCACTGTCGATGCTCACCGGCGTGGTCGGGTACGGGAGGTCGGAATTGCGGATGGCGGCCTTGACCCGGTCCCGCCGCTCCGGTGTGACCCGGCGACGACCCGACAGTGCAGAGCGGAGGTGGCGGTCGGCTCCGAGGACGGCGGTGATCACCAAGCCCTGGGCGCCGCCGGCGACCGGCATGAGGGAACGGATATGAGCGGTCTGCATGGCATTCCTTGCTGTGCGGAAACTTCACGGGGTGCTGTCCGGGATGGGTGCGTGGCCCGCCGTGGTGCGGCTGGGTCGAGATCGGCTGCGCAGCCGGTGCGGTGGGCGTGATGGCGAGCCTGGGTCGCCTTGTGGCGGCGTCCACGCTGTTCGGCGACGGTGGCGACGGGCTCTTCACCGGAGCCACGGGCCTACCCGGCCGCCACCGGGTAGGCCCCGTGCCGTGTGCGCCAACGCCTAGGGCTGGATGCCTCTTACCTGGCCAGGGACATCGCGCGCAGGGCGAGGTCGTCCAGCGCGTCGGCGCGGCTGGGGTCGGCCACGGTCTGGCTGTAGCTGGTGATCGCGTTGGCGAGGCCCGCCGCGGTGGTCTGGCCCCCGGCGATGAAGTGGCGCAGCACGCCCTCGCGTTCGGTTTCGGTGAACCCGAGTTCACGCTTGAGCACCTGCACGGTGGTGTGCGGCTCGGTGACCGGCGCCCCGGCCTGCTCCTCCAGCTTCGCGACCTGATCGGCCAGGAACCGCGGTGAGAGCCACTCGCGGACGTGGTCGCGGGCCTGGGCGGCGATGACGTCGAGCTGCTTCTTGACGGTGTCCTGCGACCAGCTGATCGTGCCGCCTTCCATCTTCTGCCCGAGGTGGACCTTGCGGAACGCCAGGGCGGGCAGCGTCAGGCCGTTGCGGCAGATCCGCACGAACAGTTCCGGCTTGAGCGTCACCGAGCCGGAACCGATCTCAGAGTTGGAGAAGCGGAACCCGGCGAAGACAACCGGCTCCGAGCCCGGCTTGTAGCCCAGGCCCTCGGCGGCGGCGAGGCGGCGGCCGGTGTCGAGGTTGGTGGTGACGCGTTGCCGATCGGCTTCCAGGGTCGGGTCGGCGAAGGGGTTGCGGTAGCTGGCTAGCAGGGTCGGTGCCAACCGCTCGACGGCGGGCGAGTAGACCTTGCAGTGCATGGAGGAGTCGGTCAGATCGCAGGAGCGGATTTCGACCTCGACGTCGGCCTGGCGGATCCCGTCGAGCACCGCGGTGAGCAGGTCGAGGTTGTCGACCATGCCGAACCGGTCCGACAGCACCGCCCGCAGCACTCCCGGCTCGCCGTCCTGGCCTCGGAACAGCCGCAGCAGGAACGACCGGGAGTCGGCCGGGTAAATTACGCTGGTCTTGCCTTCGGCGGTGCGCTTGGACTTGCCGTGCAGCAGCCCGTTGACGTTGGCGTCGAACAGATCCGGCCGCTCGGTGCGCATGAAACGCAGGTACTTCTGGTTGATGCCCAGCTTCGCCGCGATCGTGGTGTCCGCAGCGGCGGTGGGCACGTACAGGCCGTCGACCAGGGTGACGCCGTGGTCGTCGACGACCGGCTCGACCCCGGACAGCTGGATCGCGCCGCCCCTGGCCCGCAGGGCGGTGGCTGGTGCCACCACGTCGACCTTGGCGGCGTTCTGCGTGCGCAGCATGTCCAGCATGTGCTCGAAGGTGGCGTTGCGCACGATGGTGGTCAGGGACACGGGAACTCCATTCCGAAGGGCCACGCGCGCACGGCGGTGGCTCTTGCACTCGGTTGATCGGCGGCGGTGGCGTGGTCGGTCGCCGTCGCCTGGTGTGATGGCGGTGATGTCCGCACCTGGTGTCGGTGGGCGCGGCCGATTGGCCGTGGCGGCGGCAGCAGGGGCAAGCCGTGCTGTTTGCGGCTTGCCCCCTTGCCGTCGCTCCGGCAGGCTGCGCCGGCCCACCGACACGGGGCGGACAGCGGCGCTGAAGGGTGTTGTCTCAGCGGGTGGTGACCGGCCTGGTGCGGCCGGTCAGTCGCAGTCGCACTCGGCGACGCCGGCGTTGGTGACGAAAGCGCAGTGCGGGGTGTGGAACTTGGTCAGGATGATGCCGCCGTCGGCACGACGGATGATGATCAACGGATAGCCGTTGCGTTCCGCCCACTCGAAGTCGTCCGGGTCCAGGCGCACCCGATCGGCGTCGTAGCCGTGGGTCGTGGCCACCAACGTCTGGAGGATCTCCAGCAGGTCCGGCTATGTGGACATGCGCTACACCGCCAGCGAGGAGAACATCGGCAGCCGGTATGCCTCAGATGCCGGAATCAGGTCGATGACGTCGCGCTCGCCCGTCCACTGTTCAACGAACCGCAGATGGACCGACAACCATCGGCGGGCCCAGCCTGGCATGGCGTCGGTGACCGGCCGGTGACCGTTGCCGCCGTAGAAGGTCATGAAGATGCCGTCCTCGTGCTGCCACGCGAGCTCGGCGGCGATCCGGGTCGGGATGGAGGCCAGCTCGGCGGGGTGCCACCGTGCGCCGTAGGCGGTCCAGTCGTCCCCGCCGACCACGAGCGGCTGCACGACCAGCCGCAACGGCTCATCGTGGCCTACCAACCTGCCCTTGGGATCGACAGGACGCACCTGCCGGCACTGCGGGCACTGACCGTAGATCGAGTCGGGGCGACGGTTCGATCGCGGTCCGATGCTGCCTTCCGACGCAGGCAGACGACGACCGGCGCAGCGGATGGTGTCGACAAAAAGACCGTTGGAGTTCTCCAAGCGCATGATAATTTCCCCATTGACATTGTCCGATCCTCGATAGTTGCGCGATTATCGGAGCGTGGCTTAGCAGTCGACCGGGTGCGAATGACCGATGAGTCCACTTCTTCGGGCAGCAGATCTTTCGTTCCTATTCGGTCGAAACCGACGCTGTCGTATAAGGCGTCGGGCCCCGTCCGGTGGGGCGCACTCGGATGGCGTCCGCGGTGGGGTAAGGGGGCAAGCCGCAGCTTTTCCGCGGCTTGCCCCCGGCCCGACGCGGACGCAGAGTGCGCATGCCCCACCGGACGGGGATCCGCGCCCAGCTCCGTGCCCACTTCCTGGTCAGGGTTGGGTCACGAGAGCTGCTGCCGAACCCGAAGAGCGGGAAGCCCGGTGTTGCGCAGACCCGGAGGCGTGCGAGTGGACCGGATCAGCGCAAGCCCGTCCAGCGGCGGTGCAACTGCTGCCCGTCCTGGTTGAGTGTGATGCGGAAGACCTCACGTGGACCGTCGTCGGTCTGCACATGGAAGGCAGTTTCGCTGGAGAGCAGATGCGCTGCCGCGAGCAGCGCGTAGCCCCGAGCCTCTTCTCCGTCGATCGGTCGCCATGGTTCATCGGGGTCGTGGACGTAGATGGTCTGCTCACCCCAGCGGCGCACATACCGGCCGCTGGCGACCAGTTGCAGTGCCCGGTGCACGATCCACCGCGCCGGGGTATCGAACTCGCCGGAAGCATGGGTGAGCGACTCGGGACGGGGAAGCAGTTCGGCCTGAACGCCCGTGGGTCGCGTACGCCGCCGCGCGGTCTTGCGGATCGGTGGCGTCGGGGCGTCGGCGACGACGCCCCGACAGGAGACGCAGCGGTTGCGCGGCGACGCCGGGACGGCGCCCACGGCGGCGTCGACATCGAGGCCGCCGCACTGGGCACACCGGTACCCGACGTCGTCGACGTCGACTCCGGCACGCTCGCAGGCGGCGTGCGTGCCGCCGAACGCGATGGTCTCGGCGAGGCGTTCTGCGGCCTGGTGCTCGGCGAGCGTGGCCAACTCCGAGGCGCTACCTCGGTCGATCAGCGCTGCCAGCAGGCCGTTGGCATACCGTGCCAGGCCGGAGCGACGCAGTGGATCGCGACGCCCGCCGAGGAACAGCTCGAACCGGCCGGCCCGCCACGCCATCAGCGCATCCACCGACTGTCCGGCGATGCGCAGAGTGAGCCTGAGCGCCATCCCTGATCCGGTGTCCAAGTGCAGTGCCTCCACCCACAGGGTCGCCGAGAGATTCTCGGCGACCGCGCGGGCGAAGGTCATCGCGGGCACCTCGCCGGGCAGGTGCACTGCGGACATGTTGCTTTCGGTCCCATCTGGAACCGTGGCGTGCAGGTAATCCACGACGCCGCTCCTGGTGGGTGACGGTCACGGTGCGACCGTTGGACATTGCCATCGGATTTCGCGGTGCCGTAGTCGCCGCGTGCCGATGTGGACGAGGGCGTATTGATCTCACTCGGTGGCGCGCAACCGGTCGTCCCGGCAGCAGGAGTTGCCCACCCAGCCGTTGCGGCGTCGGTGTGCGGTGGCCGGCAGGACTTCCTCGCCGCAGAACATGCACACGCTCAACTCGACGTCGACGCCGTGATCGCGCAGCGTCTCGGCGATCTGTGCGTCAGTGGGGTACTCGCCGAACGACTCGTCCGTGAGCACTGCGCCGTCGGTGAGGCGTACCAGGTCGAAGGACCTGGCGGCGATGCCGTTCCAGATCAGTTCACGGACGACGTGCTGCTCTCCGAACACCTCGAACGGCGTGTGGTCGATTTCGCGGATCACGATGCTACCGGGTCGCGAGCTGTTTCCCATCAGAATCACAACTTTCGGGAGTGTGAGCGGAATGTCGAAGTGCATGAGAATGAGACGTACTCGCTCCTTGAGGTCCTCTTCGTCGTCGGGCCACCCGTCCTCACGGGTGGCGTCGGCGAACCTGTCATCTTCGGTTCTGCGGAATGGGTATGTGATTGGGCGTGGAGTGCTGCGGCGGTCTTCCGGCGCTCCGGGGTGGCTCGTTGCATCGGGCCACGTGTTCCGGGCGGGGTGTGCGCTCGACGCCGCTAGCGCGCCCGGTGGGCCAGCCGCTCTGGGTCGAGGAGCAGGACGCTCCGGCCGTCTTCCAGCCGCAGCCATCCCCGCTTGGTGAAGTCGGCGAGGGTCTTGTTCACCGTCTCGCGCGACGCGCCGACAAGCTGCGCGAGCTCATCCTGCGTCAGGTCGTGAGTGACCCGCAGCAGGCCGCCTGCCTGGTCGCCGAAACGTCCTGTCAGTTGCAGCAGGGTCTTGGCCACACGGCCGGGCACGTCGTTGGTGATCACGTCGGTCAGCACCGAGTTGGTCCGGCGCACCCGGCGTGCCAGGGACCGGAGCAGGTGCTCGGCGATCTCGGGCCGGGTGGTGATCCACTGCCGCAACGCGTGCCGGTCGATGCTCACCGTCTGCACTTCGGTCACCGTGGTGGCGGTGGACGTACGCGGCCCGGGGTCGAAGATCGACAGCTCGCCGAACATGTCGGATGGGCCGAGGAGATCGAGCAGGTGTTCCCGGCCGTCAGGCGACGTGCGGCCGAGCTTCACCTTCCCGGACTCGACGACGTAGAGCCGATCGCCCGGCTCGCCCTCGGCGAAGATCACGTGGCTGCGTGGGAACTCGACGACTTCTCCGGCGGCCTCGACGGCGGACCGCAACGGGTCTGCGGCGGAAAGGTAGGTGGCGGGTCGGGTAGCGGACATCGTGTAACTCCGGGAACGGTTGGTGTGGAGGGACGTGTGCTGGGGTGAGCACGTCCATGCGCACCGGGTCGGGAGACCTGTGGCGGACGCTGCTCAGCCGGTGGTTCGGTACGGAGCGGGCAACCCGCACCGGTGGGTGTTTGTGCCGTAGGTGCAGGGTTGGCCGATGCGCGGTGTTCCGCGGTGATCGACCGTTGTCCCTGGTCGTCGCGCGGCTGTCGATGATCGGCCGGTTTGCCGGTGCAACGTCTCGGCCGGGCGATGGCTGGGTCGGCGGCGGCGGTGGCGCGGCGGGGCGCGATATGGACATGGACGGCGAGCGCCTCGTGCTGGATGCTCGCGGTGTCGGCGGGCACGATCACCCGGCGCGACAGGAGTCGGCGACTGCTGTGTCGAGTTGGCCCGGACCGCCGTACTTCGAGTGGACTTCGCTGTAGCAGCGGCGGCACACCACTCCGATGCCGGACCCGGCACCTTTAGCACTGGTGTGGCAGCAGGGGTCAGCGGGATCAGGTACTCGGCGCCGTCTTGTGCCGAATCGGACTACTCGGATCGCCAAGGGGGATGAGCAGGTCTCCGTCGGCGTCGATGCCGCGGACGCGGCCGGCGATCACTGCGGGGGCGTGGACGCGTCGACCGTCGGTGAACAGTTGTTTCGCGGTGTCGCGAGGGTCAGTCGGTCTCGGCACGGTGGGGCCTTTCTGGTTCGGAAGCGGAGTGCGGCTGGTGGTGGGTGGCGATGCCCTCGCCCCACGCGAGTCGGCAGGCCGCGGTGTGTCCCACGGCGGCGGTGGCCTCGTCGGCGGCGTGGGTCCAGCCGTCGGCGTAGCCGGTGCTCCAGTCCGGCGAGCCGGGCTGTGGGGTGTAGTCGCCTCCGGTGCGGTAGTCGGCCCGACCGCGGGTGCGGCCGAAGTCGTAGTCGGACAGGTCGGTCACGGTCGGGTCCTGTTCTCGGGGCCGGTCGGGAGGTGATACGGACGCCGTCAGGCCCGCACCGGACGATTGGCGCGGGCCTGACGGGCGGAAGCGACGAGCGGTTACGCCGCCTGGGCGTCCTGGCTGTCGGCGGGGGTGAGGTGTGGCCACTTCTCGTGGTCCAGCTCGGGGTTGTTGACCAACCGCTCGACGTGCGAGAGGGGGTAGCCCAGCGTGGCGAGCAGCTCGAAGTAGAAGCGGGTGTCCTCGCTGGGGCGTCGCCAGCTGGAGTCGGCGTTCTTGTCGGTGTAGGCGAGGTCCCAGTGCTGCTCGCAGGCGCCGACGACCTGGGCGAGACGGATCAGCACGGCTTGGGGCTCGGTGGTGTCCTTCCTGCGCAGTTGCACCGTGATCGGGTGCAGCTCGCGCGGGTGGTCCTTCGGTTCGTCCAGCTTGAGCAGGGTGCAGGCGTAGCGGTGCAGGGGTGCGGCGTCGCTGAGGTAGTCGCCCGCCAGCACCTCGGCCAATCCGAGCCAGTGGTGCACCCGCGGCGGCAACACGATGTCCTTGGCCTTGGTCTTGCGCCACTCGGCGAAGTACCTGGCCAGCCACTCCCGGCGGTCGGCCTTGGCGTCACGCCAGAGCTGGTTGTTCTCCTTCGCACGCTTGCGCTCGCCGGCCTCGAAGGCGCTGTCGGGTGCCGTCCGTGCCGCCCGCGCGAAGCGCAGCACGTGCCCGTGGGCGATGTGGTCGGTGCAGACGTAGTGGACGTCCGGCTCCGGCCGGTCGTGGTCGTAGTCGATGTAGGCGGCGTGGCCGGGGCAGCCGGCGTGCGCCTCGGCGGTGAACGGGTGCTCGGCCTGCTCGTCGGGGAGCAGGTCGTCCAGTTCGGCCACGTCGTCGGCCTCGGGGTCGACGATCGGCACACCGGCGGCGTGCAACCGCGCCTCGGCCTCGGCGATCTTCACCGAGGCGATCGTGCGGTGACCGTGCTCCGTGGCCTGCACGCAGAAGTGCGTGACTTCCACCTGCATGTCGCGGTCCACCCAGACGTCGACCGCACGTCCGGGGCAATCGGCGTGGTCACCCGGGTCGAGCGGGGTGGTGTTCTCGCCGTCGCACAGCTGGTCCACGCGGGCGGTGTCCTCGGGCAGGTCGTGTTCGTCCCCGACGATCATGTAGCCCAGCTCGGTGAACCGCGTCACCTCCTCGACCAGCTTGGCGCGCTGCTCCCGCTCACGCCGTAGTTGCCCGAGAGTCCATTCGAAGTTGCGGGGATCGCGGGTGAGGACCTCCAGCAACTTCTGGTGGGCCTGCTCGTCGCCGTCGAACTCCGCCAGTTGCGCCAAGGCGAGCAGGTCGGTGTCGGGCAGGGCCTCGCTGGCGGCGCGCGTGCGCGGGTTGGCCGCGACCGCGAGCCCGGCCCGTACGCGCTCGGTCTTGCGGGACAGGGTCTGTGCGATCGCGTCGGTGTCCAGGCCGGTCAGGGACAGCTGCTCGTAGAGACCGGCTTCCTCGGCCTGGGTGTAGCCCTCGCGGTGGATGTTCTCGATGCCCTGGGCCACCAGCACGTCCTGCCGGGTCGTGCCGGGCGCGTGGACCAGGACGTCGATGAGCAGGTCGGGGTTCTCCAGTTCCTTGACCGCGACCGCGGCGGCGGTGCGGTGGAAACCCACCAGCACACGCAACACGCCATCCATCGGGTCGGGGGCGACGTTGACGATCGAGACCATCGGGTTCAGGCCGTGCTCGGCGACCGAGGCCACCAGCTCGGGCCGCTTCAGGCGGATGTCGCCGACCTCGCGGGTGTTGCCCTGCGCGCGCAGGGCACGCGGGTCGACCCCGTGCTGGAGGTACGGGTAGGTCCGCTCGATCTCGGTACCTGCCGACCCGACGACGCTCGTGGCGTCGGCGTGGGCTGAGTCGTCGATAGTGTCGCGCTCGGCGACAACGTTCATGGTCATTGTGGAAGCTCTCAATCCAGGTTGTGCGGGCATGACGGTGCCCTGATACGGATTCGGAATACGTTGTTGTCAAAGAAAGAGTTGCGCCCTCGTGGAGGCTGTGGCCGCCGACCGGGGCCGGTGGTGCGCCCGCCGCGATGCTCCGCGAGGGGTTGGGGTGTCCAGCGCTTTCTGCTGGACACCCCAACCCCTGCGGTGCACGCTGGGCGGCGCACACCGGGCCGGACGGCGTGCACGGCCCTGATCAAGCCACTGAGTGCAGGACCTGGTCACAGGCCTTCCGACACGATGGGGGTCAGGAGTCGGCCGACCGAAGAGCAGCCAGCCGGTCAGCTCGGGCGAACCGACGGTGGTGACGGTGGCGGTGGTGCCTTCGTCCGCGTCGAAACCGCCGCGTCGAGGGCGGTACGGCTTGATGTGGGTCTTGCCGACGGTCTCCCCGTCGGCGAGACGGTCCCGACCGCGGCCGGTGCCGCCGTCCTCTCGTCCGGGTGACCACCGGCGCCTGTGGGAACCGGAAGGCCGCCGGAGTGCGAATGCCGCCGCACACGGCGATGGCACCGGCCAGGCCCCACGGGTCGTCGATCCTGCTGTCCCTGTCCTCGATCAACCTGTTCGCCAGAACCTTGGCGTCGCTTTCCAAATCCGGCGGGACGCGCTCGCCTGGCGCCGGCTGCGGGAGAAGAGGCAAGCCCTCAGGTGTCGTTCCTATGGGCTTGCCCGTCCGACCGGCGGGGCGCAGCGTGCGCGGCGGTCCGCCGGATCGTGGGCGTCGGGATCGAAGGGTGGAGGTCCGCTGAGTCGTGCGGGGACTGCACGATCAGGCGGTGATGCGGCGCTCGGCCATGCAGCACCGGTCAGGCGGGCACGATCAGCGTCGCCTCGCGCGCCAACGCGTCGGCGATGCGGCGCAGCGTGTCGAAGCCGGGCTCGGGGTGAACAGTGGTTCCCCTGTCGCCATAGATCGAGGTGCTGCTGTGCCAGTTCGAGGGATCGTTGTTCACGACCTCCGTCCACTCACGAGCGGCCGTGAGCACCTCGGCGACGGCGAACGACTGCTCGGCGTAGCTGTCCCGCTGGGTGCGTACCCGGAAGGTGTGCTCGCCGCGGCGGTAGAAGCGGACCAGGGTGTAGCGGTGGCGGTCCGCGTCGCTTCCGAGGGTCTCGTGGAACTGGACGAGTTCGCCGGGCGATTCGAGCCAGCCGAGGATGGCGCACATTGCGCCGAAGACGTGACCCGAACGGTGGTCCGGGTCTTGCTCGTGGTAGTCGGTTTGCTCCTTTTCCCAGTTGTGCCCGATGACGGCTTCGATGAATGCGACGATCTCAGGTGGGGCGATCCTGGCGGATTGCTGGTCAAACGACATGGGCCTTCTCCGTATCGACATGACGGTGGACGCCCCGTCGACTCGATGGCTGGTAGCCGCTGATTCGCCTGGTCGAGCAACCGACTCGCTTCTCAATGAGGAGCGGCCTATCAGGGTGGTCGAATCGGCTGGCAAAGCCGCCTTGTCGGTGGGGCACACGCGGAAGGCGGCGCCGTCAGCCCGCAGAGGCAAGCCATCTTTTCGGCTTGCCTCTGCGGGCTGCGGTGCCGCAGAGTGTGCCGCACCCACCGACAAGGCGGCGGACGGCCGGTTCGGCCAATCAGAGTATTGTATGGATCCAATTACGAAATATAGCTGGCAGCGCTCCAGAAGTGACGCGCCCTCCGGCCGCGAGGTCAGGTTCGGGGCTGAAGCGTTCGCCACCGCCCTGCCAAGAGCGTTGCGGCCACGACACCGACAACACCCGCTGCGCCGGTGACGACGTGCGGGTCGACAAGTTCGGCGGCAAGGCCGCCGAGGGTGACACCGGCGCCTTGGGCGGCCTGCATCGCGGCGACGGCGAAGCCGATGGCCTGGCCGCGGTGGGCCTCGGGTGCGCGTAGCACGAAGGTCGGCTGTGCGACGACGTGGTAGCTGGACGCGGCGCCGGACAGCACGAACAGCCCCACGACCACGGGTAGCGGCGGATCGAACAGACAGCCCAGCAGCGGTACGCCGGTACCCATGGCCAGCAGCGGCATCAACCGGAGCTGAACCGGCTCCGCCAGGACCGCCACGGCAAGGGACGCCGCGGCACAGCCGGCGGAGTAGGCAGCGAACAGCAGGCCCACGGTCGCCGGCCCGCCACCGAGATGCGCGGAATAGGAGGCAGCCAAGGCTTCGCCGACGATGTAGGTCCCGGACAGCGCCGCGTAGCCGACGAGAACCAGCAGATGCCGGTCGCGCCACACCACGCCCGCGCCGGCACGAATCCGTTCCCACCACCCGAGCGGCTGGGAACCCCTCGTGGCGATCGACGGCACGAACAGTACGACCAGCAGCGCGGAGGCGGCGAAGGTGGCGGCGTCGGTCAGGAGCGCTCCGCCGGGGCCGATGGCGGCGACCAGGATGCCGCCGGCGGCGAATCCCAGGATCTGCCCAAGTTGGGTGACGGTGGACAGAGCGGCGACCCCGGTGCGCATCACGGCCGGATCCGGTATCAGCGCCGGGAGCAGTGCCGAACGCGCCGGCACGGCCGGGGCTCCGGCCAGCTGGACCACGACCAGCAGTACGCACACCACCTGCCAGGGCAGGCCGAGCCAGGCCATGAACGCGACCACGGCCGCCCGGACGAGGTCGGCGACGATCATGACGGTGCGCCGCAGATACCGGTCGGCCAGCCCCGCCAGGAGTGGACCGCCGATCAGCGCGGGCAGGAAGGTGAGCGCATAGGCAAGGGCTGACCAGGCGGGCGAGCCGGTTCGGTCGTAGACCAGCACGACCAGCGCGACGCGGGCGAGCTGATCGCCGACCACCGAGATGACGTGGGCGGTGAACAACGCCCGGAACGCTCCGAGGGCGAACGCCGCCCGGTACCCGGTCCTGCCGTGCGAGCCTTCCACCACGGGATGTGTTTCCTCAGGCCGCGCCGACGCCGGCGAGCCGGACCTGGTCGCGTCCGCTGTTCTTGGCTTCGTAGAGGGCGGCGTCGACCGCGAGCAGCACGTCGGCCACCGTGGCGGCCGTGGTGGGGAAGGCCCCCGCTCCCACCGACAGCGTCAGGTCGGCGACGACGACCTCTTGGCCGGTGTGGTCGCGAGTGGTCACCCGCAGCACCGAGACCATCGCCCGGATTCGTTCCGCCGCTGCCGCCGCTCCGGTGGTGTCGACGCCGGGCAGCAGCACGGCGAACTCCTCGCCACCCCAGCGGCCGACGAGGTCGGTACCGCGCACGGCACGGCGGATGGCGTCGGCCACTGCGCGCAGCACATCGTCCCCGGCCGGGTGGCCGAAGCGGTCGTTGATGCGTTTGAAGCGGTCGAGATCCAGCATCAGCACGCCGACCGGGCCGGCGAGTCGGCGAGCGCGTTCGAGTTCGGCGGAGGCTTGGTCGTGCCACCACTGCGCCGACACCAAGCCGGTCTTGCCGTCGGTGCGGGCCGCCGCGCGGAACTGCGGCAGCAGCAGACCCAGGTGCAGCGCGAGGATGGTGACCAGCAGCAGCGGCGCAGTCCACGGTTGGTGCACCATGACCACGGTCACCGCATAGCCCAGGCCGATGGCGGCGGCGATGAGCAGCTGGTCCGACGCCGGGCCGAGCGCCTGGTGCGCGGGCTTGTCGGGATTGGTGGCGATGATCGCGCCGACCACCAGCGCGTAATTGACCAGCCGGTAGATCAGCCCCGCCAGCACCAAGGCGACCACGCCGCGCGGCCCTCCCAGCGTTGCGACCAACGGCTGGCCGGGGTCGACAGCGGGGTAGAACGCGGCCAGCACCAGCGTCGCCCCGGCGGTGGCCAGCAGCACGGTGCAGGCGGAGAACAGCTTGCGGTGGGCCACCGCGCGGCGGCGGAAGACCCGGTACCACTCGTGAGTGAAACTGACGGCGATCAGCACCGCTTGCAGCGGTACGGGCAGCAGCAGCACCCCGGCGAAGAACCAGACGCTTTGCAGGTGGGTGTAGGGGGTGCCCTCTGCGGCGAGCTCGCGGATCCGCTCGATGCCCTGCGCGGCTTCCAGGTGGATGACCGAGGCCACCACGAGCACGCCCAACCACGTCCACGACCACGTCGAGATCGGGGTAGCCAGAGCGGTGGCGAGCAGGACGGCGTACGTGAGCACCTGAACGGTGACCACGTACGCGAGCACGCCGCCGGGCAGCGACCATAGAGCCCAACGGCGTGGGTCCAGCCGACTCACGCTCTACCCCCGATCCCTCCACAGAGCACTCGACTGTAACCAGCAGGTCACGCAATGTCAGGGGCTGGTCGGGGGACATGACCAGGGCTTACCCGTAACCGTCAGGGAGATCACCATGATCGACAACCTCACGTCCCCCCGCACCGGCCGCCCCAGCGAGTGGACCCGCAGGACCAGCCGCCCCAGCGAGTGGCGAGGCTGAGTACTACGCGAGCACCCGCCGTCCTGGTCCGGGCGGCGGGATGCGCTCGTTCGTCCCTCGAAGGTGAGTCCACGTTGTGACGACCATGCGGTTCACCCGTTGAAGCGACTGGACGGGGCCGCGCACTCGTACGAGGGGATCTCGTCTCGGGACTGCGCGGCTCGAACCGCGACCACCAGCCATTGGCCTCGAGCGTTCCGTTCGAGGCTCACCCTGACGTAGCGCCCGTCGAACCGGCCTTGCTCGGTCAGTTCGACGCCCAGACCGGTGCGATGTGCACAGGTCCTCTCGAAGAAGATCGACGCCGCCGGATCCGCAGTATCCGAACGATGGTCGCACCGTCCTTCGCTGGTCAACCGATCCCGGAACCGTTGATCGGCCAGGTCGCATATAGCTCCGTCGCCAACGGCATAGCGTTTGACGAAGTCGATGCCGACGTCGGTCGGCGACTTGTCCGTCCTGCTTCGGACTTGTCGCCATCGGACGCGATCGCCATCACCAGAATGGCCACGGCAACTGCGGCGACACCGGCCACAATCCATGACAGAATTTTCTGAGTCGGTTGCCGCCGTTCCACGTCGCCCCCATTGTGCGTGCCAAATGACAACGAACACTTACCATACCCTTGTCGGATGGCGCGCGTCGTTTCGTATTATCTGTGGCCGGCTCTGCTCATCAACACTTGACTTTCAACGAAGCGTAGAGCTGTGCAAGGTGCCGAGCGCTATGCCGTCGTCAGCGTTCAGGTTCAAGGAGGGCGTGTTTTAGGACACTGGCAGCTTGTTCGGTGGCCGTATGCAACCGGTCTCGAAGGTCTTCGGGGATCGTTCCCTGCCGTAGTCCGGCTGATGCGATGAGGTTGTTCAGCGCCCCTACATGGTGTGATGGCGGAGATGGTCTGTTGGCGGCGTCGTCGAGCACTTCGCGGGCCGCGTAGGCGCTGCCGGACCGGTGAGCGTCTTCTGCGGCTTCGGCGCGCAGGAGGCTGGCCTCGCGCTGGTGGGTTGTCGCGGCGAGGTGTGCGGCTGCAAGGCCGATCCGGACACGGAACATGGTCATGACCGAGTCGGCTGCTGCTGTCCGGGCGGCTTGGACGTTGGTGATCAGCGTGTTCGTCGTGGTCGGGTCGTGGTGTCCCGTGTTGATGTCCGTGTACGCGCGAAGGCAGGAGGCGATGGCGCGGTGCCACGGGTGGGTGGTCGTGGCGGTGTCGATGAGGCGGAGCGCGCCATCGCGGTGTCCCGCGCGGGCGAGGGCGATGATGCGGGTCTGGCGTGCTTCGTGCAGCAGCTCCGGCGTGTCGTCGTAGTTGGAGGCGTGGTCCGCCGCCTTCTCCCAGTCGCCTGCGGCGACGAGCGCGCGAGTGCCGTCTTCCCGCAGTGTCCGAAGTAGCCATGCCTCGACGGGGCTGCGGTCGCCGCCGGGGGCGATGAATGCGTCGAATGGGATCGTCTGGCCGGCGATGTCGACGGTGCCGCCGGAGCGGACGGCGTGTTCGATCTGGGCGAGAGTGTCGTAGGCGTGTTTGGGTTCGCCGGTGCGCTGGGCCAGTCGTGCGAGGTTCACCAGCGGTTGCAGGCTGGCGATGGCGGGGCGGCCGGACAGCGGCCATGACTGGTGGAAGACCTCGAACTGTGCGACGCAGAGATCCTTGGCCAGGTCGAGCATGTCGCAGTCGGCGGCGATGAGGGCGGCGAGGTTCCAGGCCGCGGCTGCGGCGTTGATGCGTTTGTCGGCGTCGCCGTGGTGGGCGCTGTTGGCGGCGTGTTCTTCGACGAGTCCGACGCGCGCGGGCAGGTCGCCGCAGAACTGGCGGCCCTGATGGATCAGCGGAAAACGGATGATGGCCTGATCAACGCTCCGCGCGGGTACCGGGGTTGCTGAGGCTGGGGGCGAGTTTGAAGGCCGTGGCGCGGCGGGGTGGTCGGTGGAGCCGAGGATGGCGTGGCGGGCTGCGTGGGCGAGGATCGCCTGGGTGCGGGCGTCGAGCCCGAGGCGGTTCCAGTGGAAGATCACGTGGTAGCTGAGGACATCGCGAAGTCCTCGCGTGAGATGTCCGGTGCGGTTGGCGTCGGCAAGATCGCGGCCGGTGGCACGGAACGCCGCCGCCCAGCCGACTTGCGCGGACAGCGGCCCGTCTGTGTTGAACAAGGGTCCGCCGGGGGCGGTATCGGCGAGGGTGAGGGTTCTCAGTTGCCCGGCCATCGCGGCGATTCTGTCGTTGTCGATGTCGGCGGGCAGGGGTCGCTCGGCGCTGACGCGGTCCCAGACGTCGCCGCGTTCGTACCATTCCAGTGCGGCGCCGTCGCGCATCAGCGTTCCGCACAGCAGGACCGACAGTTCTCGACGTCCCAGCCCGGGTTTACCGGCCGCCGCGAATTCCAGGACACCGCGGCTGTCCGCGCTGAACAGGCGGTGTCCGGCGTCGATGGCGCTCGGGCCGCCGAATGCGGCGGTCTCGGCTTCGTACAGGCCGGGCCACCAGGCGTCGACGTGGCCGGCTGCGATGAGTTCGTCGAGCGTGGTCGCGAGTTCGGTGATTGCGTCGTGCCCGTGGGCGGGGAGCAACCGTAGTCGCCAGCACGGGTGTTTGCGCATGAACCACCACTGGGTAATCGCGCCGCTCTGTTCGGTGCGAGTCAGTGCCGGCAGCAGGTGGCTCGCCGTGATGTCCTCGGCGCGGGTCCAGTCCTGGAAGCGGATGTAGACCTGTTGCCAGGAGTCGGCATGTCTCGCGGAGAGGGCGTCGTGGCCAGCCTGTCGGTAGATCGTCGCGGCGGCTGTCAATTCGTCGGGGTCGAGGCCGGACATCTCTGCGGTGGTGTCGAGGTCGTCGCCAGCCAGGACGCGCCAGATGGCGGCTTCGGCCGGGGAGGACGCCCAGGTCAGTCGATCAGCAGGCATGCGTCCCATCCGGAGGTCGGAGCGGTGTCGGTGGCGGCGGTGTGCAGCGCCAGGGCGATTCCGGCGGTCCCGTTGAGCAGGCCGGGCCCGTGTTCGTTCGGTCGTGCGGATGCGGCGAGCAGCGCGTCGGCCAGGCGCGGCACCTGCTCGCTCAGGGCGGGGGTGGCGGCGTCGGCGGCGGCGCGCCAGAGGGTTTGGAAGGTGCCCGCGACGCCGTGGCAGAGCCCGGCGTCGGTGAGCCGCGCGAGCTGGGTGTCGTCGCTGAGGCACGCCAGCAACGCGCGCTCGTAGCGGTCTTGGAGCGCGTTGTCGCCGAGGGCAATGGCGGCCAGTTGTCCGGCGCGGGCGATGCCGGGGGTGCCGTAGCACCAGCTGGGCCGGGTTGGCCCGGTCTGCTGGGTGCGCCCGGTTCGCAGTTCTGTGATGTCGACGTGTTCGGGCCACCAAGGCGCGTCACCATCAAGGCGCTGCCAGTGGTCCAGCCAGCGGCTGATGTCGGTGATCGCCTGGTGCTGTCCGTCGACGGTGATGCCACGACGAGCGGCTTGGGCGAGCAGCGCCAGCGGACCGGCGATGCCGTGTGATGCGCCGAGGTTGGCGTGGCCGCGGTGTCCCGGCGGTGTTTTGCGGTGCGGGTCGTGGCCTACCCACCAGCCGGGAAGGACCTCGTCGCCGACGGTCAGCGGCCGGGTGAGCGCGACCAGGTAGTGCAGGATCTGTTCCAGGGCGCTGCCACCGGGATCACGTCGCAGGAGCAGCGCGCCGAGTCCGGACAGGCCGGAGAAGATGTCGTATTCGGCGAAGGTGGCCGGTCGCGCGGTGTCGATGCGGGCCAGGGCGGTGCGGGTGCGGCGGTGGGCGAGCCTGGCGATGGGGGCGTCGAGGTCGGCCAGGCCGGTGCGGTAGCGGTCGCTGGTGCCGGCGGCGGCGTCCAGGACGAACACCAGGGCCGGTGCGCCGAGGAACAGGGCGGCGGAGTCGTGGTCGCTCAGGTGCGTGTCGGCGGCGTCGCGGATGTGGGTGTGTGCGGTTCGCCAGTTGTCGAGTCCTGACCTGGCTCGTTCGATGTGGGCCAGGGCGATTCCGGCGCTGCCGGTGGCGAGGTTCTGTGCGGCCCAGTCCTGTCCCGGTGTTCTCGGCGGCGGGGTGTGCAGGAGCTGGGCGTGGTGTTCGGCGGCGGCGGCGAGGTCGGTGCTCATGGTCATCGGGACGCTCCGCGATGGGCTTGCTGGCGCAGGGCGAGAGCTCGGGCCAGGCGGCCGGTGATGGCTTCGGAGTCGGGGTAGGCGCCGATGGCGCGCAGGTGGTGTAGGTGCAGCAGCGGCCCGAGCACGCTGATCGGGTCTCGTTGCTCGGACAGCGCTGTGGCATAGCCGGCCATCGCTTCTGCTCGCAGGCTCCAGGCGTGGATTACGGCTTGGCCGGCCTGGGTGTCGGCCAGCGGGCCGAGGCGGTCGGCCAGGGCGATGGTCTGGTCGCGCAGTTCGGGGTTGAGATGGCCGCTGGTCTGGGCGATCTCGTGCAGTAGCCACGCCCGCCCGCCGGCCGGGTCACCGGCCATGGCCGTGGTGAGGTCGAGGAAGCTGGCTGCGGTGATGGTTTGGGGGCGCAGTCCGGCGACTCGGGTGGCTCGGATCTGGGCGGCGGCGGCGGCCGAGTCGGCGGCGAAGCCGAGCAGTGCGGCGTCCAGGGCGGCGCCGTGGCCGTAGCGCCCGGTCGGCGGCTGCCAGTCGGCGATGGACAGTCCGGAGACCAGGTGGTCGCGGTGCAGTCGTCGCGCCCAGGCCGCGGTGTTCTCGGCGGCGTCGGAGAACAGCTGCGGGTCGGCGATGCGCAGGAAGATCGCGAGATGCTGGCCGGCGCGATGGTCGCTGAGGTCTCGGTGGCGGTGGAACCACCAGGCCGGCGGGTTCGGGCCGAAGGAGTCGAGAAGGGCCGGCAGGTGGTCGATGATGATCTCGTCGAAGCGCTCGGGGTGGGCGTGCAGGCGCAGCCCGAGGATCGGTGATGCTGCCGGGAGATGGAGGTCGGCGGCACCCACAACGGGCGGCAGGGTTGTGATGCGCGTCGCCGTCTGGGTCGGGGCCTGGGTGCGGGACAGGATCAGTAGCACCTCGTGCGCGCGGCCGATCCAGGCCAGCTCGTCCGGGGCGGCGCACTCGCGCAGCTCCACGCGGCCGCCGCGCTCCAGACGTGCGCGCAACAGCATCCTGTGCGCACGGTGCCGCAGGTCGATCGGCTGAACGCGGTCGTGGTCGACCATGGCGACGTGGTCTGGGACCCGCCAGCGCGCCAGCCAGCCGGACAGCTCGGCGTCCCACAGTTCCGCGCCGGCACCACGGGCGGGTAACTGATCGGCTCTGATCTGCCAGCGGGCCGGCGACAGGATGGTGCGCCGGTAGCGGACGCGCGGCAGGAAGGGCAGCGCGCCGGCCGGGCCGAACGCGAAGGTGCCGTAGGTCGGAAAGCACGCGGTGGCGACTTCGGACAGGAACCGGGCCAGCGGCGCGGTGTGGTTGGCGGCCTCCAGCGCGCTCGCGACGTACGGGATGACCCGATTGCCGGTGGAGATCTGGATCAGGTGAAGGTCCGGACCGTCGGCGGTCACCGCGAGATCGGCCAGGTCGATCACGCCCGGACCGGGTGCGCGGTGCTCGGCGATCGGGATCACGACCGGGGCGAGCATGCCCGTGCGGGCGACGTTCTCACTGCGCCGCCAACGCGGGGCGAAGGACAGTTGCGCCGTGACGGTGTCCGGCCCGGTGCCCTCGAAGGTGCGGCGGATCTCGGCGAGATCGGTGTCGGGAAGGAGGTGGGCAGTCCTTCCGGCCATGCTGCCGGCCGGACGCGGGGTGCCGGTCAACTCCAGCACGAACCTCCCGGCGGACATGTCCTCCGGACAGCCGGCGCGGATGGTGAAGGCGACTTCTGTGCGCGCCGGCAACCGCTGCGGGTCGAGGGGCGCGCTGGCCAGGTGTTCGACGAGGTCGGCGGTGAGGACGATCTCGCCGCCGGTCATGGTCGCCTGCTGGACCAGGGCCAGCAGCTTGTCATCGCGCTCGGACATCTGCCGGGTTCCGCGTTCGCGTCCGGAGCCGATGTAGCCGGCAGGCAGCCCCAGCCCACTGTCTGCGACCAAGTCCAGGACCGGGACCAGTGCGCCGGTGCCGTACCTGGCTCGAAACGCGGTCTGGTATTCCCTCCAGGGCGGATACCCGCCCAGGTGGGGCGAGAGTCGGTACAGCACAGCCACCGCGTCACGGGCCTCGCGCGCCACCGCCTCGGGCAGTACTGCCTCGCAGTCGGCGATCGTGTCGACCAGCAGCGGCGTGCGCTCCGCCGGGGTGATCGCCGTCATCCGGTCGGCCACCCCCGGCGGCACGGCAGCGAACACGCCGCCGGTCAGTGTGTCGTGGATCCCGTACAGCCCGGCGACCAGCTCCGCGATCTCCGGGATGTCGTCGGCGTCGGCAGCGCGAAGCACGTCGCACACCGCGCCAAGCGCGTCGGGTTCCGTCATCGGTATGCGCAGCCCGGTGATCAGAAACTGCTGGTCGACCAGGCCGTACAGGATGGTGCCGATCTGTGCGGAGGTGGCCGTCGGGAACCTGTCCGCCAGCTGCCGGCGCAGGTTGTCGAAGGTGATCGGCGTAGAGGCGGCCTCCAGCGCCGTGACTGCGGGACGCGTGGCGCGCACCGAGACCTCCGTGAGCGCTTCGGCGCTCGGGGAGTCATCCGGCGGCAGGCCGGGCGCGACCAGTCGTCCGCCCCGCACGCAGATCGCGTTGTTCGCGACCACCGGCAGCCGCTCCAGCAGATCCCGGCACCGGTGCAGCCTCGCCGTCACGTCGGCGAGCCAGCCGCCGTCCACCCGGACCGACAGGCGGTGCCCGGTCCCGGTCCGAACCTTGGCCTGGCCGCCGATCCTCACCGGCCCGATACCGGCGAGCGGCCCCAGTGGCGTCGGGCGCCGCTGCCAGCGCAGCAAGTAGGCCGCCAGCGCGGTGGCGGCGCGACAGACCTGGGAGGCGTCGCGGCAGGGGTCGGCGACGATGGCATCGATCCGGCGGCACAGTGCCGGGCTGACCGCAGAGAGCGCGGCACGGATGTCGTCGCGGTCCCACACCCGCGCCATCCACGCCACCGACGACGACGCGTCGGAAAGGTCGAGTTCATCCGGCAGGTCCAGGCCGCCGGGGTCGGTGCTGACCCGCAGCAGTCCTACGCCGCCCCACTGCCACCCTGCTGCCAACCCCACGATCGTCCCCTCGATCCGATGTCGACCGAACTCCTCCCGGCCGCCGGAGGAGTCCGCCGACGGCCGGGAGGGGTGCTGATCAGAACTGGTTGTTGTTGTGCGAGATACACGCGCTCGCGCCGTTGGCGCAGCTGTTGCCGCACCCGTCGTCGGTAGGACAGTTGCTGCTGTGCGGCACCGCCTGGTGCGAGAGCACTGCGCGGATGTCCAGCTCGAACTCGTCCTCGACGGACGCCTCCAGCAGCGCTGTCGCACCGCCGGACGGCTCGATCGCTACTACGGTCACGGTTCTTCCTCTACTGGTGGTTGGGGTGGTGCAGGACGTCTCGGCCGACGGTGTTCGCGGGCCGTGGCCAGGAGATCAGGACCCGGCTGTGGCGCTTGCCGACGACGAAGTCCGCCTCAGGCAGCTGCTCGCCTGGGGTTGCCGTCGGGTAGATGAGGTACTGCGGCCCCGGGCCGCCGCGGTGATCGCGGTCCCAGATCCGGAGCTGTTCGGCGACGACCTCGGCAAGGGCGGCGGGGGACGGGCCGTAGGTGTGGACCTCGAGCGCGAGGTCGTTGCCGCCGAGCCGGCGGGAGGCCACGTACGCCAGGTTGGCGCCGTCGATGGCCGCCATCCCGGTGTGGATACCGCCCAGCGGCCGGGGCGACGCCTCGTTCGCCGCCTGATCGACCATGATGCGGCAGAACCCGGGGACCGTGGTGGCCAGCCACATCTGCATGGTCGCCCACAGCTCGCCCACGCGAAGCCCGGCGCCGCTGTCCACCACCAGCGGCTCGTACTCCAGCACGCCGTCCAGCCGCGACGGGTCGACCGGGGGCTGCTCGTCGAAGACCAGCCTGACCGCGGCACCGCGCAGCACCAGCTCGGTGCTGTCGTGGGCGCCGGCACCCTGCATCGGCACGAACCCGAACTGCCGGGCCGACTCGCTGACCAGCCGACCCCTCTCGCGCACCAATGCCACGGTGCGCATCAGCCCCATGACCTTCAGCGGAACCACCAGCAGGCCGCCGTCCACGAGTTGATCGATCCAGGCCGGCGGCACGTCCCACGACCCGACCGTGACCAGGATCCGGTCATAGGGCGCGTGCTCCGGAACGCCATGCTCGGCGTCGGCCAACACCACGTTGACCCGCGAGTACCCGGCCTCATCGAGGAACCGGGAGGTCCGGTCGGTCACAAATTCGTCGATGTCGACGGTCGTCACCCGGCCGGTCGGCCCGACCATCTCGGAGAGATAGGCGGCGTTCATCCCGCCCGAGCCGATCTCCAGCACGTTCATCCCCGGCTCGATCCGGGCCTGCTCCAGCATGTGCGCCTGCGCATCCGGCGCGGACAGCGAACTCAACGGCCGCCCGTCCTCGTCCCTCTTCGTCACAAGCCCGTTCCACGGCTCGTAGACCGCATCGAGATCGGCCTCCGGGGCGAAGGCCTCGCGGGGAACTGCCCGCATCACGGCCTCGACGCGGGCAGAGACGACCGTTCCCGCCTCCTTGAGCGCATCGACAGTCTGGTTGCGCAGCAGGGTAGCCCGCTCGCCGCCCGGCGTCGTTCCAGTCACGAAATGTCCTTAGTGGTCGTACTTCATGGTCATTTTGCAAGTGACACACAACCAGTCACCGCATGCGTACCGTATCGTCATGATCACTGTCCGCAATTGTGCGGTGGTGCTGTCCGTAACCGTCTTGTCGCGAACCTGGTCGCTGCTCGCGTCTTCCCAAACCGGCGTGCGTTGTGGTCCGGGAGGTGGGGAACGGTGCGGCGTTCCCCACCTCGAGCAGCCGCCGGCGTGTCCGCGGTGCGGCCGGCGGGGTGGCGTGTCGAGCCGCGCTGGTCGGGGGCGGGGCGGGCTCGTCGGCGATCAGGTGCCGGTGGGCGGTGGCCCGGACCAGGCAGCTCGGGGTGCGACCGCGTCGCCACCGGGGACGGCATTGGGGACACCGGCCGCTGTGGTCGGGCCGGTGTTGACCGAGCAGATCACGAAGGGCGGCGGTGAGCCGGTGGAGCTCGCTGTCCAGCAGCATTGTCCTGGCGTCGTCGTCGTCGCCTTCGGCTGCCAGACGGTCGTAGTAGTCCATGCGCTCGATGAGCGCGTCGTGCGGGCTAGCGGACAGAACCTCGTCCATCTGCGGCTCCAGACGAATCGGCGGTGTGCGAGTCGGGAACAGGGGGAAGGTCCGACCCGGCACACCGTGCACCGGGACTGGTAGCCGGGCGGTGGCAGGTGGGCCGTGGCGTGGGCGAGCAGTCGTCAGTCAACCGTGTGTGGGGCGGCTGGACGAGGTCGTCGACCGGCGATCAAGCGGCGATCTTGCGGAGGCGGCAGCGCCGTCGGAAGGTGGGGAACGCTGCGGGCGTTCCACCTCTGGCAGCCCGCCGACGGAGTGCACGTGGCGTGGTCGGCGGGTGGCGTGTCGAGCCGCGCTGGTCGGGGGCGGGGCGGGCTCGTCGGCGATCAGGTGCCGGTGGGCGGTGGCCCGGACCCGGCAGTTCGGGGTGCGACCGCGTCGCCATCGGGGACGGCAGGGGCAGTGGTCCTGTGAGTCGGGCCGGTGCTGCTTCATCACGTCGCGTACGGTCGCCACCAACTTCGGCAGCTCGCCGTTCAGGAGCGACGCCTGGGTGGCGTCGTCGCCGAGCACGACTGTGCGTTCGAGGTAGTCCGGATAGGCGGTGGCGCCGCTGTGCGGACTGGCGGCCGGTACTTCATCCATCGGGGGCTCCCGGCAGGTCCAGGGTCGGCTGGTCGGCGGTCGCCGCGGCGGGCGGCCAGAGGACGGGGTGCAGGTCCAGCGGCACGAGGTAACCGACGGGGATGCCGAGTGCCGCGAGTCCACGGGCCGCCGTGTCGAACGGGCCGCACGGCCACGATGCGTCTCGGCAGACCGTGCACTGCGTGTGCGCATTAGGCGGTGGCAGGTGTGCGGTGGCGACATCGACGGCATCGGTGGCTCGGCCCAGCGGGCTGTCCGCGGCCACGGCCAGCGCCACGACCCCACGCCACTGCTCGGCCACGGGCGGCCTACAGCCCGAGTACGGCGGAGACTGTGGTGGGCAGTCGACGCCGGCCGGTGCGCAGCTCGGCCAGCAGGTCGTCGTAGGCGTTGACGAGGGCGGCGACCTCGTCCATCGTCGCCTGCGCCTGGTGCCCGACGGACGCGCCGCGGGAGGACGGCACGCGGTGCGTCAGTTGCCGCCGGTACGCCCAGGTCATCGCCATGCGGTCCACGAGTTGGCCCAGGGTCTCGGTGTGCAGTAGCGCCGCGGGCGGGCCGGTGGGCAGCCTTTCGGTCACCCACCGGTCGATCTGGTCGACGAGGGCTTCGCGGGCGCTCGCGCAACTCAGGAGGATCCGTGCGGCGGCGGCGAGCACGTGGTCGTTGTCGTAGAGGTCGCGCTGCGCGGGCACGGCCTGGATGCGTTCCAGGTGTTTGCGGGCCAGGACGGAGACCGCGATCAGGATCGGGTCGGAGCCGGCGGGCGGTTCGGCGCCGCATGCGCGGATCACCTCGGCACCGCCGGGCAACGGGTAGGCGTCGGTCGCCGGTGTCGACGTCGGGTCGGCACCGGTGGTCGCGGTGGTGGGTCGTCCTGCCGTGGTCGTGAGGCTGGGTGTCATGGAGGTCCTCCCTGTGCCGAGCCGGACACCGTCCACAACACTCCGGCGCAGGGGTGTGCCTCTAGGCTGAGCCGTGACTCACGGTGGGTTCACGCCCACTCACGGCCAACAGGGGGACAGGGCGGTCATGGTCGACGACACGCAGGTCACCGACGCGGGCGGCGACAAGGGCAACGCCTTCGCGGCGGAATTCGCCCGCTGGCGGGACGTGCGCGGCCTGTCCCGCGCGGCACTGGCCCGCAAGATGGACTACGACCGTTCCTACGTCTCCAAGGTCGAATCCGGCGCGGAGCGCCCGTCGCGGGAGTTCGCGCTCCAGGCCGAGACCGTGCTGGCCGCCGGGGGAGCGTTGCGCGAGGCGTTCCGCGCCTTCGAGACCGGCCGCGAACCCCGCGTCCGCCCCAACGCCGCAGCCGAGTCGCGCGAGCTGGCGGGCACAGGTGGTCTGGTGGTGGACCACGACGACGCCACCCTGCGCTACGACGCAGGCGTCTACCGACTGACCCAGCGGCGCCGTCTGGTCAACGACGGGACCGAGCCGATCAGCCGCTACCTGATCCGCATCTCCGTCGACCGTCACCCCGGCGACCCCGAACGCTCGAACAAGCTCTACAGCGCCGACCCGCTCACCTGGGACGAGATCGACCTGCACGCCTGGCACGGCCCCGACCGCGCCGAGCCGATGACCTGGAGCGCCCACCACGACCGCGACGCGTTCAAGGAAGTCTGGCTGCACTTCTCCGGCGACACCGGGCACTTCCCGCTCTACCCGGGAGAGTCGACCTGGATCGAATACGAGTACACCGTCCGCGAGGACCACTGGGGCAACTGGTTCCAACGCGCCGTGCGCCTGCCGACCACCACCCTGTCGGTGACCCTGGACTTCCCCGCCGAACTTGCGCCGGTCGTGTGGGGGCTGCACACCTCGATGACCGCGGAGGCCATGCCCTTCCGCACCGCCATTACCCGCACCACCGCCGACGACCGCGTGCGATTCGCCTGGTCGTGCGAAGACCCGCCCCTGCACGGCCGCTACCGCCTCGAATGGGACTTCCGAGGCCGCAGAACTACTGATGCCGACCAGCCGGCGCGGCCGAGTCAGACCATGACCGGGCTCGGCGTCGTCCAGGAGGGCGACCCGCTGCTGCGCCGCACCGCCCGTTCCTTCGACCTGCCCGCCGAGGCCGAGGACGCACGCCGGGTCATCGCCGAACTGCACTCCGCCGCCCAACGCATCGCCGGCGCCCACAACTTCGGCAAGGGCATGGGCGTGGCCGCGCCCCAGATCGGCATCGACCGCGCCGCCGCCCTGGTGCGACCACCGGGCACCGACCAGGTCATCACCCTGCTCAATCCCCGGATCATCGAGGCCAGCGCCGAGACCGACGAGCAGTACGAAGGGTGCCTGAGCTTCTTCGACGTCCGCTGCCTCATCCCTCGCCCGCTGCACATCCACGTCGAACACACCGACATCACCGGCGAACTGAAGATCACCATCTTCGAGTGGGGTATGGCCCGACTGGTCGCCCACGAAGTCGACCACCTCCACGGCATCCTCTGTCACGACCACCTGCCCGATGGACGGCAGCCCACCCCCATCGAGCAGTACCGGGGCACCGGCCACACGTGGGCCTACAACGCCCACTGACGCTCCTGGACGGTTCCCGATCGGCTTGCAAGGCGATGCCCGCCGGTGGCCCGTTCATGCCGTCCGCAACACGCAGGACGCGGACGGCCCGGCCCACACCGCGATTGTGCTCGACCATCAGCGACAGCGACGTGCAGCAACTCCAACATGAGATCCGGCTACTGCGCTTGGCTGCCTGACCCTCGCCTGGCGAAGGCCCCATGTCAGCGCGTGTCGTGGCCGTGACGGCGATGCAGGCGGCATCACGGAGGTGCTCCCTCATACTTACATGTGATGTAGGTAGGGCTAGGCTGCCCAGCAGTAACGTTACTGATGAGGGCGTTACTGGAGAGGCGGACGCCGCCAGGCCCGGCGACGTCCACCGCTCAGCGAGGGGTTGTTACCACCTGCTGCGAACTAGGTACTCGACAATCAGGCGGGCAACCCAGAGGAGCAGTCCGGGACCGTACTTGCGGCCCCGGCTGCCCTCCTTCCATGGGCGTGCGACCAACGTCCATGAGGCGCTGGCAACCTCGCCCAGGCGTGCAGTCGGCACCCGCAAGGCACCGATCACCTTCCCGAACACGCGATTCAACACTCGTTCTCCCTTCCTCGGCCACTCTTGGCAGTTCACTGCACAGCGAACCTGTGCGGTGAAGTGACCGGGCAGCCGAGGAGTGGTGAACGAAGCACCGTTCCACGCGACAGAAACGTAGCGCAACCACCCTCAGCCCTTCGCAGCGGGGGCGCGAACCTACAGACCTTACATATGTACGTCGGTCCGTCGGTCTGTCTGTCCGGCCGCCTCGCGCGCCGACGCAACGCCTGGCCGAACGTCATTAACGTGCGGGGTGGACATTATTGTAACGCCTGGTCAGGTTGGCTGGAATACACCTCCAGATCGCCGGGCAGTCGCATTTAGCAAAGTCCGACTGCGCTAAGGCAAGTCGTGGAGTCATGTGGTTGTTGCGGACATGTATGACTGTAGGCAACGTATGACTGATCGCTGACCTGCGGAAATGTTTCGAGGTTCACCCGGAAGGCTTAACGGAATCAATCTCGGTACCAGTGGCTTCGAGGTTAAGCAGTTACTGTTGGTCGGGAACTTCCGCGCGGCGGCCTTCCTCCGGATCGGCCGCGCACCTGTGTGCGCATCTGCCTCATGACCCGCTGCGCCGGGTGTGTGCGCCGTGCCTGTTGGTCGAAGTCGATTCCCTCGTGCCGGTGACGACCCCGGGATAGCAATCTGGAGAGCCCGTCGGGCAGCACCAGTCCGGCCGCCGAACCCGGCGCGGCACCACCTGCCCTGGCGTCCACCTCATCCACGCCGTCGTGCCGGGCTGGCCCTCGGCGGCCGAGCCCGACGGCGCGGCGCTGACGGGGCTCCGGTGACCGGCAGTCGATGGTCGGACGGTGGTGGCCGTGGGGGCGCGACGACGGGCCCGCGCTGAACTTCACTGCGGTGCGCAACAGCCATCAGGCCGGTGCGTGGAAGGGCGGTCAGATGCCCGTCGGGCACACCGACGAGATGCATCTGCGGTACCGGCTGGCGAATCCTTCACAGGTGGAAGCGGGTCGCGACATCGCCCTGGCCGGTCTGCAGGACGCGCTCGACGCCGCCCGCGACACCATGGCTGTGCGGATCCACGACGTGGACGACCTTGATCCGGACCGGGACATGGTGGGCGTCAACTGCGCCGACCACGACAACCATCCCGACACCGGCGACCTGTGCCGGGAGCCGTTCCTGGCGTGTTTCGGGTGCGCCAACGCCTGCGTCACACCCCGTCACCTGCCCACCGACGTCCTGATCCTGGACGGGTTGGAGAACCTGCGGGCGATCCTGCCGCCGCCGCGGTGGGAAAGCGGTTCCTGCGCTACTACCTGCAGGTGCTCTCCGTGCTGCAGCAGGCCGGGGTGGACGAACGACGCCGGGTCTACCTGCGGGGCCAGGCCACCGAAACACAACGTCACAAGATCGCACGAGCGTTCGCGGGGGACTACGGATGACCGGCCCGTCACCTGTCCGGACCACCACCGCCGGCGGTGACGTCGTGACCCGCAGGTGGGCACGGCGGGCGCTCGGCGCGTCGATCGTGGACCCGGCGCGACTGCGTTTGCCGGGTGCCCCCGTCGCCGCCTTCCGGGACCACCGTTGGCCGCTCGACGCCCTGGGGAACGAGTGCACGATCCCGCTGGTGTTCGAGCAGGAGCACCGACGCAAGGCCGACAGCATGGGGTGGCGCGACGTGGAGCACGCCTGGCGTGCGCCGCTCAAACGCCTCGCCTGGCTGATGATCAACACCCCGGTGCCCGAGCAGCTGCTGTTCCTGCCCGGCGGCAACTACCGGTCCCGGCCCGGGACCGGCACCATCGTCTTCACCCTGGGTGGGGTGATCCGGTTCCTGCGGCGGCTGCACACCGACACGGGCGTCACCGAGATTCGGCAGATCACACCGCACCACCTCGAAGGGTGGGTCAACACGTCGACACCCTCGACCTGCGGGACCCGGCCTCCCTGATCCGGCCGTTGACCTACCTGTGGGCCTGGGGAGAAGCCGGGGAACTGCCCGCCAGTGACGTGCTGGCCCGCCCGTTCTGGATCGGACGGGAATCGGCTGTGCTGCGGCCACGCACCGACCGGGGTGAGGGCCGTGAACCGCTCGCGCAGGACACCATGGACCCGCTGATCTGGTGGGCGGTCGAGTTCGTGGAACGGTTCTCCGGCGACTGCCTGACCGCACTGCGCTGGTACCACGACAACCGCGCCCGCCTCGACCCGCACTACGCGGTCGGGCACGACCCCGCCGCCGCCACGACCTGGCTGGCCTCGCTGACCGTGCATCCCCGCGCTGGAAACGGGCGGGACCGTCGAGACGTGGCCTACCTGACCGCGATCAGCCCGGGACTGCCGGGCCGATCCATCGAGGCAGGACTCGCGCGCCTGCGCCGGCGGTCGGGCACCGGATTGCCGCCCCTGGCCGAGGACGGGTCGGCGAAACCCCTGCCGGTGGACTGCACCGCGCGGATCAACGACCAGCCATGGCTCGTACCGGATTTCCGCCACGTAGCCGTCCGCATGACAGGGCGACGGCGCCGACACACCTCCGTGCTGTGGAACGTGCTGCAGGGCGCGTGCGCGGTCGTGATCGGCTACCTCGGCGCCGGGACCACGACCGCTGGAGCTGCGCACCCTGGTCCGCGGCTGCCTCACCGTCGAGCACCTTGACGGCGGCGCGGTCCGCTACCGCATCACCGGACGCATCCGCAAAGCGCAGCGCGACCACACCGACCAGCACGACCTCGACGGCCGTGAGCACATCTGGCCGGTCCTGCCCCAGGCGGCCCGAGCTGTGGAACTGCTGGAGAACCTGCCCGCTCCCAGGCGGTCGACCACCCTGTTCTCCGATACGACCGGCCAACCGGCCACCGGCCCCGACATCAACAAGGCGATCAGCGCGTTCGTCGCCTTCGCCAACGACATCGCCGCACGACACCACCTGCCGGGCATCGCCGAGGACCCCACCGGGATCACCGCCGGACGTCTGCGCCGCACGATCGGCCCCTTCATCCGCAACCGGCCCGACGGGGCGTTCGGCCTCGCGGTCGTCTACGGCCACGCCGACGGCGTCATCGGCGCCGCCTACGGCGGCATGAAGCAGTCCGGCTCCACCCGCTTCCTGCCCCGCGACACCGCCGACCACATCACCGCCACCCTCAATAACCTCGCCGCCTCACTGGCCGCCGGCGGCGGCATCTCCGGCCCCGCCGCACGGCACGCCGTGGACGCCGCGGCGACCTTCGCCGGCGCGATCCTCACCACCAAGGACTGGAAGAAGATGCTCGCCGACCCCGGCATCCAGGCCTATGACAACCCCGACACCGCCGTCGGCTGCCGATTCGACCCCACCACCAACCCGCCGTGCCTCAACGACACCGCCCAGGACGCCCGCACCGAACCCGACCTGGCCAACTGCCAACCACACTGCCCCAACCGCTTCCACACCGACCACCACGCCCGCGACCACCAACGCCTCGCCCGACAACTCGACGCCTGGGCCGACCTCGCCCCCGGACCCGAGGCGATTCGACTGCGCATCACCGCCACCGGGCACCGCACCACCGCCGACCGACACTGGGCCACCCGCATCGGACCGGACGGCACACCCCTGCCACCACCCACCGACACCGCCTCCTTCCCGGACAGCCGATGACCGATCCGCCGGCGGCAACCGCGCCCACCTCGCGCGAGATCGACGCAGAACCGCACCCGACCCGCAAAGCCGTCCTCGCCGCCATGGCCCGCATGCTCTCCGGCCGCCCCAACCTCACCCGTCCCGGTCTGCTCAGCAAAGCCGGACTCGCCCGCGAAGCCCAAGTCGACCGCAACCACGTCACCCAGGGCTCCCTCCGCGACCTCGGCGACCGCCTCGCCGCCCTCGCCCGAGCGCACCGCACACCCACCACCTCCCTCGAAGCCCAACAGCAGGCACACATCGAGCAGTTGACCGCCCGACTGGAAAACCTCACCGCCACCCATGCCGAGCTCCGCCTCGACAGGGACCACTGGAAAGCCTCCACCCACACCCTGCTGCGCGCCGTCCAGGTCCTGCGACTGGAACACACAACGATGCGCGCCGACATCACGGTGCTGACCAGACGATTGGACACCGTGCACGACGCGACCACCGGGCTGTACGTGCTCCCGCCACAGCCGTAGACCGACACACGCAGCAGGGACAAGGCCCGTGGATTGAACAAGCAACGCACGACTTTCGCCGACGAATGGGTGAAGCTAAGACGTCCGCACCACCGCGCCGTCGGTGTTTGTGACCCCCAGCGATAGTTGGCGGTCCCCAGAGCTATCTGGCGGCTGATCTTTGCTGGGGTTGCTGGCTGGCGAGGCGCGCATGCCGCTTCCGCGAGTTCTCGGCTGAAGTAGCGGTGAGTGATCATCCGGGCGTCGATCAGGTGGGTCCGACGCCAGCGCGATCTCCGACGGCGATGTCGACTCCTGCGGCCGCCCATCAGCAGGTGGGCGGCCGCATCGCCGAACGTCACCTGGACGGTCGCTGCCACTGCTCGGCGTCAGCACCCACGCCGCGCAGCGCTGGGCCGCCCACCTCGACACCGCCCTGGACCACGCCCGCTTCACCCGGCTGCGCTACCTCGCCGACGAGACCTACCGCCGCCGCATCACCCGCCAGCTCAACAAGGGCGAGACCCTGCACTCCCTGCGCCGCGACCTGTTCTTCGCCCACGAGGGCACCGTGCGGCGCCGGATGCACGAACAGCAGACCGAACAGGCCCTGTGCCTGTCCCTGGCGGTCAACGCGATCATCACCTGGAACACCGCCTACCTCGAACTCGCCCTCGACCGACTCTCGCAGCGCCGCGGCCGCATCGATCACGACCTGCTCGCCCACATCTCCCCGGCCCTGATGGAACACGTCAACCCCTACGGCACCTACGAGTTCCCCGTCGAACAGGAGTACGCCCGCCAGGGCTACCGACCCCTGCGCGCACCCGGCGGCGCTCCCGACGAGCCCATCCGACGACCGCGACCGGACAGCGGGACCGCAGTGGCGGCGTGTCACCCGGCCGGGTGAACTCGTAGGGCCGAACGGGCGACCGGTGCGTCAAATGACGCGGAACGCGCCCGCACTGGTCGGTAGAACGTGGTTCATCGGTGCACCACGCGGTTCTGCCCTCGGAGGGTCGGCATGGCGGGTACGGGTCGGCACGCGGTCCACCGCACGATGGTCCTGGTCGACGTGGAGCGCTTCAGCGCCCCCGGCCGGACCCTGCACCACCAACTCGATACCCGTGCGGGCCTGTACGCGGTCGTCGCCGAGGCGTTGGCGGCGGCCGGGGTGTCGTGGGAGGACTGCCATCACGAGGACCGCGGCGACGGCCTGTTCCTGCTCATCCCACCCGAGTACCCGAAGGCGCCGCTGGTGGAGGTGCTTCCCGAGGCCCTGGTGCGGGCGGTGCGCGGGCACAACAACACCAGCCACGACTCGGCCCGAGTTCGGTTGCGCCTGGCCGTGCACGCAGGCGAGGTCGCCCTCGACCGACAGGGTGCCACCTCGACCGCCCTGACCGAAGCGTTCCGGCTGCTGGACACCGCCCCGCTCAAGGACGCGCTGGCGAGTTCACCCGGTGTGCTGGCCATGATCGTGTCCCGGCTGGTCTTCGACGATGTCGTGCGGCACTGCGCCACCCTCGATCCTGCCACCTTCCGACCGGTCCAGGCAGTGGCGAAGGAGTTCCAGGACCTGGCCTGGATCGCCCTGCCCGACCACCCCTACCCTGCCGACCCCACCGTCCTCACCCCACGCCCGCCGGACACCCCGGCACCGGAGACCGCGTCTGCCGGCCATGTGGTGAGCGGCCCTGCCACCGGCCCCGTAACACACGCCCGGTACGACGGTCCCGGACCGCGCGGGGTGCACATCGCCGGCGACGTGCACGGCTCCGGACCCGGCATCACCATCGGCGCGGCCACCGGCGACCACCTCACCATCGGCACACCACCGCCTTCCGCGCAGCAGCCGCACAACCCTCGCTAGCCGACGCGGACCACGGGCACACCGCGTCGGCGGCCGACCCGCCTCACCCCGACACCACCCCGGACGCCGGCACCGCGGTGACAACGAGCATCCACGGTGACCTCGTCGCCACCGACCACGGTGCCGCCGTCGGTGTGGTGCACGGCAACCTGAACCTGCACCCGCCACCACCGAGACCCGCGCCGGTCATCCCGCGGCAGCTGCCCGCCGCACCGGGACTGTTCACCGGCCGGACCGCGGAACTGGCCCGTCTGGACCGCGCCCTGACCCGCGCCGCCACACCGCAGGGACCAGGCACCGACGCGCGGGAACCGACCACCGGCCCGGCGGGTGCGGGGCAGGGCGCGACGGTGCTGGTCTCGGCGATCGGCGGGGCCGGGGGCATCGGCAAGACCTGGCTCGCCCTGGCGTGGGCACATCGGCACCTGGAGCGGTTTCCCGACGGGCAGCTGTTCGTGGACCTGCACGGGTTCAGTCCCACCGGCGAGCCGGTGGAGCTGGCGGTGGCGGTGCGCGGGTTCCTCGACGCCCTGGGCGTCGAGGCGAACCGCATCCCCGTCGACCTCGACGCCCAGGCCGCGCTGTACCGCAGCCTGGTGGCCGGGCGGCGGATGCTGGTCGTGCTGGACAACGCC
>NZ_LGED01000135.1 GCF_001280085.1 Saccharothrix sp. NRRL B-16348 | reverse complement strand
GACCACCATCCCGGTGATCCGGCTGGCGGGCGACGCGCGCCGGCTCCGGGTCGAGGTCGAGGACGGCAGCCCGGTCCTGCCGCGCGCCCGGCTGTCCGCCACCGTCGGCGGGTGGGGCCTGCAGCTCGTCCAGCAGCTGACCACCGGGTGGGGTGCGAACCCCGAACCCGGCGGCAAGGTCGTGTGGTGCGAGATGGCCGCCGAAACCACCCCCTGACGCCGGGAGCGCAGGCCGTGGCAACCCGACAGGCCATGGTGCACAGTGACGCCATGGCTGATCACTCCGCCGAGCCCGCCGTCGAACAAC
>NZ_LGED01000134.1 GCF_001280085.1 Saccharothrix sp. NRRL B-16348 | reverse complement strand
GACCACCATCCCGGTGATCCGGCTGGCGGGCGACGCGCGCCGGCTCCGGGTCGAGGTCGAGGACGGCAGCCCGGTCCTGCCGCGCGCCCGGCTGTCCGCAACCGTCGGGGGATGGGGGATTCAGTTCGGCCAGAAGCTGAAGACCGGGTGGGGGGAGAACCCCGAACCCGGCAGCAAATTCGTGTGGTGCGAGATGGCCGCCGCAACAACCCCCTGACGCCGGGAGCGCAGGCCGTGGCAACCCGACAGGCCATGGTGCACAGTGACGCCATGGCTGATCACTCCGCCGAGCCCGCCGTCGAACAAC
>NZ_LGED01000133.1 GCF_001280085.1 Saccharothrix sp. NRRL B-16348 | reverse complement strand
CGCGGTCGTCCGGAGCGCCCCGGTGGTGCGCGACCCGCTCGGCCTGCCCTCGGCGAAGGTGATCTTGCCGGCCGCCGTGCGGATGACGTTCGGGGGGGCTGCGGTCTGGGGGGAGGCCGAGGGGGTCGCGCTGTAGGAGGGGGTGGAGCGGCCCGGGGGCCTGCAGCCCCGGCGCGCCCCCACGGTCCGGGAGGCGTCGTACGCGGAGGTGGGCGACCGCGCGCTCGCCCCCCCCCGCCTCGGCCTGCCCGACCACGAGTCGCCGCACGTCGTGCCGTACCACCCGGACGTGCGGACCCGGTGGGTGCACGGT
>NZ_LGED01000132.1 GCF_001280085.1 Saccharothrix sp. NRRL B-16348 | reverse complement strand
GGCTGGTGGTCGCAGTGGTCGGGCGTTGTCGATGCCTTGGTGGGGGCGGCGGTTGTTGTAGAACTGCTCGTACTGGCGTTGCGCGTGGAGTAGGTGCTGTTGGTTCCGGCTGAGTGGGTGGTCGAAGTGTTCTCGGCGGCCGCTGCGGATCCAGCGTCCTTGATCGCGTTCATCTGCGGGATGTTGTTTTCGCTGAGAACGACCTGGATGTCCGTGACGGCGTGGATCGTGTCGAAGAGGGCAGGGTACTTGCCGTCGCGATCGCGGATGAAGAACCGTAGGGAGCTGCCCGCGTTTTCGAGGTCCATGACGGGGT
>NZ_LGED01000131.1 GCF_001280085.1 Saccharothrix sp. NRRL B-16348 | reverse complement strand
CGTCGACCTCGACGCCCAGGCCGCGCTGTACCGCAGCCTGGTGGCCGGGCGGCGGATGCTGGTCGTGCTGGACAACGCCGCCACCAGCGACCAGGTCGTGCCCCTGCTGCCCGGCTCGCCGTCCTGCACGGTGCTGGTCACCGGCCGTCACCGGTTGGCCTCGCTGATCGATCGGCACGGCGCCCGCCACCTGCCCCTGGACGTCCTGGACCGCGACGAGGCCCGCGGCCTGCTGGCCGCCCGCCTGGGCGCCGACCGCGTCGCCGCCGAACCCGAGGCGGTGGACGAGCTGATCGGGCTGTGCGGGGGCCACCCGCTG
>NZ_LGED01000130.1 GCF_001280085.1 Saccharothrix sp. NRRL B-16348 | reverse complement strand
CAGCGGGTGGCCCCCGCACAGCCCGATCAGCTCGTCCACCGCCTCGGGTTCGGCGGCGACGCGGTCGGCGCCCAGGCGGGCGGCCAGCAGGCCGCGGGCTTCCTTTGGGGACAGGACGTCGAGGGGCAGGTGGCGGGCGCCGTGCCGATCGATCAGCGAGGCCAGCCGGTGACGGCCGGTGACCAGCACCGTGCAGGACGGCGAGCCGGGCAGCAGGGGGACGACCTGGTCGCTGGTGGCGGCGTTGTCCAGCACGACCAGCATCCGCCGCCCGGCCACCAGGCTGCGGTACAGCGCGGCCTGGGCGTCGAGGTCGACG
>NZ_LGED01000129.1 GCF_001280085.1 Saccharothrix sp. NRRL B-16348 | reverse complement strand
GTACTAGTCCGCTATCGGTCACCAGGGAGTATTCAGGCTTAGCGGGTGGTCCCGCCAGATTCACAGCGAATTTCACGAGTACGCTGCTACTTGGGAACATCACTAGGAGATGTCGGGTTTTCACGTACGGGACTTTCACCCTCTACGGCCACGCTTTCCAGACGCATTCCGCTAACCACGACATTTTATGACTCCTTGCCAGTCCGGCAGAACTGACCAGTAAGTCCCACGACCCCGTACACGCAACCCCTGCCGGGTATCACACGAATACGGTTTAGCCTCTTCCGCTTTCGCTCGCCACTACTCACGGAATCACGGTTGT
>NZ_LGED01000128.1 GCF_001280085.1 Saccharothrix sp. NRRL B-16348 | reverse complement strand
GTACTAGTCCGCTATCGGTCACCAGGGAGTATTCAGGCTTAGCGGGTGGTCCCGCCAGATTCACAGCGAATTTCACGAGTACGCTGCTACTTGGGAACACTGTAAGAAGACGGTGAGTTTTCGCGTACGGGACTTTCACCCTCTACGGCCACGCTTTCCAGACGCATTCCGCTAACAACACCGTTTTATGACTCCTTGCCAGCTCGGCAGAACTGACGAACAGGTCCCACGACCCCGTACACGCAACCCCTGCCGGGTATCACACGAATACGGTTTAGCCTCTTCCGCTTTCGCTCGCCACTACTCACGGAATCACGGTTGT
>NZ_LGED01000127.1 GCF_001280085.1 Saccharothrix sp. NRRL B-16348 | reverse complement strand
GCGCCCCCCTTGACACGCGCGGTAGGGCTGCGCCAGGTCGGCGGGATGACACGGAACCCTCGCTCTGAGGAAAAGAGCCGCCAGTGGACTGGTTCGGGGGTCGCCGGTCGGGCGCGGTGCCGGGCCCGACACGCGCGGTGCGGCCGCCGACTGCTCTTCCTCCCCAATGGGAGGGCTTCGTGTCATCCCGCCGACCTGGCTGTGCCCTACCGCGCGTGTCAAGGGGGCCGTTCACCTCTACCCGCGGCTCCGACTGATGGCTGCCCCCTTGATACGTGTGGTAGCCCGGAGGGAGGTCGGTGGGATGACACGAAACCCGCACCAAC
>NZ_LGED01000126.1 GCF_001280085.1 Saccharothrix sp. NRRL B-16348 | reverse complement strand
CGCGTTCGGCTACCCGGTGATCGTGAAGCCGACCCTGGGCGCGGGCAGCCACTTCGTCTTCCGCTGCGACGACGAGACCGAACTGACCGAACGCTACGAACAGGCCGCGCGCGGCATCCAGGACCTCTTCTGGGCCAACTCCGAGGCCGACGGCATCGACCTGGGCCCCAACGGACTGCTCGTCGAGTCCTTCCTCGACGGCAGGGAATATCTGATGGAAGCCGTCGCCTGGGACGGCGAGGTGTACCTCGGGTCGGTGGTGGACCGCATCACCGCCGAGGGCGGGACGTTCGACGACGACGTGCACCACGCGCCGACGTCGATGAGC
>NZ_LGED01000125.1 GCF_001280085.1 Saccharothrix sp. NRRL B-16348 | reverse complement strand
ACGATCCACGGCGGCGACTCACCCCTCCTCACGACCGAACATGATCCACATCGGGCAGACCCGACGCCACCACAGTGATCATTTTGTTAGGACCAGTAAGAGTCAAGTGAGCCTCAGGTACCCGATCAACGCCCCCGTCACTCCTCGAAGACCGCTCCGGCGCTACGAAGCGCAGAACTCGTTGCCCTCCGGGTCCAGCATGACCCACCAGTGCCCCGCCGGGCCCTTGTCGAACTCGCGGACGCGGGTCGCGCCCAGCCCTTCCAGCCGGGCCACCAACCGGTCGAGCCCGCCCGGCTCGCTGTGGATGTCGATGTGCAGGCGGTTCTTGCCGGACTTCGCCTCGGGCACGTCCTGGAACAGCAGCCGCCGCCCGCGGCCGACGCCGCTGGCCGCGTCGAACGGGTCGTCGGGGTGGCGGACGGCGGCGTAACCGCGGAAGTTCTTGCGCCCGTTGTGCTCGATGACCGCTTCCGCGCCGAGGTGGCCGGCCGCCAGCAGCTGCTCGATGAGCGCGCTCGGGTCCTCCACCTCGTAGTCCAGGGCCGCGGCCCAGAAGTCCGCGAGGGCGGGTGCGTTCTTGCTGTCGATGACCAGCTTCCAGCTCAGTGCCATGTAACCAAGTATGACGGTTACATGGGCCGACCGCAATCCGATAACCCCTCGAGTGGACGTTCACGGTGTTGCGGCATTGGGGTGACAGGCCGGGGCAGCCGTCGGCGTTCGAGCCTCGGGCCCGCACTCCTCTGCGACACTCCTCTGCGACACTGGCCGGGCCTGCGCTCGCCAGGCGACCTCGTCGGATCGAAAGGAACGCGCCATGGCAAGGGTTCTGCGACTGCTGCCGGTGCTCGCGCTCGCGATCGGCACGATCTTCCTCGGCTCGGCCGCGACGGCGTCCGCCGACAGCGGCGCCCAGGTCGGGACCAACGGCTACACGTGGAGCAACTGACCGGTCCGCCCGGACAGGCCGAGCCGGCGTGAACGCGGCACTGCTGATCGTCGACCTGCAGGAGATGCTGGTCCCGCTCGTCTGGCGCGGCGAGGAACTGGCCGACCGCGTCGCCGCGTTGGCGCGCGAAGCCCGGCGGCACGGTGTGCCGGTGGTCGCGCTGCGGCAGATCGGGCCCAGTGGCACGGACTTCGACCCCGAGTTGCCGGGAACGCGGATCAGCTCGCGCCTCGGCCTCGAACCGACCGACGTCGTGGTCGACAAGACGGCGACCGACGCGTTCTACGGCACGGACCTCGCCGCGTTGCTCGCCGAACGGGACGTGGACACCGTGGTGCTGACCGGCCTGGCCACGGACTACTGCGTGGACGCGACGGCGCGGTCCGCGTTGAGCCACGGCCTGGACGTCGTGCTGGTCAGCGACGGCCACGCGCCGGCGGCCGACGGCGACCCCGCGGCGGGCCTGACCGCCGAGCAGGTCGTCGACCGGCACAACCGGCTCCTCGGCACGGCCGTCCACCCCGGCGGGACGGTGCGCCTGGTCGCGGCGGCGGACGTCGTGTTCGGACGGTGAGCGCGCCGAGGGCCGGTCCGGGGGTCGGCCCGGACCGGCCAGGTCGTGCGATCAGCCGCTGACCGAGGCGGAGAAGCTGTTGACCGCCAGGCCGGTGCCGCCGTTCCACGGCTCGAACCCGGCTTGGATGCTGGTCAGGTACCAGGACGTGGTGATCGCGCCGCGGTTGCGGACGTCGTTGACGAAGTCGAGCACGTTGAACGACCACGAGTTGATCGGCGACGGCGCGACGTAGGAGATCACGTTGTTGGCGCCGTTGCTGCCGCGCCAGACCTGCCAGCTGCGGCCGCCGACGGTGGTGTTCCCGACCGCGCTGCCGATCGGCTGGATCGAGCCCTGGCGGTTGAACCAGATCATGATCTCCATCTGGTTGACCCCGTTGGTCTTGGGCGTCGGGTCGAGCCAGATGTCGTAGGAGGCGTTGTAGGTGCCGCCGACGTAGGTGTAGTTGATCGAGGACGACGCGCTGCGGATCCGGCTGACCTGCATGGGCAGGTTGCTGCCCGGCGAGCAGTTGGAGTAGTGGCAGCCGAGGAACACCGACGGGTACGACAGCGGCGCGCCGTTGGTCGGCGCCGAGCCCTGCTGCTGCGTGATCCGGAAACCGGTCGAGGTGACGTTGATGCACTGGGTCGCCGACGTGCCCCAGCGGTTGTTCTGGACCACGTAGCGGCCCTGGATGGTGGTCGATCCGTACTGCTCGCAGATCGTGGTGTCGGCTTGGGCCGGCCCGGCTGCGGCGACGACCGCGGACGCGGCCATCAGGCCGGCCAGCACGAAGGCGCGGACAGTGCTTCGCATGGAACTCCTTCCGAAGGGTCCACGACGGCGGGGATCTCCTGGGAGCGCTCCCAGGGTAGCCCGGAACGCCCCCGGACGCCTACGTCCCACCGGGACGATCAGTCGTACGTCGTCAGCACCAGGCAGAGCAGCGCGCCCTCGTCCACGATCTCGTGGCCGCTGAGGGACTCGGACCCGACCGGGAAGACCAGCCCGTTCAGCCCGGTCTCGGCGTCCAGCACGACGTTCGCCCAGTTGTCGCGGCGGAAGTGCGGTCCCTTGGTCAGGATGCGGTCCTGCACGGCGGGGAAGAACGACGGCCGGTCACCCTCGAACGGGAGCGTGGCACGCATGGCTTCCTCGCCCCACAGCACGGCGAAGTCCTCGATCAGGTGGATGTCGTCGTAGCCGTGGACGTCCCAGTCGGCCGCCGCGATGCGCGCGGGCTCGGCCAGGGGGATCACGAGCATGCTCGCGAAGTACCGGGACTCGTCGGGGTTCCAGCTGTCGATGTCGACGTAGCCGCCGACGTAGACCGGGTTGGGGCCGGCGGGCAGCGCGTGGGTGAAGCCGCCCTCCGTGTGCCACGGCGTCTCCCAGATCACCCGGCCGTCCGCCACCACGAGGTCGCCCGCGTGGTCGAAGCAGTCGGGCCGGATCGTGCTCGACCGCCTGGTGTACTTGTCGGCCAAGCGCCACAACAGCTGCTGCACGTCCACGTGGTCGTGTCCTCCCGGTCGTCCGGCGCCCCGCGCCGCGGTCACGCGGTCGACCGCCGCGTCGTGATCCCCGTCTCCGACGAGCCGGTGACGATCACCAGCCCACCGCCCGCCGTGCCGCGCGCGGCCGGCTTCGTCACCTTGCCGTCGCAGTCGATCGGCTCGCCCACGCGGCGGCCGGTCTCCGCGTCCCACCGCAGCACGATTCCGTCGAGCCCCGCGCTGACGAACACCGCGCGGCCACCTTCCGGGCGGGCCGCGACCAGCGCGGTCACCGAGCGGGACGGCGTGTGCCCAGCCATGGGATCACCCACGGGCTGCCCGGTCGCCGCGTCCCACCGCCGCAGGACGCTCTTCCGCACCACGCCGGCGAGGAGTGCCCGTCCGTCGTCCAGGACGACCGCGGCCAGGGGACCGCGGACGCCGTCGTCGCCGGTGATCGGCTCGCCCACGCGTTCGCCGGTCTCGACGTCCCAGCGCAGCACGGTGTTGTCGGAGGCGCCGCTCGCCAGGAGCGTGCGGCCGTCGGGGAGGCGCACGGCGGCCAGCGACCGCACGTTGCCGGTGTGGCCGGTGAGCGGGTCGCCGACGGGCTGTCCCGTCGCGGCGTCCCAGACGCGCACGGTGTGGTCCTGGGAGCCACTGGCGACCAGGACGCGCCCGTGGTGGTCGAACGCGAGCACGGACGTCACGGTCTTGGTGTGCCCGGTGAGGGGTTCACCCCGCTGCCGGCCGGTGGTGAGGTCCCAGAGCCGCACCGCCAGGTCCTCTCCCCCGCTGACGAGCAGCGGGCCGAAGGCGGCGACCGACCACACCGGCGCGGTGTGGCCGACGAGCGGTTCGCCGACGGGTCGGCCGGTGGCCAGGTCCCAGCGGCACACCGTCGTGCCGCCCGCGCTCACGAGCAGCGTCCCGGTGGCGGTCAACGACCGCACGCCCTGTGCCGGGCCGGTCAGCCGGTCGCCGACGGCCTCGCCGGTGGCCGCGTCCCACCGGCGCACGTCGCCGTCGTCGGCTCCGCTGAACACCGTCGTGCCGACAGCGGCCAGCGACCGCACCGGACCGCGGTGACCGGTGAGCGGCTCTCCGACCGGGGTCCCGCCGTCCCACCGGAACACCGAGCCGTCACGGCAGCCGGCCACGAGCAGCGTGCGGCCGTCGTCCAGGGCGACCGGGAGCAGGGACAGCACCGCGGCGGGGTGGCCGGTGAGCGGGTCGCCCGCCGGTCGCCCGGTCGTCACGTCCCAGCGGCGCACGCTGCCGTCGTCGGAGGCGCTGAACACCACCGCGCCCACGACGGCCACCGAACGCACGGGACGGTTGTGCGCCACCACGGGGTCGCCTTCGGGTCGGCCCGTCTCCGCGTCCCAGCGCCACAGCGCGCCGTCGGCGAAGCCGCCCACGACGACCGTGCGGCCGTCGGACAGCGCGGCGGTGGCGAGCGACCAGACCGAGGACTCACGGCCGGGCAACGGGTCACCCGCGGGCAGGCCGGTCGTCACGTCCCACCGGCGCACGTCGCCGTCGTCGGAACCGCTGAACACCACCGTGCCGAGGACCGCCAACGCCCGCACCCGCCCGGTCCGGGGCACTTCCGGCAACCGCTCCCCCGCCGTCACGTCCCACCGCACCACGCGGCCGTCCTCGCGACCGCCGAGGACCAAGGCGCGGCCGTCCTCGGCGGTCGCAGCGGCCAGCGACCACACCCACTTCCGGCCGTCGAGCGGTGCGTCCAACGCCTGTCCGGTGGCCGCGTCCCAGCGGCGCACACCGCCGTCGTTCGACCCGCTGACGAGCACCGCGCGCCCGTCGGCCTGCCGGGTGGCGGCCAGCGCGGTGATCGGGCCGCGGTGCGGTGGGCGGATCGACGCCGTGTCCATGTGAGTGATCATCCACGACCGGGTGATCATCATCCGGGCTCGGGTCAGGCGAGCCCTTGGGGGAACGCGAGGACGCGGTCCGGGTCGTACCGGCGCGCGACGCGGCGCAGCCGAGGGAGGTTGCGGCCGTAGTAGGCGGTCGGCCAGTCCGGCATGTCGGGGTCGATGTAGTTGACGTAGCCGGTGTCGTGGCCGATGCCGTCGCGCAGGTCGGCCAGCAGGCGCCGGGCTTCCGCCTCGCTGACGCCGACCACGTCGACGTACGCCTGCGCACTGGAGATGGCGTGGCGGTGCGGGAACGCGGTGGCGTCCGGCCGCACGCGCGCGATCGCGCCGCCGAACGTGTCGAACTGGACCCGTCCCGTCCGCCGCCCGGCCAGCAGGGAGACGACCCGCGCAGGCTCGACCGGTCGGTGCAGCATCCGGGACGACGCCACGAACGGCGAGCCGTCGTCCGGTTGGCACGCGGGCAGGCAGCCGGCGAAGAACCGCATCGCGGTGCCGTAGTCCATCGGCAGGACCGTGCGTTCGGTCGGCGCGACCTTCGCGGCGAACCGGTCGAGGAGCCGGTCCAGCTCGCCGTCCGGCCCGATCCAGCTGCCGGCGACGGTGACGGACGGCGGGCTGCCCGCGCCCACGTCGCACGCGGACCACAGGCCGTCCGGGGTGTCGAGCACCCACTCCTGCCACGCGCCGAGCACGTCGGTCGCCGCGCCCGCCGGGAACCTCAGGACGAAGACGGCCACATCCGGCGCGGGCGCGGTGTCGAACGTGAACGACGTGACCACGCCGAAGTTGCCGCCGCCCCCGCCGCGCAGCGCCCAGAACAGGTCGGGCTCGGTGTGGTCGTCGGTCCGGCGGGGCCGGTCGCCCGGCGTCACGACCCGCGCGGCGCGCAGGTGGTCGATCGTCAACCCGTACCGGCGCCCGACCACGCTGATCCCGCCGCCCAGCGTGAGCCCGCCGATGCCGACCGTCGGGCACGACCCGGCGGGCAGCAGGCGGCCGGCGCGCGCCAACTCGTCGTACAGGTCGATCATCCGCGTGCCCGCGCCGACCTCGGCCCGACCGCGGTGGTCCACGCGGATGGCGCGCAACGCGGACAGGTCGACGACGAGACCGTGCTCGGGCACCGAGTAGCCGGCGTAGCTGTGCCCGCCGCTGCGCGCGGCGACGGGAATCCGCTCCCGGGCGGCGAAGTCCAGGCACCGCGCGACGTCGGACTCGTCGGCGCACAGCGCGACGGCCGCGGGCCTGCGGTGCGCGTACACCGTGTTGTACGGCCGGCGCACGGTGTCGTAGACGTCGTCACCGGGCAGGACCAGCCTGCCGGTGAGCCCGCGGCGCAACCGGTCCCAATCGCGCTCCCACGCGGCGAGCCCGACGAGTGCGGTGGCCTGGATGAAGGTTCTGCGACCGAATCCCATGAGTCCCCCCGACCCATGGTCCCGCGGTCGCCGGACGCGCCAAGCCGCCGAACGGGTTCGGTGTCAGGTCGCGGCGGCGAGCAGGGTGCGCGCGGCGCGCAGGGCGTGGTCGCCGGCGCCGGTCGGGCCGTGGTGCGTGGCGACCACGGTCGCGCCCTCCACCAGCATGAGGAGCTGCCGCCCGAGGAGGCGTGGGTCGGCGGCTCCGGCGCGTTCGGCGATGCCGACGAGTGTGTCGAGGTACCGGTCCAAGTGGCGTGCGGTGATCGCGCGCACCGGCTCGACGTGGTGCTGGGCGGCGGCGTTGAGCATCGCGCAGCCGCGGAACCACGGCTCGTCGAACGTCCGCTGGAAGGTGTCGAACACGGCGGTGAGCTGGTCGGCGGGATCGGGCCCGGCGGCGGCGACGGCGGCGGACAGCGACCGCGTCGCCCGGTCGCTCCGGGCTTCCAGCACGGCCCGCACCAGCCCGTCCTTGGTGCCGAAGTGCCGGTAGAGGGTTTCCTTGGACACGCCGAGGCGCGTGCACAGCTCGGCGACGCCGATGCCGTCCAGGCCGCGTTCGTAGAGCACGGGGGTGGCCGCGTCGAGGATCGCGGCACGGGTGCGCCCCGGGTCGATCGTGGAGCCCTTGGCCACCGGCATGGCACAGATGGTACCGATCGGTTCGACCGACTGCTAGCGTGCCGGATGGTACCGATCGGTTCGATCTCAGGGGGCACGATGTGGCAGGCGGCGCGGCTCGCGCTCGGCACGGCGTCCGCGCTCGGGCTCGCCCGGTTCGCCTACGGGCTGCTCCTGCCCGCGATGCGTGACGACCTGGGCTGGACGTTGGCCGAAGCCGGTGCGATGAGCACCGCCAACGGGCTCGGCTACCTGCTCGGCGCGCTGGTGACGGCGGCCGTCGTCCGCCGCTCCGGCGTCACGGCCGCCTTCCGCCGGGGCATGGTCGGCACGGCGGTCACCCTGGCCGCCACCGCGCTCAGCGACGACTTCACGGTGCTGCTGGTGGTGCGCGCGGCGTCCGGTGCGGCGGGAGCCGTGGTGTTCATCGCCGGTGGTGTGATCGCCTCGCGCGTCTCCACCCGGCTCGGGTCCGGCACGCCGATCACCGTGTACTTCGCGGGCGCGGGCCTGGGCATCGCGTTCGGCGGCGTGACGATCCCGTTGCTGGGCAACGACTGGCGGGTCGCCTGGCTGGTCCTGGGTGTCGCCGCCGCGCTGGCGACGCTGGTCTCCTGGACCGCGGCGCGCGCGGGCGGTGAGGCGCCCACCGCGACGGCCGGTCGGGCACGGGTGCGTCCGCTGTGGCGGGTCGCGGTGGCGTACTCGCTGTTCGCGCTCGGCTACATCACCTACATCACGTTCCTGTCGGCGTACCTGGTCGAGCGCGACGCCCCGACCTGGCAGGTGGTGCTGACGTGGGCGGCGCTCGGCCTGGCCGTGGTGGCGGCGCCCGCCTTGTGGAGCCGTCCGATCGGCGCCTGGCCGGGTGCTCGCGCGCCGGCCACCCTGCTGGCCGTGCTCGGCGGCGGCGCGGCGTTGGCGTTGGCGGCGCAGACGTACTGGGTGGTCCTCGGCTCCGCGGTCGTCTACGGCGCCACGTTCATGGGCGTGCCGGCCGCCGTCACCGCGCACCTCCGGGACGCCGTGCCGCCCGCCGACCTGACCGCGACGCTGGCCGCGTTCACCACGCTGTTCGCGGCCGGTCAGACCGCCGGGCCCTGGCTGGCCGGGATCGTCGCCGACCGCACCTCGACCGACGCCACCCTGGCGTGGACCGCCGTCCTGTGCGCGCTGGCGGCCGTGGTCGTGGTCAGTCCACGGCGGCGGCGAACCGCGCGGCGAGCGCCACGACCGCGGCCCTCAACTCCGGCCCGCCCTCGACGCGGAAGTTGAACGGCACGGTCGCCAGCCACTCCTGCGCGTACATGGCCGGGTTGCTCGTGCTGCCGACGAGCACGCAGCCGGCGCCGAGCGGTTCGAGGCGTCCCATCGGCGGCCGGATCCACGGCGCCACCTGCTCCGGCGGCGCGTGGAACACGACGCGGGTCGGGAACTCCCAGCCGGCGCCCAGGTTCTCCTCGACCGCCGCCACCGGGTCGAGGTCGGCGGGCGGCTCGAACCCGTGCTCGGTCTGCCGCACCGCGCGAACCCGGTCGATCCGGTAGGTGCGGACCGCGTCCGCGCGGTGGGAGTGGCACAGCAGGTACCAGCGCCCGTGCCGGACGACGACCGCCCACGGGTCGACCTCGGACTCCCACTCGCTGCCGGAGTCGTGGCGGTACGTGACGACCACGCGACGTCGGGCGGCGATGGCGGCGACGAGCGCGCTGGTCGTGGCGGGTTCGGGGCGGGCCGCGTTCCGGTCGGGCGCCGCCGACGCGTGCTCGCGCAGCACCGCCGCCTGCTTGCCGACGTGCTCGGGCAGCGCCCGGATGACCTTGCCCAGCGCGGGGTCGACCACGTCGTCGGCCGGGTTGTCGAGCACCGCCATGACCAGGACGAGCGCCTCGGACTCGGTGAACACGACCGGTGGCAGCCGCGTCCCGCGCCCGAGCCGGTACCCGCCGTACGGGCCGCGGGTCGACTCGACGGGGATGCCCGCCTCACGGAGGATGCCGACGTACCGCCGCACGGCCCGTTCCGTGACGCCCAGCCCCGCGGCGAGTTCGCCCGCCGTCACGCCGGGGCGCGCCTGGAGGATCTCCACGGCGCGCAGCGCCCGCGCGGTGGGGCTGAGTTCGGTCGACACAGGTGGACCTTAGACGTGCGCCGGGAACGAGCCCGCCTGCCCGCGAGCCGGGCTCACTGCTGGGTCGACGCCATGATCTGGCCCATCATGTAGATGAACGAAGCGCCCAGGTAGAACGGCACGGACAGCAGCAGGACCGCCCAGAACGGCAGCCTCGCCTTCCTGGTCAGCAACCACGCCAACACCGCCGAGAGCAGCAGCGGCACCGGCAGGTGGGCGGTCACGTAGTACAGGAGGTCGGCACCGAACGGGAGCGGGTCGCGGGCGGGGCTGATGAACCTCATCGCCACGAACACCGCCATCCCCGTCAGCAGGTGCGCCAGCAAGTACGGGACGATCGACGCCTTCGGCGGAGCGGCCTGCGGCACGCCGTGGGTGCGGGCGTTCGGATTCGGGTTCATGTCCCGTCCCCCTGACGTCGTGGAGCCCGGATCATACGTTCGCCCGACGGCCGATTCGACGTGATGCAGAATGTCGCCTGTCACGAACCGACTTGGAGGACGCCATGGCCGCTCCCGGCATCGACCGGCCGCCGACCAGGCTGGAGGTCGTCCAGGCCGAGGCGGCGCACGTCCTCGGGTCGAGGGCCGCCGCCGCACGCGTCGACGCGTTCTCCGACGGGGTCCTCTACGTCGGCGCCGGCGACCTGCGCCGGCTCCTCGCCTGGTTCATCGACTTCGTGGTGTTCCTGTTCGGGGTCGGTGTCGGCGTCGTCGTCCTCAGCCTGCTGTACACGTCCGGGAAGATCGACAACAACCAGCTCGTCCTGGGCGATCTCGCGCTGCTCGTCGTGGTGCCCCCGCTGTACGGCCTGTGCTACGGCAACGGCCGCGCGCTGGGCGCCGTGCTCACCGGCACCCAGCTCGTGCGGGTGTCCAGCGGCGGCCGGGTCGGGCTGAAGGCGCCGTGGGCGATGACCGTCCGCACCGTGCTGCTGCCGGCGCTGCTCGTCGCGGTCGTCGTCGGCGCGATGGCCGGCGGCTCACCACCCGGCTCACCGGCCAGGACCAGCATCGACCGCCGACGCACCCGCCTGCTCCACGCGGCGGGCTTCCGGAACATCGCCGACCAGCGCGTGCCGTGAGCCGACGCACGTCCGTCGGCGCGCCCCCGCAGAGGCGCGCCGACGACCGTGCCGTCACGGCTGGTAGCTGAAGCCGGGCTTCTTGATCATCTCGATCAGCTGCCGCTCGGTGAACGGCACGCTGTCGCGCGTGGACGATCGGTTGTACAGCGAGCCGTGGTCCACCACCGTGGTCTGGTTGACGACGGCGACCTCCACGAGGGTGCCGTCCGGGAAGCGCGCTTCCGCCGACACGTTCCCCGGCAGGCCGGTGCCGAGGTCGCGCGCGACCCGGACCTCGACACCGTCGACGGTCCTCACGGTCGGCCGGTCGAAGAACGGGCCGTTCACCGCGGTGAAGCGCATGCAGCGGCTCTCCACCGTGCACTTCTCCGGCGTGGTGACCGACCGCACGTGGAGCGTCAACGTCACGCGGCCCTTGGCGTCCGAGAACACCGCCGAGGCCCGGTAGCCACCGGAGGTGTCCGAACCGAAGGCGGTGAACCGGAGCGGCGGGGCGTTCCAGTCCGAGAGCGTGGGAAGGACCTCGAAGCCGTCCGGGACGACGTCCGCCGCGGCCAGTCTCGCGGTCAGCTCGGCGGCGTGCCCGGGTGTGGTCGGCACCGCGGGAACGTCGGTCGGCACGATGGTGAGCACCGGGCTCGACGCCGATCCCACCGACGCAGATCCCACCGACGCCGATTCCACAGTGGACCGACCGGCCACGTCGACGAGCACGCCCGCACCGATCGCGAGCACCACGCCCATGGACACCGTGCCGGCCACCACCGCCCGCCGTTGGGTCGTCACCTTGCGCGCCGACCTCAGCACCTCCTCCGGCGAGTACCGCGGCCCGGTGTCGTCCTCCAGCGCCGGGGCGAGCATCCGCCGCACCTCGTCCAGGTCAGTCGTCACGCCACTCCTCCTTTGTCCAAAGTGCCCGCCAGCTCGCGGCGCAACGCGGCGAGACCCTTGGCGCACTGGCTCTTGACCGTTCCCTCACCGCACTTGAGCAACTTCGCCGTCTGCGCGACCGACTGGTCCTCCCAGTACCGCAGCACGACCGCCGCGCGTTGACCCGGGGGCAACGTCGCCAGCGCGCGCTGCACGTCGATGCCGTGCCCGTGCTCCACCTCGTCGGCGGGCAGGTCCGGCGGCTCGGCCACCGGCCTCTCCGAGCCCTTCAACGGCCGCCGGTGGTCGATCACCGTGCGCACGAGCACCGTGCGCCAGTACGCGTCGACCGAATCGGCCCGCCGCACGCGTGACCACGAGCGGTACAGCTTGAGCAACGTGGCCTGTGCCAAGTCCTCGGCCAGGTGCCAGTCCGCGCACAGCAGGAACGCCGTCCGCCGCACGTGGCGGTGCTTCGCACGCACGAACTCGACGAACTCGGCGTCTTTGTCCTTCACCCGTCCACCCCCTCGGCCGTGACGACGAGATGGGGTCGGTGTTCGGTTGCCTCGACCCGTTCGGCGGGGTGAGGCCACGCGAATGGGCGCTCCGGTCCGGCGACCCGCGGTGGCACGATCGACCACACGCCGCAGCGCAGGGGGTTCCGTGATGACTTCCGACGTCCTGAACGCCATCGAAGCGCTCTCGCCGCAGCTCAAAGCCGCTGCCGCGCGAGCCGACGCGGAACGCCGGGTGGCCGACGAGACCGTGGCGGCGATGCGGGACGCGGGCACGTTCCGCGTCACCCGGCCCGCGAGGCACGGCGGCGGCGAGGCGTCGATCCGCACCCACTTGGACGTGTCGTCGGCGGTGGCCGCGATCGACGGTGGCGCGGGCTGGTGCACGGCGCTGTGGAACGGCGGCAACTGGATCGTCTCGCTGTTCCCCGAGCAGGCGCAGGAGGACGTGTGGGGCGCCGATCCCGACGCCCTGATCAGCGGCACGCTGATGCCGAGCGGCCCGGTCGAGCGCGTGCCGGGTGGTCACCGGCTCAGCGGCGAGTGGACCTACGCCTCCGGCATCGGGCACGCGTCGTGGGGCCTGGCGGCGGCGGTCCTGGACGGCGGCATGGCGTGGACGCTGGTGCCCCGCGAGGACTTCGAGGTCGTGGACGAGTGGCACGTGGCCGGGATGCGGTCGACCGGCAGCAACCGGTTCGTGGTGCGGGACGCGTTCGTGCCCGACCACCGCGTGCTGTGGCTGGACCGGATGGTGGCGGGCGACAACGTCACGTCCGCCACCGCCGCCACGTTCCGCGCCGCGTTCGTGCCCTCGCTCGTGACGATGATCAGCGGCCCGCTGCTCGGCCTGGGCCGCGCGGCCTTGGCGCACGTCATCGAGGCCGCGGCGGACAAGAGCATCGCCTACACGTCGTTCGACCGGCAGCGCGACTCGACCGCGTTCCAGCTCCTGGTCGCCGAGGCCGCCGCCGCGGTGGACAGCGCCGAGCTGCACGCCTACCGCGCCGCCGACCTCCTCGACCGGCACGCCGCCGAGGCCACCTACCCGTCCGAGCTGCTGCGCGCCCGTTGCCGCGCCGACGCCTCCGTGGCCGTCCGCCACGTGACCCGCGCGCTGGAGACGCTGCTGTACGCGCACGGATCGCGTGGCTTCGCCGATTCCAGCCCGCTGCAACGGATCTGGCGTGACGCGAACGTGGCCGCGCGCCACGGCATGCTCCTCCCCCAGGTGAACCTGGAGCTCTACGGCGCGGCCCTGGTCGGCGCGGAGAACACGGTCAGCCCGTTCGTCTGATCACCCGACGCGGATCACGTGCTTCCCGCGCACGCCACCGGCTTCGAACGCGCGGTGGGCCTCGGCGATCTCGGCGAGCGGGTGGACGGCGTCGACCACGGGCCGGACCGCGCCGCTCTCGACCAGCGCGGTGAGGTCGGCGAACAGGTCGGACCCGGGGTTCCCGCTGAAGAACCGGACGCGCCGCGGGCCGAACGCGGTGGACGCGAGCAGGTAGCCGATGTCGGCGGCGGAGCGGAACGCGATGCCGACCATCCGCCCGCCGGGACCGAGCAGGCGGCGGTACGTCCGGGGCTCGCTGCCGTAGGCGTCCAGCACCACGTCGAACCGGCCCAGGTCGGCGGGATCGGTGCGGTAGTCGACCGCCTCGTCGGCGCCCAGCTCGCGGACGAAGTCGAGCGTGCGCTTGCCCGCCAAGGCGGTGACGTGCGCGCCGTAGGCCTTGCCGAGCTGCACGGCGACGCTGCCCACTCCGCCGCTCGCGCCGCGCACGAGGAGCCGTTCGCCCCGACGCAGCCGGGCCTTGTCGCGCAGGGCGGTGATCGCGGTCGTGCCGACGCCCGGCAGCGCGGCGGCCTGGACCAGGTCGAGGCCGGCGGGGCTGAGGGCGAGTTGGCGCGGGCGCACGGCGACGTACTCGGCGGCGCTGCCGAACCGGCCGCGCGGCAGCCCTCCCCACACGTGCGCGCCGGGCGCGAAGCCGGGCCCGGACACGACCTCGCCCGCGAAGTCGATGCCGACCCGCTTGGGGAACTTCGAGCCGAGCAGGAGCTTGAGCTTCCCGGACCGGCCGATCAGCTCGCCGCCGTTGACGCTGGCCGCGTGGACCCGCACCAGCACGTGCCCCGGCGCGACCTCCGGGTCGGGCACCGTGCCCTCGTACAAGACCTCCGGCGGCCCGTACCGGTCGAACAGCGCTGCGCGCATTCCCGCACCTCTCGCGTAAGTGGAAGACACCTTCCACTTCGACGCTAACACGGTATCCGGAAGGTGCCCTCCACTTGCGTTAAAGTGAGAGGCATGGCCGGTGAGACGACTCGGTTGCGCGTGGACGCGCGGCAGAACCGCGACCGCATCGTGGACGCGGCGCGGGAGGCGTTCGCCGCCGACGGGCTGGACGTGTCGATGACCGGGATCGCCCGCCGCGCCGGGGTCGGCGTGGCCACCCTCTACCGGCGCTTCCCCACCAAGGCGGCGCTGGTCAGGGAGGTGTTCGCGGAGCAGTTGGCGGCGTGCACGAGCGAGGTGCTGCACGCGGCGGAGGAGCCCGACCCGTGGCGCGGGTTCTGCCGGGTGGTGGAGGAGCTGTGCGAGATGCAGGCCCGGGACCGGGGGTTCAGCGCGGCGTTCCTGACCGCGTTCCCCGACGCCGTGCCGGTGGACGAGCTGCGCGCACAGGCCGAAGAGGTGTTCGCCGGGGTGGTGGCACGCGCCAAGGGCGCCGGCGTGCTGCGGCCCGACTTCACCACCGACGACCTGGTCCTCGTGCTGATGGCCAACAACGGCCTGGTCACCGACTCGGTGGAGACGACGGTGGCCGCGTCCCGCCGCCTGGTCGCCTACTTCCTGCAGGCGTTCCAGGCCGACGGCCCACTGCCGCCACCGGCCCGCCTCGGCCTGCGCGACGCCCTCGGCTGACCTCCGCCTGTCCCCTGACTCGCCCCAGCTCTAGCCCTGCTCCTGCTCGACCCGCCGGTTCCACTCGCCCTTGGTCGACTGCCAGCCGTCCTCGTCCGCGCCGAGCCGCCAGTAGCCGGAGATCGACATCTGCTCGCGCGGCACGCCCCGGTCCAGCTTCAGGTGCCCGCGCAGGTCCTTGACCATGCCAGCCTCGCCGTGCGCGAAGACCTGGACCACGCCCTCCGGGAACGCCAACGCCCGCACCGCGTCCACCACGAGTCGGCCACGCAGGCCGCCGCCGCGGTGCAGCCAGCGCAGGTCCACCTGCCCCGCCGACCGCACGGCCTGCTCGTCGTCGGGCCCGTCGACCTCGACGAACACCTCCGCCCGGGCGCCGGCGGGCAACGCCTCCAGCGCCGCCGCGATGGCGGGCCACGCGCTCTCGTCACCGGCCATCAGGTGCCAGGCGACGTCCGGGTCGGGCGCGTACCCGCCGCCGGGACCGGCGAAGTGCAGCACGTCACCCGGCTGGGCCTTGGCCGCCCAGGGACCGGCCACACCTGAGTCACCGTGCGTGACGAAGTCGATCCACAGCTCGCCGGCCGAGGCGTCCCACTTGCGCACGGTGTACGTGCGGGTGCGGGGCCACTGGTCGCGCGGCATGGTCGCGCGGATCGCGCCGAGGTCGAACGGCTCGGGGTAGAGCACGTCGTCCAGCGGGAACGCGAGCTTGACGTAGCTGTCGGTGTACGGGCCGACGGCGAAGTCCGCGAGCCCTTCCCCACCGAGCACCACGCGGATCATCTGCGGCGCGATCCACTCGGTGCGCACCACGCGCCCGCTCCTGCCACGCGACCGTTCGGCCATGTCGGGTACTCCTCGGTGATTCCAACGGCGCAATCACCCTTCACCGTACGTGCCGGCCGGACCCGAACGGCCAACGGCACCGGTCCGCCGGGCGGTGGGACGCCGGATGTCCCACCGCCCGCGCGGGTCAGCGCACGCTCCACTCCTGCGCGAGTTCGGCGGCCAGGCCGAGGTTCGCCGCGGCGGCGTCCTCGGTCCGCCGCCCGTAGCCGCACGCCGCCGCGACGCCGGCGACCGGCATGCCGAGCGCCTCCACGGTGAGCCGCAGCGCCTCGCGGGTCTCCTCGGGGTGGTCCTCGGCCACCACGCCCGCGATGACCTCCACCCCGCGCCGCAGGTGCCGCAGCTCATCGTAGAACGCGGGGTCGGTGGGCGGCGGGCTGTCACCGCTGGTCACGGGCAGGTGCACGATCGGCATCGGCGCGCCCTTCCCGGCCAGCGCGTCGGCCAGGGCGTTGAGGAAGAGCACCGCCGGGCGCAGGTCGCTCGGCGTGAACACCGGCACGCGCTCCAGGTCGCCGTAGCAGAGGTGCAGCACCCACCGGGTGCGCGGCGCGGCGGACAGCACACCGGCCACCTGCCGGGACAGCTCGGCGGTCAACATCGGCCACGCCGCCGGCGGCGTGAGGTGGTAGGCCACCAGCACGGCGGGCGTCTCCAGTTGGAGCTGCAGCCGATCACCCCACCGGGCGACTAGTTCCGTCACCTCGTGCACCACCGCGACCTGCATGGTCGGCAGCCACTCCTGGGCGGCTTCGATCGAGCCGAACGCGAACACCGCCAGGTCGAGCGCGTTGGGGATGCCCACCTGCACGCGTGGCAGTTCACCGGTTCCGGTGACGCACAAGCGGTCCAGCGCCGCGAACGCCGCGTCGGCCTGCTCGACGCGGGACAGCCCGATCTCCTCCGCGCACAGCCGCTGACCGGGCCGGACGCGGTAGTACGGCATGTCGTCGTAGCCGCGGCTCTCACCGCCGCGCACCTGTTCGAGGCACGGCACGGAGGACATGTGGTGGGTGAGCCAGTCGATGATCCAGCGCGGATCGCGGTCGGACGGCAGGGCGGTGAGCGCGGCGTTGCCCCGGTGCCGAAGGAACCAGCCCATGGCGGTGGCGGGGTCGTCGCACAGCGGACGCGGCAGTGAGCCGACGAGGTGCACGGGCAACGTGTGGCGGTCGTGCTCTCGGTCGGAGGTCTTGGTGGGTGCGTGAACGGTCATGAGTGGTGTTCTGCTTTCGAACGGAGGGCGTGAAGTGCCCGGGAGTGCCGCAGGATCTCCGCGCCCGACTTCCCGGCGTCCGCTTCATCGTGACCCCGCCGACCGACCATGTCCAATTAGGATGATCAACAAAATCCGACCGTGCACATCATCCACGCGATAGTGTGATTTTGCTGCCGGTAATGGAATTCTGCGTGATCGACCGAACAAGAGGGACCGTCATGATTGCCGGTGAACGTCCGCGATGACGGCGACGCCTTCGGCGATGTCGGTCGGCGCGCTCGCGCCGTAACCGAGCACCAGCCCGGGCGGGCCGGGCCGTTGCCCGTGCCACGACAAGGGCTGCGTCTTCACCCCTCGGAGCAGGGCGGCGGCGGCGAGGTCGGTGTCGGAAACGCTGTCGTCAAAGGTGATCAGCAGGTGCAGCCCGGCGGCGGCGCCGTGCACGACCGCGCCGGGCAGGTGCCGTGCGATCGCCTCGATCATGGCGTCCCGCCTGCGGCGGTGGCGTCGGCGGGCGAACCGCAGGTGCCGTTCCAGTTCTCCGGAGCCCATCATGGCAGCCAGCACGAGTTGCGGCAGCACGGCGTTACCGAGATCGGCATAGCGCTTCGCTTCTATCACACTGTTTTGATATGCGGTCGGCACGATCAACCACCCCACGCGCAATGCGGGAGCGAGCACTTTGGACACACTTCCGGCGTAACAAACACGTTCGGGGAGCATCGCTCGCAACGCGGGCACGGGCGGCCTGTCATAACGGTGTTCTGCGTCGTAGTCATCTTCGATGACGAGACCGCCGTCCTCCGCCCACCGCATCAGCTCGCGCCGCCGCGCGCCGCCGAGCACCACTCCGGTGGGGAACTGGTGCGCCGGCGTCACCAGGACGGCGGGCGCTCCCCCAGACCGCAACTCGTCCACCCGGATGCCCTCGCCGTCCACCGGGACAGGTGGTGTGCCGAGGTCCCAGTTGCGAAGGTGCTGGCGTGCGCCGAGCGATCCGGGATCCTCCACCGCGATCTCGGTGACGCCGTCGCGGCCCAGCACTTGGGCGAGCAGGCCGAGCGCTTGCGCGACGCCGGCGACGATCACGACGTCGTCAGGGTCGACGCGGACGCCGCGGTTCCGGGCGAGCCAATGCGCGACCGCGTGGCGGAGCGCCGGCGTGCCGCGCGGGTCGCCGTACCCGAAGTCCGACGCGGCCAACGTGCGGAGGACGGCGCGTTCGGCCCGCAGCCAGGCGGCACGGGGGAACGCGGCGAGGTCCGGCACCCCGGGCGACAGGTCGATCCGCGCGGGGACACCGCGCAACGCGTCGAACGCGTCCGCTTCGGGCGGCCGTGCGAAAACCGTGTCGTCAACACTGTCGTCAACCGGGTCGCCAACCGACCGGACCGACCCACCGCCCAACCGACCAGACACCCCACCGGTTCCCGACCGCCGCACCACCCCGCCACCCGCACCCGACGACCCGCCGTCACCTGCCCGCCGCACCACCGCACCATCCGCACCCGACACCCCACCGGTTCCCGACCGCCGCACCAGTCCGCCACCCACACCTGACGACCCGCCGGCCGACCGCCGCACCGGCGCAACGGCCGGGCGAGGCGGAAACCCTTGAGGCGCAGCCACTACCACCGTGCCCGCCCGACCCCGTCCGCTGACGTGACCGTCCTCAGCGAGCCGTTGGTACGCCTCGGTGACCACCCCGCGCGACACCCGCAACTCACCCGCCAGCACCCGCGTCGCGGGCAGCCTGCTCCCGACCGGCAGCCGCCCGTCCGCGATCGCCTCCCGGAGCCGCCGGGCCAGCCACTCGGCCCGACCTCCCACCGGCGCGTCGCGGACGTCCAGTTGCAGGAAGTCCGACCCCGCCGTTATGGACCTGTCGACTGGGTCTGGATTGGACCTGTTCACCGGACCAGTCTGTCACCAGGGTGGACCGCATGAACCGCTCCACGACCGGGCGCACCCGGTGACCGTCGAGTTCCTGCTGACGTCCCTCGTCATCGTCGCCACCCCCGGCACCGGCGTGCTCTACACGACCGCGGCCGGTCTCGCCGGTGGTGTGCGGGCCGCCGCCGTGGCCGCGGTGGGCTGCACGTTGGGCATCGTGCCGCACATGTTGGCCGCGCTCACCGGGTTGGCCGCGCTGCTGAACGCGAGCACGCCCGCGTTCCAAGTCCTCAAGTACGTCGGCGTCGCCTACCTCTTCTACTTGGCGTGGAGCACGATCCGCGACAAGACCGCGCTCGCCGTCGACGCCGGCACGCCGAACCGCACGGTGACGCGGGTGGTGGCGTCCGGGGTCATGGTGAACCTGCTCAACCCGAAGCTGACGATCTTCTTCTTCGCGTTCCTGCCGCAGTTCGTGCGGCCGGACGACCCGTCCACCGTGCTGCGCATGGTCGAGCTGAGCGCGGTGTTCATGGCGCTCACGTTCGTGGTGTTCGTCGGCTACGGCTGGTCCGCCGCCGCGGTCCGCGACCACATCATCGGACGCCCCCGCGTGCAGACGTGGATCCGCCGGGGGTTCGCGGGCGCCTTCGTCGCGCTCGGCGCGCTGCTGGCGTTCGCCTGACCCGCGACCGCGCGAACCTGAGCGTTGAATTCAGGTGTTCCGAACGTAGGACACGCGTGTTCTGAACGTAGGACTCTCGCGACCTGAACGTAGGACTCTCGTGTTCTGGAGGTAGGACACGCGGGTCGGGATTCGGGCTACTAGGCTCCCCGCATGGCGAGGTACTTCGACGTGCACCCGGTGAACCCGCAGCGCAGGTCCATCGACCAGGCAGTGGAGCTGATCAAGTCGGACGGCCTGATCGCCTACCCCACCGACTCCTGCTACGCGCTCGGCTGCCGGCTCGGCAACAAAGCCGGGCTGGACCGGATCCGGCAGATCCGACACCTGGACGACCGGCACCACTTCACGCTCATGTGCCGCGACTTCTCCCAGCTGGGGCAGTTCGTGCACGTGGACAACACGGTCTTCCGGGCGATCAAGGCGGCGACGCCGGGCAGCTACACGTTCATCCTCCCGGCGACCACCGAGGTGCCGCGCCGGCTGATGCACGCCAAGAAGAAGACGGTCGGCGCCCGCATCCCCGACCACCCGGTCGCGCTGGCCCTGCTGGAGCAGCTCGGCGAGCCGCTGCTGTCCAGCACCCTCCTGCTGCCCGACCAGGAGGAACCGCTGGTCCACGGCTGGGACATCAAGGAACGGCTGGACCACGTGGTCGACGCCGTGCTGGACGCGGGCGACTGCGGCACCGTGCCGACGACCGTCGTCGACTTCTCCCAGGGTGAGCCGGAGATCGTCCGGCACGGCGCGGGCGATCCATCCCGCTTCGAATAGCACGGTGAACGGACCACGGCTGTTGCTCCGCTCAGAGGTATGGGGAGCGCTCCCAGAGCCGATAGCTTCCTGCTGCCCCCCTCAGCGCAGAAGGAGCTACCCGTGCGGAAACGGTTGTCCTCGGCGGTCCTCGCCGTCCTGCTGTCGGTCGTCGCCCTACCGGTCGCGGACGCGGCCGGCCCCGATCAGGCGGACCGCCGGCTGAAGACCTGCGCCCGTGCCGGCCTGCTGTTCTGCGAGGACTTCCAGCACGTGCCCACCGGCGCGGGCACGAGCCTCAAGTGGGGCGTCGACACCCGCAACGGCTCGCTGGAGGTCGAACGCGACCGGCGCGGCCAGAAGGTGCTGCACGTGCGGGCCGAGGGCAACGGCCGGGCGTTCCTCAAGGTGGACGACTTCGCCGCGCCGGGCAACAGCTTCTACGGCCGGGTGCGGGTGCGCGTCGAGGCGTTCCCGGACGCGCCGGACTGGGCGCACTACACGCTGATCGAGGCCACGGGTGACGGCCCGGAGGTCGTGCGCCCGCTCGGCGGCCAGTACGTGCCCACGTTGGACAAGGCGTTGTGGGGTGTGGGCGCGGACGGCGGTCCGACCGGCGACTGGACGAACTGGCGCGAGTCGGCGCCGTCGAAGGCCGACGTGTGGCAGTGCGTCGAGTGGCGGATGGACGCCTCGGACAACCGGATCACGCTGTGGTTCGACGGCGTGCCGAACCCGGACCTGACCGTCTCGACCCGCGAGCACGGCGGCAACCAGGTCGACTTCCTGTTCCCGAAGTTCGACACGGTGAAGCTGGGCTGGCAGCTCTACCAGCCCAACGAGGGCAGCTACGACCTCTGGCTGGACGACATCGCGCTGGGCTCCGAGCGCATCGGCTGCTAGCCGCGAAAACCAGGCGCGGGACGGGCGGTGGCGCTGCTAGCGTCGCCGCCATGTCCTCGTCGTGCCCCGTCATGATGCCCCGCCACGCGGGGCGGCCGACGCTGCACGGATGACGAGTCCGAGGCCCCCGTCCCAGGGGTCTCCGCCGGCCGGGAACCCCCGCACCAGGAGGTTCCGATGTCGCGCTACTACGTGACGACCGCCATCCCGTACGTCAACTCGCGCCCGCACCTGGGTTTCGCGCTGGAGATCGTGCAGGCCGACGTGCTGGCCCGGCACCACCGCCAGCGCGGCGACCGGGTCCGCTTCCTGACCGGCACCGACGACAACTCGCTGAAGAACGTGCTGGCCGCGCAGGCGGAAGGCCTGTCGACCGCCGAGCTGGTCGACCGCAACTCGGCGGCGTTCGCGGCGTTGCGCGACCCGTTGGCGTTGTCGTTCAGCGACTTCATCCGCACCAGCCGCGACGCCAGGCACCGCACCGGCGTGGCACGGCTCTGGCGCGCGTGCGCGCACGACCTCTACCGACATCACTACGAAGGCCTGTACTGCGTCGGCTGCGAGCAGTTCTACACGCCCGCCGAACTGGTGGGCGGCAGGTGCCCGGAGCACGACGTCGAGCCGCAGGCGGTGGCCGAGGAGAACTGGTTCTTCCGGCTCTCCCGCTACGGCGACCGGCTCCGCGACCTGATCGTCGACGGCACGGTCCGGATCGAGCCCGCCGCGCGCCGCAACGAGGTGCTGGCGTTCATCGCCGCCGGCCTGCGCGACTTCTCGGTCTCCCGGTCACGCGCCCGCGCGCACGGCTGGGGCATCCCCGTGCCGGGTGATCCGGACCAGGTCGTCTACGTGTGGTGGGACGCGCTGGGCAACTACATCACCAGCCTCGGCTACGGCGGCGAGGGCTCGAACTACCGCCGCTGGTGGGTGGACGGCGACCGGCGCGTGCACGTGATCGGCAAGGGCGTGATCCGCTTCCACGCCGTGTACTGGTTGGCCATCCTGCTGTCCGCGGGCGAGCCGCTGCCGACCGACATCCTGGTGCACGACTACCTCACCACCGACGGCCGCAAGATCAGCAAGTCGGCCGGCGCCGTGGTCGACCCGGTGGCGTTGGCCGACCGGTACGGCTCCGACGCGGTGCGGTGGTGGCTGCTGCGCGACGTGCCGCGCGTCGGCGACGCCGACTTCACCGAGGCCCGCCTGGTCGCCCGCGCGAACGAGGACTTGGCCAACGGCCTCGGCAACCTGGTCAACCGCGTCACCGTGATGGTCCACCGCTACCGCGAGGGCAGACCACCCGTCGGTGTCGAGCCGGACGCCGACGCCGCGCCGTTGACGACCGCGTGCCGCGACGCGCCGGACCTCGTGCACGCCGCCGTCGCCGACTTCGACTTCCGGCGGGCGACGGCGGCGGTGTGGCGGATCGTGGAGGAGGCCAACCGGTACGTCGACCAGGTGCGGCCGTGGGACCTGGCCCGGGCGGAACGCGGCGGTGACGCCGGGGCGGGCAAGCGGCTCGACGCGGCCATCACGGCGCTGCTGACCGCGTGCCGCGTCCTGTCGACCCAGCTCACGCCGTTCGTGCCGGCGTTGGCGACGCGGATCTCCGAGCAGTGCGTCACGCTGACGGGCCAACTCCCCCAGCCGCAGCCGCTGTTCCCCAGGCTGTGACCCGAGGCTGTGCCCCCAGTCCGGATCTCAGTCGGGCAGCCCGGCGGCGAGTCCCAGCCACAGCAGTTGGACGCCGCTGAGCAGCAGGGTGGCGAGGAACGCGAGGGCCGCCTGCCCGATCCGCTCCCGCAGCCTCCCGGCGGCCGGTCCGGCGGCGACGTGCTGCCAGCACGCCATCAGGCCCGCCGGCACCACCACGGCGACCGTGACGAACAGCGACAGGATGCCGAAGTTGTCCTGGTCCCCCGCGGTCACCAGCAGACCGCTCACGACCGCGAGCACCCAGGAGGACACCCCGGTGATCACCGTCCGCCGGAACCGGTCGCCGTCCTCCAGTCGGGGCGCGCGGTAGAGGAGGAACGCGGCCAGCCCCGCGAGCAGCGCGAGCACCAGGGCGGCGGTGAGCATCAGACGTTCCCACCGGAAGTCGAGCACGTCACGCCACCACGGCGCGTGCGGCGCCTCGCTCGCGGGGACACCGAGCGAACCGACCCGGACCCACGGCGACGCGGGGCCGTACTCCGTGACGCGCGCGCACGTGAGCCGACGGCCGTCGTAGTTCGCGGCGCACGCCGTGAAGTGCGGGCCTGCCTCGACCTCGACGGTCAGCGGCCGACCGGCGACGGGCACGGCGCAGGTGGTCAGACCGCCGGTCACGGCGCAGTCGAAGCCGTCGACGACGGAGAACTCGGGGGTGTCGACCCGGTACAGCCCATCGGTCGCCCGGCCGGGCGCGATCGGCACGAGCAGGACGGCGAACAACAACAGGAGGACGGGCACGGCCTGCGGGAGCCAGCGCAGGAGGCCGACGCCGAGCCGGGTGCTGGTGGTCAAGGTCCACCTCCCTCACCCGCAGATCGGCCGGACGCGGGCAACCGTTAGCCGCCCGAGCCACAGCGCGGGCAACCGTTAGCCGCAGAGCCACCGCGCGCGCAACCGTTAGCCGCCGAGCCACAGCGCGCAACCGTTGGCCGCAGACCCGCGACGCGCGGGCGACCGTCGGCCGCGGACCCGCCGGGTGGCACCCCGGCGGGTCCGTGCGACATCACCTCGGCAGGTAGGCGCGGTGCGAGCGGGAGAACTCGAAGCCGTTGTAGCGGTCCCAGTTGACCGACCACGTCATCAGGCCGCGCAGGTTCGGGTAGCCGGCCTTGGGCTTGTAGGTGCCGCAGTTCGCGCCCTTCATCAGGCAGTCCAACGACTTGTGCACCTCGGCCACGGACGTGAAGCCGTTGCCCGCGTTGACGCTCGCCGGCAGGCCGATCGCCACCTGGTCCTGCCGCAATCCCGGGAACACCTTCGTAGCGTCACCGCGCACCGGGAACCCGGCCAGCACCATGTCGGCCATGGCGACGTGGAAGTCGTGGCCGCCCATGAAGTGGTACTGGTTGTCCAGGCCCATGATCGGGCCGGAGTTGTAGTGCTGGACGTGCAGCAGGGTCAGGTCGTCGCGCAACGCGTGGATCACCGGCAGGTACGCGCCCGCCCGCGGGTCCGCGCCGCCGCTGCCGCCGTAGTGCTGGTAGCCCACCTGGACGAAGAACGTCTCCGGGGCCATGGTGAGCACGAACTTCGCGCCGTAGCGCGCTTTCAGCGCCTTCAACGCCTGGATCAGGTTGACGATCACCGGCGAGGTCGGCGCGCGGAAGTCGGTGTCGCCCGCGTTGAGCGACAGCGAGTGGCCCTCGAAGTCGACGTCCAGACCGTCCAGGCCGTACTTGTCGATGATCGCCGACGCGGAGCGGACGAACGCGTCGCGCGCGGCCGTGGTGGACAGCTGCACCTGGCCGTTCGCGCCGCCGACGGAGATCAGCACCTTCTTGCCCTTGGCCTGCTTGTCCCGGATGCCCGCGATGAACTCGGCCTCGGACTCGACGTTCGGGCACTCGGCGACGGGGCACTGGGCGAAGCGGAGGTCGCCGGACGTCGCGGAGGTGGGTTCGGCGAACGACAGGTTGACGATGTCCCAGTCGTCGGAGACGTCCTTCATCCGGATGTACCCGGAGCCGTTGGCGAAGCTCGCGTGCAGGTAGCCGACCAGGACCCGCTTGGGCAGGCCGGTGACGGGCGGCGTGGTCGTGGTGGTGGTCGGCCCGGTGGTCGTTGTCGTTGTAGTAGTGGTCGTCGTTGTGGTTGTGGTCGGTGAACCGGCGCACGACGCGCCGTTGATCTTGCAGTTGGCCGGGCTCGCGGTGCCCGAGGCGTTGAAGCCGAACGTGACGGTGGCGCCGGGCGCGACGGTGCCGTTGTACTCGCGGTGGGTGAAGGAGTAGTGCCCGGACGAGTTGATCTGCAACGCGTCCCAGTAGGCGCCGACGGTCGTGCCGGCGGGCAGGTCGAACTCGACCTTCCACCCGGAGACGGCCGAGCCGGTCTCGTTCTTGATCGAGAACTGCGCGGTGTAGCCGGTCTCCCAGCTCGACGTCTTGGTGAACGTCGCGGTGACCGAAGCGGCGTACGCGGGCGCGAAGCCGACCGCCGCCGCTCCCACCACCAACGCCGCGACCGCCGCCACCCTGGCGAACAGGACCCTGCGCGACATCCGTCTCCTCCCAGCGGTGGCGGCCTCCAGGTGGGAGAATTGGACTAGACCACCACGGGGATGTCAAGACCGGACATCCGGTGCGGCACGCCGGCGGCCGGCGTGCCGCACGCGATCAGTTGTCGTCCTCCTGGTCGCCGTCCTGCTCGTCCTGCTGCTCGACGCCCGGCTGGTCGTTGTCGCCGTCACCCTCGTTCTCGCACCCGGCGCCGAGGGAGAGGAACAACGCCGCGCCGCTGACCAGCACGGCGAGCGACTTCTTCAGCACGTTCGGTTCCATGCTGTCCCGGTACCCCGAACGGGCCCGCGCCAACCGGAGCAAGCTCCGTGTCCGGCTTCGGTCGGCCGACGCCGGACAACAGGACGCGTTGTCCGGATGTTGTCCGGACGATGAACGCCGTTCACGAAAAGTCTCCTGCGGGAAGAGACCGGCGGTTACCGTTCGCTGGTGCAGATCCCGTGGCGAGCCGCTCCGCGCGCGGCCCTGTCGAGTCCGCTGACGTTGCTGGTCAGCGTCGTGACCGCGCTGTTGTTGAGCTTCGTGGTGGCCGCCGCCGTGCTGCACTCCGCCGCGTCCGGCAGCGCGGCGATCGACTACCAGCAGCGGCAGCTGTGCCAGGAGTCGCTGCACCCGTCGCTGGAGTCCACCGTCGGCGTGCCCCACGAGTACGTCGCCGACGGGGTGAAGGCCGTCACCGAGGCGATGGCGGGCCACCCGACGTTGATCGGCATGTACACCCGGGAGAAGCGCACGGACTTCGGCGGCAAGCAGACCTTGGCGAAGTTCGGCTACCGCGCCGGGGCCATGGATCACCTGAAGGTGCTGGAGGGCGGCGGGAAGGACGGCCTGTGGGTGCCCCAGAGCATCGCCGTCACCACCGATCTCCGGCTGGGCGAACGGGGCCTGGGCGGACGGCTGCCACCGGTCACCGCGATCTACGCCGACGTGATCGACCCGCTGCCCGGCTGGTGGTGCTCGGAACGCCACTTCGTGGTGCCGAACGTGCTCGACCGCGACGAGCTGGCCACCGCCGTGGTGTGGATGCCGAGCGCCGAGTCGTTCTACGCGCTGCCGCCGGAGGTCACCGGCCCCACGGACATCACCGTGCGCTTCCCCGCCGACGTGCCGCGCACGGTCGACGAAGCAGCGGCCCTGCTCACCGGGGGCACGGCCCGCATCGCCCCGATCAAGGACTCTTTCAACCGCACGATCTCACTGCTGGACCTGCCGGTGGAGAACGCCAGGCAGACCGCCGTCAACGTGCGCTCCGCCGTGCTGCCGCTCACCCTGATCAGCCTGCTCATCGGCCTGGCGGGCGTCGCGACGGTGACCGTGCAGTGGGCGCAGCGCCGGCAGGCCGAACTGCGGCTGCTGTGGGTGCGCGGCTCCGGCCCGGTCGCCCTCGGCGGTCGCGGCGTGCTGGAACTGGGCCTGCCGCTGGTGGTCGGCGGCGCGGCCGGGCTGGGCGCGGCGCGGCTGCTGCTGCCCGTGTACGCGCCGTCGGTCGTGCTGCCGCCGGGCACCGTGTCGACCGCGGCGCTGGCCGTGGTCGTGGTGGTGGCGTCGAGCATCGTGGTCACGTTCGCCACCGGCGCGCTGCGCACGCACCGGATGTTCCAGGTCGCGGGTCGCGGCAACCGGCTGCGGAAGGTGCTGACCGCGTTGCCGTGGGAACTGGCCACCGCCGCCCTGGCGGTGTGGGCGTGGGACCGGGTGCAGGACAGCGGCCTGGCCACCACGACGACGGTCGGCGGGCTGCCGCGCATCGACGCCGCCGCGCTGGCGTTCCCCCTGCTGGTCGTGCTCACGGTGGCGCTGCTGACGGCCCGGTTGGCGAAGTGGGCGTTGGCCGCGTCGCACCGGGCGAGGCTGTGGTCGAAGCCCGCCGCGCAGTTGGCGATCCGGCGGCTCGCGGCGGGCGCCGGCCCGGTGACCGGCGTGCTGCTGGTGGGCGTGCTGGCGGTCGGCACGATCGCGGTCGGCAGCGCCATCGCCGGGTCGCAGAAGACCGCGCTCGAGGTGAAGTCCGGCATGTACACGGGGTCGGACAGCTACGCCCGGATCTCGTCGGAGGTGACCGAGCTGCCGGAGGCGTTGCGCGGCGACTCCACCATCGTGGGTCTCGTCGAGCAGTACGACCGCACCGCGCTGGTGGTGGACCCGAAGACGTTCCTCGAAGGCGCGTTCCCGTTCGAGATCGACCCGGCGCTGCTGCACGAGCCGCTGCGGGTGGGCGACGTGCCGCGGCGCGAGGTCCAGCTGCCCGGGCTGCCGCCGATCAAGCCGGACAAGTGGGTGCCGTCGTTCCCGAAGCTCGGCACGGCCGGCTGGGTCGTGCCGCTGGACGTGATCGAGGACCGCGACGACATCGGCTCCTGGTACGTGTGGTCGCGCAAGCCGCTGGCCGAGATGACGTCGGCGCTCGCGGCGGCGGGCGTGAAGTTCTCGCGCACCGTGGGCGTGAAGGAGAAGGCGGTGCAGGGCCTGCCGTTCCTGACGATCCAGTGGACGTTCGGGTTCGTCACGGCGCTGGGCGCGGTGCTGGCGGTGGTGGCGTCGATCGCGCTGCTGCTGGCGGTCGAGGTGCGGCGGCGGCAGAACGCGCTGTCCGGCGCGTTCAGCGCCCGGATGGGCCTCGGACCGGCCGCGATGCTGCGCAGCCACCTGTTCGAGCTGGGCGCCGTGGCGGGCGCGGCGGTGGTCGTCGGCCTGGCCGCGAGCGCGGTGAGCAGCGGCTTCACCGTGCCGAAGCTGGATCCCGCGCCACGGCTCACGCCGGTGCCGGAGGTGCCGAACGTCGTGCCGCTGCTGGTGACGACGGTGGCGGGGAGCGTGGCGGTGGTGCTGGTGGCGGCGTGGATCGCGGTGCGCGCGGTGCGTTCGGCGAAGATCGGGGAGCTGATCCGTGGTTGAGCACGTGTTGCGGTTGCGCGAGGTGGGTGTGGACTACCGCACGCCCGCCGGTGCGGTGACCGCGGTGTCGGACGTGACGTTGGACGTGCCCGCGACGGGGCTGACCGTGCTGGCCGGGCCGTCCGGGTCGGGCAAGTCGACGTTGCTGCGGGTGTTGAGCCTGGTGGAACGGCCGACGCGGGGCGGGGTGGAGTTGCGCGGGATGGGCACGGCGCGGTTGTCGTCGGGCGCGCGGCGCAAGCTGCGGCGGCGCGACATCGCGTTGGTGTTCCAGAACCCGGCGGACAACCTGATCGGTCACCTGGACGTGGGCGACAACCTGCGTGCGGCGGCGCAGGCGGCGGGTCGGGTCGTGCGGGTGGACGAGGTGCTGGAGCAGCTGGGGCTGCCGGGCACCGCCACCTGGAAGGTGTCCGCGATGTCGGGCGGGCAGCAGCAGCGGCTGTCGTTCGGGTGCGCGTTGGCACGGCAGGCGACGGTCGTGCTGGCCGACGAGCCGACGTCGCAGCTGGACACGTCGTCGGCGGACCTGGTGCTGGAGACGTTGGCCGACCTGGCGCGCCGGGGCGTGCCGGTCGTGGTGGCCTCGCACGACCCGAGGCTGATCGCGTTGGCGGACACCAGGTTCGACCTGCGGAACGGGGCGTTGGCGGCATGACGGCGTTGCTGGCGAAGGGGATCGAGCGGACGTTCCGGCACGCGAGCGGGCCGGTGCACGTGCTGCGCGGGGTCGACCTGGAGGTGGCGCCGGGCGAGCTGGTGACGTTGTCCGGGCCGTCCGGGTCGGGCAAGAGCGCGTTGCTGGCCGTGCTGGCGGGGTTCGACCAGGCGGACAGCGGCACGGTGGAGATGGCCGGCGAGGTGCTGACGTCGGCGCCGTCGTGGCAGGTGTGCGCGTTGCTGCCGCAGGCGCTGGGCCTGGCCGGTGAGCTGACGCTGGCGGAGAACGTGGCGCTGCCGCTCCGGCTCGGCCGCACCGGCGGTTCACTCGACCGGGTGACCGAGCTGCTGGCGGAGCTGGGCATCGGCGAGCTGGCCGACCGCTATCCGGCCGAGGTGTCGTTCGGGCAGCAGCAGCGGGCCGCGCTGGCCAGGGCCGTCGTCGGCCAACCGGAGGTGCTGCTGGCCGACGAGCCGACCGCGCACCTCGACCAGCGCAGCGCGCCGACCGCGGTGCGGGTGCTGCGGCGCGCGGCCGACGCGGGTTCGGCGGTGCTGGTCGCCACGCACCACGACGAGGTGCACCGGGCGGCGGACCGCACGCTGGTGCTCAGCGGCGGACGGATCTCCGTAGGATAGGACCCGATGTTGCGCCGATTCGTCTCCGTTGCCCTGGCCTTCTCCCTGCTAGCCCTGTTGCTGCTGGTCAGCGACTCGCCGTACCCCCCGCTGCCCGGCCCGAAGCGTGACGCGCCGCGGGCGATCGTGGCGCTGGGCGACAGCACGATGGCCGGCGAGGGCGCGGGGTCGTACGAGCCGGGCACGAACGGCGAGAACGGCAACTGGTGCCACCGGTCGACGAAGGCGTCGGTGCACAAGACGCAGGTCGCCGGCGTGGACCGGGTGTTCAACCTGGCGTGCTCCGGCGCGAACTCCGAGCAGGTCGGCATCACCGACCAGCTGCGCAACACCGAGGGCTCGCAGGCACGGCAACTGGCCGCGATCGCCCGCGAGTACCGGGTGTCGGTGGTCGTGGTGGCGGTGGGCGCGAACGACGATCCCCGGTTCGCCGACGTGCTCGGCGCGTGCCTGCGGGCGTGGATCGAGCGGCGCACGGACTGCGCGAAGGCCATGGCCGACGAGTGGAAGGCTCGGGTCGAGCGGATGACGCCCAAGGTGGAGCGCGCGCTGCGCGACGTCCGCCGGGTGTTGCGGGACGAGGGCTACACGCCCCGTTCCTACACGTTGGTGCTGCAGTCCTACGCCGCGCCGGTCGCGCCGGGGCTGCCGTTCGACCTGCAGAACCTGGCCGGGTGCCCGTTGCGCACGGGTGACCTGGAGTGGGTGCGGGACCAGGCGGTCGAGCAGTTGTCGGAGGGTCTGCGGACGGCGGCGAAGGCCGTGGAGGCGCGGTTCCTCGACCTGGCGAAGGCCGGCGAGAAGCGCGAGGCGTGCATGGGTGGCAAGAAGATGGACGACGAGTGGTTCACCCGGCTCACGGTGGACTTCGACGGCCTTCGTGACGAGGCACGGGCGCGGCACGCGTTGCAGGAGTCGTTCCACCCCAACGACCGGGGCTACGAGCAGTTCGGCCGGTGCATGTCGGAGTTCCTGGCCATGACGGCGCGGGAGGCGTCGTGCGTCGCCGGGGACGACGGGAACCTCAACGCGGTGGTGGCGAAGGACTGACCAGCGCCGCGATGTCGGCCGCGGTCCAGAACGGCGTGCGGCGGGCCAGGTAGTCGGCGATCCGTCCGGTGCTCCAGCCGTGGGTCTCGGCGAGGCCGTTCGCGAGCATGGTCAGGTAGTTGGCGGACGGTTTGGTGTGCTCGACGTCGGCCGCGCTCCACGGTGCGGTGAACGTCAGCGCCGGGTGGCCGTCGTGCTCGCCGAGGTGGAGCAGGGTCTCGTAGCGGCCGGGCCCGAGCGCGTGCCTGCCGTCGGCCATCACCACGGTCAGGTCGAGGTCCGCGCCGGGGTCGCGGTACATCTCCTGGGCGGCGACGTCGGCGAACTGCGCGGTGGTGACGAGGTAGCCGCGGCCGGCCGCCGTGCCGGGCAGGCCGGGGTCGTAGAACGCCCGGCCGCCGAGCCAGACGGGCGACTCGGTGGCGAAGTAGATCCCGCCGGGCACCTCCAACGCCATGGTGTCCAGCGGCGGGCTGGCGTCCCGGCACCCCGGGTAACCGCGCGTCGCACCGACCGGCGTGCCACCGGCGAGGTAGCACGCGAACCGCTCGGCGTGCATGTTCGACCCGTAGCTGACGTACCAGACCAACCGGCTCGGCATGATCCGATGATCCCCCCTCACCGACCGTCCGGTGCGTAGTACGCGGCGAACAGGCGGACTTCGACGCCGTCGTCGTGGTGCGCGGTGTCGTGGAGGTCCTGGACGAGCGCGGCCAGTCGGTCGCGGAACTCGGCGGCCTTCGCGGCGGGGATCGACTGGCGGACGGCGATGGTGATCGGCTCGACGTGGGCCGCCGTCACTTGTCCGGCACGGGCCGCGTCGAGGTACTCGTCGCGGTAGTCGTCGAACGCGGCGGTGATCGTCGCGGCGGCGTCCTCCGTGTCGCGGTGGCGGCCGAAGAAGTCGGCGTCGAGCACGAGCGAGGACTGGCACGCGCGGTAGCGGTGCTCCACGATCCCGGCGACGAGCCTCGTCTCGGCGGTCTCGATCAGGCCGCGCGCTTCGAGCTGCTTGACGTGCCGGTAGAGCTTGGTCGGCTGCTCCCCCAGCTCACCGGCGAGTTCCTTGACCGAGCTGACCTGGTTCTCGTGCCGCATGAGGACGCGGAGGATCGCCAGGCGGAGCGGATCGCCGAGTGCCTTGAAGGTCTCCACGTCGGCGACCTTCCGGACGGCGCCCCGGCCGTGTTCGTCGTGGTCGGTGGTCACCGGCGCATCTTTTCACACCGGCGCAACCATTCACGCTACGGTAAGCATTCATGGTTGCGTAAATGGAGGCGGCATGACGCAGGGGGCGACATCGCTGTGGCAGAACCGCCGGTTCCGGCTGCTGTGGTCGGGGTCGGCGTTCAGCGTGGTGAGGCTCGAAGTGGCGGACATCGGCTATCCGCTCGCGATCCTGGCGCTCACCGGGTCGCCGGCGCAGGCGGGCTTGTTCGGCGCGGTGCAGGCGGTCGCCACGCTGCTGGCCGGACTGCCCGCCGGCGCGGTGCTGGACCGGCACGACCGGCGGCGGGTGCTGCTGGTCACCGAGGGCGCCCGGGCGGTGGTGACGGCGGGAGTGGCCGTGGCCCTCACGACCGGCAGCCTGCCGTGGGGCGGTTTGCTGCTGGTGGCGGTCGTGCTCGGCGCGATGCAGCCGTTCGGTGGCGCGGCCCGGATGCTGTTGATCCGCGTGGTCGTGCCACCGGATCAGCTCACCGGCGCGCTCACCCAGGACGAGGTCCGGTCGGGGTCCGCGCAGCTCGTCGGCCCACCGCTGGGAGGGTTCCTGCACGGCCTGGGTCACGCGCTGCCGTTCGTGTTCACCGCGCTGTCGTTCGTGCTGTCGTGGGCGTGCGCATTGGTGCTGCGCGTGCCGAGGGCGGAGCCGGCAGCCGGTGCGCCGCGGCGGGAAGCGCACTTACTCGCGGGTGTCAAAGGCATCTGGCACGTGCCGACGTTGCGCGCGGCGACGCTGCTCGTGGTCGCGGTCAACACGACGGGTGCGCCGATCGCGCTGATCGCCGTGGTCGTGCTGCGCGAGCAGGCGGTGGCCGCCTAGGCGATCGGCCTGGCGATGTCCGGCATGGCGGCGGGCGTGCTGGCGGGCGCCGCCCTGGTCGGGCCGCTGCACCGGCGCTTCCCGCCGGGCGCCCTTCTGTTGGGCGTGGCGCTGGCGGAGGTTCCGCTGTTCGCCGGTCTCGCGCTGCCGCTGGGTCCGTGGTGGGTGGCGGCGATCCTGTTCTGCGCCGTGCTCGGCGCGCCGACGTTGCGCGTGCTGGTCGACGTGCTGATCTTCCGGCAGGTCGCCGACGAACGGCGTGGGCGCACGATCGCCGCGGTGATGACGTTGTTCGGCGCCGGTGTGCCCGCCGGCACGGCGGCCGGCGGGCTGCTGCTCCAGCACTTCGGCACACCGACCGCGGTGCTCGTGCTCGCGGGCGCTCTCGCCGTGCCGGCCGTGCACGCCCTGGCACGGCCGGAGATCCGTCGTGCCCGGTGGCCCTAGCGGTTCACAGGCACCAGAGGCACGCGCGGGCCGTCGGGTGTTCGGTCTCCAGCTCCGCGCGGGTGCCCACGAGCTTCACGTAGCTGCCCACCCACGTGGTGCCGCGGGTCGGTGTGCCGTTGATCGTGCGGCAGGAGGCGCGGTGCAGCATGAGGTTGTTCGGGTTCAGGCTGCGCTCGGCGTTGATGACGTACTGGTCCTGGTTGTCCGCCAGCCAGTGCTCGTAGGCGCCGCTGTCCTCCGTGAACCTCTTCATCCGGACATCATGCGCCGCCCGGCCGCCACCGGCTGTCCGCCATCCGGTGCCACTCGTCCTCCAGGATCGCGTAGATCAGCTCCTCGCCCCACGCGCCCTTGAAGATCTCGTTGTGCCGGAAGTGGGCCTCGCGGCGCATGCCGAGCCGTTCCATCACGCGCCACGACGGCTCGTTGAACGCGTCGCACGACGCGACGACGCGGTGCAGGCCGAGGTGGGTGAAGCCGAGGTCGAGCATGGCGGCGGCGGCTTCGGTGGCGTAGCCCTTGCCGTGGTGGTCGGGGTGGAAGATGTAGCCGACCTCGCCCTGCCGGTGCGCCTCGCTGAGCCACTTGAGCACGGCTTCGCCGATGACCTCGCCGTCCTTCTCGACCGCGAGCGCGAGGTGGTCGCCCTCCTTCTCCGGCCACGTCACCGCTGCCTTCAGCGCCAGGCTGTCGGTGGTCTCCTCGGGCGTGCGCGCTTCGCCGTACAGGTAGCGGACGACGTCCGGGCGGGACTGCCAGGAGTGCAGGGCGGCGTGGTCGGCGAGGGTGAAGGGGCGCAGGGTCAGGCGCCTCGTCCGGATGGGGTAGTCGGGCTTGGTCACGCCGGTCAATCTACGAAAAGTGCGGCGCGGCCGTCGCCTCCGTTTTCCCGTGGAGAGCGGACGGGAGGGTGTCCAACGGACCAGGTCTGCGTCACTCGGCGCGATCGTGCATGAACAGTCGGCTACAAGAGGTTGAATAATCCGAATTAGGGCGATTCCGGTCGAGGCTGACGCCGGCCTGACTCCTCGTCACGTTCGACCGGCCGATCAGGTCCGCGACCCTCGCCAGGTCCACCGCCGGCAACCGTGTGCGGCGGAGCCTTCCCGCAACGCCGAGACCGGCCGATCCAGCTGCTTCGGCGAGAGAGGCAGTCCGCGCCGGAAGGACCATTGGAGACCAATCCGGTATCGCCTTCGGCCACCCATCGGCGCCCTCATATATACACCGAGTTGTGGGACAGACACTCGCAGTTGCCGGGCGATCTCGGACGCCGACATACTGCATCTCCCCAAGCCGGAGTCAGCGGACACGCCGCGAGCTAACCTCGACATTAAACTTCCGAATGGCTTAGGGCCGACCATTAAAATTCTGTATGGCTAAGAGTGCAGCCCGGCGGAAGAGTTCCTTCCGCAAGGGCACGTCGGTGGTAGCATCGGTTATCCGCAGCGATATGGTCCACGAAAGCAGGCCACCCACGACTCGGCAATCCGGGAACGCCGGGTCGCGCCAATCACTCACTGTCCCCGCCGTGCGCGAGTCTGTGACTTGCCACACTGTCACATGAGGGTCGCAGCGTGACTTCTTTGCAGGTGTTCTCCTCGCCATCAGCCGTCAACCAGCTCTTATTGGGCCGTGGAATGGCGCGGCAGACATGCCCAGCTGCCGGCCACCCCAAACGGGAGCCAGGACCGATGACCGAATTGACCGAATACGGCAACGACTTCAACCGTCGGCTGGCCGAGGAGTTCCGCGCCAATGGCGGCGTCGTGAGCGGCCCCTTCGCGGGCACCCCTCTTCTCCTGCTCCACCACACCGGCGCCAAGTCGGGCACCCGGTACGTCAGCCCCCTCGGCTTGTTCGCCCCCGGAGACCGCACCTGGGTCGTCGTCGCTTCCGCCGGTGGCAGCGACCGGCATCCCGCCTGGTACTTCAATGTTCGCAAACACCCCGAAACGGCCATCGAGGTCTCCGACGGTGCCGGTGGCATCGCCATCCACCGGGTACGGGCTCGAGTCGCCGAAGGCGCCGAGCACGAGAAGCTCTTCGCCGCCTTCACCACCGCGTACCCCCACGTCGCCGACGCCCAGGCGAAGGCCGACCGGACGTTCCCCCTCGTCGTGTTCGATCCGCTGGACGCTCCGACGAGCTGATCACACCCGCGCACGCCGGAAGCAGGGCCGGCAACTGCGCACGATAGAAGATGTTGGCCTCCACATCCACGTTTAGGTTGTGAACCGCTTGCCCGGTCAACGTGGAGGAGACAGCAATTCCCGATAAGTAGCGTGGAGGAAACATGCCCGAGAAGCAGCAAGGTCCCAGCCGAAGAAGGTTCCTCGCCGGCACCGCCATCGGAGTGGGCGGTTCGGTACTTGTCGAGAGTGCGCTGCTTTCGGGTACCGCGTTGGCCACCGAAGCCGGCGGCGGTCCGGTCGCTGCCACGAGCAGCGCCACGACAGTCTGTGCTACCGACATTCAGTACCCGGACTTGGTCATAGGGTTGAACCCGCGATGGTCGGCGAGGCCCGACAACGTTTACGTCGTAGATGCGCCCGAGCAGATCGCCCCGATCGTGGCCGGTGCGATCAGCCAGGGAAAGAAGATCACCGTTCGCGGCGGAGGTCACTGCTTCGAGGACTTCGTCTACAGCGGTGACGCCAAGGTCATCATCGACCTCACGAACATGAACCGGATCTACTACGACGCGGCCACCAACTCGATCGCGATGGAAACCGGCGCGACGTTGTTGGACGTGTACGAGAAGCTGTACCAGACCTGGGGCACGGTCATTCCCGCCGGTGTCTGCTACTCGGTCGGCCTCGGCGGCCACGTCGCCGGTGGCGGCTGGGGATGGCTGGTCCGCCGCAACGGCATCGTGGTCGACCACCTCTACGCGGTCGAGGTCGTCACCGTGAACTCCTCGGGGCAGGTGAAGACGGTTCTCGCGACCCGTGAGGCGAACGACCCCAACCGCGACCTCTGGTGGGCGCACACCGGGGGCGGTGGCGGCAACTTCGGCGTCATCACGCGGTACTTCTTCCGCTCCCCCGGCGCCACCGGCACGGACCCGCGCAAGCTGCTGCCGAACCCGCCCGCGAAGGTCCTGTTCAACGCCACCGGCTGGAACCTGAACAACCTGACGGAGGCGCAGTTCTCCCGGCTGCTCATCAACTACGGCAGCTGGCACGCCGCGAACCTCTCGCCGTCCAGCCCGGGTCGTGACCTGGCCTGCCTCTTCCAGGTCTTCCACAAGTCGAACGGTCAGATCATCGCGCTGACCCAGATCGACGCGGCGACGCCGAACGCCCAGTCGATCATGGATTCGTTCATCGCCCACCTGGCCAACGGCGCGGCGCCCCCGCTGTTCACGCAGACCACTCCGATGCCGTGGCTGCAGTTCATGAAATACACGTCCACCGCCAACCCGCTGGCGAACGACCCGACCCTGCGCGCCGAGTACAAGTCGGCGTTCATGAAGCAGCCGTTCACCGCGACACAGGCCGCGACGATTTACCGCCACTTCACCCGATCGGACGTATCGAACAAGAACCTCAACCTCATCCTCAGCCCTTACGGTGGGGCGACCGCTTCGGTTCCCCAGGCGGACACCGCCATTCAGCATCGCGACGCCGCGTACAAGGCACTGTGGGCGGCACCGTGGTCGAATCCGGCCGATGATGCGGTCAACATCGCCTGGGCACGCCAGGTGTACTATGACGTCTATGCCGACACCGGCGGTGTTCCCGTGCCGAACGCCGCCTCCGACGGGGCCTACCTGAACTACTGCGATGCCGACCTGAGCGATGGGGCGTGGAACAGGTCGTCAACACCCTGGCACGGGCTCTACTACAAGGGCGCCTATCCACGTCTGCAGCAGGTCAAGCTGCGGTACGATCCGCGTAACGTATTCCGTCATCGGCAGTCGATCCAGCTTCCGTCGTGACTAATGGTAATCATATTGGAGGGCAATACATGTCAATCTCGGGTAAATCGGTCCTGGTGACCGGTGCAAACCGGGGTATCGGACGGGCGCTCGTCGACGCAGCTCTGGCCAAGGGCGCGAGCCGGGTGTACGCCGGAACGCGGCAGCCGCTCAGCCACTCGGACGACCGCGTCGTTCCGGTGACGCTGGACATCACCGATGCGGGTCAGGTCGCCGCGGCGGTCGAGCAGGTCGGGTCGATCGACGTTCTGGTGAACAACGCCGGCTCGTTCGGTTTCGACGACCTGAGCGACCCCGCGGTGGTGCAGGGTCACCTGGACGTCAACGTCGGTGGAACGCTTCGGGTGACCCAGGCCTTCCTGCCGTCGCTGATCCAGACGTCCGGTCGGATCATCAACATCGTCTCGCTGAGCGCGATCTCGCCGGTTCCCATGGCGCCCAGCTACTCGATGTCGAAGGCCGCCCTGTACAGCCAGACCGTGGCGCTGCGCACCGTGTTGGCCTTCAAGAACGTCGCCGTTCACGCCGTGTTCCCCGGTCTGGTCGACACCGAGATGACCAAGGACTTCGGCGATGTGCCGAAGGTGTCTCCGGAGGCTGTCGCCAAGGCCGTGTACGACGCGGTCGACGCCGGTGTCGAGGAGATCTTCCCCGACGACTTCGCGATGATGATCGGCGGCAACTTCGCCGACAGCCCCTCGAAGGCACTGGAGCGCGTGTTCGCCGAGCAGGCGAAGGCCGCCCTGGGCGGCTGATTCCCAGCACGAGTACGCGGCCCCGCTTCGGACTGACGAAGCGGGGCCGCGTCATGTCCGACGTGCGGCGGGCCGGTCCGGGCCGTGCTCGATCTCGTAGACGAAGCGCACGTGCGGACAGCTCGACCGAGCGGGTGGCCGGCGTTCAGGGTGTCACCCTCGCCGACCATGAGCGCCACGAGGAACCGACCGAACGGCAGCGCGAAGCTCGCCGAGGGCAGCGCCCAGGCGGCGGTGGTCCAGGGCAGCGCGGACAGCTCCATCCCGGCGCCGAGCAGGACCAGCAGGATCAACCGCCGCTGACCGGTGAACCGGGCGGCGATGTCGATGTCGCCGTCGCGCAGCTCCCGCCAAGGAACGCCACACCTGCTCCAAGGGTCGCTCGAACAGGGGTGTCGCCCTCGATCCGGTCTTCACTCAGAAGGACTCCTGCTGCTGTCGTCGGATCTAGCGCTGGCGACACGTGCAACCTTATAGTTGCACAAGCTAGGCTCCGGACGCCACCCGCGGGTTGCGCCTCAGCCCAGGCGCCCACCGGCCCGCACCGCACACCGCAGGGAGGAAGCGACCGACCAGCACAAACCTCCCGCAAGACTTTCGACCCAGGCGGAGAACGATCTCCGCCAAAGAGGTCTGAAAAGAGCAGGATAGAAGAGACTCCCGGGGCGACACGGGGCATACGATGATCTGGTGATCGCGCCGGCGAAGGGCACGATCGCGACGCGACCGACACAGTGATCCGGCCCATCAGGAAGGCGTGTGAATGACCACGGGAGTCCACTATTCCGATTCGTCGGGAACAGTGACCACCATCCCGAGTGACGCCGATCCGGCGAACTCGCTGGCGGGCGACTTTCGCACGGACAACCTCACCGTGTACACCATTCACCCGCACTACGTGGCCGGCGGCATCGGCACGCCGCTGATCCTGCCGCCCGACCGGCCGCAGACCTGGTGGGATTCTTCGCGCAGCGCTCCGACTCGCCGGGGGCGATTCGCGCCTTCGGCGCGTAATACAACACGTTCGGCCAGGACATCATCGACCTCGTCACCTACGACAAGGTGACCGCGACGATGCTCGGCATGGTCTCCGGCGGCGGCGACGGCACGTTCGCCGCGCTAATGCAGGCCACGCCGCCCAACCAGGGCAATGACGTCAAGGTCGTCGTGGTCGACGCGGGCCACTACTTCGTCGACGAGGTGCCTCAGGTGGTGATCGACGAGTTCACCAAATTCTTCGACTGATCCCAGAGGGGGGCGACGCCGTGTTCGCCGAGGGCCGGCCAACGATGACCGGCCGCACTTCTTTGGACCATCGGGTTTCGGATGACAGCCATCCATGCCCCGACCGGTGGGTCGGGCGGGCACGTTACGGAGTATTGAGATGACCATCAAGACCGCTCCATCGCGGGACGAGCTCATCGGCAGGGTGAGCGAACTGGTCCCCGTCTTCAACAAGAACGCGCCGTGGCAGGAGGAGAACCGCGTCCTGCACCCGGACTCGATCGACGCCCTGACGGACGCCGGGCTGCTGAAGCTGACCCTCCCGGCGCGGTACGGCGGCTACGAGTCCGACACGACCACGACGGTCGACGTCCTGACCGAGATGGCCTTAGGTGACGGCGCCGTCAGCTGGGTCGCCACGGTGTGGACCATCAGCAACTGGTTGGCCGGCCTGTTCTCCGACGAGGTCCAGGACGAGGTCTTCGGTTCGGGCGACGCCCGCATCAGCGGCACCTTCGCGCCGGGCGCGGCCGGGGTGCCGGTGGACGGTGGCGCGGTGTTCAACGGCAAGTGGGGCTTCAACACCGCCGCACCGCAGAGCAACTGGAACGCGCACGCCGCGGTGCGCATCGTCGAAGGGCAGCAGCCCGAGCCGGTGCTGATCCTCGTGCCCATGTCGGACCTCGAGGTCATGGACGACTGGCACGCGTCGGGCCTGCGCGGGTCGAGCAGCGTCACCACCATCGCGAACAACGTGTTCGTCCCGGACTCGCGCATCCTCCCGATGCTGCCGGTCCTGCAGAGCGGCACGCACCGCTCGGTGCTGAACGCCGCGGCCAAGATGTGGAACACCCCCTTCCTGCCGTTGGCGACCGCGGTGGTGTGCGGGACGCACCTGGGCCTCGCGCGCGCCGCCTACGCGGCGTTCATGGAGCGGCTGCCCACCCGCGTCATCACGTACACCGACTACGAGCACCAGAGCCACGCCCCGCTCACGCACCTGCAGATCGCCGACGCCACGGGCCGGATCGACGAGGCCGACTTCCACACCCACCGCGTGGCCGCGAAGCTCGACGCCAAGGCCGGCGAGCCGTGGACGTTGCTCGACCGCGTGAGCGCTCGCCTGGACCTCGGGCTCACCGTCCAGCGGTCCAGGGAGGCCGTCGACATCCTCGCCACCGCGAGCGGTGCTTCGTCGGTCCTCGACACCGTGCCGATCCAGCGGATCGCGCGGGACAGCCGGGCCATCGGGCTGCACGCCTACCACCACCCGAACACGAACATGGAGCTGTACGGGCGGGTCGTCGCGGGCCTCGAGCCCAACACCATCTTCCTCTGAGCACGTCGGGGCTCCCCACACCGTGCCAACGGTGCGGGGAGCCCCGCGGTGCTCCACCTCCAGGCCGGGTCGGCGGCGGAGCGGTCCGTCGATCCGGCCTAGAGGTCGGCCAAGGCGGTGATCGGGGACTCGACGCAGTCCGCGACGAACCGCAGGAACCCGCCCGCCGTGCCGCCGTCGCACACCCGGTGGTCGAAGGCGAGCGTCAGCTGGGCGACCTTGCGCACGGCGAGCTGCCCGTCCACCGCCCACGGCCGGTCGATGATGCGGCCGAGGCCGAGGATCGCGGCTTCCGGGTGGTTGATGATGGCGGCCGAGCCGTCGACGCCGAACACGCCGTAGTTGTTGACGGTGAACGTGCCGCCGGTCATCGCGGCGGGCGTGAGCTTGCCCTCGCGCGCCGACGCGGTGTGCGCGGCGATGGCGGACGCGAGTTCGGCGGTGGTCAGGGACTGGGCGTCCCGCACCACCGGCACGACCAGGCCGCGGTCGGTCTGGGCGGCGAACCCGAGGTGCACCTGGTCGAGGACGACGACCTCGTCACCCTCGACCCGGGAGTTCAGCTCGGGGAACTTCTTCAGGCCCAGCACGGTGAAGCGGGCCAGCAGCGCGAGCAGGGACACCGTCGGCATCGCGGCCCGTGCGGCGAGGAAGTCGGTGGCGTCGACGTCCACCCAGACGGTCGCTTCGGGGATCTCCCGGCGTGAGGTGGCCAGCTTCGCCGCGACCGCGCCGCGCAGTCCGCGCAGGGGGATGCGCCGGCCGGCGGCGGGAGCGGGGTCGGGCGTGACGCGGGCGGCGAGTTCGCGTTCCACGTCGGCACGCCGGATGACGCCGCCCGGCCCGGTGCCGGTGATCCGGTCGAGCGCCAAGCCGTTGTCCCGCGCGAGTTGCCGCACGAGCGGGGAGATCACGGCGGGACTGGTCGCGGGCGGGTTCACGGTCGCGGCGCTCTCCCCCGCCCCGGTCCTCTCCCCTTCCGCGTTCACGGTCGCGTCGGGTGTTCCGAGTGTTGAACTCGGGTGTTCCGAACGTAGGACACTCGCGTGCTGAACGTAGGACTCACGGGGGCGGCGTCGGCGGCGCGGTGTTTCGGAGGTGCCGTAGCCGATCAGGACGTTGCCGCTGCCCGACTGCTCCGGCTCGCCCACCGTCAGCAGCACCGAGCCGACGGCCAACTGCTCGCCCGGCTCGCCGAACCGCGCGCTCACCACGCCCTCGTACGGGCACGGCACCTCGACCACGGCCTTCGCCGTCTCCACCTCGACCACGGGCTGGTCGATCGCCACCCGGTCGCCGACCGACACCAGCCAGGTGACGATCTCGCCCTCGGTCAGGCCCTCGCCCAGGTCGGGCAGCCGGAAGTCAGGCACGGTAGCTCCCCACGACCTCGTCGTCCCACTGGAGCCGGGCGATCGCGTCCAGGATGCGGTCGACGCCCGGCAGGTGGTGCTCCTCCAGCTTCGGCGGCGGGTACGGGATGTCGAACCCGGTCACCCGCAGCACCGGCGCGTGCAGGTGGTGGAAGCACCGCTCGGTCACCCGCGCCACGACCTCCGCGCCGTACCCGCCGAACCCGGACGCCTCGTGCACGACCACCGCGCGCCCGGTCTTGACCACCGAGGCGCACACCGTCTCGTCGTCGAACGGCGACAACGACCGCAGGTCGACGACCTCGACGTCCCAGCCCTCCTCCGCCGCCGCCTCGGCCGTCTCCAACGCGGTCGCCACCATCGGCCCGTACGCGATCAGCGTGACGTCCCGCCCGGCGCGCCGCACCAACGCCCGGTCGAACCCGATCGACCCGGACCCCGCCGGTGACGGCAGCGCGCCCTTGGCCCAGTACCGGCGCTTCGGCTCCAGGAAGATCACCGGGTCCGGCGAGGCGATCGAGTCGCGCAGCAACCGGTAGGCGTCGTCGGGCGTGCCCGGCGTGACGACCCGCAGGCCCGGAGTGTGCGTGTAGTAGGCCTCCGACGAGTCGCAGTGGTGCTCGACCCCGCCGATGCCGCCGCCGTAGGGCACCCGGATCACCACCGGCAACGACACCCGGCCGCGCGTGCGGTTGCGCAGCTTGGCCAGGTGGCTGGTGATCTGCTCGAACGCCGGGTAGGCGAACGCGTCGAACTGCATCTCCACCACGGGCCGCAGCCCGTTCATCGCCATGCCGATGGCCGTGCCGACGATGCCGGACTCGGCCAGCGGCGTGTCGAACACCCGCTGCTCGCCGAACCGCGCCGCCAGCCCGTCGGTCACCCTGAACACGCCGCCGAGCGCGCCGACGTCCTCGCCGAACACCAGCACGGTCGGGTCGTCGGCCAACGCGTCGCCCAACGCCCGGTTCAGCGCGCCGGCCATCGAGACCTGCTCGGACACCGCGGTCATGCCAGTTCCTCCCGCAGCGCCGCCGCCTGCTCGCGCAGGTGGCGGGGCGTGGTCGCGTAGACGTGCTCGAACAGCTCGTCGGGCGACGGCACGACGTCGACGTTCAGCTTCGCCCGCACGGACGCCGCGAACTCCTCGGCCTCGGCCGCCACCGCCGCGCGCCGCGCGTTGTCCAGCAGCCCCCGTGACGTCAGGTACGCCTCCAGCCGGTCGACCGGGTCGCGGTCCAGCCACGCGGCGACCTCGTCGGACGTGCGGTAGCGGGTGGCGTCGTCGGCGTTGGTGTGCGCCTCGATCCGGTAGGTCAGCGCCTCGATCAACGTCGGCCCGCCCGACTCCAGCGCCTCGCGCACCACCGCGTGGACGGCGGCCACGTCGTTGCCGTCGACCAGCACGGACGGCACGCCGTACCCGATGCCCTTGTGCGCCAACGACGGCGCGGCGTTCTGCTTGGACATGGGCACGCTGATCGCGTAACCGTTGTTCTGCACCAGGAACACCACCGGGGCCCGCCACACGCCGGCGAAGTTCAGCGCCTCGTGCGTGTCGCCCTCGGACGTGGCGCCGTCACCGAGCATGACGAGCGCGGCGGTGTCCTCGCCCTTGAGCCGGGCCGCGTGCGCGAAGCCGACGGCGTGCAGCGTGTTGGTCGCCAGCGGCGTGCACTGGGGGCCGACGCGGTGCTCGTACGGGTCGTAGCCGAGGTGCCAGCCGCCTTGCAGCAGGGTCAGCGTCTCGGCCGGGTCGACGCCGCGGGTGACGAGGGCGACGGAGTCGCGGTAGGTCGGGAACAGCCAGTCGGTGGGCCGCAGCGCGAGCACCGCGCCGACCTCGCACGCCTCCTGACCGCGTGACGACGGGTAGACCGCGAGCCTGCCCTGCTTGGTCAGGGCGGTGGCCTGGGTGTCGAAGCGCCTGCCGACGACCATCCGGCGGTGCAGCTCGACCAGCACGTCGTCGTCGGGCATGGACAGCGGCGAGTCGTCGACCGGCGTGCCGTCCTTGCGCAGCAGCGACAGCGGTTCGTCGCCGGGCAGCAACGTCCGCTCGGGCGCGCGGGTGCGGGCCATGGCTCCTCCGGTGTCTCAAGGGGCGAGATGGTGGGCATGGTCCAGCTCACACCGGCCAATGTTCCAGGTCCGGACCCGGAATCCGGACGAATGGCCGCGCAGGCGGGTTATGGTCGGCCACATGACGGCCCGGACTGGACATTCGGCACCGCTCGACGAGCTCGACCGGCGCATCGTGGAGGAGCTGCGCGCGGACGGGCGGGTGTCGATGCGGGCGTTGGCGGAGAAGCTGCACATCTCGCGGGCGAGCGCGTACTCGCGGGTGGAGCGGCTGCACCGGGACGGTGTCGTCACCGGGTACTCGGCGGTGGTCGACCCGGAGCGCTACGGCTTCGGCATCTCCGCCTACGTCTACCTCAAGATCAGCCAGCACTCGTGGAAAGCGGTGCGGCGGCGGGTGATGGAGATCCCCGAGGTGTGGCACGGCGCGCTGGTGTCCGGTGACTACGACCTGGTGCTGCTGGTGCGCGCGCCGGACGCGCACAGTCTGCGCGACCTGGTGCTGTCGCGGTTGCAGACGATGCCGGACGTGACGTCCAGCCACACCGTGCTCATCCTGGACGAGCTACCCGCCGGCGGTGACGGTCACCAGCCGAAGTTCTGAGTCCAGTAGATGCCGTAGGAACCGCCGCGGGCCATGCCGACGCCCAACGTCTTGAGCTTGCAGTTGAGGATGTTGGCGCGGTGGCCCGGCGAGTCCATCCAGCCCTTGACCACCGCCTCGGCGGTGCGTTGGCCGGCGGCGATGTTCTCCGCGCCGGGCGCGGGGTAGCCGGCGGCCTTGACCCGGTCGACGAAGCTGCGGCCGTCCTTGGACACGTGGTCGAAGTAGTTCTGGGCGGCCATGTCGGCGCTGTGCGCGCGGGCGGCGGTGGCGAGCCGGTCGTCGGCGGCCAGCGCGGGGCAGCCGTGCGCGGCACGTTCGCCGTTGGTCAGCTCGACCACCTTGGCCTCGGCCACCTCGACCTCGGTCCTGGTCGGCGCGACGGGCGCGGGTGGCTCGACCGGGACCTGTGCCTGCTTCGGCGGCTCGACGGTGGTCGTGGCCGTCGTCGTGGTGGTGGCCGGCGGCTGCTCGGGCGTCGTGGTGGCGGGCGCGGACGGCGTGGTGTCCGCCGTCGTGGTCGCGGTGGTCGACGCCGCGCCCGGTTGCGGCGTGGTGCGGATCGTGGCGCTGGCGCTGGCCGCGACGAGCGCCATCCCGTCCGGGTGCTCGCACCCGGCCAGGGCCAGCCCGGCGAGGACGACGGCGACCGGCAGCACACTGCTCTTGCGCGACACGCGGAAAACCTCAATCTGCATTCGGTGGCATTCGGGCGCGGCGACCGCGGGTGCGCTTCTTCGCAGGGTAAGCGCACGCGGCCGCCGCACCGAAGTGGGAACCGAGTGGGCCGGGCAAGGGTGGGAGCGCCGCGGACGACCTCAATTCCGTGAATAACTTTATCCAGGAATGCGGAACTGTCAACAACGGATTATTTAAGGAACATTTAAAGGTCGCATCAGGTGCGGAAAAGGGATCAGGGGTCAGACTGGCTCTTCCGCGCGGCCCAGCCGGAGCTGGACCCGCGTGCCGCCGAGCGGTCCGCGGTCGACGACCAGCGAGCCGCCGGTGGACTCCGCCGCCCGGCGGGCGATGTCGAGGCCGAGGCCGGTGGAGCCCGCGCCGCTGCTGCCCCGCCGCAACGCCGCCGCCAGGTCGTCGATGCCCGGCCCGGCGTCCTCGATCACGATGACCACGCGTTCGTGCTGGTGGAACAGTGCGACGACGAACCCGACGCCCTCCGGGGTGTGCCGGAAGACGTTGCCGAGCACGGCGTCCATCGCGGCGGCGAGGTCACTGCGGGTGAGCGGGACGAACGCCCGGCGCTCGGTGCCGCGCAGGTTCCACAGCCGCTGCTGGTCGTCGGCCAGGGCCGACCAGAACACCAGGCGGTCGTGCACGACCTGGGCCGCGTCGCACCGGCCGCCGTCGGGGTCGTCCAGCTCGCGGCGGGCGGCCCGGATGAGTTCGTTGACCTCGCGTTCGAGCGCGTGCACGGCTTGCCGGACGCGGTTGGCGCCGGGGTCCTGGCCGAGGGTTTCGGAATCGAGCCGCAACGCGGTGAGCGGGGTGCGCAAACGGTGGGAGAGGTCGGCCAGGATTTCGCGTTCGTTGGCGACCAGTTGGCCGATCCGATCGGCCATCCGGTTGAACGCGGCGGCCGCGTCGAGCAATTCCGGCGGATCACTCGGCGTGACCCTGGTGGTGAGATCGCCCTGACCCATTTTGCGGGCGCCTTCGGCGAGGGCGGCGGCGGCTTTCACGACCCGTGCGCCGAGGCGGTCGGCGACCAGCACGGAGCCGAGCACGAGGACGACGGCGACACCGCTGAGCGCGAGCCACGCCTGCTCGACGCCGCGGGACAGCTCGGCGCGCGGCACGAACGCCTCGACCACGGCCACCCGGCCCTCGCCCAGCAGCACGGGTTGCAGGTGCACGAGCCCGGCCGGTATCGGCTCCGTGGACGCCAGGCCCTGCTCCCGGGCGGTGCGGATCTGCTGGTCGGTCGCCACGGGCACGCCGACGACCTCGCCGTCCGCCAGGTGCACGGCGACCCGGCCGGCGCTGGCGGTGAGCGCCTGGCCGACGGACGCCGGGTCGGAGGTGATCACCAGGACGGGGGTGAGCGCGCCGGCGAGGCGTTCGGCGTCGACGAGCGCGCGGTCCTCGGCCAGCTGGCGCACCACGAGGGCGAGCGGGATCAGGAACGCGAGCGCGACCATCGAGGTGACGGCCAGCGAGACGAGCGCGAGCGACTTCCTCACTCGGCCGCCGTGAGCTTGAACCCGACACCGCGCACGGTGTGCAGGTAGCGGGGTTGCGCGGCGCGTTCGCCGAGCTTGCGGCGCAGCCAGGACAGGTGGACGTCCAACGTCTGGTCGTCGTGCCTGCCGGGCAGGTTCCACAGGTTGGCCAGGAGTTCGGCGCGCGGCACCACCTTGCCCTCGCGGGCGGCGAGGTAGGCGAGGAGGTCGAACTCCTTGCGGGTGAGGTTCAGCTCGCGGCCGTCCAGGCGGGCTTCACGGCGGTCGAGGTCGACGGTGAGGCGGCCGACGCGGAACGTGGCGGGCGCGGCGTCCTTGCGCGCGCGGCGGAGCACGGCGGAGAGCCGGGCCGCGAGGTGCTCGCTGGAGAACGGCTTGACCAGGTAGTCGTCGGCGCCGGCGTTGAGCAGGCGGACGATCTCGCTCTCGTCGTCACGGGCGGTGGCGACGATGACCGGCACGTCGCACACGCCGCGCATCATCCGCAGGGCGTCCGCGCCGTCCATGTCGGGCAGGCCGAGGTCGAGCACCACCAGGTCGAACGCGCCGCCGGTGATCTCGCGCAACGCCTCCAACGCCGTGCCGACGGGCAGCACCGCGTGCCCGAGCCCGGTCAACGCCCGGCTCACCGCCGACCGCACCACCGGATCGTCCTCGACGAGCAGCACCGAGACCATGGCGCGCACCGTAACGCGGTCGGGCGCGCCGTCCACCGCTCCCCCGGCCCCACCGCGCGCCAAGCCGTGTCAGCCGTGCACCGATCCGGCCGTCCGATCGGGTTCCGGGAGGAACAGACCGTTCAGCAGCACGGGGATCGCGCGGTGCGGGTCGGGTGTCCGCTCGACGGCCGCCTGGAGCATGGTCAGCACGACCACTACGTCGTCCAGCACGATGCCGTGGCGCAGGTGGCCCGCCGCCCGAGAGCGGTCGAACGGTCCGCGCAGCGCGTCCAGCAGTCGACGCACGTGGCCGCGCCGGTCGGGCTCGGGGAACCGGCGCAGCTCGTCCACCAGCGGGCGCATCGACACCTGGTAGGCCATCACCGCCTGGAGCAGCGGGCGGAACGCGGCCGGGTTGTCGGCGTTGCGCTCGGCCGCCGCCACCAGCAGCCCCAAGTGGTTGCGCGCCAGCGTGAGCAGCAACGTGCGGCGGTCGGGGAAGTGCCGGTACACCGTCGCCTGGCCGAGGCCCGTCAGGCGGGCGATCCGCGCCGGTGACGGTGTCGTGCCGCCGACCACGAGCTCCTCGGCCGCGCGGATGATCGACGCCCGGTTCCTCAGGGCGTCGCTGCGGCGCGGAACGGTCATGGCGGCACCCCGACGAAGCAGTCCAGGTTACTCGCAGGTAATGAGAATAGCACCGACTGTGATCCCTCGGAACGCCTTCGTAACGTCGGCGACCTGCCGCCTTCACGCAGGTGATTCTTCGAGGAAGGACTGGACGTGCGCGGACGTCTTCTCAGGGTCGTGTGCGCGGTGCTGCCCGCCGCCCTGGCCGTCATGCTCACCTCGACCGCGGCGCGGGCCGCCGCCCCGGTCGACTACGTCGCCCTCGGCGACTCGTACTCCTCCGGCACGGGCGCGCCGCCGTACCTCAGCGGCTCGTGCTACCGCAGTGCGCGCGGGTACGCGCAGCTGTGGGCGAACACGCACGAGGTGTCGTCGTTCAAGTACGCCGCCTGCGGCGGGGCCACCACGAGAAGCATGACCGACCAGTTCGCCTCGCTCGACGCGGGCACCGACCTGGTCTCGATCACCATCGGCGGCAACGACGTCGGGTTCGCCAACACCATGATCACCTGCGTCACGGGCAGCGACACGAGCTGCGTCAACGCCGTGAACGCCGGCATCGAAACCGCGCGCACCACGTTGCCGGGGCGGCTCGACGCCACGTACGCGACGATCCGCAACCGCGCCCCGAACGCGACCGTGGTCGTGCTGGGCTATCCGCGGCTGGTGGAGCCGAACGGCACGTGCATGAGCGCGACCAAGCGTGCGGCGCTCAACCGGGGCGCCGACGACCTGCACACCGTGATCTCGGCCCGGGCCGCGGCGGCCGGCGTCCGCTACGTCGACGCCCGCGCCCACTTCGCGGGCCACGGCGCGTGCGGCGGCTCGCCGTGGATCAACCAGTTCTCCCTGTTCCGCCTGGCGGAGTCGTTCCACCCCAACGCGACGGGCTACAGCCAGGGCTACCTCCCCCTGCTGAACTCCGCCACCACCTGACCCCCTCGCGCGTGTCGAACCTTCAAGTCACGCGTGTCCTACGTTCACGTCAAAGATCGACTGTTCTGAGCGTTGAACTCGGGGTACGCGAACGTAGGACACGCGCGTTCTGAACGTAGGACACGCGCGTTCTGAACGTAGGACACGCGCGTTCTGGAGGTAGGACACGCGCGTTCTGGAGGTAGGACACGCGGGAGGTGGGGGTTAGCCGATGGTGCGGCCGCCGTCGGCTTGGATCAGTTCGCCGTGGACGTAGCTGGAGCGCGGCGAGGCCAGGAAGACGATGACCTCGGCGATCTCGCGCGGCGAGGCGGTGCGGGCGAGCGGGGACCTGCGGCCTGATTCGGCGACGGCTTCGGGGGCGAGGGCCTGCGTCCCCTCGGTGACCGTGGCGCCCGGCGCGACGGCGTTGACGCGGATACCGGTGCCGCGGTACTCCACGGCCCACGTCCGGGTCAGGGATTCCAAGGCCGCCTTGGTCGCCGCGTAGGCCGCCGCACCGGGGACGGCGTACGAGGTCGCGGACGTGGACACGTTGACCACGCTGCCCCGGCCGCGGGCCGCCATGCCCGGCAGCAGCGCGGCGGTCAGGAAGAACGGCGCCCGCACGTTCACGTCGAACAGCCGCTCGAAGCCCGCCACGTCCTGCTCCGCGGTCGGCGTGAACGGGAAGACACCGGCGTTGTTGACCAGCACGTCCACCTCGCCCGCCGCCTCCGCCAACGAACGCACCGACGCCAGGTCCGCCATGTCGGCGGCGATGAACTTCGCCCTCCCACCCTCCGCCTCGATGGACGCCACGGTCTCCGCACCGCGCGCCGCGTCACGCCCCGTGACGATCACCATCGCGCCACCGGCCGCCAACAGCCGCGCGGCCTCCCGGCCGATGCCCGACGTGCTGCCGGTGACCAGCGCAATCTGCCCGTCAAACTCCATGTGATCCCACACCTCGCCCATTCGAAGTTCGGTGAACATCGAACAACCTATCGTGACCAGTTCGATGTTCGCAAAACCTCGAACATGGAGCCTCTAGACTGTCCGCGTGCGCCACGCGGACGCCAACCCGGACGTCGATCAGCTGACCCTGACCGACGTCCTCGCGGCGCTCAGCGACCCCCTCCGCGTCGGCCTGGTCCGCCTGATGGCCGACGGCGCGGAGTACACCTTCGGCGAGTTCGCCGTCCCCGTCGCCAAGTCGACGCTCAGCCACCACCTCAAGGTGCTCAACGCCGCGGGCCTGACCTGGCGCCGCGACGAGGGCACCCGCTGCTACCTCCGACTGCGCCGCGACGACCTCGACACCCGGTTCCCGCACCTGCTCGACACCGTCCTCGCCGCCGCCGACCGGGACGACGTCGGCAGCCACGTGGGCAACCACGCCGGCCACCACGTCACCACGCCGTGAACCCCGTGCCGAGCAAAGGGGTTCACCGCGCCGGCAGGATGTCCGGGTGACCAGGGGCCTGCAGTACTTCGCCGCGTGGTCGGCGTCGACCGCGGTCGCCGTGGTGCTGTCCTGGCTGGGCATCCGGTTCGTGCTGGACGCGGGCGCACCCGAACGGCCGCGCGTCGTCGCCGGACCGACGCAGTCCTCGGCGATCGCCAGGGCCACCACCACGACCACCACCCCCGCGCCCATCACCACGACGACCACGGTCGCGGTGATCGCGACGGTGGCGCCGACCACGACGACCACGGTGCCGCCGACCACCACCACGACCACGCAACCCCTGCCGTCGGAGAACGGCACGTGGACCGAGCGGAACGGCGAACCGGTCTACCTGCGCAGCTTCACCCTGCACGGCGGGGTCGCCGCGATCAGCTTCTCCGCCACGGACATGGAGCCCATCTCGGCCACACCGCGCCAGGGCTTCGCCGCCACCGTCGAACAGCCCGCGGACGCCGTCGTGGTCGAGTTCACCAACGCCGGCCACCGCTCCCGGCTGGAGGCCACCTGGGTCGGCGGACCGCAGTGGCGGATCGTGGAAACCGGCTGACCACCGTCGACGCGGAGCCGTGAACCGGAACTCGACCGACTCCCGGGTCAGGACCGCGATGACCCTGTTCACCCACGGCGGCGACACCGCGGCGTTCGAGGCCGCCGCCGCCGTGCGCACCGCCCACCACGCCGTGGAACGCCTGCGGTCACGCGGGACCGACAGTCGCGGGCTCAGCTCCGGCGCGCTGGACGTCCTGGTGCGCCTGAGCGCCGCGCCCGAGGACGGCATGACGCTCGGCGTCCTCGCGCGGTCGGCCGGCGTCAGCGCGCGCAACGTCACGGGACTGGTCGACACCCTCGAACGGGACGGCCTGGTGGCACGCGAGCCCGACCCCACCGACCGGCGGTCCGTCCTCGCCAGGATCACGCCCACCGGCCAGGAGTGGCTGGACGCGTTCCGCCGCCCGTCCGAGGTCGCGATGTCGGCGATCTTCCGCGGCTTCACGCCCGCCGACCTGACCGCGCTCCGGCACCTCTGCCTCCGACTGGCGGACAACCAGCGCCTGATCGAACAGCACCTCGACCGGACAGCCACCCAGGACGACCAAGGCTGACCCGCTCCGACCACCGGCACCGGCTGTTCAACCGGTGTTCGCGCGCCCAGTCGGCACACCGCACGATGCGCCGTCGGACGGCACGGGCGGCGCCGTGGCCGCGACCGACCCGACCCCGAGCGGCACCGCGCGCCCGCCGGCCACCGCTCCCTGATTCGTCAGCCGGGAGTCGATCACGCCAACCCCAGGGGGCGGAATCCGCCCGCTGTCCACCCCTTCACCCGTTCGCGGGAGGGATGCCACCCGTTAGCCGAGTGGTGGTTCGATCACGGTCATGACGCACCCCGGCGAACCGCACCACGACGACCTCTCCGGCAGGCTCAACTGGCTGCGCGCCGGTGTCCTCGGCGCCAACGACGGCATCGTGTCGACGGCGGGGCTCGTGGTCGGCGTCGCGGGCGCCACGGCCGACCGCACCACGATCCTCGCGGCGGGCGTCGCCGGGCTCGTCGCGGGCTCGCTGTCGATGGCGGGCGGCGAGTACGTGTCGGTCAGCACCCAGCGGGACACCGAGCGGGCCGCGCTCAAGCTCGAGGAGCGCGAGCTGCGCGACATGCCCGAGGAGGAGGAGCGCGAGCTCGCCGAGCTCTACCAGGACAAGGGGCTGTCCGAGGAGCTGGCCGCGCAGGTCGCCCGCGAGCTGACCGAGCGGGACGCCCTGCGCGCGCACGCCGAGATCGAGCTGCAGATCGACCCGGACAACCTGACCAGCCCGTGGCAGGCCGCGTGGGCGTCGCTGGCGGCGTTCGCGGTCGGCGCGCTGATCCCGTTGGTCGCGATCGTGCTGCCGCCGACCGGCTGGCGGGTGTGGGCGTGCGCGGTGGCCGTGCTGGTCGGTCTGGTGCTCACCGGGGTGGTCAGCGCCCGCCTCGGGGCGAGCCGCGTGGGCCGCGCGGTGCGCCGCAACGTGGTCGTCGGGTCGCTCACGATGATCGTCACGTACTACGTCGGTCTCCTGTTCGGAGCAACGGTCGGCTGATCCCGATCACGCAGCGCGCACACCCTCCGGAGCGGGTCGGAGAAAGTCGCGACCCGGAGGTGTGAGGTACGCAAAGTGCGGGTACTCGCACCCGACCTGTCGCCGTCGAGCGCGACGGGCCCGGACCGGAGGTGTGCGCCGTGACCCACCCACCGACATCCCTGCTCGTGCTGCGGGGTGAGAAGGCCGAACGCCGGCTCTGGGCGCTGCTGGCCGCGCTGTTCGCGCTGGTCTCGGGCGTCAACGTGATCCTGGCCGTGAGCGAGGCCGCGTGGTGGCAGGGCGCCCTCGCGGCGCTGTGCCTCGCCGTCGCGGTGGGCTGCGGAGTGGAGTCCAGAAGAGCCGGCAGCTGACTTCACCCGACGCTGAAGCCGCGAAACCGAGCGAAACTCTGGTCCGACCGGGTGTACCCCGCTGGTCGGAACGGCGTCAAGTAGGGGTGTGATTCACCACGACGCCCTGTCGGACTAGAGCCATAACCGCGAATTCACACTATCGTCACAAGACCCCGGCAATCCCGGTGCACCGCCAAGCGCTCCCGAACGGCCCCATCCGGCCGCGAGGCGCGCACGAGCAAGTGCAGTTCTCCCGCACAACGGAGTGCGGAACCCACGCCGAAGATCTCTCGGGCGTGGGTCCACAGCCAGTACCTGCAGGCCGAGTTGTCCGCGTAAAGCCGCGCGCGGGCGTTCGGCCGTCTCCGTATGCCCGGACGACGCCACGGGAGGGCCCGTTGTGACCCACCACCACCAGCCGCAAGGCCTTTACGACCCGCAGTACGAGCACGACGCCTGCGGTGTCGCGTTCGTCGCCGACCTGGCCGGTCGCAGAAACCACGCGATCGTCAACCAGGCTCTGGTGGCGCTGCGCAACCTCGAACACCGGGGAGCGCGCGGCGCCGAGCCGGAGACCGGTGACGGCGCGGGCATCCTGATCCAGGTGCCCGACGCGTTCTACCGCGAGGTCGTCGACTTCCCCTTGCCCGAGCCCGGCGGCTACGCGGTAGGCACCGCGTTCCTCCCCCAGGAGGGTCAGGACGAGGTCAAGGGCCGGATCGAGCGCATCGCCGCCGAAGAGGGCGCGACGGTCCTCGGGTGGCGCGAACTGCCGGTGGACGCCGACCACGTCGGCCCGACCGCGAAGACCACCATGCCCGCGTTCAGCCAGCTCTTCCTCAGCGGAGCGGAAGGGCTGGAGCTGGAGCGCCTGGCGTTCGTGGTGCGCAAGCGCGTCGAGCACGCGACCGACGTGTACTTCCCGAGCCTGTCCGGGCGGACGATCGTCTACAAGGGCATGCTCACCGAGCCCCAGGTGGAGAAGTTCTTCCCCGACCTGACCGACGAGCGGGTCACCAGTTCGATCGGCCTGGTGCACTCGCGGTTCTCCACCAACACGTTCCCGTCGTGGCCGCTGGCCCACCCGTACCGGTACGTGGCGCACAACGGCGAGATCAACACGTTGCGCGGCAACCGGAACTGGATGGACGCGCGCGAGTCGATGCTCGCCACCGACCTGATCCCCGGCGACCTGTCCCGGGTCTTCCCGGTCATCACGCGCGGCGCCAGCGACTCGGCGACGTTCGACGAAGTGCTGGAGCTGCTGCACTTGGGCGGGCGCAGCCTGCCGCACGCGGTGCTGATGATGATTCCCGAGGCGTGGGAGAACCACGCCGAGATGGACGCGCAACGGCGCGCGTTCTACGAGTTCCACTCCACGCTCATGGAGCCGTGGGACGGCCCGGCGCTCGTGGCGTTCACCGACGGCACCCTGATCGGCGCGGTGCTCGACCGCAACGGCCTGCGGCCGGCCCGGTACTGGGTCACCGAGGACGGCCTGGTCGTGCTCGGCAGCGAGGCGGGCGTGCTGGAGTTCGACCCGGCCACGATCGTGCGCAAGGGCAGGCTGGAGCCCGGCCGGATGTTCCTGGTCGACACCGCCCAGGGTCGGATCATCGACGACGAGGAGATCAAGGGGCAGCTCGCGGCCGAGCACCCGTACCAGGAGTGGGTCGCCGACGGCGTCCTGCACCTGGCCGACCTCCCGGCGCGTGAGCGCGAGGTGCCGACGCACTCGTCCCTGGTGCGCCGCCAGCAGGCGTTCGGCTACACGGAAGAGGAAATGGCGCTGCTGCTGGGCCCGATGGCCCGCTCCGGCGCGGAACCGATCGGGTCCATGGGCAACGACGCGCCGTTCGCGCCGCTGTCGGACCGGCCGCGGCAGCTGTTCGACTACTTCACGCAGTTGTTCGCCCAGGTGACCAACCCGCCGCTGGACGCGATCCGCGAAGAGCTGGTCACCTCGCTGCACGCCACGCTCGGCGCGGAGCCCAACCTGCTGTCGGTCGACGCCACGTCGTGCCGCCGGATCTCGTTGCCGTTCCCCGTGCTGGACAACGACGAGCTGGCCAAGCTCGTGCACGTGGACGACGACGGCACGCTGCCGGAGTTCCGCACGTTCACCGTCCGCGGCCTGTACGACGTGGCGGGCGGTGGCGAGGCGCTGGTGCGGCGGCTGGACGAGATCCGCGCCGAGGTGTCCCGGGCGATCGAGGACGGCGCGCGGCTGGTCGTGCTGTCGGACCGGGGCGTCGACCAGGAGCACGCGCCGATCCCGTCGCTGCTGCTGACCGGCGCGGTGCACCACCACCTGGTGCGGGAGAAGACCCGCACCCAGGTCGACCTGATCGTGGAGGCGGGCGACGCCCGCGAGGTGCACCACATCGCGCTGCTCATCGGCTACGGCGCGAAGGCGGTGAACCCGTACCTGGCGATGGCGTCGGTGGAGGAGCTGCCGGACGTCGAGCCGGAGGTCGCCACCCGCAACCTGATCAAGGCGCTGGGCAAGGGCGTGCGCAAGACGATGTCCAAGATGGGCGTCTCGACCGTGGCGTCCTACACCGGCGCGCAGATCTTCGAGGCCATCGGCCTCGGCGGCGAGGTCGTGGACTCGTGCTTCACCGGCACCACCTCGCGGCTGGGCGGCGTCGGCTTCGACGTCATCGCCGAGGAAGTGGCGCGGCGCCACCGGATGGCGTTCCCGGCCGACGGCGTCCGGGCGCACCACCGCGAGCTGGAGGTCGGCGGCGACTACCAGTGGCGCCGCGAGGGCGAGGCGCACCTGTTCAACCCGCAGACGGTGTTCAAGCTCCAGCACTCCACCCGCACCGGCCGTTACGACATCTTCAAGGAGTACACGCGGGGCGTGGACGAGCAGGCCAAGCGGCTGATGACGCTGCGCGGGCTGTTCGCGTTCAAGGAGGGCGTGCGCGAGCCGGTGCCGATCGACGAGGTCGAGCCGGTCTCGTCCATCGTCAAGCGGTTCGCCACCGGCGCCATCTCCTACGGCTCCATCTCGCAGGAGATGCACGAGGTGCTGGCCATCGCGATGAACCGGCTGGGCGCGAAGTCCAACACCGGTGAGGGCGGCGAGGACGCCGAGCGGTTCACGCCCGACGCCAACGGCGACTCGCGGCGTTCGGCGATCAAGCAGGTGGCGTCGGGCCGGTTCGGCGTGACGAGCGAGTACCTGGTCAACGCCGACGACATCCAGATCAAGATGGCGCAGGGCGCGAAGCCCGGCGAGGGCGGCCAGCTGCCCGGCGCGAAGGTGTACCCGTGGATCGCCAAGACCCGGCACTCCACGCCCGGCGTCGGCCTGATCTCGCCGCCGCCGCACCACGACATCTACTCGATCGAGGACCTGGCGCAGCTCATCCACGACCTGAAGAACGCCAACCCGGCGGCGCGCATCCACGTGAAGCTCGTCTCCGAGGTCGGCGTCGGCACGGTCGCGGCGGGCGTGTCCAAGGCGCACGCGGACGTGGTGCTGATCTCCGGCCACGACGGCGGCACCGGCGCGTCACCCCTGTCGTCCATCAAGCACGCGGGCGGACCGTGGGAGCTGGGCCTGGCCGAGACGCAGCAGACGTTGCTGGCCAACCGGTTGCGCGACCGGATCGTGGTGCAGACCGACGGCCAGCTCAAGACCGGGCGGGACGTGGTGATCGCGGCGCTGCTCGGCGCGGAGGAGTTCGGCTTCGCCACCGCTCCCCTGGTCGTGTCGGGCTGCGTCATGATGCGGGTCTGCCACCTGGACACCTGTCCGGTCGGCGTGGCCACGCAGAACCCGGTGCTGCGGGCGAAGTTCGCGGGCCAGGCCGAGCACGTGGTGAACTTCTTCGAGTTCATCGCGCAGGAGGTCCGGGAGCTGTTGGCGCAGCTGGGTTTCCGGACCCTGGCCGAGGCCGTCGGGCACGCGGACCTGCTCGACACGCGGGCCGCGGTCGACCACTGGAAGGCGGCCGGGCTCGACCTGTCGCCGATCTTCCACGTGCCGCCGCTGCCCGAGGGCGCCGCGCGGCACCGCACCACCACCCAGGACCACGGTCTCGACAAGGCGTTGGACAACACGCTGATCCAGCTCGCCGAGGGCGCGATCGCCTCGGGTGACCGGGTGCGGCTGGAGCTGCCGGTGCGCAACGTCAACCGCACCGTCGGCACCATGCTCGGCTCCGAGGTGACCAAGCGGTGGGGCGGCGAGGGCCTGCCCGACGACACGATCGACATCACGTTCACCGGCACGGCCGGGCAGTCGTTCGGCGCGTTCGTGCCGCGCGGCATCACGTTGCGGCTCGTCGGCGACGCGAACGACTACGTGGCCAAGGGCTTGTCGGGCGGTCGGATCGTCGTCCGGCCGGTGCCCGACGCGCAGTTCGCCGCCGAGCAGCACATCATCGCGGGCAACGTGATCGGCTACGGCGCGACCGGCGGCGAGGTCTTCCTGCGCGGCAAGGTCGGCGAGCGGTTCTGCGTGCGCAACTCGGGCGCGCTGGCCGTCGTCGAGGGCGTCGGCGACCACGGGTGCGAGTACATGACCGGCGGCCGGGTGGTCGTGCTCGGCGCGACCGGGCGCAACTTCGCCGCGGGCATGTCCGGCGGCATCGCCTACGTGCTGGACGCGGCCGTGCAGCGGGTCAACCCCGAGATGGTGGACCTCGACCCGCTGGACGAGTCGGACCGTGAGTTCCTGCGGCGCGCGGTGGAGAAGCACTACCTGGAAACGGACTCGGCGGTGGCGCACGCGCTGCTGGCCGACTGGGACCTGGCGGTGGACCGGTTCACCAAGGTCATGCCGAAGGACTACAAGCGCGTGCTGGCGGCACAGGCCCGGGCCGAGCTGGAGGGCCGGGACGTCAACGAAGCGATCATGGAGGCGTCTCATGGCTGACCCTCGTGGGTTCCTCACCACCGAGCGTGAGACTCCGCGCAGCCGTCCCGTTTTCCTGCGCCTGCGCGACTGGCGCGAGGTGTACGAGGAGTTCGAGCGGCCCAAGCTGGAGAAGCAGGCCGGCCGGTGCATGGACTGCGGCATCCCGTTCTGCCACCAGGGCTGCCCGCTGGGGAACCTGATCCCCGAGTGGAACAACCTGGTGTTCAGCGACGACTGGCGCAAGGCGGCGGACCGGCTGCACGCGACCAACAACTTCCCGGAGTTCACCGGGACGTTGTGCCCGGCGCCGTGCGAGGCCGCGTGCGTGGTGGGGATCAACGGCGATCCCGTCACCATCAAGCGGGTCGAGATCTCCATCATCGACCGGGCGTGGGACGAGGGCTGGGTCACGCCCCAGCTGCCCGCCACGCGCACCGGTCGTTCGGTGGCCGTGGTGGGTTCCGGGCCCGCGGGCCTGGCCGCCGCGCAGCAGCTGACCCGCGCCGGGCACTCGGTGGTGGTGCTGGAGCGGGCCGACGCGATCGGCGGGCTGCTGCGGTACGGCATCCCCGAGTTCAAGATGGAGAAGTGGCGGCTGGACCGCCGGCTGGACCAGATGCGGGCCGAGGGCACCGAGTTCCGGACGAACGTGAACGTCGGCGTGGACGTCACGGTCGAACAGCTGCGGGAGTCCTACGACGCGGTGGTGCTGGCGGGCGGCGCGACGGCGTGGCGCGACCTGCCCGTGCCGGGCCGTGAGCTGGCCGGCGTGCACCAGGCGATGGAGTACCTGCCGGGCGCGAACAAGGTGGCGCGCGGCGAGCTGGACGCGCCGCCGATCACCGCGGAGGGCAAGCACGTCGTCGTCATCGGCGGCGGCGACACCGGCGCGGACTGCGTCGGCACGGCCCACCGCCAGGGCGCGCTGTCGGTGACGCAGCTGGAGATCATGCCCCGGCCGCCGGAGAAGCGCGCCGAGGCCCACCCGTGGCCGACCTACCCGATGCTGTACCGGGTCACGTCGGCGCACGAGGAGGGCGGCGAGCGGCTGTACTCCGTGTCCACTGTGGAGTTCCTCGGCGACGACGACGGCGCGGTGCGGGCGTTGAAGCTGGTCGAGGTCGAGGCGTCCGGCGGGCGGTTCGAGCCGGTGCCCGGCAGCGAGCGGGAGATCCCGGCGCAGCTGGTGACGTTGGCGATGGGCTTCGTCGGCCCGGAGAAGGACGGCCTGCTCACCGAGCTGGGCGTCGACCTCGACGCGCGCGGCAACGTGGCGCGGGACGAGGAGTTCGCGACCTCCGTCGACGGCGTGTTCGTGGCCGGCGACATGGGCCGCGGCCAGTCGCTGATCGTGTGGGCCATCGCCGAGGGCCGCTCGGCCGCCGCCGGCGTGGACGCCTACCTGACGGGCCGCGCCGTGCTGCCCAGGCCGATCGAGCCCACCGACCGGCCGCTCGTGTGACTCGTCCCCGGCCGCACAACGGAGTGCGGCCGGGGACGCCCTTCCCGGGTGGCCGGACAGCGTGGTCCGGCCACCCGGGTCGGTCAATCCGGTGCGCGCGCCGATCGCTCGAACGTGCGGCGCACGCGCTCAGGCGGGCCGGTCTCGGTGGGCGGGGATCCACCGCTCACCGAGCCGGTCCGTTCACGGGCAGGTCTTCCAGGCGAAGTGGTACGTCGTCTCGACGCTGCCGTCCGTGGAGTCCATGGACATGAAGCTGGTGGTCTTCGTCGTGTCGGACGAGCCGGCGCTCACCCGCAGCTCCGTGTTGATGTTGAACAGCCGTTGCTCACCGCACGGGTGGTACACGATCGCGGCGAGTTCGGTGGTGTCGGTGGCCTGCCAGTCGTCGCTGAACGGTCCCGCGTAGCTGTGGCTCCGGTACGCCGTCGGCGACATGCCCTGGAAGTAGTAGTTGGCCCGTTCCAGACCGCTCGCGCCTTGCTCGAGGTGGGCGAAGCCGCGGTAGTCGGTTTGCGCGATGCCGTAGGTGAACCCCTGTGGGATGTTCAGCCTCAGGTTGAGCTGGCAGTTCTTCCGGAAATCGGTGGGCAGCGCGCCTACGCCCACCTGCGCCATGAACTGGCTGTAGGTGACGGTGAACGCCTTGTTGTCCGGTGAGACCGCCACGGCCGCGGTACCGGCCGGGCATCCGGAGCCGTTGACGGTCACCACGTCGATGGTCATGTGATCCGGCGGCGGGGTGGTGTTCGGCGCCCCGCCGGGAGGAATGACGATCACCGCCGCCGCCATGGTGACGGCCGCCACGAAATTGAACATGCAGCACCTTCCGACTCGTCAATGAGCACGGTATCGGCGGCGAATTGACGCAAGTCCCTCGGTCACCGGTCGGGCTGCCTCAGCACCGCTTCCACGAGAAGTGGTACGTGGTGCTCACGTTGCTGTCGGTCGAGTCCATCACCATGAAACTGGTGCCGGTCGACGTGCCCGCGGTGACGCGCAGTTCCGTGTTGATGTTGAACATCCGTTGTTCGCCGCACGGCGCGTAGACGATGGCGTCCCATTCCGTGGCGTCCGTGGCCTGCCAGTTGTCGCTGAAGGGCCCGGCGTAGGAATGGCTCTTCCGGGCGGTCGGCGACATGCCCTGGAAGTAGTAGTTGCCCTGCTCCATGCCCACCGCGCCGCGCTGGAGGTGCGCGAACCCGCGGTAGTCGGCCTGTGCGATGCCGTAGGTGAAGCCCTGGGGGTAGTTCAGCTCCAGCGTGAGCTGGCAGTTCTTCCGGAAGTCCGTCGGCTCGGAGTCGGCGCCCGCCTGCGCGAGGAACTGGCTGTAAGTGACGGTGAAGGCGGTGCGGTCCGGTGCGGCGGCGACCGCCGCGGTGCCCGCCGGGCAACCGGACCCGTTCACGGTCCTGACCTGGACCGTGACGTATTCGGGCGCGGTCTCGACCGTCGTTTCACTTGAGGGGACGAGCGCGGACAGGGTCAATGCAGCCGCGGCCACTAAGGTCAGCATGAACGGCCTTTCTCGTGCGGTTCGACATGCGATGTGACGGCGGTTACAGGACCGTAGCGCAATGCCGCACCGAGCACTGCTCCTCCATTAGAGTGGAATCACTCCCAGATAGTGGAACAAATGCTTTCCCGAAGAAATGCGCACGCCGTTTCCAGCCGACCGGGCATAGTCGGCGCACGAATTGCCGCCGACCACGGGCGAGCCGCACGGCGTTTGTTGAAATCGCGACGATATTGCGAAATACCGCGTCTCGACCGGACTACCTCGGACGGGCGGCGGCCACTCGTCGGATCAATTGCGCCATCTGTGCGCGTTCGTCCTCGTCCAGCACGGCGAACCAGCGCGCCTCGCGCGCGTTCTGGCGCGGGAACACGCCCGACACCGCCTCGCGGCCCTCCCGGGTGAGCGCCACGAACACCACGCGCCGGTCCTGCCCGTCCCTGGTCCGCTCGACCAGCCCGGCCCGCTCCAGCGTGTTGATCAGGTTGGACATCGCCGACCTGGTCGTGCCGGACAGGTCTGCCAGCCGCGCGGGCTGGGTCGGACCGAGGATCCACAGCTTGAACATCAACCGGAACCCGGGCATGGTCCACCCCTGCTCGCGGTGCACCAGCGCCTCGTAGTCGGTGATCATCATGTACGCCAGGTGCAGCACGTTGTACGAGAGGCCGAACGCGTCCGCGTCGCCGCCCAACTCGCCGATCCGGTGCCGCGCGAACCGCTCGTACTCCTGCTCCGTCGCCACGTCTTCGGCGACGGGAACCTCCTGCTCTGCCACCCGCCGATCCTCCCAGGGTGACCCGGCCGAAGGCACCGGAATGCGGCACACTGACCGGCGTGATCGGGACGAGGCGGTTCGCCATCACGGCCGCGGTGGTGCTGGCGCTGGCCACCGCCGCGTCCGTGGCCGCGAGTTTCGACATCGTCAAGGGTGAGGGCGCCGTGGTCCTGGACGACCTCGCCCAGCTCGCCACGGGCCTGTTCGCGACCGGTTGCTGCTGGTGGACGGCTCGCCGGGCGACCGGGCCGGACCGCCGTTGGCGGCTGGCGATGGGCTTCGGCATGGCGGGCTGGTCCACCGGTCAGGCGTTGTGGACGTGGTACCAGCTCGTCGAGCGGCGCGCGGTGCCGTCACCGTCGCCCGCGGACGCCGGCTACCTCAGCATCGTGCCGTTCGCGTTCATCGCCCTGCTGGTCATCGGCAACTTCCGCCGGTCGGACCGGCCCGACGCGCTGCTCGACCGCCGTTCCCGCAGCGCCCGGCTGGTGCTGCTGCTCGACGGCCTGATCGTGGTCGGGTCGCTGTTCGTGCTGACCTGGACCACGTCGCTCGGCGGGCTGGTCGCCGCGGGCCACCCGGGTTCGGCGGCGTTCCTGGTGGCGATCGCCTACCCGGTGACGGACCTCGTGCTGCTGGTGATCGTGGTGGTGCTGAGCGCGGACCGCAAGGTCGTGCTGCGACCGCAGCTGCGGTTGCTCGGGCTCGGCCTGGTCGGGCTGGCCGCGTCCGACTTCGCGTTCGCCTACCTGGTCAGCATCCAGGCGCCGGAGGTGCCGCCGCTGGCCAACGCCGGGTTCGTGATCGGGCCCGCGCTGATCGCGTTGGCGGCCTTGGCGCCCGTGCCGTCGCCCTCGACCGGGCCGAGCCGCAACCGGCGGTCGTGGCAGTGGGCCTACCTACTGATGCCGTACGTGCCCTTACTGGTCAGCAGCGTGCTGGTGCTGCGGCGCACGATCATCGGCGACCTCGGGCCGTTGGACGCGGTGGAGATCGGCTGCGGCTTCACCGTGTTCGTCGCGGTGATCCTGCGGCAGCTCGTGACCCTCGTGGACAACACGAAGCTCGTGCTGCTGCTGCGCGAGTCCGAGCACACCCTGACGCACCAGGCGCACCACGACCCGTTGACCGGGCTGGCCAACCGGGCGCTGTTCGAGCGCAGGCTGGACGAGGCGTTGGCCGAGCACCACCGCGACGGCACGCCGTTCGGGTTGCTGTTCGTCGACCTGGACGACTTCAAGGCGGTCAACGACGTCTCCGGCCACGCGCACGGCGACGCGATGCTCGAACGGGTGGCGCAGCAGTTGCGGCAGTGCGTCCGCGACACCGACGTGGTGGCGCGGCTCGGCGGCGACGAGTTCGGCGTCCTGGTCGAAGGACTGGAGGAGCCGGAGAAGGTGGCGTTTCGCATCCTCGACGCGCTCGGCGAGGAGATCAGCGCGTCGGTCGGCGTGGTGATCTGCGCCGACCACGACCCCGAGGCCACCGCCGCGTCCGTGCTCAACCGTGCGGACAAGGCCATGTACGAGGCCAAGCGCGACGGCGGCCGGGGTCTGGTCATCCACCCTTAGGCGCCGGCCGACCAGGTCGCCCGGAGCCTCGGGACCCGGTGGCGGCACGGCCTGTGACCAGGTGATTCAACGGTGGTTAAGCGTTTCGCCGGCACACGTCGGGCATGCTCGCTGTGCCGGGCGGATGTCAGGGGGGTGTTCGTCCGGAGACGGAGCCGGTCGAGGCGCCGCGGTGTCCCAGCCCGCAGGCCGCCTCCCGGCTCCGTCCGGTCCGGGTCGTGCCACGCCGTCACGCCGGCAGGCCGGCCCACACCTCGGCCGCGACGACCCGCACCGCGGCGCACGCGTCCTCGACGGTCGCGCCGGTCGGCAGGGCGACGGTGACGAGGGCGAGTTCGCTCAACCCGTCCTCGAACGGGACGTGGGTGGTCTCCGCGCCGCACAGCACGAGCGACGACGTGGTCAAGCCGGACATCACGGTGGGGCGGCCGGCGATGTCCTCGAGCTTGCTGTTGCCGCCGTTCGGCTCGGTCGGCGTGCCCACCGAGTAGGTGACCCGCACCCTGGGCGGGGTCGTCGTGCCGTCCGGGCTCCACCGGCACTGGTGGCCCGCCGGGTAGGGCCAGGCGCGCGAACCCGCCAGTCCGGGCAGCCGCGCGACCGTCGCGTCCGACAGCCCGCGGCACGCGTGCACCGGCCCGAGGGACTTCGCCGCGTACCGCCGGCGCTCCACGTCGCCCGCGAGCACGCGGTCCGCGATGGCGCGCACCACGACGTCGGCGACCGCGCACAGCAGCGGCGCGGGCACGTCCTCGGTGGAGTGGTTGTCGACGGTCACGTTCAGCGCCACCAGGTCGGGGAACACCAAGCCGCGCTGGCACTGGACGCCGCTGCCGCCGCGGATCTCGACGATCCGCAACTCCTCGTACGGCACCAGCGGCCCGTCGAACACGGCCTCGTGCTGCACCCGGTCCAAGCCGCCCGCCACCACGTCGAGCACCGCACCGCCGGTGGTCACCTTGAGCACGCAGTAGTCGAGTGACTCGACCGGCGCGATCGACGCCTCGCCGAACACCGCCACGTCCGCGGGCTCCACCTGCCCGCACGGGTCGATCGACGCCGGGTCGCGCAGCAGCACCTCGGCGGTGCGCGCGGGTGGTTCGGGGAACGTCGGGTCCGGCACCGGCACGGCGGTCCCGGTCACGGTGGCGCCGCACCCGACCAGCAGTGCCACTAACGGGACGACGCCGAGCGCTCTCGCCATGACGGCAGCGTAAGGGAGGATCACCTGGCCACGACACGGTTTCACCCAAGCGCCAGGCGGCCCGCACAGGCCCGTCGACCCGGAACGCACGCCCCTCCGCGACCGCCGACCCGAGGCGCGCTCACCTGTTTGGCGTCAGCGCGATCAGGGCACTCGGAAGTGTCCTGTTCACGCGACCGGAGGTATGAAGTGTCACCCTCGGTAGGCGACAAGGTGCCGTCCGGCCGCTACCAGCTCATCGAGCCGATCGGGATCGGCGGCATGGCCGAGGTGCACCGGGCGTGGGACACCGTGCTGCGGCGGCACGTCGCGATCAAGCTGGTGCGGCCCGGTTTCGACCCCGCCGACGCCCGGCGGTTCGACAACGAGGTCCGCGTCCTGGCCGGGCTCACGCACCCGGCGCTGGTGTCGGTCTACGACGCCGACACCACGGCGCCGACCCCGTTCGTGGTGCTGCGGCTGGTCGAAGGCCGGACCCTGCACGAACGCCTCGCCCTCGGACCGCTGCCGCTGGACGAGGTGCGCCGGCTCGGCGCACGGCTGGCCGACGCGCTGGCGCACGTGCACGCCCACGGCCTCGTGCACCGCGACGTGAAGCCGGCGAACATCCTGCTCGACCGCGAGGACAACGCCTACCTGGCCGACTTCGGCCTGGCCCACCTGACCGGAGCCACCCGGCTGACCCGCACGGATCAACTGGTCGGCACCGCCGCCTACCTCGCGCCGGAACAGGTGCTGGGCCAGGAGATCGACCACCCGACCGACGTCTACGCCCTGGGCCTGGTGCTCCTGGAGTGCCTGACCGGCCGGCGCGAGTACGAGGGCGGCGACGTGGAGGCCGCGGTCGCCCGCCTGCACCGCCCACCCGTGATCCCCGACGACCTGCCCGCCGACCTCCGGAACCTGTTGGCCCGGACCACCTCCGCCGCGCCGGCCGACCGGCCGACCGCGCACGACTGCGCGCAGGTCCTGCTGGGCGCGATCACCCTGCCACCCGGTGACGCCGCCGAACCGGCCACCACCGTCCTCGCCCCGCCGCCGGAAGACCGGCCCGAGCCGGACGTCGACCCCGCTGCCGCGCCCGGCAGCGCAACCAAGCAGGCAACCGACCCCATCGCCCCACCACCCGACGCAGCCGGGCCCGACGCCGACCCCGCTGCCCCACCGCCCAAGGCAACCGAGCGGGTCAACGCAGCCGCTGCCGTACCGCCCAACAGCGCCGAGCCGGTCAACGCAGCCGCTGCCACGCCGCCAAACAGCGGCGAGCCGGACGCCGACTCCGCCGCCACGCCGCCCGACACAGCCAAGCCGAACACCGACCTTGCTGCCCCACCACCCAGCACAGTCGAGGCGGACACCGAGAAGCTTCCCCGTGCGGGCACGCGCCCGTCGTACGCGCTCGTCGCCTCGGCAAGCGCGCTGGTCGGCGCGTTCGCCATCACGTTGGCCGCGCTCTCCGGCGACCGACCCGCCACCTCCGCCCCGCCCGAAGCAACGACGCAGCAGGCGTCCCCCGGCACGGCGACCTCCGCCGACCCGGCGCAGGACCAACCCCGGTTCATCGTCACGCCCCAAGCCACCGGCACGACCCCCGCGCCCACCACACCGCAGCCCACGACGTCCCCGGCCGACGACCCGGCGGCCGAAGACGCGCCGGCCCGGAACGCGGCCGACCCCCAAGCCGGACCCGACGGCGACACCACCGCGCCGGTCGTCACCACCACCGGCCAACCCACCTCCGCCCCGGCGACCACCACGTCCGAGAGCCCGCAGCCGAGCCCCGAACCCGAACCGTCGGTCCAGCCGACGGAGGACGGCGGCTGACCCGGTTGCCCGAACGGGAACGATTACTGGCGATGACTCTCGGTCATCACTAACGTGCGGACAGTGTCAACTGTGGAGAACTCCCCCGGCTCGGTCGAGCGGCCGGCGGAAACCGACCCCCGCTTCGCCCTGATGGACCACGCGATGGGCTACCTGTTCTCGGCCGCGTTGCGCGCCGCCGCGGCGTTGGGCGTGGCCGATCACCTGAGCACCGGGCCGCGTCCGGTCGCCGAGCTGGCCGAGGCGGTCGGCGCCGACCCGCTCAACCTGCACCGGATGCTGCGGCTGCTGGCCACGCGCGGGATCTTCGTCGAGGACGACGAGGGCCGGTTCGCGCTCACCCCGGCGGCCGAGTTGCTGCGCGGCGACGTGCCGGGGTCGTTCCGCTCCGCGGTCCTGATGCTCACCGACAAGACGTTCTGGCAGCCGGCGGGCGAGTTGGAGGAGGCCGTGCGCACCGGCACCTCGCCGTTCGAGCGGCTGTTCGGGATGCCGTTCTTCGACCACTTCGCCCGTGACGCCGACACCGCGGCCGTCTTCCACGTCGGCATGGCGGAGATGTCCGACCCGGAGAACCCCCTCGTCGCGTGGGCGTACGACTTCCCGGCGTCGGCGACGGTCGTCGACCTCGGCGGCGGGCACGGCGGTCTGCTGCTGGCCGTGCTGCGCGAGCACCCCGGGTTGCGCGGTGTGCTCTTCGAGCAGCCGCACGTGCTGCAAAAGCACCGGCTCGGCGAACTCGGCGCGGACGACCGCTGGGAGCTGGTCCCCGGCGACTTCTTCACCGGGGCGCCGCCCGGCGACGTCTACCTGATCAAGCGGATCCTGCACGACTGGGACGACGAGCAGTGCGTGCGCATCCTCCGCCACTGCCGCCGAGCCGTCTCCGACCACGGCCGCGTGCTGGTCGTCGACGCCGTGATCCCGCCCGGCAACGACCCAGACCCGGGCAAGGTCATCGACCTGCTCATGATGAGTTCGCTGACCGGGCGGGAACGCACCCGCGCCGAGTTCGACGCCCTGTTCACCGCGGCAGGCTTCCGGCTGACCGGGGTGATCCCGACCGGCACCCGGCTGTCGATCGTCGAGGGCATCCCCGTGACGTGAGAACGACCTGCCTCAGGGGTGCACGCCCGGTCCGTGGTCGGCGTCGGTGGCGTGCGCGAGGGGGGTCGGGCTGAGCGTGGCCTCGTCCTCGCCCTCCTCCAGCAGCGTGGCCGCCGGGCCGACCACCCGCGGGTCCGGCTCGCCGACCACCTCGGGGTCCTTGTCGGTGTAGTCGACCCGCGCCAGCACGCTGCGCATGGCCTCGATCCGGGCCCGCTTCTTGTCGTTGCTCTTCACCACGGTCCACGGCGCGGCGCGCGTGTCGGTGGCCCGGAACATCGCCACCTTCGCCTCGGTGTAGGCGTCCCACCGGTCCAGCGACTCGACGTCGTTCGGGCTGAGCTTCCACTGCCGCACCGGGTCGACCTGCCGGATCAGGAACCGCGTCCGCTGCTCCGCCCGCGACACCGAGAACCACAGCTTGACCAGCACGATCCCGTCGTCCACCAGCATCCGCTCGAACGTCGGCGCCTGCCTCATGAACCGCTCGTACTGCTCGTCGGTGCAGTAGCCCATGACCCGTTCGACGCCGGCGCGGTTGTACCAGGACCGGTCGAACAGCACGATCTCGCCGGCGGTCGGCAGGTGGTCGACGTACCGCTGGAAGTACCACTCGCCCTGCTCGCGCTCGGTCGGCTTGCTCAACGCCACGACCCGCGCACCACGCGGGTTGAGGTGCTCGGTGAACCGCTTGATGGTGCCGCCCTTGCCCGCCGCGTCACGCCCCTCGAACACGACGACCATCCGCCCGCCGGTGTCCTTGATCCAGTACTGGAGCTTCAGCAGCTCGATCTGGAGCAGGCGCTTGGACAGGTCGTACTCCTCGCGCGTCAGCCGCGTCGGGTACGGGTAGTTCTCACGCCAGGTGTCGATCTCCGTGCCGTCGGGGTGCCGCAGCACGGGGTCGTCCCCGTCCTCGTAGTCCACCACGAGGTCGTCCACGCGCAGGCCGGGGAACAGGTCGCCGAGGTCGAGCACGCTGTCCACCGGTTCGACGTACCCAGCCGCGGTCCGGCCAAACCTGCCGGTCACGCGGGCCGCACCCCAGCGAGCGCGGCCCGCGTGAGGCGTTACAGCAGGGAGCCGATCTGGCCGGCGACCAGGTCGATCCGGACGCCCTGGTTCGGGCAGCCGCCGTAGTGGTGCAGCCCGATCACCTTGTGCGTGCGCCGGGACAGCACCGGCGAGCCCGACGAGCCGCCCTCGGTGTCGCACCGGTAGGCGATGTCGGACTGCGACGAGCTGCCGTTCACCCGGACGGCGGACACGGCGCAGTAGCCGCCGCCGTTCTGGTCGTCACGCAGGGAGAGCTTCTTGAGCTTGCCGGCCGGGTGGCCGACGATGTACATCTCCTCGCCGACCGCGGGCACCCGCGCGTCCAGCTCCAGGTAGCCGAACGACGACAGCGACGCGAAGTTGGTGACGCTGAACAGCGTGTAGTCCAACGCCGCGCTGGTCTTGAGCACCGACGACACCAGCACCTTGGTGACCGCCGAGCTGGCCGTGCCGCCGCAGGTCGGGCACTGGTAGTTGAACCAGACCTCGATACCGGTGCCGCTGGTGAAGCAGTGGTTGTTGGTCAGCATCCGGTTGTTCGCGCCGACCCGCCAGGCCGTGCACAGCGAGCCGCCGTTGCGCAGCAGCTTGGCCACCGCCCTGGTCCTGCCGAACTCGGTGGGGTTGCTCGACTGGTAGCAGACGGCGTCGCGGTAGTCGTTCGTGCCGCAGATGCTCTTCGGCGTCAGTTCCGCCGCCGCGGCCAGTTCCGCGTCGGTGTACCCGCGGGTGATCTTGTCGAGCTTCACCCGGCTGGCCGGGTGCGCCGGTCCGCCGTCCCGGCCGCGCAGGCTGACCACGGCCTTGTCGCCGGTGACCGACATGGCCCAGAAACCTGTGCCGTCCACGGTCGCGGTGCCCGACGCGGTGACGTCGGCCGTGTAGCGGTACGACTCGGCGCCGGTCGGGTCGGACACCGTGAGCACGTCGCCCGCGACCAGGCGCAGGCCGGTGAAGTGCGTCTTCAGGTACCACGAACCGGGACGTTCGACGGTGGTGGTCAGGGTCTTGCCGCCGAGGACGGTCGAGACGACCTCGTCCTCGCCGACCTTCTGGGTCTGTTCGACGTGTTGCGGTGTCGGTGCCGCGGTCGCGGTTCCGCCTAAGAGCGGTACCACGAGGAGGGCGGCAGCGAGGAGTTGCAGGGTTCTCCGCACTGGTTCACCTCACAGCTTCAGCAGGGATGGGGTGACACCCCGCTGATGCTGCTCCTCGGAACGTGAGGTGTCAGCCCTCCGAACGTCGGGTAAATCCGTCTACTTAGGACAGTGCGCGGCCGGGCGGCACGTCGTGGGCGTTCGCGAACCGGACGGCGGGCCCGGCGCGATCGGCCGCGCGACCGCCGCCACGTGGATCGTCCTTTGTGGACTAACGGCTAGTGGCGCAACCGGCCCGCGATGCCGCGGCCGTCGGTCGCCACGCCCTCGATCGTGGTCGGGTCGACGCTCCACCGGTGGGCCAGCGCCATGACGTCGTCCTCGCCCGGGGTGGTGTCCCACCAGCTCTCGTCGTCCGCCGACTCGGGCCGGGTGCCGACGCCGAGCGAGTTCTCGTCCACCGTCACCTCGCCCTCGAACAGCGGCACGCCGCCGCCGTCGAAGTGGTAGGCCCGGCGCACCTTCCCGCCCGCGGCCAACGCCCAGGCGCACGTGCCGGTGACGCGGTGGGTCTGGAAGAACTGCACGTGCCCGAGCCGCGCGCTCAACCCGACGACCCACTCCAGGAAACCCGGGCTGGACGCGTCGGGCAGGCCGTGACCCGGCACCAGCACCCAGGGGCCGATCGGCGGCGCGACGAACACCGCGCCGTCGTAGGCGAGGTCGACGCCGTGCGCCCACGTCACCCGCTTGCGCCGGATCAGCCCCAGCACGTCGGCCGCGGTGGCCGGGTCCGGCGCGGTGACGGCGAGCCACAAGCACTTGTAGCCGAACGGGACTGCCCGGTCCACGCCCATGCCGAAAGCCACGCGCCAATCCTCGCATCCCCCACGCCCCACCGCTCCCGTTTACGGCGGTCACGACGTGTCGAGCCGCAGACCGGGACTCAGCGGCCAACCGCCCCACGGCCGGTACGCTCGGCACCGCGCCGGAGGGCGCTGCCGGGTCCGCGGGCAGGACTGAGTCCACCTCCACCACCGAACGAGCCACCCCCTCGTGACGATCTCTTTCGACCCGGACGCGGACCACGGGCAGCGAAGGAGACGTCGTGCCCCACCTTCCCGCGCGGCCGGACCTCGACCAGTTGCGGCACCAGGCCAGGGACCTCATGCGTGCCGCCCGTCGTGGCGACTCCCCCGCGCTCGCCCGCGTCCGGGCGGTGTCCGACCAGGTCGTCCTCGCCTCGGCGCAGCTCGCCATCGCCCGGGAGCACGGGTTCCCGAGCCGGCCCAAGCTCAAGCTGGAGGTCGAGCGCCGCGACGTCCTCAACCAGCGCGACCCGTCCCGGCTGGCGGACTTGCCGGCCAGGCACCCCGAATCGGCCACCACCAAGATGGCGGGCTGGTCCGACCACCGCAGGGGCGCCGACGTGCTCGGCTACCTGGCCATGCTGCGGTTCGACCACCGCCGCCTCGGGCTGCCCCGCGACGTGCCCGGCGCCGCCGCGGCGGCCAAGGCGCTGATCGACGCCGGCGCGCCGGTCGACGGGCACCCCGGCGACCGGGAGACCCCGCTGATCACCGCCGCCAGTTATGGCGACGCCGAGGTCGCGAAGGTGCTGATCGACGCGGGCGCCGACCTCGACGCGGCGTCCGCGCCGGACTCCGGGGGCGTGCCCGGCGGCACGGCGGTGGAGCACGCGGCGGTGTTCGGGATGACCGACGTCCTCGACCTCCTGGTCGCCGCCGGAGCCCGGGTCGACAGCCCGGAGATGGCCGCCGCGGCGGGAGACCTGTCCGCCTGGCCGCCGGCCGGGCTGAGCCCGCAGTGCCGGCTCCGGTCGTTGTGTTCGCGGCCGACCACCAACGGTTGGACGTCATCGACCTGCTCGTCGCCGCCGGCACCCCGGTGGACGAAGCCGACGCCGTCTGGCAGCGGATGCCGCTGCACGTCGCCGCGGCCAACGGCAAGCCCGCCGGTGTCCGCCGGCTGCTGGAGCACGGCGCCGACCCGACCCTGCGCGACCCCGAGCACCTCCGCACGCCGCTGGAGTGGTGCCGGCAGTCGGACGACAGCCCAGGGCACGAAGAAGTCGAAGCCCTCCTCGTGAAACGAATGGAACAAACGCTGTAACAAGGGTCAGACAGGTGCCGGCCCCGTGGACTCGCGCACGACCAGCGTCGTGGACAGTTCCAGGTGCAGGGCTTCGGGTCGGTGCCCGTCGAGGATCCGCATGAGCTGGGTGACCGCGATGCGGCCCATCTCCTGCAACGGCTGGCGGACCGTGGTCAGCGCGGGACGGGTCGCGCGGCTGAGGTCGATGTCGTCGAACCCCGCGACCGACAGGTCCGCCGGCACCCGCAGGCCCCGGTCGTGGGCGGCTTGCAACGCGCCCACGGCCAGCTTGTCGTTGAAGCAGACGATCGCGGTCGGGCGGTTCGGCTCGTCCAGCAGCTCGGCCGCGGCGCGCACCCCCTCGGCCGCGGTGGGTTCGACGTGGTGGACGCGGTGCCGGGCGGGCAGGACGCCCGCCTGGGCCAGCGCGGCGTGGTGGCCCGCCGTGCGCGCGTCGCCCGCCAGCCAGTCCAGCGGACCCGCGATGACGCCGATGTCGCGGTGGCCGAGGTCGACCAGGTGCGCGGTGAGCGCCCGGGCGCCCGCGAGGTGGGCCGCGGACACCGAGGCGATGTCCGGTGGCGGCGCGGTGCGCGGGTCGACCACGACGAACGGGAAGCCGCGACGAGCCAGCGCGACGAGCCGCTCGCCGTCCTCCGGCGGCAGGATCAGGATCGCGGCGTCGACGTCGGGCTCGTCGGGCAGCGTGGTCAGCACGTCGGCGTGCTGGGAGGACACGCCCGCGTCGAGGACCATCCGGACGCCGTGCAGCCGCAGCGTCTCGGCAATCGAGGAGACGATCAGGCCGAAGTAGTCGGTCAGCAGGTAGGGACACCGGACGTGCACGGTGCGGCGGCGGCCCTCGGGCGCGTCGGCACCGCTCCGCGCCATCGCCTGGAGCACCAGTTCACGCGTGCGCGGCGCCACGCTGACGTGGTCGTTGAGCACCCTGGAGACGGTGGCGATCGAGACGCCGGCCGCCGCGGCGATGTCGCGCACCCTCGCACGCTTGTTCACCTCGGCAGCTTAACCGCGTCTTGCACCTTGACTTGTCCGGCACGTCACGTGTTCCATCACGAAACACATTCCCGAGCTTGTTACATTGCTCGAAGGAGCGCGATGAAGAGATCCCGGACGATCGCCCTGACCGCCGCCGCGGCGCTCTCGGTCGGCCTCACCGGCGCCGTGCAGGCGGCGGACCGCGACACAACCTCGGCCCGGGTGTGGGTCACGACGGTGGATCGGACCGAACTGCTCGCCGAACGCCCGTCCGTGGCGTTCCGGACCGGCGCGTCGCCGCACCAGACCATCGTGGTGGACCCCGACGTGACCTACCAGGAGGTCGACGGCTTCGGCGCGTCGATCACCGACTCGTCGGCCGACGTGCTTTACAGGCTCACCCCGGCGGCGCGCGAGGAGACGATGCGCAAGCTGTTCGACCCGGTGCGCGGCATCGGCGTGAGCTTCCTGCGCCAGCCGATCGGCTCCTCCGACTTCACCGCCGAGGCCGAGCACTACACCTACGACGACGTCCCGCCCGGCCGGACCGACTTCGAGCTGCGCCACTTCAGCATCGCCCACGACCAGGCGAAGGTCCTGCCGCTCCTGCGCCGGGCGAAGCAGCTCAACCCGGCGTTGAAGGTCATGGGCACGCCGTGGAGCCCGCCGGCGTGGATGAAGACCACGGACTCGCTGGTCGGCGGCCGGTTGAAGGACGACCCGGCGATCTACCAGGCCTACGCCCGCTACCTGGTGAAGTTCGTCCAGGCGTACGCCGCTTCGGGCGTGCCGGTGGACTTCCTGTCGCTGCAGAACGAACCGCAGCACCGCAAGCCCGACGCGTACCCCGGCACGGACCTGCCGGTGGCGCAGCAGATCAAGGTCATCGAGGCGCTGGGACCGTTGCTGCGCAAGGCGAGCCCGCGCACGAAGATCCTCGCCTACGACCACAACTGGAGCACCCACCCGAACGACGTCGCCGCCACGCCGCCCGGCGAGGACCCGGAGACCGACTACCCGTTCCGGATCCTGGAGAGCCCGGCCGCGCGGTGGGTCGCGGGCACCGCGTACCACTGCTACTCGGGCGACCCGGCGGCGCAGACCGCGCTGCACGACGCGTTCCCGGACAAGGGCATCTGGTTCACCGAGTGCTCCGGCTCGCACGGCCCCGACGACCCGCCCGCGCAGGTCTTCCGCGACACGCTCAAGTGGCACGCCCGCAACGTCGTCATCGGCACGACCCGCAACTGGGCGAAGTCGGCGGTGAACTGGAACATCGCGCTGGACAGCACGGGCGGCCCGCACCTCGGCGGCTGCGGCACGTGCACCGGCCTCGTCACCACCCACCCGGACGGGACCGTGTCCACCGACGCCGAGTACTACACGATCGGCCACCTGGCGAAGTTCGTGAAACCGGGCGCTAAGCGCGTCGCCAGCACGTCGTTCGGCACCACGGGCTGGAACGGCCAGATCATGGACGTCGCGTTCCGCAACCCCGACGGCTCGACGGCGCTCGTCGTGCACAACCAGAACGACGACCCGCGCACGTTCGCGGTCAACGTCGGTGAGCGGATCTTCGACCACACCCTGCCCGGCGGCGCGCTGGCCACGTTCACCTGGCCGCGGAGCAAGGCGTTGGACAGCGGGCTCGACCCGGTGTCCCTGGACGGCGCCACCGCCACCGCCGCGCCGACCGGCGACAACCCGGCCGCCGCCGTGGACGGTGACGCCTCGACCCGGTGGAGCAGCGGCCAGGGGCAGGAACCCGGCCAGCACCTCCAGGTCGACCTCGGCCGCGACGCGAAGTTCCGGCGGGTGGTCGTCGACAGCGGCGGCAACCTCGGCGACTACGCCCGCGGTTGGCGGCTGTCGGTGAGCGATGACGGCGTCGATTGGCGGACCCTGGCTTCCGGCGACGGCGTCGGCCAGCTGACCACTATTGACGTGCCGCCCACGCGTGCCCGCTACCTGCGCGTCAGCACCACCGCGTCGGCCGGCAACTGGTGGAGCGTCGCCGACCTCCGCCTGTACCGCTGACGCTGTCCCGGTCGGGGTCGTGCCGACGCGGACCCCGACCGGGCCGGCGGTGTTAGCGTCCGGGTGATCATCAGGGGGGATGTGCGATGACGGACGCGGGCAACGTGGTGGGCCGCACCGCGGTGGCGCTCGACTGGTGGGACAGGGTTCCGCCCGAGCTCGACTGGGCCTCGGTCGAGCGCCGGGTGGGCTTTCGCTTTCCCGCCGACTACCAGGAGTTCATGGCCCGGTTCCCGTCCGGGATCTTCCGGGACGTCGTCAGGATCCACAACCCGGTCCAGGACCAGCGGTCCCTGGCGGGGTTCGAGGAGGATCTCGACCGGATGCTGACCGGGGTCGAGGCGCTCCAGGAGTACGACGACACCTACGCGCCGTTCCCGGAGCCACGCGGTGTGATCCCGTTCGCCGGTGACCTCGCGGGCGGGTCGCTGTTCTGGCTGCCCTGGACTCCGGACCCCGACCGGTGGCACGTCGTGCGCCTGAACAGGAGCAGCCACTGGACGAGGACGAAGCGGTCGATGACGGCGGTGATGCTCGAACTCGCGACCAGCCGGAGCGAGCGCAACGTCCTCGGCTGGGACCTGTCCGCGAAGGACCAGGTGTTCGAGCCCTTCGACCAGGACTCGTGACCCGGCGTCCGCGTGACCCTTCGCGCGAGAACCGGGCGTGACCGCTTCCGAAGCCCGTGACCTGGACGACGTACCGTGGGTCGGGTGAGCATCGCACCGGCAACCGTCACCCTGAGCGACCACTTCGCCCGAACGCTCCCGGAGCTGGCCCTCGCCTGGCAGGCCGAGCACGCTCCCGCGCCGAACCTGCTCGCGCTCAACGAACGGCTGGCCGCCGAACTGGGCCTGGACGCCGCCTGGCTGCGGAGCCCGGACGGCCTGCGGCTGCTCGTCGGCGAGCACGTCCCCGACGGCGTCACGCCGGTCGCGCAGGCCTACGCCGGGCACCAGTTCGGGCACTACGCCCCACGGCTCGGCGACGGTCGCGCCCTGCTGCTCGGCGAGGTCGCGCACGCCGACGGCAGCTCGCGCGACCTGCACCTCAAGGGCTCCGGGCGCACGCCGTTCGCCCGCGGCGGCGACGGTCTCGCGGCGGTGGGCCCGATGCTGCGCGAGTACGTCGTGAGCGAGGCGATGAACGCCCTCGGCATCCCGACGACCCGTTCCCTGGCCGTGGTGGCGACCGGGCGGCCGGTGCGCCGCGAGACCGTGCTGCCGGGCGCCGTGCTCGCCCGGGTGGCGAGCAGCCACCTGCGCGTCGGCAGCTTCCAGTACGCCCGCGCCACCGGTGACGTCGACCTGCTGCGGCGCCTGGCCGACCACGCGATCGACCGCCACCACCCCGCCGCCGCGGACGCCGCGAACCGCTACCTCGCGCTGTTCGAGGCGGTCGTCGCGGCACAGGCGTCGCTGGTCGCCCGGTGGATGCTCGTCGGCTTCGTCCACGGTGTCATGAACACCGACAACACGACGATCTCCGGCGAGACCATCGACTACGGGCCGTGCGCGTTCATGGAGGCGTTCGACCCGGCCACCGTCTACAGCTCGATCGACCACGCCGGGCGCTACGCCTACGGCAACCAGCCGCGCGTGGCCGAGTGGAACCTGGCCCGGCTCGCCGAGGCCCTGCTCCCCCTGTTCTCGGACGACGAGGAGCAGGGGGTCGCGCAGGCCGTCGAGGCGCTGGGCGCGTTCCGCGGGCGGTACAACGACACCTGGTCGGCGGGCATGGCGGCGAAGCTCGGCCTCGACCGCCCGGCGCCCGCGCCGCTGGTGGACGACCTGCTCACCCTGCTCCAGGACAACCACGTCGACCACACGTCGTTCTTCCGCCGCCTGGGCGCGGCGGCCGACGGCGACACCGAGCCCGCGCGCGAGCTGTTCCTCGACCTGGCCGGGATCGACGCCTGGCTGGCCCGCTGGCGCGCCCACGGACCGGACGCCGCCGCGATGCGCCTGGTCAACCCCGCCTACATCCCCCGCAACCACCTGGTGGAGGAAGCCCTCGCCGCCGCGACGACGGGTGACCTGGCGCCGCTGGAACGGCTGCTCGACGCGGTGACGGCCCCGTACGACGAGCGCCCCGGCCTCGACCGCTACGCGGAGCCCGCGCCGGCGGACTTCGGCGCCGCCTACCAGACCTTCTGCGGAACCTGACCGTCAGCGACGGGCGGCGGGCCGCACCAGGTCGCGGACGGCGGTCGCGATGCGCTCGCCGCTCCGCGCGTCACCGAACGGCGACGGCACGTCCGCCAGCCGCGCGCGGCGTGCGTCGCCGTCGACGAGCCAGTCCAGCGCGATCGAGGCGATGTCGTCGTGCGGTCCGACGAGCCGGCCGAAGTCCCGCAGCACCTCGGGCCGCTCCGTCGACCGCCGGACGACCAGCACCGGTCGCTTCAGGACGGTCGCCTCCTCCTGCACGGCGCCGGAGTCGGTGACGAGCAGCCCGGCGTGCTTCGCCAGCGCCAGGAACTCGGAGTGCCAGAGCCGGTCGACCACGCGCAGGTCCATGCCGGACGACAGGACGCCGGCGCGGGCCACCGCCGCCTTGGTGCGCGGGTCGGCGGGCACCACGACCGGGTAGCCGGCGTCGACCACGTCCGCGAGCTGGTTCGTGATCGCGAACAGCGCTTCCTCGTCGTCGGTGTTCTCCGGGTGGCCGAGGGTGGCCAGCACGTACCGGTCCGGTTCGAGTCCCCACGTCCGCAGCACGGTCCGCCGGTCCTGCTCCGCCATGAGCCGGTGGCGCACGGCCTCGACGGTGGTGCCGCCGGTGAGCCGGACGTCCCGGACACCGAGCCCTTCGGCTTCCAGGTTGCCGACGTTGACCGGGGTCGGCGCGCACAGCACGTCGGACATCCGGTCCAGGAGCACCCGGTTGTGCTCTTCGGGGAGTCCGAGGTCGTGGCCGCGCACCCCGGCGTCCACGCGCACCAGCGGGATGCCCCGCGCACGGGCGGCCAGCGCGCCGGCGAGCGCGGTGTCGGTCTCGCCCGCCACGAGCACGGCCTCCGGCCGGTCGGCGGCGAAGTACCGCTGGAACCGGTCGAGCGCGACCGCGATCTCGCAGCTCCGGGTGTCGGCGCCGGGGAACGCCAGGTCGAGCCGCACGTCGGACCGGCCTCGGTGCGGGTGCCGTCCGCACCGCACCAGACGGGCCGTGTCGCCGAGCGCGCTGAGGACCGGCGCGAGCTTGAAGACCTCCGGCCGCGACCCGAGCACGACCGCGACGCTGCCGGCCCGCGGCGCCGCCGTGGCGGTGGGCCTGGCCGGAGGCGTGGCGGTGGGCTCGGCCGGGGACGTCACCGCCGGGACGGCGCGTCGTTCGGTGTGCTGCAGGACTGCGGTCATCGTGGCCTCCGTGAGCCGGTTGGTTGGTCGGTGTCCAGGTAACCCCCGGCGGAGGGCCGCTCGCGTGGCCCCGCGATGACGGCTCGCGGCACCTTGTAGACCCTGGTTGACGGGTCGGTCGACGCCGAGTCGCCGACGCGCGTCCGTGCTGCTTGCATGGTGTGGGTGAGGCGACGTTGGCAGCACCTGTTCCGCTCACGGCGGCCTCGTGACGCCATGGCGGCCCTGGTGATCGTCGGTCCCGCCGCGGTGGGGCTGCTGACCGGTCTGCACCGCCTGGCGCCCACGCCGACGCCGGCCGCGTTCGCCGCCATCTCGGCACTGTGCGCGCTCGTGGTCGGGCTGTGGCGGCGTGAGCACGACTGGACGGCCACGGTGGTGGCGTGCGCCACGTTCGTGCTGACGGACCTGCCGTACCCGCTCTACGTGATGACCTTCTCGGTGACCAGGCGGCGGCGCTGGGCGCCCGCGGTCGTCGCCATGGCGTTGCTGCTCCTCTGGCCCATGCACCAGACGTTGTTCGAGCCGGTCACCGACGCCGGTCGCCTGTTCGAGTTCGAGACCAGCCTGCCCGCGAACGGGATCAACGGGCTGGTCTACTGGGCCCTCGCCGCGGTCGCGCCGTTCGTCATGGGGCTGGCGAAGAACAGCCTCGAAGACGTGTCCGCCGAGCGGGAGCGGCACGCCGCGCAGTCGGCGGAACGCCAGCAGCGGCTCCGGGAGAGCACGTTGCGGGAGCGGAGCCTGACCGAACGCGCCCGCCTGGCGTCGATGATGCACGACGGTGTCGGCCACCACGTCAGCGTGATGGTGACCACCGCGGGCGCGATCAGCGTCGACGCCGCGGCCACCGAGTCGATCAGGCGGCGCTGCGAGCAGATCGCGGACGTCGGCAGGCAGGCGATCGGGCAGCTGGGCGAGGTGCTCGACGTGCTGGCCGCGCCGGCGGAGGCGGACGGCGCGGTGGCGCGGTTCGGCCTCGGCGACATCGCGGACCTGGTGCGGGACTACCGGTCACTCGGCGTCGAGGTGGCCTACTCGGCGGACGGGACCACCGGCGCGTGCGGCCCGGCCACCGAAGACCTGTGCTACCGGGTCGTGCGGGAGTCGCTGACCAACGTGCTGCGGCACGCGGACGTGCCGCGGGCCGACATCCGGCTCACGCACGCCGACGACCGCGTGCGGCTGACCGTGACCAGCCCGCTGCCGCCGCGGGACCGGCCGTCCCTGCCCGGCACGGGGCGCGGTCTGCGGCTGCTCGCGGAGGAGGCGGCGTTGGCGGGCGGCAGCCTCGACGCCACCCCTTCGGGTGACGTGTTCGTGCTGCGTGCGGACCTGCCGGCCGCGCCGCGCGGTCGCGACGCCGAGGACCCCGTGGGACGATCGGCGTCATGATCAGGGTGATCGTCGTGGACGACCAGGCCCTGATCCGCGCCGGGACGAGGGCGATCCTGGAGTCCGCGGAGGACATCGAGGTGGTCGGCGAGGCGGCCGACGGCGCCGAGGCGGTCGCGGTGTGCCGCGAGCACCGGCCCGACGTCGTGCTGATGGACCTGAGGATGCCCCGGGTGGACGGCGTGACCGCCACCGCGCAGTTGAAGAAGGACCCGACGCCGCCGCTCGTGCTGGCGCTGACGACGTTCGACGACGACCAGCTGATGATCGACGCGCTGACCGCGGGCGCGGACGGGTTCCTGCTCAAGCAGCTCACGCCCCGGGACCTGATCAGCGCGGTCCGGGCGGTGAACGGTGGCGCGTCGGTGCTGAACACCGAGCTCAGCAGGCGGATCCTCCGGCGCATCTCGGGCCCGACCGCCGCGTCCACCGCGTTCCCGGACGCCGCCGGGCGGCTCGACCTGCTCAGCGAGCGGGAACGCGAGGTGCTCGGCCAGGTCGGGCTCGGCCTGGACAACGCGGAGATCGCCGAACGCCTCTTCATGAGCGTCTCGACGGTCAAGACCTACGTCTCCCGCACGCTCACGAAACTGCAACTGGACAACCGCGTCCAAGCCGCGCTGCTGGCCAGCCAACTGCGCCTGACCCCCGACGACCACCCGTCCGGCGGTTAGCCTTCCGGCGGCGCGTCCCGGCTAACGGCGACGAGGCGAACGGCGATCCGGGGATGACGGCGCCACCCGCCCGTCACGACGCACCGGACCCGGTGCGCGACCCCCGCCGTGCGGAGGACCGTTGGCGCAGCTCGTCAGCTCGTTGATCCGGCTGTTCGCCGTCGAACTGGTGGTGCTGCTGTTGGCGGTGGTCGGTGGCAACATCGTGATCGCGGCGCTCGCGGCCGCGCTGAGCCCTCGCGCCTCGGCCCGGCAGCCGAGCCGCAACCGGTTCCGCCGGTTGGCCGGGAGCTGGGTCGGTGTGGCCGTTGGCACGGCCGTCGTGATCTTGGCCTACGCCATGGCCGGCGCGTGGCTCGGCACGAGGTTCACGATCGCCGCCGACGCCGAGACCGCCTCGGCCGAACCGTTCATGACGTTCACCGGATCGGTGGTGGGGGCGATCCAGGTCTCGAGGTTCCGCGACGACTACCTCGACTACCGGCGGCACACCGACTTCCGGCTCTGGGCGCGCCACGGCGGCAGCAGGCCGCTGGCGGCGGCACACGGCTACTACCTCGCCGGGTGGCGACGGCACGCGGTCGCGCAGGCGCTGTCGTTCTCGATCCTCGTCGTGGTGTTGATCGTGGTGTTCAAGGCGTTGAACCAGACCGTGGACGACTTCGACCTCGCCGGGTTGACGGCCGGGGTGACCGTCGTCGTCGCGCTCCTGGTGGCGAAGCGGCTGGCGATCGGCGTGTGGACGGTCGTGCGACCTGATCACGAACTGATCCGCCTGTGCACCGTGCCCACTCCCCGCGGGACGGCGGTGAGCACGACGGGGATCGGCGAGCAAGCCTTGACCCGCCCCGGCCGGTGGCGGAGCACCGAGCACCGGGTCAGCTTCCGGGTCGCCTACCTGCTCGAGTGGTGCTTGAGGAACATGGCCGGCCGGTTCGCACGCGATCAGCGGGAGGTGCTCGTCGCGGCCGGTTGCGCCATCGCCGAGTCGTTGCGGACGCACGCGGTGGACGCCGACCAGAGCGCCGCGAACCGGGAAGCGTTCCGCCGCCGCCTCTTCTTCGCCGTGCAGCTGGCCACGGCACGCGATCCGCTGCGCTTCGTGAACCCGATCCTCGAACTGACGTTGGGCGAACCCGACCCGCCGCCGCTGCCGAGGCGACGGGCCGCACGCCTGTTGGAGAACGCCAGCGGCGTCGTCAACCAGCACTGGCCGTCGCTGAAAGCGGTGTTCGTGGTGGCCGCGCTCGGCGCGCTCCTGGTGTTCGGGAAGTTCACCGACATGCTCGGCCTGCTGAAGTGAACCCCGTCGTCACCGCTTGGGCACGAAGGCGTAGATGCTGGCCGGCGAGCCGGAGCCGCGGCGGTTGATCGTGCCGCCCACCAGGATGTGCGCGCCGGTCGGCGGCAGCTCGGCCAGGTTCGCCAGGACCTCCAGGCTGATCCGGTGCTCGCGGTAGAGCAGCTTGGAGACCCGGTACTCGGCGTCGAGGGCGGACTCGGGGCTGAACGTGTCCGTGCCCAGCGCGCCGCGCCTGCCGAGCCGACCGGTGTCCACCAGCCACTGCACGGCCGCCAGCGAGAACCCGGGCTGGTGCATCACGCCGTCGGCGTCGAAGTTGAAGAACGCCTCGGTGCCCCAGCGCTCCTCCCACCCGGTCCACAGCACGACCGCGGCCTCGTTCGGGATGCGGCCGTGCCGCTGCTCCCACCGCTGCAGGTCGGCGACGCTCACCTCGTAGTCGGCGTCGCGCGCGGTCCGCTCACGCACGTCGATCTTGACCGCGGGCAGGAACAGGTCCTCGGCGTCGAGCTCGTCGGCGTGCGGCTGGCCTTCGTTGAAGTGCGAGGGCGCGCCCCAGTGCGTGCCGGTGTGCTCGCCCTGCTGCACGTACTGGAGGTAGAACCCGTGCTCCGGCACGGTGGTCACGGTGGTGAGGGTGAACGCCGGGTCGCCCGGGTAGACGTTGGTCCGGTCCGGGTCGTTGACGTGGGCCAGGTTCACCAACCGGTAGTCGGCCAGGCCGAGCGGACCCGAACGCCCCGCAGCACCCGCCGAACCGCCGCCCGCGATCACGCCGCCCACCGCCGTAGCCACACCCGCGAGCATCGACCGTCTCCGCACCGCCGACCACTCCTCTGCCCAGCCGTCACCCGATCCGGGCAACCGTACCGGCTGGGTGATCACAAGACGACGACCTGCCGGACGGCTTCTCCTGAGGCCAAACGGGTGAACCCGGCGTTGATGTCGTCCAGCGCGAGGCGTCCCGACAGCAGTTCGTGCACGGGCAGCTGCCCGGCCCGGTAGAGGTCGACGAACCGGGGCACGTCCCGCCGCGGCACGCACGACCCGAGGTAGCTGCCCTTCAACGTCCGCTCCTCGGCGACGAGGCTCAACGCGGGCAGCGTGATCGTGCGGTCGGGGTGCGGCAGGCCGACGGTCACCGTGGTGCCGCCCGCGGCGGTGGCCAGGTAGGCCTGCTCCAGCACGGCCGCGACGCCGGTGGTGTCGATGACCTTGTCCGCGCCGCCGCCCGTCAACGCGCGCACCTCCTCCACCGCGTCGGGACCACCGGCCACGTCGTCGGTCGCGCCGAGCTTGCGCGCCAGTTCCCGCTTGTGCGCCACCACGTCCACGGCGATGATCCGCGACGCGCCGGCGGCCCGTGCGGCGAGCAGCGCGGCCAGCCCGACACCGCCGAGCCCGAACACCACGACCCGGTCGCCCGGCGTGACGCCCGCGCTGTAGAACGCCGCGCCCGCGCCGGTGAGCACCGCGCAGCCGAACAGGGCGGCGATCTCGAACGGCAGGTCGGCGGGCACGAGCGTGGCCGACTTCTCCGACACCACGGCGTGCTCGGCGAACCCGGACACGCCGAGGTGGTGGTGCGGACGCGTGCCGTCGGGCAGCCGGAGCCGCCGCCCGCCGCCGAGCAGCGTGCCCTCGCGGTTGGCCGCCGCACCGGGCTCGCACAGCGCCTGCCGCCCGGACACGCACCGGCGGCACGACCCGCAGGCGGGCACGAACGACAGCACCACCCGGTCGCCGACGGTGAAGTCCGACGCGCCGGGCCCGGTCTCGACCACCTCGCCCGCGGCCTCGTGGCCGAGCAGCATGGGCAGGGGCCGGACGCGGGAGCCGTCGACCACCGACAGGTCGGAGTGGCACAGCCCGGTGGCGTGCACCTTGATGAGCAGTTCGCCCGCGCCCGGCGGGTCGAGGTCCAGGTCGAGCACCTGCAGCGGTCCGCCGACCTCGGTCAGCACCGCGCCCCTGGTCTTCACGCGACCACCAGCCCTTCCATCGCGGCGCGCAGCCCGGCCGGGATGGCCACCGGCTTGCGGGTCTCGCGGTCGGTGAACACGTGCACGAAGTGCCCTTCGGCGACCACGTCGTCCTTGCCCTCCGGGTAGAAGCCGACCTCGTAGCGGACGCTGGAGCGGCCGAGGTGCCCGATCCGCAGGCCCGCGTCCACGGCCTCGGGGAACGCGATGGACGCGCGGTAGTTGCAGTGGGATTCCACGCACAGCCCGATCGCCTGCCCGCGGTGGATGTCCAACCCGCCCTCGGCGATCAGCCACGTGTTGATCACCGTGTCCATGAAGGCGTAGTGCACGACGTTGTTGACGTGCCCGTACACGTCGTTGTCGTGCCACCGGGTCGGTATCCGCTGCCAGTGCCGGTAGTCCTCACGCACGCGTCCTCCTGAGCGCCACACAACCTCCTGGGTCAGTCGAGCATCCGAGTCAGCTCGACGCGGGACCGCACCTCGAGCCTGGCGAAGATGTTGCGCAGGTGGTGCTCGACGGTGCGGTGGCTCAGGAACAGCCGCGCGGCGACCTCCCGGTTGGTCGCGCCCTCGGCGACCAGGCGGGCGATCTGCGCCTGCTGCGGGGTCAGGCCCGCGGTCGGGTCGACGTCGGAGCGTCCCGCGGCCCGGTTGGCGGCGCGGTCGGCGGTCCGGTCGGCCTGGGTCGGTCCGACCGCCTCGCCCGCCGCGCGCAACTCGGCGCGGGCGCGGGCGACCCAGCGGTCGGCCTCGTAGCGCTGGAAGATCTTCACCGCGTCGCGCAGCAGGTCGCGGGCGGCGCGCGGCTTGCGGTCGCGCCGCAGCCGGTGGCCGTAGAACAGCTCGGTCTTGGCCAGCTCCATGGCGGTGCCGCTGGCCCGGTGCAGCCGGATCGCCTCGCGGAAGTGCTCCTCGGCGCGCAGGCCGTCGGCGAGCAGGCCGTGGCAGCGGTGCGACAGCGCGAGCCGGGCCGCGCTGCCCGTGGTGCCCGCCCACTTCTCGTACCGGCGCAGCGCGCGGTCCGCGGTGGCTGGCCGGCCGCAGCCGACGGCGGCCTCCACCACGTGCGGCGCGGCCATCACCTTGATGCCGGTGTGCACGCCACCCGACCCGGCGGCCATCAGCCGCAACCGGTCCAGCGCGTCGGCCGGGCGGTCGAGCACGAGGTCCACGCAGGCGAACGCCCACGCGCCGAACGTGCCGGAGCGGCCGAGCCCGCGTTCGGCGATCTGCTCGGCGGCGGTGTCGATGCGGTGCATCGCGGTCTCGGTGTCGCCGCGCAGGGCGGCGACCAGGGCGAGGATCGTGAGGTGGTCGACCACGGCGTTGTGCTGGCCGATGGAGGTCGCCGCGTGCACGCCCTCGAACGCGGCGGACAACGCCACCGAGTGCTGGTCCAGCAGCAACGCCGACAACGCGCGGTAGACCAGCGCCCACGGCACCAGGGCGGTCAGGCCGTGCTCGTGCGCCGCGGTGACCGCGCTGGTCGCCAGCTCGTGCGCCCGGGACGCGTCGCCGAGGGTGTAGGCCGCCTGGCCGCCCCAGATCTTGGCCTGCGGGTGCGGCACGCGTTCGGCCAGCTCGACCACCGACCGCAGCACGGGCAGCGCCTCCTCGTGCCGCCCGGCGAACGTGGCGGCCATGCCCGCGAGGTGGTCGAGGGTGATCCGGGTTTCGTCGGGCTCGTCGGGACGGCGCAGGCGGGCGGCGAACGCGGCGGTCTCGGCGTACCGGGCGTGGTCGCCCGCGATGCTGGCCGCCTCGCCCGCGAAGCCGAGCGCGGTGATGGCCAGGCTGCGGTGCGTGGCGACGAGTTCGCCCGCCGCGTGCAGCAGTCGGCGCACGGCCACGTCCGGCAGGCCGTTGCCCAGGTCGATGCCGCCGCGCAGCAGTTCGGTGCGGGCCCGCAGCTCGCCGCTGTCGGTCAGCCGCGCGGCGGTGCGCAGCGCGACGCGGGCCCGGCGGGGCGCGCCGGACGCCCAGTGGTCGGTGGCCGCGGCGATCAGGTGGCGCGCCCTGGCGTCCGGGTCGGCGGCGAGCGCGGCGGCGCGGTCGTGGTCGCGGGCGGCGGCCGGGTAGTCGCCGCAGCGGCGGGCCCGGCTCGCGGAGGCTTCCAGCCGTTCGGCGAACGCGTCGCGCGCGCCGGGCACGCGGGCGGCCTCGTGCCAGGTGCGGCGCGGTCCCGGCGGCAGGTTCTCGGCCAGCGCGGCGTGCGCGGCGTAGCGCAGGGCCAGCGGGATCTCGGCGCGCAGCGTGGACCGGACCAGCGTGCCGCCGTCGAGCAGGGCGTTGGCCTCCTCCACCGCGGCCAGGTCGAGGTCCGGCATCCGGGCCAGGGCGTCGGCGTCGACCTCGTCGTCCACCACGCTCAACGCTGCCGCGTGCCTGGCCTGAGGTGAGAGCGCCTGGAAGCGGGCGCGGAACCGGGCCCGCAGCGAGCTGTCCTCGGGCAGCGCGTCCGGCGCGGGCGCGGTGCCGCCGAGCTGCTCGGAGGTCAGCGCGCGGGCCAGTTCGGTGAGCGCGAGCGGGTTACCCCTGGCCAGGTCCGCGACGTCGTCGGCCAATCCGGGCGCGAGGCCGGGCCGCAGGTCGCGCAGCACGCGCAGGCTGTCGGCGTGGTCGAGCGGGTCCAGCCGCACCCACGGCAGCCCGAGCGGCTCGCCCTCGGTGGCGATCAGCACGGCCACCGGCTCGTCGGCGGCCTCGGCGGCGAGTTCGACGAGCCAGTCGGTGTCCTCCAGGAGGTGGGCGTCGTCCACGCACAGCAGCACCTGGCGGTCGGTCGTGACGGCGCTCTCCCGCACGGCGGCCAGCATCGCGGTCTTGCCGGCGCCCGGGCCGCCGCGCAGCACCAGCGCCCCGCCGTGACCGGCGCGGGCGCGGGCGAGCAACGCGTCGACGGCGACGCGCTGCCGGTCACGTCCGCGCAGCATGCGGCCAGTCTGGCCGGAGGGCGACGTCCGGCGGAAGAGCTGCGGCGGAAATTATCTACCAGCGTTAGTTTTCGACCCGGGACCGGTGGTTGCACCGATGCGGAGCACTCACGTAGTGGCGCAAGGTCATCGCTGTCCGTAGTTCCCTGCCAAGCGAGGTGTACACCGACGTGCAACTCCGCAAACTGATCCCCGCGCTGATCCCCGCGCTGGCCCTGTCCCTGGTCGGCGTCGCGCCGGCCACCGCAGCCGAGGAGGAGTTCCGGCGCGGCCCCGCGCCGACCAACTCCAGCATCGAGGCGTCCCGCGGCCCGTTCGCCACAGCCACCACCACGGTGTCCTCCTTGTCGGTCACCGGCTTCGGCGGTGGCACGATCTACTACCCGACCAGCACCGCCGAGGGCACCTTCGGCGCGATCGCCATCTCGCCCGGCTTCACCGGCACGCAGTCCACCATCTCGTGGCTGGGCCCGCGCATCGCGTCGCAGGGCTTCGTGGTGTTCACCATCGACACGAACTCCACGCTGGACCAGCCCGACAGCCGGGCGAGCCAGCTGCTGGCCGCGCTGGACTACCTGACCCAGCGCAGCACGGTCCGCACCCGGATCGACGCGTCCCGGCTGGGCCTGATGGGTCACTCGATGGGCGGCGGCGGCACGATGCGCGCCGCCGAGCAGCGCCCGGCCCTGCAGGCGGCGATCCCGCTGACCGGGTGGCACACCGACAAGTCCTGGGGCAGCACGCGGGTGCCGACCCTGGTCGTCGGCGCCGAGAACGACAGCGTCGCGCCGGTCTCGTCGCACTCCATCCCGTTCTACACCTCGCTGCCGTCCACTTTGGACAAGGCGTACCTGGAGCTGAACGGCGCCAGCCACTTCGCGCCCAACAGCTCGAACACGACGATCGCGAAGTACAGCATCGCGTGGCTCAAGCGGTTCATCGACAACGACACCCGCTACGAGCAGTTCCTCTGCCCGTCGCCGGCCAACAGCTCGCTGATCTCGGACTACCGGGACACCTGCCCGCACGGGGTCTGACCGCGCGATCGCAGACCCGGGCGTGGCGTCGCGGCCACTCGCGACGCCACGCCCGTTCCACAGATCGACCACGCGGTGCCGACATCACGTCGGCACCGCGTTTTTCGCTGCCCACTTACGGGTGAACTTTTAGCCGCACCTCTGCGGTTTGATGACTGAGCGTTCGTCCAGGCCACCGTGAACAACACTTTGCGGTGAAGATTGCTACAACGAATGCCGTAGTCATTCCCCCTCAGCACGAATGAGACCACCAATGCACGCCAAGATCACCCGTTAATTACTTGCGAGGTGGACGAGATCCACAGTGAGTACGCGTACCAGGCCCGATTGACCCTCAGGGGTGTCGTCACATCGGCCGCTTCCCGTAGCGCATTCAGGCTCACTACGGTCGATCCGGACCAATGAGCTAAATCCGATTGGCGGTGTGAGCGGTGACTGTGACCGATTCGGACTTGGAGACCGAGCGACCACGCTTGAGCCTCGGCACGGCGGCAGCGCGGAACCTGGCGACCACGACCAAGTCCGTTCCCCAGATGCAGGGCATCACCTCGCGGTGGCTGCTGAAGCTCCTGCCCTGGGTGGAGGCGAAGGGCGGCGCCTACCGGGTCAACCGCAGGCTCAGCTACGAGGTCGGCGACGGGCGGCTGACGTTCACCAACATCGGCGCGGACGTGCGGGTGATCCCGCAGGAGCTGACCGAACTGGCGCTGCTGCGCGGCTACGACGACGTCGAGGCGCTGACCGCGCTCGCCGACCGGTTCACCCAGCACGAGTACGAGCCCGGCTCGGTGATCGTGGAGGAGGGCCGTCCGCAGGACACGGTCTACCTGATCGCGCACGGCAAGGTGAACAAGGTCGGCCGGGGCGAGTACGGCGACCAGACCGTGCTCGGCTCGCTGGCCGACGGCGAGTACTTCGGCGGCAACGTCCTCGCCGGACCGCAGGGCGAGTGGGAGTTCACCATCAAGGCCGTCACGCCGGTGATCGCGCTGGCGCTGCCGTGGGAGGAGTTCGAGCAGCTCAACGGCGAGGCGGGCGGCCTGCGCGCGCACATCCAGCGGATGTTCGCCGCGGGCGGCAAGTCCAACGACTACGGCGAGGCCGAGATCGACATCGCCTCGGGCCACGAGGGCGAACCCGACCTGCCCGGCACGTTCGTCGACTACGAGGTCGCGCCGCGCGAGCTGGAGCTGAGCGTCGCGCAGACCGTGCTGCGGGTGCACAGCCGCGTCGCCGACCTCTACAACCAGCCGATGGACCAGGTCGAGCAGCAGTTGCGGTTGACCATCGAGGCGCTGCGCGAGCGCCAGGAGCACGAGATGGTCAACAACCGCGACTTCGGCCTGCTCAACAGCGCGGACCTCAAGCAGCGCATCCACACCCGCACCGGACCGCCGACCCCCGACGACATGGACGACCTGCTGGCCACGGTGTGGAAGGAGCCGACCGCGTTCCTGGCCCACCCGAAGGTGATCGCCGCGTTCGGCCGCGAGTGCAGCAAGCGCGGCATCTACCCGTCGACCGTCGACCTCAACGGCCACCACGTACCTGCGTGGCGCGGCGTGCCCGTGCTGCCGTGCAGCAAGATCCCGATCACCAAGACCCGCACCAGCTCGGTGATGCTGCTGCGCGCCGGCGAGCAGAACCAGGGCGTCATCGGCCTGCACCAGACCGGCCTGCCCGACGAGTACCAGCCCGGCCTGTCGGTGCGGTTCATGGGCATCAGCGAGAAGGCGATCATCTCCTACCTCGTCAGCGCCTACTACTCCACCGCGATCCTCGTGCCGGACGCGATCGGTGTGCTGGAGCACGTGGAACTCGGCCGCGAAGACTGACTAGTCCCCCCGACCAGATTGGGCAGCCCCAGTGACCGTGACAGACCCCGGCCTCGCACCCGAAGAGGCCGAGCAGCAGCGGCAGAGCCTGAGCACCGCCGGCGCGCGGAACCTCGCGACCACGACCAAGTCCACCCCGCAGATGCAGGGCATCTCGCCGCGGTGGCTGCTGCGCAAGCTGCCCTGGGTGACCACCCAGGCAGGCACGTACCGGGTCAACCGCCGCCTCACCTACGCGCTCGGTGACGGGCGGGTGAGCTTCACCAGCACCGGCGCCGACATCCGGGTCATCCCGCAGGAGCTGCGGGAACTGCCCGTGCTGCGCGACTTCCCGGACGACGACGTGCTGGTCGCGTTGGCCGACCGGTTCCGGCAGCGCGAGTTCCAGCCGGGCGACGTCGTGGTCTCGTCCGGCGACCGGGCCGAGGAGGTCTTCCTCGTCGCGCACGGCAAGGTGAACAAGATCGGGCAGGGCAAGTACGGCGACCAGACCGTGCTGGACACGCTGGCCGACGGCGACCACTTCGGTGACGAGGTGATGTACGGCAACGAGGTGGAGTGGGACTTCACCGTCAAGGCGGTCACCCCGGTGATCGTGCTCGCGCTGCCGTGGCGGTCGGTGCAGGAGCTCAACGGGCAGGCCGAGGCGCTGCGGGCGCACATCGACGCGTTCGCGCGCAACGCTGGCAAGCCGCAGAACAAGCACGGCGAGGCGGCGATCGAGATCGCCTCCGGCCACGAGGGCGAGCCGGACCTGCCGGCCACGTACGTGGACTACGAGCTGTCGCCGCGCGAGTACGAGCTGGAGGTGGCGCAGACCGTGCTGCGGGTGCACAGCCGCGTCGCCGACCTCTACAACCACCCGATGAACCAGACCGAGCAGCAGTTGCGGCTGACCATCGAGGCCCTGCGCGAGCGCCAGGAGCACGAGATGATCAACAACCGCCGGATCGGGCTGCTGCACAACGCCGACCTCAGGCAGCGCATCCACACCCGCTCCGGACCGCCGACCCCCGACGACCTGGACGAGCTGGTGTCCCGGCGGCGCAAGACGGCGTTCATGCTGGCCCACCCGCGCGCGATCGCCGCGTTCGGCCGGGAGGCCAGCAAGCGCGGCCTGTACCCCGGCACGGCCGACGTGGACGGCACGAAGGTGGTCACCTGGCGCGGCATCCCGCTGCTGCCGTCGAACAAGATCCCGATCACGCCGCAGGGCACGACCTCGATCCTCGCGATGCGGATCGGGGAGAAGGACAACGGCGTGATCGGGCTGCACCAGCCGGGCATCCCGGACGAGGTGCAGCCGAGCCTCAACGCGCGGTTCATGGGCATCAACGAGAAGGCGATCGTGTCCTACCTGGTCAGCGCCTACTACTCGGTGGCCGTGCTGGTGCCCGACGCGCTCGGGGTGCTGGAGCACGTGGAACTCGGCCGGTCCTGACCGACGCCGTCGTGCACGGCAGCCGGGCCACCGCGCCCGGCTGCCGGTTCTCCGCCCTCCCCGCCGGCCCTTCGCGTCGGTCCTCCCCCCAGCCGGTTGTCCCGCCGGTCATCCCCAGCCGGTTCTCCGCCGCCGGCCCTCCCCTGCCCGTGCCTGCTCCGGTAGCCGGGCGCATCCCCGAACAGGAGCTGTGCCGATGACCGACCTGGACGTGAGCCTGGATCACCGGACCGCGCGCGAGGTGCTGGACTGGAGCCGCGCCGGGCTCGACCCGGCCCTGCGCTCGGCGGTGGACCGGTTGCCGGACTCGATGCGGGCGATCGCGGGCTACCACTTCGGTTGGTGGGACGAGCAGGGCAGGCCGACCGGCTCGGACGCGGGCAAGGCGATCCGGCCCGCGCTCGTGCTGCTCGGCACGCAGGCGGTGGGCGGCGCGGCGCACGTGGCGCTGCCGGCCGCGGTCGCGGTGGAGTTGGTGCACAACTTCTCGTTGCTGCACGACGACGTGATGGACGGCGACAAGACCCGGCGGCACCGGCCGACGGCGTGGCACGTGTTCGGCGTGAACCCGGCGATCCTGGCCGGTGACGCGTTGCTGACCCTGGCGCTGGACGTGCTGGCGGGCAGCGGTCACCCGAACGCGCAGCAGTCGATCCGGGTGCTGTCGAACGCGGTGCAGCGGCTGCTGGACGGGCAGAGCGCGGACCTGGCCTTCGAGGAACGCGGCGACGTGCGGTTGGCCGAGTGCGTGCGGATGGCCGAGTGCAAGACCGGCGCGCTGCTGGGCGCGGCGTGCGCGTTGGGCGCGTTGTTCGGCGGCGGGCGGGCGGACCAGGTGGAGCACCTGCGGTCGTTCGGCGAGCGGGTCGGGTTGGCGTTCCAGTTCGTGGACGACCTGCTCGGCATCTGGGGCGACCCGCAGGTGACCGGCAAGCCGGTGTACTCGGACCTGGGCAACCGCAAGAAGTCGCTGCCGGTGGTGGCCGCGCTGACGTCGGACACGGCCGCCGCCGGCGAGCTGGACGCGTTGTTCCACGCCGAGGAGCCGCTCACGCCCGCCGAGCTGGCGCGGGCGGCGGAGCTGATCGAGGCCTCGGGCGCGCGGGCGTGGAGCCAGGGCCGGGCGGACGAGCTGCTGGCCGAGGCACAGGAGCACCTGCGTGCCGCCGGGCCGTCCGAGCGCGCCGCGCGCGAGCTGGAAGCGGTGGCGCGCCTCGCCACCCGCCGTGACCGCTGATCCCGCCTACCCAGGAGTGGCCATGGCTTTCCCCGTAGTGCTGCTGGCGTCGCCCCGGTCGTTCTGCGCGGGGGTGGAACGGGCGATCGACATCGTCGACCGGCTCCTGGACCAGCGCGGTGGGCCCGTCCACGTGCGGAAGCAGATCGTGCACAACACCCACGTGGTGGCCGAGTTGGAGGCGCGCGGCGCGGTGTTCGTCGACGAGCTGGACGCGGTGCCGGACGGTGCGACGGTGGTGTTCTCGGCGCACGGGGTGTCGCCCGCGGTGCGGGAGGAGGCCGCGCGGCGCGGGTTGGACGTGGTCGACGCGACGTGCCCGCTGGTGACGAAGGTGCACGCGGAGGCGAAGCGGTACGCCGCGCGCGGCGACACGGTGGTGCTGATCGGGCACGCCGGGCACGAGGAGGTCGAGGGGACGCTCGGCGAGGCGCCCGAGCGGACCGTGCTGGTGCAGACGGTCGCGGACGTGGCGGCGCTGGAGGTGCCGGACCCGACCAGGGTCTCCTACCTGACCCAGACGACGCTCGCGGTGGACGAGACCGCCGAGGTGCTGGCGGCGTTGCGGGAGAAGTTCCCGGCGCTGCGCGGTCCGTCGGCGGCGGACATCTGCTATGCCACCACGAACCGGCAGGAGGCGGTGCGCGACATCGCGCGGGACGCCGACCTGGTGCTGGTGGTGGGCTCGCGGAACTCGTCGAACTCGGTGCGGCTGGTGGAGACCGCCCGCCGGATGGGCACGCCCGCGCACCTGATCGACGACGTCTCCGACATCCGGGAGGAGTGGCTGGACGGCGCGCGGGTGGTCGGGGTGAGCGCGGGCGCGTCCGCGCCGCCGGCGCTGGTGGACGAGGTGATCGAGGCGTTGGGCGCGTGGGACGTCCAGGTGCGCGAGACGGCGCGGGAGACGATCCGGTTCACCCTGCCCGCGGCGGTGCGCGGAGCGCCCGGCCGGCCCTGAGCGGACCGACCGGGCGCTCACTCGTAGGAGATCGCCTGCAGGACGTTCAGCCGGGCGGCGCGGATCGCGGGCAGGATCGCCGCGACCACGCCGACCCCGGCGGCGATCAGCAGGTAGCTGCCCAGCTGCGCCCACGGGATGCCCAGGTCGGTGATGCCCATGTCGGTGAGCGCCCGGACCGCCGCGACGCCCAGCGCGACGCCGACCACCAGGCCGAGCAGCGCGCCGAACACCGAGATCACCACCGACTCGACGGTGATCATCCGCATCACCTGCGCCCGGCGCATGCCGATCGCCCGCAGCAGCCCCAGCTCGCGGGTCCGCTCGATCACCGACAGCGCCAACGTGTTGATCACGCCGAGCACCGCGATGAGGATCGCCAGGGCGAGCAGGATCTGGATCATCAGCAGCACGGTGTCCAGCTGCGAGGCCTGCTGCCGCGCGTAGGAGCTGAGGTCCTGGACGGAGACCTCCGGGTTGTCGGCGAACACCGGCTCGACGGCCTTGCGCACCTCGGCCGCGTCCACACCGGGGTCGGCCTTCACGAACGCGGTGTTGATCTGCGCCAGCGCGAACTCGTCGACCACCGACTCCGGCAGGAAGACGGCCTCGTTGAGCACCCTGCTCTTGGCCAGCACGAACGCGACCGTGTACGTGCGCTGCTCGCCCTTGGTGGTCTGCACGGTCGCCGTGCTGCCCTGGCGCAGGTTCAGCGCGGTCGCCATGGGCTCGTCCACGGCGATCTGGCCGTCCTCGAGGTCGGCGATCGTGCCGCCGGTGGCGCTGAGGCCGAAGACGCGCGCCATGGCGGGCACGTCGGTGACCACGGTGGCGAACTTCTGCTGACCGTCGACGAGGACGCCGTCGTTGTACCAGCCGAACGCGGACTCGACGCCCGGCGTGGCGAGCACCCGGTCCAGCCGGTCCGCGGTGAACCCGCCGCTGCTCTCGCCGTTGACGGACTCGCCGGAGACGATCAGGTCGGCCTTGATCTGCGTGTCGGCGACCTTGGTGATGCTGGTGGTGGCCGAGGTGAGCACCACGCTCACCCCCGTGATCAGGGCGATGCCGACCATGAGCGCGGCGGCGGTGATGGCCGTGCGGCGCGGGTTGCGGGCGGAGTTGCGCCGGCCGAGCGTGCCGGGCATCGACCACGCGAGCAGCTTGCCGATCACCGACACCACGGGCCTGCTGATCAGCGGCGTGAGCAGCGCGACGCCGACGAACGCGACCAGCAGCCCGGTCATGATCAGCCACAGCGTGCCGTCGGCGAACCCGAGGCCGAGCATCCCGCCGCCGGCCAGCGACAGCACGCCGCCCGCGACGGTCAGCCTGGTCAGCGGCCGGTCGGGGGTGGCGGCCTCGCGCAGCGCCGCGACCGGAGCGATGCGGGACGCGCGCAGGGCGGGCAGCAGCGCCGCCAGCACGGTCACGACGATGCCGACCGCGAACGACGAGATGATCGCCGACGACGGCACCGCGATGCCCGCGAGCTGGAGGCTGCCGCCGCCGAACGTGCTGAACAGCGTGGCCAGCAGGGCGCCGACGCCGATGCCCGCGGCCAGGCCGACCACCGAGGCGACCAGGCCGATGACCACGGCTTCGAGCACCACGGAGGCGATCATCTGCTTGCGGCTCGCGCCCATCGCCCGCAGCAGCGCCAGCTCACGGGTGCGTTGCGCGACGATGATCGAGAACGTGTTGAGGATGATGAAGATGCCGACGAACAGGGCGATGCCCGCGAAGCCGAGCAGCACGTAGTTGAAGAACGCCAAACCTTCGCCGATCTCGTCGGCGGACTCCTTGGCCAGCTGCTCGCCGGTCTTGACCTGGTAGGCGTCACCCAGCGCGGCCTGCACGCGGTCCCGCAGCACGGCCTGCGACACGCCTTCGTCGGCGCGGACCGTGATGCCGCTGTACGCGCCGGGCGCGGCGAGCAGGAGCTGTTGGGCGGCGGGCTGGGTGAACGCGGTGGTGAGCTCGCCGCCGAGGGAGTCGCGGTTGCCGGGGTAGCCGAAGATCCCGGCGACGGTGAACGTCCGCTTCGGCTCCAGGGTCAGCACGGAGATCTGCTCGCCGACCGTGAAGCCGCCGGTCTTGGCGAGGTAGGCGCTGATGGCCACCTCGTCGTCACGCGCCGGCGCGTGGCCCTCGCGCAGTTCCTCCTGCCCGCCGTCACGCCACGCCGTGCCCACCCTGGGCGCGCCGGAGGTGGTGAGCACCTTGCCGTTCTCGCCGATGGGCCGGGCCGATCCGATCACGTCGCCGACCGCCGTGCGGACGCCAGCCACGGCCTCGACGGCCTTGACGTCGTCGGCGGTCAGGGTGCCGGCGCGGGCGGCCTCGGGGTCGCCCTGGTCGACCTTCGGCTTGACCGCGACCTCGACGTCCACCTCGGAGTAGACGGTGGCGAACAAGTCCTTGAACGAGCGGTCCAACGTGTCGGTCAGCACGAACGAGCCGGACACGAACATCACGCCGAGCACCACGGCCAGGCCGGACAGGACCAGCCGCAGCTTGCGCGCCAGCACGCTCTTGAGCGTCGCCTTCAACATCACGCCACGACCAGCCGGTCGTCGCCGTCGAGCGCCTTCATCGTGTCGAGCACGGCCGCCGCCGTCGGGTCGTGCAGCTCGCGCACGATCCGACCGTCGGCCAGGAAGATCACCCGGTCCGCGTACGAGGCGGCGTTCGGGTCGTGGGTGACCATGACGACGGTCTGGCCGAAGTCGCGGGCGGAGCGCCGGAGGAAGCCGAGCACCTCCGCGCCGGACCGCGAGTCGAGGTTGCCGGTCGGCTCGTCGGCGAACACCACCTCCGGCCGCGCCACCAGGGCACGGGCGCAGGCCACGCGCTGCTGCTGGCCGCCGGACAGCTGCGTCGGCCGGTGCGTGAGGCGGTCGCGCAGGCCGACGGTGTCGATGACCGTGTCGAACCACGCGCGGTCGACCTTCTGGCCGCCGATGGCGAGCGGCAGCGTGATGTTCTCCTCGGCGGTGAGCGTCGGCAGCAGGTTGAACTGCTGGAAGATGAAGCCGACCTGGCGGCGGCGCAGGTCGGTCAAGCCCTTGTCCCGCAGGCCGTTGACCTTGGTGTCCCCGATCCAGACGTCACCGGAGTCGATCGTGTCCAGCCCGGCCAGGCAGTGCATGAGCGTCGACTTGCCCGACCCGGACGGTCCCATGATCGCGGTGAACCGGCCGCGGTCGAACTCGACGCTCACCCCCGCCAGCGCCGTGACCGCGGCCTCCCCCGTGCCGTAGGACTTCCACACGTCCACCGCTCTCGCGGCGGCACCCACGTTGCCCGTCACCGGTCTCCACCCCTCGTGCCGGACGGCGACCGCCGTCCACTCCGGCAAATGTGGCGGATGGGCGGGTCTCGGCGCGTCGGGAATGACCCCGGAATCGCGGTAGGGGTAATTCCCCTAGTCCCGTGCGGGAAACCCGAACATCAAACCTTGGTCAACAACCGTTGTGAGAGCGCTCCACCCGTCCCTACGTTGGTTTCGGCCACAAGCCGCTCGGTGGTGAGCTCATCGCCAGGACACCGGAAACCCCTCGAAGTGTTCTGCGAGGTAAGCGTGATCGCGAATCCCACACCCATCGGGTAGACCCCCGGCGGACGCCTGGGACGACCAGTCCCAGGCGATCCGGAGCCGAACGACCGGCGAACGGACGGTGAAGAAGACCGATCATCCGATGGCTGCGCACAGGCCGCGCACAGCGTCGAACACCGCCCGGAAGCGACCGGGCACGGACCGTCGCCGTGACGCGCGAACTCTCCCACATACCGGGAAAACCGAGACAGGAGCGGTGATCGCTCGTAGGGTCTACCGGCGTCAGCGACCCTGACGGTTGCGCGACCAAGATCAACTTCGACGGCTTTGAGGAGCTGGTGTGTCGACCCTCCGGGTGCGTCCCTACACCAGAACCGGCGGGCGGACGCGCTCCGCGACGACGCTGGCCATCGAGACCATCGTGACGACGAACGAAAGAGCGGCGAGAGACGCTCTCACGTCGACCGCGGAACACCGCATCATCAGCGACCTGTGCCGCAATCCGCATTCCGTCGCGGAAGTCGCGGCGACTTTGCGTTTGCCGCTCGGCGTGGTCCGGGTGTTGTTGGCGGACATGTCCGACATGAGCCTCATCAACGTGCACGAGGATCAGGCGATCGACGCCAAGGGCAGGCCGTCACTGGAGTTGATGGAACGCGTCCTCATGGGGTTGCGCCGAATCTGACCGTTCCCGCAGGGCGTGCACGACGGCGGCCACGTCCTGTTCGCCGTGCCCCAGCTCCACCGTGCGGCCCATCAGGGTCAGGCACTCGTCCATCAGCGGCGAGGCGACCCCGGCGGCGCGGGCGGCGGCGGTGATCAGGCGGGTGTTGGTGAAGACGTCGCGGGCCGCCGCCTGGGCCTCGAAGTCGTCGGCGAGGAGCTTCGTGGTCTTCGCGCGGGACACCTTGCTCGCCATCGGGCCCTTGTCCAGCACCTCGACCAGCGTGCCGAGGTCGAGCTCGTGCCGTTCGGCGAAGTGGAACGCCTCGGCGAGGCCGGTGGTCATGGTGATCAGGAACAGGTTCACGGCCAGCTTCATCAGCAGGGCGTTGGGCGTGGGGCCGCAGGTCACGACCTCCGCGCACAGCGGCGCGATCACGTCGCGGACCCGTGCCACGGCGTCCTGGTCGCCGGCGAGCATGGCGACGAGCTCACCGGCCTCGGCCGGGCCGCGCGAACCGGAGACGGGCGCTTCGACGTAGTCGCCGCCGGCGGCGCGGACGTCGGCTCCGAGGGCGTGCGAGTAGCCGGGCGAGGTCGTGCCCATGTGCACGATCGTGCGGCCGCGGACGTGGTCGGCGAACCGGTCCGTGCCGCGGTCGAGGACGGCGTCGATCGCGTCCTCGTGGGCGAGCATGAGGATCACGACGTCGGCGGCGGCGAAGACCTCGGCCGGTGTCGCCGCGACCCGCGCGCCCGCGTCCCGCAGCGGTTCCGCCCGGTGCGGCGACCGGTTCCACACCACGACCGGCCGGCCGGACCGCGCCAGGTTGAGCGCCATCGGCTGCCCCATGATGCCGAGACCGACGAATCCGACCTCCACCACGACCTCCTCCGCACGACGGCACGGCGCCGCCTCCCTGGTGGGATTAAACGCCGTGCCGGTGCTGCCGGTTGAAGGGTGGTGCGCCGTGCGTGTCGTGAGCGTTCAACTCACGCGTTCCGAACGTAGGACTCTCGCGTCCTGAACGTAGGACTCTCGCGGTCTGAGCGTTCGACACGCGTGTTCTGGACGTAGGACACGCGTGGTCTGAGGGTTCGACACGCGGGACCTGAGGGTTCGACACGCGCGGGGGTGGGTGGGGGTGCGTGGGTCAGGAGGAGGTGGGTAGGCGGACCAGGGTGGCGCCTTCCTTCGTGTCCCGCACGACGAACTCCGTGATGTCGTGCCAGCGCATGCCGACGGAAGCCTGCAACGTCACCGGGTCCTTGCCCGGTCCCGTCGTCGTCACCAGCCAGGAGCCGATGACCATCGCCTCACCCGTGCGCGACTTCGCGATCAGCTCGCACCGGGTGGGGCCCTTGGCGCCCTTCACCTCGACCTGCAACGACGTGCCCCACGGCTCGGGGCTGGCCGAGAGCCGGGCGAACACGCCGGTCGCGGGGTCGGTGCGGGTGATGGTGCCGGACGCGTCCGGAGCGCCCTTCGCCACGTTGGACTGCTCCGGCACCGACTGCGTGGTGGAGGAGCCGGCGACCGAGTCGGACGGTGCGGCGACGTTCACCGACACGACCGCGGTCAGCACGACGAGCAACGTCGCGGCGGCGGCGGCCAGCAGCGCGACGTTGCGGCGCTTGCGCGCCCTGGTTTCCGAGACCGAGTCGAGCATCGCGCGCACCGAACGGCCGTCGGGCCGCTCCCCCGCGTTGGCGCGCAGCATGCCGTTGGCGTCGGCCTCGTCGAGCAGATCGGGCAGTTCGGCGAAATCGCGCAGGTCGAGCGCACATCGACGGCATTGGGCGAGGTGGTTCTCGAACGCGTCGACCTCGTCCTCATCGAGGACACCGAGGACGTACGCCGCCACGTCGATGTGGAACGGCTGCGAAGTCACCTGTTCAGCCCCGATCCTGCAACGCTCGCCGCAGGGCGCGAAGCGCGTAGTACACCCTGGACTTCACCGTGCCGGGCGGTACCCCGAGCACCGCTGCGGCTTCCCCGACGGTCCGATCCCTCAAGTACGTCTCGAGAATAGCCTCCCGGTGTTCCTCCGTCAGTCCGTTCATCGCTTCGGCTACGACTATGGCCGCCAGCGTGCGGTCCGCTTCATCCCGCTGCGGGGCCTCGTCGGACGGCGTCAACTCCGACTCCTGCGGTCGGACGCTCCGCTTGCGACGGTCGTCGATGACCAGCCGCCGGGCCACGGTGAACAGCCAGGAGCGCAGCAGGACGGGGTCCCGCTCCAGCTTCTCGGCGTTGCGCCACGCCCGTACGAGCGTCTCCTGGACGATGTCCTCTGCCCACTGCCGGTCGCTGCCGGTCAGCCTCATGGCATGCCCGAGCAGCGCGCTGCCGAACTCCTGGTAGAGCCTGCGGATCAGCTCGTCTTCCAGACTCAAGTCCGGCCAACTGTGATCTCTTGGGGGGGAAGTGCTGCGTCTGTGCCGCGCCACGCCGAGCATCCAAGCGCGCCGAGGGCTTCCGCGTCGAGGGTTTGGCCGCAAAAAAAGTCGTTGATTTGTTCGTGAACCGTCATCGCATCGTGTCCGTACTCCACGGTATCCGCTTCAAAGGCACGGACCCGGCCTACCGGTCCGCTAGCCCTTTCGGCGGACCCGCCAGCAGGAGAAAGGACCAATGATGCGCAGTCGACGTACCCGGAAGGCGTTGCTGCTGGTTCCGGCAGCAGCGGCGTTGTTGCTGGTCAGCGCCTGTGGCGCGACCGGGGTCGACAACGCCGCGAGCCAGAACGCCGCGAACGGCGCCGGTTCCGGTTCGACGACTCTCCAACAACAGCCGGAATTCGGCAAGGAACCGCACCAGATGCTCTCGGCGACCGAGTCGAAGCAGGTCGGGTGGTTCGTCGCGGACGCGGGCGGCTTCGCGCTGTACCGCTACGACAAGGACACCGCGAAACCGTCGAAGTCCACTTGCGACGCCGAGTGCCTGAAGGCGTGGCCGCCCGTGCTGGTCAGCGACCACACGATGACCTCCGGCGTCGACCCGACGCTGGTCGGCTCGGTGGCCCGCGTGGACGGCAAGAAGCAGGTCACGCTGGCCGGCTGGCCCCTGTACCGGTACGCGGGCGACAAGAAGGCGGGCGACCTGACCGGCCAGGGCAAGGGCGGCACGTGGTTCGCGGTGACGCCCGAGGGCAAGAAGGCGCAGGCCAACGACGGCGCGGCGCCCGGCCAACCGTCCACCGGCGACGGCTACTAGGACGAGAAACCCATGTCAGCCAAGCGTTTCGCGGCGGTCGCGCTGGCCCTGCACCTGCTCCTGCTGCCCGCGCTGCCCGGTGTCGCGCACGCCGACGACCCGCCCGGCGCGGGGCCGGTGGAGCAGACGCCGCTGGGCCCGATCACCGCGCAGGACAAGGATCTGCTGGTCAAGGTGCGGCTGGCGGGCCTGTGGGAGATGCCCATGGGCGAGGAGGCGCAGACCCGCGGCGCGAGCGCCCGGGTCAAGGAGGTCGGCGCGCAGCTGGCGAGCGACCACGCGTTCCTCGACGAGCGGGTGGTGCGGCTGGCGTCCCAGATGGGCGTTCCGCTGCCGGACGAGGCCAACGCCGACCAGCAGTCGTGGATGGCGGAGATGCGGTCGCGCACCGGCGCGGCGTTCGACGACTCGTTCGCCAACCGGCTGCGCGCCGCGCACGGCTCGATCTTCCCGGTCATCGGCACGGTCCGGTCGACCACGCGCAACGAGGCGATCCGGCAGTTCGCCCAGGTGTGCAACCAGATCGTGCTCAAGCACATGACCTTGTTGGAGAGCACCAACATGGTCACCGACATGGGCCTGTCCAAACCGGTGGCGGCCGGCGCCGCGCCCGGCAACGCGGTGAACGCCGACCCGGTGCGCGCGTCGGCGCAGCTCCCCTCGGGCGGCCCGAGTCCCCTCGCCGTGCTCCTCATGTGCCTGGTAGGCGCGGTGGTGACGATCGGAATCCTGCGCCTGCTCCGGCCACGCAACAACGTCAAGTGAGAGGAGGTGATCGTCGGACCGCTACCACAGCGCTTCTCCCGGAGCGGAGAACTTCCACACCCTCGAACCCGCCCGGCAGGTCGTGACCACTCCTGCGCGGCCCGCCGGGCGGGTCGGCCCGACGGGGCCGGCCACGGGTCGGCCCTCTCCCACCGCCTGCGAGTTCTCTCCCGCCATCTCGGAGGTAAAGACCAGTGCTCACCCAGGTCCCGCTGCTGATCGCCCAGGCGACCGGCGGCGACCACGACGCCGGAGTGCGCCACGTGGCGCAGATCTCGGCCCGCCTGGCCTACGCGACCATGTGCGCCACCCTGTGCTGGGGCGTGCTGATCGCCACGGGCTGGGCCAACAAGATCTCCGGCAGACAGGGGTTGCGCAACAGCCACATGGTGCTGGCGACCATGGCCCTGACGTTCGGGTCGCTGCACGCGCTCGCGTTCACCCTGTTGCAGCTCGGCGCTTTCTCGTACCTGAAGATCCTCGTGCCGTTCTACGACGGCGGGCTGTTCCGGCACGCCCTCGGCATCCTCGGCCTGGAGATCATGCTGACCCTCGCGATCACCGCGGGTCTGCGCAAGAAGGTCTACTACCGCAAGTGGCTGCGGCTGCACCAGCTGGCCTACCTCGCGGTCGCCGTCACGGTGGTCCACTCCTGGTTCGGCGCGGTCGCGAACGGCAACCTGGCCGTGCTGTGGTTGGCAGGCCTCACGATCCTGGTGCCGACGGCGACCATCGCCATCGCCCGCTTCCTGCCGCCGGACTGGCTGGTGAAGCTGGGCATGCTGGAGCCGGAGCCCGGTTTCGAGCCCGAGCCGGACGGCGCGGGCGGCAGCGCGTTGGACATCAGCGTCGACAACGAGCGCTGCCACCGCTACGGCATCTGCCAGGCCGAGGCGCCGGGGCTGTTCCAGCTGGTCGACGACGAGCGCCTGCGGTACGAGCGCAGGCCACCACCCGAGCAGTTCGCGAAGGCGCGGGCCGCCGCGCGCGCTTGTCCGATGCGCGCGATCGAGCTGCGGGAGCGTGTCCGGTGAAGAACGAGGAACGCGTGGTGATCGCGGGCGGCGGGTTGGCCGGCCTGCGCGCGGGCGAACGGCTGCGGGAGCTCGGCTTCCGCGGCGAGATCGCCATCGTGAGCGCGGAGCGGCACCTGCCCTACCACCGGCCGGCGCTGTCCAAGGAAGCCATCAACGGCGAGCTGATCGCGTCCGACCTGCGGCTGACCATCAGCCGCGAGCTGAACGCGGTGTGGCGGCTCGGCACCGCCGCCACCCACCTGGAGCCGGACCGGCGCGTGGTCGGCCTGCCCGGCGGCGAGGAGCTGAAGTACGACGGGCTGATCATCGCGACCGGCGTCGAGCCGCGCCACCTCGCGGGCGCGCCGCGCCAGGACCCGCGCATCCACGTGCTGCGCACCGTGGACGACGCGATCGCGATCAAGCAGGCGATCAACTCCACGCAAGGGCTGATCGTGGTCATCGGCGGCGGCCTCATCGGCTGCGAGATGGCCGCGTCGGTGAAGATGATGGGCCGGGACGTGGCCATCGTGAGCCGCTCGTCCACGTTGCTGGGCAGCGCGGTCGGCAAGAACATCGCCGACACGGTCACCGAGGCGCACCGGGTGCGCGGTGTCCGGATGGCGATGGGCGTGAAGATCCGGCACTGGGTGCGCCAGGCGGGCGGGGTGGCGATCCACCTCTCCGACGGGCAGGTGTTCTTCGCCGCGGTCGTGGTGATCGCGGTGGGCGCCTCGCCGTCGATCGCCTGGCTGCGCGGATCGGGTCTGGTGCTGGAGGACGGCGTGCTGTGCGACCCCACGTGCCACGTGGTCGGCGGGTCCGACATCGTGGCCGCGGGTGATGTCGCGCGGTGGCCGAACCTCCGGTTCGGAGGACAACCGCGTCGGGTCGAGCACTGGCTCAACGCGGTGGAAATGGGGCGGGCGGCCGCGGAGAACCTGTTGGCGGGCAGGGAGAATTCGCGGCCGTTCACCCCCGTGCCCCGGTTCTGGACCGAGCAGTACGGGATGCGCATCCAGGGGTCGGGCCTGCCCGCGATGGGCACGGACACGACGACGTTGGCGGGCTCGCAGAAGGACCACCGGACCATCACCGGGTTCGTCAACGACGGGCGGCTGGTCGGGATGGTCGGGTTGGACGCGCCGACGGCGATGATCAAGCTGTCGACGGAGCTGTGGCGGCAGAACCGGGTGACCGCGAGCGGCCCGCAACGCCGACCGCCGCAGCACGTGCCACCCCAGCAGGACCCCGTGCCGCAGAACGCACCCCAGAACGCACCCCAGCACGTGACGCAGAACCTGGCGCAGAACGCGCCGCCGCCCGTGCCGCCGAGGGAGCCGACGCCGGTGACCGGGCCGATGGCGTCACCGGCCCGGCACCAGGAGTCGGTGCGGTTCGAGGCTCCACGCACGGAGTCGGTGCGGTTCGAGGCACCACGCACCGAGTCGGTCAGGTTCGAAGCGCCACGCACCGAGTCCGTGCACTTCGAAGCGCCGCGCGGCAGGTCCGAGCGGGCCCGGCCGACGCGGTCGGAGCAGTCGATGCGGTTCGAGGCCGTGCGGTCCGAGGCGTTGCGGTTGGAGAACGCCCTGCTCCAGGAGGCGGTCCGGTCCGAGGCCGCGCGGTCGGACTCGGCCCGCGCCGAAGCCGTGCGAGCGCGAGCCGAAGCCGTGCGGTCGGAATCCCGGTCGGAATCCGTGCGGTCCGAACCCGGCCCGGCGCGCACGCAGTTCTCGGACCCGGTCGAACTGGCCAGGGTGCCGCGCCAGCAGCAGGAGTCGCAGCCGTTGCCGTTACCGCCCTCGCACGCCCCGGTCGTGCGGTCGCGCGGGCAGAGCCGGTCGCTGGCCCGCACCGGACCGAAGGCCAGACCCCGTTGATCCGTTACCTCGCCGCCGTGTCGCCGTAACCCCGGCCGCCAAGCATTCCGTCCCATGGCGCAGCGGAGTCGAGTCACCGTCGTCGGGATCCCCGCCCGAGACGAGGGGCGCACGGTCGGCGCGGTGGCCCTGGCCGCCGACGCCGGCCTGCGCCTGGCGTGCCCCGACGGCGTGAACGTCGTGGTGCTGGCCGAGAACGGCAGCACCGACGACACCGTGCGCCGGTTCACCGGGACGCCCCTGCACGCGCGGCAGGTCGTCGCGAGTTCCGGCGGCGACGGCACCGGCAAGGGCACGAACGTGTTCGCGATCATGGACCGGGCGCTGGACCTGGACGCGGACCGGCTGCTGCTGCTCGACGCCGACGTGCGGTCCGCCGAACCGCGGTGGATCCCGGCGTTGGCGGACGCGGTGGACGACGCCGAGCCGACCCTGGCCGTGCCCGCGTACCGGCGCGACCGGTTCGAGGCCAACACCACGAACCACCTGGCCAGTCCGCTGCTGGCGGCGGTGTTCGGCGTGCACGTGCAGCAGCCGATCGGCGGCGAGTTCGCGTTCAACCGCGCCTTCCTCGACCGCGCCCGCACGTGGCCGCGGCCCGACAGCGCGCACCTGTACGGCATCGACGTGTGGCTGACCGCGAACGCGCTGCGCGAACGCTTGCGGGTGGTCGAGGTGCCGTTGGGGCGCAAGCTGCACAACTCGCCGTTCCCGAAGATCCTGCGGTTGCCGCAGCAGGTGTTGGACTCGCTGTTCCACGTCGTGCTGCGGACCGGCGGCGTGCGGTCGACGGGCTTCGCGGCGCCGAAGCCACGTGCGGCGGTGGACGGCGCCGCGGTGCGGCAGGACCCGGCGGTGGTGTCGCGGGTGTCCGAATCGGTCGGGCGGTACCTGGCCGCGCACCGGGGCGAGGTGCGGGCGCTGTTCCCCTCGGCGGGTTCGGCGCCGTCGGCTCCGTGGGGCCTGCGGGTGACGACGGAGGACTGGCCGGAGGTGCTGGCGGACGCGGTGGCGGCGGTGGCGGGCGGCCGGTTCGAGGCGGCGCGGGACCACTTGGTCGCGCTGTACGTGAACCGGGTGCTGACGTTCTGGGACGAGATCGACGGGTTGCGCGACGAGGAGGTCGACGGGTTGCTCGACCGGCAGGCGGCGCAGACCGTGCGGGCGGTGCGGCGCCGGCGGATCGAGTTCGGCGTCCCCGGCGTCCCCGGTGGGTCAGGCGACCGAAGCGATCCGGCCGGCCGGACTGGACCGGACGGGTTCGACGTGCGGCACTGGGCCGGGTTCAACGACGTCCCACCCGCGTGGACGGTGCCCGCGTGACCAGCCGTTCACAAACTGTTCCCGTGGTGTGAAATATTCAGACATCAAGGACAGATTGACGCAAGTTTACCTCTCCGCCAGGCTCCAGACCCGTCCCCCAACCCGGTCTGGAGGTCCCTGTGCTCCGACTTGTTTCCTATCTGGCGTCGTTAGCGCTCGTCGCCGTGGTTCTCGTGACTGGTGGCGGCACGGCGCAAGCCGACGGCTGCTACACGTGGAACCGAACCCTCTCCCAGGGCACGTCCGGTGAGGACGTGCGGCAGTTGCAGATCCGCCTGTCCGGCTACCCCGGCTACGGCGCCGTGCTCGGCCTCGACGGCCAGTTCGGCCCGGCGACGAGGTCCGCGGTCGTGCGCTTCCAGCAGGCTTACGGCCTGTCGGCGGACGGCGTGGCGGGCAACGCGACGTTCTCGAAGCTCTACGCGCTCCAGGACGACGACTGCACGCCCATCAACTTCTCCTACGCGGAGTTGAACACCTGCAACTCCACCTGGGCGGGAGGCAAGGTCTCGGCGACGACGGCGAAGTTCAACGCGTTGGTGTCGATGTGGAAGCTGCAGGCGATGCGGCACGCGCTCGGCGACCAGGCGATCCGGGTCACCAGCGGCTTCCGCAGCATCTCGTGCAACAGCGCGGTCGGCGGCGCGTCCGATTCCCGGCACCTGTACGGCGACGGGGTCGACCTCGGCTCCGGGCCGCACTCCCTGTGCCGCCTGGCGCAGCAGGCCCGCAACCACGGCTTCAACGGCATCCTCGGCCCGGGCTACCCGGGTCACGGCGACCACACCCACGTCGACCACCGGAGCAGCCGCTTCTGGTCGGCGTCGTCCTGCGGCATCTGACCGATCCGCCAGGTCGCTCACCCCGGCGGTCCGCGGGTCCGTCCCTCGACCCGCGGGCCCCGATCCCCGGATCCCGCAGGCACCACCCCTTCACCCGGCGGGATCCGCTGAAGGACCGCGGGCCGCGAACGGGCTTCCACACCCCGTTCGCGGTCCGCGGCGCCCCACTCCGCACGCTCGCCCGGTAGAACGGTGGGCGTGGCCCAGTAAGGTTCGGGCGGGCGAGACGAGGGGGCGCTATGGGGGCGCGGTCCGGCTTGGCGGACTTCGGGCGGTACGAGATCCGTGACCTGCTCGGGCAGGGCGGCATGGGCGTGGTGCACCGCGCCTACGACACCGTCAACGACCGGGTCGTCGCGCTGAAGCGGCTCTCCGCCGCCGCGACGGACCAGGAGTACCGCGCCCGGTTCCAGCGCGAGTCGCGCATCGCCGCCGCGATCCGCCACCCGAACGTCATCCCGGTCAACGACTTCGGCGAGGTCGACGGCCACCTCTTCCTCGACATGATGCTGGTCGAGGGCACGGACCTGCGGCGCGCGCTGGGCGGTGGCGAGGTCGACCCGGTCCGGGCGCTGAAGATCCTCGGCCAGGTCGCCGCCGCCGTGGACGCCGCCAACGAGCGCGGCCTGCTCCACCGGGACGTGAAGCCGTCCAACATCCTGATCGCCGCCGGCGACCACGCCTACCTGGCCGACTTCGGCATCGCCCGGGAGACCTCGCCCGAGGCCACCGCCCTGACCAAGTCGGGCGACCTGATCGGCTCGTGGGACTACATGGCGCCGGAACGGCTGTCCGGCGGCGCGGTCGACGGCCGGTCGGACCAGTACTCGTTGGCGTGCGTGCTGTTCGAGTGCCTGACCGGCCGCCTGCCGCACCCGGCCACCGACCCGGCCGCGAAGGTCGCCGCCCACCTCCTGCAGCCGCCGCCCGCGCCCTCGGTGTTCAGCCCGACCGTCAGTCCGGGCTTGGACGCGGTGGTGCTGCGCGGTCTGGCGAAGGACCCGGCGCGGCGGTTCGAGTCGGCGACGGCGCTGATCGAGGCGGCGGAGGCGGCCGCGTTCGACGGCGAGACCGCGCACGCCGCCCGGCCGACGTCGCCCGGCCCCGGTGAGGACCAGGGTCGGCTGGTGCGCGCGATCCTCCGCTCCACCCACCGGCCGCGCACGTCACGCCCGCAGCCGCCGGCCACGCCGTACCCGGGCCTGAGCGGGTTCGAACGGGCCGACGCGGACCTGTTCCACGGCCGCGCGCACGTCGTGACCGAGCTGCTGGTCCGGTTGGCGGAGCAGGTCCGCGGCGGTGAGCCGGTGGTGCTGGTCGGCGCGTCGGGCGCGGGCAAGTCGTCCGTGCTCAAGGCCGGTCTGCTGCCCGCCCTGGCCGCTGACGGCGACGAGACGTGGCCCCAGGTGGTGTTGACGCCGGGGGTGGACCCGGTCGGCAACCTGGCCGCCGCGATGGCCGCGCGCACGGCGGCCGGCGCGGCCGAGTGGGCGCGGCTGATCCGGGAGTCGCCCGGCCGGTTCGGCGAGTGGTGCGCCGGTGCGACGCGCCCGGTGATCGTGGTCGACCAGTTCGAGGAGGTGTTCAACGCGCCGGAGCCGGACCGGCTGGCGTTCGCCGGCGCGTTGACCGCCGCCCGGCCGGCGCTGGTCGTGCTGGCCGTCCGGGCGGACCTGGTCGACCGGTGCATCGAGCTGGCACCGCTGCGGCCCGCGCTGGCCGCGCCCGTGCTGCTGGGCCCGTTGGACGCGACCGGGTTGCGGCAGGCGATCGTCAGCCCCGCCAAGGACTTCGGCGTCGACGTGGAGCCCGGCTTGCCGGAGCGGATGATCGCCGACCTCGGCGTGCGCGGTGAGATCGGCTACGACCCCGGCGCGCTGCCCCGGTTGGCGCACGCGCTGCGCGAGTCGTGGCTGCACCGCGACGGGCCGGTGCTGACGCTGGCCGCCTACCGCCGCGCGGGCGGCATCGACGGCGCGGTGTCGCGCACCGCCGAGGAGATCCACTCCGCGCTGGACCCGGTGGGGCGGCACGCGTTGCGGGCGATCCTGCTGCGGCTGGTCGCCGTGCTGGACGACGGCGCGGTGGTCCGGCGGCGGGTCGACCCGGCGGAGTTCGCCGCGCAGCGGCACGTGCTGGACCGGCTGATCGCGGCACGGCTGGTGACCGTGGACGGCTCGGGCGCGCGGCTGAGCCACGAGGCGTTGTTCACCGCGTGGCCGCGGCTGCGGGACTGGATCGAGGAGGACCGCGCCGGCCTGGTGCAGCACCGCCGGTTCACCGACTCGGTCCGGGCGTGGGTGGAGTCCGGGCAGCACGACGACGACCTGTACCGGGGTGTGCGGCTGGCGTCGCTGACCGCGTGGCTGGAGTCGGCGCGGGACCGGGTGCGGTTGCAGCCGGTCGAGCAGGACTTCCTGGCCCGCTCCACGGCGGCCGAGCACGCCGGGCAGGTGGCGGCACGACGGCGCACGAACCGGTTGCGCGGCTTGGTGGCGGCGTTGAGCCTGCTGCTGGTGGTCGCGTCGGTGGCGGTCGTGGTGGCGACGTTGTCGCGGCAGACGGCGCAGGCCGAGCGGGACCGGGCGGACAACGGTCGGCAGCAGAACCTGTCGCGGCAGTTGGCGGCGGAGTCGGCGTTGGCCAGGACGGTGGACCCCCGGCGGGCGGCGTTGGCGGCGTTCGGCGCGTGGCAGGCGAGCCCGACCGTCGAAGGGCGCAGCGCACTGCTCTCCGCGGTGACCGACGCCTACAGCGGCCGGATGACCGGGCACGTCGGCGCGATCAACGCGCTCGCGGTCAGCGGCGACGGCAAGGTCGCGGCGTCCGGCGGCCGGGACGGCACGCTGCGCCTGTGGGACGTGCCCTCGCGCCGTGAGCTGGCCGTGCTGGACGACAACGGCGGCTGGTACCGGACGGTGTCGATGAGCGCCGACGGCCGGCTGCTCGCCACCGCCGACCCGGACAAGACGAAGGTCGAACTGTGGGACGTGCCGGCGCGCAAGAGGGTGTTCACCGTGCCGGGCCGGGCGGTCGACACGGCGCTCTCGCCGGACGGCGGCACGCTCGTCGCCTACACCGATCGCGGTGTGGTGCTGTGGGAGACGGCGGGGTTCACCGAGCGGGCGGTGTTCGCCGCGGAGTCGTCCATCCGGATGGTGTACCTGCCGGATCCCGGGCTGGTGGCTTTGACCAACGGCAACGACGTCGCGGTGCACCGGGCGGGCGACGGCGCGCTGGTCGCGAACCTGACCGGGCACACCGGCGAGGTGAGCGCGCTGGCGTTCGCGCCGGACGGCGGGCTGCTGGCCAGCACGGGGATGGACTCGACGGTCCGGTTGTGGGACACCTCGACGTGGACCGCGCGCCAGGTGTTCACCGCGCCCGAGGTGGGGTTGAGCTCCGTCACGTTCACGCCGTCCGGCTCGGCCGTGGTGGCGGGCGCGGTGGGTGCGAGCGTCTACTCGTGGGACCTCGCGACCGGCGACCAGATCACCCAGTACGCGGCCGGGTCGGTGACCACGTTCGCCGTGGTGATGTCCGCCGACGGCCGCATCCTGCTCAGCTCCGACTCCACCGGCGTGATCACGGTGTGGTCCTACCAGCGGACGACGTTGGGCCCGCGCGACGCCGTCCTGCTCGGCGCGGCGTTCCAGCCCGGCGGCAACCTGCTGGCCACCACCAGCGGCAACGGCGTGGTGCGGCTGTGGGACCACCGGGAATCGCGGCTGGTGCACGAGCTGAAGGCCCACACCGACGACGCCTACGACGTGGCGTTCAACCCGGACGGCTCCGAGCTGGCCACCGTGGACGAGGGCGGCCTCCTCGTGGTGTGGAAGGCGGCGACGGGCGCGGAGGCGCGCCGGTTCTCCCGGCCCGGCACGGAGTTCACCTCGGTGAGGTTCAGCCCGGACGGTCGGACGATCGCCGTCACGGGCCGCACCCCGACCGGGTCGACGGAGGACCGCGACGAGGTGCTCCTGCTCGACGCCGCCGACCTGGAGCTGGTGCACCGCCGGGCGACGACCCAGGAGCCGCGCAACACCCCCGTCAACGGGGTGGAGCCCAACTACCCGACCGGCATCTCGTTCCACCCGGACGGCCGCACGCTCGCGGTGACGTTGTCGGGCGGCCGGATCGGGCTGTGGGACCTCGTGGACCCCGGCACGGCGTGGCAGATCCTGCCCGGCCACGACGGTGTCGCGATCGACGTCGAGTTCAGCCCGGACGGCTCGGTGCTGGCCACGGGAGGCGGTGACCGGCTGGTGAAGCTGTGGCGGGTCAAGGACGGGGTCGAGGTCGGCGTGCTCACCGGCAACGACGCGCCGGTGCGCCGGGTGGCGTGGAGCCCGGACGGCCGGACGCTGGCCACCGCGAGCCAGGACACCGTGGTGCGGCTGTGGGAGTTCGACGGGTCGCGGCAGCTGGCGCGGCTGGACCGGCACGGCGCCGAGCTGAACGACGTGGCGTTCGACCCGAGCGGCGAGCTCGTCGCGTCCGTGGGCGCGGACGGCACCGCCCGGCTCTGGGACCTCGTGCCGGACCGCGCGGTCGAGCTGCTGTGCCGGAGGCTCGACCGGGAGTCGCTGGCCGAGGAGTGGCGTGCGCTGGGGCCGGACCGGGGCGACCCGCCCGGTTGCCCGGAGTAGCGCCGTGCCGAGGGTGGTGGTGCGGGGCGCGGGCCTGGCTTCGGTGGTGCTGGGGCCGGGCGAGTCGCTGCTGTTCGGCCGGGCGCCGCACGGTGTCGTGGGTCCGGCCCGCCCGGGGCGGGTGGTCGTGGCGCTGCCGGACTGCGCGCCGCACGTGTCGCGGCTCGTCGGCGAGTTGGCCGTCGGCGCGGACGTGGTGTCGTTGCGGTGGCTCGGCGCGGGCGAGGCACAGCTGTCCAGCCTGTTCGACGCGCCGGGCGGCGCGCGGCGGGTGATCCTGACCCGGTCGGCGACGGCGTTGCTGGACGTCGGCGAGAACCAGCTCGTGCTGCTGCTGGGCAGGCGAGGTGACGGCGACGGGTTCGCCGACCTCCAGCTCACCATCGACGTGGAGCACGTCCCGGCGGGGTCGGACGACGCGTTCGGGTCGGCGGGTGGCGACACGCAGACCGGTCCGGGGCTGGTGCGGGGCGGGCGGGACTGGTTCGTCGCGCTGGCGCTGTGCGAACCGTGGTTGGTCGGCGCGGACGACTACCCCCGGCCGCCGTCGAACCGGGAGATCTTCGAACGGGTCCGCGAGTGGCACGGCTACACCTGGAACCTGCACCGGCCGCAGCGGGTCGACGACGCGATCCGGGCGATCTCGGCGATCGCGTTCGGCGCGGCGGACGACCCGTTCCTGGCGCCGCACGCGGGCCGGCTCCAGAACACTCGGTTCGCCGTGGCCCGCCGTGCCGCCGAGGTCCGCCTGGTGACCGCCGCCGACCTCACCGAGGTGGAGCGGACGGCCAGGAACCGGAAACTTCCACCCCCGCCGTCCTCGCCCGGCCACCCGCCTGCTCCGTAGCGTCACCGGTCAGGGGCGCCGGACGGTCGCCCCGCTCCTCACGGCTCCCGACCGGTTCCGCGCCAGCGGCGACCGGGGTCGCGCCGTATCCGGGAAAGGACCGCCGCCATGGTGCAGCACGATTCCTTCGACTCGCCGACCACCTACCGCCACGCCGAGCCGCGCGCCAAGAAGGGCGCCGGGATCGTCGTGCTGCTGGTGCTGATGACCCTCGCCAACGTCCTCGTGCTGGTCTTCGGGGTCATGGGCTGGGTGGACGAGATCGACCACGGCGCCGAGTGGGGCGACGACTCGTTGCAGGCCGTCGTGCTGCTGACCTTGGTGAGCCTGGTCGCCGTCATCGGCCTGGCCGGCGCGTGGTTCACCCGCAAGTGGGGACCGCGGCTGTACGTGCTGACAGCCGGGTTCAGCCTGCTGTTCGGTCTCGTCATCTCGGGCGGCGAGGGGTTCTCCCCGTTGAGCCTCGTCGGTGTCGGCCTCGCGGTCGGGCTGTGGCTGCACGCCGAGAACAAGTGGTAGCGAACAACGGGACGCCAAGCGGCCGGTATGTCCACAACGGACACACCGGCCGCCGCCGTGCTCACCCGTTCACGCCGGAGCCGGTGGCGCGGGTTAGGTCGCTCACCCGGGCCATCGTATTGACGGCCCGGCTCGCGGAGCGCCCCACTCGATCCGGAACGTCCCGCCGCCCGGCCAACCGATCCCGATCAGGTGCCACGCCCCGATCAAGGCTGCGGTGCGGCGGGCCCGTCCTCGTCCTGCCGCTCGACCTTCACGGTCGGCGACTCGGCACCGGCCCGAACGGTCGGCGACTCGTCGACCGGCGGCTGAACGGTCGACGCCACCACAGCAGTCGGCGAGTCGGCGACCACAGGCGGAACGGTCAGTGGCACAGCGATCGGCGGCCCAACAGTCGCCGGCACAGCGGCCGGCGCGACGACCGGCGCGGCCTGCACCGGGATGCCGAACGGCGGAGTGTCCACATCGGACGCGACCGGCGGTACGGCGCCCGACGGCACCATCGCGGGCGCCAGCCGACGCCTGCGGGTCAGAGCGATCGCCGTGCCCGCCGTCGCCGTGGCCACCGCGACACCGCCGCAGAGCACCGCGAACCCGATCAGCAACGACGAATCGCCACCGGCCGACCCACCGCGGTCCACCGCGAGCCGCCGGTACTCCGCCGCCTGCAAGTGCCCGGGCGAAGCGGCCAGCACGTCGTCGAACCCGTCCACCGCGCCGTCGAAGTCGTCCGCGAAGTAGCGGTCCAGCGCGGCCCGGTAGTCGCGGTCGTGCTCGCCCGGCTCGGCCTTCACGTCCTTGCCCGCCACCACGTCCAGCAACGTCGAGGACGCGGCGGCGAAGTTGAACGACTGCGTCTCCCCCGGCGAGCCCTGGCTCACCAGGCCGACGATCCGGCCGTCCATGTCGACCACCGGCCCGCCGCTCATGCCCTGCGTCGCGGCGGCGCTGAACTCGTAGAACGGCCGGTCGTTCTGCGTCCGGCGCGCCGACACCTGGCCGTTCTTGTTGCTCGGCTCCAGGCTCGGGTCGACCGCGGCGCCCGCCGAACCGGGGTAGCCGATGGCCAGGATCGGCGTGCCGACCGCCGTCTGGTCGGTCCGGATCTCCAACGACGGCAGGTTCTCGCGCGGCACCTTCAGCACCGCCACGTCACCCTCGGTCGGCGCGACGAGGTCCACCACGGTGGCCGGCGCGACGTCCCGGATGGGGCCGTCGCCGGTGGCCTCCATCCGCTCGACCTGGATCGCGCGGTCGAGCGGGCGGTCCGGGTTCGCGCCCTCGGCGACGGCGTGCTCGGCCAGCTGCGCCTTGGCCTTGACCCGGTCCACGACCCGGCCCACCGCCGCCAGGTCCTGGATCGCCGCGTCGAACAACGCCCCCGCGCCACCCTGCGGTCCGGTGTGGACGCAGTGGCTCGCGGTGGCCACGTGCCCGTCCGGGCTGATCACCGCGCCGCTGCAGGTGGCCTTCACGACGTAGCCGTTCGCGCCGCCGAACACCTCGCCGGTGCGCTTGTCCCGCACCCAGCCGTGCCACTCCACGGTGATGAACACGATCGCCGGCCTGGCGATGGCCGCGGCCAGCTCCTCCGGGCTCGACGGCTGGGCCGCGGCGACCGGAGCACCGGGAAGAGCGGCGGGAGCGGCCGTGAACGCCAGCAACGCCGCCGCGACGAGCAACGCGCGCATCAGCCGTACACCCCGAACCCGGCGGTCCGCGCCCACACCGACCGGTAGCCGCTGGAGTTGCTCTCCACGAGCTGGGTGCCCTGGCAGGCGTAGTCGTCCACTTGGTGCCGCACCTGTTCCGACGGGATCGTCTGGGTCTCCACCAGACCGCGCTGGTCGTAGTAGGCCCAGGTGAACTGCGTCTTGGTCTGGTTGACGTAGGTGATGGCCTTGTCGGTGGCGGTCCAGGTGAACTCGATGAACCCGTTGCCGACGAGCCGCAGCTCGTTGCCCTGGTACGTGCCGTGGAACACCACGTTGTCCATCCGCTCGGTCCCGGTGCCGTCCGGCCGGAACTCGTACGCCCGCCCGCTGGTGACCATCGGCAGCGGGTCGACGCCGTTGTAGAACTTGACCATGACCTGCTCCTCCACCGTGCGCCACGAGCCGATCAGGCACAACGGCGGCCCGACCGGGCGGGTGGTGTCCGGGCGGGCGGTGGGCGAGGCCCGCCCGGCGGCCACCGGCGCGGCTTGGTCGGGCCGGTCGTCGGCGAGGACCACGGCGGTCAACCCGCCCGCCGCGAGGACCGCGCACGCGGCGACGACGAACAGCACCACGACGGCGGATCGCGCTGGTAACCGGGGGGAATCGCTCACCACGCCATCGTATGGACCGGTCCGCCCGCGCCGTGAGCCGTTGATCCGGAAGTTTCCGCGCCGTGATCAGGCGCCCGCTCCACCCGCGCGGACGGCCCACCGCCACTACGATGAACGTGTGATCTTCCTCAGCGTGGTCCTCACCCTGCTCGGGCTGAGCACGCTGCTGTGGCGCGACGACGAGCTGATCGGCCTGCCTCCCGTCGTCGCCGGCTCCGGCCTGGTGGTGCTCGGCGTGGCGGCCGGTGTGCTGTGGGTCGTGCGCAGGCGCCGCCGGTGGGAGCGCAACGGCGAGCCGCGCCCGGTCGGCACCGTGCTCGACCGGGCCAAGGCGCTGCCCCGGCTGCTGCGCGAGCGCAAGGCCTACGGCCTGCCGACCAGCACCATGGCCACGTGGGCGTTCGCGGTGGTCTACCTCGTCTCCCCGATCGACCTGCTGCCCGAACTGCTGCCGCTGATCGGCGTGACCGACGACGCGGGCGTGGCCGTGTGGCTGCTCACCAGCGTGTCCACCGTGACGGGCCAGTACCTGCGGTGGGAGCGCGAGCGCTCGGGCCAGGCCAAGAAGGCCAGGAAGACCCGCTGACCGTCACGCGCTCCCGGGCCGCGGCAGCTCGCGCACACCGCTGAGCAGCGTGGTCACCGCGTCCATGATCCGCGCGGTGGCCTGGTCCAGCACGGCCTTGGTCGGCTCCAGTCCGTACAGGTCGGACAGGTCGACCTCCGCGCCCGCCACCACGGACACCTTCCGCCACGGCCGGGGCACGAACTTCCCCGGCGGCAGCAGCTCCCGGGTGCCCCACTGCGCCACCGGCACGACGGGCGTGCGGGTCGTCAGCGCCAGCCGCGCCACGCCGTTCTTGCCGCGCATGGGCCAGCCGTCGGGGTCGCTGGTGAAGGTCCCTTCTGGGTAGACGATCACGCACTCACCCTCGTCCAACGAGGTGCGCGCGCTGTCCAGCGCCTTGCCGGCCCGCACGCTGTCGCGGTCGACCGGGATGTGCCGCCCGGACGACATGACCCACCCGAGCACCGGCGCCTTCCACAGGCTCGCCTTGGCCAGGTACCGGGGCACGCGGCCGGACGCGAGCGCGAACGCGGTCAGCGTCACGGGGTCGGCGAACGAGAGGTGGTTGGACGCCAGCAGCACCGCACCCTCTCGGGGGATGTTGGTCCGGCCCGCCATCCTCATCCGCACGAACAGCACCACCAGCGGCCACAGCAGGTCGATCGCCACGGAGTACCAGAAACCGCGGCCCCGCCGGGGCAAGCGGGTCGTCAGCGCCACCATCTGGGAGAACGTCACGCCAGGATCTTCGGTCATGCGCCCGGGCGCTGTCACCGCGCCCCACCGCACCGCCGTAACCCAGGGCTGATCGAGTTCGACTAATCTCCTCCCCCGTGGCAGGGCTCCCCGCACCGCGGACCGCGGTGAACCGGATCAACGTGCTCCTCGTCGAAGACGACGAGGGCGACGCCGTGCTGGTCGAAGCCCTGCTGGAAGAGGTCGAGGCGGACGTCGCCCTGCACCGGGCGCGGACGCTGCGGGAGGCCGAGGGCCTGCTGGCCAAGGCGGACTGCGTGCTGCTCGACCTCGGCCTGCCGGACACGACCGGTCTCGACGGCCTGACCAGGCTGCTGGCCAACCCGGCGCCGGTGGCGATCATCGTGCTCACCGGCCTCAACGACGAGCACCAGGGCACCCAGGCGGTGGCCCAGGGCGCGGAGGACTACCTGGTCAAAGGCCAGGTCGACGGCGTGGGCCTGGCCAGGAGCATCCGCTACGCGGTCGGCCGCAAGCGGGCCGAGGAGACCCAGCGCCAACTGCGCGACGAGCAGCTGCTGGCGGCGGAGAAGACCCGCCTGGAACGCGGCCTGCTGCCGTCGCCGATCATGCACGGCGAGGACATCGGCTGGCAGGTCCGCTACCGCCCCGGCGGCAGCCGGATGCTGCTCGGCGGCGACTTCTACGACGTGGTGCGCACCGCCGACGGCACGCTCCAGGTGCTGATCGGCGACGTGTGCGGGCACGGCCCGGACGAGGCCGCGATCGGCGTGTTCCTGCGCATCGCGTGGCGGGCGCTGGTGCTGGCCGACCAGGAGCCGTCCCGGGTGCTGCGCACGTTGCACGAGATCCTGGAGCACGAACGCCACCAGCCCGGCCTGTTCACCACGGCGTGCATGGTGACGATCTCGCCGGACCGCCGGTGGGCGCGGGTCTACCTGGCCGGGCACCCGGAGCCGATGCTGCTGGTCGGCGACCGCGTGGTGGAGCTGCCGCGCGACCGGGCCGGGCTGCCGCTCGGCGTGCTGCCCGACAGCAGGTGGAGCGGCCTCGACGTGCCGCTGCCGCCGGGGTGGTCGATGCTGCTCTACACCGACGGGCTGGTCGAGGGCCGGGTCCACGGTGACAGCGAGCGGCTGGGCTCGGAGCGGCTGATCGACCTGATCGGCGAGATCACCGCGGCGCGGCCGGACTGGGCCCGCACGCCGGCGACGCTGCTGGACAACCTCATCAGCCGGGTGAAGGAACTCAACGGCGGGGAGCTGGACGACGACATGGCCGTGCTGCTGATCTCGGACCGCGCCTGATGGACTACCGCACCCGGTGGCCCGCGAGCAGGCTCCTGGTCGCGGCCGTGGCGGTCCTGATCGTGGTGTGCGCGGGCGCCATCGGCAGCCTCCTGGTCGCGCTGGACAGCCTCACCGACGCCCGCACCGAACTGCTGGAGCGGATCGACCCGGCGGGCCGCGAGGTGCTCGAGATGCAGACCGCGCTGGTCAACCAGGAGACCGGGGTGCGCGGGTACGTGCTCACCGCCAACCAGGACTTCCTCACCCCGTACACCGAGGGGCGGCAGGCCGAGCTGGACGCCGTGGAGTCCGCCCGCTCGCTGCTGTCGGCGGCGCGACCCGACCTGGTCCGCGAGCTGGAGGAGGTCGAACGGCTGGCGACCGACTGGCGGCAGGGCTACGCCGACCCGCTGGTCGACCTGGTGTACGTGTCGGGCTTCCCGCAGGCCACCCTGGCCGACGCCGAGCGCGGCAAGGCGCTGTTCGACCGGGCGGGCGCGGCGGTGGCGGCGTTGAAGACCAAGGTCGAGGAGGCGTCCGCCGCGGGCCGCGACAACGTGACGAACGTGGCCACGCAGGCGTTCTGGCTGGTCATCGGGCTCGGCCTGCTGCTGGTGCTGATCATCGCCGGGGTGGCGGTGATGCTCTACCGGATCGTGATCGCGCCGTTGACAGGGCTGGCGGCGGACGTCCGGCAGGTGTCGTCGGGCGACTTCGCGCACGCCGTCGAGGCGGGCGGGCCCCGGGAGACGGTGATGCTCGGCCAGGACGTCGAGGCCATGCGGGTGCGCATCCTGTCCGACCTGGAGGAGCTGCGGCGGTCGAACTCGGAGCTGGAGCAGTTCGCCTACGTCGCGTCGCACGACCTGCAGGAGCCGCTGCGGAAGGTGGCGAGCTTCTGCCAGCTGCTGGAGCGTCGGTACTCGGGTCAGCTCGACGACCGCGGCGAGCAGTACCTGAAGTTCGCGGTGGACGGCGCGAAGCGGATGCAGGTGCTGATCAACGACCTGCTGGCGTTCTCCCGGGTCGGCCGGATCACCCGCGAGCAGACCCTGGTGGACTGCGACGAGCTGGTCGCCCAGGTGCTGGACAACTACTCCGAGGTCATCGAGCGGACGCAGGCGACGGTCGAGGTGGCGGACCTGCCGACGGTGCGCGGCGAGGCGTCGTTGCTGGGTGGCGTGTTCGGCAACCTGATCAGCAACGCGTTGAAGTTCCACGGCGACGAGCCGCCGCACGTGCGCGTGGACGTGGAGCGGACGGACGAGTCGTGGACGTTCACGGTCAGCGACCAGGGCATCGGCATCGACCCCGAGTACGCTGAGCGGATCTTCGTGATCTTCCAGCGCCTGCACCACAAGGACGACTACCCCGGCACCGGCATCGGGCTGGCGATGTGCCGGAAGATCATCGAGTACCACGGTGGCACGATCTGGCTGGACACCAGCGAGGGCGACACCGGGACCACCTTCAAGTTCACGCTGCCGGCTGTAGAGGACGACGAGCAATGAGCAACCCGCTGAACGTGATCGACGTCCTGCTGGTGGAAGACGACCCCGGCGACGCCTTGATGACGCAGGAGGCGTTCGAGCACCACAAGATCCGCAACCAGCTGCACGTGGTGCGCGACGGCGTCGAGGCGCTGGAGTTCCTGCGCCGCCAGGGCCCGTACGAGGACGCGCCGCGGCCGGGGCTGATCCTGCTCGACCTGAACCTGCCGAAGATGGACGGCCGCGAGGTGCTGGCCGAGATCAAGGCGGACGAGACGCTGCGGCCCATCCCGGTGGTGGTGCTGACCACGTCGGAGGCGGAGGAGGACATCCTGCGCAGCTACAACCTGCACGCCAACGCCTACGTCACCAAGCCGGTGGACTTCGACCGGTTCATCGAGGTCGTCCGGCAGATCGACGACTTCTTCGTGACCGTGGTGAAGCTGCCCCGCTAGGGCTGGTAGGCGGCCGGGAAGACGCGCACGGCCTCGTCGGCGAACCGGAGGAGTTGTTCCTCCGGGTAGGGCTCGGGGTTGAACATGGCCCGGTTCAGCGGCACGGACAGCGCGAGCCAGGTGAAGTGCTGCGCGGCGAGCAGCGGGTCCGGCGCGGTGAGCCTGCCCTTCGGCCGGCCGGCGTGGTGACGCGGTGGTCCGGTTCCAGGTCGCGTGCGGCGTCCCGGAGGAGTTCACCGCCGGGATGCGGCAGTCACCCGGCCAGCCGACGCTGGAGGCGATGGCCCGCACCACCGCCTACGACCTGACCATCACCGGCACTCCCCCGGACCTGGCGTCGATCACCGCGCCGACGCTCGTGCCGGACAGCGAGGGCAGCGACGAGCGGCTGCGCGAGTGGCCGACGGCGTGGCCGAACGCCCGCCGAACGCCCGCCGCCGCACGGTGGCCGGCGGCTGGCACGGCGTGGCGCCGGACGTGCTCGCGCCCGTGCCGGCCGAGCACTTCAGCTGACGACCGCGTACCGCACCACGCCGTCGTCCTCGGCGGCGGTCAGCAGCCCGCGGTGGACCAGCACGTCGAGGTGCGCGGCCGTCTCACCGGTGGCCAGCACCTGGTTGAACAGGTCCAGCTCGGCGAACTTCCGCCCGCGCCGGGTCCAGCCGAGCACGCGCGCGGTCTCGAAGGCCGTGCCGGTGCCCGCCCGCACGGCGTCCAGCGTGGCCGTGAGGCGGTCTTCGTGGTGGGCGAGCAGTTCGTCCACCCTGGCGTGGCTCGACTCGGTGACGGGGCCGTGCGCGGGCAGCAGCCGCAGGTCCGGGTGCTCTCGGACGAGGCGCAGCGAGTCGAGGTAGTCGCCGAGCGGCAGGGCGGGCCGGGCGGGCTCGAAGCCGATCGACGGCGTGATGTGCGGCAGCACGTGGTCGCCGGCGAACAGCAGCGACGACTCGGCGTCGATGAACACCACGTGCCCGCGCGTGTGGCCGGGCGTCGGCAGGACGCGCAGCACCCGCTTCTCCAGGGCCAGGTCGTCCTCGCGGAGCCACTCGTCCGGCTCCTCGTAGTCGCGCAGCTCGGCCTCGCCCACCGACTCCACCACGGCGCGCCACCGCTCGGCCAGGTGCGGCGCGCCCCACGTGGCCAGGTCGCGGAACCCGTCCCGGCGCCGAGCGGTGATCTTGGCCAGGGACGGCTGCTCGCCCGCGCCGAGCGCGATCTTCGTGCCGAACCGGCGGCGCAGGGCGACGGCCATCGTGTAGTGGTCGCGGTGCACGTGCGTGACCAGGAAGCGGCGGACGTCCTCGAAACCGCGGCCCAGCGCGCCGAGCGCCGCCTCCAGCGCCACCTCGCCCGCGTCGAGGGCCCAGCCGGAGTCGATCAGGACGACGCCGTCACCGTCGTCGATCGCGTACACGTTGACGGTGTGCAGCCCGTCGTTGGGCAGGGGCAGCGGTATGCGGTAGACGCCGGGCGCGACCTCGAAGACTCCGGGTTCGGTCCACTCCATCCCCGGATCCTACTTGCCGGTAACCTCAGCTGGACCCGGCAGTGGCGCGTTCGCCGGTTCGCGCCGCGCCACCGCCTTCACCACGAACGGGATCACGGCCAGCGTGAGCAGCGCCAACGCCGGGTACGCCCAGCCGATCGCGGACAGCCAGCCTGGCCTCGGGATGGTCCAGATCGTGGGCTGCCGGTCGAGCTGGAAGGCGATCACGTCCCAGAACATGATCGGGCACCACAGCACCAGCAGCAGGCTCCGCGCCCACGTCGCGATCCTGGTGTGCACCAGCCAGATCAGCAGCGGCGCGATCCACACCCAGTGGTGGTCCCACGAGATCGGCGAGAGCAGCAGCCCGAAGACCTGCACGACCAGCACGCCGATCAGCACGTCGCCCGCACGCACCGCGGCACGCAGCGCGAAGCCCGCCAGCACGGCGGACACCACCACCGCGAGCACCCACGGCCACGTCATCTCGACGTCGTAGCCCAGGGTCCGCGACAACGCGCCGCGCAACGACTGGTTGTGCGCGGTGCCGATCGGGCCGACCCGGTCGGCCGCGCCGAGCAGCTCGAACCAGTAGTGCTTGGCCTGCGCCGGGTCCACCAGGAAGCCGAGGCCGACGCTCACCACGAACGCGACGATCGACCACACCGCCGCCGCGAACCGGCGCGTGACCAGGTAGTACAGCCCGGAGATCGCGGGCACGAGCTTCACGCCCGCCGCCAGGCCGATCCCGATGCCCGCGAGCCGCGAGTCCCGGGCCGTCATCGCGCCCAGCACCACGGCCGCCAGCAGCAGGTTGACCTGCCCGAAGTCGAACGTGTGCACCACGGGTTGCAGCCACAGCAGCACGGCGGTCCACAGCAGCGCCCGACGCCGCCACAGCGCCGCGTCCGCCGTCCAGCCGTCGCCGGCCACCAGGCGCAGGGCGACGCGCACCATCCAGTACAGGCACAGCCCGGACAGCAGGCGCAGCGCCCACTGCGCGGCGACCCACGGCAGCCACGTCATCGGCAGGAACACCAGCGCGCCGAACGGCGGGTAGGTGAACGGCAGCGGGAAGTCGGGCGGCGAGTTCGGCGAGGTGACGTCGTAGAGGTCGCCGGAAAGCACGTGGGGCGCCAGCGCCCAGTACACGTACAGGTCGATCGTCTCGTTGCCGAAGCCGGTGACGATGGTCCAGCCGCGGCCCAGGACGGACGCCACGAGCAGCAGCGGCGCGGCGACCAGCAGCCACCGCTCCGCGTTCACGAGCACGCGCACCGCGGGCGAGGGTGGTTCAGGTGACACTGGGCTTGACCTTCGACGTCTCGGCGGGCGGCGTGACGCCGACCGGCTCGCGGGTGTCGGCGCGCAGCGCCCGCGGCATCACCGCGAGGGTGAGCAGCCCGAGCAGCGGGTAGCACCAGCCCAGCGCGGCCAGCGGCCACGGCCGGGGAATCTCCCAGATGGTCGGCTGCTGGTCGATCAGGAAGGTGATCAGGTCCGCGCCGGTCACCACGACCCACGCGGCGGCCACCGCCAGCACGGGCCACGTGCGGCGCGCGCCGTAGACGGCCCACAGCACCAGCGGGATCACCCACACCCAGTGGTGGCTCCACGAGATCGGCGAGAGCAGCAGCCCGAACAGCTGCACGGCGACCACGGTGGCCAGCGTGTCCCCCGCCTTCACCGCGGCACGCAGCGCGAACCCAGTCAGCACGGCCGAGACCGCCACCGCGAGCAGCCACGGCCACGTCATCTCGACGTCGTAGCCGAGGGTCCGCGACAACGCGCCGCGCAACGACTGGTTGATCGCGGACCCGACCGGGCCGACCCGGTCGGCCGCGCCGAGCAGCTCGAACCAGTAGCGCCACGAGTCGGCGGCCGAGGCGGCGAAGCCGACGGCCACGGTGAACGCGAAGCCGACCGCGGTCCACAGCGCGGCCTTGAACCGGCGCGTCACCGCGAAGTACAGCACCGAGATCGCCGGGGTGAGCTTCAGCCCCGCCGCGACACCGACGCCGAAGCCCGCCACCAGGCGCCGGGTGGCGACCATGGCGGCGAAGGTGCCGGCGATCAGCACCAGGTTGATCTGACCGAAGTCGAGCGTCTTGCGCACCGGCTCGCACCACAGCGCCAGCCCCGTCCACAGCAGCGCCCGGCGTGACCAGGTGGCGTCGAACCGCTGCCCCGACCTGCCGGCGACCAGCCCCAACGCCGTCCGGACCAGCCACCAGAGGCAGATCAGGGACAGCACCTGCCACGCGATCCGCGCGGCCACCCACGGCAGCCAGGACAGCGGGAGGAACAGCACGGCCGCGAACGGCGGGTAGGTGAACGGCAGCGGGAAGTCCGCCGTGAACGGCATGTCGATCGTGTAGAGCTGATCGGTCAACAGGTTCGGCGCGAGGCTCCAGTAGACCTTCAGGTCGATCATGCCCCAGCCGCTCGGCGCGCCCAGGCGCCAGAAGTACCAGCCCAGCGACAAGCACAACACCAGCGGGGCGAACCTCAGCACCCGCTGTTCAACCCGTTCAACCACCCGTGCTCCCACGCTGCTGTCCGGCCGCGTCCGGCTCGCCCACGTCGTCGGCCTCGACGGCGGGCGGCGCCTGCTCGATGTCGGGCGGCGGCGCCTGCTCGACGACCCGCGCCGGCGGCTCCACGACCTTCGTCGACGGTTCGACGACCTTGGTCGACGGTTCGACGACCTTCGTCGACTGGTCCACGACCCGCGTCGGCTGGTCGGTCTTGCCCGACCGCGCCCGCAGTTCCCTCACCAGCGCCCACACGGGCCGGCGTTCCAGGAGCGACCGACCGACCCACACGCCGATCAGGACGGTGACGGCCAGGTAGGACCACCAGACGACCGGGTTCGCCGAACCATAGTGCCAGCGGGCGACGATCGTGCCGTCGGGGAGCGTGATGAGGACCATCCAGACCGAGAAGCCCGCCGCGATCGCGAGCCACTTGTCCTTCCAGGCGAACGCGGCGGCGAGCGCCAAAGCCCAGGTGAAGTACCACGGCAGCACGGACGGCGCGAGCACGGAAGCGGCGAGCAGGGCGATCGCGGCGCGCCGCACGGCGTCCACACCGCCCGCCCTGGCCAGCCACCACTGGCGGACCAGCACGGCCGCGAGCACGTACACGCCGACGGACCGGAAGAACCCGAGGAAGCCCTCGTAGGTGGCGCCCGGGATGTGCCGCCCGACCGAGTGGTAGAGCAGTTCGGCGACGGCGCAGGGCAGCGACATCCACGTCAGCAGCGGCGTCTGGCTCTGCAGCACGTTGATCCAGCCGAGGTCGACCCCGGCGATGATCGTGGAGAGCGCGAAGACGCCGGCGAACGTGATGCCGCCCACCGCGCACGCCTGGAAGAACCGCTGGCGGGCGGGGCCGGACATCCGGGCCACCCACACCCAGATCAGGAACGGGATCACCAGGACCGCGGTGGCCTTGACCGCGGTCGCCAGGGCGATCACCGCGATGCCGCGCACGTGCTTGCCGTCCAGCACCATCAGCACGCCGACGGCCATCAGGCCGACCATCAGGATGTCGTTGTGCGCGCCGCCGATGCCGACGGCGATCACGAACGGGTTCGCCACGGTGAGCCACAGCGCCACCGACGTGCGCCCGCCGAGGTGCCGCACCAGTCCGGGCATCGCCCAGGCGAGCATCGCCAGTCCGCTGAAGACGGCGAGCCGCATGAGGACCGCGCCGATGATGACGTTGTCCCCGGTGATCGCGACCACGCACTTGGCCACCAGGAGGAACAGCGGCCCGTACGGCGACGGCGTGTCCTGCCACAGGGAGGCCACGTTGCCGCCCAGCGACAGCGGCAGCACGGACGCACCGGTCGTGTAGGGGTCGAACCCGTGCAGCGCCACCGCGCCCTGGGCGAGGTAGCTGTAGACGTCCCGGCTGTACAGCGACGGGCCGATCAGCAGCGGTGCGGTCCACGCGGCGGCGGCCAGCACCACGCCGCGCCCGTCGACCTGGCCGGCGCGCACCATCCGCCCGAGCCGCACCCACGAGTAGGCCATCAGCGCCACGCCGGCGAACACCACGGCGGTGGCGAGGTCGCGGCCGTGGCCGTACCGCACGGCGTTGAGGATCGTGCCGGTCAGCAGGGGGTCGCGGCGGAGCACCGCGCCCGCGCCGACGCCGCCGAGCGCGATCAGCAGTCCGCCGAGCGCGCCGAGTCTCAACAGCCTCGGTGGAACCTGCCGGAAGACCTCCGACCACGTGCCCGCCCGACGAGTCGGGCCGTCCGTGCGTGCGCCACTTCCGCTCACGTCAGCGGTCACAGCCAGGCCCACCTCGTCGGTCTCGTGTCAGGTCCCCGTCGACCGTGTCTGTTGTCGACGACATCACCATCATGGCGGGGATCTGGGACGAGTGAGGCCACGATCAGTAATGTTGACACGATCAGCTACCACTGTTGACCAAAAGCCGCCTACTTAGCCGTGTTGTTACCCCCCTTTGTGATGATTCACACGGGGAAGCAACCTCGATCGGGTATGCGCTGGTGAGCCGGTGCGACCAGGCGTGGACGCGTGGCGCGCCCGCCTCGTGCGCGGACCGTCACGCGGTCTTCAGCTCGGGGTGCTTCTCCAGGTAGCCCTGCACGAACGAGCACTCGGCCACGACGCCGAGGCCCTTGGCGCGCACGTCCTCGAGAGCCTGCCGGACGAGCTTGCCGCCCAGGCCCTTGCCCTCGACCGAGACCTCGGTGTGGGTGAACGTGACGACGCCGTCCGCCTTGGTGTAGTCGGCGAAGCCGCCCAGCTCGCCGTCCAGGTGGACCTCGTAGCGGGACTGCTCGGGGTTGTCGGACACGGTCACAGCGGTCACCGGTGCTCCTCCAGGCTCGTTCTTGGCAGGTGCCACCGTAGTGGCAGCGTGCAAGATTGTCGGATGGACGTGTATCTGCTGATCCTGGGCGATCACCTGCCCGACCCGCACACCGGGCGGAGCGTGAGCGAGTGCGACCGGTTGCGGGCGATGGTCGAGCAGGCCGTCGTGGCGGAGGAGGCCGGTTTCGCCGGGGTGGCGATCGGCGAGCACCACTTCACCCGGTACATCGTCTCCGCGCCGGAACTGCTGCTGGCCACCATCGCGGACCGCACGTCGACGTTGCGGCTGTCCACCGGGGTGACGCTGCTGGCGCACCACGACCCGGTCCGGGTGGCGGAGAACCTGGCCACGCTGGACGTGCTGTCGCGGGGTCGGGCGGAGCTGATCGTGGCGCGGGGTGTGTCGCAGCGCACGGACGTGGCGTTCGGGGTGCAGGACGACCTGCGGGCGCGGTTCGACGAGAACCTGCGGCTGCTGCTGCGCCTGCTGGAGGAGAAGCACGTCACGTGGGAGGGCAAGTACCGCAGCCCGCTGCTGGACGTGACGACGACACCGCGCCCGGTGCAGCAGCCGCGGCCGTTGGTGTGGATCGGCAGCGGGTCGGCGGTGTCGGCGGACCTGGCGGTCGAGCTGGGGCTGCCGCTGATGCTGCCGAGCACGTTGCGCGACCCGAGCACGCACCGGCCGGTGGTCGAGCGCTACCGGGCGGCGATGGGCGGGCGCGGTCGGGTGGCGTTGCCGAGTCACGTGTTCGTCGCGCCGACGGCGGCGGAGGCGCGGGCGACGTGGCGGCCCCACTTGACGGCGTACGCCGAGTTCGCCGACCCGTGGCGGGGTGACGGCGACGTCGACATCGACCTGCTGATGGAGGGCGCGGCGGTGTGCGGCGACCCGGCGGAGGTGACCGAGCGGCTGAACCGGCTGACCGACCTGCTGTCGCTGGACGCGCAACTGGTCATGGTCGACATCGGGGGTCTCCCCCACCAGGCCGTGCTGGACACGATCCGCCTCTTCGGCCGTGAAGTCCTGCCGAACCTGACCCCGGCACCGGCCCGTGCCACGAACCCGCCGCGGGCGTCCTGAGCGTTCGCGGCGGGCTGTGCCGCGAGCCGCCGCGGCTCCCGGCACAGCCCATTTCCGAGGGACTCACACGAAGGGCCTACTCGTCACGCGTCGTGACCCACCTTGTCCTCGACGACCGCGATCAGCAGCACCTCGACCTCGCCTTCGTAATTGTCGTCGTTGCCGAAGTCGCGCAGCAGGTACTCAACCGGCACGGTGACCGTGGAATACCCGCTGCTGGCCGGCTGGAAGTGGGGGGTGCCGAGCTTGACGGAGAGCACCTGCACAGTGCGCTCACCGTCCGAGTAGACGGCCGAGAAGCTCTTCAGCGCAGCGTGCGCGTCCACCACCTTGCCGGGAACGCGGAACGTCACCTCGGCCTTCTGCGCCTCCCGCATCTTCTTCGGGAAGGTGTGCTGCCGTGAATCGAGGTAGATAGACATCTAGCGGTCCTCTCTCTCTGCGATTTCGCCGACGGTCACGGGATCATGCATTCGTGACCGCTTCACCAGTATCGCCGCGCGAACTCGCGAGAAAATGCCCGGACCGCATTCCTCACTCGACGGGAGCGCTTCTTGCCCGCATCGATCGATAGGCGTACCGGGTTTTTCAGACAATGGCGACAGCGGGTTATCGCCACTCCGATAGGTAAAACGCCGGCGAAGTGGGTACACCGGCGGTGAAGGAGGTTGACATGGTCCAGCCACAACCGCCCGAACCGCGGCCCGTGCCCACGCCGCCCCCGATGCCGCAGCCGCCCCGGGAGCCGTCGCCCAGCACCGAGCCGCCGATCCCGCCCACGCCCGAGCCGCCACCGCCCAACAAGCCGGCGCCCAACGAGACGCCGCCCACCGGCTAAGGGGCCAGGAGGGTCGGCTCCGCGCCGTGGGTGAGGCCGTGGGCGTAGGCGGACGTGAAGGAGTCGCCCAGGGCTGAGCGCGAGGCCGCAGTGATCCGGGTCACGTCGCCGCGTTCGCCGGGAGGGAGCGGAGCGCCCGCTTCCTCCCGCAACGCGGCGGCGGCGCCCAGCAGGCGGGCCGCGCGGCCGTGGTCGCCGGCCAGGGCTTCCGCGCCGGCCAGGCCTTCCAGGGCCAGGGCGACGGCACGCGGGTCGGCGGCGTTGCGCGCGGCGGCCAAGCCCTCCAGGTGCAGGGTGCGGGCGGTGTCGGCGTCGCCGCGCTGTTCGGCGATGAAGCCCAGTTCGGCGACGATGAGGGCGATCGCCATGTCCGACTCCAGCCGCCGGTCGTAGGTGAGCCACTTGCGCAGCAGCGCTTCGGCCTCGTCGAACCGACCTTGGCGTCGCAGGCTGAGCGCGAGGCCCAGTTCGGCGAACTCCTCGCCGATCGTGTAGCCCTGCGCCACGGCCTGCGCACGGGCGCATTCGTGCAGCTCATCGGCTTGTTCGTGATCACCGGTCAGCAACGCGATCCGGCCGAGCGCGGACAGCTTGTCGGCCACGTCGGTGCTCAGGCCCAGTTCCTCGGCGATCCGCAGGCCCTCGCGGTGCAGGTCGGTGGCACGGTCGTAGTCGCCGACGACCTCGGCGTGCGTGCCGAGCGCGAACGTCGCGTGCAGCCGCCCCCACCGGTCACCCACCTCGGTGAACAGGGCCATGCTGCGCTCGCCGTGCCGGGCCATCGCGGCCAGGTCGCTCCGCGTGAACGCGTAGCGCGCGAGCGTGCCGTGCGCGGCGGCCGTGCCCCACCGGTCGTCCTGTGCCTGGAACACCGCCAGCGCCGACGCGACCAGGTCCTCGCCGACGCCCGGCTCGCCGATCCCGAGGCCGACGAACCCGAGGAACCACTCGGCGCGGGCCCGTCGTGCCGCGGCGTCCCGGTCGACGGGACGAGCCGCGGGACGGGCGGGCAGCGGCACGAGGCCCGACGTCACGCCCATGAGCAGGCTGAACGCGGTGTGCCACAGCCGGACCGTGTCCGTCACGTCCTCCGGGCCGCCGCCGGCCAGCGCCGCCGACAAGGCGCGACGCCCCTCGCCGAGCCTGCCGCGCAGCACCCAGTACCAGGCCAGCGAGTCGACCAGCGGCAACGCCTCGCCGTCCCGGGCCGCGTGGTCGATCGCCGCACGCAGGTTGGCCGCCTCGGCGTCGAGCAGGCGCAGCCACCGCCGCTGGTCCGGGCCGCGCAGGCACGGGTCGGCGGACGCGGCCAGTCGCGCGTAGTGGTCCCGGTGCCGCCGCTCGACCAGCGCGACCTCGCCCGCCTCGCGCAGCCGGGCCGAGCTGTACTCGGCGACCGACTCCAGCAGCCGGTAGCGCGGCGGGTCGTCGCCGGGAGTGGTGGTGACCAGGGACCGGTCGACCAGGCCGGCCAGCAGGTCGGGCACGTCGAGGTCGTCGCCACCGGCCACGGTCTCCGCCGCGCTCAACGTCCAGCCGTCCACGTGCACGGACAGCCGACGCAGCACGGTCTGCTCGGCCTCGGTCAGCAGCTCCCAGCTCCAGTCGAGCATCGCCCGCAGGGTGCGCTGCCGGGCGGGCGCGCCGCTGTGCCCGGCGGTCAGCACGCGGAACCGGTCGTCCAGCCGCGCCAGCACCTCGTGCACGCCCCAAGCGCGGACCCTGGTCGCGGCGAGTTCCAGGGCCAGCGGGATGCCGTCGAGCCGGCGGCAGATCGCCGCGACGGCGTCGGCGTTGTCCGGCCCGAGGGCGAAGCCCGGCGCGCCGGCCGCGGCACGGGCCACGAACAGCTCGACGGCGCTGGGCTCGGCCAACGTCGGCACGTGCCACAGCAGCTCACCGGCCACGCCGAGCGGGCGTTGGCTGGTGGCCAGCACGCGCAGCCCCGGCGCGGCGCGCAGCAGCCCGGCGGCCAGCTCCGCCACGGCGGGCGCCACGTGCTCGCAGTTGTCCAGCAGGAGCAGCATCCGCTTGGCCCCCACCGCCTCGGCCAGCTTGCCCGCCAGGTCGGTCGCCACGCAGTCGCGGATGCCGACGCTCGCCGCGACCAGGGCCGCCACCTCGTCCGGCGGCGCGCCCGCGGGCAGGGCGGCCAGCTCGACCAGCCACGTCCCGTCCGGGAACCCGGTCGCCACGTCGCGCGCCACGGCCAGCGCCAGCCGCGTCTTGCCCACGCCGCCCGGCCCGGTGAGGGTGACGAGCCGGTCGGCCGCGAGCAGCGACCGCACCCGGCCGACGTCGGCGTCCCGGCCCACCAGGTCGCCGAGCGGGTGCGGCAGGTTCGTCGGCGGCTCCACCGCACCGCCCAGCGACGGGTCCTGGTCGAGGATCGCCCGGTGCAGCGCGGCCAGCGCCGGCCCGGGCTCGACGCCCAGCTCGGCGACCAGCCGCGTCCGCAGGTCCCGGTAGCCCGCCAACGCCTCGCTCTGCCGTCCGACCTGGTAGAGGGCGCGCAGGTGGGCGGCGCGGAGGCGTTCGCGCAACGGGTGCCGCGCCACCAGGTCGCCCAGCTCGTCAGCCAGCACGCCCGGCTCGCCGAACTCCAACCGTGCCTCCGCGCGCTGCTCCCACGCGGTGAGCCGCAGCTCCTCCAGCCGGGCGGCGACCTCGCGGGTGAACTCCTCGTCGGCGAAGTCGGCCAGCACCGGTCCGCGCCACAACGCCAGCGCGTCGTCCAGCAGCGCGACGCGGGCACGTGGATCACCGGCGGGTTCGGCCAGCAGCGCTTCGAACCGGCCCGCGTCGACCGCGTCCGGGGTGACGTCGAGCAGGTAGCCGGGCGGGCGTGAGACGACCAGCCGTCGGGCGCCGGGTTCGGCGTCGTCCAGCGCGGCGCGGAGCTGGGAGACCCTGGTCTGCAACGCGCCGGCGGGGTTCGCGGGCAACCGGTCGCCCCACAGGCGGTCGATCAGCCGGTCGGCGGGCACCACGCGGCCCGCGTCGATCACCAGCTGGGCCAGCAGCGCCCGGACCTTCACCTCGGGAACGCGGACGGGACGGGCGTCCGACGTCCACGCCGCGAGCGGGCCCAGCACCCCGAAACGCACGGTCGAGACCGTACCCGAAGGCGACCTGAAGTCGATCTGGACGGTTCCTGGAGCCGCGCCGGCCACCGTGGGTTCCACCGGGCGGGACCAACCGCCCGGGCTGTTCGAGCAGAAGGAACGAAACACCATGTCTGTCGATGTCGGTGACCGGGCCGGGACCAGGGAATGGCTCGGACTCGCGGTGCTGCTGCTGCCGACCGCCCTGCTGTTCCTGGCCATGACCGTGCTGTTCCTGGCCACCCCGCACATCGCCGCCGACCTGCGGCCGACCAGCGACCAGCTGCTGTGGGTCAACGACGTGTACGGGTTCGTGATGGCCGGGCTCCTGGTGGCCATGGGCACCGTCGGCGACCGGATCGGCCGGCGGCGGGTGCTGGTGTTCGGCGCGGTGACGTTCGGGCTGGCGTCCGTGGGAGCCGCGTTCGCGCCGAACGTCGAGTTGCTGATCGCGGCGCGCGCGCTGATGGGCGTCGGCGCGGCGGCCGTGATGCCGTCCACGTTGTCGCTGGTCAGCACCATGTTCCGGGACGCGCGGCAGCGGGCGACGGCGATCGGGCTGTGGGCCGCGTCGGTGTCGGTGGGCGTCGCGGTCGGACCGCTGGTCGGCGGGTTGCTGCTGGAGACGTTCTGGTGGGGCGCGGCGCTGCTGATCGGCGTGCCGGTGATGGCGCTGGTGGTCGTCGTGGCGCCGCTGTCGGTGCCGGAGTACCGCGCGCCGGGTGTGGGGCTGCCGGACGTTCCTAGCGTGCTGCTGTCGATGGCGTCGCTGCTGCCGTTCGTCTACGGGATCAAGGAGTTCTCCAAGTCCGGGCTGACGGTGACGTCCGTGGTGACGGTGGTCGTCGGCGTCGGGTTCGCGGTGCTGTTCGCCCGCAGGCAGCTCCGGCTCGACAGCCCGCTGCTGGACGTGCGGCTGTTCGCGAACCGGACGTTCAGCGGCGCGTTGGGCGTGTTCCTGCTGTCCGCGATCGCGCTCGGCGGCATCTACCTGCTGTTCACGCAGTACCTGCAGCTGGTGGCCGGGCTGTCGCCGTTGGCGGCGGGGCTGTGGATCCTGCCCGCGGCGCTGGCGCTGGTGGCCGTGTCGACGTTGTCGCCGATCGTCGCGCGGCGGGTGCGGCCGGCGTACGTGGTGGCGGGTGGCGCGGTGTTCTCGGTGGCCGGGTACGTGGTGCTGACGCAGGTCGGGAGCGTCGGCGGGCTGCCGCTGCTGATCACCGGGTTCTACCTGCTCTACCCCGGCATCGCGCCGACGATGGCGCTGACCACCACGCTGGTGATCACGGCCGCGCCGCCGGAGAAGGCGGGCGCCGCGTCGGCGGTGAACAGCACGGCGAGCGACCTCGGGGTGTCGCTCGGGATCGCGTTGATGGGCAGCATCGGCACGGCCGTCTACCACGCCACGATGCCGTCCGGCGTGCCCGCCGAGGCCGCGGACTCGTTGCCGGGTGCGCTGTCCACGGCCGCGGGCTTGCCGGCGGACGCGGCGCGGGCGTTGGTGGAACCGGCGCGGGCGGCGTTCACCGACGGGCTCAACGTGGCCGCGGTGGTGGCGGCGGTGCTGGTCGCGGGCGCCGCGCTGCTCGCGGTGACCGTGCTGCGGCGGGTGCCCGCGACCGCCGTGCCGACGGCCGAGCCGGAAGTGGTGCACGCCTGATCCCGGGGGTGCCGGGGACGCGGGTCCGCCGCGTCCCCGGCGCCTTGCTACGTGCGCACGACGACCAGGCGTCGGGTCGCGCGGGTCAGGGCGACGTACCGCTCGGCCGGCGTCATGCGTTCGGGGTCGACCACGACGACCGTGTCGAACTCCAGGCCCTTGGCGGCGCGCGGCGTGAGCGGGCCGGTCGGGGTGATCACCGCGAACGTGCCGGTGTCCGGGCGGAACGACTCCGGGTCGGCGCCGGTGACTTCGAGGGGCGGCTCACCCCGCCGCACGGACGTCGGCGGCACGGCGGCCGGGTCCACCTCGGCCAGCGCGCCGGCGGCGTAGGCCATGATCTCGGCGGGCGTGCGGTAGTTGACCGTGAGCCGCCGGTACTGCCAGCGGTCCCGGGCCAGCGGGTCCAGCACCCGCCGCCAGTCGCGGGCCCCCGCTTCGGCCTGGCGCTGGGCCAGGTCGCCGACCACGGTCATGGACCGGTTCGGCCCGCGCCTGGCCAGCAGCCGCCAGTCCATTTCGGACAGTTCCTGCGCCTCGTCGACGACGATGTGGCCGTAGGTCCACTCGCGGTCGACGGCGGCGCGTTCGGCCAGGACGCGGTGGTCGACGGGCGCGTGGCGGTCGGCCAGCCACTCGGCGTCGACCAGGTCGACGGCCCGCAGCTCGTCCTCGTGCATGGCCTGGTCGGTGTCGATGACGTGCAGCACGCCCTGCGCGTACTCGACGGCCCGCCTGCGTTCCTCCGCCGCGCGCCGTTCGGCCCGGCCGTCGGAGCCGAGCAGTTCGGCGGCCTCGTCCAGCAGCGGCACGTCGGAGACCGTCCACGCGTGCGGGTCGTCGCGGCGCAGCTCCGGGTGGCCGAGGGCGGCGCAGCGGCCCGCGTAGAGGTCGGCCAGGAGCTGCCGCGGGGTGAGCACCGGCCACAGCGCGGCGACGGCCCGCCGCACGTCGGGGTGGCCGTCGAGTTCGCGGCGCACGTCGGCCGCGAGTTCCGGCCAGTCCTCGCCGATGAGGTCGAGCGCGGGCGCCACCAGGGCGTCCACCAGGGCTCGGTGGAACACGGGCTGGGCCTCGTTGTGCTTGAGCCCGGCGGCACGCGCCCGTGCCCTGGCCCGGGCGGCGATCTCGGCGGTCAGCTCGACGGTGACGTCCTCCAGCTCGACCGGGATCGGCTCGGCGGGCGTCTCCTCCCGGTCGGCGATGGCCGCCACCAGCAGGTCGACGGCACCCAGGCCGCCCTTGAGCGCCTGGAGTTCCGGGGTGTCCTCGCGTTCGGTCCGAACGCCCGGGAACAGCTCGCCCGGCGTGGCGAACACGACGTCGGTCTCGCCCAGCGACGGCAGCACTTCGCCGATGTACCGCAGGAAACCCGGGTTCGGGCCGACCACCAGCACGCCTTGCCGGGAGAGCCGTTCGCGTTGCGTGTACAGCAAGTACGCGACGCGGTGCAGCGCCACCGCCGTCTTGCCCGTGCCGGGGCCGCCCTCGATCACCAGCACGCCCCCATGCGGCAGGCGGATCACCTCGTCCTGCTCGGCCTGGATGGTGGCCACGATGTCGCGCATCGTGTCCGAGCGGGGTGCGTTCAACGCGTCGAGCAGCGCTTTCGAGGTGAGCTGGAGTTCGTCGTCGTAGAAGCTCTCCAGCCGCCTGCCCTTGGTGCGGAAATGGCGGCGGAGGGTCACCCCCTCGGGATTCGCCGCGGTCGCCGTGTAGAACGGGCGGGCGGCCGGCGCGCGCCAGTCGGTCAACAACGGCTCGTAGTCGCGCTCGGTGTCGAACAAGCCGATCCGGCCGACGTAGACGCGGTCCTCGGCGGTGTCGATGCGGCCGAAGCACAGGTTCTCGTCCGCCACGTTCAGGCGGCTGACCTGCTCGGACAGCGTGCGCACGGCCACCTCGCGGTGCCAGCGCTGCTCGTGGCCGTCCTTGAGCGCGGCGTCGAGCTCGGCCTGCGCGGCGGCCCGCTCACGCTCCAGCCGATCGTGCAGGAAGGTGATCCGCTGTTGTTCGGCGGACAATTCCCCGGTGGTCACGCTTGCCCCCTGTGATATACTGGGACTGTCTTCATCCCGCCATTTCCGGCGAAGTCAACCTTTATGTTTACCACATTTCCGCGCGCGTTCTGCCGGCGCTGCGCCGAATCGCCTGATCGCGTGAAATGATCGGTGGCTGGTGAACGGACCGCGGGGGTGGGTGTGGGGATCCTGGACGGCAAGGCCGTGATCGTGACCGGTGCGGGTCGCGGGTTGGGCGAGGCGTACGCGCGGCACGCGGCGGCGTCGGGCGCGCGGGTCGTGGTGAACGACGTGGAAGGCGCCCCGTCGGTCGCCGCGTCGATCGTGGACGCGGGCGGCGAGGCCGTGGCGCACACCGGGTCGGTGACCGATCCGTCGGTCGCGACGGCGCCCGTGGAGCTGTGCGGGTCGGCGTTCGGGCGGGTCGACGGCCTGGTGAACAACGCGGGCGTCACGCACTTCGCCGAGCCGTGGGACGACGAGCCGGACGTGCTGCGGTCGGTGGTCGAGGTGAACGTGCTCGGCACGATGTACTGCGGCACGGCGGCGGCGAAGGTGATGCGCGGCGGGTCGATCGTGAACGTCGTGTCGGGCGCGATGCTGGGCCGCGCCGGCGCCGCGGCCTACTCGGCGTCCAAGGGCGCGGTGGCGTCGCTGACCCTGTCGTGGGCCGGGTCGCTGGCCGCGCGGGACGTCCGCGTCAACGCCGTCGCGCCGCTCGCGTGGACGCCGATGATGGACCTCGACCCGCGTGCCGACCAGATCAGCTCACGCGACCAGACACCGGACAAGATGGCACCCCTGGTGACGTACCTGCTCAGCGACCTGTCCACCGGCGTGACGAGCCAACTGATCCGATTCCTGCCGGACAAGCTGCACGTGGTCTCGCAGTACGCCGTGAAGCGGCCCGTGCTGACCCGCGACTCGTGGGACGTGGACTCCATCGCCGCCGTGTTCGAGACCGACCTGACGCCCGAACCCCCCGGTCGCGCGAGGTGGCAGGTCTGAGCCGGGTGCGGCTCGCCCGCACCGGCGCGATCAGAGGGCGCGCAGCAGTGCGGCGGTGTCCGCGATGCAGGCGGCGAGGGCCGGTGGGCGCTCCTCCGACACCCAGCGGGTGAACGCGAGCTGGAACACCGTCACCGCGCTGTGGGCGGCGAGGGCGGCGATCAGGTCGTCGACGCCGCGCGTGCGCAACGCCTCGGCCGTCGCGTCGACCAGGGCGGTGAGCTTGAGCAGTTCCCGTTCCCGCAGTCCCGGGTTGGCCTCGACCAGCAGGTTCCGCCGCACGGCGTGCTCGCGCCGGTCCTCCAGCAGGCCACCCGCCGCGATCACGCCGGCCAGCGCGGCGTCGAGGGGCCCCGACGAGGCGGGCGCGGCGAGGATCGCGGTGGACGCCGCCTGCTCCAGGGCCTGGGAACCGTCGAAGAGCACCTCGCGCTTGTCGGCGAAGTGGCGGAAGAAGGTCCGCTCGGTCACGCCGGCGCGTTCGGCGATGTCGACCGCGGTCGTGTGGTCGAAGCCGCGCTCGGCGAAGAGGTCCATCGCGGCGCGGATCATCCGCCCGCGGGCGTCCGGCTCCCAGCGGCTCATGACCGGCAGTGTAGTAATGACAGCCGCTGACATGTCGTGCTACGTTCGATGTCAGTCACTGACATGTTGGAAGGAACGTCATGCGCGTCTTCGTCACCGGTGCCTCCGGCTGGATCGGCTCGGCCGTCACCGACGAACTGCTCGCCCACGGGTACGAGGTCGTCGGCCTCGCCCGCTCCGACGAGGCCGCCGCCGCGCTGGAGGCCAAGGGCGTCACCGCCCACCGCGGCAGCCTGGACGACCTCGACAGCCTCGCCCCGGCCGCCGCGGCCACCGACGGCGTCGTCCACCTCGCCTTCAAGCACGACTTCACCGACTACGCGGGCGCCGGGCGCAGCGAACGCGCCGCCGTCCAGCGGATGCTCGACACCGTCGAGGGCAGCGGCAAACCGTTCCTGTTCGCCTCGGGCCTCGACTCGGGCATCACGGACCGGCCGTTCACGGAGGACGACCTGTCACCGCACCACGGCGCCGACTCACCGCGCGGCGGCAGCGAGAACCTCGCGCTGGGGTACGCCGACCGCGGCGTCCGGCCGGTGGCGCTGCGCCTCGCCGCGTCCGTGCACGGCATGGGCGACCACGGCTTCGTCTCGACCCTGGCGAAGGTCGCGAAGCAGCGGGGCGTGGTTGGCTACCTCGGCGACGGCTCGAACCGCTGGCCGGCCGTGCACCGTTCCGACGCCGCCCGGCTCGTCCGGCTCGCGCTGGAGCAGGCGCCGGCGGGGTCACGGGTGCACGCCGTGGCCGAGGAAGGACTGCCCCTCCGCGACATCGCCGCCGCCCTCGGCGACTACCTGGGCCTGCACACGGTGTCGGTCGCCCGGGAGGACGCCGAGGCGCACTTCGGCTGGATCGGGCACTTCGCCGGCCTCGACATCACCGCGTCGAACGCCCGCACCCGGGAACTGGTCGGCTGGACGCCCACGGGCCCGACGCTCTTCGAGGACATCGCCGCCGGGGCCTACGCCCTGCCGGAGTGACCGCTACGCGGACTGGGTGACGCGCTGCCGCCGCAACGGCACGATCAGGGGCGTGTCGGTCTCCGGGTCGGCGATCACCCGGCACGGCAGGCCGAACACGTCCTCCACCAGCTCCGCCGTCACGATGTCGGCCGGCTTGCCCTGCGCCACCACGCCGACACCGGGCTTCATCGCGATCAGGTGGGTGGCGTAGCGGCACGCCTGGTTCAGGTCGTGCAGCACGGCGACCAACGTGTGGTTGCCGTCCTCGTGCAGGTCGGCGCACAGGTCCAGCACCTCGACCTGGTGCGCGATGTCGAGGAACGTGGTCGGCTCGTCCAGCAGCAGGATCGACGTCTGCTGCGCCAGCACCATGGCGAGCCACACGCGTTGCCGCTGCCCGCCGGACAGCTCGTCGACGAGGCGGTCGGCCAGGTCGTGCACGCCGGTCATCCGCATCGCGCCGGCGGTGACCTCCTCGTCCTCGACGGACCACTGCCGCAGCAACCGCTGGTGCGGGTACCGGCCGCGGGCCACGAGTTCGCCGACGGTGATGCCGCCGGGCGCGATGGAGGTCTGCGGCAGCAGGCCGAGCCGGCGGGCGACCTCCTTGGAGCGGTACGTCGAGATCGCCTCACCGTCGAGGTACACGGCGCCGGCGCGCGGTTTGAGCATCCGCGCCAACGCCTTGAGCACGGTGGACTTGCCGCAGGCGTTGGGGCCCACGATGACGGTGAACGAGCCGTCCGGGATCTCGACGTCCAGTTCGGACACGACGACGCGCTCGTCGTAGGACAACGTCAGTTCCGACCCTCGGAGCCTGGTCACGTCGTGCTCCCCTTCCGCCACTCGTGGGCCAGCAGCCACACCAGGTAGAGCCCGCCGATCGCGCCGGTGGCGATGCCGACCGGCAGCTGGGTCGTCGGGAACAGCCGTTGCACCGCGAAGTCGCTGACGACCAGCAGCAGACCGCCGGTCAACGCCGACGCGGCCAGCCCGGGGCCGGACGCGCCGGTGAGCCGTCGGGCGACCTGCGGCGCGGCCAGGGCCACGAAGCTGATCGGCCCGGCGGCGGCCGTGGCGACGGCGGCCAGGCCGACGCTCACCGCGAGCAGCGCCAGGCGGGTGCGCTCGGCGTTCACACCGAGTCCCGTCGCGGCGCTGTCGCCCATCTCCAGCAACGCCAGCCGCCTGCCCAGCGCCAGCGCGCACGGCAGCAGCACGGCCAGCACGACGGCGACCACCTGCGCCTGGTCCCAGCCGCGGTTGTTCAAGCCGCCGACCAGCCACGTCTGCGCGGCCAGCGCGCTCTCCAGCGTGGCCCGGGTGAGCAGGTAGGAGTTGACCGCGAGCATCATCGCGCTCACGCCGATGCCGATGAGCACCAGCCGGAAGCCCTGCACGCCCTGCTTGAGCGCCAGCAGGTAGACGGCGGTGGACGTGAGCAGGCCCGCGACGGTCGCGCCGAGCGCGGTGGCCGCCATGCTGCCCTGCGCCAGCACGAGGACCGCGATCGCGCCGGTGGCCGCGCCCTGGGTGAAGCCGATGATGTCGGGGCTGGCCAACGGGTTGCGCGACAGGCTCTGCAGGATCGCGCCGCTGAGCGCGAGCGCCGCGCCGACCAGCAGACCGGTGATCAGGCGTGGCAGGCGCAGCGTGAAGATCACGAAGTCGGCGTAGCCGTCGCCCTGCCCGACGAAGGTCGACAGCACCTCGCCGACGGTCAGCGGGAAGTCGCCGGTCACCATGGTGGCGACGGCGGCGACCGCGGTCAGCACGGCGATGCCCGCGCTGACGAGCAGGGCGCGTTCGCTGATCCGCAGCGAGACGGCGGACGTCCGGACGGTCCTCACAGCGTGGCCAACTTCCGGCGCCGGCACAGCGCGATGAACACGGGCGCGCCGATGAACGCGGTGATGATGCCGACCTCCATCTCCTGCGGCGCGATGACCACGCGGCCGACGATGTCCGACCCGAGCAGCAGGATCGGCGAGAGCACCGCGGAGAACGCCAGCACCCAGCGCTGGTCGCTGCCGCCGATCATGCGGGCCACGTGCGGCACGGTCAGGCCGACGAACGCGATCGGCCCGGCGGCGGCGGTCGCGGCGCCCGCCATGAGCGTGACGGCGAGGACGCCGAACGCGCGGGTGCGGTTGACGTTCGCGCCGAGCGCCTTGCCCGTGTGGTCGCCGAGCGCCAGCACGTTGAGGTTCCGGGCGAGCAGGAACGCGATCAGGATGCCGGGCAGCACGAACGGCGACACCTGGCCGATCAGCTCGAAGTCGCGGCCGGCGAGCGAGCCGACGTTCCAGAACCGGAACGAGTCGAACGTGTGCGTGAACAGCAGCAGGATCGCCGAGACGTAGGCGTAGAGCACGGCGGTCAGGGCCGCGCCGCTGAGCACCAGCCGGTCGGGGGTGGCCGCGCCCCGGCCCGCCGCGCCGAGGACGTAGACGACGGTCGCCGTGCCGGCCGCGCCGAGCAGCGCGAACCACACGTACCCGGTGGGGCTGGTGATGCCGAAGAACGCGATGGCGGACACGATCGCCGCCGCCGCGCCCATGTTCACGCCGAGCAGGCCGGGGTCGGCGAGCGGGTTGCGGGTCAACGCCTGCATCACCGCGCCGGACAACCCGAGCGCCGCGCCGACCAGCAGGCCGAGCACGGCCCGGGGCACGCGGACGGCGCGCACGATGGCCGCGTCGCCGGTGCCGTCGTCGGCGAAGAGCAGGGCGAAGGTGTCCGCGAACGGGATGCTCTTGGTGCCGATCCACAGGCTGAGCAGCACGATCAGGCCCAGCACGCCGATCGACACCAGCAGGCCGACCCCTCGCACCGCGTCGCGCGACACCCGCACCTCCCCGAAGTTTAGGTAAGGCTAACCGACGCACGGGCCGAGTCGATCGTCCGGTTAGCCTCGGTGACGTGGACGAGGACAGGGCCCGGTGGTGCGAGCTGGCGGCGCTGCTGCCGCCGGCACGGGCGCGGGACGTGGTCGAGTGCTGGGACATCGGCGAGCAGGAGGCCGGGATCGACCTGCTGATGACCGGCCTGGCGGACGGCGACGTGGCGATCGACGACGACGAACGCGCGCGCATCGCCGTCACCGCGGAGGTCTGGGGCGTGCGGGAATCGGTCGAACCCGCCCTGCGCCGCTGCCGGTCACGCCCCGGCGGCCGGGTGCGGACAGTCGAAGGCGAACCGGCGGCGGATGCGGCGATGACGGCAGGTGCGGAGCCGTTGACGGAGGCGGGTGGCGAGCCGGAGGCGGATCTCGTCGTGGTTCCGTGGCTCGCGTGCGCCGACTGCGGCCGGGTTCTCGGCCGGGCGCACCGACTTGAGCCGTGGGGCGACCTCTCGTACGAAGCGCTGCACTACGTGCTGCCACCGCGGCGGTTCGGGCCCGAGGAGGCCTGGGAGGCGTTCACCGCCCTGACCGCCTGCGCCCACCGGTGACGCGCCGTCCCGCCGACGTGCCGGCCACCCGGCCGCGCTGGAGTCCCGGAGGGTCGGGGAGTCCGGGCAGGTCAGAAGTTCGCGGCGGCCTTGGCGGCCTCCTCGTGCGCCCGCTCACGGCGCGCGTCGGCGTCGGCGGTCACCAGGTTCGGGCGGAACTCGATCTCGGTGATGTCGGTGATCCCCGCCCAGCGCAGCCACCCGCTGAAGAACGGCCGCTGGAAGTCCTCGCCGAACGCCGGGCCGCGACCCTCCCCGTACACAGCGCCGGTGTAGACGACGGCCGCCTTCCTGCCCGTGAGCAGACCGGCGTAGCCGTGCTCGGGGTCGAACCCGAACGCCATGCCCGGCTGGCTCACCACGTCGATGAACTGCTTGAGGACGTAGGGCACGCCCGCGTTCCACATGGGCACGCTGAACAGGTACGCGTCGGCGGCGGCGAAGCGGTCGAACGTCCTGGTCGCGGCCTCCCACGCCCGCGCGGCGGCACCCGTCGGCTCCTGCCCCGCGAACACCGCCATCTTGGCCGCCGCGGCGTCCGGCCCGAACGGGGGCAGCGTGCCGTCCCACAGGTCGAACTCGTCGACCCGGTGGTCGGGGTGGTTCGCCCGGTAGGCGTCGAGGAACGTGCGGGCGATCGACAGCGACTCCGAGGCCTCGCCCCTCGGCGACGCGGAGATGTGCAGCAGGGTCGTCATGGTCCAGTCCTCCGTCACGATGCCATCAACCGGACTGCGGTCCGGTTGATGGCCACTCTAGCGGACTGCGGTCCGGTTTCGCGCGGAGACGTGGATCACGGCATGATCCGACCGGTGAGGACCAGTCGGGCCAGGTGGGTGAGGTCGGTGGCGACGCGCTCGGCGGAGAACACGTCGCCGGTGGCGTGCCGCAGGTCGGCGGCCAGCGGTGCGAGCAGCGCGTGCGCGAAGTAGTCGGCGTCGAGGTCCGGCCGCGCCTCGGCGAGCAGGATGCGCACGTGCAGGTGCCAGAACCGGTACGCGCCCGTCCGGTAGCGGGCGCTCGGGCTGGCGGTCTCGGACAGCCGCACCAGGTCGAGGTTAGCCTCCAGGAAGTCCGCGTACGCGACCACGAACGCGACCAGCCGCTCCCCCGCGGGCGCGTCCGGCCCCAGCGGCGGCGGCCCGCCGAGGATCGCGGCCTGCAGTTCCTCCTCGCGCGCGCCCAGCAGCGCCGAAGCCAGCCCCGCCTTGTCGCCGAACCGGCGGAACAGCGTCCCCTTGCCGACCTCGGCCGCCGCGGCGATCTGGTCCATCGACACCTCCGCGACGCCGTGCCGCGCGAACAGCCGCGCCGCGACGTCGAGGATCTTGGCCCGGTTGCGCGCCGCGTCGGCCCGTTCCCTCGGCGCGGGCTCGCGCAGCCGGGCCAGTTCGACGTCCTGGGGCGCACCACCGCCGCGCGCGGGCTTGTCGGTCATGACGGCGGACTGTAGCCGGGAGACCGTGCGAAGGCCGCGACATCGCCTTGCCGGTGCGGTCGAGCACGCGACCGTCCACCGCGAGTCCACTGAGGAGACATCGTGAAAGCCGTTGTGCTGAGCCGTTTCGGCGGTCCGGAAGAGCTGCGCCCCGCCGAGGTCGAACGGCCGGAGCCCGGTGCGGGCCAGGTGCGCCTGCGGGTGCGGGCGGCCGGGGTGAACCCGTACGACGCGGTGGTCCGCGCGGGCGGCATGGAAGCCGTCTTCACCACGCCGTTGCCGACGATCCTGGGCATCGAGGTCGCGGGCGTGGTCGACGCGGTCGGCGCGGACGTCACCGACTGGTCGGTCGGTGACGACGTGCTCGGCTGGTCCGACACCGGCGCGTACGCCGAGTTCGCGTTGGCGACCACGGTCGTGCGCAAGCCGGCGGGGCTGTCGTGGGAGCACGCCGTGACGCTGCCCGTGGCCCTGGAGACCACCGACCGCGTGTTCGGCCTGCTCGACGTCAAGCCGGGCGAGACGTTGCTGGTGCACGGCGCGGCGGGCGGCGTGGGCTCGATCGCCGTGCAACTGGGCGTGCTGGCGGGGTTGCGGGTCATCGGCACCGCCGGTCCGGCCAACCAGGAGCACGTCGCCGCGCTCGGCGCCACGCCGACGACCTACGGCGAGGGCTTGGTGGAACGGGTGCGCGCGTTGGCGCCCGAAGGGGTCGACGCGGTGTTCGACGTGGCGGGCAAGGGCGCGCTGCCCGCGTCGATCGAGCTGCGCGGCGGCACGGGCCGCATCGTCACCATCGCCGACTACGCCGCCGACTCGCTGGGCGTGGTGTTCACCGGCGGCCCACAGCAGCGGTCCGCCGAACGCCTCGCCGAACTCGCCGAGCGGGCCGCGAAGGGCGAGGTGGTGACCACCGTCGGCGGCACGTTCCCGCTGGCCGACGCCGCCGAGGCGCACCGCGTCAGCGCACGGGGCCACGGGCGGGGCAAGCTGGTGCTGACGGCGTGAGCGCCCTGGCGGTCGTCGAGCTCGACCGGACCACGTCGGAAGGCTGGGACAAACCGGCGAAGCCCCGGGAGCTGGGCACCGTCGCGGGGCTGCGCTTCGTCGCGTCCGGCGTCGAACTCGCGGCGTGGCGCGGTGGCGCACGCGCGTGGTGGCACCGGTGCGGCGCGAACCCGCGCGCCGTGCACGTGAGCGAGGACCGGCTGCTGGTGCTGACCGACAGCCGGGACTACCACGCGTGGGGCCACCTGGGTCCGGCGCTGCTGCTCGACCTCCGCACCGGCGACCGGCTGGCGGAGTTGCGCGGCGACCGGGCGGCGGCGGTGGACGGCGGCCGGTTCGTGCTCGGGCTGGAGGGCTACGGGATCTTCGAGACCTGGCTGCACGACCGGGACGGGGCGCTGCTGACCACGTGGCACACGTACGGCCACTACGTGCCCGACGCGGACGGGGTGCGCGTGGTCGAGTGCGACCGGCGGTCCCCCACCGCGTCGAGGTTGGCGCGCTTGCTGCCCGACGGCGAGCTCGAACGCGGTGACCGGCTGCGGAACGGGCAGGCCGCGGAGCCGGTGGTGCTGCCGGACGGCACGCTCGTGGTGCTGGACGCCGGCGTGCTGCTCGCGGTCGGGCACGACCTGCGTGCCGCGGTCCTGGCCGAAGTGGTGGACGTCGGTGCGGACCCGTGGCAGTTCTGGGGGACGGTGGAGCTGCGCGGCGACGTCCTGGTGGTCACCGCCTACGAGCACGTGCGGGACGTGTCCGTCTTCCTCACCCATCGCGTCCGCTACGCCTTGACGGGCGTCGCCTGACCCGAACCACCCTCTGGACACCTGGTCACACCTGCCTGTAACACATGGTTAACAAGTACCGGCAGGAGTCCGAGGAGGTCCGATGGCGGCACGGGACATGGATCGACGCGCGGTGCTGCGCCACGCGGGGGCGGCGGGTGCGGTCGGGGCGCTCTCGGCGCTGTTCGGTAACGTGCCCGCGATGGGTCAGCCGTCCACGACTCCGTTCGACCTGCACTTCGCGGTGGCGCACAAGCACCGCCCGTTCGACCTGGTCGCACCGCGTTTCGTGCAGTACGACAGCGCGATCACACCCCCGCCGGCCACCTCGACCACGCTGGTCCGGACCGGTGTGCGGCCCCGTGCGCCGTTCGGGTCGGTGCTGGTGGAGGTGCAGCGCGCCGAAGGTGTGGTGGTGGCGGGCCTGGCGGGCGGCGGCACGTCCGTGCTCGGCACGCTCGACGCGGCCGCGGGCAAGGCCGCGATCGAGGTGACCACCGGCGGCGTGACCACCGTGGTCAAGTCCGCCGACGTGCGCGTGACCGGCGCGTTCCGGTTCGCCGTCGTGGTCAACGAGAACGCGGTCACCGTCCTGGTCGACACCACCGGCGCCGGCATGGGCTGGCAACCGGTGCTGACCGAGCGGGACGGCGTGCGCGCGCTGGTCGACCTGCGGGTGCCCGCGGTGCTGGGCGGCCTCGACTACGCCTACGGCGGCCGTGGCGACGTGCGGCTCGGCCGGGTGCGCGCGGGCTACTTCGGCCAGGCGGGCGTCCGCGACCCGCACGTCGTGCAGCACGCCGACGGCAGGCCGTACATCCGCGACGGCAAGCTGTACGTGACCATGACCAACGCCGGGCTGGGCTTCTTCCAGCAGGCGCACTGGGCGGTCTGGACGATCGACCTGGCCGACCCGGCGAAGCTGGAGCAGGTCGCGATCCTGTTCTTCGAGCGCGACGGCGTGGTGCTGGGCGACCACGCCGGGCAGATCGTGTACGACGACCGCACCGGCCGGTTCATCCTGCTGATGAGCTCGTGGGGCGACTTCGCGTTCCGGGGCGTGCACATCCGGCACACCGCGACCACCGCGAACGTGCTGCGCGGCGTGCACGTCCTGCGCACCGAGCGGCTGCCGCTGCCGACCTCCGTCAGCTCGTGGGACCCGGCCCTGACCCGCGTCGACGGCCGCTGGCGCCTGGCGTTCGTGGAGAGCGAGGCGCAGCAGCCGGCGTTCGTGTTCCACCCGGCGCTCGCCGTCGCGGCTCCCGGCGCGGACTACACCGACACGCGGCTGGTCGGCGCGGACACCTCGGTGGACCAGACCGAGGGCACGATCATCCAGCGGGTCGGCCGCGAGTGGTACCTCTTCGCCAGCGACGGCGACGCGCGGCAGTACCCGGTGTACGACCTGGCGATGCGGAAGCTGGGCACGCTCGACGCGCCGTACGGCACGAACATCCCGCACCCGATGCTGCTGCCGGTCGGCCGCGAGTGGTGGCTGATCACGTTCGACGGCACGCAGTACGCCGAGCCAGTGCTGGGGTACGGCGGGCACGGCGACCTGATCGTGATGCGCAGCCCCGCCCCCGGCCGCGGGTAGCCGGGGGCGGACGCGCACCTGACAAAGCCCTACTAGTAGACCGTCGCGGCTAACTCTTGGGGTATAGGTGGCGGAGTTTGATGCGTGCGTCGTCGGTGGTGAACTGCCAGCGGATCTGACGCTGTTCGGTGTTGATGGCGTGTTGCCAGGCGGCGAGTTCGGTGTTGAGGGTGTCGAGGTCGCTGATACGGCGGTCGAGGCATTGCCGGGACAGTGCGGACAGTTCGATCTCGGCGATGTTGAGCCAGGAGCCGTGTTTGGGGGTGTGGTGGATCTCCAGGCGCTGGGCCAGGGCGAAGGCCTCGCCGGGTTCGAAGGCCTCGTAGAGCGAGGCGATGCCGTGGGTGTTGAGGTTGTCCATGACCAGCACCACGGTCCGGGCGTCGGGATAGTCCATGGTCAGGAGGTGTTTGACCTGCCCGGCCCAGTCGATCTTGGTTCGCCGGGGCAGGGCGTGGACGCGGCGCCACCCGCGCAGGGGCTCGGTGAACACGAAGATCGAGCAGGTGCCGCACCGGACGTACTCGCTGTCGTGGCGGGCATCGCGGCCTGGCCGGGCGGGGAGTGGTTCGCGGACCTGGCCGAGGAGCTGGAAGGGTTTCTCGTCCATGCACACCACCGGACGGGCGGGGTCGTGCGGCCGGGCGTAGACGGCGAGCACGTCCTCCATGCGGGCGGCGAACTCCGCATTCGCGCGCGGCGGGATGTTCCAGGACTTCCTCAGATGAGGACGCAGTTCCGTTTTTTTAAGACCCGGCCGATGGTGGAGTGGTCCAGGTTCGGGATGTCCTCGGTGAGTTCGACGTGTTTCTCCAGCAGCCGCAACGACCATCGGGCGTGTCCGGCCGGCGGTTGAGAGCATGCCAGGGCGATCAGTCGGGCCTCGACCTCGCCGGTCACCGGGGATGGAACCGGCGGAAGATCCCGTTTCTTGCGTGACACCGTGGCCAGCGCATCGCCACCGGTCTCGGTGAACCGCTTGGCGACCAGCCGCAGCATCTCACCCGACACCCCGAGGCGGGCCGCGATTACCTCCTTCGGGTCCGGCTCGCCCACCGAGGTGTCCAGATCCAGCAGGACCTGAGCCCGTCTGATTGACGACGCCGGATGCACACCCGTGGTGATCAGCCGGATCAACGCCTCACGATCCCGCGCCGACAACCTGACCGGCCGCTTCAACTGGGACGCCATGTCAACCGTCCTTGTCCGGCAGGGAGAAGGACCTGCCGGTCAACAGGCTCTCAGCCACAAGCACCACAACTAAGCAGCGACACGCTACTAGCCCTGCAACTGCTTCTCCTTGGCGAAGAACTCCTTGATCAGGTTGTCGCGCACCCGCGGCCCGTCGGCCTCGTACGGGCCGCCGGGTCCGGTGAGCTGCTCGATCTGGTCGAGCAGCACCAGGCTCTGGTCCCGCTGGGCGGGGTTCATGGTGAGCTGCTGCCCGCCCACCGTGGTCGGGTTGCCCTGGACGTAGTCGCGCAGGCCGTTCCAGTCGGTCGGGGGCTGACCCGGCGGCGGCTGGTAGGCCAGTCGCGGCGGGTTGCCGTTCGCGTCGTGGTGGGCGTTCTCGTTGACGAGCACGTTCTGGTACTCCAGCAACGTGTTCTGCGAGTTGTGGTGGTCGAAGCCGTGCTCCCGCTGCCGGGCGTGCCCGACCTCGTGCAGCAACGTCGCGTTGTCGTTGTGCTGGTCGTCGATCATGAGCAGGTTGCTGTCGCCGTTGTAGGCGCCACCGCCCTGCATGTCGAGGGCGTCGGCCGCCGGGGTGCCCGCGAACTCCGGGTCGGCCATCAGCTCGGGCGGGTAGCCCATCAGGTCGCCCAGCCTCATGCCCTGCTGCTCGGGGGTGAGCCCGTGCCGGTTCTCCGGCGGCAGGTCCATGACCGGCGTGTCGAGGGTGTACGCGCTGCCGTCGGGCCGGTTGCCCGTGGGCACGACGACCGCGCCGACGTCGTTGTGCACGCCGAGCTGCTGCCGGATGTCGCCGATGCGGTCGCCGATCGGCCTGGTGTCCGGGCTCTGCATCGGCGTGGCGTTCGGCGGTGGCGGCATCGGGCCGTCACCGGTCACCTCGGGCGGCGGCGGCACGGTGTTGTCCTGGCCGTCGGGCTTGTCCTGGCCGCCGGTGTCGCCGGGACGGTTCTCGCCGCCCTCGGGACGGCCGCCCGACGAGCCCGGAGGGCCCTGGTAGACGTTGTTGTCCTGGCCGATGTTGTTCAGGTTGTCCGAGATGTCGCTGTCGGTGGTGCGCATCGTCTCGGCCGAGTCGCGCACCTTCTGCGCGGCGTTGGCGGCGGCGTCCGCGGCGGCCTTGGTGGTGTCCGCCCCTTGGCCGATCGTCGTGTTCAGCGGTGACGCGATCATGCTTCCGAACGCGCCGTACGCCTCGGCCGTCGCCTGGTGCGAGCCCAGGTTCTGGCTGGTCGTGGTGAGGCCGTCGCCCAGGTTGTCCAGGTTCTGCGCCTGCCAGTCCAGGTTGTCCAGGCTCATCGCGCTGCCGTTGTCGCTGATCTGGTAGAAGTCGTCGAACGGGTTCTGCGGCGACGGCGGCGGGCTGACCTCGTACCGGTCGCTGAACGGGTTGCTGGTCGTGCTGGTGGTGCTGTCCGGGCTGCCCGGCGGCGGCGGGGAGCCGCCGGGTGGCGGCGTGGAGCTGCCGCCCCCTCCGACGCGGGCCATCAGACGGCCGCCTTCGCCTGGTCGCCGGTCTGCGGCGCGGGGCCCTTCTCGTCGCCGTAGAAGCCGCCGTACCCGCCGCCCGCCTTGACGGTCTCGTGCACGATGCCGCCCGCGTCGCCGAACCGCGAGAAGCCCTGCGCGATCGAGCCCATCGAGCCGCCGAGCTTGCCGAGCCGCGAGGCCTGCCTGCCCAGCGCGGCGATCAGCTTGGCGATCCGGGCGCCGATCTGCACCGCCAGCGCGGTGGCCGCGCCGACCGCGTAGCCGATGAACCCGACGATGGACGCGCCCAGCGTGAACACCGCGGCCGCCGCCGCGATCAACGCGCCCTTGACGAGCTGCGCGAGCAGGCCGGCGATCAGGTCGCGCACGATGTCGCGCAGGATGATGATCAGCGTGCCGGTCACCGCCGTGACGCGCGCCGTGCCGTCGACGACCTCGGCCAACGAGTCCAGCTCGCCGCCGAGCCGGTCCATGCTCTGCTTGAACGCCTCGGCCGCCTTGCCCTCCCAGCCGGTGAACTGGGCCATCGCGCTCTTGTGCAACTCGGCCTGGTCGCGGATCTGCTTGGCGTCGGCCTTGACCAGCTCGATGTGCGCCTGGATGGCGTCGCGGTCGCCCATCAGCATGTCCAGCGGCTCGCGGAGGAAGCTGACGTGCTCGATCAGCCAGCCGATCCCGGCCGCCAGCAGCGTGCCGATCGGGTCGATCGCCAGCGCCACCGTCGAGGCGACCACGTCGATGGCGCCGAACGTGATGTCCAGCACGCGTTCGGTCTCGCTCTGCGCGTCGCCCTCGATCGTCTTGACGAAGCTCGCGTAGCTCTCGAAGATGCCGGCTCCGGTCCACTGGTCGGTCATCGCCGGCCCTCCCCGGCCGTGTCGCCGCCGTACCGTCGCTCTACCACGGAAATCGCTCCCCCTGCTCGGATTCGTTCAGGCGACAGTGGATACCGGCGCGCCAACGACAGACCAACGTCCGGCCAACTCCGGGTTTCGACCTGCGTGTTTGGCATGCTCAGGGCGTGACGAACCACATCGACGAAGCTCTGCGGGCGTTGACGGACGGCGACATCGGCGGTGCCAGGGAGGCGCTGCGCGGCGGGGACACGCCGTTGGCGGCGGCGTTGGCCGAGCACTTGGCGGCGACGCGGGACGGCTCGGTGTACGACCAGCCCGCGGCGTTCGAGGCGTTCATCGACGGCGGCGGCAACGTGGGCCTGTACCGGGCGGTCACCGAGGCGTTGGGGAGGGTCCACGCCGAGGCGCGGCCGACGAGCCTGCTGGACATCGGCTGCGGTGACGGGCGGGCGCTGGCGCCCGTGCTGGCCTCGGCGCACGCGCCGGCCTCGGTGACGCTGGTCGAGCCGTCGGCGGCGTTGCTCGACGAGGCGGTGCGGGCGTTGGCCGGGCACGAGGTCGATGCCCGGCACACGCGGGTGGAGCCGTTCGCGGCGGCGTTGCCCGCGGACGCGGTGTTCGGCGTGGCCCAGTCGACGTTCGCCCTGCACGCGTTGCCGCACGAGGTGCGCGACCGCGTGCTGGCGGACCTGGTCGGGCACGTCGGCGTGCTCGCCGTGGTCGAGTTCGACGTGCCGGACCTGCCGCACGGGAGCCCGGAGCACCGGCGGTTCCTGGCCGAGGCGTACGAGCGGGGGCTGACCGAGTACGAGGCCGACCGGGACCTGGTGGCGCAGGGGTTCCTGATGCCGGTGCTGACCGGCCAGCTGGTGCCGGGCGCGACCCGGTCGACCTGGGAGCAGCCCGCCGCGCGGTGGGCGGAGCAGGTCGAGCGGGCCGGGTTCACCGATGTCCGGGTCACCCGGCTGCACGACTACTGGTGGTCGCCCGCGTTCCTGCTCACCGCTTCAGGGTCTCCAGGGTCTGCGGCTTGACGGTCTCCGACGTCGCCGTCGCCCGCTTCCGGGTCTCCCACAGCATCGACGCCGCCACGGTGAGCACCAGCACGGCCGCCGAGCCGTGCACGGCCAGCGCGTGGGCCACCGTGCCACCGTTGGACATCACGGCGATGCAGTCGCCGATCGGGATGACCGCGTCGGCCAGCACCACCCAGCCGAGGGCGCGGCGGTGCCGGAGCAGCAGCAGGATCAGCGCGGTCAGCGCGTAGGCGATGTCGCGGACGCCCTTGACCACGAAGTACCCGTTGCCCTCCGGCCACGGGTCGATGCCGAACCCGGCCGCCGAGCCCTGCGGGTCGAGCAGGAAGCCCAGGCCGAAGTAGAAGCCCGCCAGGACGACGAGCACGCCGAGAACAGTGTTGATCCGGTGGTGGGACATGACCCGACTCCAGGTGCTAGCAGTGCTAGGTACAAGAGCGACACTAGCTTCTCGTGCGCTCGAATGTCTAGCGCTGCTAGCATCCGAAGCGTGTCCATCCAGGAACGCCGCGAACGCGAACGCGCCGAACGCCGTCGGCTGATCATCGACGCGGCCAGGGAGCTGGCCGAGGCGGAGGGGTGGGACGCGGTCACCACCCGTCGTCTGGCCGAGCGCGTCGAGTACAGCCAGCCGGTGCTCTACAGCCACTTCAAGGGCAAGGACGCGATCGTGCGCGCGGTGGCCGTGCAGGGTTTCGCCGACATGACCGAACGCATGCGCGCCGCCCGCACGGCCCACCGCTCACCCGTGCGGGCGCTCCGCGCGCTGGCGGTGGCCTACTTGGACTTCGCCGCCGAGCGTCCCGCGCTGTACGACGCCATGTTCGTGCGCGAGGTCGACCTGTCGTTCGGCACGGCCGAGTCGCCGCCCGAGCTGCGGGCCGCGTTCGGCGAGTTCGTGGCCGTCGTCGAACCCCTCGCCGGCGACGACGACGTGGAGACCAGGATCGAGGTGTTCTGGAGCGCTCTGCACGGCCAAGCCACCCTCGACCACGGCCGCCGCCTGCGCCCAACCCACCGCCGGGCCCGCCTCGACCTGCTGCTGAGCCGCTTCTCCTAGTGCACCGTCCTGGTCGACGGGTACCAGGCGTCACCGACGGGCTCGCCCGCGAGGTTCCAGCTCCAGGACACCGTGGGCGTGATGCGCAGGTAGGTGCCGGGGCCGACCAGGCCGGTCCGCTCGAACGGCTGCTCGGCGTCGCCGTACACGCGGATGCCCCGGGCGACGAACGGGTCGAGCGACACGAGGTCGTCGACCACCAGCGCCACCTTGTGGTGACCGGCGGCGATGTTGCGGAACTTCCGGGTACCGCGCACGGTCGGACCGCCGCCGACCCACAGGAACGTCCCGTCGAACTCGACGGCCACCGGCACGACGTCGGGCTGCCCGCCCGCGCCGAGGGTCGCCAGCCGGCCGAGCGGCTGCGACCGCAGGTAGTCGATCTCCTCGTCGGTGAAGGCCATGCCGAAAACTATCCGGATCCAACGGCGGGCGCGACGCGACGACGACCGGGGGTCAGGGGCATCGTGCGAACGGCTCGCCGGGGCGGACGGCGACGCTGCGCCGCCCCGGTCGTTCCCGTCCGGATGTCACAGGGCGCGAGGCTGTCTCGTCTCGGGTTCCGAAGGCGGTTCGGCGGAGGACGAGGAGCAGGTCATGAGCGAGCAGAAGGTCGCGCTGGTCACCGGGGCGAACAAGGGGATCGGCCGCGGGGTCGCGGAGCACCTCGCGGCGCTGGGCATGACGGTCCTGGTCGGCGCCCGGGACCGGCGGCGTGGTGAGGAGGCGGCCGAGGCGCTGCGCGCGGTGGGCGGCGACGCGCACGCCGTGACGCTGGACGTCACCGACCAGGCCACCGTCCGCGAGGTCGCGCGGCACGTCGAGGAGCGCTTCGGGCGCCTCGACGTGCTGGTCAACAACGCCGGCATCACCGGTTCCGGGCAGGTCTCGCCCGCGGACGCGCACGACCAGCTACCCGGCTCGGTCGACCTGGACATGGTCAGGGAGGTGTTCGAGACCAACGTCTTCGGGGTGATCGCGGTGACCAACGCGATGCTGCCGCTGCTGCGGCGGTCACCCGCGCCGCGCGTGGTGAACGTCAGCAGCCACGCCGCGTCGCTGACCCTCACCAGCGACCCGCACGGCCCGTTCGCCGCGCTGCTGCCGTCGGCCGCGTACTCGCCGTCCAAGACCGCGTTGAACGCGCTGACCGTGCAGTACGCCAACGAACTGCGCGGGGACGGCATCCTCGTCAACGCCGTCGCACCCGGCTACGTCGACACGGACAGCAACAACCACACCGGGTTCCTCACGGTCGCGCAGGGCGCGGCGGTCGTGGTGCGGCTGGCCACGCTCGGCGCGGACGGACCCACCGCGGGGTTCTTCGGCGAGGAAGGCCCGGTGTCCTGGTGACCCGTGACGAGGAGTTCGAGGAGCTGCGCCCGCTGCTGTTCTCGATCGCCTACCGGATCCTGGGCAGCGTGGCGGAGGCCGAGGACGCGGTCCAGGAGACCTGGCTGCGCCACGACGCCTCGCCGACCCGGCCGACGTCGACCAAGGCGTTCCTCTCGGCCGTGGTCACCCGGATCTCGATCGACGTGCTGCGCTCGGCCCGCGTCCGGCGCGAGGAGTACGTGGGGCCGTGGTTCCCCGAGCCGCTGCTCACCGACCCGTACCAGGACCCGGAGCGGTCGGCGGAGCTGGCCGACTCGCTGTCGGTGGCGGCCCTGCTCCTGCTGGAGCGGCTGTCCCCGCTCGAACGCGCGGTCTTCGTGCTGCGCGAGGTGTTCGGGTTCGGCTTCCCCGAGGTCGCGGCGGCCGTGGGTCGGTCGGAGTCGGCGTGCCGCCAGCTCGCGGTGCGGGCGCGCCGGCACATGGACGCGGGCCGGCCCCGGTTCGAGGCCGACCGGCGGGAGCGCGACGAGCTCGCCGGACGGTTCTTCGACGCCTTCCGGGAAGGGGACGTGGACGGTGTGCGGGAACTCCTCGCCGCCGACGTGCGATTGGTCGGTGACTCCGGCGGCAAGGCGCCGCAGTGGGCCGCGCGGTTCGTCGGCGCGGAGAAGGTGGCGCGGGTGCTCGCCTCGCTCGTGCCGCCGTTCGTCCGGATCGGCGGTGTCGTGGAGCCCCGGCCGGTGAACGGCGAGCCGGGCGCGGTGTTCCGCGACCGGGACGGCAAGGTGGTCAACACCTGGGCGCTCGACATCGTCGACGGGCAGATTCACACGATCCGCACGGTGATCAACCCCGACAAGCTCGGGCACGTGGGTCCGGTGGCGGACGCCTGGGCGGTGCTCCGCGAGACGACGGCGGCGGCCAAGACCACATAGGACGGTCCGGTCGGGAACCCCGCCTGTCCGGTGTTCACCGGACACCGGTGGAGCCATTGATCTCCTAACGTGTTGATCAGCTGTTGCACCGGCGCACGCGTGTACGCCGCCAGGGCGACAGCTCTCCGATCGACAACCCCCTGGAGGATGCGCCGTGACCACCCCATCGACACCCCGTCGACGGCGAAGGTTCGGCAAGGGCCTGGTGGCCGTCGTCGCCACCGGGCTCCTGCTCGCCGCGTGCGGAGGCGGTGGCGGCGTCGCGGGCAAGACGCCGACACCTCCGACTGCTCCCAGCGTCAAGTCGATGGAAGAGGTGAAGGCGGCCAACATCGAGGCGTGGAAGGCCTGTGACATGTTCGCCGACCACGTGCGCGAACTCGCCGAGTTCCTCGACTACCAGAAGTTCGCCGACGACCTGCTCAGCACGAACGGCCAGAACACGGCCGGGGTCCGGCTGTGCGAGGGGCGCGCCCTCTTCTACGAGGACCCCAAGCACCGGTCCAACAACGCCGAGGGGTTGATCTCGATCGGGTTCGGCACGGCCAACATGGAGGGCCACCTCTACCACGACGAGAAGTACAAGACGCCGACCGGGCGGTACGACCTGATGTTGCAGCTCATGCGCGACGTCTACGAGGACGAGGCCGGCAGCCTGGCCGAACGCACCCTCGACGGTCCGTGGGAGAAGGCGACCGTCATCCTGGGTGACACCGGCACCGGCACGACTCTCAGTGCCTTCGTCGTGGACACCAAGCGCGACTTCATGCTCCGGATGACCTTCGGCGGCCTCCGCATGAAGCACCACGGTGACAAGCTGACGTGGGACTGGGAGAAGGCCTCGAAGCACTTCCGCGAGGTCACCATGGTGAACGCCTACCAGGCGATGGCCGATCGCATCGACCATCCGCTCGACTACCCGCGCTAGAGCCGAGTCGGTCAGGCCGCGGTGGTGAGGGTGTCGTCCCACTCGATCCGGTGGTCGAACTGCCAGGTGAACCTCGCCGGGTCGGCGAACTTGAACGCCAGGGGCATCAGCGCGTCGCGCAGCAGGCGGCCCACGGGTCCGGCGGCCTTGTCGCGGTTCGTCCGCGCGGCCTGGGCGATGATCCGCTCCACCCGGCCGCGGCGCAGCGCCTCGTAGGTCCGGAACGCCTCGTCGTGCGGCAGGTCGCGCAGGCAGCGGGCCAGTTGCACGGCGCTCTCGAACGCCAGCGAGGCGCCCTGGCCCGAACTCGGCGACGTGGCGTGCGCGGCGTCGCCGACCAGCACCAGCCTGCCGCGGCTCCACTTCGGCACGCTCGGCACGTCCTCCAACGCGCCCGTCACGACGAGGTCGGCCGGGTCGGTGGCGGCGATCAGGCGCGCGGCGGGTGTGCGGTCGGCGGCGAACGCCTCGCCCAGCACGGCCAGCCACCGCGCCGGGCTCGTGGCCCGTGCTTCGGCGGTGGTCAGCGGTGTCTTGTGCGGCAGGTTGGCGAACCAGCCGCCGGAGCCGTCGTCGCCGACCTGGTAGCCGAAGAACGCGCGCTTGCCCGAGACGAGCCGCATCGCGCCGCCGGACGACGGCTCACCGGTCCGCGCCAGCCGCGCGCCGAAGCCGAGCAGACCGGCGTAGCGCGGGCCCGGCGCGTCCGGGTCGACGACCCGCCGCACGGTCGACCGGATGCCGTCCGCGCCGACCAGCACGTCGGCGTCCACCTCGGAGCCGTCGGCGAACCGTGCCGTGACGTGCGTGCCGCGGTCCACGGCGTCGACGAGTTCCTTGCCGTGCTCGATGCTGATCCCGCGCCGGAGCGCTTCCTCTCGCAGCACGCGGTAGAGGTCGTAACGCCACACGAGCAGTTGGGGCGGTTCGCTGCCGAACCGGCCGAGCGTCTTGCCCGTCCAGCTCTGCAGCTCCATCGCGGTCATCGGCGTGCCGATCTCCCGCACCGCGTCGGCCAGGCCGACGACCTCCAACGCCTGCAACCCGTTGGGCGCGATGCTCAGCGCGCCGCCCGAGCCGTCGGCCGTGCGGTCGTACCGCTCGTGGACGGTCGCCTCGATACCGGCCTTCCGCAGGGCCAGCGCGGCGACGGGCCCGCCGATGCCGCCGCCGATGACGGTCGCTCTCATCGTTCCTCCTCGTGGAAGCCCGCCCACAGCGGGCGCCAGTCGTCGATGCGCTCCAGGAAGTGCCGGACGAACGCCACCTCGGCGTTCAGCAGCGCGATGCGGTACTCCTCTTCGACCAGGAAGAGCGGGTGCGCGTCGGCGCCGGCCACGATCGCCTCGGCCTCGGCCAACTGCCGGCGCAGCCCGTCGAGCCGGTCGCGCAGCAGCGCGGCCACCTCGTCCGGGTGCAGGGCCGCGATCATGGACAGGGCCGCGACGAACTTCGGGTGCTCGTGCGCCGGCTCGGCGACGAGCTCGCGCATCCAGTCCTTCAGCTCGGCGCGGCCGGCGTCGGTCAACGCGTAGACCGTGCGCTCCGGCCGCTGGCCCTCGCGGGACGTCTCGTGCTCCACGATGAACCCGGCCTTGGCGAGCTGGCCGAACACCATGTAGAGCGAGCCGTGGGTGAACTTGATGCTGCGGTCGTCACCGTGCGCCCGCATGAGCCGGCTCAGCTCGTAGGGGTGCATGGGCGCGCGGACGAGATAGCCGAGCACCGCCAGCCCGAGCAGGTTGCCGACCTTGCGCTTGGACGTCACCGCCACCTCCTAGTCAACTCTGACTATCCAGGAACAACTAGTCGGCGTCAACTATTCGTGTACCGATCGTCGCATGCACACCAGGCCGGGCCGGTCGTCCCAGGAGTCCTCATGGGTGAAGCCGAGGCGTTCGTAGAGGCCGAGGGCGTCCTGCCGCCACTGCCAGACCGACAACCGCACCGACCCCGCGCCGCTGTCGGCGGCGTGCCGCAGCGCCGAGCCGACCAGCGCCTTCGCCGCTCCCCTGCCTCGACAGGCCGGGTCCACCCACAGCCGCTTGACCTCCAGCGAGCCTCCGGTCGGCGCGGAGGCCACCACGCAGCCCACCGCGTTCCCGCCGGTCTCGGCCACCAGCACGGTGTCCGCGGCGAACGCGGCCCGCGGGTCGAGCACCTCGGCCCGGTAGCGCGGCGGCAGTTCCTCGACGGCGGACACCGCGGCGCCCTTCTCGGCCTCGGTCCGCAGGTGGTAGGCGAGCAGGAGGGGCGCGAGCGCCTGGTCACGCCACAGGGAAACGGTGATCTCGTCGGTCATGGCCGCAGCTTCACACGGCGGGCCGACCCGATCACAGTCGAACAACCCTACGTATGGGTCTGGTGACAACCGGCTACGCGCTGGTTCGTTGGGTGGCGGGAGCCTCCCCTGTCACACGGCTCCCTTCCCTGTACCCAAGGAGACCACCATGCTCGTACGAAAGGCGGTCGGCGTCCTCGCCGGCGTGCTGGGACTGCTGCTGCCGCTGGTCGCGGTGGCGGCGCCCGCCGCGTCGGCGGAGCCGCAGGCCCTGGTCCGCACCCTGTACTACGACGTGAGCCAGGCCCAGGAGTTCACCGCGGACTGGGATCGCGCCGCGACGAACTGGAACAACTCGGTGTCCAACGTCAAGCTGGCCCGCCGGGCGTCCGGCACGCCGGTCAACATCCGCATCCTCGCGGACAACGGCTGGCCGCGCGCCTACGTGACGTCGCTCGGCAACGGCACCGTCTACATGGGACGCCAGGCCGTCCAGCAGGGCTACTACCGGCCGCGGATCTCGACGCACGAGATCGGGCACATCCTCGGCCTGCCGGACCGGCGGACCGGCCTGTGCGCCGACCTCATGTCCGGCTCCAGCGCGCCGATCTCGTGCCGCAACGACCTGCCGAACGCCGCCGAGCGCGCCGAGGTCGAGCGCCGGTTCGCCGGTTCGTTCGCACCGGCCGACGTGCGTGCGGCGGGCTTCACGGGCAGCAGCACGGAGTGCTTCGTGTACTGACCTGACGACACCTCGTGGGACGGCACCGCGCCGTCCCACGGGGTACTCCGGAACCCTCGCGCCCCGCCGGCCGTTCGGACCGTGTGGACGCGGTGGAGACGGTGTTGGCGTGGAGCATCCCCGGCGGGACGTTGGCCGTGGTCGGGGTCGCGGTGTACGAACTGCTGCGCCAACGCCACCGGAAGCACAAGGGCACACCCCTGGCCACCACGACCGTCAACGAGATCACCGCGATGTTCTACGGCTCCAAGCGGATGGAGCTGGACCACCGCGACTCCGTGGCCGTGATGCGCGAGGAAGACACCCAAGGCGCCCCACCGCTGGACATCGACCTCGACCACGGCGTGGTGCGGCTGCGGCCGGGCCAGGACCCCGGAGCACCTGAACGGTGAACTCGGGGGTCCTGAGCGTTCGACACGGTGGACGTGAGCGTTCGACTCGCGCCGGTCAGCGCAGGGACAGGGGGCGCAGGTCCGTCCAGTGCTCCTCGACGTAGGCGACGCACGCGTCACGCGTGTCGGGGCCGAAGCGCGTGGTCCAGCCGGCGGGGATGTCGGCGAACGAGGGCCACAGCGAGTGCTGCCCCTCCTCGTTGACGAGGACGTGGAAACGGCCTTCGGGGTCTTCGAACGGGTTGGTCACGGCTCGATCCTCTGGTCGGGGTCGGTCGTCGCGCGGTGCAGGTGGTGCAGCACGGCGTCGGCCAGGTGGTGGGCGGTGGTCGTGGTGAACAGGTCGGTCGCGTAGACGAGGTAGCACGGCACGGGGCCGTCGTCGCGCGGTTCGTAGAAGCTGACGGTCAGCTCGGCGGGTGTCGTGCCGGTCGGCACGGCTTCGAGCGAGCCCGTGTCGCCTTCCAGGGTCGACAGGACCGCCTTCTCGTGGTGGACGATCATGACCTGCGGCTCGGCGGGCACCGGCACGTCCGCGTGGTCGAACGCGGCCAGGTCGGTGGCCCGGACGCGGGCCAGCAGCTCGGTGTAGCTGGGGTCGCCCGCGGTGTCGGTGCGCAGCACGACCCGGTTGAAGAAGCAGCCGACCAGGTCGGCCAGCGCCTCCTCGGTCCGCCCAGCCACCATCGTGCCGATCGGCAGGTCCGTGCCGTACGGCGTCAGGGCCGCGGCCACGGCGGCCTGCACCACCATGAACATGCTGGTGCCGGTGCGGGTGGCCAGCCGGTCGATCGCCGCGTGCAGCGAGGCCGGGAGCGAGAACGGGACCACGCCGGCGGGGTGCCGGCCGGGCCGCCGCTCGCCGGAGCGGGGCAGCTGCAGCACGGGCAGGTCGCGCAGCGCGTCGCGCCAGAACGCCCGCTGCCTCTCCCCCACCGACTCCACGACTTCCAGTGACCACAGCGCGTAGTCGGCGTAGGTCACCGGCAGCACCGTCCACTGTGGAGCTTCACCGCGCCGGCGGGCGGCGTAGGCGTGCTGGAGGTCGCGGAACAGCGGCACGACCGACCACTCGTCCACGGCGAGGTAGCTCATGGTCAGCAGCAGCGCCTGCGCGCCGGACGCGTCCACGACCAGCCTGGCCCGCACGGGGAGATGGCCAGGCGGCACGGGTTCGGCGGCGATCGCGGGCAACGCCTCGGCCAGCGCCACCACCGGCTCCACGGCCAACGGCGGCACGGGGACGGCACGCTGCACGTCACCGTCCAGCACCGTGCGCAGCGGCTCGTGCCGATCCACGACGTCGGCGTACGCGGCGACGAGCGCGGGCACGTCGAACGGGGTCCGGGCGCGCAACGCCAGCGCGTGGTCCCAGAAAACCGGACCCCGCTGCACCGGCGCCAGCGGCAGCTCCACCGGGCGGTCGAAGCGCCGCAACCGCGGCCGGGCCGAGGTGGCGCCGGTCAGCCGCCCGGCGAGCCCGGCGACGGTGGGCGAGTCGAACACGTCGCGCAGCGCCACGTCGACCCCGAACACCGACCGGATCTTGCCGACCAGCCGCATGGACGCCATCGAGTGGCCGCCGAGGCCGAAGAAGTTGTCGTGGATGCCCGGCGACACACCAAGGATTTCGGCGAACAGCTCCGCGATCGCCTTCTGCTCCGGCGTCACGGGCCGGTCGTCGCCGGTCAGCGCGGACCAGTCCGGCCGCGGCAGGGCGCGGCGGTCGAGCTTGCCGTTCGGCGTCAGCGGCAGCGGACCGTCCAGGAAGAGCACCGCGGCCGGGACCATGTACTCGGGCAGCCGTTCGGCGACGAACGCGCGCAGGTCGTCGTCCGTCGAGCCGACCACGTACCCGACGAGCCTGGTCACGTCACCCGCGCGGTCGGCGAGCACGGCGGCCTGCGCCACGGCCGGGTGCCGGGTCAGGGCGGCCTCGATCTCGCCGAGCTCGATCCGGAAGCCCCGGATCTTGACCTGGGTGTCGACGCGGCCGAGGAAGTCCAGGTTGCCGTCCGCGCGCCAGCGCGCGCGGTCGCCCGTGCGGTACATGCGGGCGCCCGGAGGGCCGAACGGCGACGCGACGAACCGGGACGCCGTCAGCGCCGCTTGGCCGATGTACCCGCGGGCCAGGCCGCGGCCGGACACGTACAGCTCGCCGACCACACCGGGCGGCACCGGCCGCAGCCGGTCGTCCAGCACGTACACGGTGGTGTTGGGGTCGGGGATGCCGATCGGCACGGCCGTGTCCCACTCCGGCTCGGCCTTCCACAGCGTGGAGTTGACCGTGGCCTCGGTGAGGCCGTACGCGGCGAGCAGGTTGAGCCGCCCGGCCCAGCGGCCGATCACGTCCGGCGGCACGGTCTCGGTGCCGACCAGGATCGTGGAGCCCTCGGGCAGCTCGCAGTCGGCGGGCAGCGCGGACACCAGCGACGGCGGCAGGATCATGTGCGTGATCCGCCGGTCGCGCAGGAAGTCGGTCAGCTCCGGGCCGGCGACGCGCACCTCGTCCGGCGCGAACACCAGCCGCCCGCCCACGCACAGCGCCATGGTCAGCTCGAACACCGCCACGTCGAAGCCGACCGAGGCGAACTGCAGCACCCGGCTGTCCGCGGTGAGCCCCATCCGGTCGATGGCGGTCGCGGCGAGGCTGGCGATGCCCTCGTGCGGCACCACCACGCCCTTGGGCCGGCCGGTCGAGCCCGACGTGTAGATCACGTACATCGCCGAGTCGAGCCCGAGCGGTCCGCCCTCCACCGCGGACTCGTCCAGCGCGGCCAGCTCCGCGACCACGTCCGGGTCGTCCAGCAGCACGGCGGTCGTCGGAACTGGGGCGTCGGACGTGGTCACGACGACCGAAGCCGCCGAGTCCTCGATCATGTACGCGATCCGGTCGGCCGGGTGCGACAGGTCGAGCGGCAGGTAGGCCGCGCCGAGCTTGAGCGTGGCCACGACCGTGGCGACCATGTCCGCCGACTTGGGCACCGCGATGCCCACCACCGACTCGTGGCCGACACCGCGTGCCGCGAGGAGCCGGGCGATCCGGTTGGACCGGGCGTCCAGCCAGGCGTAACTGACGGAGCGGTGGCGGTCGACCACGGCGACCGCGTCCGGCTTCGCCGCGACGCACCGGGCGAACATCGTCGTGAACGTCTCCTCCGGCACCACCCGCGCGGTCCGGTTGAACTCGTCCACCACGCGCCGTCGCTCGTCGGGCGCGAGCAGGTCCACCGTGCTCACCGGCGCGGACGGCGCGGCCAGCACGGCGTCGACCAGCGTCGTCAGCCGCGCGCCGAGCCGTTCGACGGTCACCCGGTCGAACAGGTCGGTGGCGTACTCGAGCCGGCACACCACCGGACCGTCGACCACCTCGGTGAAGCTGAACACCAGGTCGAACTTCGCGGTCGTGGTCTCGTGGCCCACCCACGTCACCGGCAGGCCGTCGAACGACCCCGCGTCGCCGCCCCGGCTGTGGTAGCCCACCATCACCTGGAACAGCGGGTTGCGCGCCGCCGACCGGGTCGGGTTGAGCCGGTCGACCACGGCCTCGAACGGCACGTCCTGGTGCGAGAACGCGGCCAGCGACGTCTCCTTCACCCGGCGGACCAGCTCGGCGAAGCTCGGGTCGCCGGACAGGTCGGCCCGCAGCACGAGCGTGTTGACGAAGAAGCCGACCAGGTCGTCCAGCGCCTCGTCGGTGCGGCCCGCGATCGGCGCGCCCAGCGGGATGTCGTCACCCGCGCCCAACCGGCCCAGCAGGGCGGCGACGGCGGCCTGCAGCACCATGAACATGGACGCGCCGGACGCCTGCGCCAGCGCGCGCAGCCCGTCGGCCGCCCCGGGCTCGAACACCACTTCCAGGTCCGAGCCGCGGAACGTCGGCCGTCCGGGACGCGGCCGGTCGACGGGGAGTTCCAGCTCCTCCGGCGCGCCGGCCAACGTCCGCGCCCAGAAGTCGAGCTGCTGCTCGCCGACGACGTCCAGCACGTCCCGCTGCCACACGGTGTAGTCCGCGTACTGCACGGGCAGCGGCGTCCACCCGGGAGCTTCACCGGCCCGTCGCGCCCGGTACGCCGTCGCGAGGTCGCGCAGGAACGGCCGGTCGGACCACTCGTCGGTGGTGATGTGGTGCAGCAGGATGACGACGAGGTGCTCGTCCCGACCGAGGGGAGCGATCGTCACCCGCAGCGGCAGCTCGGTGCGCAGGTCGAACGGCCGCTCGACCTCGTCGCGCACGATGTCGGCAACCTCGTGCTCACCGGCCGGGCGGACCACCACCACGGGCGTGACGTCGTGCAGCACCCGCTGGTACGGCGTGCCCTCGTGCTCGCCGAACACCGTCCGCAACGCCTCGTGCCGGTCGACCACGTCACCGACGGCGGCGGTGAACGCCGGCACGTCCAGCGGGCCGTGCAGGCGGAACACCAGCGGGAAGTTGTAGGCGGCGGACGTGCCCTCCATCTGCTGGATCAGCCACAACCGCTGCTGCGCCGACGACAGCGGCAGCTCCGCGGGCCGTGCCACGGGCACCAACGGCGGCCTGGCCGACCCGCCTCCGGCGCGCAGGGCCAGTTCGGCGACCGTGGGCGCGTCGAACAGGTCCCGGATCGCCAGCTCGACACCGAGCGCCGAACGGGCCCGGCTGACCAGCCGGGTGGCGAGCAGCGAGTGGCCGCCGAGGTCGAAGAAGTTGTCGTCCACGCCCACCGACGGCACACCCAGCACGTCGGAGAACAGCCCGCACAGCACTTCTTCCTCGCGGGTGGCGGCGGCCCGCGACGACGCCGCGCCGGACACCACCGGCTTGGGCAGGGCCCGCACGTCCAGCTTGCCGTTCACGGTGAGCGGCAGCGCGTCCACCGGCATGATCGCGGCGGGCACCATGTAGTCGGGCAGGCTCGTCTTGAGGCTCTCGCGCAGCACCGCCGGGTCGACCGACGACGACACCACGTACCCGACGAGCCGCTTCACCCCGCCCGGACCGGCGTCCACGACGACCGCCGCGTGCGTCACGCCCGGCTGGGTCGCCAGCGCCGACTCGACCTCGCCCAGCTCCACCCGGTAGCCGCGGATCTTCACCTGGTCGTCGGTGCGGCCGAGGAAGTCCAGGTTGCCGTCCTGGCGTGCGCGCACCAGGTCGCCCGTGCGGTACATGCGGGTCCCGGGCGGGCCGTACGGGTCGGCGACGAACCGCTCGGCGGTCAGGCCGGACCGGTCGTGGTAGCCGCGGGCCAGGCCGACGCCCGCGATGTACAGCTCGCCGGGCGAGCCGGGCGGCACCGGCCGCAGGCGTGCGTCCAGCACGTACGCCCGGGTGTTCCAGATCGCCTTGCCGACGGTCGCCGTCTCGCTGTCCTCTGTGGACGCGCCGAGCGTGTTGATCGTGTACTCGGTCGGCCCGTACAGGTTGTAGCCGTACGTGCCGGGCGTCTCGCGCAGCCGCTGCCACACCGATTCCGGCACGGCCTCGCCGCCGAGCAGCACGAGCGCGGGCACGTGACCTTCGAGCAGGCCCTCTTCGATGAGCAGCTGGGCGTAGGTCGGTGTCACGTTGACGACGTCGACCAGGTGCTCGTCGCAGTACGCCACCAGGGCCGCCGCGTCCCGGCGCAACTCCTCGTCGCACACGTGCACCTCGTGGCCCTCGACCAGCCACAGCAGTTCTTCCCACGACATGTCGAACGCGAACGACACGGTGTGCGCGATGCGCAGCCGCCGCCCGCCCGCCGCCGCGATGGCGGGCGCGAAGATCGCCTGCTGGTGGTTGAGCTGCATGTTCGTCAGGCCGCGGTACGGCGTGACGACGCCCTTCGGCCGGCCGGTCGAGCCGGACGTGTAGATCACGTACGCCGGGTGGTCCAGCGAGAACGTCGGCCACTCGACGTGCTCCGACGCTTCGGGCAGGTCGTCGGCGCCCAGATCATCGAGGCAGAGCGCGTCCGGCACCAGGCCCACCGCCGTGGTCGACAGCACGCACAGCGGCTTCGTGTCCTCGATCATCAGCAGCAGCCGGTCGGCCGGGTGGTCGAGGTCGAGCGGCAGGTAGGCGGCGCCGGTGCGGAGCACCGCGAACAACGCCACCACCATCTCGGTGGTGCGCGGCAACGCCAGCGCGACCACCCGTTCCGGCCCCGCGCCCCGGCTGATCAGCAGCCGGGCCAGGGCGTCGATCCGGTCCTGCAACTCGGCGTAGGTGAGCCGTTCGTCGCCGAAGACGAGCGCGGTCGCGTCCGGCGTCCGGCGCGCCTGGGCGGCGAGCAGGTCGGCGACGGTGTCCTCGACCACCGGGTTGGCGCTGGCGTCCCACTCGGCCGCGAGCGCCCGGCGTTCGTGGTCGGGCAGCACGTCGAGCGTGCCGAGCAGGGCGTCCGGTGAGTCGACCAGCCGGGCCAGCACGGTGGTGTACCGGGTGAGCAGGGCTCGTGCGGCGTCGGCGGTGAAGACGTCGGGCCGGGACGCGAGCGTGACGCGGGTGCGCGCGCCGGGCGTGATGATGAGCGTCAGCGGGAAGTGCGTGCCGTCCACATTGGACACATTCAGCACGCCGTGCCGGGACGCGAACTCCGCTTGGCGGTCGTCGCCGTCGCCGGTGCGCAGCACGAACAGCGTGTCGAACAGCTGCCGGTGCCCGGCCTCCTGCTGGATCTCGCCCAAGCCGACGTGCTCGTAGGACATGAGCGCGGTCCGCTCGGCCTGCACGCGCCGCAGCAGCTCCAGCACGGTCTCGCGGGGGTCGACCGTGACGCGGGTCGGGATGGTGTTGAGGAACATGCCGATGACGTGCTCCACGCCCTCGACCTCGACCGGGCGGCCCGCGACCGCGGTGCCGAACACGACGTCGTCCCGGCCGACCTGGCTCGCCAGCACCATCGCCCACGCGGCGTTGAACACGGCGTTCGCGGTCAGGCCGTGCTGCCTGGCCTGCGCCCGGACGCGGTCGGTCAGCTCCTCGGTCAGCTCCTCGTGGAACTCGGCCGGGATGACCGGCTCGCGGGACCGGTCGACGGGCGCGACCAGGGTCGGCTCGCGCAGGCCCGACAACGCGGTGCGCCACGCCCGCAGCGCCGCGTCGTGGTCCTGCCGGGCCAGCCACGCCAGGTAGTCGCGGTAGGTGCCGGGCGGCGGCAGCTCGGCGTCGACGTCGCGGTACAACTCCAGCAGCTGCTCCAGGAACAGCCACGCCGACCAGCCGTCCCACAGGATCAGGTGGTGGGTGATGACGAGCCGGTCGCGGCCGTCGGGCAGCCGCAGCACCAGGAACCGGCACAGCGGCGGCGCGGCCAGGTCGAACCGCTCGCGCCGGTCGGCGGCCAGCAGCTCCGGCACGTCGGCGTCGTCCGCGTCCACGACGCGCAGCGGGATCTCCAGGCCGGGCGCGATGAACTGCACCGGTGCCGGCACGCCGTCGCTGGTGAACCCGGCGCGCAGGCTCGGGTTTCGCGCCAGCAGCGCGGCGCCCGCGCGGCGCAGCCGGTCGACGTCCAGCCGGCCGGCGAAGTCCATCGTCTCCTGGGAGAGGTAGACGTCGAGCGCGCCGGTGTCGTAGCTGGAGTGGAAGTACAGGCCTTCCTGCAACGGCGAGAGCGGCCACACGTCCTCCGCCTCGGGCAGGGCGGCACGCTGGGCGTCGGTCAGCACGAGCAGCGGCGCGTCGTCGGCGACGCCGGTCGTCGCCTCGACGGTGGCGAGCGCGGCGACCGTGCGGTGTTCGAACACGTCGCGCGGGCTGATCTCGATGCCCAGCTTGCGGGCCCGGCTGGACACCGCGATGGACGTGATGCTGTCGCCGCCGAGCACGAAGAAGTCGTCGTCCACGCCGAGGTCGGCCAAACCGAGCACGTCGGCGAACACCTCGCACAGCAGCCGTTCCCGGTCCGTTGCGGGCGCACGCCGTTCGGCCTGCTTCGCGAGCGTGGGCGAGGGCAGCGCGTGCTGGTCGAGCTTGCCGCTGGGGGTGAGCGGGAAGTCCGGCAACGCCACGATCGCGTGCGGGACCATCGCGGCGGGCAGCACGTCGGCGATCCCGGCCCGCGCCGCGTCGAGGTCGACGTCGGCCGGTGTCACGTACGCCAGGAGCTGGTTGTCGCGGGCGATGACCGCGGCCCGCGCCACGCCGGGCAGCTTGACCAGCGCGGACTCGACCTCGCCCAGCTCGATCCGGTTGCCGCGCACCTTGACCTGCCGGTCGGTGCGGCCGAGGTAGACGAGCACGCCGTCGGTGCGGCGCACCACCAGGTCGCCGGTGCGGTACATGCGCTCGCCGGGCGCGCCGAACGGGTCCGCCACGAACCGCTCGGCCGTGAGCGCGGACCGGCCGTGGTAGCCGAGGGCGAGCTGGACGCCCGCCAGGTACAGCTCGCCCGGGACGTTCGCCGGGACGGGCCGCAGGAACGGGTCGAGCACGTGCAGCCGGGTGTTCCAGACCGGGCGGCCGATCGGCACGGCGGGGTCCGGCGCGCCGTCGTACTCGAAGTACGTGACGTCGACGGCGGCTTCGGTGGGGCCGTAGAGGTTGTGCAGCGGCACGCCGGTGAGGGCGAGCCACCGGGCGGCCACGTCGCCGGTCAACGCCTCGCCGCTGCTGAACGCGCGGCGCAGGCTCGCCGACCACGTCGCGTCCTCGTGCACCTCGGGGACGGTCAGGAACGCGGCCAGCATGGACGGCACGAAGTGCAGCGTGGTGATCCGCTCGCGGCGGATCAGGTCGGCCAGGTAGGCGGGGTCGCGGTGGCCGTCCGGCTTGGCGAGCACGACGGCCGCGCCCTCGCACAGGGCCCAGAAGAACTCCCACACGGAGACGTCGAAGCTGGACGGTGTCTTCTGCAGCACGCGGTCGTCGGCGGTGAGGCCGTACTCGTGCTGCATCCACGCCAGCCGGTTCACGATCGCGCGGTGCGTGACGACGACGCCCTTGGGCCGCCCGGTCGAGCCGGAGGTGTAGATCAGGTAGGCGGGCTGGTCCGGGTGCGGTGTGGGGAGGTCTGCCCGCGGGGCTTCGGTGCCGACGCAGTCCTCGGGCCGGACGACGCTGGTCGCGCCGGAGTCGGCCAGCATGAACTCGACGCGCTCGGCCGGGTAGTCGAGGTCCAGCGGCAGGTAGGCGGCGCCTGCCTTGAGCACGCCCAGCAGCGCCACCAGCAGCTCGGCGGACCTCGGCACGGCGACGCCGACGACGTCGTGGCCGCGGAGCCGGTGGGCCAGCGCGGTGGCGCGGCGGTCGAGTTCGGCGTAGGTGAGGATGACGTCGTCGTAGACGACCGCGACGGCGTCCGGGGTGCGGGCGGTTTGCGCGGCGATCCGGCTGACGAGCGTGCCCGCCGGCACGTCGGCGGCGGTCGCGTTCAGCTGGTCGAGCCACTCGGCTTCCGCGTCGGAGACGAGGTCGAGGCTCGCGACGGCGCGGTCGGGGGTGGTGGCGAACGCGGACAGCAGCCGGACCAGCCGGTGTGCGAGGGAGGCCACTTCGGCGTCGGGGAGGCGGTGCTTGAGGCGCAGTTCGAGGCGTTCGCCGGGGAGGGCGATCAGGGCCAGCGGGTAGTGCACCTGGTCGCGGATCTCGACGTCGTCGACCACGTCGGGGAAGTTCTCGACCACGACGAGGGTGTCGAACAGCTCGCCGTGCCCGGTGACGCGCTGGATCTCGGCCAGGCCGAGGTGCTGGTGGTCCAACAGCCGCGCCTGCTCGCTCTGCAGGTGCTGGAAGGCGGTCGCGAGGCTGTCCCCGCCCCGCCACCGCTGCCGGACGGGCACGGTGTTGATGAACAACCCGACCGCGTTCTCGATGCCGGGCACCTCGGCCGGCCGCCCGGCCACGGTCGTGCCGTAGACGACGTCCGCCCGCCCGGTGAGGCCACCGAGCAGCAGGCCCCACGCGCCGTGCAGGACGGTGCTGAGCGTGAGCCCCCGCCGCCGCGCCTCCCCGACCAGTGCCGCGCTCAGCTCGGCGGTCAACCGCACCCGGTGCTGCCCGTGCCGGGGCGATGCCTCGCGGGCGTCCCCTCCCAGGGGACCCTTGTTCTTACCGCGCAAGTCCCATGCTTCGCGGGCGTCCCCTCCCAGGGGACCCCTGCTTTTATTCTGCCGGCCCGCACCGACAATGTCGGCCCCGATCGCGCCGGCTGTGGACAGAGCGGTGATCCTGGTCGGCTCGTCCACATCGGACAGAGCCGCGCGCCAGGCCTCGTGCGCCGCGGCACGGTCACGGCTCGCCAGCCACGCGAAGTAGCGCCGGTGGTCGACCGGCTCCACCCGGCCACCCACCAGCTCACGCCGCAGCAGCCCGACCGACCACCCGTCCAGCAGGATGTGGTGCAGCGTCAGCACCAGCCGGTCGCCGTGCCGGGCCGCGCGCATCAGCGGCGGGCGCGCCAGGTCGAACGGCTCGGCCCGCTCGGCCGCCAGCACGGCCTCCACGTCGTCGGAGGCCGGGTACTCGCGCCACGGCAGCGTCAACGCCTCCGCGATCACCTGCTCCACGCGCCCGCGATCGGTCTGGCGGAAACCCGCACGCAGCAACGGGTGCCGGTCCAGCAGGCCCTGCACGGCCTCGCGGCCGACGTCCAGGCTCAGCACCTCCTGCACCACGTACGAGTCGTCCGTGTCGTACTGCGCGTGGAAGAAGAAGCCCTCCTGCAACGGCGACGCGGGCAGCACGTCCGACGAGAACCCGTCCAGCGAGACCTCGTCGGCGCCGGCCACCCGGGCGACCCGCGCCAACCCGGCGACGGTCCGGTGCTCGAACACCTCGCGCGGCGTGAACTCCAGGCCCGCCTCACGCGCCCGCGACACCAGCTGCATCGTGACGATGCTGTCGCCGCCCAGCTCGAAGAAGTTGTCGTGGATGCCCGGCGTCAGCCCCAGCACCGCCTCGACCAGGCCCACCAACGTCCGCTCGACCGGGTTCGTGGCCGGCGCGTCACCGGCCAACGCGGTCCAGTCCGGCTCCGGCAGCGCCGCGCGGTCCAGCTTGCCGTTCGGGGTCAACGGCAGCGGCCCGGCCAGCGGCACCACCACGGACGGCACCATGTACTCCGGCAGCACCGAGGACACGTGCTCCCGCGCGTCCACCGGCGAAGCCGTGCCCACCACGTACGCGACGAGCCGCTTCACCCGCCGGTGGTCCTCCCGCACCAGCACGGCGGCCTGCGCGATCCCCGGGTGCGCCATGAGCACGCTCTCGACCTCGCCCGGCTCGATCCGGAAACCCCGGATCTTCACCTGGCCGTCGGACCGGCCCAGGAAGTCGATGTTCCCGTCGGCACGCCACCGCGCCCGGTCGCCCGTGCGGTACATGCGGGCGCCCGGTCCGGCGAACGGGTCGGCCACGAACCGCGACGCGGTCAGCGCCGCCTGGCCCTGATAACCCCGCGCGAGCCCGCGCCCACCGACGTACAGCTCGCCCTCCACGCCCACCGGCACCGGCCGCAACGCCGAGTCGAGGACGTAGCAGCGGGTGTTCGGGTCGGGCACGCCGATCGGCACCGGCCCCGTCCAGTCCGGCTGGGCGGCCCACAGCGTCGAGTTCACCGTCGCCTCGGTCAGACCGTAGGCGGCGACGACCCGCAGCCGTCGCGCCCACCGGGCGATCAGCTCGGTCGGCACCGTCTCCGTGCCGACGATCAGCACCGCGCCCTCGGGCAGCTCGCACTCCGGCGGCAGCGCGGCCACCAGCGACGGCGGCAGGATCATGTGCGTGGCCTCGTGCGCGGCGATGTAGGAGGTCAGCTCCTCCCCCGCGACGCGCCGGTGCGACGGCACGACGACCGCCCGCCCACCGACGCCGAGCGACATGCACAGGTCCCACACGGCCACGTCGAACCCGACGGACGCGAACTGCACGACCCGGCTCTCGGGGGTGATCCCGATCCGGTCCAGCGCGGTCGCGATCAGGCTGCCGATGCCTTCGTGCGTGACCACGACGCCCTTGGGCCGCCCGGTCGAGCCGGACGTGTAGATCACGTACGCGGCCTGGTCCAGCGCGATGGCCAACCCCAGGTCGGCACCGTCGTCGGGCAGGTCGAACCGCGTCTCCGGCGTGACGACCAGCTTCGCGCCCGCGTCGGCGACCATGTAGTCGACGCGCTCGCGCGGGTGGTCGAGGTCCAGCGGCAGGTAGGCCGCGCCCGCCTTCATCACCGCGAGCAGCGTGACGACCAGGTCGGCCGACCGGGGCAGGGCGACGCCCACCACGTCCTCCGGCCGCACGCCCGAGGCGACCAGGGCACGCGCGAGCCGGTTCGCGGCGACGTTCAGCTCGGCGTAGGTCAGCGACACGTCCTCGCACACCACCGCCACGGCGTCCGGGCGCAGCGCGGCCTGGCGCTCGACCGCGCCGGGCCACGTCACCTCGTCGACCTCGCGCGGCGACGTGCCGAACTCCAGCAGCCGCGCGCGTTCCGCGTCGTCCACCAGGTCGATCAGCGCCACCGGCTGGTCGGGGTCGGCGTCGAGCACGCGCAGGAAGCGGCGCTGGTGGTCGGCCAGCTCGTCGGGCGTGCACACGGCGGCGTTCGCCTCGAACGTGACGACCAGCCGGCCGTTCGCGCGTTGCAGGAAGGAGGTGGTGAGGTCGTTGACCGGGCCGAGCGACAGCATGTGGAACGCGGCGTCGAGGTCGGCGAAACCCATCTCGCGGCCGAAGCCCAGGTAGTTGACCGTCGGCCCGACCAGCTCGGGGATGCCGTCGCGCAGGCCGAGTTCGCGGGCCAGGTCCTCGCCGCGGTAGGCGCTGTGCGGGATGACCTCGCGGACCTCGCGGTCGACGTCGGCGATCAGCCCGGTGATGGTGCTGTCCGGCCGCACGGTGACGCGCAGCGGCAGCACGGTGGACGCCATGCCTGGGGTGACCCGGCTGACCGCGTCGCGCCGGCCGGTCACCGGCATGGCCAACACCAGGTCGGACGCGCCGGTCACGCGGTGGGTGTAGGCGGCGACGGCGGCGATGACCTGCCGTGACGTCAACGGGTTCGGCAGCTCGACGGTGCGGCGGATGACCTCGCGCACCTGCCCGGCGGCCCGCGGCACGAGCCGCACCGGCTCCGGGTGGTCGGCCATCTTCGCGTGCCAGAACGCCCGGTCGTCTTCTCTCGCCGGCGAGTCGCGGTAGGCGAGGTCGGCGTCGACGAGCGCCCGCACCGGCTTGGGCTGGGGCTCGGCGGCACCCTCGTACAGCTCTCCGGCGCGGCGGGTGATCAGCACGCAGCCGTAGGCGTCGACCACGAGGTGGTGGTAGCGCTGGTACCAGAGCACGTGGTCGTCGGCGATGCGCAGCAACGCGTGGTGGAACAGGGGGCCGTCGGCGATGTCGGTGAGCCGGGCCAGGTCGTCGTCCATCCACGCCCGCGCGTCGGCGAGCGAGTCGAACGACCGCAGCGTGACGTCGGTGGTCGGCGGCGTCGGGACCTGCCCGTCCTCGGTGAACCGGACGTGCAGCGCGCCGGTCTCGCCGATCGTCTGCCGGACGGCCGCTGCCAGCCGGTCGTGGTCGACCGGTCCGCGCAGCTCCAGGTACCACGCCACGTTGTAGACGGGGTTGTCGGGCTCCAGCTGCTGTGCCAACCAGACACCGGTCTGCGCACCGGTCAAGGGCAGCGCCATCGTCAACCTTCCCGTGTTGGATTGCCGCTGCTCCGCAGACGGCGGCGAGGTCGCCTGGAAGTCGAGGTCGCCTGGAAGTCGGCCGCTCGCGCCTGATTTTCCGACGATCGAAAAGCGTGATCGCCGGAAAATGAGTCACGAACGACCGACGCGACCTCGCGGGCGGGGGCGCACGGCACCCCCACCCGCGGTGGATCCCAATTAGTTCTTGATCTCTAGTTCTTGATCGCTTCCAGCAGCGGCACGACCTGCTCGATGCCGTAGGGCACGCTCAGCACCGTGTTGAACGACATGGCCGCGCCGATCGGCGGGTCCATGTAGGTGAGGAACAGGTCGCGCTTCTCGCTGACGACCTTGAGCCGCTGGTACGCGGGCACGGACTTGACCCGGTCCCACGCGCCCTTGTCGAACATCAGCCACACCAGGCGGTCGGCGTCGAGCAGGTCGAACCGCTCCTCGCTGAACTCGGCCACGTTCATCTGGCCGGCGAGCTTGCCGATCTCGTCCACGAGGGTGAAGCCCAGCTCCTTCATGAAGATGGCCTTCGGGTCGGTCGGCGCGAACGCGGAGTACTGGCCGGGCTTGAAGCTGTCGGCCACCACCATCTTCTTGCCCGACCACTCGGGGTGCGCGGCCTTGGCGTCGGCGAACCGCTTCGCCACGCCGTCGATCAGCGCCTGCGCTTCCTTCTCCTTGCCCAGGGCCTTGCCGATGTGCAGGGTCTGGTCCTGCCACGGCGCGGCGTAGTCCGGGAACGCCTTGGGCTGCGCGACCACGGGCGCGATCTTGGACAGCGTGTCGTACTGCTCCTGCTTCATGCCGGAGTAGACCGCGATGATCAGGTCGGGCTTGAGCGCGGCGACCTTCTCCAGGTTGTACTCGTCGCGCTCGCCGACGATCTCCGGCTGGGTGTCGCCCCAGAGTTCCTTCGTCCACGGCCAGTTGCCGAACGGCCGCTCCTTGAACCAGTCCACGACGCCGACCGGCTTGACGCCGAGGGCGAGCACGGGCTCCTGGTCGGACAGGCCGAGCGTGACGACCTTCTTCGGCTCGGCCTTGATCTCGGTGGTGCCGTACTTGTGCTCGACCGAGACGGGGAACGCGCCGGCCGGGGCACTGCCGGCCTGGCTCGTCCCGCCGGAGCCGGCGTCGCCGCCGCCCCCGCAGGCGGCCAGCGCCAGCGCTGCGGCCGAGACGGCCGCGACCAGCTTGAACTTCGTGGACATCACAGGGTTTCCCTTTCGGAGGCGCGGCGGCGCGCCGCTGTACCAGGTTAGGTTTGCGTAACCTAACAAACTGCGAGGCGTTTCAGCTCACCCGTGAGACGCTGATCGCGTATTCGGGCGGCGAGGGCACCGACGGGGTGCGGCGGTCGAGCACGGACTGGAGGATCTCCCCCACCCGCACGGAGGTGTTGGACAGCAACGACGACGAGATGCCGTGGGTGTGCTCGGTGCCGCCCTGGAGGTAGAGGCCTGCGAGCAGGTCGTCGTCGGTGTCGAGGCGGTAGTCGCGGCCGACGCCGAGCCTGCCGTGCTCGTCACGGGCGCAGCGGCCGGCCAGGTCGCCGAGCAGCCCGGTGGGGTCGGCCTCGCGGTAGCCGGTGGCGTAGACGATCGCGTCGGCGTCGAGCACCTCGCGCGCGCCGGTGCCCAGCGACTCGACGGTCACCGTCACGCCGTCGCCGCGGTCGTCCAGCTCGGCCACGCGGGAGAGGTTGAGCAGCCGCAACCGCTGCTCCCCCAACACCTTCTCGCGGTACACCCGCCGGTACAGCTCGGCGATCAGCTCGTTGTCGACCACCGCGTAGTTGGTGTTGCCGTGGTAGTCCATCAGCCTGCGCTTGACCTGCTCGGGCGCGGCGTAGTAGTCGTCCACGGCGGCCGGGTCGAAGATCCGGTTCGCGAACGGGCTGTCGTCGGCGGGGCTGTAGCCGTAGCGGGCGAACACCGCGCACACCTCGGCGGTCGGGAACCGCTCGTGCAGGAACGCGGTGACCTCCGCGCCGCTCTGCCCGGCGCCGACCACGACGAGCCGGCTCGGGTCGGTCAGCGACTCGACGCGGTGCAGGAAGTCCCGGTTGTGCCAGACCCGCTCGGACGGCCGGACGCCCTCCGGCAGGGCCGGGCGCAGACCGGTGGCCAGGACCAGGTTGCGGGCGCGGCGCACCTCCACCTCGCCCGCGGACGTGCGCGAGACGACGTCGAAGTGCGTGATCACGCCGTCCTCGGTCACCGGCCGCACGTCCACCACGTCGTGGTCGTAGGACACCAGGTCGTCGACGCGTCCCGCGGCCCACTCGAAGTAGTCGTGGAACTCGACCCGCAGCGGGAACAGGTTCTTGTGGTTGATGAAGTCGACCAGCCTGCCCTTGCTGTGCAGGTAGCTCAGGAAGGTGAAGGTGCTGTGCGGGTTCCGCAGCGTCACCAGGTCCTTGAGGAACGAGACCTGCATGGTGGCGTCGTCGATCAGCATCCCGCGGTGCCAGCCGAACCGCGGCTGGCGTTCCAGGAAGTGGGCGGTCACCACGTCTTCGGCGCGCGCGCTGGCGTTGTACTCGGTGACGGCGATCGCGAGGGCCAGGTTGGACGGCCCGAAGCCGACGCCGAGGACGTCGAAGACTGGTGGCTGTGGCATGGCTGTCCCATCGGTGCGAAAACAGGGCGTGATCGAACTTTGGTTACCCTAACCTAAGTTGATCCTCCGCGGGAGTGATCCAGGCCTCTCTCCTGATTAGGGTAGCCTCACCTAGCACTCAGCGGAAGGCGGGCACCGGGGTGAAAACCGACCTCAAGACCGATGTCCTCAAGGGCGCGGTGACCGGGCAGTGGAGGTCGGTGACCGTCGCTTCGGCGCTCGGCGCGGCGCACCAGACCGGCGAGGCCGCCGTGCCGCTGCTGATCGGCGTGGTGATCGACGAGGCGGTGCGCACCGGCGCGAGCGGACGGCTGGCGCTCTGGATCGGCGTGCTGGCCGCGGTGTTCGTGGCGCTGTCGCTGAGCTTCCGCTTCTCCTTGCGCAGCGGCGAGAAGGCGTCGCACCAGGCCGCGCACGAAGTGCGGTCGAGGCTGGCCACGCGGGTGCTCTCGGCGGACGGCGGCGCGGCGCACGGCAGGCTGTCCGGCGAGCTGGCGAACATCGCGACCAGCGACGCGCAGCGCGTCGGTCAGGTGAACCTGGCCCTGCCGATCGCGTTCTCCGCGGTGGTCGGCGTGCTCGTGGGCGCGGTGGCGTTGCTGCGGGTGTCCTGGGTGCTCGGGCTGCTGGTGCTGGTCGCCGCGCCGGTCCTGCTCGGCTTGGCGCACGTGCTCGGCAAACCACTCGAACGGCGCAGCGACGCCGAGCAGGACCGGGCCGCGCTGGCGTCCGGGGTGGCCGCCGACCTGGTCGCCGGGCTGCGGGCGTTGAAGGGCATCGGCGCGGAGGCGACGGCGGCGCGGCGGTACCGGGTGACCAGCCGGTCGTCCATGGAGGCGGCGATCCGCGCGGCCGGGTCGCGGGCCTGGCTGGACGGCTCGATGCTGGCCATGACCGGCGTGTTCCTCGCGATCGTGGCGCTGGTCGGCGGCCACCTGGCCGCGTCCGGGACGATCACCGTCGGCGAGCTGGTGGCCGCGGTCGGGCTGGCGCAGTTCCTGCTGTGGCCGCTGTCGATCTTCTCGTGGGTCAACGGGCTGCTGGCGCAGGGCCGGGCGTCGGCCGCACGGGTGGCCGAGGTGCTGGCCGCGCCGCCGGACGTGCCGCCCGGCTCGTCGCCCCTGCCGCCTGCGGTGGCCGGGCGGGTGGAACTGGTCGACGTGGTGTCCGGGTCGTTGCGCGGCGTGTCGTTGACGGCGGCGCCCGGCGAGCTGCTCGGCGTGGTGGCGCGTGATCCGGCGGACGCGGTGTCGCTGCTGGCCTTGCTGGCGCGCGAGGTGGACCCCACGAGCGGCACGGTGGCGCTGGACGGCGTGCCGCTGTCCACTGTGGAGGGTTCGGCGCTGCGGTCGGCGGTGCTGGTCGCGGCGCACGACGCGGACCTGTTCGAGGGGTCGGTGCGGGACAACGTCGCGGCCGGTGGACCCCGGGCGGACGAGGCGATGGACGCGGCGCGGGTGGACGACGTGGCGCGGGCGTTGCCCGACGGGTTGGACACGGTGATCTCGGCGCGCGGGCGTTCGCTGTCGGGCGGGCAGCGGCAGCGGGTGGCGCTGGCCCGTGCCCTGGCCGCCGCTCCCCCGGTGCTGGTGGTGCACGACCCGACCACCGCGGTGGACGCGGTGACGGAGGTGTCGCTGGCCGCCGGGATCAAGCGGGTCCGGGCCGGGCTGACCACCGTCGTGGTGGCCACGAGCCCGGCGCTGCTGGCCGCCGCGGACCGCGTGGTGTTCCTGGCTTCCGGTGCGGTGGTCGCCGATGGCACGCACGCCGACCTGGTGGCGGACGAGGACTACCGACTGGTGGTGCTGAGCTGATGCGGATCGACCCGACGACCCGTAGCGCCGACCACCTCCCGACCACAACTACCGAACTGGCGGTGTCGAGCTGATGCGCGAGTTGTTGGCGACCGCGTCCGGCGCGCGGACCTGGGCCGCGGTCGGCGAACTGGTGCGACCGCGCCGCGCGTTGGCGTGGGGCGCGCTGCTGGTGCTGCTGGCGGGCACGGCGGTCGGGTTGCTCACCGCGCCGGTGCTGGGCCGGATCGTCGACCTGGTGGGCGCGGGGTCGTCCGCCATCACGTGGCCCGTCGTGGTGTTGGTGCTGGTCGCGATCGTGCAGGGCGTGTCGACGGCGTTCGGCACGTCGTTGGTGGCGCGGCTGGGCGAGGGGATGCTCGCCGACCTCCGTGAGAAGTTCGTGGAACGGGCGCTGCACCTGCCGTTGGAACGGGTGGAGAAGGCAGGTTCCGGCGACCTCACCTCCCGGGTCACGCGGGACGTGCAGGTGATCGCCGACGCGGTGCGCAACGCGCTGCCGGTGATGGCGCGGTCGGCGTTGACCATCGGGTTGACGGTGGTCGGCATCGCGGTGCTGGACTGGCGGTTCCTGATCCCCGTGCTGCTGGCGATGCCGATCCACGTGCACACCGTGCGCTGGTACGGCGGGCGCGCGGTGGAGCTGTACGCGGCGCAGCGCGTGGCCGTCGGCGTTCAGCAGCAGCAGTTGCTGGACTCCATCGGCGGCGCGGCGACCGTGCGGACGTTCGGGCTGGCCTCGTCGCACGTGGCGCGGGTGCGGTCGCGGTCGCAGGCGGCGGTGGACCTGGCGTTGCGCGGGATCCGGCTGCTGACCCGGTTCTACGGTCGGCTGAACGTGGCCGAGTTCATCGGCCTCGCCGGCGTGCTGGTGACCGGGTTCTGGCTGGTCGGCGCGGGATCGGCGTCGGTGGGCACGGCGACCGCCGCGGCGCTGTACTTCCACAGCCTGTTCAACCCGATCAACGCCGCCCTGGCGCTGGCCGACGACGCGCAGGCCGCCACCGCGTCGCTGTCCCGGCTGGTCGGCGTGGCCGACGAGCCGATGCCCGCGCTGGAGGGCCGGGTGCGGCCCGCGGACACCACGATCAAGCTGGCCGGCGTCTCCTACTCCTATGTGGACGGTCACCCGGTGCTGCGGGACGTCGACCTGGAGCTGGCCGCCGGTGAACGGGTGGCGCTGGTCGGCGCGTCCGGCGCGGGCAAGACCACGTTGGCGAAGCTGATCGCGGGCGTGCACGAGCCGACCGCCGGGACCATCAGCCTCGGCGGGGTGGACCTGGGTTCGGCGGTGCGGTCGGTCGCGCTGATCACCCAGGAGGTGCACGTCTTCGCCGGTCCGCTGGCCGACGACCTGCGACTGGCCCGTCCCGACGCCACCGACGAGCAGATCACGGCGGCACTGGACCGGGTCGGCGCGCTGGGCTGGGCGTCGGCGTTGCCGTCCGGGCTCGACACCGTGGTCGGCGAGGGCGGCCACCGGCTGACCGTGGCGCAGGCGCAGCAGTTGGCGCTGGCCAGGCTCGTGCTGGCGGACCCGCCGGTGGCGATCCTGGACGAGGCGACCGCGGACGCGGGCAGCGCGGGCGCGCGTGAGCTGGAGGAAGCGGCGGCGCGGGCGTTGGACGGGCGTACCGGCCTGCTGGTGGCGCACCGGCTCACCCAGGCCGTGACAGCGGACCGCGTGGTCGTGATGGACGCGGGCCGCGTGGTGGAGAGCGGCACGCACGAGGAGCTGCTGGCCACCGGTGGCCGGTACGCCGAGCTGTGGGCGGCCTGGTCGGGCACCCGGTCCTGACGCCGCGTCGGGCACCCGGTCCTAACGCCGCCGGGACGTCACGGGGTGTGGTTGTCGTTGGTCTGCGCGCCCAGCACGAAGTGGGCCGCGCCCTGCTCGTCGATGTCGGCGTCGAGCACCTTGTCGTCGAGGGTGGAGGCGGCGGAGGGGTCGAGGAAGACCCGCGCGCCGGAGTCCGCGAGCACCTGGTCCTGCGCGGCCGGTTCGGGCGCGAGCTCGACCTGCAGCCTGCCCTCCTCCGGGGCGTCGGCGGCGGAAATGCGCAGGCCCGCGTCCTCCGACCAGCCCTGGGCGGTGGTGAGGGTGTTGACGACCGCTACCGCGGCCGGGGTCAGTACGAGCATCGGGCTACTCCCCTGCATCGGTTGCTGAAGTGGTCGAGGGTAGTCCTCCACCGCGGTGCCCGCAGATGGCCGACGCCGGCGCGACAACTCAGAAGACGACGATCAGCAGCACGATCGCCAGGATCACCGCGACGATGATCGGGACGGTGGCCGGCGACCGGCGGTAGTGGCTCTGCACCGTCGTGGTGCGGAACCAGCCGTGCGGCACGCGGCGGCGGTGTCTCCGGACCCAAGGCATGTCGGCTCCCAACGTGGTCTCGTTCCCCAGCGCTGGTGGTACCCGGCGCCGGGGGGCGGAACACCTCCGGGAGGGTTCAGGCTTGTTCGGTCACCGGCGCCGGCCGGCGCAACGCCAGCGCGTCGGGCACCAGGGTCAGCAGGCCGAGCACGCCGAGGGCCGCGCCGATCCACAGCGGGCCGCGCAGGCCCATGCCCCAGTCGATGCCCAGGCCGCCGATCCACGACCCGACCATCACGCCGAGCATGATGCACGCCGTGTGCACGGAGTTGACCAGCATGTTGTTCTGCCCCACCCGCGCGCCGCGGGTCACCAGGGCCGGGTTCATCGACACACCGGTCAGGCCGATCACCACCAGCGCGAGCACCGCGACCACGGCCGACTGGGCGAACAGGGCGAACAGGGCCATCGCCGCCACGGCCACGACCAGGCCGACCACGAGCACCTGGATGGTGAACCGGTCGGCGAGCCTGCCCACCACGTTGTTGCCGACGATCGTCGCGACGCCGTAGACCACGAGCAGCACCGGGACGATCCCCGCGGAGAACCCGCTCAGCTCCGTCAGGATCGGCACGAAGTAGGTGAAGCCCGCGAACGTGGCGCCGATCAGCAGCAGGCTCGTCGCGTAGATCGCCCACAGCTTGCCGCTGCGGAAGATCGCGAGCTGGCCCGCCATCGGCATGGGCGGCGGCGCGGGCATCGCGGGCAGTGCCTTGACCAGCAGCAGGCCCACCGCCAAGGCGACGCCCGCCACCACCAGGAAGCTGACCCGCCAGCCGAACCGCTCGCCGATCAGCGTCGCCGCCGGCAGGCCGAGCACGGTGCCGAACATCAGCCCGCCGAGCACCAGCGACGACGCCCGCGCGAACTTCTCGCCGCCGACCAGTTCGGCGCACGCGGTCAGCGCCACGCCGAAGAACGCCGCCGCGGCGACCGCGGTGACCAGGCGGGCCACCACCATCGTCCCGTAGCCCTGCGCGACCGCGCCGAGCACCTGGCCCACCACGAAGACCGCGACGAGGCCGAGCAGCGCGGTCTTGCGCGACATCTTCAGCAGCGCCACGGTCAGCAGCGGACCGCCGACGGCCATCGCACCCGCGTAGACCGTCACCAGGAACCCGACGTCCGCGAACGACACGCCGAACTCGGCGGACAGCGCGGGCATCAGCCCCGACACCATGTACTCGCTGGTGGTCAGGGCGAAGATGCCCAACCCGAGGACGTAGACGGCCAACGGCATCGGTTCGGACTCCCGAAGAGGTTCGACGGCGGGGCGACGCCGGCGGCGGACCGGCGCGATCGGTCAGATGTTGGTGATGATCCGGTCGACGAAGCCGTACTCCAGGGCTTCCTCGGCGGTGAACCACTTGTCGCGGTCCGCGTCCCGCTCGATCGTCTCGACCGTCTGGCCGGTCTGCTCGGCGGTGATCCGGGCCATCCGCTTCTTCATCTGCGTGAAGATCGTCGCCTGGATCTCGATGTCGGTCGCCGTGCCGCCGATGCCCGCGGACGGCTGGTGCATCAGCACCCGGGTGCTCGGCAGCACGAAGCGCTTGCCGCGCTCGCCCGAGGACAGCAGGAACTGCCCCATCGACGCCACGAAACCGAGGCCGATCGTGGACACGGCAGGCTTGATGTGGTTCATCGTGTCGTAGATGGCCATGCCCGCCGTGACCGAACCGCCCGGCGAGTTGATGTACATCTGGATGTCGGCCTCGTCGTCCTCGGCCGCGAGAACCAGCAACTGCATGGTCAGCCGGTTGGCGACCTCGTCGTTCACCTCGGAGCCGAGCAGCACGATGCGCGAGCGCAGCAACTGCTCGTACAGCGGGTCGTGCGCCATCGGAGTTTGCGTATTCGAGCGGGCCAGGATCGCTGCCGCGAGGTCCACCGTTCCCCCATGTTCCATGCCGTGAAAAATGCCGATCGACTACGGAACGTAGCCTGATCGTCGCAACCCAATCAACTCGGCGGTCCGCAGTTCGCTAGTGGCGAACCTACCGCCGGCGCGCTTCGGACGGCGCGTCGCCGAGCAGCACGGTCGCCGCGTAGCCGAGCGAGTTGCCCCGCACGCGCACGACGGTCAAACCGCACTCCCGCAACAGCGCCCGAAACCGGGACTCGCTGAACGACCTGGAGTAGAAGCCGTCGGCACCGGTGAACAGCACGCCGCCGTCGCCGGTCAGCTCGAACTCCAGACCTCGCACGCCGCACCGCGTGTAGTAGGCGTGCCGGACCTTCGTGGCCTCCAACCCCTCGCCGAACACCGAGATGACCGCCGCGCCGGACGCGCCCGCCAGGGACCGCAGCAGCCGCAGCGGGTGGCGGAAGTTGCCGAGCAGGTTGAACGGCAGCATGTACAGCGGCCGCTCGCCCACCACGTCCCGGTCCCACCGGTGGTGGTTGAACAGGTCGTCGACCAGCGTGCGCGCCCGGTCGGCCATGCCCTCGCGCTCGATCCGCGCGGCGAGCGTGGCGACCGCCCGCGCGTCGAGGTCGACGCCCAGGTAGCGCACGCCGAGGTGCCGTGCCACCTCCAACGCGCGCCCGTCGTAGCAGCCGAGCTCGACCAGCGTGTCGCAGCCCAGGTAGGGCATGGCCTCGACGGTGGCCAGGCTCTCCATCTGCAGCAGCGGCAGGACGTCGTCGGGGAAGTTGGCCAGGGTCATGATGGTCGCCGAGCCCGACGAGCGCGCGTAGAAGGCGGACTCCGGCTGGTGCTCGACCGCCAGCGCCTGGTGTTGGCCGATGTGTTCTTCGAACAGGTCCGACATGTGAAGCGCAGACTCCTCCGGTGTGGGCGGAACGATCACGCGCGCCTGACCCGTGGCGCGGTGAACCGCCGGTACACGACGTCGCGCAGCACGTCCTCGCCGCCTTCGACCAGCGACACGTGGCGCATGTCGCGCAGCAGCCCGCCGATCGGGACCTCGTCGGTGTAGCCGAGGCCGCCGAACACCTCAGACCCGGTGCTCGCCACCCGCCAGCCCGCCTGGCCGCAGAACACCTTGGCGACCAGCGCGGACTTGAGCGCGCCGCGCCGGGCGAACCGCTGTGCCGCGTCGGGGTCCGCCCGCACGGCGTCGAAGTCGTCCGCCGCGGTGCGGCACGCGCTGCGCATGGTCTCGATCTCCACCTCGACCTGGGCCATCTTGTCGGCGAACAGCGGGTGCTTGCCGAGCACGCCGCCGCGCAGCCGCCTGCCGCCGGCGAAGTCGAGGCACAGGTCGCGGACGCGCCTGGCCATGCCCACCGCGGTGGCCGCGATGAGCACGCGGCTGGCGTTGAGCCCCACTTCCAGCAGCCGCAGGCCGTGCCCGTCGAGCACGTTGCCCGCCGGCACCTCGCAGTCCGCCAGCGTGACCCGGTGCACCGGCGAGCCGGCCAGGCCGGTGGTGCGCCACGGTTCGGACACCGCCACCCCGGCCACGTCGCGCGGCACCACGACGGCCACGTGCGGCTGGTCGTCGGCGCCCGCCTCGTGCCGTGCCACCACGAGCAGGTAGCGCGCGCTGTCGGCGTTGGTGGAGAACAGCTTCTCGCCGGTGACGACCACGGTGTCGCCCTTGGGCACGGCCGTGGTCCGCAACCGGTCGAGCTCGCTGCCCGCGTCCCGCTCGGTGACGGCGGTGGCGAAGAAGCCGCCCTCCCGGCCCAGTTCGCCGAGCACGTCGGCGCGGAGCCGGTCGTCTCCGTAGAGGGACACCAGCGTCGAGCCGATCACGCCCACCAGGGACGAGAAGGCGAACCCGGCGTCGGCGTAGGCCAGCTCGTCGACCACGTCGACGCCTTCGCGCAGGGACAGGCCGCGGCCGCCGTGCTCGACGGGCAGCCACCAGTTCGCCAGCCCGGCGGCGTGCCAGGCCGCGGTGCGGGACGGCAGGTCGGCCGGCCCGTCGAGCAGGTGCGTCCGGGCGAACGCGCGCACTTCCTGACGCAGGTCCATGACCTACGCGGACCGGGCCCTGGTGGCGAACCGGAGCAGCCCGCCCACGGTCTCCACCTCGTCCAGCTCCTCGTCCGAGGCGACGACCCCGAACTCCTTGCGCAGCTTCATCGCCAGTTCCACCAGGACCAGCGAGTCGAAACCCAGGTCCTCCAGCGGTGTCTCCGCCGTGATGTCCTCCGCGGGCACCTCGCTGATCTCGCTGATCAGCACGACGAGCCGGTCTTCGACCGCAGAACGCATGACTGTCCCCCCTAGCTGCCGATGTCGTTGATCTTGGGCCAGCGCACCGCGACCGACCCCCAGGTCAGTCCCGCGCCGAACCCGGTGAGCACGACGTTGTGCCCGGATCTCAAGCCCTGGTGGCGCATGCCGTGCCCGAGCGCCAGCGGAATCGACGCGGCGACGGTGTTGCCGACGTCGGCGATGTTGCTGACCACCCGGTCCTCGGGCAGGTCGAGCTGGTCGGCGACGGCGGCCAGGATGCGGGCGTTGGCCTGGTGCGGCACCAGCCGGTCCACGTCCGCGGTCGTCCACCCGACCCGGTCCAGCACCCGGCGCACCGAGTCGGTCATCGCGGTGACCGCCTTGGTGAACACCGGCTTGCCCTCCATGTGGAAGTAGCCGCGCGCCCGGCCCTCCGCCCGTTCGACCCGGCCGACGGCGGGCACTTCGAGCAGGCCCACGTGCTCGCCGTCGCTGCCGAGGTCGAACGCGAGCAGCGCGCCGTCCTCGTCCGACTCGCCCGCGCGCAGCACGACCGCGCCCGCGCCGTCGCCGATGAGCGCCCTGGTGGCCCGGTCGCCCGGGTCCAGGGTCTCGCTGAACGTGTCCGCGCCGATGAACAGCGCGCTGTCGAACAACCCGGCGTTGATCATCGACGACGCCGTGGCCAGGCCGTAGACGAACCCGGTGCAGGCGGCCGACACGTCGAACGCGGGCGTGCCGGACATGCCCAGGCGCGACGCCACGGTGGGCGCGGTGGCCGGGCACTGCCGGTCGGGGGTGGTCGTGGCGAGCACCACCACGTCGACCCGCGTCACGCCGGCGGAGGCCAGCGCGCGTTCACCGGCCACCACCGCGAGGTCGCCGGTGGTGGTGCGCTCGTCCGCGATGTGCCGCTGCCGGATGCCGGTGCGGCTGCGGATCCAGGTGTCGGAGGTGTCGAGCACCTCGGCGAGCATGTCGTTGGTCAGCACGTCGGGCGGCACGTGGGTGCCGAGCCCGGCGAGCACCGCGGCCCGTGCCACGGCTCAGCCCTGCACGATCGCGGCGGCGGCCTCGGCGCCACCGAGCGCTTCCATGTGCTTCACCGGGTTCCAGAAGTCCCGGTACAGCGTGATGTGCTCGCCGTCGGTGCGCAGGACCGAGATGTAGTCCTGGGAGAGCGTGCCGCCGGACTGGATGGCCGTGCCGTCGCCGTGGAACTCGCCGATGGCCAGGTTCTCGTCCGCCGTCGGGTAGAACGAGACCTCGGTGAACTTCACCGTCAGGTGCTCGGGGAACTTCTGCATGTGCTGCCAGATGGCCTCGCGGCCCTCGAAGCGGTTGGGCCAGCCGGGCGGCGCGTAGGGGAACTCCAGCACGCCATCGGGGTGGAACAGGTCGCACCAACCGCGGGCGTCGCCGTTCTCCAGCAACTCCAGGCTGCGGGTCAGGATCTCCTGGGCGTTCATGCGGACGTCCTTCCGGTGAGCACGGGCTGGGGGATGACGGGCACGCTGATCAGCGCGCGCAGGAACGTGATCGGCAGCCAGACCAGCTCGGCGTGCGGCACGGCCAGGCGCAGGTCGGGGAAGCGGGCGAGCAGCTCGCCGATCGCCACCCTGGCCTCCAGCCTGGCCAGCGGCGCGCCGACGCAGTAGTGCACGCCGTGGCCGTAGCCGAGGTGCCCGTCGGCCTTGCGGGTCAGGTCGAGCCGGTCCGGGTCGGCGAACCGCTCGGGGTCGTGGTTGGCGGTGAGGTTCGAGACCAGCACGTACTCCCCCGCCGGGATGGTGACGTCGCCGAGGTCGACGTCCTCGACGGTGAACCGCAGCATCGACGCGCGGACGGCGCTGTCGTAGCGGACCAGCTCCTCCAGCGCGTTGGGCAGCAGGTCGGGGTTCGCGCGCAGGGACGCGGCCTGCTCGGGGTGGACGAGCAGCGTGACGACCGCGTTGCCGATCATGTTCATGGTCGTCTCGAACCCGGCCATGAGCAGCAGGTGCGCCATCGCGATCAACTCGTCGGCCGACAACCCGCCGTCTTCATCGGCGGCCTGCACCAACGCGCTGTAGACGTCGTCGGCGGGCTCGCGGCGCTTGGCCTCCAGCAGGCCGCGCAGGTAGACCGCCTGCTCCTCGGCCAGCTCCTCGGCGGCCTCCGGCGACAGCAGCTCGGCCTGCCGCTCCCACGCCGCGCGCACGTGGTCGCGTTCGGCGGGCGGCACGCCCAGCAGCTCGCAGATCACGCCGATGGTCAGCGGCACGGCGAAGTCGCCCATCAGGTCGGCCTGCTCGCGCGCGGCCATCGCGTCGAGCAGCTCGTCGGTCAGCTGCTCGATGTGCGGGCGCAGCAGCTCGACCCGACGGCTGGTGAACGCGCGGCCGACCAGGGCGCGCAGCCGGGTGTGGTCGGGCGGGTCGGCGTTGAGCATGTGTGCGGTGAGGGAAGCGCCGATGGCCTCCCGCCGCTCGCCCGTGCGCCGCGCGTACAGCTCGGCCGCCTGCTTGGCGTCACGCCGCACGCCGGGGTGCGACAGCACCTTCTTCGCGTCGGCGTACCGGGTGACCACCCACACCGGGTGGTCGGGCGCGACGTGGGCGGGCCGGGGCGCGCCGTCGACCTGGAGGCCGTCGTAGAGCGGGTGCAGCGGCGAGATCAGCTCTTCGCCGAGGCGGAGTTCAGGACCCGACACGGTGCGCCTCCTCCTGGTCGGTCGGCAGCGGGGTGACGATCTTGCTGAACATCGAGTCGATGGCGCTGTCGGGCAGCACCCGCGCCAGGAAGGTGCCGCGCCGGACGTCGGCGCCGACGCGGTAGCGCGTCTTGGGCTTCACCGAGGTGAGCGCGGCCAGGATGGCGGTCGCCACCTCGACCGGCTGCGTCTTGCTGTCCTTCGCGGTCTGCTCGTTGAAGTGCAGGAACCGCAGGAACGTCGCGCGGTACAGGTCGGCGACGGCGGTCGGCGCGGCGGCCAGCGCGTCCTGGCCGTCCTGGGCGATCTTGGCCCAGATCGGGGTCCAGATCGAGCCGGGGCACACCACGGACACCGACACGCCCATCGGCGCCAGCTCGCGGCGCAAGGCGTCGCTCATGCCCTCCTTGGCGAACTGCGCGGCCGAGTACGGCCCCAGGTACGGGATCGCGACCGTGCCGAGCCCGGAGGTCACGTTGACCAGCCGGCCGCGCGAGGCGCGCAGCAGCGGCAGGAACGCCTGAGTGACCGCGAGCTGGCCGACCACGTTGACCTCGAGCTGCCTGCGCAGCACGTCGGTGGGCACGACCTCCAGCGGCGCGGAGATGCAGATGCCGGCGTTGTTCACCAGACCCCACAGGCCGTCTTCGCCGACCTTCCCGGCCACCTCGCCCGCCGCGGCGGCGATGGACGCCTCGTCGGTCACGTCGAGCACCACGTGCTCGACGCGGCCGGACGGGCAGTCGGCCGCGAGCCGGTCGCCGTCCTCGGTCTTGCGCACCGCGCCCAGGACCCGGAAGCCCTTGTCGGCCAGGTGCAGCGCGGCTTCCCGGCCGAGGCCGGTCGACGCACCCGTGATCAGCACGGTCCTGCCGCCCGGCGGCAGTGTCTTGGCGGTGAACACCATCTACTCCTCACGCGCCCGCGGGCGAACTCTGGGTGATCTCCGACAGCAAGGCGTCCAGCGAGTCGTCCGCCAGTCGCCGCGCGCGCTCGTCCGGCACGGCGTCGGCGATGTGGGTGAAGTTCCAGAACAGGCGGCCGTGGCTGGAGTTGATCGTGGCCACGAAGTAGCCGTTGACCGAGATGCCGGTGAGGAACTGGGCGTCCGACACGCGCCACGGGCCGATCCGGTCGGGGAACGCGTACCGGCCGATGTTGGACGAGCACAGGTTGATCGGGCCCTCGGCCTCCATGAACTCCATGAACGGCCGGGCTTCGGCCACCGAGGGCGGGCACGCGCCGACCACCATCGTGACCAGGTTGAAGTGGTCGCCCTTGCCCTTGCGCTCGGCCAGGTCCCGGGTGATCGCGCGGGCCAGGTCCCAGAACGGCAGCGCCGGGTCGACCACGGACGGGACGGTGGCCACGTAGGTGCCGACCTCGTCGGGCCGCACGGGCGGTTCCAGCTCGCCGCGGAAGTCGATCGGCGAGCCGACCGCGAAGTGGTCGTGCACGTCGCCCGCGTCCGCGGCGGCGGCTCGCACCAGCGCCGCGGTGACGGCGCCGTGCACGGTGGTGTCGTGCTCGCGTGCCGCGCGGGCCACGGCCTCCAACTGCTCGCCGGTCAGCTCCCGGTGCACCAGCCGGGACCGGCGGCCCTCCAGCGGCACGCGCGTGGTCGGCTCGACCCGGCCGGGCCGGGTGCGGGCCATCAGCTCCTCGTCCCGGGCGGTCTGCTCGGCCAGCCGCGCCGCGCCCTCCTCGCCGGTGTGCCGGGCGGGCCGCAGCGCGTCGGGCGGCGGCAGCTCGCGCGACGACTCCACCGGCCCGTCGCCGGCGGCCAGCTCCAACCACTGCTGCGCCAACGTGATCACGGTGGTGCCGTCGGCGATGATGTGCGGCACGACGACCAGCAGGTCGTGCACGTCGTCGTCGCCGCTGATCACCACGGCGCGGGCGAGCGGGCCGGTGGCCGGGTCGACGCGGTCGACCAGCTCGCGCTCGTTGACCTCGCGGACCCACTGGTCGTCGTGCTCGCGCCGGACGTGCCGCAGCGGGATCGGGCGGTCCGTGGGCACCCACCGTGGGTCGAGACCGTAGTCGTCGGTGATCGCGAGGCGCAGGAACGGGTGCCGGGCCTGCACGGCGTCCAGGCCGCGGCGCAGCACGTCGGCCGACAGCTCGCCGCGGACCCTGGTGCGGGAGATGACGTTGAGGGTGGAGAGCTGGTCGCACATCCAGTACCAGCGCTCCACCGGTGACAGCGGGCGGATCGGCGTGGCCATCACTCGACTCCCGGGAAGATCAGGGCCTGCTCGTTCTGCCGGTCGAGCGTCTTCTCCGACACGAACCGGAAGTACAGGCCGCGGGCGAACGTCTGGAACGGGTTCTGCAGCTGCTCGGTGCGGCTGAGCCCGCGGGAGGCCAGCACCATGCCCCGCGCGCGCTCGCGCCGCCGGTCCTCGTAGGCGCGCAACGCGGTCTGCGGGTCGTCGATGGTCTTGAGGCAGTGCGCGAGCACCGCGCCGTCCTCGATGGCGATGGCCGCGCCCTGGCCGAGGCTGGTGAGCATCGGGTGGGCCGCGTCGCCGAGCAGGGTCACCGGCCCGTCGCCCCACTTCTCCAGGAACGGCCGGTCCTGCGCGGGCAGGCTGGTGATGCCCTCTTCGGGGGTGGCGGCGATGACCTGCCGCACCTCGTCAGCCCACCCGGCGTAGAGCTGCTGCACGCCCGCCTTGCCACCGCGCCAGTCCGCCGCCTGCTCGGCGGGCATGTTCTTGGTGCCCCACCAGTAGACGTCGCCGCCGCCGATGTCGACCAGGCCGAACCGCTGGCCGCGACCCCAGTAGTGGGCGGCGTAGGCGTGCGTGACCTTGGGGTGGCTGAACTTGGGCGTCGCGCGCCACACCACGTAGTTGTAGTCCAACGGCTGCTCGGGGCCGGCGATCGTGCGGCGGATGGCGGAGTTGAAGCCGTCCGCGCCGATCAGCACGTCCGCGCGCACCTCGCGGCCGTCGTCGAACGAGACCACCACGCCGTCCCCGTCGCGGGTGTAGCCGGTGGCCGTGGCGCCCAGCTCGATCTTGGCGTCCGAGGCCTGCTCCAGCAGCGCCTGCTGGAGGCTCGCCCGGTGGATGGCCAGGTTCGGCTGCCCGATCCGGCGGGCCAGGTCGCCGAACTGGATCGCCCTGATCGGACGGCCCCGCTTGGTCAGGAAGCGCAGCGACTCGAACACCAGCGACCGGCCGGTGAACTCGGGCGTGACGCCGACCGCGGCCAGCGCGGTGAGCGCGTTGCTCATCAGCGACAGCGCCGAGCCGACCGGGCGCAGCTCCCTGGCCCGCTCGTACACCTCGACCTCGAACCCGGCCCGGCCGAGCGCGGCGGCGGCCGTGAGACCGCCCATGCCCGCGCCGACGATCACGATCTTCTTGTGCTTGCTCACGGTGCGGTCCCCTCGGCCCGGTTCGGGCTCAGCAGCGTGGTGATGGCGTCGGCGACGCCCGCGACGTGCGGCTCCTCCATCAGCACCAGGTGGTCGCCGGACACGTCCACGACGTCGAGCCGGCCGGTGGTCCAGTGCGCCCAGCCGTTGGTCGGGTCGTCGTGCAGCGTGCCCGCCGCCAGGTGCATCGGCTTGAGCGAGTCGGGCAGCGGCCCGTCCGCGCGCAGCAGCGTCACGTCCAGGTCGGTCACCGGCGGCCGGTAGTCGATCAACGCCCGCCAGTTGGCGCGGAACAGCTCGTACAGCCGCTTCACGGTGGCGCGCGACGTGCCCCAGGGCAGCACGCCGGCGCTCATCGCGCGGTCCAGGACGCGGTCCAGCTTCTCGTCCTCGGAGAACTCGGCCGGCAGCGGCTCGACCGCGTCCAGGCTGCGCTCGAACCACACCAGTTCCCAGTAGAAGAACTCCATCAGCGCGTCGTCGCCGACCGTCACGTCGTGGTCGCGGCGCATGGTGATCGAGTCGAGCAGCACCAGTTCCGCCACCGCGCCGGGGTCCTCGGCCCGCAGCACGCGCGCGATCTCGTAGGCGACGAACCCGCCGAACGACCACCCGCCGAGCACGTACGGCCCTTCCGGTTGCACGCGCCGGATCGCGGCGAGGTAGGACGCGGCCATCTCCTCGATGGACCGGGCGGGCGTGCTGCCCTGGTCGCTGCCCGCGGCCTGCAACGCGTAGACCGGCTGGTCCGGCGGCAGGTGGCGGACGACGGGCAGGTAGCACAGCACGTGCCCGCCCAACGGGTGCACGAGGAACAGCGGCGGCCGGTCGCCGTCACGGCGGATCGGCACCAGCGGGTCGAACTCCGCCACCGCCGACTTCACCCGCAGCCGCTCCGCCAGCCCCGCCACGGTCGGCGTCTCGATCAGCGCGGCCAGCGGAACGCCGACGCCGTAGCGCTTCTCGATCGTGACGACGAGCCGCATCGCGGTCAACGACGTGCCGCCGTTGGCGAAGAAGTCGTCGTCGACACCGATCTCCGACACGTCCAGCAGCTCGGTGAAGACCTCGGCGAGGTTGCGCTCGTACTCGTCGCGCGGAGCTACCCGTTCGGCGGAGTCGTTGCGCGCCAACGGGATCTCGCGCAGCGCCGCGTCGTCGCGCTTGCCGCTCGGCGTCAACGGGAAGGTGTCCAGCCACCCGAAGTGCGACGGCACCATGTACTCGGGCAGTTCGGCGCGCAACGACCCGGCCAGGTCCGCCAGGTCCACGCCGTCGGCCTCGCCGGTGAGGAACGCGGCCAGGAACGCGTCGCCGTCCGGCCGCCTGCGGGCCACCACCGCCACACCGCGCAGGCCGGTGTGCCGCTCGGCCTGCCGCATGATCGCCAGCTCCACCTCGGCCGGCTCGATGCGGAAGCCGCGGACCTTCACCTGGGTGTCGGCCCGGCCGAGCCAGATCACGCTGCCGTCCGGCAGGAGCCGGGCGAGGTCGCCGGTGCGGTAGAGCCTCGCGCCCGCGCGCCACGGGTGCGGCAGGAACCGTTCCCGGGTGAGGTCGGGCGCGCGGTGGTAGCCGCGGGCCAGGCAGTCGCCGCCGAGGAAGAGCTCGCCGGTCACGCCGACCGGCACCGGCTCCAGGTCCGCGTCGAGCACCTGCACCTCGACGCCGTCCAGCGGCCGGCCGATCGGCGGCAGGTCGGGGAAGCGGGCCGGGTCGCCGGTGAGCGTGTGGTAGGTGACCTGGTGGGTTTCCGTCGGCCCGTACTGGTTCTCCAGCATCAGACCGGGCAGCGGCGCGGCGAACGCGCGGACCTCCTCGGTGATCCGCATCTGCTCGCCGGACGACACGACCACGCGCAACGCGCCCGGCCGCACGTCCATCGCGTTGGACGCCTCCGCGAGCCGCTGGAACGCCACCGCGGGCAGCAGCACCCGCTGCACTTGGTGCCGGTCCAGCAACCGCAGCAGCGCGATCGGGTCGAGCCGCGTCCCGTCGTCCACCAGCCGCAGCTCACCGCCACCGCAGTGGGTCGAGAAGATCTCCTGGAACGACATGTCGAAGCTCAGCGGCGCGAACTGGAGCGTGCGCAGGCCCGGTTCGCCGCTGGGCACGCGCAGCTGCCACTGGGTGTACCCGGCCCACATCCGGTGGGTCAGCTCGACGCCCTTGGGCCGGCCGGTCGAGCCGGAGGTGAACAGCAGCAGCGCCAGGTCGTCCAGGTCCGGTGTGGGCAGCTCGACGTGGTTCCCCGGATCGTCGCCGGCACTGCTGTCGGCGATGACGTCGGCGACCGGGATGACGATCCCGTCGTCCTGCGCCACGTGCGCGTGCTCGGGGTGCGCGATCACCCGGTGCGGCCGGGCCGTGTCCAGGATCAGCGCGAGCCGGTGCGCCGGGTAGCTCACGTCCAGCGGCACGCAGACCAGCCCGGCCCGCAGCACGCCCCAGACCACCGCGATCATCTCCGGCGACCGGTTGAGCGCCACGCCGATGGTCGCGCCGGGTTCCGCGCCGCCGCCGAGCAGCCTGGTCGCGACCGACCGGGACACCCGCTCCAGCTCCCGGTACGTCCACGCGACCTCGTCGCCGAACGTGACCGCGAGCGCGTCCGGCGTGGCCTCGGCCTGACGCGCGAACCGGGTCACCACGTCGACCAGCGGCTCGGGGTGCGGCACGACGTCCTGGCGCGGCGCGAGGAACGCGAAGCCCGAGCCGTGCGGGTCGGCCACCAGCTCGCGCAGCACGCCCACGTAGGTCTCGGCGATCAGCGCCGCCTGGTCCCGGGTGACCGTGCGGCCGTCCGTGTCGACGCGCAGGAACGTGCCGTCGCCCACCGGGTCGGCGATGACGTTGACGAACAGCGCGAAGTTCGTCTCCTCCCACACCCGCAGGTCGGTCAGCTCCCGCAGCGGCGCCAGCACGTGCAGGTCCACGTAGTTGAACGCGGTCTGGAGCACGCCGCCGTGCGCCTGCTGGATCGCGCTGAGCGGATAGCGCCGGTGCCCGTGCCCGTCGCGTTCCTGGCGGAACAGCTCGCGGGCCACGTCCAGCCGGGTGCGGCCGGCGACGTCCGCGCGGACCGGGACGGTGTTGAGGAACAGGCCCACCATCCGGTCGGCCTCGGGCAGGTCGGGCCTGCCGTGCGCGACGACGCCCGTGACCACGGTGTCGGCGCGGGAGAACAGGTGCAGGGTGAGGCAGTGCGCGGCCAGGACCAGCGACTTCACCGGCAACGAGTGCTCGGCCGCCGTCGCCCGGACCTGGTCGAGCAGGTCCGCGGGCAGGTCGACGCGGTGCGACGCGAACCGCGGCTCCTCGACGGGCTCGTGCGCGCGGAACCCGTCCAGCGAGGTCATCGCCGCGCCGTCGAGCAGGTCCGCCCAGTACCGCGCGGTCTCCGCCGACGCCAGCGCGCGCCGCTCCTCCCGTGCCTGCCAGGCCGGTGACGGCGCGGCGGGCGGCGCGGGCTCGCCGCGGTAGAGCGTCATCAGCTCCACGATGACGTTGGCGACGCTCCAGCCGTCGAGGATCGCGTGGTGGAAGCTGAGCACGAGGTCCAGCGCGTCGTCCCTGACGAACGCGGCGAACAGGTGCAGCGGCGCCCGGTCGAGCTCGTAGCGGTGGAACCGGCGCTGCTCGACGTGCTGCCCGATCACCGCCTCCGCGTCGGCGCGCCCGCGCAGGTCGACCACCTCCAGCCCGCCGGTCACGTGCTCGTGCACCAGTTGCAGCGGTTCGGAGGAACCCGCCAGGTCGAACGACGACCGCAGCGCGGGGTGCCGGGCGAGGACGGCGTCGAACGCCCGCCGGAACGCCTGCTCGTCCCACGCCACGGCGAACCGGTAGCGGAACACGTCGTGGTAGACCGAGGAGTCCGGGTGCCTGCTGGAGTGGAACAGCAGGCCGAGGCTGAGCCGGTTGACCGGGAACGCGTCCGCGAGGCCGGACAGCCTCGGTCGGTCCACTTCGGACACCAGCTCGAACGGCGCGAGCCGCGACTCGGGCGCGACGGTGGCCGACAGCCGCCCGGCCAGTTCGGCGACGGTCGGGTGGCGCAGCAGGTCGGCCGGTTCGAACCGCAGGCCGCGGCGTCCGGCGCGGGCCCGCAGCCGCAGCATGACGATCGAGTCGCCGCCCAGCGCGAAGTAGTTGTCGTGGATGCCGACCTCGGGCACGCCGAGCACGTCGGCCCACACCGCAGCCAGCTCCGCCTCGACCGGCGTGCGCGGCCGGCCGTCGCGCGGCGCGGTCACCGCCTCCGGCAGCCGCTTGCGGTCCAGCTTCCCGTTGGGCGACAACGGGATCGCGTCGATCCGCACGAAGAACGCGGGGATCAGGTGCTCCGGCACCGCCTGCGCCATCCGCGCCCGCAGCTCGGCGGGGTCCAGCTCGGCGTCGGCCACGTAGTAGGCGACCAGGTGGGTGCCGAGCGCGTCGGAGCGCCGGTCGACCACCGCGGCCTCGCGCACGCCCGGCAGCGCGGCCACGTGGTCGCGCACCTCGCCCGGCTCGACCCGGTTGCCGCGGATCTTCACCTGGTCGTCCACCCGGCCCAGGTACTCCAGCGTGCCGTCGGCCAGCCGCCGCGCCCGGTCGCCGGTTCGGTAGAGCGTGCCCTCGCCGGTGAGGTGGTCGTGCACGAAGCGCTCGGCGGTGAGCGCGGGCTGGTTCAGGTAGCCGCGCGCCACGCCGACGCCGCCGATGTGCAGCTCGCCGGGCGCGCCCGCGGGCTGCGGCCTGCCCGCGCGGTCCAGCACGTGCAGCTTGATGTTGTCGATGGGCGAGCCGATCGGGACGCGGGTCGGCGTGCCGGGCGGGCAGTCGTACGCCGAGACGTCGACCGTGGCCTCGGTCGGCCCGTAGAGGTTGACCAGGCGCGTGCCGTCGCCGAACAGCCGGTTGAAGCGGGCGACCTGCGCGGGCGGCAACGCCTCGCCGCTGCAGAACACCAGCCGCAACGACGACGCGGCACGCCGGGCGCCCGGGTCGTCCTCCAGCAGGTCCAGCAGCGGCGCGAGCATCGACGGCACGAAGTGGATCACCGTGACGCCGTCGCGCTCGACCGCGCGGAGCACCTCCCGCGGGTCCTTCTCCGCGCCGGGCGGCAGCAGCGACAGGCGGGCGCCGGTGAAGCCCCACCAGAACAGCTCCCACACGGACACGTCGAACGACACCGGTGTCTTCTGCAGCAGCACGTCGTGCTCGCCGATGGGGTACCGGCGCTGCATCCACCACAGCCGGTTCACCACCGACCGGTGCTCGACCATCACGCCCTTGGGACGGCCGGTGGAGCCGGACGTGTAGATGACGTAGGCCAGGTCCCGCGGCGCGACCAGTGGCGCGACCGGCTCGGCTGCCGGCACGTCGGCCACGCGCAGCACCGTGCCGAGCGCGGCGACGTCCACCTCCACGTCGCCGACGAGGGCGACCTTCGCGCCGCTGTCCTCCACCAGCAGGCGGACCCGCTCGGCCGGGTACGTCGGGTCGACCGGCACGTACGCGCCGCCCGCGAGCTGCACGCCCAGCACGGCCGGCAGCAGGTGCGGTCCGCGTTCGACCAGCACGGCCACCGGGTCGTCCCGGGTCACGCCCTCCGCCCGCAGCGCCGCGGCGACCGCGTTCACGCGTGCGGCCAGCTCGGCGTAGGTGACGACGGCGCCGTCCGGCTCGACCAGCGCGACGCGGTCCGGCGTCCCGTCCGCCTGGCGGGCGAACAGCTCGGGCAGGGTCACGTCGTCCGGGAACGGCGCGTCGGTGGCGTTGTGGGCGTGGACCAGGTCGTGCCGCTCCTGCTCCGACAACGGGTCCAGCTCGCCGACCGGCTGCCCGGTCGAGGTGGCCAGCGCCCGGAAGTACGCCTGGATGTGCCGTGCCGCGGCCTCGATCGGGAAGTCCGCGTCGAACACGTCGGTCGCGCACTCCAGGTCGACCCGAGGGTCCTCGGCGCGGTCGAACTCCGACACCCAGATCGCCAGGGCGTCCTGGTCGTGCGCGTGCGTCCGCGCCACCGTCTCGTAGGTGACACCCGGCATCGGCGTCGCCGGCGGCTTGCCCAGGTAGGCCACCGTGGTGTCGAACAGCGGCCCGCGGCCCAGGTCGCCCAGCGGCAGCCGTTGGTGCTTCAGCAACGCCCTGGTGTCGTGCCGCACGCGGGACAGCACCTCGTCCACGGTCAGCTCGGCGCGGGTGTCGACCCGCATCGGCAGCGTGTTCGCGAACTGGCCGACCGTCTGCTTGGCCGGCGCGCCCGAGCGGTTGAGCACGGGCACGCCGAGCACCACCTCGTCGACCTGGTGCACCTTCGCCAGGTACAGCGCGACGGCGGCGGAGAACACCACGAACGGCGACTCGCCGCGGTCGCGGATGGCGTTGACCAGCCTCCGCTCCAACGGGAACGAGTACCGCTGGGTCCGCCTGCGGCCACGCGGGCTGCGGCGCGTGAACAGGACCGGCTCGACGCCCGCCAGCGCCTGCTCGAAGAACGCCCGGTCCTCCTCGTGCCGCGCGGAGCCCTCGTAGGTGTCCGCGGCGGTCAGCTCGGTGAACGACGGGGCTTCGGCCGCGGTGCCCAGGTACGCCGCGCGCACCCGTGCCAAGAACAGTTGCAAGCCCCACGCGTCACAGATGACGTGGTGCGTCCGGACATATGCGTACACCCTCCCGCCCGCGTTCAGCAGGACGAGATCGACCAGCCGGTCACCGGTCAGGTCGTAAGTGGTTGAAAATTCATCACTCAGCCACCGGTCGACTTCGGATTCCCGATTCAACCGCACCCGGCGGACCGTGAATTCCGCATCGTCGGCGAGCCACTGGTACGGCACGCCGTCTTCTTCGGAAAAACGAAGCCGAAATGCATCCGTCCGCCCCGCGGCCTCGGCCATGGCCTGGACCAGCCGGTCCTCGTCCACGTCACCGGCGTACCGGTCATAAATGAAGACGGTGTACTGGTCCAACTCCGGAAATTGAGCTCCGGCCACCCAGATGTCTCGTTGGTAAGGCGACAGTCGAATACGAGCAGTACTACCCACCGAGCCCCCAGTGTGCTGCACCGAACATCATCCGTGATTCGCGCCGGCTAGCGGGGCAACCGTATCAAGGCACCTGGCGTGATTCCAGCGACGAGGTTTGTCACTTGGCACAATTGTCATCGAGGACAAATCAGGGGTTTCGGCCCCTCAGCGCTGGGGCGTCAGGCGGCGGTGCGTCCGGCTGATCAGCGCGGCGAGCAGCTTCCCGGCGCCGGAGACCGTCTGCGGGTGCAGGCCGGTCAGCGCGGCGATGCGGCGCAGCCGGTAGTCCACCGTGCGCGGGTGCACGGTCAGGTGCCGGGCCACCCGCTGCCGGTCCCGGTCGAACGCCAGGTACAGGTACAGCGTGTGGATGAACTCCTGGTGGTCCGCCAACGGGTCGAGCAGCGCCGTCATGGTCGAGGTCAGCTCGCCGTTGGCGAGCATGGCCTCCTCCAACGGGTGCGCGTCCACACTGGTCGGGCTGGCGGCCAGGGCCAGGCTCGCGTACGTCGCCGCACGGCGCGCCTCCGCCACCAGGTCGTCGCGCTCGGTGCCCCGGCCGACCCGGGACACGCCGATCGGCAGGTTCGCGACCAGCTTCTCCAACCGGCGCACCAACCGGTCCTGCTCGTCGCGGACCGTGCCGGTCGACGTGCCGGAGACCAGCGCCGTGACGCAGCCCGGCGTGACCAGGTGGCCCGTGCAGCGGTCCAGCACGTCCGCGCAGACCTGCCTGCGCCGGTCGGGCCCGTCGGCGCAGGTGGTGAAGTCGACGGTCACGGCCGCCAGGTGGGTGGTCTCCGACAGCTCCGGCCCCTCGCCGCGCACCGGCACGTCACCGTCGATGCGCACGTGCACGCGGTGATCGGGTTGGGCCGGGATGAGCGGGACAGGACGAGATAACTCCGAGTGCGGTGCCATGAACTCTTCCCCCAGGGTTCTGCGACGATGCACGGCCCGTCACGATCGGTGACGAGCCTGGTACACGGCATCGAGTCAACCAACCGCCGCATGAGCGTGCACCCGTCCAGACGGACCAATGAGGAGCGCTCGGCACCGACATCCGGGCTAAGGCACGGCGTCGGCGTTCCTGATAACGGGTGAGCGATCAGCCCGAACGGCGGGCGACGAAGGTCGTGGGCAGCACCACCGGTTCCCGCGTCGGCGGCGCGCCTTCGAGCCGGGCCAGCAGCAGCCGTGCCGCGGCCTCGCCCATCTCCCGCATCGGCTGGCGCACGGTCGTCAGCTCGGCGTGCGCGGCGATCGGTATGTCGTCGAAGCCGACCACGGCGACGTCGTCGGGCACCTTCCGGCCGGCGGCGTTGAGCGCCCTGATCACGCCGAGCGCGGACAGGTCGTTCTGCGCGAACACGGCGTCGAAGCGCAGCCCGGTGGCCATCAGCTTCTCGGTCGCCACGGCGCCGCGGTCGGTGCCGAAGTCGCCCTCCACCACGAGCCTCGGGTCGACGTGCACGCCCGCGTCGCCGAGCGCGTCGAGGAACCCGTCCAACCGCTCGCGCACGCACCCGAAATTCGCCGGCCCCGTCACCACGGCGAACCCCGTGCGCCCGGCGGCCACCAGGTGCTGCGCCGCCGCCTGCGCGCCTTCCCGGTTCGTCGTGCCCACCGACGGGAACCCGGGCCGGCTGCCCCGGTCGTCGATCATGACCACGGGGAGCCCCTGGTCGTGCAGCGTCTCGATGTAGCTCAACGTGTCCGGCGGCTCTATCACCAGCAGCCCGTCGAACGCCTTCGCCGACACGTGGCTGGCGAACTGCGTCAACGACTCCGCGCCCCGGTTGACGGTGTAGAGCAGCAGCCCGTACCCCTCGGCCTCCAGCTCGTCCACCGCGCCCTGCACCACCTCGCCGGTCCACGGCCAGGTCAACGACGGGACGAGCATCCCGACCGTCCTCGCCCGACCACGCGCCAACCCGACCGCGCGTGCGCTGGGCACGTACCCGACGTCCGCGATCACCTGGCGCACGCGTGCCGCGGTGGCCGCGTCGACGTCCGGTTTGCCGTTGAGGACGCGGGACACGGTCGCCTTGCTCACCTGGGCGCGTTGGGCGACTTCGGCGATCGTGACGCGCACAGGGCACTCCTCCGGCAGCGGTGACGGGTCCCGGAACCGGTACCGAAACCGGTTACGGACACGCAGTCAACCGCTCCGTGCACGCAGCGTCAAGAGTGGGTGGACGCGGACAGGCGCGCCCGTTCGGGTCCCACCGGGCCGTCGCACCGGGCAGCGACCGAAAGGCTCGGTCAGGCGAACACCGGCCGACAGGCTCGATCGAACGAACACCGGGTGACCGGCTCGGTCAGGCGAGCACCGCACGGCCCGCGGCCGTCAGCTCGGCCCGGACCCACGGCCCGGAGGCGTCCCGTTGCGCCGGACGGAGCAACCCGGCGTGCGCGAGCTCCCGCGCCGCGCACTGGTCGCTGAACAGCAGGCCGTCGACCTTCAGGTCCGGCTCGCTGCTCCGGGTCACCTCGGCCCGTCCCGCGGCGATCGCGCGCAACAGGGCGCGTGCCCGGTGGTTCAAGTGGTCATCCATGATCTTCACCATCGTCCCCAGAAAGGTGTGCACTACTCATATCGCCGCGGCGGTCGAAAGTCTTACTTCGGTAGGGTCGGTCGCATGGGGACGATCACGGCCGTGAGCCGGAGCGGGGAGTACACCTTCACGAAGCCCAACGAGGACTCGATCACGCTCCTCGCCGGGCTCGGCGTCGAGGGCGACGTCCACCAGGGCGTCACCGTGAAGCACCGGTCACGCGTCAAGCGCGACCCCACGCAGCCGAACCTGCGCCAGGTCCACCTGATGCACGCCGAACTGCACGACGAGCTGAACGCCTCCGGCTTCCAGGTCGCGCCCGGCCAACTGGGTGAGAACGTCACCACGCGCGGTGTCGACCTGCTCGCGCTGCCGACCGGCACGCGCCTGCACCTGGGTCCGCACGCCGTGGTCGAGGTGACGGGCCTGCGCAACCCGTGCCCGCAGATCGACGCGTTCCAGGACGGTCTGCTGAAGGAGGTCGTGGGCCGCGACGAGCACGGCAACGTGGTCCGCAAGGCGGGCATCATGTCGATCGTCCTGGTGGGCGGCGACATCCGCCCCGGCGACGAGATCCGCGTGGAACTGCCCGCCGAACCCCACAGTCCACTCGTGCCGGTCTGAGACCGGCTCCGGTTCCTCCGGCCGGCCAGGCCGTCCGGCGGGAAAACAGATCGACTTCCCCAGCCGGAACACGCATCCTTCCCGGCATGCGCAGTGCCGTGGCCGTGACTCCCGTGCAGCTCCCCGAGGTGCTGCTGCACGTCGCCGTCGTGCGCCCGGTGTTCCTGTGGGGCGCGCCGGGCATCGGCAAGTCGTCCCTGGTGCGCGAGTTCGCCGAATCCCTCGGCCTGGAGTGCGTCACGCTGCTCGGCACCCAGCTCGCGCCCGAGGACCTGATCGGCGTGCCCGAGCTGGTGAACGGCCGGTCGAGGTTCGCGCCGCCCGAGTCGATCGCCCGCGACGAGCCGTACTGCCTGTTCCTCGACGAGCTGAACGCCTCCTCCCCCGAGGTGCAGAAGGCGTTCTACTCGCTGATCCTCGACCGCCGCATCGGCGCCTACGAGCTGCCCGAGGGCTCGGTGGTGATCGGCGCGGGCAACCGGGCCACCGACAACGCCCTCGCCCGGCCGATGGCGTCGGCCCTGGTCAACCGCATGGTGCACGTCCACCTCACGGCGTCGTCGAAGGACTGGCTGGCGTGGGCGGGCGGCGCGGGCATCCACCCGTGGGTGCTCGACTACCTGGCCCAGCGGCCCGACCACCTGTGGAGCGCGCCGCCGAAGGTCGAGGAGCCGTTCTCCACGCCGCGCGGCTGGCACATGCTGTCCGACGCGCTGCGCTCGTACGGCAACGACATCACCGACGACGTGCTGGCCGTGCTGGCGTTCGGCACGCTCACGGCGTCGCATGCGTCGATGTTCAAGGCGTACGTCAAGACCGTGCGGCACGCGTACGGGCTGGAAGCCGTGCTGCGCGGTGACGCGCGGTGGCCGCACGCGCCCGAGGACCGCGACCTGCTGTACTTCCTGGCCGAGGCGTTCCGGGCCCGGCTGGTGAAGGAGCTGCCCGCGGACAAGGCGCACGCGCCGGCGAACGGGAAGGTGTTGGCGCACCGGGGCAAGGCGCTGCTGGTGGAGCTGGCCGAGCTGTCGCTGGAGATCGCGCAGATGGTGATCGCGGCGGACGAGCACGGCAACTCCGTGCTGCCGGCGTGGTTCCTCGTCGAAGTGACCCGCGACCTGCCGCGACTGGTCGCGGCGCGCGCGTGAAGCGGGCCGAGGCGTGAAGCGGGCACGGGCGTGAAGCGGTCCCGCGTCGACCCCGGCACGCAGGCTTACCACGACGCCTGGGAGCTGATCCGCGGACACCCGCTGTTCACGCCGATGGCGATCAAGGCGTACGTGGCCCGCGACAGCGACTTGCCGTGGGCGTCGGTCCGCACCAACGGCGGGCTGTCGGCGCACCGGACCCGCGTCGCCGACCGGGACGAGTGGGTGTGGGTGTTCGCGCACTGCCTGCTGCACCTGGGTTTCGACGTGGTCGAGTGCCGCGAGGTGGTGGAGTTCCAGGCGGCGGTGAGGCTCGGGCGGCGGCCGGAGTCGTGGGTGGAGTCCGGCTGTCTCGACGTGACGCCTCCCGCCCGCGCCGCCACTCGTTTCGCGCGTCCCGACCCGCCGTGGAAGGACTTGTTCGCCGCGGGCTTGTCGAACGCGGCCGTGGCGGCGGTCGACGTGGCCGGTGGCGCGCGCAGGCAGCTCTCGGACTCGCGTCCGACGCGGTCGGTGTGGGACCTGGCGTTGAGCTGGTTCGTCTCGTCGTACCCGCTGCTCGGCGCGTTGGCGTCGGGCATGAAGGTGGTCGCGGACGCGGACCTGGCGCGCGGCTGGGACATCTCCATCGCCGCGGTCGACGCGTCGCTCGGCGAGATCTACGTCAACCCCCGCGCGCACCTGTCCCGGGCGGAGTGGCGGTTCGTGCTGGCGCACGAGATGCTGCACGCCGCGCTGCGCCACGGTGACCGCGCGGACGGGCGCGACCCGTACCTGTGGAACGTCGCCGCGGACTTCGTGGTCAACGGCTGGCTCGTGGAGATGGGCGTCGGCGTCGCGCCGGAAGGCGTCCTGCACGACCCGGAGCTGGGCGGGCTGTCGGTGGAGTCGGTGTACGACCGGATCACCACCGACCTGCGCCGCTACCGCAAGCTCGCCACGTTGCGCGGCCGTGGCTCGGACCTGCTCGGCGACCCGTCCCGGACGCCGCGGCACACCTCGGACCTGGACGCGTTCTACCGCCGTGCCCTGCTGACCGGCTTCAGCTACCACACCGCCGAGCGCGGCCTGCTGCCCGCGGGCCTGGTGGAGGAGATCCGCGCGCTGGAGCAGCCACCGCTGGACTGGGACGCCCGGCTGGCGCGGTGGTTCGAGGAGCACGTGCCGTCGGTCGAACGCCGCCGCACGTACGCCCGCGCGTCCCGCCGCCAGTCCGCCACGCCGCACATCCCGCGCCCCGGCTGGGTGCGGCCGGAGGAGGTCGAGCGGCGGTCGACGTTCGGCGTCGTGCTGGACACGTCGGGCTCGATGGACCCCAAGGTGCTCGGCAAGGCGTTGGGCGCCATCGCGTCGTACGCCCTGGCGCGTGACGTCCCGGCGGCGCGGGTGGTGTTCTGCGACGCGGTCGCCTACGACGCCGGGTACGTCGGGGTGGAGGAGATCGCGGGCCGGGTTCGAGTGCGCGGGCGTGGCGGCACGATCCTCCAACCGGGCGTGGACCTGCTGGAGCGTGCGGCCGACTTCCCGGAGGACGGCCCGATCCTGGTGATCACCGACGGCCAGTGCGACTACGTCCGCGTGCGCCGGGAACACGCCTTCCTGGTCCCGAAGGGCGCACGCCTCCCGTTCCGGCCACGCGGCCCCGTCTTCCGGATGAGCTGAGCCGGACCTCCCGGTCGACAGCACGTCACCACCGCTACTCTGCGTGCCCGTGACAGGACTTCTCGCGGGCGCGGTCGCGCTCGTCACCGGGGCCGGCGGGCTCATCGGGCACGGGATCGCGACGCGGTTCGCGCAGGCCGGGGCCGCGGTGGTGGCGCACAGCCGGCGCAGTGACGTGGCGGCGCTCGTCGCGGAGATCACGGCGGCCGGCGGGCGGGCGACCGGGGTGCGGGCCGACCTCACGGACGAGGACGAGTGCCGGCGACTGGTGCGTGAGGCGGCCGAGTGGGGCGGGCGGTTGGACGCGGTGGTCAACAACGCGGGCGTGCAACCGGTCCAGGAACTACCGGGCATGACGGCCGCGCAGTGGCGTGCGGTGGTGGACGTGAACCTCACCAGCGCGTTCTCCTGCACGCAGGCCGCCGCGGAGGTGCTGCCGGCGGGCGGGTCGGTCACCCACGTCGCCTCGATCGAAGGCACGCACCCCGCCGCCGGGCACGCGCACTACAGCGCGTCCAAGGCCGCCCTGATCATGCACGCGCGCTCGGCCGCGTTGGAGTACGGGCCGCGGGGCATCCGGGTCAACACCGTCTCACCGGGTCTGGTCGACCGGCCCGGGCTGGCCGACGACTGGCCCGAGGGGGTCGACCGGTGGACGAGGGCCGCGCCGCTGGGTCGGCTCGGTCGACCCGAGGACGTTGGCGACGCCTGCGTTTTCCTCGCCTCGCCGATGGCGTCGTGGATCACCGGAAATGACCTGGTGGTGGACGGCGGCATCACCGCCCGACCCACTTGGTGAGCCATTCGCGGTGAATTGGAAATGTGAATTCACAGATTACGACATACCGGTGAGATGGGCCTCCGCCCGAATATCACTCACTCGATCGGGTCACCCCGGGGCCATGCGACGAACACGAACCCTCATGGCTTCCCTGTTCGCGTCCGGCCTGCTGGCCGCTCCGCTGATCGCCACCGGCACGGCGTCCGCCGCGCCACCGGAGACGGACCTCGTGCTGGCGGTCTACCAGGAGGAAACCGGGATCGAGAGCAGCCGGTTGACCTGCGACCCGGCGGCGGGCGACCACCGCGCGGCGCAGGCGGCGTGCGGTGAGATCGAGGCCGCCGCCGGCGATTTCACGCAGTTGGCCGGCACCGAACCGCAGGTGTGCACCTTCGACTACCGGCCGGTGACCGTGGTCGCGTTCGGCTCGTGGCGCGGCACGCCCGTGCAGTACGTGGAGGAATTCCCGAACCGGTGCGTGATGGAGCAGGAGACGGGCACCGTTTTCTCGTTCTGACCAGCTGACCGGACAACTTGACGACGACTGGAATCGACCCTGCGGCCGAACACCGGCCGCAGGGTCGTCGCACCTTTTCGACTATTCCGCGTCGGCGCGCGAACGGTGGGCGGGCGCGAGATGGTTGCTGTTGCGAAGGAGATTAGCGCTCCGCCACGGGGGTAGGTGGGTAGGCAAGAGCACGCCGACCTTGAGGAGTCAGTCGTGGACGAGAACCAGGTGGGTGCGGTCCGCGAGACCGCCGGACAGGAGGGGTCCGCCGTGGCGCAGCACGCCAGGCAGGCCGCCGGAGAGGTGCGCTCGACCGCGCGCGAGCAGGTCGGGCAGGTGGCCCACGAGGCGACGGGCCAGGCCAAGCACGTGGCACACGACCTGCGGGAACGGGTCGCGACCGAGGCCGAGGAGCAGGCGCGGCGGGTGTCGCGGCAGATCGATCGGATCGCCGACGAGCTGGGCACGATGGCCGACGGCTCGGGCCCCGATTCACTGACCGCGGGCACGTTGCGCCAGGTCTCCGACGCCGGCCGGCAGGCCGCGCGGTACCTCGACGAACGGGGTGCGCGCGGGCTGCTCGACTCGGCGCAGGACTTCGCGCGGCGCAAGCCGGGGACGTTCCTGATCGGCGCGGCGGTGGCCGGTTTCCTGGTCGCCCGCGCCGCGAAGAGCATGAACGCCGGCGAGCGGCAGGCGCAGCCCCAGTACCCCCAGCGCGGTTACACCGACCAGACGCCGACCACGCCGGTGACCACGCCGACCGCCGTGCCGTCGCCGACCTCGACGCCGACTTCCACGCCGGTGCCACCGGGGTACGGCACGTCGGCGCCGCACGTCCCGGCGGACCACCCGACGCCGTCGCCGCGCACCCCTTACCAGCCGGAGGGATCGCCGTATGTCCAGCGCTGAGACCCGGATGACCGGTGGCCGGGTGCCGGAGAGCCGCGCGCCGAGCGGCGCCGTGCCCGCGACCGGAGCCGTCCCGCCCGTCGGAGCGGGCCCGTTGACCGGAGCGGTGCCATTGCCCGGCCCCGCGCCCACCGGGAGCACGCCGTACACCGGAACCGCACCGCGCACCGGCGCCGTGCCGCCGACCGGCGCGACACCGCCGGCCGGAGCCGTGCCGCCGACCGAGGACGAGGCCTCGCTGGGCCAGCTCGTCGGCGACCTGACCGAGGACCTGTCCCGGCTGATGCGCCAGGAACTCGAACTCGCCAAGGCCGAGATCAGGGAGGAGGCCGCGAAGGCGGGCAAGGCGGCCGGGATGCTCGGCGCCGCCGGGTTCGCCGGGTACATGACCGCGGTCCTGCTCAGCCTGGCGCTGGCGTTCGCGCTGGCGACGTTCCTCGGCCTGGGGTGGGCGACGCTCGTCGTCGCCGTGCTGTGGGCCGTCGCCGGGTTCGCCCTGTTCTCCGCCGGCCGCGCGAAGCTGCGCAAGGTGAACCCCAAGCCGGAGCGCACCGTCGAGACCTTGAAGGAGGACGCGGAATGGGCCCGTCACCCGACCAAATAAGGCATGACATCGACCGGACCCGCGCCGAGCTGGTGGCGGACGCCAACCGGATCGTCGACCACACCAGGCCGCGGAACATCGCCCAACGCCGGGTCGACCGGGTCCGGAACCGGATGAGCACGTTGAAGGAGCGAGTCATGGGCACGGTTCCGGAGACCGCTTCGACGGTGCAGGACCGCACGGCGGGCATGGCGACCGCCGTCGGCGAGCGCGCGCAGGACGCCGCCTCCACCGTCGGCGACAAGGCGTCCACCGTCGGGGACAAGGCCCAGCAGGCCGCGTCCACCGTCGGCGAGAAGGCGCAGGAGGCCGCGCACGCCGTGCAGCAAGCGCCCCGGCAGGCACGGCAACAGGCTCAGGGCAACCCGCTGGCGGCCGGCCTGATGGCGTTCGGCGCGGGTGCGCTCATCGCGACGCTGATCCCGGCGACGCGGGCCGAGCAGGACGCCGTCCGGCAGCTCGGTGAACGCGCCAGTGGCGCCGTCGAGCCGGTGAAGGAGGCGCTCACCGAGTCCGCGCAGAGGCTGAAGGACGACGCGGGCTCGATGGTCGGCGAGGCCGCCGACCAGGTGAAGCACGTCGCGCAGGACGCCAAGCAGACGACCGTGGACCAGGCCAAGGGCTCGGCCCAGGAGGTCGGCCAGCACGCCCGCGAGTCCGGGCAGCAGGTGCGGTCCGAGGTCCGCGGCCAGTGACCCGTCACGCCGGCGGCGCCGAACCCGAGACCGGCGCCGCCGGCGTGCGGCCGACCCACCGCTGACGTGCAGCGTCCCGTCCGACGTCTGGTTCCGGCCTCGGCGCCGTGCTCACGCTGCCGCGCTGAGCGGCGTCAGCCGGACGCCAGGATCGGTTGCGCCACGGCGAACGCGCGGTTCGCGGCGGGGACACCCGCGTAGACGCCCACCTGCAGCAGCACTTCCTTGATCTCCTCCGCCGTCACGCCGTTGCGCAGCGCCGCGCGCACGTGCATCGCCAACTCGTGCTCCTGACCCAGGACGGCCAGCATCGCCAACGTGACGCAGGACCGCGTCCGCCGGTCCAAGCCCGGCCGGGTCCACACCTCGCCCCACGCGTAGCGGGTGATGAAGTCCTGGAAGTCGGCGGTGAACGCGTCGGTGTTCGCGACCGCCCGGTCCACGTGCTCGTCGCCCAGCACCTCGCGCCGCACGCGCATGCCCTCGTCGAAGCTCACAGGTGCGCCTCCAGGATCGCCGACACCTCGTCGGCCGACTCCACGTTCGCCAGGTGCGCCCCCGGCACGAGGTGGAACGTCGCGCCCGGCACGGACTCGGCGATGAGCCGACCGCACCCCGGCGGCGTGGCCTCGTCCGCCTCGCCCGCGATGACCGCCGTCGGCGCCTCGATCACCGGCAGCACGGACCGCAGGTCCATCGCCGCCAACGCCTCGCAGCACCCGGCGTACCCCTCGTCGTCCACTGAGGACAGACCGGCCTCGAACGCGGCCACCACCTCGGGCGACCGCGAGCGGAACGCCGGGGTGAACCAGCGGCCCATGGCGGCGGACGTGAGGGAACCGGTGCCGGACGCCCGCACGGCCGCGGCGCGGTCCACCCACGGCTGCGCGCTCGGGAACCCGGACGCCGTGCAGCACAGCACCAGCCGCTCGATCCGCTCCGGCGCGTGCCCGGCCAGCCACATGCCGACCATGGCGCCCATCGACACGCCGCAGTACGACACCTTGGCCAGCCCGAGCGCGTCCAGCAGCTCCAGCACGTCGTCGGCGAGGTCGTCGATCCGGTACGGGCCGGGCGGGGCGGCGCTGCCGCCGTGACCCCGGTGGTCGTAGCGCAGCACCCGGAACCGCCGGTGCAGCACGGGCAGCTGCCGGTCCCACACCGCGGTCGTGGTGCCGAGCGAGCTGCCCAGGACGACAACCGGCGCGTCCGGCGGCCCGCTCAACTCGTAGTGCGGCTTCACGGCCGGCTCCTCCCCCGGTGCGCCGCGAGGGCGCGGTCCACGAACTCGCCCGCGCTGCCGGTGTACCCGGCCGGGTCGAGCGCGTCGTCGATCTCCTTCTCCGACAACCCGATCCGCAGGTCGGCCAGCAGCGCCTCGCGCAGCGACTGCCCGGCCGCAACCGCGGTCCGGCACACCTCGGCGACCAGCTCCTGCGCCTCCGACCGGCCGATCCGGTCGCCCAGCCGCACGGCCACGTTCTCGGCCATCAGCAGCCCGCCGGTCAGGTCCAGGTTGCGGCGCATCCGCTCCGGGTCGACCCGCAGCCGCGCCAGCAGCTCACGGGTGCCCCGCACCGCCCCGCCGACCAGCCGCAGCAGCTCGGTGACGGTCTGCCACTCGCTGTGCCACGCCCCGGCCGCGCGTTCGTGCTCCTGCGCCATCGCCGACAGCACCGTGGCCACCAGCCCTGGCACGCGCTGGGCGCACGCGGTCACCAGCACCGCCCGCACCGGGTTGTGCTTGTGCGGCATCGCCGACGACGTGCCGCCGTCGCCCTCGGCCACCTCGGCGACCTCGGTCTGCGCGAGCAGCACCACGTCCTGCGCGATCTTGGCCAGCACCCCGGCCGCCTCGCCGAGCGCGCCCGCCAGCTCGGCCACCCTGGTCCGGTTGGTGTGCCACGGGATCAGCGGCGCGGCCAGGCCGAGCTGGGCGGCCAGCTGCCCGGTCAGGTCCTCGCCCGAGCGCACCGCCGCCAGCGTGCCCGCCGCGCCGCCGAACTGCACGGCCAGCCGCTGCGTGCGGACGCGGGTCAGCGCGGTCTCGGCCTCGTCCACCGCGACCAGCCAGCCGGCGCACTTGAGCCCGAACGTGGTCGGCAGCGCGTGCTGGGTCAGCGTGCGGCCGGCGATCAGCGTGTCCCGGTGCCGTCGCGCGAGCCGTTCGCACTCGTCGGCCACGCCGCGCAGCCCGGCCAGAATCGGCCCGAGCGCGCGGAAGGCGACCAGCGACAACGCCGTGTCGAGCACGTCCTGGCTGGTGGCGCCGTTGTGCACGGCCGCACGCCCCTCCGCGGTGACGTGCGCGCCGATCGCCCGGACCAGCGGCACGACCGGCGTGCCCGACGTGAGGGCGCCCTCGCCGAGGGCGACCGGGTCGTAGTTGCCGACGTCGATGGCCGTGACCACCATCCGGGCGGCCTCCTCGGACACGATGCCCGCCCTGGCCTGCACGATCGCCAGGGCGCGTTCGAAGTCCAGCATGGCCCGCAGCCACGCCCGGTCGCAGGTCTCGTCGTCCACGTCCGGGTCGGTGAACAGCGTGCCCCACAGCGAGCGCGTGCCGGGTGACCGGGCGCCGTGCTCAGAGCTCGAAGAAGACGGTTTCATGCTCCCCTTGCAGGTGGATGTCGAAGCGGTAGCCAGGTGGCTCGCCCTCGGCGATGAGCGTGCGCCGCCTGGCCGGGTCGATCGAGGTGAGCACCGGGTCCTCGGCGTTGGCCTCCTCGTCGGGGAAGTAGATCCGCGTGACCAGTCGCACCAGCATGCCCCGGCAGAACACCGACACGTTGAGGTGGGGTGCCTCCCGGCTGTCCTCGACCGCGCCCCCGGCCACGGGCAGTGGGCCGGGTTTGACGGTCAGCAGCGAGTACCGCCCCTCGGGGTCCGTGGCGCTGCGGCCGAAGCCGCGGAAATCCTTCCACCGCACCGCGCCGCGCGGATCGTCGGGGTGGTCGAACCGGCCGTCGGGGTCGGCCTGCCAGGTCTCCACCACCGCGTCCGGCACCGGCACGCCCGCGCCGTCGTACACCGTGCCGCCGATCCGGAACGCGCCCGGCGTGCCCTCGGGCACCACGAACGGCCCGTCGGGCCACACCAGGCCGAAGGAGAAGAACGGGCCGACGGTCTGCGACGGGGTGGTCTGGAGCTGCTCACTCATCGTCGTCCTCCTCTTCCAGCGGCGTCGGGTTCTTGCCCCGCAGCACGATGTCCCACCGATAGCCGAGCGCCCACTCGGGCACGGTCGTGTCCAGGTCGAACCGGGCCACCATCGCCTCGCGCGCCTTCGGGTCGCGGACCGAGTTGAAGATCGGGTCCTGGGCGAACAGCGGGTCGCCCGGGAAGTACATCTGGGTGATCAGCCGCTGGGTGAACGCGGTGCCGAACAGCGAGAAGTGGATGTGCGCGGGCCGCCAGGCGTTGTCGTGGTTGCGCCACGGGTACGCGCCGGGTTGGACCGTGGTGAACGAGTACCGGCCCTCGGCATCGGTGATGACGCGGCCGACGCCGGTGAAGTTCGGGTCCAGCGGCGCGGGGTGGCGGTCGGCGTCGTGCCGGTACCGGCCGGCGGCGTTGGCCTGCCACACCTCCAGCAGGGTGCCCGCGACCGGCCGGCCGTCGCCGTCGAGCACGCGGCCGGCGACGATGATCCGCTGGCCCTGCGGCTCACCGTCGTGGCCGAGGGTCAGGTCGTTGTCGTGCGGACCGACGCGGCCCTCGCCGAGCAGCGGCCCGGTGATCTCGCCGAGCCGCTGCGGCAGCAGCTCGAACGGCCGGTGCGGCGCGCGGAGCACGTTGGACCGGTACTCGGGGAAGGCCGCGGGCGGGTGCGACGGCGTGTCCGGCCGGTAGGTGTGCGGCTGGTAGGTCGGCACCGGGGTCTCCTGTTCGTCGTGCCGAGGGGGAACGGTCTAGCGGGTCAGCTCGCGCAGCACGGTGAGTTCGCGGTCCGTGGGCGGCTCGCCGACGCCCAGGTCGTCGGCGACCCGCAGGTCCCAGCCGGTGCGCTCGCGGACGGTCGCCACGTCGACGCCGGGGTGCAACGCGGTCAGCACCAGCTCGCGGGTGTCCGGGTCGGGCCGCAGCACGCCGAGGTCGGTGATCACCAGCTGCGGTCCGGCGCCCCTCAGGCCCAGTTCCTCCCGCTCGCCCGGCCCGGACCCGAAGCCGAACGAGGTGACGAAGTCGACCCGCTCCACGAACGCCCGCTTGGTCTGCCGCACCACCACCACGACCTCGCGGCACGACGCGGCGATCTCGGGCGCGCCGCCCGCGCCGGGCAGCCGGACGCCGGGGTGGCGGTAGTCGCCGCCGATCACGGTCGTGTTGATGTTGCCGAACCGGTCCAGCTGGGCCGCGCCGAGGAAGCCGACGTCGATCCGGCCCGGTTGCAGCCAGTAGTTGAAGATCTCCGGCACGCCGACCACGCTGACCGCCGTGTCGGCCAGCACCCCGTCGCCGATCGACAGCGGCAGCCGGTCCGGTTTCGCGCCGATCGTGCCGGACTCGTAGACCAGCACGAGGTTCTCCGCGTGCGTGCGGCGGGCGAGGTTGGCCGCGGTGCTGGGCAGGCCGATGCCGACGAAGCACACCGCGCCGTCACGCAGCGCCCGTGCCGCCGCGACCGTCATCATCTCGTCGGACGAGTAGTTCACGCCACGCCCTCCAACCACTGCGCGAACCTGTCCCGGTCCCGGCTGATCTCGTCCCACGCCACGTAGAAGTCGTTGTCCCGCACCGAGTAGTCGTGCGCGTAGGACGGGTGCGCGCCGCCGGGCGCCTCGGCGACGTAGTCCACCACCCAGGACGGCAGCACCACCGCGCCCGGCCGCGGCTCCAGCTCGTCCACGACCTCCTCGACGGTGACCAGCGAGCGGGTCGCGGCCAGCACCGCCTCCTTCTGCACGCCCGTGATGCCCCAGAGCTGCACGTTGCCGTGCCGGTCGGCGCGCTGGGCGTGCACGACGGCGGCGTCCAGCTCCAGCGCGGCGACGGCGGTCAGCACCTCGCCGGTGAACGGGCACGTCACCGACGCGATGTTGGCCGTCTGGGCGGGCAGGTCGGTGCCGGTGTAGCCGCGCAGCACGGCGAACGGCAGCCCGGACGCCGCGGCGACGTACCGGTTGGCCATGCCCGCGTGGCTGTGCTCCTCCAGCTCCAGCGGCCGCGGCCAGCCGTTCTGCACGGCGTCGCGGAACCGGTGCAGCGAGCCGACGCCGGGGTTGCCACCCCAGGAGAACACCAGCTTGCGCGCGCAGCCCGCGCCGATGAGCTGGTCGTACAGCACGTCGGGCGTCATCCGGACCAGGGTCAGGTCGCGCCTGCCCTGCCGGATCACCTCGTGCCCGGCGGCGAACGGGATCAGGTGCGTGAACCCCTCGAAGGCGACGGTGTCGCCGTCGCGCACGACGTGTGCGACGGCCTCCGAGAGGGGCGCGATGGTGGCCAATCCGACCTCCGGTCGTGCGCGGCCGGAACCGGCGATCCGGTGCGGCGAGCGCGGGCAGACTTCCTCGTGCGGCGAACCCCGGTGGAACCCGGTGGGACCCGGTCGAACCCCGGCCCGACCTCGGTGTGGCCCCGGGTCGAACCCGGTCGGACCCGGGCTGACGCAGGCGAACGCTAGGGAGCGCGCCCGAAGCGGGTCAACGGGATCTTCCACTCACCGGAAGCCCTCGACCCCCTACCTTCTGAACCGGACGTGCCCGCGAGCCGAATTGCCTCATGTCAGCTCGCGCATCCGATGAAGGGATCGAGCATGTCCACACCGCTCACCAGCCGCCGCGCCGCCAAGGCGGTCGCCGCGTTGGCCGCGGTCGGCGCCACGGCCCTGGCCACCGGTCTGCTCGGCGCGTCCGGTGCGGGCGCGTCGAGCCACCGCGAGGCGCCGCTGATCGCGGGCGACCCGGCGGTCGACAACACCGACGTCTACGCGTTCGTCAGCCCCGACCACCCGGACACGGTGACGCTGATCGCCAACTTCTCGCCGTTCCAGGAGCCGAACGGCGGCCCGAACTTCTACCCGTTCGCCACCGACGCGCGCTACGACCTGAACGTCGACAACGACGGCGACGCCCGCGCGGACATCACCTACCGCTTCACGTTCCAGAACGACGACCGGCGCGGCAAGTCGACGTTCCTGTACAACAACGGCGCGGTGACGTCGCTGGACGACGAGAACCTGCTGTTCCGGCAGACCTACACCCTCGAACTCGTGGACCAGCGGGGCGCGTCCACGAAGCTGGTGACCAAGGGCAGGGTCGCGCCGTCCAACACCGGGCCGAAGTCGATGCCGGACTACCGCGCGTTGCGCGACCAGGCCGTCACCGCGATCCAGGGCGGCGCGAAGGCCTACGTCGGGCAGGCGGACGACTCGTTCTTCCTCGACCTGCGGGTGTTCGACCTGCTCTACGGCGCGGACCTGTCCGAGGTCGGGCAGGACACGCTGCGCGGCTTCAACGCCAACACCATCGCGTTGCAGGTGCCGAAGGCGTGGCTGGCGTTGAAGGGCGACGCCAAGCGCAACCCGGTGATCGGGGTGTGGGGTGACACCGAGCGCCGCTCGATGGAGCTGAGCCCCGGCCGCTACCGCGCGCACGGCGACTGGGTACAGGTGTCCCGGCTGGGGAACCCGCTGGTCAACGAGGTGGTGGTGCCCGCGGGGCTGAAGGACAAGTTCAACTCGCTCACGCCCGACCAGGACGGCAAGGTCAAGGAGCTGGTGGACCGGGTCACGAACCCGGAGCTGCCCACGCTGGTGGAGGCGATCTACCAGGTCCCCGCGCCGAAGGGCAGGCGCGACGACCTGGTGGAGATCTTCCTGACCGGCATCACGACGAAGCTCGGCGGTCCGATCAAGGCCGACCTGAACTCGCAGGTGATCAACGCCGACGTGGACAAGCGGAAGTTCGTGCCGTCCGAGCAGCTCCGGCTCAACATGTCCGTCGCGCCGGCGGCCGACCCGAACCGCCTGGGCGTGCTGGCCCAGGACAACCAGGGCTTCCCGAACGGGCGCAGGCTGTCCGACGACGTGCTGGACATCGGGTTGCAGGCGCTGGAGGGCGCGGCGGTGAACGGCGTGGTCGAGGCGCTGGCCGCCGGCGACAAGGTCGACGCGAACGAGAACGCGTTCGAGAAGCAGTTCCCGTACGTGGCCCTGCCGAACAACACCGCGGTCAACGCGGGCGGCGCGGAGGTCGCGATCAAGCCGACAGCGGGTGGCGGCATGCCGACCGCGCCCCTGTTGAGCGGGCTACTCGCCATCCTGCTGATCGGCGCCGGCGGCTGGGTCCTGCGCCACCGCGCCCAGCAGGACTCCCCGACCGAGTAGTCCGCGTCCCCCTTGGAGGGTCTCCCCTCCCTCCAAGGGGGCATCTCCTTGGAGGCCGCCATGCTCCGGCTCGTCGCCGTCACCGCCGTCGTCGGCGGGATCGCCCTGCTCGTCACGGCCGTGACCTCACTGCCCACCTCGGAGGCTCCGGCGCAACCGGCGGGCGCGGTGGTGGAGGTCGCCGCGCACCGGACCGTCTCGGCGTTGCAGGACAAGCTGCGCCGCACCCCGACGGACGCGGGCGCGTGGGCCGCCCTGGGCTCGGCCTACGTCGAGCAGGCGCGGATCACCGGCGACCCGTCGTACTACGAGAAGGCGCAGGGCGCGCTGGACACGTCGTTGCGGCACCAGCCGGAGCGCAACGGGTTCGCGTCGATCGGGTTGGGCGCGTTGGCGAACGCGCGGCACGACTTCACCACGGCCCGTGACCACGCGGCACGGGCACAGGCCGTGCTGCCGGACACCGCCGAGGTGTACGGGGTGCTGGCGGACTCGTTGACGCAGCTCGGGATGCCCGCCGAGGCCACCGCGGCGGTGCAGCGGATGCTGGACTTGGAGCCCGGCGTCCCGTCGTTCACGCGGGCCGCCTACGACCTGGAGCAACGCGGGGACGTGGCGGGCGGGCGCGAGGCGTTGGAGCGGGCGTTGGACGCGGCGGCGGCCGCACCGGACGTCGTGTTCTGCCGCTACCGGTTGGGCGAGCTGGCGTTCGACAACGGCGACCTGGACGAGGCGCTGTCGCAGTACGAGCAAGGGCTGGCGGTCGACCCTCGGGACGTGATGCTGGCGCAGGGCAAGGCGAAGGTGTCGTTCGCGCGCGGTGCGGTGGACGAGGCGCTGCGGCTGTACTCGGAGCTGGTGCAGCGCACGCCGTTGCCGCAACTCGTGCACGAGCACGCCATCATGCTGCGTGCGGCGGGCCGTGACCCGTCGCCGCAGTTCGCCGTGCTGGAGCGGCAGTTCGCGTTGGCGCCGGACGACTTGGCGGCGTCGGTGGTGGCGGCGGACCGGGGTGACGCGGCGTCGGCGTTGCGGCTGGCGGAGGCCGAGTGGGGACGGCGGCATCACGTGCTGGTGGCCGACGCGCTGGCCTGGGCGCTGCACCTGAGCGGTCGGCACGATGAGGCGCTGGCGTTCGCCGACCGCGCCGTGTCGGCCGGGTGGCACAACGCCGCGTTCCTGTACCACCGGGGCGTGATCCTGGCCGCGCTGGGACGTGGCGCCGAGGCGGCGGGCGTGCTGGACGAGGCGTTGCGGATCAACCCGCACTTCTCGTTCGTGGACGCACCGCGTGCGCGTGCCGCGTTGGACGGCCTGCGGTGAAGGTCTTCGGGTCGGTGTTGCTGTTGGGATTGCTGCTGTTCCCGGCTCAGGCGGCGGCGCACCCGTTGGGCAACTTCACGGTCAACCACTACCACGGGATCACCGTGCACCCGGACCGGGTGACCGTGCGGGCGGTGGTGGACACCGCCGAGATCCCCACGTTGCAGGAGCGGCCCGCGGAAGTCGCCGACTACGCCTCACGTGAGTGCGCCGCCCTGTCGCGGGCGACGTCGGTCGAGGTGGACGGCCGGGCCGTGCCGGTCGAGGTGCGGTCGAGCGCGGTCGAGTTCCCGGCCGGTGACGCGGGCCTGCCGACCACCCGGCTGACCTGCGTGGTGGAGGCGGGCGCGTCCGGGTCGACGGTGGCGGTGCGGGCCGGGTACCGGGACGACCGCGTCGGCTGGCGGGAGATGACGGCGGTGGGCGACGGCGTCGCGCTGCTCGACCCGCCGGTGCCCGCGGTGAGCGTGACGGGTGAGCTGCGGCAGTACCCGGACGACCTGCTGTCGGACCCGTTGGACGTGCGTTCGGTGGTGCTGGAGGTCGGCGCGGGCTCGTCCGCGCCGGTGGCGGGCACGGCGGTGGGCGGGTCGTCGCTGCTGGGCACGGCCACGCGGGCGTTCACGTCGTTCGTCGGCGTGCGGGACCTGACGCCGTTGGTCGGTGTGCTGGCGGTGCTGCTGTCGTTGGTGCTGGGCGCGGGGCACGCGGCGCTGCCGGGGCACGGGAAGACCATGATCGCGGCTTACCTGGCGGGGCGGGCGGGTACGCCGCGTGACGCCCTGGTGGTGGGTGCGACGGTGACGTTGACGCACACGGCCGGGGTGTTGGCGTTGGGGCTGCTGATCAGCGCGACCAGTGCGGTGGCCGGTGACGCGGTGCTGCGGTGGCTTGGGCTGGTGAGCGGCCTGCTGGTGGCGGCGATCGGTGTCGCCTTGCTGCGGACCTCGCTGCGGCAACGCCGCCGGCCGGCGCTCGTCGCGCACGGACATGCACACCGGGACGGGGATGCGAACAGTCGAGGCCACGGCCACGGGCATGGGGACGGGCACGGTCGAGGGCACGGGGTCGGGCACGGGCATGGGCAGGGGCGCGGTGTCGGGCGGACCGGGCTCATCGGCATGGGTGTGGCCGGTGGCCTGGTGCCGAGCCCGTCGGCGCTGGTCGTGCTGCTCGGCGCGGTGGCGTTGGGGCGGACCTGGTTCGGCGTGCTCCTCGTCCTCGGCTACGGCCTCGGCATGGCCGCCACGCTGACCGCCGTCGGCCTGGTCCTGGTGCGCCTCCGGGACCGCCTGGCCGCCGTCGAGCGACTGCGCGACCGCTTCACCGCCCTGCCCGTGATCACCGCGACCCTCGTGCTGACCGTCGGCGCCGGGCTGGCCTTGCGGGCGGCGCTGTGAGCACCGGATCAGTCCGGCAAGTCCTGACGGCGCGCCGGGTACGACGGCCACGGGCCGAGTTCCGGCAGCGGCGCGGCGGAGGCGGGCAGCTCGTCGGGCACGCGGCCGGCGAGCCACGCGGCGAGGTCGCGCACGCCGCCGACCACCTCCGTGCCCGTGCCCCACGTCCTGGGCACGTCGGTCGCCCGCAGGGCCACGCCCTCGGGCAGCCGGGGCCGCAGCACGCCGATCGTGTGCACGGCGAAGTCCGCGCCCCACTCCCCCGGCCGGACGCCGAGGTCGAGGTCCAACAGGTGGATCCACACCTCGCGCCAGCGGGTGAACACGGGCGGGATCGGGTCGGCCACGGCGGGGTCGACCGGCGCCGACCAGTCCGCGATGCCCGCCCACGCCCGGTCCAGGCGTTCGGACTGCTCCGCGGTGGCGGCACGGTGCTCGGCCGCGCTCCGGGACGCGGTGGCCTCGATGATCGCGTCCCGTTCACCCGGCTCCCACAGCGCGACCTGCTCGCCGCGCGACCAGTGCTCGATCACCCGGGCGCGGGCGCGTGCGGCGTCGGAGAGGTGGGCCAGCACGTGCCCCCGCGTCCAGCCCGGCAGCGACGACGGCGCCGCGACCTGGTCGTCGGTCAGGTCGGCGATCGCGTCGAGCAGCCGGCGGTGCGCCCGCGCGACCTCGGCGAGAGGTGGCTTCACACCACCGGATCCTACGGATCAACGGCGTCCGACCCGCTGGCCGCTCGTGCTCCGAACCACCGCCCGCTGCGAATTCCGAACCACCGACCGCGCCATGCTCCGAGCCCCCGACCGCGCCGAGTTCCGAACCAGCGACCGCGCCGTGCGCCGGCCCGCTGACCCGCTCGTGCTCCGGCCCGCCGTCACGGCGGCGACACCCTCAGGACGCGGCTTGCAGCACCAGCAGGGTCAGGTCGTCGTGCTCCGCCGACCCGAGCCAGTCGAACACGACCCGGCGCAGGTGGTCGGACACCGCGTCGGCCGACAGCCCCGCGCAGTCCGCCAACGCCGCCCTCAGCCGCGCGTCGCCGAACAGCTCCTGCCGGTCGTCGTGCTTGCGCGCCTCGGTCAACCCGTCGCTGTAGAGCAGCAACGTCTCCCCCGGCGCGAGGGTGACGGTCGTCTGGTTGAACCGCACCTCCGGCAGCACGCCGACGATCCCGCCGTGCACGGCCACCTCGTCCACCCGACCGTCCGCGCGCAGCACGAGAGGCGCGGGGTGGCCGCCGGCGGCCAGGGTCAGCCGCAGCCCACCGGCCTGCACGGGCATCATCGTGCCGACGACGAGCGTCGTGAACAGGCGGCTGCCCGCCGCCCGCAGAGCGGCGTTGAGCAGGTACAACAGCTGCGCCGGCCGTTGCTCGACCACGAGCAGGGTGTGCAGGCTCTGCCGCACCCGGCTGCTGTGCACCGCGGCCTCCAGCCCGTTGCCCGCCACGTCGCCCAGCACGAACGCCGCGCTGCCGTCCTCCCGCGGGTGCACGTCGTAGAAGTCGCCGCCGACCAGCACCCGCCGGTGCGCCGGCTCGTACACGCTGGCCAGGCGGACACCCGGGACGTCGGGCAGGGGCGTGGGCAGCAGGTTCGCCCGCAGCGCCTCCACGGTCTGCTGCTGGTCGCTGAACCTGGTGCTCGCCTCGACCGCCGCGGCGGCCCGTGCCGCGTACCGCTTGAGCAGCTCGACGTGCCACGTGCCGCCGAAGCAGACCAGCGCGCCGCCCTCGGTCAGCGGCACGGCCACGGCCACCCCGGACGCGCCCCACGGGCCGTCGCCCAGCTCGGTCAGCTCGGCGTGCTCGACCAGCCGTTCCAGCACGGCGGTGAAGCCGGGCGCGGTGCCGGCGACCTGACGTGTGGTGCGGGCCACGGCCACGTCACCGGCGGCCGTCCGCCGCCACCATTCGAGACGCCCGCGGACACCGGGCAGCACCACGACGGCGTGTTCGGCGGGTGCCAGCTCCACCACGGCACGCAACGCGTCGGCACGGAGCGTGAGCGACGCCATGCGGCGCGCGACGTCGTCCAGGAAGTCGTCCACGCTCCGGTACAGCGCGGCCCAGCCACCGCCGAGATCGTGCCGCCGGCCGCGACCGGTGCCGTCGGCGACGTCGTCGGGCAGCACCGAGCCCGTCCTGGCCTGCGGGAACAGCACGGCTGCGAGAGGGTTGGCCAACCGGACGACACCCTCCGGGTCCAGCACGACGACGGCCTCGTGGAAGCCGTCGACCACACGACGCCACGCGTCGAGGTCGAGGCCCGTGTCGGCGCCTTGCCGGTAGCCCTGGGCCATCACGGCTCCTGTGTGTCGGGTCGACCCAACCTATCGGACAAGTTGCCTCCAACAGTGGCAGGCTTGGCGCAGTTCCGCTGACATCGGAGGCTCGTGTGACGACCGCCCAGGACGACACGGACGTGACCCTGTCCCGACTGCTGACCGCGATGCGTGAGATGAAGGACGGCAACTTCCGCCGTCGTCTCGTCGTGCCACGCGACGGGGTGACAGCGGAGCTGGCCGAGGTCTTCAACGAGATCGCGGAGCGCAACCAGTGGCTCGTCGGCGAGCTGGTGCGCGTGCGGCAGTCCGTCGGCCAGGAGGGCAGGCTGGGCGAGCGGCTGGCCCCGAGCACCTCGACCGGCGGCTGGGCGACGGCGGCGGACTCGGTGAACGGCCTGATCGACGACCTGACCAAGCCGACCGCCGAGCTGAGCCGCGTGCTCGCCGCGGTCGCCGAGGGCGACCTGTCGCAGGAGATCGTGGTGGACGCCCGCGGCGAGGTCGCCGCGCTGGTGGAGAGCTTCAACTCGATGACGGCCACGCTGCGGACGTTCGCGGGCGAGGTCACCCGGGTGGCGCGCGAGATCGGCACGGACGGCCGGCTGGGCGGGGTGGCGGTCGTGCCCGGGGTGGCGGGCACGTGGAAGGACCTGACCGACTCGGTCAACTTCATGTCCGACAACCTGACCAAGCAGGTCCGCGACATCGCGCAGGTGGCCACGGCGGTGGCGCAGGGCGACCTGTCGCAGAAGATCACCGTGACGGTGGCGGGAGAGATGCTGGAGCTGAAGGACACCGTCAACACGATGGTCGACCAGTTGTCCTCGTTCGCCGACGAAGTCACACGCGTGGCGCGGGAAGTCGGCACCGACGGGCGGCTGGGTGGTCAGGCCCAGGTGCCCGGAGTCGCCGGGACGTGGCGCGACCTGACCGACAACGTGAACTTCATGGCGAACAACCTGACGTCGCAGGTCCGGAACATCGCGCAGGTCGCCACGGCGGTGGCACAGGGCGACCTGTCGCAGAAGATCACGGTCGACGCGCGCGGCGAGATCCTGGAGCTGAAGTCGACCATCAACACGATGGTGGACCAGCTGTCGTCGTTCGCCGACGAAGTCACACGCGTGGCAAGGGAAGTCGGCACCGACGGTCGGCTGGGCGGTCAGGCGCAAGTGCCCGGGGTGGCGGGGACGTGGCGCGACCTGACGGACTCCGTGAACTTCATGGCCGGAAACCTCACGTCACAGGTCCGGAACATCGCACAGGTCACGACGGCGGTCGCCCAAGGTGACCTGTCGCAGAAGATCGACGTCGACGCGCGGGGCGAGATCCTGCAGCTCAAGACCACGATCAACACGATGGTCGACCAGTTGTCGTCGTTCGCGGCCGAGGTCACCCGGGTCGCGCGCGAGGTCGGCAGCGACGGGAGGTTGGGTGGTCAGGCCCAAGTGCCCGGAGTCGCCGGGACGTGGCGCGACCTGACCGACTCCGTGAACTTCATGGCCGGAAACCTCACGTCACAGGTCCGGAACATCGCGCAGGTCGCCACGGCGGTGGCGCGCGGTGACCTGTCGCAGAAGATCACGGTCAACGCGCGGGGCGAGATCCTGGAGCTGAAGGACACCATCAACACGATGGTCGACCAGCTGTCCTCGTTCGCCGACGAAGTCACCCGGGTGGCAAGGGAAGTCGGCACTGACGGGCGGCTGGGAGGTCAGGCGCAAGTGCCCGGAGTCGCCGGGACGTGGCGCGACCTGACCGACTCCGTCAACTTCATGGCCAACAACCTGACCGCGCAGGTGCGGTCGATCGCGCAGGTCACGACGGCGGTCGCCGGTGGCGACCTCTCCCAGAAGATCACGGTCGACGCGCGCGGCGAGATCCTGGAGCTGAAGTCGACCATCAACACGATGGTCGACCAGCTGTCCTCGTTCGCAGATGAAGTCACACGAGTGGCAAGGGAAGTCGGTACTGACGGGCGGCTGGGCGGGCAGGCCAGGGTGCCGGGGGTCGCCGGGACGTGGAAGGACCTCACGGACAACGTCAACGTGATGGCCGACAACCTGTCGACGCAGGTCAGGTCCATCGCGGCGGTGGCGACGGCGGTCGCGGGCGGCGACCTGTCCAAGAAGATCGCGGTCGAGGCCAAGGGCGAGGTCGCGGCGCTGGCGGACACCATCAACGGCATGGTCGACACGCTGCGCGCGTTCGCCGACGAGGTCACCCGCGTGTCGCGCGAGGTCGGCACCGAAGGGATCCTCGGTGGTCAGGCCCGCGTGCCGAACGTGGCGGGCACGTGGAAGGACCTCACTGAGAACGTCAACTTCATGGCGAACAACCTGACGTCGCAGGTCCGCAACATCGCCCAGGTGACCACCGCGGTGGCGTTGGGCGACCTGTCGAAGAAGATCGACGTCGACGCGCGCGGCGAGATCCTGGAGCTGAAGACCACCATCAACACGATGGTCGACCAGCTGTCCTCGTTCGCCCAGGAGGTCACCCGCGTGGCCAGGGAGGTCGGCACCGAGGGCAAGCTCGGCGGCCAGGCCGAGGTGGAAGGCGTCTCGGGCACCTGGAAGCGGCTGACCGAGAACGTCAACGAGCTGGCCGGGAACCTGACCCGGCAGGTGCGCGCGATCGCGGTCGTGGCGACGGCGGTGACCGCGGGCGACCTGACCCGGCAGATCACCGTCGACGCCTCCGGCGAGGTCGCCGACCTCAAGGACAACATCAACCGGATGATCGGCAACCTGAGGGCGTCCACCCGCGCCAACCAGGAGCAGGACTGGCTGAAGACGAACCTGGCGAGGTTGTCCGGCCAGATGCAGGGGCACCGTGACCTCAACGCCATGGCGTCGCTGGTGATCAGCGAGCTGACGCCGCTGGTGTCGGCGCAGCACGGCGCGTTCTTCCTGGTCGACCCGGAGTCGAACGCCCTCGACCTGACCGCGTCCTACGGCTACACGCCGCGCGGCGGGCGGCCCACGCGGTTCATGCGCGGCGAGTCGTTGATCGGGCAGGTCGCGGTGGAGAAGAAGACGGTGCTGGTCACCGACGTGCCGCCGGGGTACATCGAGATCGGTTCCGGGCTCGGGTCGGCGCCGCCGGCGAACCTGGTGATACTGCCGATCGTGTTCCAGGGCGAGACGCTCGGCGTGATCGAGCTGGGGTCGTTCGGCGACTTCACCGAGGTGCACCTGGACCTGTTGGACCAGCTCAAGGAGAACATCGGCGTCAACCTGAACACGATGCTCGCGAACGCGCGGACGGACAGCCTGCTGGTGGAGTCGCAGCGGCTGACCGAGGAGCTGCGGGCCGGTTCGGTGGAGCTGGAGGCGCGGGCGCGGCAGCTGTCGTCGGCGTCGAAGTACAAGTCGGAGTTCATGGCGAACATGTCGCACGAGCTGCGGACGCCGTTGAACAGCCTGCTGATCCTGGCGAAGCTGCTGGCGGACAACCTGGACGGGAACCTGAACCCGAAGCAGGTGGAGTTCGCCAAGACGATCCACTCGTCGGGCACGGACCTGCTGCAGCTGATCGACGACATCCTCGACCTGACCAAGGTCGAGGCCGGTCACATGCAGGTGCAGACGGACCCGGTGCACGTGTCCGACGTGGTGGCGTACGTCGAGGCGATGACCTCGCCGCTGGCCGCCGAGAAGGGGCTGGCGTTCGAGGTCGTGGTGGAGCCGGACGTGCCGTCCACCCTGCACACCGACGAGCACCGGTTGCAGCAGATCCTGCGGAACCTGCTGTCGAACGCGGTCAAGTTCACCCACGACGGCGAGATCAAGCTGCGAATCCGGGTGGTCGAGGGCTCGGTCGCGTTCGACGTGCAGGACACCGGCATCGGCATCCCGTCGGACAAGCTGTCGGTGATCTTCGAGGCGTTCCAGCAGGCGGACGGCACGACGTCGCGGAAGTACGGCGGCACCGGGCTGGGGTTGTCGATCAGCCGGGAGCTGGCGACGTTGCTCGACGGTCGGCTGGACGTGCGGTCCGAGCCGGGCGTCGGGTCGACGTTCACGCTGTACCTGCCGTTGGGCGAGCAGAGCCTCATGCCGCCGGTCGCGGTGGAGCCGGAGGTCGTCCCGGAGCTGCTGACGCCCGCCGACCACGCCACGCAGTCGCTGGTCGCGCCGTCCGAGCTGCCGCCCGCGCCGATGCGGTTCCACGGCGAGAAGGTGCTGATCGTCGACGACGACCTGCGGAACGTGTTCGCGTTGACGAGCGTGCTGGAGCTGCACGGGTTGCAGGTGATCTACGCGGACAACGGGATCACCGGTGTGCGGGCGTTGGAGCAGTACGACGACGTGACGCTGGTGTTGATGGACATCATGATGCCGGAGTTGGACGGCAACGCGACGATGGCCGCGATCCGGGCGATGTCGCGGTACGCGGACCTGCCGGTGATCGCGGTGACGGCGAAGGCGATGAAGGGTGATCGGGAGAAGTCGCTGGCTTCGGGGGCGACGGACTACGTGACCAAGCCGGTGGACACCGAACACCTGCTGCGCCTGATCGCCTTCTACCTGGGCGTAGAACAGGACTAACCCCGCGTGTCCTACCTCCAGAACGCGCGTGTCCTACCTCCAGAACACGCGTGTCGAACGCTCAGAACGCGCGTGTCGAACGTTCAGGTCGGGCGTGTCGAACGTTCAGGTCGGGCGTGTCGAACGTTCAGGTCGGGCGTGTCGAACGTTCAGGTCGGGTGTGTCGAACGTTGAGGGTGCGAGAGTCCTACGTTCGCGGGGCGAGAGTCCTACGTTCGGAGCGGGTGAGTTCAACGCTCGGGTCCGGCTCGATTTGACATGGGGCCCTTACGGGCACTCCAGGCAGGCCAAAGCCGGGCAGGCCTGGCGGGAAGAGCGTCCG
>NZ_LGED01000124.1 GCF_001280085.1 Saccharothrix sp. NRRL B-16348 | reverse complement strand
AAGCACTGGTCAGGCAGAGGTGAACTACGCCCCCCTTGACACGCGCGGTAGGGCTGCGCCAGGTCGGCGGGATGACACGGAACCCTCGCTCTGAGGAAAGACCCGTCAGTGGAGTGGGTCGGGGGTCGCCGGTCGGGCGCGGTGCCGGGCCCGACACGCGCGGTGCGGCCGCCGACTGCCCTTCCTCCCCACAAAGGGAGGGCTTCGTGTCATCCCGCCGACCTGGCTGTGCCCTACCGCGCGTGTCAAGGGGGCTGTTCACCATTGCCTGACCAGTGCTTCTGATGGCTGCCCCCTTGATACGTGTGGTAGCCCGGAGGGAGGTCGG
>NZ_LGED01000123.1 GCF_001280085.1 Saccharothrix sp. NRRL B-16348 | reverse complement strand
CGCGTTCGGCTACCCGGTGATCGTGAAGCCGACCCTGGGCGCGGGCAGCCACTTCGTCTTCCGCTGCGACGACGAGACCGAACTGACCGAACGCTACGAGCAGGCCGCGCGCGGCATCCAGGACCTGTTCTGGGCCAACTCCGAGGCGGACGGCATCGACCTGGGCCCCAACGGGCTGCTCGTCGAGTCCTTCCTCGACGGCAAGGAGTACCTGATGGAGGCCGTCGCGTGGGACGGCGAGGTGTACCTCGGGTCGGTGGTGGACCGCATCACCGCCGAGGGCGGGACGTTCGACGACGACGTGCACCACGCGCCGACGTCGATGAGC
>NZ_LGED01000122.1 GCF_001280085.1 Saccharothrix sp. NRRL B-16348 | reverse complement strand
GTGCGGACCGGCGACGAGGGGTTCTTCGCCGCCGACGGCACCCTGCACGTGGTGCGCCGGCTGAAGCGGGTGGTGATCCGCGGCGGGGACACCATCAGCCCGGCCGAGGGGGGAAGGGCGCTGGGCGGTTCCCCCGAGGGGGCCGGGGGGGGGGGCGTGGCCCTGCCGGGACCCGCAGCGTCACCATCGCCGTCCCCCCCCACCGGAACACCATGACGGCCGCCGCGACCAGCCCGAACGGGGACCCCATCTGCTCCAGCACCAAATCGTGCGGCACCGCCGTGGCCCCGTGCACCGCCCGCACGTAGTTCGCCCGACCGCCGGCGAAC
>NZ_LGED01000121.1 GCF_001280085.1 Saccharothrix sp. NRRL B-16348 | reverse complement strand
GTGCCGGTCGGTTCGTGCGTCGACGCGGCGGGTGCCGCGGGGGCCGGGGGGGGGGCGGCCGGTGGGGGGGTCTTGTTGCGGGCCGGCCGAACCGCCACGGCCACAGACCCGCCCAACGCCGCCACCAGGACCTACAACCGGGGCCTTGACAACCCAGGGGGACGGCGCAGCTACCAGGCCCACCTGCGCCACGTCCCCCTCTACGCGGGCCACCGCGACCAACTGCCCCCGGGCCGACGCTGACACCGCCGGCACCGCCTGCAAAGAGCTGCCGGCGGCCAGTCTTGCTCCGCCAACCCGTCGGACCCAGCCGCCCGTCGGTCCGATCGACAC
>NZ_LGED01000120.1 GCF_001280085.1 Saccharothrix sp. NRRL B-16348 | reverse complement strand
GAGTATCGACAAGTACCGATGGTTGCATCCATCGAGACTACTGGATACATTGCACACTGTTCGATCGAGGGACGCCGATGAAAGCGGTTTCTGGTGGACGAGCTTCCTGTGGTCGTGGTCGGGGCGGGACCGGTCGGGTTGGGGGCGGCGGCACACTTGCTGGGACGCGGCTTGCGGCCGTTGGTGCTGGAAGCGGGCCCGCAGGCGGGCGCGGCGGGGGCGCAGGGGCGGCACGGGGGGTTGTTCTCGCAGTGGTCCGAGCTCGTCGACCCGGCCGCGCGCCGACTGCTGGAGCCCACCGGGTGGCGTGCGCCCGACCCTGACGGCTACCCGACCG
>NZ_LGED01000119.1 GCF_001280085.1 Saccharothrix sp. NRRL B-16348 | reverse complement strand
CCAGGTGCCGTGGTGTTGGGCGATGCGTTCGCGGACGCCGACGGTGCGGTAGCCGGCGGAGTGGTGCAGGGCGATGCTGGCGCGGTTCTCGGGGAAGATGGAGGTTTGGAGGGTCCAGAGGCCGGCGTTGTCGGCGGCGGTGACCTGCTGGTGCAGGAGGGATTTGCCGATGCCGCGGCCGCGGTAGCCGTCGCCGACGTAGATCGAGGTCTCGGCGACGCCGGCGTAGCAGTCGCGGGTGGATGTGGGGGTGGCGGCGGTCCAGCCGGCGACGCGGCCGTCGACGACGGCGACCCAGCGGTGCTCGGGGAGCCATTTGGCTTCCAGGGTGCGGCGGCTGGGG
>NZ_LGED01000118.1 GCF_001280085.1 Saccharothrix sp. NRRL B-16348 | reverse complement strand
CCCCAGCCGCCGCACCCTGGAAGCCAAATGGCTCCCCGAGCACCGCTGGGTCGCCGTCGTCGACGGCCGCGTCGCCGGCTGGACCGCCGCCACCCCCACCTCCACCCGCGACTGCTACGCCGGCGTCGCCGAAACCTCGATCTACGTCGGCGACGGCTACCGCGGCCGCGGCGTGGGCAAATCCCTCCTGCACAAGCAGGTCACCGCCGCCGACAACGCCGGCCTCTGGACCCTGCAGACCGCGATCTTCCCCGAGAACCGCGCCAGCATCGCCCTGCACCACTCCGCCGGCTACCGCACCGTCGGCGTCCGCGAACGCATCGCCCAACACCACGGCACCTGG
>NZ_LGED01000117.1 GCF_001280085.1 Saccharothrix sp. NRRL B-16348 | reverse complement strand
GCGCGGCGTCGACGCCCGCTTCGACGGCGTTCGCGGCGAGTTTGGCGCCCTTGCCCAGCGGGATGAAGCCGATGACGGCCATGCCGCACGCCGCGGTGAGGCCTGGGTTCTTGCCGCAGTCGATGATGTCGCCGACGAAGAAGTCGACCACGTCGCCGACGGAGGGCAGGGGTGCCGAGCCGGGGGTCGCGCGGGCGTTCTCGATCCTCGGGCACTGCGGGGTGCCGTGGGCTCCGCAGTCCAGACCGGTCTGGTGCAGCACCGTGCGTTCCATCACGAGGGTGCCGGTGCAGTCCTGGATCGGGCCGACAAAGCCCGGTGCCGCGCCGCCGCATTCGCCTTCGACGGAGTA
>NZ_LGED01000116.1 GCF_001280085.1 Saccharothrix sp. NRRL B-16348 | reverse complement strand
CACGACGGCGAACACCGCGTCTGGCACAACGGCGCCCTCAACCACGACTGGAACGGCACCTGGACCCTCGTCGGCTTCTCCGTCCCCGAATCCTGGCGCCCCCAACGCCACGACCTCCGCTCACGCCTCACCTGGGCAGGCTTCGGCCCACTGCAGAACGGACTCTGGATCGCACCCGGCCACATCGACGTCCCCACCCTCCTCCACGACCTCGACCTGAGCGAGTACCTCAAGGTCTTCACCGCCCACACCGCCAAACCCACCGAAGCCGACCAGATCGTCCACACCGCCTACGACCTACCCGCCATCGCCGACCGCTACCACGCCTTCCTCCGCCGCTGGGACCACCACC
>NZ_LGED01000115.1 GCF_001280085.1 Saccharothrix sp. NRRL B-16348 | reverse complement strand
GCGGATGGTCGCCGTGCCGTCCGGTCCGACCGGCACGGCGGTGGTGACGCCGTCGACGGTGTACCGGAACTCCGTCGCGCCCAACTGGTTCGAGGTGAAGGTGAAGGACCCCTCGCGCCACCGCGAGTACTCCGAGGCCGGGTAGTCCGGCGAGGTGACGCCGGGGTTGTCGAAGACCCGGAACTGGTAGCTGGTGGGGCTCGACTCCACGCCCGCCGCTGTGCGGCTCGTCACCCGGAAGTACTGGTCGCCGGCGTGCGCGGGGGTCCAGCGGATGGTCGCCGTGCCGTCCGGTCCGACCGGCACGGCGGTGGTGACGCCGTCGACGGTGTACCGGAACTCCGTCGCGCCCAA
>NZ_LGED01000114.1 GCF_001280085.1 Saccharothrix sp. NRRL B-16348 | reverse complement strand
CTTCCGCTGCCGCACGGTCCGCCGCATCGTGGTGGGCGACCACGTCGCCCTGGTGGGCGAACCGCTGGAGATCCAGCACAACACCGGCAACCCACCCCTGGTCCGCTTCCGGGGCCGGTACACGTCCGTGGCCTGACACCGCGGCCTGGGCCTGAGCGGGCGTTCCTCCGCCGGGGTCAGGCTGCGGACTCGTCGTCCGCGCCATCTGCCGCCGCGGCGGCGAGGAAGCGCAGGACCGCACGCGCCACGGCATCGCTCTGTCGGAAGTTCGGGGCGTTCGTGTTCGGACGCGCGAAAGCCGCGTAAGCCTTGTTCGTGGTGTACGGCCCCACGGCGAACCGCCGCGCGTGCGGTGTGCCGGTGGCGTCGACGATCCGACTGTCGGACGGATCGACCCGAACCATGCCGTCGACGTCGCTCACGTCCCCCGCCGCCGACAGCGACCGGAGCAACGGGTCGGCCGTGTGGGTCAGGGTGTGCACGGGGAGGCGGGCCTCGATCAGGCCTGTCGCGCGGACCACGTGCGACGGGACGCTGCGGCTGCCGGCGAGGAACACTCCCTCCTCGGCACGGACCCAAGTGTCGGCGCCGAGGAAACGAACCACACCCGCGCGGGACAACGCGAGGAGTTCCTCCAGGCGGTCCGGCGGCGGGCCGCTCGCGATCGAGCTGAAGAAGCCGTGCCACCAACCGGTGTCGCCGCGCAGGCGGCCGGACGCGGAGAGGATCGAGAACTGGCCGTAGACGCCGAGCAGCGAGAGGAAGGCGCCCAGGTCGGCGCTGTGCGTCGGGTCCGAGCGGCGGGCCAGATCGGCGGCGGTGTGGGCGCGCAAGAACTCCTGGAAGCCGTCGGACGACGAGAACGCCAAGCCGTCGATGGGGCGGTCCAGCAGTTCGAAGTCGACGCGGTCCGCGGCCGCGGGCACGGCTTCGCGTTCCAGCGCTCGCATGTCGTCGCTGTACCAGTCCAGTTCGGCGAACCGGGCCGAGAACTCCTCCCACGACCGCCGCACGCGGGACCGGTGCGCGGTGAACAGTTCGCGGTAGTGGCCGTACGCGACTTCCTTCGCCATCAAGGGCCAGGCGTGCCACCGGAAATCGACGTCTCCTGGACGTTTCAGCAGCTCGGACGCGAGGAAGAACCGCGGCGGCTCCGGCGGAGCGCCTTGCAAGCGATAGCCGGTCTTGGAGTGGTACGGCGTGCCTCGGCGAGAGCCGACGTGCAGGCGTGGTTCACGGCCGGACCGGAGGTAGTGCAGGGTTCCGCCGACCCGGACGAACCGTCCGCCGCGTCCCTCGCCCAGCAGCACCGCGAGGTCGATGAACGCCAGACCCATGCCCCGCACCACGACGTCCTCGCCCGCGGGCACGACGGACAGGTCCGTGTCGGCCGTGTAGTCCGGCGGCAGGTATGTGAGACCGTGGGCGTCGGCGTAGTCGGCGAGTTCCTGTTGTTCGGGCGCGAGGACGGTGTCCAGGTGCCCCAACGCGAGCACCACCACGTCGGCAACCAGCGGTTCGGCGCGGTCGGCGAGCCAGACCCGCTGGCGCATCTGCGGAGAACCGGTGATGCGCACCACCTTCGTCCGGTGGACGGAGACGGAACTCCCGTCGGGCAGCCGACACCGCGAGCTGGTGGAACCACTTCAGGTACGCGCTCTGCACCCTCCTGCTCGGGAACGACGTGGGCCGCAGCTCCTCCAGCTCGGTTCGAACCGACGACTCCAGCTCCGCCGCGGACAGGTCCGACGCCCACTCGGCCAGGGACGGACCGGGTCGGATCGGGCCTTCGCACGTCACCGACGAGTCGGTGAACGTGGTGACGTCCTCGGCCATGGAGTTCATCCTCAGCAACGGCGACTGCTCGTGCCGCCACACCCGTCCCGAGCCCGCCGCGAACGGGTCGACCAGGTGCACCCGCACCGGTCCGTCGAACAGCTCCGGCGCGTTGGCGCCGATCCGTTCCAGGAGGCCCGAAGCACGCGGCCCGGCACCCACCAGGACGACGGTGCTCATCGCGCCCGGGCCGGGAACGCCACGGCGGCCGTCACGACAGCCTGCCCGCGCCGCGCGCGTAGTAGCGCTCGACGTAGTGCTGACCGACGCCGAGCAGGCTGGTGACGACGACGTACCAGAGGGTGGCCACCAGCAGCAACGGGATGATCAGGTAGTTGCGGTTGTAGATGAGCTGCACCGAGTAGAGCAGGTCCTGCACGGCCAGCACGCTCACGATCGACGTGCCCTTCAGCGTGCCGATGAGCATGTTGCCCCCGGCCGGGATGATCGACCGCATCGCCTGCGGCAGCACGATCCGGCGCAGCACCCGCCCGCGCCGCATGCCCAGCGCCAACGCCGCCTCGGTCTGCCCGGTGTCCACCGACAGGATGCCGCCGCGCACGATCTCGGCGGCGTAGGCGGCCTCGTGCAACACCAGTCCGATGATCACTGACGTCATCGGCCCGATCACCGGCGTGGCGCCGGACAGCGCCGGGTACAGGGCACCGATGTTGAACCAGAACAGCAACTGCACCAGCAGCGGCACGGATCGGAACAGCCAGACGTAACCCCAGCTCACGCCGACCAGCACCGGGTTGCCCGACAGCCGCATCACGGCCAGCACGCCGCCGATCACGAAGCCCAGCACCATCGTCAGCGCGGTCAGCCACAGCGTCAGGCCGAGACCGCGCAGCACAGCCCCGGTGGTGAAGTACCGGGCGACCACGTCCCACTGGAACTGCTCGTTGGTCACCACGGACCACAGCACCACGCCCAGCGCGGCGAGCACGACAGCCGCGGACGCCCAGCGCCAGGGACGCCGGAGCGGGACGATCTCGGCGGCCCCGTGGGCCTGCGGCGGTGAGATGACGGTCGAGGCGCTCATCGGCTGCTCCAGAGCAGGAGGGATCACGACACAGTGCCGCGTCCCTCAACGCCGCGTGGTGATCGTAAGCGGGTGTCTGCGAGGCACGTCAAGGCATTCCGGTATCTGGACACGGGTCGAACCGTCGTTGACGACCACTCGCCCCGCTGCTCCACTGGGATCGTGGAATCCACGCGGCTGGTCATCCGCGGCCACATCGACTTCGGTCGGGTGTGGTCCGCCTCCTGTTCGGGCTGACGCCTGTTCCTGGCTGAGCCCTGTCCGCCGACCTCCCGCGCGCGTCTCCCTCAACGTCGTCGGCGCGTCGGCGTGCCCTCTTTCTCTTCGACGACCCCGAATCGGGGGTCTCCATGCACCAATCACGTGGAAGGTGTCAACGTGCCTGTTGAGTTCCTGGGGATCGGCGGCACCAACGACGGTTCCGAAACGCAACCGCTCAGCGGTCCGTCGTTCGACAAGGACTACACGCTGCGGCTGGCCCGCGCGCACGAAGAACACGGCTGGGACCGGGTGCTGTTCGCCTACGGCTCGGGCTCACCCGAACCCGCCCAGGCCGCCGCGTACATCGCCACCAAGCTGGACAAGCTCCAGATCCTGCTGGCACACCGGCCGAACGTCTCCTACCCGACGTTCGCCGCGAAGACCTTCGCCACGCTCGACCAGATCAGCGACGGCCGGCTGACGGTGCACTTCATCACCGGCGGCACGGACCACGAGCAGCAGCGTGAGGGCGACTACCTGACCAAGGACGAGCGCTACTCGCGCACGCGGGAGTACATCCGCATCGTCAAGAAGGTCTGGACCTCGCGCGAACCCTTCGACCACGACGGCGAACACTACAAGTTCGCCGACTTCCTGAGCGACGTGTTCCCCGTGCAGCAGCCCCGGCCGAACGTGTCGTTCGGCGGCTCCTCCCCCGCCGCGTACCGAGCAGGCGGGGCGGAAGCGGACATCTTCTGCCTGTGGGGCGAGCCGCTGGCCGACACGGCCGCGCAGATCGAGTCCGTGAAGCAGGCCGCGAAGGACGCCGGGCGGACCGACGTGCCGCGCATCCAGGTGGCGTTCCGCCCGATCCTCGGCGCGACCGAGGAGCTGGCGTGGGAGAAGGCGTACCGAACGGTGGACGCGATCAAGGCGCGCACCTCGGGTCACAACCCGTTGACCCGCAGGCACTCGTTGACGAACCCGGAGAACACGGGCTCGCAGCGGCTGCTGGAGATCGCCGAACGGGGCGAGCGCTTCGACCGCGCCCTCTGGACGCCGACCGCCGCCGCGACCGGTGGCGCGGGCAACTCCAACGCCCTCGTCGGCACGCCGGAAACCGTGGCGCAGGCCCTGCTGGACTACTACGACCTGGGCGTGGACATCCTGTCCGCCCGCGGCTACGACATGATCAACGACACGATCGACTTCGGGCGTCACGTGATCCCGATCGTGCGCGAGGAAGTCGCCAAGCGCGAGCGGGAACGTGCCGCGAAGATCGTGGAACCGCGACGCGAGATCGCGGTGGACGGATGACAGCGGTGCGGGGATGACGGCGGACACCCTGGTGGCCCGCCGGGTCCGTTGGGAGGACCCGGCCACCGCGCCGTTGAAGGAGGAGTTGACCCACGAGTACGTGTCCCGCTACGGCGAGCACGCCCGCAAGGAGATGACCCGGTACGACCCGGGCGTCTTCGCGCCGCCACACGGCACGCTCGTGCTGCTGTTCGAGAACGGCGAGGCGGTGGCCGGTGGCGCGTTCATGCGCCACGACGAGCACACCGCGGAGCTGAAGAGGATCTGGACGCACTCCCGGCACCGGCGACGCGGCTTCGCCCGCCGGGTGATCGCCGAACTCGAACGCGACGCCGTCGGGTTCGGCTATCGACGCCTCTACTTGACCACCGGCCCACTACAGCCGGAGGCCAAGGGTTTGTACCTGGCCACGGGCTACACGCCGCTCTTCGACGTGACCGCCGCCCCGCTCACCACCGGCCCCCTGCCGTTCGAGAAGGACCTGAGGTAGCTCATGCGCAGCAGATCCCTGTTGATGCCGACCGCCCTGCTCGCACTGGTGGTCTCCGGGTGCGGCGGCCCGGTGGACGCGCCCGCGTCGGGCGTGCAGCCGACGGCCGACGTGCTGTCGGCGTTGTCGAAGGACGACGCGATCGCCGCGCTGCTGCCGGAGGACGTGCGCGCCGCGGGCGTGGTGAAGTTCGGCTCGTCGGTGGGCGGCCAGCCGCCGTCGTCCTACTACGCCGACGACAACAAGACCGTGCTCGGCTTGGACGTCGACGTGTCCGAGGCGGTGGCGACGATCCTCGGGCTGCGCATCGAACGGGAGGTGGCGAGCTTCGAGACGATCCTGCCGTCGCTGTCCGGCGGCAAGTACGACGTCGGCACCGGCAACTTCGGCGTCACCGAGGCGCGGAAGCAGACGATCGACTTCGTCACCTACATCAACGACGGCCAGGGCTTCGCGGTCCGCGCCGACGACGACCGCGTGCCGAGGGTGGACGGGCTCCTGGCGCTGTGCGGCCTGAAGATCGGAACAGGCGCGGGCACCACGTTCGAGGCGACGTTGGAGCGGGAGAAGCACATCTGCCCCGATGCGGGCAAACCGGAGTACGAGGTGTTCAGCTTCGCCGAGACGGCGGCGATCTACCTCGGTCTGCGACAACGCCACATCGACGTCGTGATGAGCACGATCAACGGCCTGCGCTACGCGGCGGACAACCAGCCGAACCTGAAGTTCCTGGGCGAGTTCAAGCGCCTCGACGTGGGCTTCGCCTTCCCCAAGGGCTCGCCGCTCACGCCCGCGTTCCAGGCGGCGGTGAACAAACTGGTCAAGGACGGCGCCTACCAGCGGATCCTGGACAAGTGGGGCACGCAGGACTCGGCGATCCCCGAGTCGTTGATCAGCCCTCCGGAACACGCCTAGCGGCGGTGCCTGTTACCGTCGTTCGGTGGGGGCTGACTTCATCGTGGAATCGACCGTTGTTCCCAGTGGAGCGGGTGACTTGCGTGCGGTCGTGCGTCGACCGAGGTCCGATCGCCCGGTTCCGGGCCTGGTGTTCGTCGACGGCAGTGGGTGCGGGGGCATCGAGGAGTGGGGCGGCTGGCCCGAGACGATCAGCGAGGTCGGCGTCGCGGTGCTGGTGCACGACAAACCCGGTTGCGGGAAGTCGCCCGGGGACTGGCGGACGCAGTCCTTCGCCGATCGGGCGGCTGAGGCGTTGACCGCGGTCGAGGTGCTGCGCGGGTGGCGCGGTGTCGATCGCCATCGGATCGGCTTGATCGGGTGGAGCCAGGGCGGCTGGGTGTCGCTGCTGGCGGCGAGGACGAGCCCGGAGGCGATCGACCGGGTCGTGACGATCAGCGGTCCCGGCGTGAGCATGGCCGAGCAGGAACGCATGCGCATCGACAGTTGGCTTCGCCGTGACGGGGTGGACGGCGAGGACCACGCTGAAGGCATGGCCTGGGTGGACGAGCAGGCCCGCAGGCTCCGCTCCGGTGAGCCGGCCGCCCAAGTGGTCGACGTTCGGCGGCAGTACGCCGACAGGACCTGGTACGACGTGGTGACCCAGGCCACCGCCACCCCCGCGACGGCGGAGTTCTTCGCGCGCAGCATGGACATCGATCCCGCGGAACTGCTTCCCGAGTTGACCTGTCCCGTGCTCGCGTTGTTCGGCGGAGCCGACGACTCGGTGCCCGTGTCCACCAGCGTGGCCAGGATCGCGGCGGCCCTGCCGGACGTCGAGCGGGGCCGGCACGGAATCGCGGTGTTCCCCGGTGCCGACCACAGCCTGTTCACGGGTGACCCCCGCCCCGGGATCGCTCGGCGCGACCAACTCGCGGCAGGCTTCCTGCCCATGCTCACGGCGTTCGTCCAGCAGTAGGCACTGTCGAAAGAGATCGACGAACACAGAGGCGAACGGGGCCGGTCCGACGGCGACCGGCCCCTCGGTGCGAATCGTCCGCTACCGCCCCGTCTCCGTCATAAGGGTGACGTTGTAGCGGGCCAGCGACTCCTGCAACGGCGCGTAGTACACGTGCTGGTAACAGGTCGTCGTCTGCGCGACGCTGTTGGGCGGGCAAGGGACCGTGCTGTCGCCGGCGCTGATCGTGCCGGCGGCGTACACGTACACCATGCCGCCGTAAGAGCTCGCGGAGTCCTGCGCCGCCACCGGGCCGCCGCTGTCGCCACCGGCCACCGCCGTCGATCCGGTGGTGCTCCACGCGCTGACCATCGGGAACACGCTGTAGATCCGACCGTGGTCCTCCACGTTGATCCGCACGTTCACCGCGTCGATCCTCAGGTCGCAGTGCTGGCCGCTCACCGCGCCCGAGGTGCACACCAGGGTGTCGCGGTAGTTGCCGATCGGCATCCGGACCGGCTTGAACGTCGAGGAGTTCCACCCGCCGACGTACATCGCGGACATCGACTCGGTGCTGATGAGCATGGTGTCACGGGTGTCGTCGTCGCCCTCGACCGTGCCCATCCGGGCGCCGACCCCGTTGTTCACGGTCATCCCGTTGCTGCCGCAGTGCCCGGCGGTGAGCTGCCACCTCCACACGTGGCCCGACACCTGGCTGGTCTGCTTGACCGGCCAACCGGTGGTGCACCGGAAGGCCCCCTCCCCCGTGGTGTAGGTGAACGTCGCCCCGCCGCTGTGCGGGCACCAGTCGGACTGCCGGCTGTACCGCAGCACCGGCATGCAGGTCCACGGAGGGAGCACCTGGTCGGTCAGGCGTGCGTACTCCCCGTGCCGGACGTCGACCGCCACCCCGACGTCGTGGATCGCCGACCGGGATCGGGCCACCGCCGCGTCACCGGCGTACCCGAGGGTCACGCCGCTGCCGTCGACCTTCGGGGCGACGCTGGTGACGCCCGGCTCGGCCGCCAACCGCTCGGCGACGGCGAGCAGTTCCCGCTCCGAGTGCGCGGCCGGCAACACCCGGACGCCCACGTCTCGCCGGGCCCGGTCGACCGCGAGGGCAACCCCGGAGGGCAGCGTGCCCTTCCAGTACAGCGCCAACTCGCGACTCTCCGCCGACACCGAGATACCCGCGAAGCCGTCCCCTCCCGCGCCTCTGATCAGGTCCGCTGCGACGATCAACCTCATCTGCGTCCGGAATACGTCACCATGGCCGCCGGGGTTGTCCCCGCCGGGCCCCGCGCGACCGGCCGCGGTCGACACGCCGGTCACGACCCCCACGGTCAGCAGCATTGCCGCCATTGCCGCGCTCCATCCAACTCGTGCCACGATCATCGCCCCGTTCCGTATCCGCCTGCACGAACGTCATCGCCGGCTCCGCACGGCGATCCTCTGGCCGGCCGGCGGTGTCCGACGCCTTCCCGGACACGGATGCGGACCCGACCAGGCCCGCAGCTGAACCCCACAGCCCTCGACCGGTGCGGACTGCGCTCCGACGCCGCGCCGGGTTTGCGATAATCCGGTGATGATCCGATCGGGTCGGGTGGCAGATCCGCCGCCGGCGGTGCAGTTCTTTCGGGAGCGGCCGCCGGTCACCGCGCTGGCCGGGTTCGTCGCCTCGGTGTGGGTGCAGCGCGTGCTGCCCGGGGCGGCTGCGTACGTCCACCGCAGTGTCCCCAGCGGCAGTGCGGAGCTCGTGTGCCGGGTGGGCTCGGCGCCGTACATCGTCGGGCCGCTGACCGGGCCGCGGGTCGAGACGCTGGAACCGGGAAGCACCGTCGTCGGCCTCCGTTTGCGGCCCGGCGCGGCCGGTGCCCTGCTCGGCGCGCCGGCGTCGGAGTTCGTGGATGTGACGGTGGACGCCGCAGCGGTGTGGGGCAGCGCGGCGGTCCGGGCGGGTGAGCGCGCGGCGGAGGCGGCGGATCCGGGTGACGCGGCGGCCGCCGTTCAGGAGCTGGTTCGCGGGCGGGCGGCCGGTGCGACCGGTGTGGACCCGTTGGTGGTGGAGGCGGTGCGACGGCTGTTGCCCGGGCGGACGCCGGACCTCCGCTCGCTGTGGTCGTCACTGGGTGTGTCCGAGCGCAGCTTCCGCCGCCTGTGCCGGTCCACGATCGGGGTAGGGCCCAAGACGTTGCACCGGACACTGCGGTTCCAGGGTTTCCTCGCGCAGGCCCAGTACGCGTTGGCGCAGGGTCGCGGCCCGACGGAGGAGGGCCTGGCCCGGCTGGCCGCCGACGCGGGCTACGCCGACCAGGCCCACCTGACCCGGGAGTGCGTGCGGCTGACCGGTGTCACGCCGCGGGTGTTCCTGGGCGAGGTGGAGCGGTCCTGCGGGTGTGGGCACGACCACGAGGTGTCGTTCGCACCGCTGCTCGGGCCGGCCGTTTTGTTCAAGAACGGTGGCTCCGGCCGGCCGTAGCGTCGGCGCATGTCGGTTGACTGGGACACGTTGCGGGGCGCGATCGCGGGAGAGGTCGTGCTTCCCGGCGCGCCCGGCTACGAACTCGCCCGCAGGCCGGCCGCCCCGCTACTTCCCGACGTGCGACCGCTGGCGGTGGTGCGCTGCACGTCCGCCGGTGACGTCGCCGAGGTCGTCGCGCTGGCGCTCCGGCATGGGCTGGTCTGTGCGGCCCGCAGCGGCGGGCATTGTTTCGGAGGGCGGTCGTCCACCGGGGGGATCGTCATCGACGTGTCGCCGATGCGGTCGATGTCGGTCCGCGGCGATGCGGTGACCGTGGGGGCCGGGGCACGGCTCGGGGAGATCTACGCGTCGCTGGCGGAGCACGCCCTGACGGTGCCCGCCGGGTGCGGCCCGACGGTCGGCATCGCCGGCCTCACCCTCGGCGGAGGGCTCGGACTCCTCGGCCGCAGCCGCGGGTTGACCTGCGACAACCTTCGCTCCGCGAGGGTGGTGGTGGCAGACGGCCGGACGGTCGACTGCGACGAGCACCACGATGCCGACCTGTTCTGGGCGCTGCGGGGCGCCGGTGGTGGCCAGTTCGGCGTGGTCACGTCCCTGACGTTCCGCACCGGTCCCGCACCGCCGGCCACGAGTTTCCGTCTCACCTGGCGGCCTGCCGACGCGGTGAAGGTGATCGGGGCCTGGCAGACCTGGGCGCCGGCCGGACCCGACGAGCTGGCTGCCAGCCTGCTGGTCACCGTCGACGCCGACGTCGAGCGGCCACCGGTGCTCACCCTGTTCGGTGCGATGCTCGACGGCGAGCCGGCCACCGCGGAGTTGCTCGGCGAGTTCGCCGCGAAGGCCGGCGCCGAGCCGTTGTCCGCAGCCACCAGGCACCTGCCGTTCCACGACACGAAGCGGTACCTGGCCGGTGCCGGCGACGAGTCGACCGCAGCGCCGCGCCGGCCCGTTCACACGCTCAGCAAGTCCGAGTTCTTCAACCGGGACCTACCCGAGGAGGCGATCACCGCGTTGGTCGGCCGGCTCACCGGCGAGCGGGTGCCGGGCCAGGCTCGGGAGCTGGACTTCACGCCGTGGGGTGGCGCCTACAACCGCGTCCCGGTCCACGCCACGGCCTTCGCCCACCGCGACGCGATGTTCCTGCTCAAGCACTCTGCCACGGTGGACCTCCACGCGCCGGTCGGCGAGCGCGACGCCGCCCGGCAGTGGCTGGCCCGCTCGCACGCGTCGGTGCACCGGTGGGGATCCGGCGGCGTGTACCCCAACTTCCCCGACCCCGACCTGGCCGACTGGTCCCACGCTTACCACGGGCCCAACTACGCCCGCCTGCAACACGTCAAGGCCCGGTACGACCCGGACGGCTTCTTCCGGTTCCACCAGGCGATCTCGCCGTCCGCACCGTGACCGAACCCAATAGGGCGACGACGATGACCCGACCGCCGGCGGACGCCCGCGCCTGTTCAACGAGGTGTTCGGCCGACGGACCTACGACCTCTTCGCCGGCTACTGGGGCGTGCGGGAGGACTTGGAGAACCCCATCGTCGGCGCCTTGAACACCAAGCCCAAGTACGTGGCATCGACCACGCTCACCGATCCGAAGTGGTCGGACACGACCGTCCTCCCCGGTGACCTCGCGACCGCGATCGGCGAGCTGAAGGCCAAGCCGGGAAGGGAGCTGCAGGTGCACGGCAGCGGCGCCCTGACCCGGTGGCTGCTCGAGCACGACCTCGTCGACGAGATGAACGTGCTCGTCTGCCCGGTGATCGTCGGCCAGGGCGCGCGACTGTTCCCCGACACCGGCCCGGACCTGGCGCTCGACCTGGTCGATTCGCGAGCCTTCCCGAAGGGCATCACGCTCCAGGTCTACCGGCCGGCCGGGCGCCCGCAGTACGCGACCTGAAGCACATGGAGATAGCCATCCCCATGTGGGGTCCGGAGGAACGTAGCCGCACATGACATCGCCGCTTCGCGTCAGACGTCCGTGACGGTGAACGTGAGTGCGGCGGTGTGCAACTGCCCGTTGTGCCGGAACTCCAGGAACAGGCGGTGCGCGCCGACCTTGGGGAACCACACGTCGAAGGTCAGCGTGCCTTGCAGGACCGGGATTCCGACCATCTCCACCGGGTGCAGGTGTGTGGTGGACAGCTGCTCGGTGTGGAACGCGGTGATGTGCCCGTATGCACCCAGGTGGGGTTCCAGCGACTCCACCCGGGCGCCCCCGGGCTCGCTGATGGCCAGCCGGATCTTCGCCGGGGCACTCGGTGGAAGGGTGAGACCTCCTTGCACCGCGACCCGATAGCCGGACTCGGTGGTGGTCTCCGTGCTCGGCGTGGGCAGCGATGCCTTCGTCGCGTCACCGGGGATCTCGAACGGCGCGCCGAGCACGACCGGCTCGGGGTGCCTGGCCGTGCTGGGTGGGATGAACTCGGCGTACATGCGGTAATTGCCGTCGCCGGGCAGTGAGACCGCGGTGCGCCAGATGTCGCCGTCCGGCTCGGGGTGCACGTGCAGGTACACGCTGAGGTCGTCACGAACGACGAAGAAGTGCAGCTGCTTGGTCATGTTGAGCTGGAATCCGGTAGCAGGCCGCTGGTCGGGACCGATGATCCGAAACGCGACCGGCAGGTCCGCACCACGCCGATCAGGCACCTCGACCGGCTCGAGCCGGTACCCGTCGGACGAGTCGGTCCGCCCCGCTCCCGACGCGGCGCTCGTCACGGTGGCCGCCACGTGATTCTGGTGCGTCGGCACAGCGTCCTGGCCGAACACGACGAACGCCCCCACCACGAGGATCACCGCGGTCAGGCCGGCGACGACAACGTCGGCAACGCGTAGCTTGCGCACGGTCGGTCCTCTCGAATCGACGGACGCTCCTGCGGCGGCGGTAGAGGGAAGGCTAACGACCCTTACGGCGGAGTCAATACAAAACTCCGACCAGCACGGAACCGACTGTGGCGACTTTCTGCCAAATACAGCCGATCTCCGCCACCCATTTCCGCGCTACTACGGTCGGGCGAATCGGTGCATGCCAAGCCTCGTCGACACGATCGTCCTGAGCGGCACGGGCAGGGTGCCTTCGTCGACCCGACCGGCCGTTCTTGACCTGCCGTTCACTATGCGGGCGAGCAGCACGTCGCTTTACCGGAGTCCGACGATGATGCGTTCCTGGAGGTCCTGCCAGACGACGCCCGCCTCCGCGAACCCGGCGTCGAGCAGGGCGGCCTCGTTGAACCGGTGCGAGGCCCCCGTCCAGTCCCGCGCGCCTTCAGGCCACAGCTTCGCGCGCCGGGCGAGCGTGTCGGCCAACTCCGGTTCGGCCTCCACGGCCTCCCACCACGTCTCCCAGGACTCCGCACCGCCGGCCAGCGCGTGGTTGCGCCGGTCGAGCGCGATGGCGTCGCACGCAGCGCGCAGCCTGCTCCCGGGAGGGTGCGGCAGGTAGTCGGCGTTGAGCAGAACCCCTTCGGGGCGCAGGAGTTGGAACGCGCGACGGTAGGTCGCGACGAGGACCGCCGGGTCGAGCCAGTGCAGTGCCGTGCTGGAGAGCACCGCGTCGAAGGTGCCGTCCGCGCCGTCGTCGCCGAGGGCCGCGGTCCAGTCCGGGTCGCGCAGGTCGGCTCGGACCCACCGGAGGCGGCCGTCCATGTCGCCCATGGCGCCTTCGCCGATCGCCAGGAGCACCGGGTCGACGTCGACGGCCACCGACCGCGCCTTGGGCAACAGGTCGAGCAGTCGGCTGCTGATCGCGCCGGGGCCGCAGGCCAGGTCGAGCACCACGAGGTCCTCGTCCGGTCGCAGGTGGGTGAGGACCTCGAACATCACCTCGTACACGCGGTCGCGGTCGGCGATGTAGGCGGTCTGCTGGACGTCCCACCGGCTGAACAGGTCGAGCCGCGGGTTGGTCTGGTCGAGCGTGGTCACGGACTTTCCTCTCTGCGGATTGCGATGTCACCCTGCGCGGCACGGCGGGCGGGCCCCTCATCCCTGTCCTTGCCCCGATCCGGCCGCGGCGGTCGCGACGGCGTCGTTGTCGGTCGTCGTGTCGGTCAGACGGGAGAAGGCCAGGTGAACCTGCCCGGTGTCGGGGTCGACCCACCGGTGCGACCGGACGCCGAAGACCTCCGCGACCAGCTCCGGGGTGAGCACCTGGGCCGGTGGCCCCTCGGCGACGACCCGGCCGCGGTGCAGGACGTAGACGCGGTCGCAGTGCCCGACCGCCAGCGTGAGGTCGTGCATGACCGTGAGCGTGGACACGCCGAGAGTGCGGACGAGGTTGAGCAGCTCCAACTGGAAGCGGATGTCCAGGTGGTTGGTCGGCTCGTCGAGCACCAGCAGCCGCGGCTGCTGGGCCAGCGCCCTGGCCAGCAGCACCCGCTGCTTCTCCCCGCCGGAGAGCGTGTCGTAGTCACGCCCCGCCAACGCGGAAACGCCGGTCCTGGCGAGGGCCTGTGCGCAGATCCGGCGGTCCTCCTCGGTGTCGCGGTCCAGCGGACCCTTGTGCGGGTTGCGGCCCATGGCGACCACGTCGGCGACCTTGAGGACGAAGTCGCTCCCCGACTCCTGCACCACCACGGCGGTGCGCTGCGCGGACTCGCGAGCGCTCAGCTCCCACACGTCGGAGCCATCGACCCGGACCAGTCCAGCTTCCGGGCGCAGCGCGCGGTAGATCACCCGCAGGAGCGTGGACTTCCCGCTGCCGTTCGGGCCCACGATGCCGACCATCTCCCCCGCGCCGACCGTCAGCGCCGCCTCGGACACGATCGGGGTTCCGCCCAGAGCCACCGACACCCCCTCGACGGCGACCCGCGGTGGCGCGAACCCGCCGTTCTCGTGTGCTGTTCCCGTCATCCGAACCTCGCCTCCCGCCCTACCTCGCGTTGACGCAGCAGCCAGATGAAGAACGGCACCCCGAACACCGCGGTCACGATGGACAGCGGCAGCTCGGTCGGTGCGAGCACGGTGCGGGCGGCGAGGTCCATCAGGACCAGGAACGCGGCCCCGGTCAGCGCCGCGACCGGCAGCAGCCGGCGGTGGTCCGAGCCGACCAGCATCCGGCACAGGTGCGGGATGATCAAGCCGATGAACGCGATCGCGCCGCTGACGGCGACCATGACCCCGACCATCAGGGAGGTGACCAGCAACATCCGGATCCGGAACCGGGCGACGTCGAGACCGAGCGAGACCGCTGTCTCCTCTCCGCTGAGCAGTGAGTTCAGCGGCCGCGCCTGGGTGAACAGGTACAGCGTGCCCGCCACCACACCGATCGCGGGAACGCCCACGTCGTTCCAGGCGGTGGACCCGAGGCTGCCGAACAGCCAGATCAGCACGCCCTGCACGTCATGAGGGTTGGCGCGCAACAACAGCAGCCCGTAGAGGGCCTGGAACAGGTACGCCAACGACACCCCGGCCAGGATCAGCCGGAACGGCGTGACCCTCCCCGCGCGCTGGGCCAACAGGTACACCGACAAGGTCGCGATCAGCGCGCCGGCGAACGCTGCCGACGAAAGACCCAGCCCGGCGACGGAGGCAGAGCCCACCACCAGCACCAGCACCGCACCGAACGAGGCACCGGAAGAGACGCCGAGCAGGTAGGGGTCCGCCAGCGGGTTGCGCACCACCGCCTGCAGCACCACCCCTACCGCGGCCAGACCCGCGCCGACCACCGCGCCCAGCAAAGCCCGAGGCAGCCGGAACTGCCACACGATCTGGGCGTACACCGGGTCGGAGGGTTTCGCGAACCACTCCGAGGAGAGGTTGTAGAGCACCACTTGCACGGTGTCGCGCAGCGGAACCCTCACCGGGCCGAGCGAGGTCGCCAAGGCGATGCTGACCACCACTGCCACGCCCAGGCCGAGCAGGATCGCCGCTTGGCCGACCGAGCGGCGCGGCTTCTCGACCGCGTGGGCGCCGGTGCCGGGTGCCGGCGACGTCATTTCTCACCCGACGGCGTGGTCGGCGAGGTGGCCTCGGGACCGAACGCGTCCGGGTGCAGGGTCCGGGCAAGGTCCTCGACGACGTCGACGAAACGCCATCCCGGTGTGTTGGCGGTGTCGTAGGTCAAGGCGAAACGCTTGTCCTTGCCGGCCTGCATCTCCGGGAACACGCGGTACAGGTAGTCGGTCTTGGCGGCCACGTCCTGGTCGCTGTTGGGGCTGGCGCCGATCAGGAAGGCCGCGGGGTTCTCGGCGGCCACCTGCTCCTGTGAGACGTTGAGGAAGCCCCGGCGCCCGCCACTGACGTCCCCGAAGACGTTGACCCCGCCGGCCAGCCCGATCACCTCGTTGACGAAGGCGTCACGGGTGCCGGTCATGATCGGGCCTTCGCCTCCGTAGTAGTAGAACACCGGGACCGGTTCGCGGCCCGCGACCCGCTTCTGCACCTCGGCGACGCGCGCTTTCATCCCGTCGATCACCGCCGTCGCCTTGTCCTCGACGTCGAAGATGACGCCGAGGTCGGCGATGGCGCGGTAGGTGAACGCGGTCTGGACCGGGTTGTCGTCGGGGCACACCAGGGCGTACACCTGCGCGCCGATGGACTGGAGTTCGTCCACCGTGGCCAGCCCCGGGGCGAGCTGGTCCGGCCCGCCGTACTCGGAGTTGACGTAGGCGAAGAGCATGTCCGGTCGCAGCCCGAACATCTCCTCCTTGCCGACCGGGACGTACGCGTCGGGGGACTGGTCCGGGACCCGGTCGAAATCGGCGACCTGGTCGGGCAGCGGGGTGTCCATCGGCTTGATCTGGGCGATGGCCCGATCACCCAGCCCCAGGCCGAAGAAGATCTCCGCCGCCGATTGGAAACCCAGGTAGACGCGGCTCGGCGCCTTCTCGAACGTGACCTTGCGACCACAGTTCTCCACGGTCACCGGGTAGTGGTCGGACGAACCCGCAGAATTCGCGGAGTTGTCCCCGCTCGACGCACCCTCGCTCCCCGCGCAACCGGCCGCCAAAAGGGACGCCGCGAACACGGCCGCCACCACAGGCCGGGAGCGACCACGTTTCGAAGAAGCCACCACGCGGCGTCCAGTCATCGACAACCTCCAACCATCTCGTCTCGATCGCGATCGAAGACCGCCGACGTCCGCGCTCATGCTCCCGCCCGGATGGTCGCGGCGGCCGCTACGGACACGACGGTGAACAGGCCGAAGACCACGGCAGCGCCCCCGTAACCCGCTGCCGCCAACCCCACGCCGCCGGCGGCCGCACCGAGGAACAAGCCCAGGCTCAGGGCGGAGGCGTTGACGCTCAGAGCGGTGCCGCGCAGGGTGCCGCCGCGGCGCACCAGCAGCGTCACCACCGACGCCACGCCCACCGCGTGACTGGCCGACAGCACCGCGGTGCTGATCAACGCGATCGGCAGCGTGGGCGCCAGGTACACGCCGAACAGCGAGATCAGCGCGAGCGCCAGGAAGACGTTCAGGGCCACGCGGGCGCGCTGGTCGGACTCCGTGGCGTTCACCAGGCGCCCGGCGACCAGGTTGCCGAGGAAGAACGCCCCGCCGCTGAGGGTCCACACGAACGCGAACACCCCGGGCGACAGGCCGAACCGGTCGGCGTAGAAGGCGGCCAGGTACGCCAGGTAGCCCTGGAACGCCGCGGCCTGGCCGAACGACACCAGCAGCAGGGCGCGGGCGCCCGGCACCACGGCCAACCCCCGGAAGGCCGCGAAGTAGCCGAGGTGCGGTGAGGCGTCGTCGACGTGCCGTTCCCGTCCGTACCGGAGCAGGACCGGCGTCAGCACGACCGCCACCACCGCGATGGCGACCAAGTCCCCCCTCCAACCCCACCACAGCGCGGGAAGTGCGACCAGCGGTGCGACGAGGGTCGCCGCCAGGGTCTTCGTCGCGGTCACCAACGTCGCGGCACGGGCGGCGGACGGACCGGTACCGAACCGGTCGGCCGCCGCGGTCGTCAACGCCGGGTAGAGCACCGCGTTCGACACACCGATCAACAGGCAGAACGCGGCCAGGGCGGGCAACCAGGCAACCGTCCCGACCAGGGACGCCCCGGCGAGCAGCAACAACCCCCAGGCCGCGACCCGGCCCGGGGCGATCCTCCCGATCAGCGGTGCCACGGCCACGCCGACCAGCACGGCGCCGATCCCGCCCAGACCGCGCAACGCGCCCACCGTCGCATCGCTGTCCCCGGCGGCATCGGCGATCGGCACCAGGAACGTGCTGTACACGGTGAAGGGCAACAGCCCGAGCACCGAGGCGAGCAGGGTCGGCATCACCGCCCTGCTGATGCGCCAATCGCCCTGCGGCTCGTCGGTCACGGGCGCGGCGGCGCCGGTCCGCTCCGCCTGGTTGGCGTTGTCGGCTGTCGAACTCACGTAGTCGGGCTCCCCTGTCCTCGAACGTCCGGGTGGTCCGCGCTCACCGCGCCCTTCGTGATCTCTTCGCAGATCATGTCCAAGTCCTCGCGGAAGTCCCGCACCACGAAGGCGTCCGACAGCGGCTGGTCCGCGCGTACCCGGGCCGCTTCCCCCAACGCGCGCTCGTAGCGGGCGAGGAACTCGTCGATGGTCGGGCAGTCCACGCCGAGGTGCCGGGCGACGCCCTGGATCACCTTCGTCCGGTAGTAGTCCTCCTTCGGCATCCTCGGCACGTCCCACCGCCCCTCGCCGTCGACGAAGACGCGGCGGATGGGCACCGCCGAGAAGTCGAAGTACCTGCCGTCGGCGTCGGGTTCGGAGAACGGGTCGACCAGCAGTGAGGCGTAGCGGACGTACACCAGGTACTCCTGGTGCACGGGCGGCAACTGCTCGAACCGCTCGACGTCCTGGCGGGAGATGCTCTCCGGGCGGACCGGGTAGCTGTCGTCGACCATGAACCGGAGCAGGTTGACGCTTTTGATCCCCATATTCCCGACGATGGTGGTCACTTCTCTCCACTGGTTCACCATCTCGTTGACCAGGGAAGGCGTGATCGGTCCTTCGGGAACCAGCTTGTACACGTACTTGGTCGGTTCCGACTCGGAGAACACGGCGTTCAGCGAGATCTCGTTCATGAACAACGCCGGGTGGACGTACAGGGAGATGTTCCTCGTCTCCGCCTCCATCGGACCGTCCATGACACCCGTGGTCACGCCCAGCTGCCGATGGACGTCGCACAGCAGGTCGAGGTTCTCCGACCTTCCTCGGCTGGAGCCGATGTACAGCTTCTTCTTCACCGCCGCCGTCAGGACGTGGTGCGACGGACTCCCGTCCACCCACCGGGTGTCACCCAGGTAACTGGAGAAGCTGATCACCTCGGCGTCCACGTCGCAGCCCCGGAGGTAGTTCCGCACGAGGCTGTTCGAGCCGAAGGTGGGTGACACCAGGACGACGCAACGGATCCGGCTCAGGACTCGGCGGTCGATCCGGCGCAGAACCGGGGTGTACGCGTCCGCGGTCACCGCCAGGACGAGCGTGTGCCACTCGCCGGTGACCGTTTCGTACTCCCGGTAGAGCTCGTCGACCAGGCATTCACCGGCCGCCGCGCGGTGCTTGTCGTTCTGGACGTCGACCCGGGCGGTCCGGCCGCTCCGCTCCAGGTCCGAGAAGAACGCGGTCGAGCGGACGGACTCCCGACCCGCGATGCCGACCACGCAACCCAGCCGATTCTTCACCATGACGGCGAGCTGCACGGAGGTCGGTCCGGTGCCCGCGATCAAGACCCGCCCGAGGTCGCTCATCCATGCCCCGATCTGCGCGTTGGAACAGTCAAACCTTCACGTACAGCGCCACGTCGAAGATGTGCTCCGGACGAAGGACTTGTTCGACCAACGTCCACTTCCGGTGGTCGACCTCCTCCATCGGGTAGTTGAACAGCGATTTCAGGTGGTCGCCGTACCTCATGACCACGACCACGTCGTCGCGAGTGGACGAGTGGATCGCGTCCAAGAGCGCGTACTTCACCGCCACGGTGGAGCTGAAGATGATGTGGGTCGCTTCTCCGGTGAACGCCAGGTCTTCCACCGACATCCGCTCCAGCCGGATGTCCAGGCCGTGTCCCAGGGTCTTCACGACTCGTTGGCCGAGTTCGACGGCTTCGGCGTCGATGTCCACACCGACCACACCGGCGCCGGTGCGCGCGGCGATGTACAGCGGGGTCATCGGGAACGACCCCGAGCCGACCAGCAACACCTTGGACGAGGACGTCAACCGGAAGGCGCCGAACTCCACCTCGATACCGGACTCGATGTTGTCGAAGTACCCGGCCGACTCGGTGCGGCCGTCGAGGAGGTTCAGCGCGCGGTACTTCTCCATGATCGCCGCGCAGCGCGCGGACTGCGACCTCAACTCGGCCACGAGTCGCGCGAAGTCGGGCGAGCCTTCCCGTGCGAGCGCGGCCCAGGACTCGTGGTGGCGCGCGTCCGTCACGAAAGCGGAGTAGTCCCCCACGACCTGTTCCATTTCCAGGCTGTGACGGGCGGTCCCGTCGTACCGCCCTGCCGATTCCCGGAGCTTGCGCAAGTGCTCGCCCATCAGCAGCCGGAGCTCCACGATGCCATTCCCCTCCCTTGCCGACCGTTGACTGGACCGGAGTCAGGCTGCCTGCTGCAAGTACGCTGTTCCCTCGGCCACGATCCTGACGGCTCCTTCGACCCTGATCCCGGTCAGGCCGTCTCGCGCGTAGTCCGCCGTCACCTTCATCGTTCCCCCGGGTTGGATCACGCTCGTCGCGACGGACGCGTTGTTCTTCCAAGCCAGATAAGCCCCGAGCGAGGCCGTGCCCGAGCCGCAGCCCCTCTCCCAGACCATGCTGCCCAAGGGCGGCACGTGGACGAGTGGGGTCAAGTAGTTGGAGCCCGGGTCGTACAACATCACGCCGATCAGGGACACGTCCCAGGTCTCCCCGAGCCGTTCCGCCAACAACTGCGCCTTCTTCCTGGTGGCGCGGTCGAGCCGTTCGGTCTCGATCACCACGTGCAGCGAGTCGTCGTACCGCACGAACGCGGAACGGCCGCCGACGTCGCCGGCCGACGCGCCGTGCTCCACCACCCGTGGAACCGGCATCGCGAGTTCGCACACGTACCCGGCGCTCCGCCTCACGACCTGGCACCGGACGAGGCCTTCGGTTCCCGACGCTTCCAGCACGACGTCCATGGGGCGGCCGGTGTCCAGGCCCTCGTCGGCCGCCGTGAGAGCCGCCAGGGCCATGCACGCGTTGCCGCAGAACTCGCCCCCGGCCATGTGCAGGCTGATGTCCGCGTCGGGTGATTCCGGCTTCTGCACGAAGCCCACCTGCTCGGCGTGGACGTGCTCGTAAGCCATGATCTGCCGGGCTATGTCCCGGTACTCCTCCTCCGGGTGCTCCGTCCTGACGAGGAGGGTCATGTTCTGCGTCGGGCTCAGCTTCACGAAGTCGATCTCACGACTGATCAATGACCGCTCCCGGTGACGGAACCGGTAACCAGGGCGGCGAATCCTCAGCCGACAGGTCGGTGTGCGAGCGAGCGAGACCGTTCCCCACCGGACCCTCCCGAATCTCGTCGTTGGCTCAGTGCCGTTACGTCAGAGGAGTCGGGCGGCTGAACGAGGAAGTTCCCCTCCCACAATGACTGTGACCTGCATCACATAGGCGCTATGCCGGAATGGGTCTTCCTGGAGCGCCTTCCGCCGGCCACCAGTAGTCGCTCCATTCGGCTCACCGGTTCGCGACACCGTGTGGCTACGATCCGGAATCGTGAAAGCTTCCGACGACGAGGTGACGGGCTGGGCGCTCGACGCGCGTTCCGGCGACCGCGACGCCCTGGAGCGGTTCGTCCGCGCCACCCAGCGCGACGTGTGGCGCTTCGTCGCCCACCTGGCCGACGTCGGACTGGCCGACGACCTCGCGCAGGAGACCTACGCCCGTGCATTGCCGAGCCTGCGCCGCTTCGCCGGCCGTTCGTCCGCGCGCACCTGGCTGCTGGTCATCGCCCGCCGCGTGGTGATCGACCACATCCGCAGGGCGCAGGCGCGCCCCCGGTCGTCCTCGGGCGAGGAGTGGACGCAGGAGGCCGACCGCAAGGCGGCCGACACCGGCTTCGAGGACATCGTCGAACTCAACATGCTGCTCGACGCACTGGATCCCGACCGCCGCGAGGCCCTGGTGCTCACGCAGGTGCTGGGTCTGACCTACGCCGAAGCCGCCGACGTCGCCGGCTGCCCCGTCGGCACCATCCGCTCCCGCGTCGCACGTGCCCGCGACGACCTGCTGCGCGCCACCGGCGACGAGGCCACCGAAGCGGGGTGACACCCGTGCGGCCACGATGTGCCGTTTCACCGGACCGGTGTTGTCGTGAGGGTCGACGAGGCCGTTCTGCTCGCGGTGCCGCTCTCGGCGGGTGACACCTCGGGCCGGCCGCCGGGCGCGGTGTGGGGTCCTGGTGAGGCGGTCCAAGAGCCGAAGTTCGTGGTTGTGCGTGGCAGTGACTGCGACCGTGGTCGCCGACCCCCTGAAGCGGTCGATCACCGCCGGGAACCTGAACGCACCACCGCCCGACCACTGGAGTGTCGGCTCCCCGTTGGGAACGGCCAACGCCGCCCGCGTCCACGCAGGTGGCGACAGCCCGCTCGACGAAGGCACCGCGACCAGGCCGAAGGAGAACCATGTCCGACGGGCACCCGCGCGTCACCCTGTGCCGCACCTGCTGCTGCGGCACCACCCGCAAGCACTCCGACGTCGACCACGACCGGCAACTTCGCACCCTGCGCGCGGCCTTGGACGGACACCTCGACGTCCGCCAGTCCGACTGCCTGGGCGCCTGCGACCACTCCAACGTCTTCGTCATCCAACCCTCCCCCTCCGCGCGCGCCGCGGGCGCCAAACCCGTCTGGCTGGGTCGTGTGCTGGACGAGAAGGACTTGGAGGACGTGGTCGGCTGGCTTCGGGCCGGCGGTCCCGGCACCACCCCGCCGCCTTCGGTCAAGGACAAGACGATCACCCCGCCGAACGTGCGCACCCCACCGCACAGCACGACCTGAACGACAACCCGGCCACGCCCGTACGTCCCGTCTCCGAGCGAGAACAGCGGTATGCCACAGCCCGCGTGCGATCAGCGGTCACCGGGACGACGACCGCGCCCACCAGGCGGCGTGTCGTGATCGTTCAGGCGGCCCGTTTCCGGCTCACCGGTCGCAGGTGCCGCCACCCGCCGCCCGCGTCGGGGCGTTGCTCCGGCCGGGTCTCGGAGTCATCGTCGCCGTCGACCCGCGGACCGTCGGGAACGGCCGTGGCGGGGGTGCCGTCCTCGGGGGCTCGGTGCGTGCGATGAACGGCCACCAGCAACACCAGGCCGAGCACGAGAAAGGCGTGTGAGGTGATCCGCGAGAGCGGAGCCGCACCCGACACGAAGTCGTTCACGGAGAACGGCACGAGCACCGCGACGAACGCCGCCGTCACCGGCAGCAACCCCGAAGTCGCCCTCGGGCGCAGCGCGGTCCACAGCATGCCCAGACCGAGCGCGAGGTTCCACGCGGTGCTCTCGTTGAAGAGGTGCGTCGACACCTGCTCCCCACCGACATGCCCTGGATCGGCGTGGACGGTACCCACACCGAGCACCTGCGCCAACCCGAGAGCGAGCTGAGCGACCGCGACCCCGGCCAACCCCATCCGCCAGTACCACCCGCGCGTGACCGGCGGCGGGGGAGGTGCGGCGGCCAGCACGTCAGCGGTGAGGTCCGGCACATCGACCGCAGGTCGCAGGCGCACGCTCCGGGTGAGCGCCGCCGCGTCCTGCTGCCACTGCCGACAAGCGGCACAGGTGTCGAGGTGCGAGTCGGTCTCGTCGGCGGGCACGGGCCCGGCCTCGCCGTCCAGGCGTGCCGAGACGGCTTCGCGGCAGGTGTCGCAGTCCACAGCGAGATTGTCGCCCGCGGACGGAAGAAAGTTCCCGCCGGCGGGTGACTTGCCCTCGAACGGTTCATCCAGCCCGCCCTGTCGGACACCAACGTCGGCTGGAATTCCAGCCGGTGAAGCCCACAGAGCGTAGCCATTGTTACTTATTGTGACGCTGCCGGGGTTGAACGCCTGACGCCGTCATCGGCCGGGGCGTCACGCGGGCAGGAACCTCCACAGGTGGTCGGGGGTCCCGCTGTCGCTGAACTGCACGACCTGGGCCGAGTCCTCGAGCGACATGCCGTCGACGGCGAGGACCTTGCCCGAGTTCTTGTTCTGCACGCGCCACAGGCCGCCGGTGCTCGCCCGCAACCGCCACTGGTGATCGGCCGTCCCCGTGTCGGCGAACTGCACGACGATCGCCGAATCCGCGGTCGACATGTGGTCCACCCCCAGCACCTTGCCGGAGTTCATGTTGCGGATGCGGAAGCACCCGTCCGCGTCGGGCACGAACTGCCAGCGGTGGTCTGCCGTGCCGACGTCGGAGAACTGCACCACCCGCGCGGAGTCCTCGGTCGACATCCGATCGACGGCGAGCACCTTCGTGGAGTTGAGGTTCTGGATCTTCACGATGCCGTCCGGGATCACCCGCCACAGGTGGTCCTCGGTGCCGTTGTCGTCGAACTGGACCACACGCGCCGAGTCCGCGGTCGACATCCTGTCGACGGCGAGCACCTTGCCCGAGTTGACGTTGCGCAGCCGGAACCAGCCGTCGCCGTTGTCCAGCAGCTCCCACAAGTGGTCGCGGGTGCCGTTGTCGTCGAACTGGACGACCTGCGCGGAATCGGCGGTGGACATGCCGTCGATGCCGAGGACCTTGCCGGAGTTCTCGTTGCGCAGCTTCACGCGGCCGTTGCCGACGTCCAGCAGACGCCACTTGTGATCGGCCGTGCCGACGTCGGAGAACTGCACCACCAGCGCGGAATCGGCGGTCGACATGCCGTCGATGCCGAGCACCTTGCCGGAGTTCTTGTTCTGCACGCGCAGCACGACCCCCGCCGAGCCCCAACCACGCGTGCCGCCGGTCTGCGGGAACGCGGTGCTGGAGACGGGGCTGTCGTTGAGCGTGCCGACGACCTTCTCGCCGTCCGCCGTCCAGTCGGGGATCTCCTGCCCCTTGGCCGTGATCCGCAGCGGCGCGTCGGCCGGGGTGAACGGGTCGTCGACGTTGCCGCCGGTCGCCGCGCTCATCGGCTGTCCGGGCGCCAGCCCGACGTTCCAGCCAGACGCCGGTGTGACTTCGCACTCGGACCGTAGTTGTGGGGACAGCACCGGTAATCGCCGATGCCGGGCTTGTAGGCCGGCATCGCGAAGCCGTTCTGGAACTGGCGGCGGCGCTTGGGCGCGTTGTCCGGCTGCACGCTGTTGGCGCTGGTCACGTAGTGCGCGACCCGGCCCGCCTGGTCCAACGACACGGGCAGCAGGTTGAACGCGAGCTCTTCGGTGCGGTCGGCCCACACGGCGTCCCCGGTCAACCGGGTGAGCAGCTCGTGGCTGCCCATGAACTCCACGATCCCCCACGTCTCGAAACCCTGGCGCGGATCGCCGAAGCCGGGGCGGGCGTTCTCGTCCCCGACAAACCCTCCGCCTGGGAACTGTCCGTACTGGCGCATCACCGCATCGTAGTTGCGGCAGGCGGCCGCCCGGTGGTTGTCGTCGGCGGACAGCACTGAGAACTGGGCGGGTTCGCGGAAGCCCTGGGTGATGTTGCCGTTGTGCAACGTCGGCACGCCCGTCGTCCAGTCGGCCGAGTACCGGTGGGTGCGCCGGGTCAGGTCCAGCAGCGCGGTGTCGACCCGGGTGTCGCCGAGCACTCGGGCGTCACCGGTGACGTGACCGCGGTCGCCGTAGCCGCGCAACCAGTACGGCACCTCCTCCCCACCACCCCCGTCCGGGCGCACCCACCTGGTGGAGTCGAGAACCGTCCGCGACGGCCTCATCCACGCCGTCTTCAGATCGCCACCGAGGACGCGGGAGCGTTGTGGAAGCGGGCGACCGACGCCGGAACCGAGGTGTTCCGCCCGCTCGCCGACGTGTTCCGGGGTGAGCGGCACGGGCAGGTGATCGACCCGTTCGGCCACCGCTAGGGCGTCTCGCAGTGCCTGCGCGACGTCAGCCCGGAAGAGATCGAGCGCGAGGCCGCCAAGGCTTTCGGCGCCTGACCGCATCCTCCGACTCGCAGGGACCGCTATCTCGCTGCACGACGGCAACGACCCACGCGAGGACAACGGTTACGAGATCGCGGGCGTGTGGTGGGCCGACGGGGCAATGCGTGGAACTCCGGAGACTGCCCCACCTCAGGTGCGTTCCAGGCGCTCGATCCGCTCGACCAGTGGTTGGAGTTCCCGGCGGACCACGGCGGTGATGACGGCGGTCGGGTCGGGTTGGGCGGTGGTGGTGGCTTGGAGGTGGGCGAGGCCGCTCAGGGCCGCCACCACGGCTTGGCGGGTCGAGCGGGCGTCGGCGCCGAGGGTGCGGAGCACCTCGCCCGCTGTGCCGTCGGGTTCGGTGACGAGGCCGATCAGCAGGTGTTCGCAGCCGACGTAGTTGTGGCCGAGGGTGAGTGCCTCGGTGACGGCCAGTTCCAGCGCGGCGGCGGCGGTCGGGCTGTAGGCGGTCGGGGTGGCGTCGCCGGAGCGTTCGGGCAGGGTGACGCGGTCCGGGTCGACGTCCATCGCCCGCAGCACCCGCAGCGCGAGGTTCGCGCCCTCCGCCAGCACGCCGGCGAGCAGGTGCTCGGTGTCCACGGTCGCCGAACCGTCCGCGCGGGCCCGGTCCGCGGCCAGTCGCAGCGCGGTGCGCAGCCGGTCGGTGAACTTCGACTGGCGGGCCGCCGCGTCCTGTGACGCCGGCTCGTCCAGCCTGATCGCCCTGATCGTGCCGATCCGCCGCACGGCCTGCTCCAGCGCGCGCTGGCACACGGCCGACACCGGCACGCCCGCCTCCCTGACCTGCTCGGCGAGGTCGTCCGGCAGGTACACGTTGATCTTCGGCATGAACGCCTCTCCCCGGCCGACTGCAACTAACCCCATGTATACCCACAGAAGGGGTTATAGGCAACACGTGTCGGAGGTCACACCCGAGTGGTTCAACGTGAGACGTCCTCTGAAGGGTTTCCCGACCGCATACGGAAACCGACAGCGGCAGAAGGGGGCGACGTGCCGGCCGACTACGACCAGTTCGTCACCGATCGTCTCGATCGACTACTGCGGTACGCCACGGCGCTGACGTGCGACAAGCACCTGGCCCAGGACATCGTCCAGGACGTGCTGCTGCGCGCGCGGCAGAAGTGGGCGCGCATCGGCGCGGTCGACGTGCCCTACCTGTACGTCAAGCGGATGGTGACGAACGACTACCTGTCGTGGCGCCGCCGCCGGGCGGCCCGGGACGTGTCCTCGACCCACCTCGCGCTCGACGACCTGGCCCCCGCGGTCGCCGACCCGGCGGTGCGGCACGCCGAACGGGACGCGATGCGGGCCCGGATCGCCGTGCTGCCGCGCAAGCAGCGGGCCGCGCTCGTGCTGCGCTACTACGAGGACAGCACCGACGCCGAGATCGCCGGAATCCTGGGCTGCACGGAGGGAACCGTCCGCAGCCACATCTCCCGCGCGCTGCACACGTTGCGGGTCAACGAGAACACGCCGTCGGAGGTGCTGCGATGACCGACACCCGGCAAGAAGCTCTCATCCGCGACGCGATCGCGGCCGAGGCGGACCAGGCCGTCGACTACCGGGCCGTGCTGGCGAACCTGCACGGCAGGCAGCCCCGGCGGCGGCCGTTCGCGTTGTTCGCGGCGGCCGGGCTGACCGTCGCCGCCGCGGTCGTCGCGGTGGTCGTGCCGCTGGCCGTGGACCGGAGCGCGGCGCCGTCGGCGGTCGACCCGGCCGCGCCGCCCGGGACGACGACCGCGCGGACCGTGCTGCTGATCGGGCTGGACGGGTCGACGAACACCGACTCCGTCGTGCTGGCACGGGTCGGCGTGGACGGCGCGGTCAGCGCGGCGTCGCTGCCCCGCGACGCGCTGGTCGACATCCCCGGCGTCGGCCAGGGCAAGCTGAACTCGGCGTACGCGCGGGCCTACGCGGCGGCGGAGGCCGAGGGGCGCGACGGCGACGCGGCGGGCGTGGAGTCGCTCGCCCAGACCGTCGAGGCGCTGACCGGCGTGCGGGTCGACCACTACGCGGCGGTCGACATGGCGGCGTTCAGCACGCTGTCCGAGGCGGTCGGCGGGGTGGAGGTCTGCCTCAAGAGCGCGTCGCGCGACGAGTTCTCGGGCGTCGACCTGCCCTCCGGGCGGCAGTCGCTCTCGGGGCCGCAGGCTCTCGCGTTCCTGCGGCAGCGCCACGGGCTCGCGAACGGCGAACTGGACCGGGTCGTGCGGCAGCAGACGTTCCTGCGCGCACTGGCGGCGAAGGTGGCCGGGAGCGAGCCGGCGAAGCTGGCCGAGCTGGCGCGGCTGGCGGGGCGGCACCTGCGCGCCGACCCGGCGTTGAACCTGGTGGAGTTCGTCGGCCGGCTCACCCCGACCGTGCGGACCGCGATCATCCCGCTCGGCGAGGTGGTCGACTCGGAGAACGGCCAGGCGCTGTCGGTCGACCCGGTGGCGGTGCGCGCGTTCATGGCGGGGTTCTTCGCCGACGGCGCCACCGGCGTGCCCACCGGCGGGTTCTCCGTCCCGCTGCCCGCCACGGAGACCGAGAAGCCCGGCCGGACGCCGCGGCACGACGACTGCGTGCGCTAGCTACAGCGGCAGCGGCTCGGTGATCTGCAGGCCGGCGTCCACGCTCGCGACCAGGAGTTCCGCCTGGTGCGGTGAGTGGACGCCGGCCCAGCTGCGCAGCGGGCCGAGGAAGTCGACCAGGTCGCGCTGCGCGGCGCGCAGCATCGCGGGCAACGCGGTCCGGGGCACGTCCACGTGCGGCACGTCGCGCCCCGCGGCCACCCACACGCGCACCACGTCGTCGCCGACGTGCTCGACCCACGGCGCCGGCGGGTGACCGAGGTCGACCGGCGCCCGGTGTAACGCGTGCAGCCAGGTGCGCCACTCGAACAGGTCCGTCCCGCCGGGTTCGGCGCGCACGCCGTCGCCGCCGTCGAGCAGCAGCCCGCCGCGCCCGTACAGGGTGTCGAAGCCGATCAGCTCGTGCACCGCCGCGGCGGCGGTCCGGGCGTCCCGGCCTCCGCTGTGCAGGTACATCGTGCAGAGCACCGCGCCGACGTCGTCCTCGTCCACCGTCCCGTCCAGGTGCAGCCAGGCGCCGTTGCCGCCGGACACCGGCCACAGGTCGAAGTTCTCGGGCGCGTACCTGGTGATGACTGGCGAGAACCGGGCCACGTTCCCGAGGCTAGTGCGCGATCGCCCCGGCGACAGGGGCCGCCGGGGCGATCGTGGGTTCTCCAACTGCCGGTAGGGCTGGCCCTACCCCTGGTCGGCCCGCCAGACCTGGTATTCGCGCATCCCGTAGAGCAGCGGCAGGTGGCCGTGCTCCTGCTCGACCTGGAACGCCTGGCCGAACACCACCGTGTGGTCGCCGACGGCCTCCGTCCGGGTGACCTGGCAGTCGGCCACCGCGTGCGCGTCCTCCACCAGGTGCGGTCCGCCCGCGCGCGGTGGCAGGCGCCACGGGATCAGGTCGAAGCGGTCCGGCGCGCCGGAGGCGAACAGCTCCGCCACGGGCTTGGCGTTGCCGTGCAGGAAGTTCACCGCGAACGTGCCGCTGGCCAGCACGGCGTCCAGGGTCGGGCTGCCGTTGCGCAGGCAGACCAGCAGCGTCGGCGGCGACAACGTCACGCTGCACACCGAGGAGACGGTCATGCCGCGCGGCGCGTCGTCCTCGCCGGTGGTGGTGATGATGGCGACGCCGGTCGGGAAGTGCGACATCAGGGTGCGGAACTCCGCGATCTCGATCGCGGGCAGCGACTGGGTCATGACCTGCTCCCGGGCAACTCGGGTACCGGCACGGACTTCGGCGCGCGGGTGCGTTCGATGAGGGACAGCAGCGGACCGGTCATGCCGGTGGTCGCCAACGCCATCACCACGAGGGCCAGGAACAGCTGCACGGACAGCAGCCCGGCGCTGTACCCGGCTTGCAGCACGACGATCTCGGTCAGGCCGCGGGTGTTCACCAGCACGCCGACCGTCATCGCGGTGCGGCGGTCCTGACCGGCCAGCCGACCGCCGAGGTAGCCGCCGCCGACCTTGCCGACGATGGCCAGCGCGATGGCGATCGCGATGGCGGTCCACGGCACCGAGCCGCGCGGCGCGTTCGCCACGCCCATGCCCGCCACCACGAAGAACACCGGCACGAGGAGCCGGCCGAAGGCCATGACCGGCCGCACGGCCTTCTCCCACGCGCCGCCGGGGATCGCGAGGCCGACCGCGAACGCGCCGAACACGGCGGTCAGGCCCCAGTGCTCGAACTGGAACGCCACCAGCAGCGCCAGCCCGGCGACGGCGGCGCCGGTGGCGCGGGGGAAGCGCTCGGCGGCCGACATGGGCACGCGGCCGCGCAGCAGGATGCGGCCGACGACGGTCACCGTGACGCCGAGGGCGACCAGGACCAGGGACACCACGAGGCCGCCGGAGATGCCGACGGCCACCACGAGCAGCACCCACGCCGCCGAGTCGGTGACCACGGCGGCGGCCATGGCGAGCTTGCCCGCCGGGCTGTCCACCATGCCGCGGTCTTCCAGCACGCGGGCCAGCACGGGCACGGCGGTCACGCTCAGCGCGACCGCGATCATCAGCACCAGCGCGGGAGCCGGCGCGTCGCCGCGCAGCTCCGGGTCGGCCACCCAGAACACCCAGGCGGCCATCACCAGGCCGGTGAGCAGGGCGGGCACGAACGAGCCCGCGGTCACCCAGCCGACCGCGCGGGCGCCGAGGCCGGAGCCGCCGTGCCGCAGTTCGTGGGCCACGCCGACCAGGAACAGCACCAGGCCGACCTGGCCGATCACCTTCAGCGGGCTGACCACGTCGGTGGGCAGCACCGCGGCGAGGGTCGGCGCTCCGCCGACCGCGAGGACCGCGGGCACCACCAGGATGCCCGCCAGGATCTCGCCGATGACCTCGGGTTGCCGGGCGGCACGTGCCGCGACCCGACCCAAGTACGCCGCGACCAGCACGACCGCCAGGACGACGGCGACGTGCCCCGCGCTCAGCAGGACGTCGGTCATGGTCGCGCCTCCGGCGACCCGAGGACGTCCTGCCTGGTCATCGACAGCGCGCGGCTGCCCGCGAAGTTGGGGATGCGAAGGTGCACGGCCAGATCCCTTCCGATCGGTGGGTGGCGCCTCGGCGGTCCACGCCTCGGCGGTCGATGCGTCGGCGAACGGCGGGTCAACCCTGGGGCTGGCGCCCGACGAGGTTGAAGAACACGTCGTCGAGGGTCGGGCGGCGCAGCGCGAAGTCCGCGACGTCCACCCCCGCGTCCCGGAGCGCGACGGCGGCGGCCGCGATGCCGTCCATGCCGTCGCGCAGTTGCAGCTTCACCAGGCCCTTGACGGGGTCGGTGCTCGGTTCGTCCACGGCGAGCGGCGCGAGCACCGCCACCGCGGCGGCCACCCGGTCGGGCAGCGCGACGGCCACTTCCAGCCACTCCTGGCCGACCTTGCGCTTGAGCTCGTCCGGTGTGCCGTCGGCGATCACCTGGCCGGCGGCGATGACCACGATCTGGTCGGCCAGGTAGTCGGCTTCCTCCAGGTACTGGGTGGTCAGCAGCACGGTCATGCCGTCGGCGACGAGGCCGCGCACGGTGTTCCACAGCGACTGCCTGCTGGCCGGGTCGAGCCCGGTGGTCGGCTCGTCCAGGAACAGCACCTGCGGGTGGCCGACCAGGCAGCTGGCCAGGTCGAGCCGGCGGCGCATGCCGCCGGAGTAGGTGCCGACCGGCCGGTCGCCCGCCGCGACGAGGTCGAAGCGCTCCAGCAGCTCCTGCGCACGACGGCGCGCGCCCGCGCCGCCCAGGTGCAGCAGCCGGCCGAGCAGCACCAGGTTCTCCCGGCCCGTCAGCAGCTCGTCCACGGCCGCGTTCTGCCCGGCCAGGCCGATCCGGCGGCGCACCTCGCGCGGCTGCGCGACCACGTCGAACCCGGCGACCTTGGCCTGCCCGCCGTCCGGCACGAGCAGCGTGGCCAGCGCGCGCACCGCGGTGGTCTTGCCCGCCCCGTTGGGGCCGAGCAGCCCGAGCACCGAACCCGTGCGCACGGACAGGTCGATGCCGCGCAGCGCCTCGGTCTTGTCGTAGGTCTTGCGCAGCCCGGTGACTTCGATGGCGAGGTCCATCAGCTCGCCCTGCTCTCACCGGCGGAGGACTCGCGCAGGCTGCGGGGCCGCATGTCGGTCCAGTTGTCCTCCACGTACGACAACGCGACCTCGCGCGTCGACTCCTCGAGCGCCACGGCCCACCCCGCGGGGACCTCGGCGAACGCGGGCCAGAGGCAGTGCTGGCCTTCGTCGTTCACCAGCACGAGGAACCTGCCGTCCTGATCGTCGAAGGGGTTCGTCATTCGGTTCTCCGTACCCTCGGGCGGATGGGGGACCCCAGTTGGTCAATGCTTTCGGCCCGCGCTGACCGGGCGCTGACAGATCGGTGATGCGTCCCGCTACGCCGGCGTCAGCCGCACGCGCAGGCTGCTGTAGCCGTGGACGAAGTTGGAGTACAGGCGGGTCGGCGGTGCTTCGACGTGGATCTCCGACACCAGGTCCCGCAGCCCTTCCAGCACGGAGGACACGTGCGAGCGGCCCAGGTAGGCGCCGAGGCAGAAGTGCGGGCCGAAGCCGAACGCGATGTGGCGGTTGGGCGTGCGCCCCAGGTCGAACCGCGCCGGGTCGTCGAACACGTCCTCGTCGAAGTTCGCCGAGCTGTTCCACATCGTGACCACGTCGCCGTCGCGGATCAGCTGCCCGCCCAGCTCCACGTCGGTCACCGCGCGGCGGCCGAAGTGCATCGCGGGCGTGGTCCAGCGCAGGACTTCCTCGGTGGCCGTGGCGATGGAGACGTCGCCGTTCTTCAACGCCCGCCACTGGTCGGGGTTCTCGGCGAGGGCGAGGATCGCGCCGATGGACGACATCCGGCTCGACTCGTCCGCGCCCAGGATCAGGCTGTAGGAGTTGAACACCACCTCGTCCTCGGGCAGCGGCGCGCCGTCGACCAGGCCGTTCGCCAACGCGCTGAGCACGTCGTCGCCGGGGTTGCGGCGGCGCTGCGCGGCGAGGTCGGTGAAGTACAGCAGGATCTCGTTGCGGGCCAGCCACTCGTCCAGCTGGCTGTCCTCGGAGCTGATGCGGCTCAACGTGCGGTTGTTCCAGTCGACGAGCTTCGCGCGGTCCGCGGCGGGCACGTCCATCAGGTCGCCGATGGTGTTGATCGGGATGTGGTCGGCCACGTCGGTGGCGAAGTCGCACGACCCGCGCGCGATCACCTCCGACAGCAACGTCGTCGTGCGCTTGCGGACCTGCTCGGCCACGGATTCGAGGAACCGCGGCGAAAAGGACTTGAGCATCAGGTTCCGCACCGCGCGGTGGTGCTCGCCGTCGGTGACGGCCAGCATCTTGCCCGACGCGGAGTCGTGCCCCTGCAACAACGTGGTGAGCACGTTGCCGCGCTCGGACGTGAGCCGCTTGTTGTCCTTGTAGCCGGCCACGCAGTCGGCGTGGCGGGTCACCACCCAGAAGCCGGGGTTGTCGCCGCGCGGCTCGTTCCAGTGCACGGGGCTCTCCGCGCGCAGGTGGCGCCACAGCTCCGGCAGGTCGACGTCCAGGAACGTCTGCGGGTCGGCGAGGTCGAGGGTGGCCGGATCGGCGATCATCGCGCGGTGCCGTCCCTTCAGGCGTTGCGGTAGCGGCGGACGCTGAGCACGGACGTGACCAGGAACAGCAGCCCGAGCGACACGAGGATCACCAGGCTGGGGTTCTCGGCCGGGAACCCGGTGCCGGTCGGCGCGCCGTTGCCCCACAGGTCACGGCAGGCGCTGATCACGGAGCTGACCGGGTTCCACTGGGCGATGGGCTGGATCCAGCCGGGCAGCTTGTCCACGGACAGGAAACCGGTGGACAGGAACGAGAACACGACGGCGACCAGGCCGCCGACGGACTCGATGGTCTCCAGGTTGCTCATCGCCATGCCCAGCAGCACGCCGACCCACAGCACGGTGAAGGTGAACACCACGACGAGCCCGAACCCGGCCAGCGTCGGCAGCACGCCGTTGTGCGGGCGCCAGCCGAACAGCAGGCCGAACGCGACCACGACGACCAGCCCGATCATGCTGATCAGCAGGTCGGCGATGACGTGCCCGATGAGCACCGCGGACCGCGAGATGGGCAGCGACCGGAACCGGTCGACCAGCCCGCCCTGCACGTCGAGCGCCACCGCGATGGCGGTCGGCCCGACGGCGGCCAGGGCGCCCTGCATGACCACGCCCGCGAAGATGAACTCGATGTAGTTGGTGCTGCCCGGGATCTGGATGGCGCTGGAGAACAGGTAGCCCAGCGCGACCATGGTGATCAGCGGGTTGAGCGTGATGCCGACCAGCCGGCCGGGGTTGCGGCGCAGCCGCCGCAACCGCCTGCCCGCGATGGCCAGGACCTCGGTCACGGACGCCAGCGGCGGTGCCGCCGACGGCGGGATGTCCAACGTGGTCACGGTCGTGCCTCCCCGGTGTGGTTGCCCTGCACCCGGCGGAGCTCGTCCGCGATCGCCGCGCCGATCAGCGCCTGCGGTTCGGGGTGCATCATGTACTCGTGCCCGCACGGAACGCGGCGCACGCGAACCTGTCCGTCCACGTAGGACTTCCAGGCGTCGGCCAGCTCGGTGATCTCGTCCTCGGTCCGGTCCGCGGTCGCGGAGAACAGCACCAGGTCGCCGCGCAGGGTGGACGGCGTGAAGCTCTCCATGATCCGGCCGTGGTTGCGCACCACGGCGAGCATGGCCAGCAGGCGCTGCTCACCCAGCTCGGCCAACGGGTGCCGGTCGCGGCGCAGCACCTCGACCACGTCACCCGGCTTCAACTCGCGGCCCGCGAACTCGCGCCGGTCGTGCCCGATCTGCTCCATGACGCGCAGCAGCAGCTCGTCGTGGTCGAGTTCTTCGTCCTCGGTCCCAGTCCGGTGCGGGTAGCCGTCGAGGTTGGCGACGAGCGCCACCTCGTCGCCCTGCGCTTGCAGCCGCACGGCCATCTCGTGCGCCAGCACGCCGCCGAACGACCAGCCGAGCAGGTGGTAGGGCCCCTCGGGCTGGACGGACTTGAGGTGCGGGATGTACTCGGCGGCCACGTCCTCGATCGAGGACGGCAGCGGCGCCAACCGGCCGACGCTGGGCGACTGGATGCCGTAGATCGGCACGTCCGGGTCCAGCGACCGGGCCAGGCCCACGTACGGCAGGCTCGACCCCAGACCGCTGTGCAGCACGAACAGCGGCGGCTTCGACCCCGACGGCCGGATCGGCAGCACGACCGCGAACGGGTCGAGCGTGTCGTCACCGGTGTCCAGCGCGCGCACCTCGTCGAACACCCTGGCCACCGCCGAGGCGCCCGCCGACGGCACGTCCTGCTCCTCGGCGATCGACGCGAGCCCGGCCGCGGTCTTGTGCACGAAGACGTCCGCGATGGTGAACCGCAGCCCGGCCTTGCGCGCCCGGCTCACCACGCCGGTGGCCAGCAGCGAGTGCCCGCCCAGCTCGAAGAAGTCGTCGTCCACCCGCACCGACGGCACGCCGAGCACGTCGGCGAACACGTCGCAGAGCAGCCGTTCGGCGGCCGTGGCCGGTTCGCGGGACGGTGTGCGGTGGGCGAAGTCGGGCGCGGGCAGCGCGGCCCGGTCCACCTTCCCGTTGGCGTTCAACGGGAACCGCTCCAGCGCCACCAGCGCGGACGGGACCATGTAGTCCGGCAGCGTCTCGCCGATCCGCCGCCGCACGACGGCCGGTTCCGGCACCTCCGCGCCCGCGACCGGCACCAGGTACCCGACGAGCCTGCCGCCGGACGCCACCACGACCGCGTCCGCGATCTCCGGCACGGCCCGCAGCGCCGCCTCGACCTCGCCGAGCTCGATCCGGAACCCGCGCACCTTGACCTGGTGGTCGCGGCGGCCCAGGAACTCGATCTCGCCCTCGGCGTCCCACCGGACCACGTCGCCGGTGCGGTACATCCGCGCGCCCGGCCCGGCGAACGGGTCGGCCAGGAACCGGTCCGCGGTCAACGCGGTGCGCCCGAGGTAGCCGCGCGCCAGGCCGTCGCCGCCGATGTACAGCTCGCCCGGCACGCCGACCGGCACCGGCCGCAGCGCGTGGTCGAGCACGTACACCTTGGTGTTGCCGATGGGCTTGCCGATGGTCGGCTTGCCGCCGTCCACCTCGGCCACCGTCGACCAGATCGTGGTCTCCGTCGGCCCGTACATGTTGCGCACGTCGTGCGCGTGCTCGCGCAGCGCCGCGGCCAGCGACTCGCTCAGCGCCTCGCCTCCGGTGAGCACCACGCGCAGCCGGCGCAGCGCCGCCGGGTCGGCCTCGATCAACGCCTGCCACAGGCTCGGCGTCGCCTGCATGACGGTGGTGCGGGTGTCGACCACGGCCGCGCCGAGCGCGATCGGGTCGCGCACCACCTCGCGGTCGGCCACGATCAGCGTCGCGCCGGAGACCAGCGGCACGAACACCTCCAGGATGGAGATGTCGAAGCCGAACGTGGTCACCGCGAGCAGCCGGTCGTCCCGGCTCATGGCCAGCCGCAGCCGCATGTCCGCGATCAGGTTGCGCAGCGCCCGGTGCGGGACCACCACGCCCTTCGGCTTGCCGGTCGAGCCCGACGTGTAGATCACGTACGCCGGGTGCTCGGGCCGCAGCGGCGCGAGCCGGTCCCGGTCGGTCAGCTCCGCCGCGCCGCCGCGACCGCGCAGCAGCTTGTCCACCTCGGGCGCGTCGAGGTGCAGCCTCGGCGTGCCGTCGGGCAGGTCCGTGCCGCTGGTCGTGACGGTCAGGATCGGCGACGCGTCGGCCAGGGTGAGCCGGAGGCGGTCCGCCGGGTGGTCGGGGTCGAGCGGCAGGAACGCGGCGCCGGACTTGAGCACCGCCAGCGCCGCCACGACCAGGTCGGACGACCGGGGCACGGCGATGGCCACGATCTTCTCCGGGCCCGCGCCGCGCCGGATCAGCTCACGCGCGAGCCGGTTCGACCGCGCGCCCAGCTGCCGGTAGGTCAGCTCGCCGCCGGAGCCCGCCATGGCGGTGACGCCGGGGATCTGCCTGGTCCGGTTGGCGACCATGTCCGGCACCAGCGCCCGGTCGAACGGGCGCGCGGTGTCGTTCCACTCGACCAGGATCCGGTGCCGTTCGGCCGCGCTGAGCACGTCCACGTCGCTCAGCGGCGCGTCCGGGTTCGCCAGCACGGCGGTGAGCACCCGGATCAGCCGCTGCGCGATGGAGTCGACGGTGGCGCGGCGGAACAGGTCGGTGCGGTAGGCGAGCACGCCGTCCATGCCCGCGGGTGCGCCGTCGACCTGCCGTTCCACCAGGTCGAACGTGAGGTCGAACTTGGACCGCTCGGCCTTCATCGGCTCGACGGCGGCGTGCACGCCGGGCAGCCCCTCGGCGGCGTCGTCGTCGTTCTGGAACGCCAGCATCACCTGGAACAGCGGGTGCCTGGCCAGCGACCTGGTCGGGTTGAGCGCCTCCACCAGGTACTCGAACGGCAGGTCCTGGTGGGCGTAGGCGGCCAGGTCGGTCTCCCGCACCCGGCGCACCAGCTCGCGGAACGTCGGGTCGCCGCCGGTGTCGGTGCGCAGCACCAGCGTGTTGACGAAGAAGCCCACCACGTCGTGCAGCGCCTCGTCGGTGCGGCCCGCGATGGGGCTGCCCAGCGGGATGTCGGTGCCCGCGCCGAGCTTGGTCAGCAGCGCCGACACCGCGGCCTGCATGAGCATGAACACGCTCGCGCCGGTCTCGCGGGACAGCGCCTGCAGACCCGCGTGCAGCTCGGGCGACACGGCGAACTGGTGCACGTCGCCCTCGTAGTGGCTGACCGCCGGCCGGGGGAAGTCGGTCGGCAGGTCCAGTTCCTCGGGCAGGTCGGCCAACGCGTGCGTCCAGTACGCCAGCTGCTCGGCCAGCACGCTCTTCGGGTCGTGCTCGTCGCCGAGCCACTGCCGCTGCCACACCGCGTAGTCCGCGTACTGCGCGGGCAGCGGCTGCCACGACGGCGCCGCGCCCGTGCGGCGGGCCGCGTAGGCGGTGGCGAGGTCACGGGCCAGCGGCGCGGACGACCAGCCGTCGAACGCGATGTGGTGGAACACCAGCAGCAGCACGTGCTCCCGCTCCCCCACCTCGTACAGCCGGGCCCGCAGGGCGGGTTCCGCGCCGAGGTCGAAGCCGCGGTCGACCTCTTCGGCGAGGGTGGCCGCGATGTCGTCGGTGCGGCCGACCACGAGCGCGCCGGGCCGGGCGGGCAGCACCCGCTGGTACGGCACGCCGTCCACGTCGGGGAAGACGGTGCGCAGGATCTCGTTGCGCGCCACCACGTCGTCCACGGCGGCGGCGAGAGCGGGCACGTCCAGCTCACCGGTCAGCCGCACCGCCAGCGGGATGTTGTACGTGCCGGTGGAGCTCTCCTCGAGCTGGTTGAGGAACCACAGCCGGCGTTGGGCGAACGACAGCGGCAGGCCCTCGTCGCCGGACCGCTCGACCGGCCGCAGCGCGGGCCGCGCCCGGTCCGCGCCGACGACCAGCTTGGCCAGGCCCGCGACCGTGCGCGCCTCGAACAGCGCGCGCACGGGCAGCTCAACGTCCAGCACCGTGCGCACCCGGCTGACGACCCGGGTGGCCAGCAGCGAGTGGCCGCCCAGCTCGAAGAAGTCGTCCTCCACGCCGACCTCGGCGGTGCCCAGCACCTCGCCGAACACGCCGGACAGGATCTCCTCGACCGGTGTGCGCGGGCCCCTGCCCTTGGCGGTCGCCGTCGGGTCGGGCGCCGGCAGCGCCTTGCGGTCCACCTTCCCGTTCGGGGTCAGCGGCAGCGCGTCCAGCACCACCATCGCGGCCGGGACCATGTAGTCGGGCAGCGAGTCGGCCAACGCCTCCCGCACCGCCGTCACGTCCAGCGCCGAGCCGGGCGCGGCGACGACGTACCCGATGAGCCGCTTGTGGCCGCCCTGGTCGCCGCCGACGGCCACGGCCGCGTCGCCGACCTCGGGCACCGCGCGCAACGCGGCCTCGACCTCGCCCAGCTCGATGCGGTGGCCGCGGATCTTGACCTGGTGGTCGCGGCGCTCCAGGAACTCCAACTGGCCGTCCGGCCGCAGCACCACCCGGTCACCCGTGCGGTACATGCGCGTTGCCCCAAAAGAACCAGACACCGCGCCGTACGGGTCGGCCACAAATGTCACCGCGGTCTTGGCGCGGTCGCCGAGGTAGCCGCGGCCGACGCCGATGCCGCCGACGTACAGCTCGCCGGCCACGCCGGCGGGCACCGGGCGAAGGTCGTCGCCCAGCACGTACAGCCGGGTGTTGCGGACCGGGCGGCCGATCGGCACGCGGGCGCCGCCCAGCGGGTCGCCGTGCCGGATGATCGCGTGCGTGACGTCGTCGGAGCACTCGGTCGGGCCGTAGGCGTTGACCAGCGGGATGTCCGGGTAGCGGGCGAACCACCGGTGGCACAGGTCGGGCGGCAGCGCCTCGCCCGTGACGACCAGCCACCGCAGCCCCGGCAACGCGGGCGTCTCCTCGGTGATGTCCCACGCGTCCAGCGCCGCGCGCAGCAGCGACGGGACGACTTCGAGGATCGTCACGCCCTCGTCGGGGATGGTGGCGAACAGCGCGTTGGGGTCCACGGCGGTGTCGCGGCCGGTGACCCGGACCTGCCCGCCCGCCATCAACGCGGTGAGCATCTGCCACACCGAGATGTCGAACGTGACCGGCGCGTTGTGCACGATCTTGTCCGAAGAGGACACTTCGAGGTCGTCCACCTTGCACCACAGGTGGTTCACCATGCCCCGGCGGTGCACCATCGCGCCCTTGGGCTTGCCCGTTGAGCCGGACGTGAAGATCACGTACGCGAGATCGTCGGGCTCGCCGAGGGCAGGGGCCAACTCCGCGTCCACCGCGCCGTCGAGCACGACGATCTCCACGACACCGGCGATCTCACGGGCCAGCTCCAGGTGCGCCTCGTCCACCGCGATCCGCCGCGCGCCGCAGTCGGCCAGCAGCGCGGCGACGCGGGCGACCGGCGCCTGCACGTCCAGCGGCACGTACCCGCCGCCCGCGCCTAGCACGCCGAGCACCGCGGTGACGAACCCGACGCCGGGTGAGGCCAGCACGGCGGTCAGCCCGTCGCCGACCCGCCGGGAGAACGCGCTCGCCCGCCCGACCAGCTCGGCGTAGGTGACGCTGCCGTGGTCGTCGGTCACGGCCACCGCGTCCGGGTGCGCCAGCGCCAGCGCGCGGACGCGTTCGACCACGCCCTCGTACGGCTGCGGCCGGACCGGTCCGGTGCCGGCGGCCAGCACGTGCGCCCGCTCGGCCTCGTCGAGCACGTCGACCCGGCTCAGCGGCGCGGCGGGCTCCGTCACCACCGTGCGCAGGAACGCGACGAGCCGTTCGGCCAGCCGTCGTGCCGACGCCTCGGTGAACAGCTCGGTGCTGTACTCCAGCACGCCGTGCATCCCGGTCGGCACGCCCTCGGCGTACCGCTCCTCCAGCAGCACGGTGAAGTCGAACTTCGCCCGCTGCGACCGCACCGGCTCCACCCGCCCGGACAGGCCGGGCAGGTGCAGCGGGATGTCGTCGCTGCTGTTCAGCGCGAGCATGACCTGGAACAGCGGCTGCTTGTTCAGCGACCGCTCCGGGTTGAGCTTGTCGACCAGGTGCTCGAACGGCACGTCCTGGTGCTGGTAGGCGGCCAGGTTCGTGTCGCGGACCCGGTGCAGCAGCTCGGCGAACGTCGGGTCGCCGCTGGTGTCGGTGCGCAGCACCAGCGTGTTGACGAAGAACCCGATCAGGTCGCCGAGCTCGTCGTCGGTGCGGCCGGCGGTGGGCGTGCCCAGGGGGATGTCCGTGCCCGCGCCGAGCTTGGTCAGCAGCGCCGACAGGGCGGCCTGGAACACCATGAACACGCTCGCGCCCGCCTCACGGGCCAGCGCGACCACCCGGTGGTACAGCTCGGCGTCCACCTCGAACCGCAGCTCGTCGCCGTCGTAGTTGCTCACGGCGGGCCGGGGGAAGTCGGTGGGCAGCTCCAGTTCCTCGGGCACGCCCGCCAACGCCTGGGTCCAGTAGGCGAGCTGGCGCGCGAGCAGGCTCTCGGTGTCGTGCTCGTCGCCGAGCAGTTCCCGCTGCCACAACGCGTAGTCCGCGTACTGCACGGCCAGCGGCGACCAGTCGGGCCGGGTGCCCGCCACCCTGGCGCGGTAGGCCGTGGCCAGGTCCTGCACCAGCGGCGCGATCGACCAGCCGTCGAACGCGATGTGGTGGAACACCAGCAGCAGCACGTGCTCCGAGGGCGCGACACCGAACAGCCGGGCCCGCATCACGGGCTCGGTGGCCAGGTCGAAGCCGCGGTCGGCCTCGGCGGTGAGCACGTCGGACAGCTCCGCGCCGGGCAGCCGGGTCAGCGGCAGCTCCGGGTAGTCCGCGGGCACGTCCACCACGCGCTGGTACGGCGTGCCCTCGACGTCCGGGAACACCGACCGCAGGATCTCGTGCCGCTGCACGAGGTCGCGCAGCGCGCCGCGCAACGCGGGCAGGTCCAGGTCGCCGGACAGCCGCAGGGCCATCGGCACGTTGTAGGTGCCGGTCGTGCCGTCCTCGAACTTGTCCAGGAACCACAGCCTGCGCTGCGCGAACGACAGCGGGATCCGCTCGTCACGGGGGAAGGGGCGCAGCGCCGGGCGCGCGTCGGACGCGCCGCCGACCTGCTCGGCCACGCCGGCGACCGTGCGCGCCTCGAACAACGCCCGGATCGGCAGCTCGACGCCCAGCGCGGCACGGGCCCGGCTGATCACCTTGGTGGCCAGCATGGAGTGGCCGCCCAGGGCGAAGAAGTCGTCGTCGATGCCGACCTGGGGCAGTTGCAGCACGTCCGCGAAGACGCCGCACAGGATCTCCTCGACCGGGTTGCGCGGACCGCGGCCCCGCGCCTGGCCCGCGAAGTCCGGCGCGGGCAGCGCCTTGCGGTCCAGCTTGCCCTGCGTGGTCAGCGGCAGCTCGTCCAGCACGACGATCGCGGACGGCACCATGTACTCGGGCAGCGCCTCGACCAGCCGCTCGCGCAGCCCCGCCGGGACGGTCTTGCCCTCCTCGGTGACGATGTAGGCCACCAGCTTCCGATCGCCTTCGTCATCCTCACGCACGACGGCCACGGCGAGGTTGACGTCCGGGTGGGCCAACAGCGCCGACTCGATCTCGCCCAGCTCGATCCGGAACCCGCGCAGCTGCACCTGGTCGTCGGCCCGGCCGAGGTAGTCGAGCTGGCCGTCCGGGTGCCACTTCACCAGGTCGCCGGTGCGGTACATGCGGTCGCCCGGCCCGCCGAACGGGTCGGCGACGAACCGCTCCGCGGTCAGGCCGGGCCGGTTCAGGTAGCCGCGGGCGAGGCCGCCGCTGACGTACAGCTCACCCGTGACGCCGACCGGCACGGGCTGGAGCAGCGAGTCGAGCACGTACACGCGGTGCGCGGCGGTGGGCCTGCCGATCGGCGGTCGCCCGCCCGGCGACAGCGGTCCGCCGACCGTCGCGGCCAGCACGGACTCCGTCGGCCCGTAGCCGTTGAACATGCGGTGGGTGACCGACCAGCGCGCCACCACCTCCGGCGGGCACGCCTCGCCGGCCACGACCATGGTCAGGTCGGCGGGCAGCACCGTGCCCTCGGGCATCCCACCCGCGACCACGGGCGGCAGCGCGGCCAGGTTCACCCCGTTGTCGTTGATCAGGTCGATCAGGGCCTGGCCGGGTCCGCGCGCGTCGTCGCCGGCGACCACGACCGTGCCGCCGCCGCACAGCGCGAGGCCCATCTCCCAGACCGTGGCGTCGAAGCTGTAGGAGGCGAACTGCAACACCCGCGTGTCGGGCGTGACCTGGAACTTGTCGATCAGGCTGAGCACCATCGCGACGAAACCGGCGTGGTCGACCACGACGCCCTTGGGCTTGCCGGTGGACCCGGAGGTGTGGATGACGTACGCCGGGTGGTGCGGGCGCAGCGGCGCCACGCGGTGGTCGTCGGTGAGGTTGCCGTCCGAGTAGCCGTCGAGCTCGATCGCGTCGATGGCGACCACCTCGACGTCCACGTCCAGCGTGACGGCCACGTCCACAGTGGACAGCAGCACGCTCGGCGTGGCGTCGGAGATCAGGTAGTCGACCCGGTCGGCGGGGTACTTGGCGTCGATGGGCAGGTAGGCCGCGCCCGCCTTGAGCACCGCGAGGACGGCGACCAGCATCTCCAGCGAGCGCGGCATGGCCAGCGCGACCACGCCCTCCGGTCCGACGCCGCGGGCGACGAGCATCCGGGCGAGCCGGTTCGCGCGGGCGTTCAGCTCGGCGTAGGTCAGGCGCTCGCCCTGGAAGACGGCCGCGGTCGAGCCGGGCGCCTCCGCGGCACGTGCCTCGAACAGGTCGTTGACCACGACGTCCGGCACGGGGGTGATCGCGCCGCCCCACTCGTGCAGGATGCGGGCGCGTTCGTCGGCGGCCAGCAGGTCGAGCTGACCGACGCGCGCGTCCGGGTCCTTGACCAGGGTGTGCAGCAGGCGCGTGAAGCGGTCGACCACGGACCGGATGTGGTCCTCGCCGAAGATGTCCGCCCGGTACTGGGCGAGCAGCCGCACCTCCCGGCCGGGGTACACGGAGAGCGCGAACGGGTACTCGGCGACCAGCCTGCCCTCGGCGCCGGTCAGCCGGACGCCCGGGATGATCCCGGACAGGCCGTCGGTGTCCATCGGGTAGTTGTGGAAGCTGACCACGGTGTCGAACAGCTCGCCGACGCCGCCGAGCTGCTGCACCTCGGCCAGGCCGAGGAAGTGGTGCGGGGTCAGGTCGAGCTGCTCGTCCTGCACGCGGGCCAGCAGGTCGGCCACCGAGGCGGCCGGGTCGAGCCTGACCCGGACGGGCAGCGTGTTGAGGAACAGGCCGACCATCGACTCCATGCCCGGCAGGTCGACCGGGCGGCCCGAGTGCACCGCGCCGAACACCACGTCGTGCCGACCGGTGAGCCGGCCGAGCAAGAGCGCCCACGCGCCCTGCATCACGGTGTTCAGGGTCAGGCCGCGGGCCCGTGCCCAACTCGACAGCTTGCGGGTGAAGTCCTCCGGCAGGTCCACGACCAGCGACGCGGGCGGGTCCGTGACGCGCGGCCGGTCGGCCGGGCCGATCCGGGTCGCCTCGTCGACGCCGTCCAACGCGGTCCGCCACGCCTCGCGCGCGGCTTCCTCGTCCTGCCCGGCCAGCCACTCCAGGTAGCCGCGCGACGGCGCGACCGGCGGCAGGGCGTTCAGGTCCGCGCCGTTGGCGGTGAGGGTGAACAGCTCGCGGGCGAAGATCGGCATCGACCAGCCGTCCACCAGGATGTGGTGCACGGCCCAGATCAGCCGGAACCGGTCGTCGGCCAGCCGGACCGCGGTGAACCGCAGCAGCGGCGGGTCGGCCATGTCGAACCGGCGCACCCAGTCGGCGTCGGTCAGCCGCGCCAGCTCGCGTGCGGCGTCGTCGGGGTCCATGCCGGTGAGGTCGACCTCCTCCCACGGCAGGGCCGCGGTGACCGGGATGACCTGCACCGCGTCGCCGGACGGGCGGGAGTGGAACGACGCCCGCAGGTTCGGGTGCCTGCGCAGCAGCGCTTCCGCCGCGGCGCGGAACGCCTCGACGTCCAACGCGCCCTCGACGTCCACGACGACCTGGAGGGTGTAGACGTCGGCGCCGTCGCGGTCGAACTCGGCCTGGAACAGCAGGCCCTTCTGCAACGGCGACAGCGGCAGCACGTCCAGCACCGAGCCGGTCTCGCGCTCGATGTCGGCGATCTCCCGCTCGGTCAGCTCGACCAGGTCGAAGTCGGACGGGCTGTGCCCGCCCGCGCCGGGCAGCGCGGCGTGCTCGACGAACGCCTCCAACGCGCGGAACCACGTGCGCGCGATGTCCTCGACGTCGGTCTCGGACAGCAGTTCGTCGGCCCACAGCCAGTCCGCGACCAGGTTCGGCCCGTGCGGGCCGTCCTCGGTGACCGGGGTGACGGCGAGCGCGTGCCGCAGCGGCATGTCCGGGTGCACGCCCGTGCCGATGGCGGTGCCCGCGTCCAGCGACCACTCGGCGCCCGCGCCGCCGGGGGTGGCGAACCGGCCCAGGTAGTTGAACCCGAGCTGCGGCGTGCCGAACCGGGCCAGCGCGCCGACGGTCTGCGGGTTGAGGTAGCGCAGCAGGCCGAAGCCGATGCCGTGGTCGGGCAGGGCGCGCAGCTGTTCCTTGACCCGCTTGATCGCGGTGCCCGCGCTCGCGCCGCCCGCCCAGAGGTCGGCGCGGTCCAGCTCGCCCGGGTCGACGCGCAGCGGGAACACGCTGGTGAACCAGCCCGCCGTGCGGGACAGGTCCAGCTCGTCGGCGACCTGCTCGCGGCCGTGGCCCTCGACCTCGACCAGCACCGCCGAGTCGGCCGCGCCGAGCCGCTTGCGCCGCCAGTCGGCGACCGCGACGGCGAGACCGGCCAGCAGCACGTCGTTGATCTCGGCGTGGAAGACGGCGGGCACCTTGGTCAGCAGGGCCGCAGTCTGCTCGGTCGGCAGCACGAGCCGCAGCGACCGGGCGGTGCCGTAGGTGTCGCGGGCCGGGTCGAGCGGGCGGCTGCCCAGCGGGACGTCGCCGCGTTGGACCTGGCCCGCCCACAACGGCAGCTCGGTGACGCGGGCACTGGCGCGGGCGTGCTCGGCGAGCACCTTCGACCAACGGCGGTAGGACGTGCCGACGGGCTGCAACGGCCTGCCGGCCACCGCGTCGGCGAGGTCGGGCACCAGGATGCGCCACGTGACGCCGTCCACCACGAGGTGGTGGACCACGAGCACCAGCCGTGCCTCCAGGCCCGAGTCCACCAGCACGGCCTGCACCACGCGGCCCTCTTCGGGCGCGAGCGCGGCCCTGGCGCGGGCGACCTCCTCGGCCACCGCCTCGTCCAGGTCGTCGGACTCGGCGACCTGGGCGCGGCGGACGAGCTTGGTGGCCCGGATCGCGCCGACCGGCAGCACTTCCATGCTCCACAGGCCGGGCAGCGGCACGCTCAGCTTGGCGCGCAGCGCGTCGTGGTGGTCGATCACGGTCTGCACCGCGCCGGCCAGCTTCACCGCGTCCAGTCCGGTGGGCACGTGCAGCACGACGTACTGGCTGTACTGGCGGGTGACGTCGGTCAGCTCGGACAAATCCTCGCGGAGCTGGTGCGCGATCGGCGTCAGCTCGATCTCGCCCACGCCGTCGTCCGCCACCACCGCGTGCCCGCTCGCGTCGGAGGCCATCGCGGCGATCGCGGCGGGCGTGCGGTGCTTGAGCACGTCACGCGAGGTGAACACGACACCGGCCCGGCGGGCCCGGCTGACCACCTGGATGGAGCTGATGCTGTCGCCGCCCAGGGTGAAGAAGTCGTCGTCCGGGCCGACATCGCGCAGGCCGAGCACTTCGGCCACGACCTCGCACAACACCCGTTCACGCGGGGTGCGCGGCGCGCGGGACGTGCCGACCGTGAGGTCCGGCGCGGGCAGGGCCTTGCGGTCCACCTTGCCGTGCGCGGTCAGCGGCATCTTCGGCAGTTCGACGAACACCGACGGCACCAGGTAGTCCGGCAGCACCTCGCCGAGCCGCGCCCGCAGGTCGCCGAGCGACCGGCCGTCGGCGGCGACGACGTACCCGACGAGCCGCTTGCCGCCGGACGCGTCCGACACCACCCGCACGGCGGCGTCGGCGATGCCGGACAGGCCGCGCAGGGTCGTCTCGATCTCGCCCAGCTCGATCCGGTGGCCGCGCACCTTCACCTGGTGGTCGCGGCGTTCCAGGAACTCCAGCTGCCCGTCCTCGCGCCGAACGACGCGGTCGCCCGTGCGGTACATGCGACCACCGGAAAAGGGGTCGGCGAGGAACGTGGCGGCGGTGCGCTTCGGGTCGGCCAGGTAGCCCAGGCCCACGCCGGCGCCGCCGACGTACAGCTCGCCGGGCACGCCGGTCGGCACCGGGCTCAGGTCGTCGCCCAGCACGTACAGGCTCGTGTTGCGGACCGCGCGGCCGATCGGCACGCGCGTGGTGCCCGCCGCGTCCTCGATCGTGACGAACGCGTGCGTGACGTCGTCGGAGCACTCGGTCGGCCCGTAGGCGTTGACCAGCGGCACGGTCGGGAAGCGGGCGAACCAGCGCAGGCACAGGTCCGGCGGCAACGCCTCGCCGGTCACCACGAGGTGCCGCAGCGACGGCAGCTTGGGCCGCGCCTCGACCACGTCCCACGCGTCCAGCGCGGCCCGCAGCAGCGACGGCACCAGCTCCAGCACGCTGATCCGCTCGTCGGCGACCAGGCCGAACAGCTGGTCCGGGTCGGCCGCGGTCTCCCGGCCGACGACCCGCACCCGGCCGCCCACGACCAGCGGCACGAGCATCTGCCACACCGAGATGTCGAACGTCAGCGGCGCGTTCTGCACCACGCTGTCGCGGTCGGTCAGCCCCAAGTCCTCGACCTTGGCCAGCAGGTGGTTCACCATGCCGCGCCGGTGCACCATCGCGCCCTTGGGCTTGCCCGTCGACCCGGACGTGAAGATCACGTAGGCCAGGTCGTCCGGACCGCCGAGCACGGGCGCGAGGTCGGTGTCCTCGGCGCCGTCCAGGACGACGGTCTCGACGCCGATCTCCTGCGCCGCCGCGCGGTGCGCCGGGTCGACCACGAGGAGCTTGATCCCGTTGTCGCGCACCAGTTCCGCCGTGCGGACGGCAGGCGCACGTGTGTCCAGCGGCACGTAGGCGGCACCGGCGCCCAGGACGCCGAGCATCGCCGAGACGAACCCCGCGCCGGGCGCGGCCAGCACACCGACCAGGTCGGCGCCGACGAGCTTGCGGGACAACGCGCTGGCCCGTGCGACGAGGGAGGAGTACGTGACGTCGAAGTCGTCCTCGACCACCGCGACGGCGTGCGGGCGCTGCGCGGCAAACGCGCGCACCTGCTCCACCACGTCGGTGAACGAGTCGGGCCGGGTCGCGCCGGTCGTCGCGCCGAGCCACGCCGACCGCTCGGCCCGGTCCAGCACGTCCAGCCGCGCCAACGGCTCGTCGTCGTCCGCGCGGGCGAACCGGTCCAGGAACGCGGTGAAGCGGGCCAGGTGCTCCCGCGCCTCCTCGTCGGTGTACAGCTCGGGGTTGCCGTTGAGGTGGACCTCCAGCCCGCCGTCGGGCGCGTCCACCACGGTGAGCATCAGGTCTTCGATGAGGCCGGTCGACAGGTTGTTGACCTCGACCTCGCAGTCGCCGAGCGCGAACGTCGTCTGCTGCGGCAGGATGTTCACGAACGGGCCGAACGGCCGCCGGTCGTCACTGGCCAGGCCCAGGCCGCGGCGGATCCGGCTGACCCGGTACCGCTGGTGCTTGAGCGCCTTGGCCAGCTCGCGGGACGTGCGGCGGAGCAGGTCCGAACGGGTCTCGCGCGGGCTCACCCGCACCCGCAGCGGCAGGTAGTTCGCCACCATCCCCGGCACCGCGCGCATCGTCGCGCCCATCCGGGCGGTCGCGGGCAGGGTCAGCAGCACGTCGCCGACACCGGTCAGCCGCTGGGTGTAGACGGCCACCGCGGACAGCACGACGGCAGGCCACGTGGACGCCGACCGGCTCGCCAGCTCGCGCAACGCCTCCGCGGTGTCCTTCGACAGCACGTCCGTGCGGCGCAGGAAGCCACGCACCTCGGGCCCGGACACCGTGCGCGTGGACAGGCTCACCAGGTCCGGCGTCTCGTCGAACGCGTTCGCCCAGAAGTCCTTGTCCTTCGCCGCCGCCGCGGACTCCTCGTACGCGCGCTCACCGTCCAGCAGCGCGCTCAGCGGCGGGATCGGCTTGCCGTCCACGCCGGCGTACAGCTCGGCCAGCCGACGCCAGAACACCACCTGGCTGTACCCGTCGCACAGCAGGTGGTGGATGCGCATGTAGAAGAAGTGCCGGTCCTCGGCCACCTTGATAACGGCGAGCCGGAACAGCGGGAACTCGTCCAGCGAGAACGGCGTGGCGAGGTCGGCGCGCATCCAGTCGGCGGCCTCGTCGGCGGTCAGCGCCAACTCGGTGAGCGGCAGCTCGGGCAGCGGCGTCACGACCTGCCGCGGCGCGCCGTCCACCTCGACGTACCGGGTGTGCGTGCACTCGGCCTCGTCGACCATCCCGCGTGCGGCGGCGATCAGGGCGCGCACGTCCAGCGGGCCCCGGATGTCGAGGTAGCCGGCCGAGTTGTAAGCGACGCCCCGCCCGTTGAGCTTCTCGTCGAACCAGATCTCGGCCTGTCCGGCGGAAAGGGGCAGGTTCACCGCTTCGGTCATGGCATTCTCCTCGCAAGCGTCGCGGGATCGGCCGCGGCGAGCTGGTCGCCGAGCAGGTCCGCGCCGTAGATGTCCGCGATCCACTGGTCGTGGTAGACGGTGTCCAGGTAGCGGTCACCGAGGTCCGGCGCGATCGCGACCGCGGTCACGTCCCCGTCGGGCCGGTTGCGCGTGAGCCAGTCGGTGGCGCCGGACAGGACCGTGCCGGTCGAGCCGCCGAACAGGAAGCCGTGCCGCACCAAGGTCCGGCAGGCGCGCACCGTGTCCCGCTCCGCCACGTGCAGCACCTCGTCCACGAAGGACTCGTCCAGCAGGGGCGGGCGGACGCTGGTGCCCAGGCCCGGCAGCATCCGCGGCTGCGGCGGCGTGCCGAAGGTGACCGAGCCGACCGAGTCGACCGCCACCACCCGCACCGACGGCTTGTTCTCCTTGAAGTACCGCGCGCAGCCCATCAGCGTGCCGGTGCTGCCCGCGCCGATGAACACCACGTCGACCTCGGGGAAGCTCTTCAGGATCTCCGGGCCGGTGCTCTGGTAGTGCGCCATCCAGTTCGCCGGGTTGGCGTACTGGTTGAGCCAGATGTGGTTCTCGTTCTCGCACAGCCGCTTGACGTGGGCGATGCGGGCGCCGAGGTACCCGGTCTCCGGGTCGGGCTCGGTGATGATGTGCACCTGCGCGCCCAACGCCTCCATCAGCTGTCTGGTGGCGAGGTTGCAGCGCGCGTCGGTGACGCACAGGAACCGGTAGCCGCGGCTCGCCGCCACCAGGGCCAGCGCCACCCCGAGGTTGCCCGACGAACTCTCCACCAGCGTGGCGCCCTCGCGCAGGGTGCCCGCGCGCACCGCGGCGGACACCATCTCGTTGGCGGCCTTGAGCTTGATGGACCCGGCGAAGTTGAACCCTTCGCACTTGAGGTACAGCGGGTGGCCCGAGAGCCGCCGGAGGTCCACGTAGAGGTCGTCCACGTTGAACTCCTGGGGCGTCGATATCACTGGCATGCGCCGACTCCTAGGCGAGGTGCACGGTCAGGCGGCTCAGCGCTTGCCGTAGCGGTCGAGGTCGAAGAAGAAGTCCGGGACCACGGCCAGCTCGCCCGCCCGCGACACCTCGTCGTAGACGTGCTTGCCGACCGCCAGGTCCAGCACGCCGAGGCCGAACGGGGAGAACACCAGCGGCCGGTCCGCCGGTGGCGTCACCGCGCCGGTCATGACGTCGTGCAACGTGCCGGACAGGAAGTCGCGGTTCCCGGTGAGCTGCTCGGCCAGGTGCGGCGAGGTGTTCGCCTTCAGGCAGTGCTCCACGTCGTCCACCACGTTCGTGGACGCGAGGATCACCTCGGGCGACAGGTCGCGCAGCGACACGTGCAGCACCAGCGGGTTGTGGTCGAACCACGCCGGGTCGGTGACGTGCGGCGTGCCCGCGACGGTGGCGAACACGACCAGGTCGCTGGACCGGATCAGGCTCTCCGCGCTGTCGTGGACCTGCACCACGCCGTCGCCCGCGCCCCGGGCGTACTCGCGGAAGCCGTTCGCGGAGTCGGCGCTCAGGTCGTGCACGCCCACCTCGTCGAAGCTCCACCCGGTGGCGGTCAGGTAGGTGTGGATGTAGCGGGCGATCAGGCCGGTGCCGACGAACCCGACCCTGGCAGGCCGGTTCCGGCCGCGGCTGAGCCAGTCCGCGGCGAGCGCGGCGGACGCCGCGGTGCGCACCGCGCTGACGATGGAGCTCTCCAGGCAGGCGATCGGGTAGCCGGTCTCGCGGTCGTTGAGGATCAGCACGGCGGACGCGCGCGGCAGGCCGGCGGCGACGTTCGCGGGGAAGCTGGAGATCCACTTCATCCCGTGCACGCCGATGTCCCCGCCGATCGACGCGGGCAGCGCGATGATCCGCGAGGAGGGGTCTTCGGGGAACCGCAGAAAATAGGACGGCGGATTGACCGTGTCACCTTCACCGTGCCACCGGTAGGCGGCCTCGATGAGTTCGAGAACGTGCTTCTCGCGGCCTCGCAATACCTCGTTCACCTGAGCGCCGGAAATCACCGCGAAGGCAGGTGTCACGTTACCGTCCCTTTCTCGTGCAGGCCTGAAGAGCAGCGCCGACCCGTCCGGGCAGCGGTCCCGACAACATGCTTGCGAACACGGCTGACAACCCGCTGACACGTCACTGACGGCGGCCGATATAGAAAATCCATAGCTATTTGGGTTCAGGTTGTCCCGACACGAAAATCTCGGGCACTCGCCCTTCGAACACCGGCAGCACTGCGACGAACGTCGGTTCCGCGGCCTTTGTCGTGATCATGACGGGAGGACAAACCTCGATGGAAGATCGTAGGATCAAGAAGGTCGTGGTGCTCGGTGGCGGCACCGCGGGCTGGATGGCCGCGTCGTACCTCGGCAAGGCCCTGGGCCCGGCCGTGACCATCACCGTGCTGGAAGCGCCCGCCATCCCCAAGATCGGCGTCGGCGAGGCCACCGTGCCGAACCTGCACAAGACCTTCTTCGACTTCCTCGGCATCGCCGAGGAGGACTGGATGCGGGAGTGCAACGCCAGCTTCAAGATGGGCATCAAGTTCACGAACTGGCGCACGCCGGGCGTCGGTGAGTCGACCGGTCGCCCGTACCAGGGCACCACCGACCACTACTACCACCTGTTCGGCCTGCTGCCGAACCACGAGAACCAGCCGCTGTCGCACTACTGGACGCACAAGAAGCTGGCCGGCCAGACGGACGAGCCGTTCGACTACGCCTGCTACCGCGAGCCCCCGATCATGGACCAGAACCTCTCGCCGAGGTTCCTGGACGGCACCAAGTGGACCAACTACGCGTGGCACTTCGACGCGAACCTGGTCGCCGACTTCCTGCGCCGCTTCGCGACCACCAAGCAGGGCGCGATCCACATCGAGGACAAGATGGTCGAGGCGGTCATCGACCAGCGCGGCCACGTCTCGGCGCTCAAGACCGAGGCCGGGCGCACCATCGAGGGCGACCTGTTCATCGACTGCTCCGGCTTCCGCGGCCTGCTCATCAACCAGGCGATGAAGGAGCCGTTCCTGGACATGAGCGACCACCTGCTCAACGACAGCGCGGTCGCCGCCCAGATCCCGCACGACGACGCGGTCGACGGTGTCGAGCCCTACACCGGCGCCATCGCCATGTCGTCCGGCTGGACGTGGAAGATCCCGATGCTCGGCCGCTTCGGCAGCGGCTACGTGTTCTCCAGCCGGTTCCAGTCGCGGGACGACGCGACGCTGGAGTTCTGCAACATGTGGGGCCTCGACCCGGAGAACACCCAGCTGAACCAGGTGAAGTTCCGCGTCGGCCGCAACCGCCGGGCGTGGGTCAAGAACGTGGTCTCGATCGGCCTGGCGTCCTGCTTCCTGGAGCCGCTGGAGTCGACCGGCATCTACTTCATCTACGCGGCGCTGTTCCAGCTGGCGAAGCACTTCCCGGACAAGAACTTCGACTCGATCCTGCAGGACCGCTTCAACGCGGAGATCGAGACGATGTTCGACGACTCCCGCGACTTCGTGCAGGGGCACTTCAGCTTCGCGCCCCGCAACGACACGGCGTTCTGGCAGGCGTGCAAGGAGCTGGAGCTGGCGGACGACTTCAAGGAGAAGGTCCGCATGTACAAGGCCGGTCTCGCGGTCAACATGCCGATCACCGACGAGTCGACCTACTACGCCAACTTCGAGGCGGAGTTCCGCAACTTCTGGAACAACTCCAACTACTACTGCATCTTCGCCGGGCTGGAGTACCTGCCCGACCACACCCTGCCCGCGCTGGCCGCGCGGCCCGAGGTGCTCGACTCGGCCGAGCCGGTGTTCGCGGAGATCAAGCGGAAGCAGAAGGAGCTGCTGAGCACGCTGCCCAGCACGTACGAGTACCTCAAGCAGCTGCACGGCAAGTAGCGCTTCCCTCCCCCGGGAAAGACGAGCCCACCGGTACCCCCCGACCCGGTGGGCTCGTCGCCGTGCGGGCACCCGTGCGAACGCAGCGTTCCGCCCTCCTCACCACCGGTCACGGGACTTGTGCGTGATCGACCCGGGTTCCTACGCTCTGCCGACCGTCTTGGTGCTTTTGGGGGGAATTCCGTGATCAGACCGGGTCTCGCGGTGCTGGCCGTCCTGGTGGCGTCGGCGGCGCACGTGGTCGTGCCCGCCGTGGCGGTGGCCGAGCCCGTCGCCGCGCCCGCGTTGTCGAGGTACACCACCGTCACGCCGGCACGGGTGCTCGACACCCGCGGGGGCGTCGGCGCGCCGGCCGGTCGGGTCGGCGCGGGCGGGACCGTGACGGTGGACCTGTCGGGCCGACTGCCGGTGACGGCCACCGCGGTCCTGCTCAACGTGACGGGGCTGGCCGCATCCACGTCGACCACCATCACGGCGTTCCAGACCGGGACGACCCGGCCGGGCACCGCGGCGGTGAACCTGTACACCAACGAGAGCCGGGCCGGCTCGGTCACCGTCCAGGTCGGGCCGGACCGCAAGGTCGACCTGCACAACGCCGCCGGCACGCTGGACCTGGTCGCCGACCTCAGCGGGTACTACGCCACGGGCAGCGGCGCCAAGTACCGCCCCACGGCGTCGGCGGAGCTGTTCGACGTCGCGCTCGGCGCGGCGGCCACGAGGACCGTGGACCTCGCGGCCCGCGTGCCGGCGGGCGCGACCGCCGTCGCCGTCGCCCTCACCGCCGGGCAGACGACCGCGCCGACCTCCGTCACGGCATGGCAGGCGGGCACCGCGCGGCCGGGCACGTCGGTCGTGACCATGGCGGCCCGACGCACGGTCTCGAACCTCGCCGTGGTGGCGCTGGGCGCGGACCGCAAGCTCTCCCTGTTCAACGAAGCGGGCACGATCCGCGTGATCGGCCAGCTCGTGGGCTACTACGGCGCCGACGCCGACGGGGCCTTCGTCCCGGTCACGCCGCACCGCGCGCTCGACACCACCACCGGCCAGGGCAACGACTCCGGCGTCGCCGGACCGCTCAAGGCAGGCGAGTACCTCGATGTCGACGTGACGGCGTCCGCGCCGGCCCTCCCGATCCTCGGCGCCGTGTTCAACCTGACCGCCACGCAGGGCACCGGCACGGCGCGGATCAGCGTGTCCCAGAGCCTGGGCGGCTACACGACGCGCACCCTCTACGCGGAGGCCGCGCGGACGGCGACGACGCAGGTGTTCGGGGAGTTCGACACCTGGCAGGAGATCGGGGTGGTGAACTCCGGCACGTCCGGCTCCGTCCACCTGCTCGGTGACGTCACCGGCTACTTCGTGGACACCTGCGTGGGCAACGCCGGCTGCGTGTTCGTGTGGGGCGCGGGCGTGACGGGCCAGTTCGGCGACGGCACGAGCGGCTACCGCGCCGAGCCGGGCGCGATCCCCGACTTCGGCGACGTGGTGGCCGTCGCGGGCGGCGTCTGGGAGAACATGGCGCTGCGCGCGGACGGCACGGTCTGGGTGTGGGGCTACAGCGACGCGGTGCCGGGGCTGACCGCGTACCGGCCCCAGCGCGGCCGGTCGCGGCAACGGCCTGGCGCTCGGGTCGGACGGCACGGTGTGGTCGTGGGGCCGCACCGCCTACGGCCAGATCGGTGACGGCGTCGACCACGAGGCGGACTACCTGACCACCCCGGTCCGCGTCGCGGGGCTGACCGACGTCGTCGCCATCGCCTCCGGCTACGACAACGGCTACGCCGTCAAGTCCGACGGCACCGTCTGGTCGTGGGGCGACAACACCTGGGGCAGGCTGGGCAGCGGCGTGGCGTGCGACAAAGCCGTGCCGGGCACGTGCCAGTCCAACGTTCCGGTGCAGGTCGTCGGCATGACCGACGCGGTCGCCGTGGCCGACGAGGGTTACGCCCTCAAGCGGGACGGCACGGCGTGGGTGTGGGGCAGCAACCACTACGGCCTGCTGGGCAACGGCTCCACGGACAACCAGGCGCAGAGCCTGGTCGCCCTTCAGGTGCCGGGCCTGACCGACGTCGTGGAGGTCAAGGGCGGCATCGACAACCGCTACGCCCTCAAGGCCGACGGGACGGTCATGGCGTGGGGCAACAACCTGCACGGGCAGATCGGCAACGGCTCGACGAGCACCGAGCACGTCCGCTCGCCGGTCGCGGTGTCCGGTCTGACCGGCGTGGTGACGATCGCGTTGGGCGAGGCGCACAACGGCTACGCCGTCACGTCGGACGGCTCGCTGTGGGCGTGGGGCGACAACCTGAACTTCCAGCTGGGCCGGGCCAGGGACCAGCCGCGCACCTCCGCCGTGCCGCTGCGCGTGGACCGGGTGAGCGGGATCGGCGTCACCCGGATCTCCGCGTACGCCTACGGTCTGCTCGCCTTGGTGCCTGCCGGCTGACTCCCGATGCCACCGGGCGTCGCGACCGCCATCGCGACGCCCGGTGCCCCTTCCTCGAACTCGTGCGTGCTCGGCTCGGATCCTCAGTAGGCTCTGCCGACCGTTCTTGGTTCATTGGGGGGATTTCGTGATGAGACCGGGTCTTGCGGTGCTCTCTGTCGTGGCGGTGTTAGCGGCGGGCGTGGTCGCCGGGTCGGGCGGGGCGGTGGCCGAACCGGCCGCGACGTCGACGCCCGCGTTGTCCCAGTACACCGCCGTCACGCCGGCACGGGTGCTCGACACCCAGGCCGGTGCGTTGGTGGGTGCGGGCGGGACCGTGACGGTGGACCTGTCGGGCCGGCTGCCGGTGACGGCCACCGCCGTCGTGCTCAACGTGACCGGGCTGGCCGCGTCCGCCGCGACCTCCGTCACCGCCTACCAGACCGGCACGACGCGGCCGGGCACCGCGGCCGTGAACCTGCACGCCAACGAGAGCCGGGCCGGTTCCGTCACGGTCCGGGTCGGGCCGGACCGCAAGGTCGACCTGCACAACGCCGCCGGCTCGCTGCACCTGGTCGCCGACCTGAGCGGGTACTACGCGACGGGCAGCGGCGCGAAGTTCCAGACCACCGCGACGGCGGAGCTGTTCGACGTCGTGCTCGCCACGGCCGTCACGACCACCGTCGACCTCTCGGCCCACGTGCCGGCGGGCGTGACCGCCGTGGCCGTGACCCTCACCGCCGGGCAGTCCTCCGCGCAGACCTCGGTCACGGCGTGGCAGGCCGGTTCCGCGCGTCCGGACACCTCGGTCGTGACCGTGGCGGCCCGGCGCACCGCCTCGAACCTCGCCGTGGTCGCGGTGGGCGCGGACCGCAAGGTCAACCTGTGGAACCAGGCCGGGACCGTCCGCCTGATCGGGCAGCTCGCGGGCTACTACGGCGCCGACGCCGCCGGTGCCTTCGTCCCGGTCACGCCGCACCGCGCGCTCGACACCACCACGGGCCTCGGCGCCGCCGGACCTCTCGTGGCCGGCGGGTACCTGTCGTTCGACGCGACGGTCGCCGCACCCGCCCTGCCGATCAGCGGCGTCGTGGCCAACCTGACCGGCACGCAGGGCACCGCGGCGGCGCGGATCAGCATGTCGCAGAGCCCGGCCGACCCGACCGCGCGGACCCTCTACGTGGACGCCGCGCGGACCGCGACGACGCAGGTGCTCGCGCCCCTGTTCGACCGGCGGGTCAAGCTGAGGAACGTCGAAACGTCGGGGTCGGTCCACCTGCGCGGTGACGTGACCGGCTACTTCGTGCAGACGTGCCCGGGCGTCGCCGGCTGCGTGTTCGCGTGGGGCGCGGGCGTGAACGGCGAGTTCGGCGACGGCACGAGCGACTACCGCGCCGAACCGAAGCCGATCCCGGGCTTCGGCGACGTCGTGGCCGTCGCGGGCGGTTCCTCGGAGAACATGGCACTGCGCGCGGACGGCACGGTGTGGGTGTGGGGCCACGGCGAAGCGGTGCCCGGCTGGACGGCGTACCGGCCCGTGCGGGTGCCCGTGCCGTCCGGGATCACCGGCCGGTCGCGGCAACGGCCTGGCGCTCGGGTCGGACGGCACGGTGTGGTCGTGGGGCCGCACCGCCTACGGCCAGATCGGTGACGGCGTCGACCACGGAGTCGACTTCTTCACCACCCCGGTCCGGGTCGCCGGGCTGACCGGCGTCGTCGCCATCGCTTCCGGTGACGACAACGGCTACGCGGTCAAGTCCGACGGCACCGTCTGGTCGTGGGGCGACAACACCTACGGCAACCTCGGCAACGGCGTGATGTGCGACCGGACCGTGCCGGCCACGTGCCAGTCGAACGTGCCCGTGCAGGTCGTCGGCATGACCGACGCGGTCGCCGTGACCGACGAGGGCTTCGCCCTCAAGGCCGACGGCACGGCCTGGGTGTGGGGCGCCAACCACTACGGCCTGCTCGGCAACGGCACGACGGACAACCAGGTGCGGAGCCTGGTCGCCCTCCAGGTGCCGGGGCTGACCGACGTCGTGGAGATCAACGGCAGCAACGCCAACCGCTACGCGCGCAAGGCCGACGGGACGGTCGTCGCGTGGGGCAGCAACCTGAACGGCCAGATCGGCAACGGCTCGACCAACACCGAGCACGTCCGCACGCCCACCCCCGTGTCGGGTCTGACCGGCGTGGTCGCCATCGCGTCCGGCGAGGCGCACAACGGCTACGCGCTCACCTCGGACGGCTCGCTGTGGGGGTGGGGCGACAACCTGAACTACCAGCTGGGCAGGGAGTCTCCGCGCAGGTCCGCCGTGCCGCTGCGCGTCGCGGAGGTGAGCGGGATCGGGGTGCGCGGCATCTCCGGGTTCGAGTTCGGCCTGCTCGCCCTGGTGCCGGCCGGCTGACTCCCTCCCCGACGTCGCGACCTTGCTCGCGTGGGAACCTTGGCGCATGACCCCGCGGCGGATCGTGGTGCTCGGCGTGAGCGGAGCGGGCAAGTCGACGTTGGCGCGCGAACTGGCCCGCGTGGTCGACGGACCGCACGTCGAACTGGACGCGATCCAGCACGGCCCGGACTGGACCACGCCGCCGGACGACGAGTTCCGGGCTCAGCTCGCGTCGGCCACCGAAGGGCCTGTTTGGGTGGTCGACGGCAACCTCGCCAAGCTGACCGCGGACGTGCTGTGGCACCGGGCCGACCTGATCGTGTGGCTGGACCTGCCGCTGTGGGTGGTCGTGCCGCGTCTGCTGCGCCGCAGCGCGGTCCGGATCGCGCGCCGGACCGTGCTGTGGAACGGCAACCGGGAACGGCTGGACTTCCTGGTCGGCCGGGACTCGGTGGTGGCCTGGGCGGTGCGGGCGCGCCGCCGGCACCTCGCCGAGTACCCCGGCCGGTTGGCGCTGGTCGGGGTGCCCTGGGTGCGGCTGCGGTCGGCCGCCGGGGTGGCGCGCTGGCTGGCCGGGTTCAGCGCGGCGAGCCGTCACGGTCCGGCTGCCCGGTGACCCCTCGGGCGACGGGGCTAAAACAGGGCGACGCCCGGCCGTTCCGCTGGGACGCTTGGCGCATGTCCTCGCGGCGGATCGTGGTGCTCGGCGTGAGCGGAGCGGGCAAGTCGACGTTGGCGCGTGAACTGGCCCGCGTGGTCGACGGGCCGCACGTCGAACTGGACGCGATCCAGCACGGCCCGGACTGGACTCCGCCGCCGGCCGAGGAGTTCCGGGCGCGGCTCGCGGCGGCCACCGAAGGGCCGGCGTGGGTCGTCGACGGCAACTACATCGACCTGACCGCGGACGTGCTGTGGCACCGGGCCGACCTGATCGTGTGGCTCGACCTGCCGTTGTGGGTCGTCGTGCCGCGACTGCTGCGCCGCAGCACGGTCCGGATCGCGCGCCGGACCGTGCTGTGGAACGGCAACCGGGAACGGCTCGACGCGCTGGTCGGCTCCGACTCGCTGATCCTGTGGGCGGTGCGGGCGCACAAGAGGCACCGCACCGAGTACCCCGGCCGGTTGGCGCTGGCCGGGGTGCCCTGGGTGCGGCTGCGGTCGGCCGCCGGGGTGGCGCGGTGGCTGGCCGGGTTCAGCGCGGTGAGCCGACGCCCACCCGGAACGGGTCGTCCCGGTCCAGCTTCCCGGTGAACAGGCCCTGGAACAGGTTCAGCTTCTGCATGTTCGACGTGCCCTCGATGAACTCCAGGCCGCGGGCGTCGCGGACCAGCTTGTCCAGCTGCGGGTGGTCGAAGCGGGCGCCGACGCCGAAGAACTCGCAGGCGGCGCGGGTGGCGTCGAGCGCGAGCTGGGACGCGCGGGTCTTGGCCGCGGACGCCAGGTAGCCGTCGGACGTCCGGGCGTCGACCGCCCGTGCCGCCAGGTGCACGAGCGCGCGTGCCGCCGTGATCCGCCTGCCCAGCTCGTCGAGCCGGTCCCGTTCGTCGCGGCGCAACGTCGTGCGGTTGTCGCGGACGTACTCGTGCGCCGCCCGCGCGATGCCGAGCGCGATCGCCGCGACACCCGGCCGGAGCAGGTTGAACGTCTGCACGAACGCCCACATGCCGCGCCGTGACGGGGAGAGGTGCCGTCCGACGAAGCGGGACGCGGGCACGTGCACGTCGTCCAGCGTGATCGCGCTGATCCGCGCGCCGCGCAGGCCGATGGTCTCCAGCGCGGTCGCCGAGAACCCGGGCGTCGGCGTCTCCACCAGCACCGCGTTGATGCCGAGCGGTCCGGAGCCGACGCGGGCGAACACGACCCCGAGCTGCGCCCGGCAGGCGTTGCCGACGTACCGCTTCTCGCCGGAGAGGACCGCGCCACCGTCGACCGGGGTCAACGTCGACGTCAGCCCGCCCGCGTCCGAGCCGCGATCCGGCTCGGTGAGCGCGAAGAACGTCCACAGCGGCTCGGCGAGCATCCGCCCGTAGAACCACTCCTTCTGCTCGTCGTCGGCGAGCAGGTCGACCAGGACGCCGGCCAGCAGCGGCCCGGGCGAGGCGACCAGCATGCCGACGTCGGCGCAGGCCAACTCCTCCATGATGATCGCCCGTTCGAGGGCGAGCGTGCCGTAGAACCGGTTGCCCGCGATGGGGATCGGGACGTTCCCGTACTCCGGCGGGATGCCCATGGTCGACAGGTAGCGGACCGCGGGGAGGTCGAAGTGCGCGCGGATGAGCTCGGGGTCGCGGTCGAGCGCGAGCCCGAGGCGCCGAAAATCCGCACCCCACTCGCGCACCTGGTCCCGCAACGCGACGAGCCGCGCATCCAACCCGCTCACGACTCCCCCCTCCGGAACCGCACACCACCGACGTCCTCGGCACCGCCCGCCCCGCCACCTGCCAACCCGCCACCGACCGACCCGCCGACCGCGCTGCCACCGACCGCACTGCCATCGGCAAGCCCGGCCCCAGCCTGACCTGCCGCGCCGCCACCGCCGGCGTCGGCCGACCCGGCACGAGCGGACCCGGCGTCGGCGGACCCGTTCGAGGTGGCACGCGCGTCCGGAGTCACGGGGGTGGCGGCACGCGCGCCCGACTCGGGTGCGGGTGCGTCCCAGGCGGGGTCGGTGGTCGGGGCGGGCACGTAGGCCTCCGCCAGCAGCTCCGACAGGTGGGCCACCTGCCCCGGGCCGCCGACCAGGTACCCGCTCGCGCCGAGCAGGTTCACCAGCCACCGGTCGGCCGCGGTGATCCGGGCGTGCAGGTGGGCCAGGATCACGCCCGGCAGCTCGCCCGCGTCCACGCCCGTCAGGACCGCGCGCACCTCCAGGTGCTCGATCAGGCCGTCGGCGACGGTCGACTTCACCATCTGCTGCTGCAGCAGCGTGGTGTTGCCGGTACGCCTGCCGTTCAGGTAGCGCATGCACGTCTCGCGCAACGCCTCCGACAGCCCCAGCCGCAGCCACACCAGGCCCAGGGCCCTCGCCGCTCGCTGGTCGGACGTACCGGGGTCGAACGTAGCTGGGTCGGTCTCGGGGTCCGCTGCTCTCAACCGAGGTACGAGAACACTGTTTCCGTACATTTTCGGGCCATCTTCACCCGATCGTGTACCCAGCACCCGCAGCAGCACGACCGCCCCACCAGGCAGGTCCATCGTATCCACAGTGGACTCGTCCAGGCCACTCCGGTCCACCACGACGCCGTCCACCCACACCCGGTCCGCCGACGCCGCGACCTCCTGCGGCACGACCGCGTGCCCACCCGGCCCGCACGGCAGCAGCCCCGGCGTCACCAGCGAACCCAACACCGTCAACGCGGGCGCCAACCCCTCCTCCCGCGCCGCCAGGTGGCAGCGCGAGAGAGCCGCGGCGCCCAACCGCACCGACGTCGTCACCGGGCCTCCCCCACCACGGCCATGCCCAGGTCACCGGTCACCACGTCGTGCTCAACGAGCACCACGCGCCCGAGCGACTCGGCCAGCCCTTCCCACAGCGACGTGCACGGGTACCCGGCCGGCGCGGACCGCACCGTCCCGCCGTGCCGCACCAGTTCCGGGTCGATCCCCGCGCCCGCGACCACGGCCACCCGCTCGTCCGAACCCACCAACGACGCCAGCCCGGAGGCGACGGCGTCCGGCAGCTCGGCGACGGCGACCCCGGGCGTGTGCACCAGCGACAACGGCGCCCCACCGGGCTCCAGCAGCAACGCCACCCCGGCGTCACCGGCCGGCCGGTCGTCCACGTCGTACGGCAACGTCGACTGGTCGGCGATCACCACCAGCGCACGCGAGAACCCGTGCCGCGCCGCGTAATCCGTGGCGATCCGCAACGCCGTGAACGGCGCGCACCGGCCGACGTCGGACACCGAGAACGACAGCGGCGCACCGGGCACGGCCTCCGCCAGGTACGTCGCCGCGGCCAGCCGGCAGTCCAGGTCCGGGGTCGCGTGGGCGACGATCGCCAGGTCCACCGGCCCCAACGGCTCCAGCCCGGCGTGCAGCGATCGGGTCAACGCGGTGAACGTCGTGCCCGGCGAGGTGAGCACGTCCGGCCGCACGGCGACCCCGTAGAGGGACGTGAGGTCGGTGAAGTGGCGCAACGAGAACTCGTCGTCCAACGTGCGGTCGGGGGTGACGCGGGTCCGCACGACCCGCGCCAGCCCCAGCGTCCGCACACCCGACGACCGCGACAGCGTGGGCGCGGAGGTCCGGTACACGGCTAGCGGTCCATTTCCGCGGCGACGAAGTCGGCCAGCGAGCGGACCGTCTCGAAGTGCGCCATCTCCAGGTTGTCGGTGTCGAACTCGACCTCCAGCGCCTCCTCCAGCTGCATCAGCAGCTCGAAGACGCCGGTCGAGTCGAGGCCGAGTTCGTCGAACAGCCGGGACTGCTCGGTCAGGTCCGGCAGCTCGTAGTCCAGCACCTGGGCCAGGACGGCGGTGATGGCGCCGACGATCCGCTCGCGCGAGGCGACGGTGGTGGATTCGCTCATGATGCGGTTCCTTCGGTGAGAGCCGTGGCGGCGGCGCGATCGGGGAGGTGTTGGTGGCGCAGCAGGTCCTCGGTGTCGTCACGGGTGCGCACCAGGTGCGCGCGTCCGCCGTGGACGAGCACTTCCGCCGGGTAGCCGTGGCTGAGGAACAGCACCGGCGAGGCGGTCGGGCCGTAGGCGCCGGAGCGCAGCACGCCGACGAGGTCGCCGGGCCGCACGGGCGGCAGCTCGACCTTCTTGCCGAGGGTGTCGTTGGGGGTGCACAGCGGTCCGGTGACGTGCCAGCTCTCGGTGGCGGGCTCGTCGATCCGGTTGAGCACCCGCATGGGGAAGTTCCGCTTGACGAACGACCCGATGCCCACCGCGGCCATGTGGTGGTTGGTGCCGCCGTCGGCGACCGCGAACCGCTCCCCCATCGACTCCTTCACGTACCGCACGCGCACGACGTACGTGCCGGACGTGGCGGTGAGGTAGCGGCCGAGTTCCATCACCAGCCGCGTGCCGGGGTGCCGGTCGGCGAACCCGTCGATGACCGGGTTGACGCGGGCGGCGAGCAGGGCGAGGTCGAGGTCGCGTTCGCCGTCGAAGTAGGCCACGCCGAGGCCGCCGCCGATGTCGACCAGCTCCAGCGCGATGCCGAGGTGGTCGGCCAGCCGGTCGGCCAGCTCGAAGATCCGCTCGGTGTTCTCGGCGACCGCCTCCTCGGACAGGATGCGGGTGCCCATGTAGACCTGCACGCCCATGAACCGGACGTTCGGGTGCCGTGCCACGAGGTCGTCGGACGCGAACAGCTGCGACTCGTCGATGCCGAACTGGCGCGGCTTGCCACCCATGGTCAGGCCGGAGCCCTTGACCGAGAAGCTGGGGTTGACCCGCAGCGCGACCGGCGCACGCATCCCGCGCAGCGCGGCGAACTCGTCGATCAGCGCCAGTTCGCCGAACGACTCGCACACGATCGCGTAGACGCCCTCGTCCAGGCAGGCGGCCAGCTCGTCGGCGCTCTTGCCCGGCCCGAGGAAGATGATGTCGGCCGGGTCGACGCCGGCGCGGCGCGCGGTGACCAGCTCGGCCATCGACGACACCTCGGCCCGCGCGCCGCGGGAGTGCAGCACGGACAGCACGCCGATGTTGGGGTTCGACTTGAGGGAGAAGAAGAACTCCAGCCGCGGGTGCATCAGCTCCTTGAGGCCGTCCACCCGGGACTCCAGCTCGTCGCCGTCGTACAGGTACAGCGGTGTGCCGTACCGTTCGGCGATCTCGGTGATCCCGATGCCCTGTACCTCGAACTCAGCGCTCACGGTCGCGCCTCCAATCGGGCGGTGATGTCGTCGTCCAGGCCGCGCAGCTCGTCGTCCGACGACGCGACGAGCAGGCCGTAGAGCCGCCCGTCGAACGCCGAGTCGGCGCGGTGGCCCGCGTTGACCGTGGCGAAGTTGTTGACCAGCAGGCCGGTGCCGCCGGCCCGGTCGAGCAGCAGGCCGCGCAGCAGGTCGCGGACCTCGGCGAACGGCAGCCTGCGGTGCAGCCGCACGGGGTAGTGCCTGGCCAGCGCGATCTGCCCGGGGCCGACGAACCGCTCCTGCACGCGTGCCTGGTAGGTGGACATGTTGTTGCGGGCGTTGATCTCGACGACGGGGTAGAGGCCGTCGTCGGGGTCGACCATCGCGTCCACGCCGACCACACCGAAGTAGCCGTCCGCGGCGAGCTTCTTACCCAGCCGGTGCGCGGTCTCGGCGAGTTCGGCGACCTGGCCGGCGGTGAGCCTGGCGGGCATCCGGTGTCCTTTGTGGACGCCGCCTTCGGTGTGCAGCTCCTTGACGAAGTCGAACCGCACGTCGCCGTCGCGGGCCACGGTGAACTGGTAGTTGAGGTCGGCGCGCTTGGCGACCCACTCCTCGACCACGAACGCGAGCCGCGGCTGCCCGGACTTCTCCACCTGCTTGGCGACCATGCCGAGCAGCCGGTCCATCCGGCGTTCGCTCTCCAGCACCGCGATGCCCTTGCCGGAGACGCCCAACGCCTCCTTCACCACGACCTTGCGGCCTTCGGCGACCAGCGCGCGTGCCCGGTCGAACGCCTCGCGCAGCTCGTCCACGGTCTCGCAGGCCCACCCGGCGGGCTGGCGCAGCCCCAGTTCGTCGGCCGCGCGTCGGCTGTAGACCTTGCTGTTGACGGCTTTGCACGTCACGGCGTCCGGCGCGGCCAACGGCATCCCGGCGCGTTCGGCCAGCTCGACCTCCAGGTCGGACACTCCGTGCGCGGTCAGCCGCACGCCCTGCTCGGCGAGCCCGGCGAGCGTCTTCACCGTCACCGGGTCGGCGAGGGCGTCGGCGGTGACCGTGCGGCGGGGGTCGGAGTCCGCGACCACGTGCACGGTCGGCAGGTCGATGCCCAGCTCGGTCAGGTAGGCCAGGTAGACGGGGTCGGGCGCGGCTTTGAGCACCACGTGGTCGTCGCCGCCGGCCAGCAGGAGCGCGAACTCGTCCATGTGGTTGACCACGGCCGCGCCGCTCTCGGCCGACAGCCGGGGCAGGGTGTGCTCGCCGAGCGCCCACCGCTCCTCGACCTCGAAGTTGCCGAGGAACGCGAGCGAGGCGTCCGGCGTGCCGAGCAGCGCCGTCTTGAGCCTGCGGGTGAAGTCGGGTTCGTCCATGTGTGCGCTCCGGGACATCTCAGTGCTCCAGGACCATCGCGGCGAACGTCTGACCGAGGCCGGCGGCCGTCATCAGGTACTTGTCGCCGGGCTTGAGCAGGCCGAGCTCGGTCACCGTCTGGTAGTTGATGAACGGGTCGGCGCAGAAGCAGTGGCCGGTGGCGCCGAGGTTGTCCAGGAAGAACCGGTCGTTGGGCAGGCCGAGGTTCTTCGCCGCGACCGTCCACGACACGCGGTTGACGTTGTGGGGCAGCACCAGGTCGATGTCGGCGACGCCGATGCCCGCCTCCTCCGTGGCCGCGCCGACGACCTCGGCCAGCGCGTCCTGGTAGATGCGGCGGGCGTCCTTGGCGATCTCCGGGGTCAGGTCGATCACGCCGTCGTCGCGGCCGTGGATGCGGCTGGCGTAGCCGCGCACGTGGTCGCGGTCGCCGTCGGCGGCCACCAGGACGGCGGCCATGCCCTCGCCCATGATCGACGTGTCGCGGACCCACTGGGTGAACGGCGTGAACGTCTTGTCGCCGGCCAGGATCAGCGCCAGCGCGTCCGGGTCGCCGTCGGCGGCCAGCAGCGTGCCGGCCACGTCCATGGCGAGCAGGCCGGTGGCGCAGCCGTGGTCGGCGACCGCGAGCGTCTTCGCGTGCTGGAGGTTGAGCGCCTCGCGGACCTCGTGCAGCGGGCTGACCGGGTAGGGCGCGGTGGTGCGCATGCCCTTGGCGCGGATGAGGTAGCGGACGCGTTCCTCCTGGCCGCGCAGCCCGTCCAGCTTCTCGGCCGCCGCGATCAGCAGCTGCGCCTCGGAGAGGTCCGACTTGCAGATCCGGTCGAGGCCGTAGAGCCGGGTGAACCGGCGCACCTGCTGCTCGTCGAGGCCCAACGGCTCCTGCAGGTCCGCGACGGCCACCGTCTCCGGCAGGTGACTCGAGACCGCCACCAACGCCGTCATGTGCGTCCTCCTCGCTTGCCCTGGTCCGTTGCCGGATCAAGGTTCGCAAGGCCCACTGACACCGTGCTGACACACCACTGACCGCCGCGTGTCGAACCTCCAGGTCCCGCGTGTCGAACCTCCAACCCGCGAGAGTCCTACGTTCGCGTCGCGAGAGTCCTACGTTCAGGACCCCTGAATTCAACGCTCAGGTCGGGGCGCGGGGTGCCTGAGCGTTGAACTCACGGGTCGCGAACGTAGGACTCTCGCGACCTGAACGTAGGACTCACGAGGTCTGGGGGTTCGACACGCGCGACCTGAAGGTTCGACACGCGCGGGTGGCATGGCGAAGGCCACCTCGACCGTGGTCGAGGTGGCCCTTCATCCCCAGTGGACTCCTCAGGTGGCGGCGGTGCGGGTGGCCTCGCCCGGCTGCTGGTCGCCGGTCGAGTCGCGCGGCCACCACCGGGTCGGCCGCGGCAGGAACGCGGCCAGCTCCGGGAAGTCGGTCGGCCGCTCGGTCATCCAGTTCCAGTAGCGCGGGATCGTGCGGGCGTACTCGCAGTAGTACCGGCGCAACGCGTCGATCAGCTGCCGCAGCGTGTTCGGGTGGATCGACCCCGGCCGCCACACGAGCAGCAGCCTGCTGCGCAACGGTTCGGTCATCGCCACCAGGCTCACGTCCGACGTGGACCCGGTCGGCGTGGCCAACGCCGCCGCACCCGCGTCGCGCACCCAGCTCATCGCCTCGGCGTGCCCGCCCGCGTAGTGCATGACCTCCGGTGTGGGGTGGTCGAGCTTGCGGAACAGGTGCTCCTCGACGACGTGGAACCAGTGCCCCGGCACGTGGTGCACCCAGCTCAGGGACAGCATGTGCCTTCGGCTCACCGTAGTCCTGCGCGCGAGCGCGTGGTCACGCGGCAGCGCCAGCCAGATCGGCTCGCGGACGATGATCTCCTTGGCCAGCGCGGGATCCAGCTCCCGCACGCCGTCCACCGCCTCCGGGCTGGGCACGAGCGCCGCGGTGAGCTCGCCGCGGCTGACCGCGTCCACGCCGAGGGCCGGGTCCAGCGTCACCGTCTGCACCTCGACCGAGGGCAGCGACGACTGCAGCGCGCGCCGCAGCGTCACCGGCGTCCATTCGGCGTTGCCGATGCGGAGAATTCCGGAGGACAGCGAGGACGCCTCGGCGACCACCGCATCCGCCCGGGTGGCGAGATCCGCCAGCATCGGGATTAATCGCTCTCCCAACGGCGTCGGAGTAATCCCGAAGGCCGAACGCACGAACAGGTCGCCGCCAACCGCCTTCTCGATCCGTCTCAATTGGGCGGTGAGGCTCGGTTGGGGCAGGGACAGCTTCGCCGCGGCCTTCGAGATGCTGCCGGCCTCGGCAAGGGTGGTGACCACCCTGGCATGACGTATCTCCAGGTGCATGCATCCAACCCCTTCGCGTCGTTACTCGGGGTCCACTAACTCCGGCGGGTTCGGGGATTTCCCGGCCCCACCTCGTTCGTGCCGGGCGGCCGTTCCAACGTACCCCACGGGTGAACGCGAGAGGAGTAGTTCACGTGACAGCCAACTATTCGTTGAGTTCTCAACAGAAATTATGGAATCGGTGGCTACGATCCCCGGCACGTACCTACTCAAAAGTCGGTTACGCGTGGTCTCCGCACCACTGCGGAGAGGAACACCACCGGCAGGCCCGACGGCCGATGCGGGGGACAGCACCAGTGCCGTCCCCTTGATCACGTCCGTATGGTCTGCGGCGCGTGCACACACCGATAGGTCCCACGTGGGGAGCAAGAACGTGAATCTATCTCCGATTCAAGGCGCGGATGACGTCGTCCGACTGCATTCCGTCCGCAAGGTTTACGGCAACGAGCGGAACGGCGTAGTGGCCCTTGATGGAGTCACGCTCGGCATCGCGCGGGGCACCTTCACAGCGGTGATGGGCCCCTCCGGTTCGGGCAAGAGCACCGCGCTGCACTGCGCCGCCGGCCTCGACCGGCCCACCTCGGGGTCCGTGCTGCTCGACGGCCAGGAGATCACCGGCCTGAGCGAGCGCGAGCTGACCCGGTTGCGCCGCGAGCGCATCGGCTTCGTCTTCCAGTCGTTCAACCTGCTGCCCGCGCTGACCGTGGTGGAGAACGTCGGGTTGCCGCTGCGCCTGGCGGGCCGCCGCCCGAAGCGCTCCCAAGTGGACGACGTGATCGCCCGCGTCGGGCTCGCCGACCGCCGCCACCACCGCCCCGGCGAGCTGTCCGGCGGCCAGCAGCAGCGCGTGGCCATCGCCCGCGCGCTCATCACCGAGCCGGCGGTGATCTTCGGCGACGAGCCGACCGGCGCGCTCGACACCCGCACCGCGCTCGAAGTCCTCGCCCTGCTGCGCCAAGCCGTGCGCGACGTGGGCCAGACCGTGGTGATCGTGACGCACGACCCGGTGGCCGCCGCGCACGCCGACCGCGTCGTCTTCCTCGCCGACGGCCAGATCGCGGGCGAGCTCACGTCCCCGACCGCGCACGCGGTCAGCGAGCGGATGACCCAGCTGGGCGCGTGGGCCGACGTGCCCGCCGGCGACCTGGCCAACGGGGTGCGCTGATGCTGCGCCTCGCGTTGCGCACGTTGCGCTACCGGATCGGCGGGTTCGCCGCGTCCTTCATCGCGCTGTTCCTCGGCGCGGCCATCGTGATGGCGTGCGGCGGCCTGATGGAGACCGGCATCCGCAACGCAGTTCCGCCGCAACGGCTCGCGGCGGCGCCGCTGGTCGTCACCGGCGATCCGTCGTACCTGGAGCGTTCCCCGATCGACGCCGCGCTGGCCGCGAAGGCCGCGGCGGTGGACGGTGTCGCCGAGGTCGTCTCGGACGTCGCGTTCCCGGTGACGCTGCCCGACGGCGCGGAGGCGACCGGCCACACGTGGTCCGGCGCACGCCTCGCGCCGTACGCGGTGGACCAGGGCCGCGCGCCGCAAGGGCCGGGCGAGGTCGTGGTGGACGCGAACTCCGGCGTGGACCTCGGCGGCACGGTCGCGTTGGGGATCGGCCCGGACGACGTCGACTTCCGGGTCGTCGGCGTCGCCAAGGCGTCGGTCGAGGCCAAGGCCGTGTTCTTCGCCGACGACGAGGCACGGCGGCTGTACGCGAAACCCGGCAAGGTCGACGTGATCGGCGTGCTGCTCGAACCGGGCGCCACGGCGGACGGCGTGCGCGAGGACCTGGCCGCCGCGGTCGCCGACCGGGACGTGACGGTGCTCGCGGGCGACGAGCGCGGGCTCGCCGAGTTCCCGGACACCCAGGGCGGCGGCGAGGCGATCATCACGCTGTCCGCGGTCTTCGGCGGTCTGGCGATCATGGTCGCGATGTTCGTCGTGGCGGGCACGCTCGGCCTGTCCGTGCAGCAGCGGCACCGCGAGATGGCGTTGTTGCGGGCGATCGGCACCACGCCGGGCCAGCTGCGCAGGCTGGTGCTCGGCGAGACGGCGTTCGTCGCGGTGCTCGCGACCGCGCTGGGCTGGCCGGTGAGCGGGTACCTCGGCGAGTGGCTGCTGGCGCAGCTGTCCGGCGCGGGCGTCGCGCCGCAGGCGATGGCGTACCGGCAGGGCTGGGTGCCCGTGGTGGCCGGTGTCGGCATCTCGTTGCTCAGCGCCACGATCGCGGCGTTCGTCGCGGGACGCGGCGCGGCGGTGGCCCGGCCGACCGAGGCGCTGATGGCGGCCAGCCTGCAGACGCGCTGGTTCAGCGTGCCGCGGCTGGTGTTCGCGCTGCTGTGCCTGGGCGGCGGCACGGCGTTGAGCATCATCACGGCGCTGGTCATGTCCGGACCGGTGGCGGCGAGCACGGCCGGTCCCACGGCGATGCTGTGGGCGTCGGGCATCGCGCTGCTCTCCCCCGCCGCAGCGAAGGTGCTGATCGCGATCCTGCGCCGGCCGGTGCGCGCCCTGTCGGGCCTGTCCGGGTACCTCGCGGTGCTCAACACCGGGGCACGGCGGGTGCGCGTGGCCAGCGCCATCACCCCGGTCATGCTCGCCACGGGCCTGGCCACCGCGTTGATCTACCTGCAGACCACGCAGGCGGGCGCGGCGACCGGCGCGTTCGCGGAAAGCCTCCGGGCGGACGTCGTGGTGACCAGTTCCACCGGCGGCGTGCCGCTGGACGTGGTGGACGAGGTGCGCGCGCTGCCGGGCGTCGAGGCGGCGTCGGCCGTGGTCGACACCGAGGCCTACTTCCCCGACCACGAGGACGGCGACGACGAGATCACCGTGCTCGGGGTGACGCCGAGCGGTGTCACGCAGACCATGGGCGTGGACATCACCGCCGGGTCGTTGGACGACCTGCGCGGCGACTCGGTCGCGCTGCCCACCGGCTGGGCGGAGGACCTGAACGCCGCCGTCGGCGACACGGTCAAGATGAAGCTCGGTGACGGCGCCGTGGTCGACCTGGAGGTCGCGGCCGTGCACACGGGCTCGTTCGACGCGGCCCTGATGCCCGCGGAGCTGGTCGTCGCGCACACCTCCATCGGCGAGGCGTCGCAGATCCTGGTGAAGGGCCCGGAGTCGGCGCTGACGCCGCTGACCGAGCGGAACCCGGACCTCCAGGTCGCCGACCGCGAGCAGGCGCTGGCCGCGGGCGGCGGCGGCGAGCAGACCGGCGCGTGGGTGAACTACCTGCTGGTCGGCATGATCCTGGCGTACACGGTGATCTCGCTGGTGAACACCCTGGTGATCGCGACCGGTGAACGGCGGCGCGAGTTCGCGCTGCAACGGCTGATCGGCGCTACGCACGGGCAGATCCTGCGGATGGTCGGCGTCGAGTCGGTGGTGATCGCGCTGGGCGGCATCATCCTGGGCGCGATCGTGTCCCTGGTGACGCTCATCCCGTTCGCCATCGCGTTGAACGGCACGTACTGGCCGCAGGGCCCGATCGGGATCTACCTGGTCGTGGTGGGCGGGGCGACCGGCCTGACGCTGCTGTCCACCGTGCTGTCCACGGCGTACGTGCTGCGCACCCCGCCGGTGGAAGCCGCGGCGGCGTTGGACTGACGGGTCACGGCCGGCGTCGGAGGTCCACTTCGGCGCCGGTCGCGGCCGACCGCACGAGCGCCTGGCCCACCCGGGCGGTGCGCGCGGAGTGCGCGGGCGACACCAAAGGCGTGACCCGCTCCCGGACCGCCTCGGCGAACGCGGCGGCCTGGTGCTCGTAGGCGTCGGACGCGGGCACGACCTCCTCGCGCACGCCGTCCAGCGTGACGACCGTGATCAGCCCTTCCTCGTCGGGCCGGGTCCACGCGTTGCGCACGGAGATCGAGCCGCGCGTGCCCTGGAACTCGTAGGCCGCGCGCGGCCCGTACTCCAGGCTGTAGTCCAGCAGGGCCCAGCGGCCGTCGCCGAAGTCGAGCGTCGCCACCGCGCTCAGGTCGACCTCGCGCGAGTGGAACGTGGCCCGCACCGAGCGCGGCTCGGCGTCGAACGCCCACAGCGGCACGTCGAACGCGTAGCAGCCGACGTCCCACGTCGCGCCGCCGCCCAGCGCCGGGTCGAACCGGATGTTGCCCTCGACCGCGGTCGGGTACGCGAACGCCGACCGCACCACCCGCAGCTCGCCGATCTCGCCCGAGGCGAGCAGCGCGGCGGCACGCGCCTGCTGCGGGTGGAAGCGGTACATGTACGCCTCCATGACCACGAGGTCGGCGGCGGCGCGCTCGACGCGCACGCAGTCCTCTTCGGACAGCGCCATCGGCTTCTCCACCAGCACGTGCTTGCCCGCGTCGAGCGAGCGCAACGTCCACGGCACGTGCTGCGTGTTGGGCAGCGCGATGTACACCGCGTCCACGCCGGGGTCGGCCAGCAACGCGTCGTACCCGTCGTGCACCCGCGCACCGAACGGCCGCGCCACCTCCTCGGCCGCCGCCCGCCTGCCGACCCGGCTCGCCACCGCCACCACGGCGTTGCCCGCCGTCCGGTGGAGCGCGGGCAGCACCCGGCCGGCGATGTGGGCGGTGGCCCCGAGGACACCCCAACGCAGCGGCTTCACCTCAAAAGCTTAACCGCTTCACCGCGTGTCCTACCTTCAGAACGCGCGTGTCGTACCTTCAGACCGCGCGAGTCCTACGTTCACGTCGCGCGTGTCCTACGTTCAGAACGCGTGAATTCAACGCTCAGAACGCCGGACAAGATCAGCCGCAGCCGCCCGCGTGCCCTTCGTCGGACGATCGCCCCAGGCCGACCGCGCTGGACGAGGCGGGCAGCACGGCCGCCGGCGCGAGCTTCGACCGCACGTGCGCCACGAAGTCGGGCAACCGGTCGACGCCCCAGAACCGGGTGAACCGGTGCACGAAGAACGGCACGCCGAACGCGCCGTCCTTGCAGATCTCCATCAGCAGCTCGACCCCGCGCGCCCGCAGCTCCGGGTCCTCGCTCGCACCCGACACCTCGGCCGGGTCCAGGCCCAGCTCGACGGCGAGCTCCCCGACCGTCGAACGGGAGCAGATGTCACGCCCCTGCTCCCACCGCGCCCGGTACGCCGCCGCGATGTACTCCGGCCCCACGCCCTCGCGCAACGCCACCAGGTACCCGAGGTGCGGGATCTCCCACACCGGCTCACGGTCCACCGGCCACTTCAGCTCCAGCCCGCGTGCCGCCGCCAAGCGGGCCACGTCCTGCAGGATGTAGAAGTGCTTCGCCCGGGACATCGCCGCGTACGGGAACTGCTCGCCCCGCTCCTCCAACGCGCGCTCGTTGCGCGGGTCGGGCTCCCAGAACGGCTTCCACTCGACCACGTCCGCCACGTCCCGGTACTCGCGCAGCAGGTCGTGGTACGCCAGCCAGGAGTACGGGCTGCGCAACGAGAAGTAGAACCGCGGCTCGCGCGCCACCTCAGATCACCAGCCCGCCGTCGACGCCGAACACCTGGCCGGTGACGTAGGACGCCTGGTCCGACACCAGGAACGACACCAGGTCGGCCACCTCCTCCGGCCGGCCGAACCGACCCAGCGGGATCTGCGCCGCCATCCGGGACGCGAAGTCCTCGCCCAGCCCGGCCACCATGTCGGTCTCGATGAACCCCGGAGCCACCGCGTTGACCCGGATGCCGTACTTGCCGACCTCCTTGGCCAACGCCTTGCTGAACCCGATGATCCCGGCCTTGGACGCCGAGTAGTTGGTCTGCGTCGCGTTGCCGTACACGCCGGCCACCGACGACAGCGTCACCACCGAGCCCGCCTTGCGCTTCATCATCGCGAACACCGCGGCCTTGGCCAGGTGGAACGTGCCGTCGAGGTTGACCCGCAGCACCCGCTGCCAGTCGTCCTCCTTCAGCAGCACCAACGGGTTGTCGCGCACGATCCCCGCGCACGACACGACCGCGTGCAACGGTCCGAGCGCGCGTTCCGCGTCCTTGACGAACCGGTCCACCTCGCGCTTCTCGGCCACGTCCACCTGAGCGGTGAACACGGCCGCGCCCGCGGCGGCGGCCTCCTTCTCCACCACCTCGGCGGCGTCGCGGTTCGACTGGTAGCAGAACGCCACGTCGAACCCGTCCCGCGCGAGCCGGGCCACCACCTGGTGCCCGATGCCCCGCGACCCGCCGGTCACCAGCGCCACGCGCCTCATGCCAGTTCCTCCGCCCTGCGCCGTGCCATCGTGAACGAGCCGATCTCCAGCACCTTGCGTCCCGCGACGAGGCTGTGGCCCGCGAGGATCGCCGCGTCGGCCACCTCCCGCACCAGCCGGACGTGGTGCTCCACCACGTCGCCGGGCACCACGTCGCCGTGCACGACGACGTCGCGGATGCCGCTGATCAGCTCGACCTTGTCCGCCAACACATCCGGGTTCGGGTTGTCCCACCGGGTCAACAGGACCGCGGACTGCGCCCACGACTCCATCAGCAGCCCCAGCGGGTACGCGTCGGCGACGTCGGCGCCCGCGTAGCACGGCTCACGTCCGCTGACCGCCTTGAGCGTCACGATGCTGCTGCCCGGCTCCACTTCGGACACCCGGTCCACCAGCAGCACGGGGAACCGGTGCGGGATGATCGCCCGGATCGCCGCCAGGCCCGTCACGTCGTCACCAGCCGCAGCTTGAACTCCGCCACCGTGCCCGCGCCGGTGGACACCTTCGCCGCGCACCGCACGTGGTCCTCCTCCGCGGTCAGGTCCGTCTCGACGGTCAGCGTGTCGCCGGGGAACACCGGCCGCACGAACTTCGCCCGGTCCAGCCCGATCACCCGGTGGCCGGGCAACGCCGCCGTGACGTGGTCGAGCACGAACAGCCCCGGCATGATCGGGAAGCCCGGGTAGTGCCCGGCGAACACGGGGTCCGCCGGGTCGACGTAGAAGCTCATGGCAGGTCCAGCACGACGCAGCCGACCGTGCCGTCCCGTTCGACGCCGGTCACCAGCGCGATGCCCGACCGGCCCGCCGCGACCGCCGCCGCGAGCTGGAAGCTCGCCACCGCCGCCGACGTGTCGCCCACCAGCGGCACGCACCGCAGCCACTCGGGCGTGCGGCCCAACGCCTCCACCACGGCCGACTCCTCGGCGCCGTCGGTGGACACGAACACCACGTCCGCCGGGTCGACGGCGGCCTCGGCCAACGCCGTGCGCACGCACTCCCGCAACGCCTCCGTCGCGCCGCCGGGCTCGAAGAACCCGCGGAACCGGGTGGTCACGACGCGGGCCAGCACCGGCCGTCCCTCCCGGCTCGACTCGCGTTCCAGCAGGAACACCGCGCCGCCCTCGCCGAGCGGACCGGCAGTGCCCTCGCTGCCGCGCCACTCCAGCCACGCGCGCTGCTCGGAGTACTCCTCGGCCGCGCCGACCAGCACCCGGTCCGCGTGCCCGCCGCGCAGCAGCCGCGCCGCGTAGTTCAACGCCAGCAGCCCGGTCAGCGCGCCGCCCGCGATGGTCGTGTTCGGACCCTTGATCTTGTGCCAGATGGCGCTCTGCCCCGCCGCGCGGTTCATCACCGTGTTGGGGAACAACGCCGGGTCGACGTGGTAGGGCTTGTCGCCGGTGAGGCCGTCCCGGGTGAAGTCCATGATGGACTGCACGCTGCCGGAGCCGGTGCCCAGCACGACACCGACCCGTTCGGGCTGCTCCAGCAGCGCCGGACCGCACTCCTCCAGCAACCGGCCGACGGTGCTGACGGCCAGCGCCGTGACCCGGTCCATGGTGCGCGTGCCCTTCTTGCCCAACGCGCCGGCCGCGCTGAAGTCCGGCACCAGCGCCGCCTGCTCGAACGGGCCGCCGGGGGCCGGGGCGAGCGCCGGGACGCCCGCCCGCACACCGCCCGTGAACGCCTCCGAGCCCATCCCGAACGGCGACACCGCCGACCACGCCGAGATGACCAGCGCGTCCACCAGAGACGCCGTCACGACACACCACGCCCGCTGAGCGAACCCGCCTTGCCGGTGATGGCGCCGATGAGGCGGTCGTCGAAGTCGACCAGGCTCCAGTCCTTGCGGTTCTCGATCACGGCCCAGCCGTGCGTGATGCGGCCGGTCGCGGTCGGCACCAGCTCGCCGTCGCGCAGCACGTAGCAGTCCATCCGGGCGGTGAAGGTGAACTTCTTGAAGACCTCCTCCACGGTGAACACCGTGTAGAGCGTCTCCTCCATGTTCGCCTCGCCGAGGAACGTGATCCGCGAGTGCGGCACGACCGGGATCCAGTTCTGCTCGTCCAGCAGCGTCTTGATCGACGCGCCGCGGTCCTCGACGAACAGGTCCAGGATCTCCTCCATCTGGCGGAGGTAGCCGGACATCTGCACGCGCTCGGTGAAGTGGCAGTAGAAGTACGGGATCCGCCACGCCCAGGCGAACGCGTTCTTGCCGGCCGTGAGCAGGTCCAGCGGGTCGGCGTCACCGACCGCGAGCGGCTCGAGCGCGCCGACCTTGTCCAGCACGGCCGCGTCGGGCGTGCCGATCGCGTCCACCACGTGCGGCAGCAGTGCCGCGGGCGCGGGCTCGGCGTCGAACCCGTGCGGGTCGAGCCGGAACGTCACCGACACCTTCGACTTGACCGCCTTCACCGTCTTGCCGTCCCGGTCCACGGTGAGCTCGACGAGGAGCTTGAGCGGCCCGTCGCCCTCGACCCGCTTGACCGTGGCCTGCGCGAGGTCGTCGATGTGGAACGCGGTGAGGATCTTGGTGTCGAGGTCGGTGATGTCGGTGCACAGCCCGTGCCGCTCGTAGAGCGCGCCGGCCGGGAACCCGCTCTGCCGCAGGTGGTCGAGCACCGCTTCCTCGACCATGTAGTTGACGTGCTTGAAGCCGATCCAGGTGCAGATGTTCGAGCCCTCGTAGCGGGGCCGCAGCGAGACGGTCGTCGTGGTCACGTCAGCTCCAGTGTTCGTCGAAGAAGTCGCGGACCAGGGCCGCGAGGCGGTCGGGCTGTTCGATCATCGGGAAGTGGCCGCACCCGTCCAGCAGCTCGAACCGGCCGCGGGGCAGGGCCTTGGCCAGGGCGCGGCCGTCGTCGGGTCGGGCGGCGATGTCGTCGACGCCGCTCACCACGAGCACCGGCGCGTCGACCCGGGACAGGTCCAGGAACGGGGTGCGCAGGTAGGTCTGGAACCACCGGGTCCAGCCGTACGGGCCGACCTGGTCGCGCAACGCCCGGGCCAGCCACTCGCGCTTGGCCTCGGGGAAGCGGGCGGTCTCGCCGACGCGCAGTGCCTCGGTGAACGTGCGGTGGAACTCGTTGAGGTAGAAGGAGATCGTGGGCCAGTCGAAGTCGGTGGGCTCGGGCCGGTAGAACGGGCACACCAGCACCGTGGGACGCGGCGGCACGCGGCCGTCGGCGTAGCACTCCAGCAGCAGGTTCGCGCCGAGCGAGTGCGCCACCACGACGTCGTGCCCGGTCGACACGGCGTCGACCACGAACCGACCGGGGTCGGGCTCGTGGCTCCACGCCTGGTCGGCCATGCCGTGCCACGGCAGTTCCGGCTTGTCGGCGGTCTGCGGCAGGTCCAGCGCGTCCCACACCGCCGCCTTGCCCGCCAGGCCGTGCAGGAACAGCGCCCGCTGGGCGTCGACCATCAGACCGTGTCCCGGTACCGGCCCAGGATCAGCACCGAGTTGTTGCCCGCGAACGCCAGCGCGTTGTTCTGCACCACGTTCAGCGTCGCCGGCCGCGCCTGGTTGGGCACGCAGTCCAGCCCGACCTCCGGGTCGGTCTCGGTGTGGTTGATGGTGGGCGGGATGAAGCCCTCGGTGATCGCCAGCGCGCACGCCGCCGACGCCAGCGCCGACGCCGCGCCCATCGAGTGGCCGAGCATCGACTTGATCGACACGGTGGGCGGCGGCGCGTCGAACACCTGCCGGATCGCGCCGGACTCGGTGACGTCGTTGGCCTTGGTGCCGGTGCCGTGCGCGGAGATGAAGTCGACGTCCTCGGGCTTGACGCCCGCGTTGCGGTGCGCCAGCTCGATGCACCGGGCCAGGCTGTCCCGGTCCGGCGCCACGGGGTGGTTGGCGTCGCAGTTGAGGCCGTAGCCCAGCACCTCGGCGTAGATCCGGGCGCCGCGGGCCAGCGCGGACTCCAGCGACTCCAGGACCAGGATGCCGCCGCCCTCGCCGGTGAGGATGCCCTTGCGGTCCTTGTCGAACGGCGCGCACACCTCCGGCGCGATCGTGCCGAGGCGGTAGAAGCCGGTGAACGTCTTGCGGCACACCGCGTCCGCGCCGCCGACCAGCGCGACGTCCACCTCGCCCTCGCGGATGGCGTCGAAGCCGTTGCCGATGGCGTAGTTGCCCGCGGCGCACGCGGTGGGGATGGTCACCGCCTCCACGTCGGTCAGCGCCAGCTCGCGCACGATGCTGGACGACAGGCGACCGGCCGTGGAGCGGCGCGCGACCACCGGGTTCCACGACTCGGGGCCGTGCTCGAGCTGCTGGGCGACGAGGTTGTCCAGGTCGCGCGACTCGGCGTCGGTCGTGCCGACGGACACCAGGGCCCGCTTGCCGCGCAGCTCGTCCAGCGTGAGGCCCGCGTCGCCGACGGCCATCCGCGCCGCGGCGGCGGAGAACTGCCCGGCCCGGCCGAGCTCGTCGGGGTCCACCCGCTCCAGCCACGCGGCCGGGTCGAAGTCGGTGACCTCGGCGCCGTTGGCGTGGCTGAAGCCGGTGGTGTCGAACGAGGTGATGGGCGTGATCCCGCTGCGACCCTCGCGCAGGCCCGCCAGGAACTCGGTGACGCCGATGCCGATGCTGGTGACCACGCCAAGTCCCGTGATCACCACCCGGCGCGGCTGCCGCCCTCCGTCGTGCATCGTGTCCTCCAAGTCCGGTGCCGGACCGCTCGACGGGAACCGGTTACTTGGCGGCTTGCGCTTCGGCGACGACCGCGATGACGCCCTCGAGGTTGACCATCCGGGTCAGCTCGGCCTGGTCGATCTCCACGCCGAACGTGCGCTCCAGCGCCGACAGGATCTCGATGGCGCCGAGCGAGTCGGCGTCGTGGTCCTCCTTGAAAAGGCTCGTGTCGGTCATCTCCTCGGCGTCGATCTCGAGGATTTCCGACACGATCTCCTTGATCTTCGCCTTGCCGTCCGCGTCGATCTGCACCGAACTGGTCACTGGGCACCTCCGGGAACACGGGTTTCTGCCTACCGGTTCCCAGAATGCTTTTCGGGGCTATATGCGGCCTATGCGGCGGGCTATACGGCCCCTCGCCCGCGCTACACCGCGACGCGGCGCGGCGAGGCCAGCACGGGGTCCGCGGTGAGGATCGCCAGGTGCACCTCGCGCAGCAGCGAGCCGGGGTCGATGCCCAGCTCGTCGGCGAGCATGCGGCGGCCCTCCTCGTACAGCACGAGCGCGTCGGCCTGCCGGTCGCAGCGGTAGAACGTGGTCATGAGCTGGGCGCGGAACCGCTCCTGCAGCGGGTGCCTGCGCACGAGCTTGGTCAGCTCGGGCAGCAGCTGGGCGTGCCTGCCCAACGCCAGGTCGGCCTCGATGCGGCTCTCCAGCGCGGCGATCCGCGCCTCCTCCAGCCGCGGCGCCTCGGCGTCCGCCAGGTGCTCCGACACCCCCGTCAGCGCGGGGCCGCGCCACAGCCGCAACGCCGCCCGCAGCAGCCGGGCCGCCTCCTCGTACTGGCCCGCGGCGAGCGCGGTCTGGCCCTGCGCCGCCTGCTCCTCGAATTCACGCAGGTCGAACGCGCACTCGGTGAGCCGCAATTCGTAGCCGCGGGAACGGCGGGTGATGCCGACCTCCCGCCGCAGCGTTTTGCGCAATCGCGAGACGTAGGTGTAGATCTGCGCGTTGAACGTGGCGGGCGGGTGGTCACCCCACAGGAAATCGCTCATCTGGGTGTCGGAGACAGCGCCGTTGTCGGCGAGCAGCAACGCGGTGAGGACGGTGCGCGGTTTCGACCCGTCCAGCGGCACCTCCTGCCCGTCGTGGAGCACTTCGACCGGCCCCAAGACCCGGAACTCGAGCACTTCGCCTCCTACAGCAGTACCTGGTCGTGGACGAGGATCGCCTGGTAGAGCCGTCGCATCGCGCGGCCGGGCTCCAACCCGAGCTCGCTCGCCAGGCGCCTGCGCGTGTGGTGGAAGACGTCCAGCGCCTCCGTCTGCCTGCCGTTGCGGTAGAGCGCGACCATCAGCTGCTCGCTGAACCGCTCCCGCTCCGGGTACTCGGCCGCGAGCTGCTTGAGCTCGGACACGACGCCGCGGTCCTCGCCGTTGGCGAGCTTGGCCGCGATGAGGTCCTCGCGGGCGCTGAGCCTGCGCTCGTCGAGCCGGGCGGCCTCGATGCGGAACCGCAGGCCGTCGCTCACGTCGAACAGCGCCGGTCCGTGCCACAGCCGCAGGGCGCGTTCCAGCAGGTCGATCGCTTCGTCGGGGCGTTGCAGCACGAGCGCCGAACCGCGGTCGGCCAGTTCGCGGAACAGGTGCGCGTCGACCGCCGCGGCGGGCAGGTCGAGCACGTAGCCGCTGCTCACCGTGCGGACCAGGCAGTCGCCCGGCACGTCGGCGAACTGCTCCAGCAGTTTGCGCAGCCGCACCACATTCGCCTGCAGCGCGTTGCGGGCGTTTCCCATCTGTTTACCCGCCCACAATTCCTCGACCAACTGGTCGAACGGAACGGGGGTGCCCGGTGAAAGCGCCAGCAGCGCGAGCAGGGTGCGCACCTGACGAGCGGCCACACCCATCCGACGATCCTCACGTGCGAGGGCGACAGCACCGAGAATCTGCACCTGCATGGTCACGACCCCCAGTCTCTAGACGACGCAGAGCGCGCTGTAGCCGGTCGCCGAACCCGAAATCTCCCGACTAAAGCGTTTGACATGTTGCCCAGCCCGCCTCGATGGGGGGAAATATCATTTGAACCACTCGGGAGGTGTCGTCGCGGTATGCCTCCGATCGGGGCAGCGCCGGACTCCGGCTGCTGTTACCGTGCTCGCCGAACTTGGGCCCGACGGCGGTCACGGTCACGGCGCGTCACGACGGCCTAGCCGCTTCGGGTGATCAGGTGTCCGGCGGGACCCGTCGGCTCCCCTTCGGCCGGGGTGGGCCCGCTCGTAGGCCTCCAGCACGATCTCGGACAGCCTGCCGCGGTCGGAGATCCGGTAGCCGTGCTCGCGCGCCCACTGCCGCACGACCTGCGCCAACAACGCATCGCCGCTGCGTGCGGGTGCCGGTGCGGTGCCGGGAACCCGCCGCGCGGCACGCACGAACCGGTCGAGGACGGCACGCAGCCTGGCCGCGTTCGCGGCGCCGAGTCGGATCTCGAACCACACGCCGTCGAGGCCGAACGAGACCGGCCGGACGTCGTGCCCGGTGTGCCCGTCCAAGTCGTCCACCGCCACGCGCACCACTCCCCCAGGGTCGAACACTCACGCTCGGTATCGATCTCGCGGCACGCTACCGGTGAGTTGACCATGAGGGGGATGCCGATCGCCAAGTATAGGAGAGGTATAGCGGACGGCCACCGCGTTGCCTTCGGGTAAATCCCCAGCACCGTCGTCGGCAGTCGGGTGCACCGACGTTACCCCGAGCGGTTGCCGCGCCTCACCCGGCAACGCCACCGAAAAATGTTTCACGTCCGCGCGCGGCACGATTCCCGCTTTCGCGACAGATCAACCGTCGTGCGGCAACCGTCAGTTAACCGTCAATTCCCGACAATCCCCGAGTCGACCTCGGATCTCGTCGTGTGGTGCGTTCGACCCTTGACGGCGTGTTCGCGTCGCGATCCCTCCACGACCGCCGCACCGCGCGGGTGGTCGCCATCCCGTCGCCCGATCCGGGCGGCCCGGCGCGGTGGGCGGTGGCTGCGGAATTCCGGAGCGGCCGCGGCGCGCGACCCCCCTCACCGAGCGGTTCAGGGGCGATCAGCGAGACTTGAGGGCATGAACGACGAGCCCGACGACCGGACCAGCTTCGCCGACCTCGGGTTGCGCCCCGAACTGCTCCGGGCGCTGTCCGGCCTCGGCTACGAGGAGCCCACCCCCATCCAACGTGAAGCCATCCCGCCGCTGAGCGCCGGCCGCGACCTGCTCGGCCAGGCCGCCACCGGCACCGGCAAGACGGCCGCGTTCGCGTTGCCCGTGCTGGAGCGCATGGCGGGCGGCGAACGCGACCGGCGCGCGCCGTTCGCGCTCGTGCTGGTGCCGACGCGGGAACTGGCGGTGCAGGTCTCCGAAGCGGTGCACCGGTACGGCCGGGAGCTGGGCGCGCGGGTGCTGCCGATCTACGGCGGCCAGCCCATCGGGCGGCAGCTGCGGGTGCTGGAGCAGGGCGTGGACGTCGTGGTGGCCACGCCGGGCCGCGCGGTCGACCACCTCAGCCGGGGCACGCTGAAGCTGGAGCACCTGGAAGTCGTCGTGCTCGACGAGGCCGACGAGATGCTCGACATGGGTTTCGCCGAGGACCTGGACACGATCCTGGCCGAGACGCCGTCGGAACGGCAGACCGTGCTGTTCTCCGCGACCATGCCGGGCCGCATCGACCGGCTCGCCCGCCAGCACCTGTCCGACCCGGTGCGCATCACCATCGGCCGCGAGCAGGCCGAGCCGGGCGAGGCGCCGAAGGTGCGGCAGAGCGCCTACGTCGTGCCGCGCGCGCACAAGCCCGCCGCGCTGGGCCGGGTGCTCGACGTCGAGGCGCCGACCGCGGCGATCGTGTTCTGCCGCACGCGCGACGAGGTCGACCAGCTCACCGAGACGCTGAACGGGCGCGGCTACCGCGCCGAGTCGCTGCACGGCGGCATCAGCCAGGAGCAGCGCGACCGCGTGATGGCACGGCTGCGCAACGGCACGGCCGACCTGCTGGTGGCCACCGACGTGGCGGCGCGCGGGCTGGACATCGAGCAGCTGACGCACGTCGTGAACTACAACGTGCCGTCCGCGCCGGAGTCCTACGTGCACCGCATCGGCCGGATCGGGCGGGCGGGCCGCGAGGGCGTGGCGATCACCCTGGCCGAGCCGCGCGAGCACGGCATGCTCAAGACCATCGAGCGCGTCACCAAGCAGCGCATCCACATGGAGAAGGTCCCGACGATCGCGGACCTGCGGGCGCGCAAGCTGGAGCTGACCCGCGCCGCGCTGCACGAGAGCCTGCTGGAGGACGACCTGGAGGGCTTCCGGGTCGTGGTGGAGACGCTGACCGACCAGTTCGACGTCATGGAGGTGGCGCTGGCGGCGGTCAAGCTCGCACACGAGGCCACCGGCGCGGCGGCGGACGAGGAGGAGATCCCGGAGTACGTGCCGAGGTCCGGGCCGTCCGGTGAGCGCCGTGGTCGCGAGGGTGGCGGCGAACGCCGTGAGCCGCGCAAGCCGCGCCGCCCGTCCGCGGGCATGACCAGGCTGTTCGTCGGCGCGGGCCGCAGCTCGGGCATCCGGCCGCAGGACCTGGTCGGCGCGATCGCGGGCGAGGCGCGGCTCAACGGCCGCGACATCGGCGCGATCGAGATCGCCGACCGGTTCTCGCTGGTCGAGGTGCCGGACGCGGCCGCGCAGCAGGTCATCGCGTCGTTGCGGGGCGCGACGATCAAGGGCCGCAAGGTCACCGTGCGGCGGGAGCGCGACGACCCGCGCTGACCATTCCCCGGGACGATCCCGGCAGTGATTTGTCAGTTCGTCCTACGAACTAGTATGGTTCGTGGGACGAACTACTGATCGCTGGGGAGAGTGCCGAGATGAGTCGTGTTGTCGTGGTCGTGGGTGGCGGGTACGGGGGCGCCGCGGTCGCCAAGGCGCTGGACGAGGACGCGGACGTGGTCCTGGTGGAGCCGAAGGACGCGTTCGTGCACGCCGCCGGGTCGCTGCGGGCGCTGGTGAAGCCCGACTGGGCGGGCAACATCTTCTTCCCGTACGACCGCCTGCTCACCCAGGGCCGGGTCGTCCGCGACCGGGCCGCGTCGGTCGACCCGGACGGCGTCACGCTGGCGTCCGGCGAGCGGATCGCCGCGGACTACGTCGTGCTGGCCACCGGTTCCGGCTACCCCTACCCGGCGAAGACGGACACCGATTCGTCCACCGAGGCGTTGGACCGGCTGCGGGCCACCCACAAGGAACTCGCCGACGCGCCGCGCGTGCTGATCGTCGGCGCCGGGCCCGTCGGCCTGGAGCTGTCGGGCGAGATCAAGGCGGTGTGGCCGGACAAGCAGGTGACCGTGGTCGACCCGGCCGAGCAGCTGGTGCCCGGGTTCCGGCCCGAGCTGCGCGAGGCGCTGCACCACCAGCTCGACGCGGTGGGCGTGGACGTGCGGCTGGGCACGGCGCTGACCGAGGAGCCGCCGACCGAGCCGGCGCGGGCCGGGACGTTCACCGTGGCGACGACCGACGGCGAGGTCACCGCCGACATCTGGTTCCGCTGCCACGGCGTGCGGGTGAACGGCGGCTACCTGGACGGCGCGCTGGCCGACGCGCGGACGCCGGAGGGCCGGGTCCGGGTGACCGGGACGCTCAACGTCGAGGGCCACCGCAACGTGTACGCGCTGGGCGACATCACCGACCTGGCCGAGGCGAAGATGGCCGGGTACGCGATGCAGCACGCCGAGGTGGTGGCGAAGAACATCGTCGCCCAGGTGCGCGGCGAGCAGCCCACCGCCACCTACCGCCCGTCCCCCGTGCCGTCGATCCTGCTGCCGCTCGGCCCGGAGCGCGGTGTGGGCCAGTTCCCGGGCCCGGACGGCACGACGCTCCTGTCGCCGGAGGCCGTCGCCCAGTACAAGGGCGCCGACCTGTTCACCGGGCGGTTCGTCGAGCTGTTCGGCGTCGACCCCGCGACTCGGTGACGCCGCCCGTCAACCCTGCTCGTCCAGCACCATGAACACCGGCGGCACCTCGTTGTCCCGCACCACGCGGGACAGGAGGTCCGCCAGGACCTCCCGCTCGGCGTCGGGCAGGCCCGAGGGCAGCCGCTCGATCCGGCGGCACGTCTCGGCGTAGAACTCGTCGGCGAGCCGGCTGCCCTCGGGCGTCAGCTCGACCCGGACCGCGCGGTTGTCCTGCGCGTCCGTCTCACGGCGGACCAGGCCGCGCCGCGCGGTCCGGTCGACCAGACCGCTCAGGCTCGACTTCGCCAGGCCGAGCACCCCGCCCAGCTCGCCCATGCCGTAGGACCGGGGCATCAGCACGCAGAGCAGCTGCCCTTGCTGCTGGGTCAGGCCGTACTCCCGCGCCGAGTCGGCGTACACGGCGTCCACCAGGAACGCGACGCGCACCAGCGCGGTGACGATGCCCATCTGCTCACCATCGGCCTTGGCCATGAGGCCACGATACTCGTTCGTAGCACGAACCATCCACCGGGAAGGACGTCACTCCGATGTCGACACGCCCACCGCTGTTCGGGGTCGGGATCAGCACCGCCGTCGATCGGGCCGCGGAGAGCCTCCGGCACGCCGTCGAAGCCGACCGCGCGGGCCTGGACCTGTTCAGCGCCTCCGACCACCCGTACTTCGCCGACCGGCTGGACGCCTACTCGCTGCTCGGGGTCGCCCTCGGCCGGACGACCGGCATCACCGGGCTGGTGAGCGTGACCAACCTGCCCAGCCGGCCCGCGCCGATGCTCGCCCGCGCGGTGACGTCGCTGTCCGCGTTGTCGGGAGGCCGGATCGTGCTCGGCATGGGCGCGGGAGGGCTGTGGGACGACATCGCCCGGTTGGGGGTGGAGCGGTTGACGCCCGGCGCCGCCATCCGCGCGTTCGAGGAGGCGATCACGCTCGTCCGCGCGTTGTCCGGCGGTGGCGAGCCGGTGACGTTCGAGGGCGAGTTCTACCGGGTGACCGCGCTGCGCCCGGCCGCGGCGCCCGCCGCTCCCGTGTGGACGGGCTCGGTGGGGCCGAAGTCGTTGGCGGTCACCGGGAAGCTCGCCGACGGGTGGATCCCCGGGCACGCGGCGGACTGGCTCAGCGAGCGGTACCGCACGTCCCGGCCCGTGATCGACGAGGCCGCGACGGCCGCCGGCCGGGATCCGCGCGACGTCGCCACGGTCTACAACCTGCCGGGCGCGATCACGGCGACGCCGCTCGCCGCGACCCGTGACGCGGACGGCCGGTGGGTCGGCGGCTCGGTCGGGCAGTGGGTCGAGGAGTTGACCGGCGCGGTGCTGGAGCACGACGCCGCCGGTGTCGTGTACTTCCCGGTGCGCGAGCCGTTGACCGACGTGGCGCTCGGGACGTGGGCGAACGAGATCGTGCCCGCGGTGCGCGAGGCCGTCAGGTGACGGGCTGCACGGGGTAGTCGACGGACGCGGGCAGGTCCACTCCGCGCCACGGCGCGCGCCGGGCCTCGACCTCGTCGCCCCAGTGGCGCACGCCGGTCCACCCGGGATCGCCGGTGGTGCAGAAGTCGACCCACGCCTGGAGCATCCGCCGGGACAGCGCGCGCTCGTCGTCGCCGGCCGGGCCGCCGATCAAGAAGTCGGCCCCGTCGAGGTTGCCGAACGAGAACGGCACGTCCGCGGTGTGCCAGGCGGGCGGCCGGGTGAACCGCGCCAGGAACGCCCGGCCGTGCGCCTCGGCCAGCCTGGTGGTGGGTTCGGCGAACACGAAGTCGCCCGCGAGCCGCACGTGGGCGTCCTCGAAGTGCTCGTACGCGGCCACGACGTGCTCCGGGATGCCCCAGGCGCGGCCGAACGCCCGCAGGTCCGCCGGCGGCCGGAACGTGCCCACGGCGTCGAACAGCGCGTACTCGACGTCCGCGTGGCACAGCAGCGCGTCGACCTCCAGGGCGGGCAGCGCGTCGGCGACGGGTCCGAACAGCACCGGGTCGTAGCTCAACGGCCCGGTGCGCTGCGCGGCGGCGAGAGCGTCGGCCGACGCGACCGTCGACTCCGGCGTGCCGGCGTCGATCCACTCCGCGACCCGGCGCGCGAACGCCACCGGGTAGACGCGGTTCGGCACGCTGTGCGCGATGACCCGCCGCACCGGCTCCCACGACGCCAGGAACAACGCCGACCCGGCTCCCGCCGACTGCCCGCCGACGGTGATGTTGCCGGGATCGCCGCCGAACACCGCGACGTGCTCCCGCACCCACCGCAGCGCGGCCCGCTGGTCGAGCAGCCCGCGGTTGGCCGGCCGACCGTCCACGTGCCCGAAGCCCTCGAACCCGAGCCGGTAGTTGCACGTCACCACGACCAGCCCGGCCCGGGCCAGCGCGGCGCCGTCGTAGTCGGGCTGGGCGGACGAGCCGAACGTGTAGGCGCCGCCGTGCACGTAGAACAGCACCGGCCACGGTCCGTCCGAAGTGGACGGCGCCCAGACGTTGAGGGTCAGCACGTCCTCGTCGCCCGGCCGCCACACCGGCGCACCGGGCAGCCGCGCGGACTGCGGCGCGATCGGCCCGAACTCCCGGCAGTCGCCCGCGAAGTCCGCCGGGACGGGCGCGGCGAACCGGCGCGGCCCGAACGGCGGCTCCGCGTACCGGATGCCGAGGAAGGCGTCCACTTCGGCGTCGACCGCCCGGCCGCGGAACTGTCCACGTCGTGTCATCAGCGCCTACTCTGCCATGATGGGTGATCCGCTGAACGCTAGAGAGGACGCCGCCGAGGCGTTGGGGATGGTGGCGCGGGCCGCCGGGACGTACCTCGACGCGCTGCCGCACCTGCCGGTGCGCGACGCGACGCACGCCCACCTGATCAAGGACCTGGACGGGCCGCTGCCGGACGGCGGTGACGGCACCATCGCCGCCGTCGCGGACCTGCTGCGGATCGGCACGCGGGCCGCCACGCACTCGTCCGGGCCCCGGTTCTTCCACTTCGTGGTCGGCGGCGCGACGCCCGCGGCGCAGGCGGCGGACTGGGTCACGTCGCTGCTGGACCAGGCCGGTGGCCTGTACCCGGCCTCGCCGCTCGCCGCGCACGCCGAGACGGTGGTGCTGCGGTGGTTGAAGGAGCTGCTCGGGCTGCCCGCGTCGCACGGCGGTGTGCTCACGCCGAGCGCGACGTTCGCGAACCTGACCGGGCTGGCGTGCGCGCGGCACTGGTGGGCGGAGCGGCACGGGGTGGACGTGACCGTCGACGGCCTGGCGGGGTTGCCGCGGATGCCGGTGTTCTCCAGCGGGTACGTGCACCCGAGCAGCCGGAAGGCGCTGCAGGTGCTGGGGCTGGGCCGGGACACCGTGCGGACGCTGACCCGTGACGACGCGGGCCGGCTCGACGTGGCCGCCCTGGACCGCGAGCTGGCGTCGTCGGGGCCGGCCGTGCTGATCGGCAACGCGGGTGAGGTCAACGGCGGCGACTTCGACCCGTTGGACGAGCTGGCGGACCTGGCCGAGCGGCACGAGGCGTGGCTGCACGTCGACGGGGCGTTCGGCCTGTTCGCCGCGGTGTCGCCGCGCACGGCCGGGTTGGTGCGCGGGGTGGAGCGGGCCGACTCGGTGGCCGCGGACGGCCACAAGTGGCTCAACGTGCCGTACGAGAGCGGCATGGCGTTCGTGCGGGACCGGACCCTGCTCGGGCGCGCGTTCGGCAGCTGGAACAGCGCGTACCTGCCGGAGCCGGACGACGAGTTCGTCAACTACAACAACCTGGGCCCGGAGTCGTCCCGCCGCGCCCGCGCGTTCCCGATCTGGGCGACCCTGCGCGCCTACGGCCGCGACGGCCACCGGGCCATGGTCGAACGCCACCAGGACCTGGCCCTGCGCCTCGGTCGCCGCATCGGGGAAGCCCCGGACCTCGAACTGCTGGCCCCGATCACCCTCTTCATCGTCTGCTTCCGCTACCGCCCGCCGGGCGTGCCCGAGGAGGACCTCGACGCCCTCAACCGCCGGCTGGGCGAGGAGCTGATCGAAGACGGCCGGGTGTACGCGGGCACCACGGTGTACCGGGGCATGGTGGCGCTGCGGCCGGCGATCGTGAACTGGCGCACCACGGAGGAGGACGTCGACCTGCTGGCCTCCGTGGTCCGCGAAATCGGCGCCCGCCTGCGGTGACGGGCGGTCGCGATTCACTTGCACCGCATCTTGGCCATCATCGACCGCCGCGCCCGGAACCTGCTGTGTTCCTCGCACGCCCATCGCGTCGTCGGGCAAGTCTTCCACGAGCGCGCGGAGCGGGCAGCCGGTGCCGACGGCGCCGCGGGAACGGGTCGGTCGTAGCATCGACGGCGTGCGGAACGCGATCACCGATGTGCCGGGCGTGCTGGTCGGGCACGCCACGCGGATCGGGGACGGCGCGTTGACCGGCGTCACGGCGGTGCTGTTCCCGCCCGGCTCGCTGTCCACTGTGGACGTCCGGGGTGGTGCGCCGGCGACCCGGGACACCGCGGCGCTCGACCCCCGCCACGGCGGCCGGGAAGTGCCTGGCGTCGTGCTCACGGGCGGCAGCGCGTACGGGCTCGCGGCGGCGGACGGGGCGGCGCGCGAGCTGGGGTCGTTCGTGCCCGCCGCCGCGTTGTTCGACCTCGGTCGGGGCGGGGACTTCCACGCCCGGCCCGGCCAAGACGAGGGCGCCGAGGCCGTGCGGAACGCGGGCGTCGAGGTGGCCCAGGGCAACGTCGGCGCGGGCACGGGCGCGCTCAACGCCACGCTGAAAGGCGGCCTGGGCACGGCGAGCGTCGCGCTGCCCAGCGGCGTGGTCGTCGGCGCGGTCGCCGTCCTCAACGCGGTCGGCCCGTCCGTCGACGTCGGCACCGGCCTACCGTTCGCCACGCGCCTCGGCCTGCCCGACGAGTTCCCCGCCTATCAGGGCGACGACCTCGACGCGGCCCGGACCACCGGCCACGCCCAGCCGTTCAACACCGTGATCGGCGCGATCGCCACGAACGCCCGCCTGCCGCACCTGTTCGCCCTGGCCAACGCCGCCCAGGACGGTCTCGCGACGGCCGTCCGCCCGGCTCACGGCCTGACCGACGGCGACACCGTGTTCGCCACCTCGACCGGCACCCACGACGCGGACACCGACGCCGTGCTCGCCGCCGCACGCGCGGTGTTCGCCCGGGCGCTGGTCCACGGCCTGTTCCGGGCGGAGTCCGTCACCACGCCCTGGGGCCACCTCGCGGCCTACCGCGAGCTCTACCCACGCACCGCAGCCACGTACCGGGGGAACTGACCATGCACGCGATGCACTACGAGATCACCCTGCCCGCCGACTACGACATGGACGTCATCCGCACCCGCGTCGCCACCAGGGGCTCCGCGCTGGACGCCTTCCCCGGCCTGGGCCTCAAGGCCTACTGCGTGCGGGAACGCGGTGTGGACGGCTCGCCGGTCAACCAGTACGCCCCGTTCTACCTGTGGCGCACCGCCGAGGGCATGAACAGCTTCCTGTGGGGTCCGGGTTTCCGGGGTCTGAGCGCCGACTTCGGCCGCCCGACCGTGCAGCACTGGGCGGGCCTCGCCTTCGAACGGGGAGCCGCCGACGTGCCCACCGCGGCGACCAAGCGCACGTGGCGGCTGCCCGCGGACGCCGACCCGGCCGAGGCCGTCGACCAGGCGCTCGACGACCTCAAGCGGCTCAAGGACGACCCCGCGCTGCACTCGACCGCGTTGGCGATCGACCCGAGGAACTGGGAGCTCGTGCACTTCAGCCTGTGGAGCACGGCGCCCGACGTCGAGGTCCGCTTCCAGGTGCTGCACCTGTCGCGGCCCGAGCTGGACGACCTCAGCGCGGGCCGACACTGGTAGGCCGCGACCGGCCCGTCCCGGGGTTGCGGGCGCGGTCGCCGTACGGCACGGACACGTAGCCGACCAGGTCGAACACGCCTCCGCTGGTGCGGTCCAGCTCGCGCGCGAACGCGACGATGCCGGTGTCGGCGCGGTCCATCAGCCACGCCAGCAGCACGACCACCACGTCCGCGAGCAGACCGACCTGGAACGGCATGTCCTCCCGGTTGCCCGCGGTCACCGCGCTGGCGAAGTCGGTCATGCCGCGTTCGGTCAGCTCCAGCGGCCCGGTCTCGATCGCCCGCTTCATCGAGTCGACCACCAGCGGCACGACCGACGCCCACACCTCGCGCGGCGCGACCTCGCAGATCAGGCCGCCGCTGAGGGCCGCGGTCCACAGCGCCTCCGGGTCGCCCGCCCGGACCGCGCCGACGGCCAGGTGCGGCAGCAGTTCCGCGCCGCGCTCCCACGCGCCGGTCGCGACCAGCTTCTCCACCGCGTGCCGGTAGTGCCCCAACGCCTGGCCGTGCTCGCCGCGCGCGGTCAGCACGCCGCCCAGGTCGTCGTGGAACGACGCCACCTCGGCCGCCGCGCCCACCTGCTCGGCCCGGGCCAGGCCGACGGCGGCGTAGTGCTGCGCGGTCTCCAGGTCGCCCCGGTCGCGGTGGCACGCGCCGAGCCGGCGCAACGCGGCCAGCTCCCGCCGGTCGTCGCCGAGGTCGCGGAACAGCTCCACGGCACGCGACCCGGCCTCGATCGCCTCGACGAGGTCGCCGCGGTCACGGCGCCGGTCGCACTCGGCGAGCGCGAACTCGGCCTGCCGGGCGCGGTCGCCCAGCTCCTCGGCCAGGTCGTGGCCCTCGACGGCGTACCGGAGGGCGGTCTCGGGGTCGGCGTCGCCGAGCCCGTCGAGCACCGTGATCGACTCCAACTGCCCCGGTCTGTCGTCCCGCACCCGCTGCTCCTCGTACGCCAGCCGGGCAGCCTGTCCGGCTTCGTCGGTTCTGCCTTCGCGCATCAGCAGCCTCGCCATCCGCAGCAGGACGTCCGCTCGGTCGCGGCACGCGTCGCCCAAGCCCACACACCGTTCGAAGTCCGCGAGCGCGGCCCCGTATTCCCCGCGCCGCTCGAAGCGGTCGCCGGTCAGCTCGAACCTGGTCGCCCACAGGGCTTCGAGCTCGTCCTCGGGGAGGTCCAGCCCGGACAGCAGGCCGTCGACCCGCTCGACGAGGACGGCGGCCCGCTCGTCGTCGTCCTCCAGTCCCAGCTCGGCCAGCAGCACCTCGGCGTAGGCCGGGGTCTCGGCCGCCTCACCGGCGCCGGCGACCTCGCGCAGCGCGGAGATCTCCCGGTGCAGCACGGGCGCCAGCGGGCCGGTGCGGTCGCGGGCGGCGGCGGCCAGCAGCTCGCAGCCCGTCAACGCGGCCTCGGCGTCGGTGGTGGACCGGTCGCGCCACTCGTCCAGCCGGCCGTTGACCGTGCCGACGTACAGGTAGGACCGCTCGATGCCGCCCGGCGTGCCGGTGTTGACGATGGCCCGCGCGGCGGGCGTCTCCTCGGCGGTGAGCCGCCGCACGACGGTGCGGGCGAACCCGGCGGCCAGGTTCGGCGGGATGGTCCACAGGGTGCCGATGTAGCCGCGGGCGCCGGCGCGGACGAACTCGCGGCCCAGCCGCGTCCACGACCGGCACGAGTTGTTGAACACGATGGGCCGGTGCCGCAGCGTCACCGGGATGTCGTCGTCCGGCAGCGCGTGCCCGCCGAGCACGATGGCGTCGTCGGCGTCGTGGCAGTTGAAGAACACCAGCTCGACCGGCAGGTCCACGACCAGACCGCGCAGCACGTCCGGCGAGGAGTCCTGCTCGGACAGCACGATCGGATGGGTGTGGTGCCTGAGCTGTCCCACGGACGTCTCGGGCGCCGCGGTCCGGTTCCCGTCTCCGCCGAGCGTGAACGCGCCCGAGTCGAACACCAGGCTGAACGCGCCGGGCTCGCGCGCCACGCCCGCCCGGTGCAGCTCGGTGAGCACGACCAGCGCCGGGTCGGCGACCACGTGCCCGATCGGCTTGCGCGCCCAGTTCACGTCCTCGGTGTGCACGAACGAGTAGGGCAGGCCGGTGGTGAACGCGGTGAGCGCGCGGTCGCCCACCTCCGCGATCACCTCGGCGGGCACCTGCGCGGTGACCACGGCCTCGACCGCCGCGTACGGGTCGTGCCCGCCGCTGGACAGGTACCGCCACAGCGCCTCGACGAACCCGATGCCCTTGACCGCGTCGCCGATCGCGCCGGCCGCCGCGGTGACGCGCTCCTGCTCCTCGGCCACCACCGCGCACACCGCGGCCAGGTCGGGTTTCGGCGTGATCACCAGCCGTGCGCCGCGGTGGTGCGCGTACACGGCGGCCATCAGGTCGTCCACCTCGCCGGTTCCTTCGACCAGCACGGCTTCGTCGCCGTCGGCCGGGTTGTGCTCGGCGAACGGCACGGGCGGCGCGTCGTCGTCCACGCGCAGCGCCGCGCCCGTGCGGAGGGCGGTGAACAGTGCGGCGACGAAATCGGCGTCCGGCGCCACGTCGAGCGTGCGGTCGGGCTCGCCGCCGCCGCGCAGCAGCTCCCAGGCCTTGGTGGCCAACGCCGCGAGGTCTGCGGCCCGGGGCTGGTCGTCGCACGGCAGGTGCAGGCGTTCGGGCAGGTCGCCGAACAGCTCCTCGTCCGGTTCCGGCTCGGCGAGGAACACCGCGCGGCGCACGCCCGTCGTGTCGAGCAGGTGGGCCACCAGCCGGTCGTGCCGGTGCGACGACGCGTCCCCGGGTCTCAGCGCGACGACGGGCGTGACGCGGTCCGCGGGCAGGCACGACACCACGACCGCGGCCTCGCGCAGCTGGTCGGGGCGGCACACCACGACCGTGTCGCCGACCTCGAACACCGGCTCGCTGATCACCGTGACGTCCAGGGCGGACTCGCCCGCGGGCAACCGCACGCGCACCCCGCCGTCCACGACCTCGCACGGCGCCGAGCCGGACACCCGCAGCGCCACGGAGTCCGGCAGGGCGAACGACACCCCGTCGGCGGTCACGGTGGCCGGCGCGTCCACGGCGAGCTGCCAGCGCGCGGGCACGGGCAGGTCGAACCGCTGCCGCAGCACCGCGCGCACGTGCCCGTCCCGGGTCTCCTCGACCAGCAGGTCGCGGGCGCCCGCCTCGGCGGTCAGCTCCTCGCCGGCGTCGACGGGCGGTTTGCGGTGCACGTCGAGCAGGACGGCACGCAGCAGCCCCGCTTCGAAGCGGAAGCGGATGCCGTGCGGGGCACCGAGGTCCACTGGCTCACGACCCTTGCAAGCGAGGAAGTCCACCGTGTCGGAGGTGGCGGGCAGAAACTACGCCACCGGAGGCCCGACCTGTAGCAGATCCGCCGGGTAGTCGCGGTTGTTACACCCCGGGACGTTCGGACCGGGCCGCCGGCGTCCACCGGGCCCGGCGGTGCCTGCCCGCCGCCTGCACCTGGTCGCGGCCGAGCCGCTTCGCCTCGTACAGCGCCGCGTCCGCCGCCGCGAGCAGCCCGGACACCGTGTCCTCGGCGACCTCCGGCCACACCGCGATGCCGATGCTGACCGTGAGACCGGCCACCACGCCGCCGTTGCCGTCGTCGACGAGCACCCGGTGGACCTCCGACCGCACCCGCTCGGCGACCGCCATCGCTTCCTCGTGGTCCACGCCCGGCAGCAGCACGGCGAACTCCTCGCCGCCGAAGCGGCCCACCGCGTCACCGCGCCGCACCGCGCTCTCCAGCGCCGCCGCGATGCGCCGCAGCACGAGGTCGCCGGTCTGGTGGCCGTGCGTGTCGTTGATGTCCTTGAAGTGGTCGACGTCGATCATGAACAGGCCGACGCGCGCGCCGGGCGGCTGCTGGCGGGTGCGCTGCAGCTCCAGCGTCGCCTGCAGGTGCCACGCCTCGGCGTTGAGCAGGCCGGTCTTGGTGTCGGTGCGGGCGGCCAGCTCCAGCTGGTGGATGAGCACGGTGCGGTGCAGGGCGACGGCCGCGACGACCATCGGCAGCGCGAGCCCGGGCCACCAGGCCACGGCGAGCGCGACGAAGCCGCCCAGCGCGAGCTGGCCCGCTTCGAGCAGGTTGTCCGCGCCGCTGCCGAGGGCGTCCTTCACCGAGCGTGGCCGGACGGTCAGCAGGATCACCGCGGCCACCAGGACCGTGTTGACCAGCCACTGGGCGGCGCCCGCGCCGACCAGGCCGACGAGGTCGAGCGCGCCGCCCGGCTGCCCGGCGAGCAGGTGGTCGCGCAGGCCGGTGAGGCCCGCCACGGTGCTCGCGGCGAGCGTGGCCAACACCATCATCGACGTGGTGAACACGTTGCGGTGCGGCGGGCGTGAGGCGTCCCAGCGGCCGACGACCCACCAGCGGTGCGCGTACATCAGCACGACTAGCGCGACGGCGAGCGCGGGCGGCAGCACGAGGGCGCCGGCCAGGATCCAGATGCTGCACAGGTCGACGTGCGGCAGGTGGCTGTGGTCGCGGCGGATGCGCTCGATCCAGCGCGAGCAGTGCAGGTGCAGCGCGGCGCAGCCGGCCAGGACGGCGAACGTGGTCCACGAGTCGGCGGGCACCGGCCACGCGGTGGTCGCGGCGATCGCGAGAACGGCGAGCAGATCCACCGACAGCACGTACACCAGGGCCCGTCCGGGCAGGGACCATAGTGACCAGCGTCGATCGCCCGGCGACGTCGAACGCGCTCTGCCCATGGTTCCTCACGACTGTCTACCCCGGACCGTCATGGCGTCCGGACGGAGGGTCACAGTAATGGTGACCTGTGTCGCTGTCAGCCGCTACCGGGGTGACGCAAACCACTGGAGGTGACTGCGTTGCGCGACAAGATCTGGTGAAACCGCTGGTCGGAAGCCGTGTCGAGACGAGAGCGAGGTGTGGTTGTGCGCGACAAGATCTGGTGAATCCCTGATGCGGGTGTTCCTGCCGAGAACAACGTCGAGGGGAGGTGCGCCGCCATGCGCGACAAGATCTGGTGAAGACGTGTTCCCACGACCGTGAACGACACCACCCGAGGCCACGCGCGGGCCGCGGCGAGCACTCCGGCTCCCGCGGCCGGCGCGCTCAGCCGACGCGTGCGCGGACCAGCCACAGGCACGCCGTCGCGGCGCCGAGACCGCTGAGCACGAGCGTCGCCCGCAGGCCCACGGCGTCGCCCAGCAGACCGCCCACCAGCGCGCCCGCGGGCGCGGTGCCCCAGACCGCCGTGCGGATCGTCGCGTTGACGCGGCCGTGCAGGGCGGCGGGCGTCGCCTCGTACCGCACCGGCACCTGGTGCACGTTGTAGACCTGGAGCGCGAACCACATCACCGCCACCGCGCCGATCACCAGCTGGTCCACCGCGACCAACGCCTGCCCCGCGCCGGTGGCCAGGATCGCGGCGGTCATCGTCCGCCGCCGGCCCCACCGCTCGCCCAACCGGGCCGCGACGAGTGCGCCGAACAGCCCGCCGACGGCTCCGACGGACAGCGTCAACCCGACGCGTGCGGCGGACAGCCCCAACGCCGACACCAGGTGCAGCAGCACCACGACGGTGAAGGCGTTGAACCAGAACACGTGCGTCGCGGTGCACAACGTGACCCGCCGCAACCCCTGGTGACCGAAGACGGCCCGCACACCGGCCCACATCCCGGCGCCCGCCTGCGGCCGTTCGACCACCCGCACCCACAGCAACGTCACCGCCGCGACCAGGAAGCTGGCCGCGTCGGCCACCAGCGCGCCCGCCGCCGTGATCGCGCCGACCAGCCACCCGCCCAACGCGGGCCCGGCGACCTGCGCCGTCGCCTGCCCCACCTCCACCACGCCCTGGGCGCGCGTCAACTGCCCGGCGGGCACCACCATCGGCACCAACGCCAACCCGGCGATGTCACCGAACACCGCGAACGTCCCCGCCACCGCCGCCACCACGGCCAACAACCCCACCGACAACAACCCGAGCCCCGCCGCGACCGGCACGACACCCAGTGCCACCGCCTGCCCGACCGCGCACACCCCGGCCACCACCCGCCGCGGCAACCGGTCGACCCACACCCCCGCCGGCAGGCCGAACACCAAGTACGGCAACCGCCCGCACGCGGTCACCACCCCGATCTCCCACGCACCCGCCCCCAACTCCCACGCCGCCACCAACGGCACCGCGACCACCGTCACCTGCGACCCGACGAGGGAAACGGCCTGCCCCACCCACAACAACAGGAACGACCGGTTCCGCCACAGCACCCGAGCCCCACCCCCACTTCCGCGCGTGTCCTACCTTCAGAACGCGCGTGTCCTACGTTCAGAACACCCGAGTTCAACGCTCAGGTCGGCCGACCCCGGTGAACGTCAGGCCACCGCGGCCGGTGCCACGCGGGACCACGCGGACGTCACGGTGAGCGCCAGGACGGTGCCGGCGATGCCCGCCACGGCGATCGCGGTGGTCGCCGAGCCCGTCGCGGACGCCAGCAGGCCGCCCGCGGCCACGCCGATGCCCTGCGCGGCGACCAGGCCGCTGCGGGCGAAGCCCAACGCCTGCCCGCGCTGCTCGTTCGGCACGAGGCGGACGAACGTCGCGCCCGCCGTCACCTGGTACGCGCTGAACACGCCGCTCAACGCCAGCAACGCCACCGCGCCGACGAGATTCGGCGCGAACAGGTACCCGACCAGCGGCACCGCGGTCGCCACCGCGAGCAGCCCCAGCAGCCGCACACGCGTCGACGCGGGCAGGAAGCGCAGCAGCACCGTCCCCAGCACCATCCCGGCCGGGTCTGCGGCCAGCAGCAGGCCGACACCCGCCGCGCCCGCGCCGACCTCCGCCGAGAACGGCGCGGCCAGCCCCTCGGGCACCACGGTGAACAGCGCCAGCCACCCCAGGCCGACCAGCAGCCGCAACCGCCGGTCGCGCCACACCAGTGCGGCGCCCGCCCGGATCCGCACGCGCGCGGCGGGCACGAACGCCGGCGCCGGGCGGTGCCGCAGGCCGAACCGCAGCAGCAACGCCGACAACGCGAACGTCACCCCGTCGGCGAGCAGCGCACCGGACGTGCCCAGCCACGCCACCACCAGCCCGCCACCGACGAACCCCAGCAGCAGCCCCGCCTGGTGGGTGATCAGGTGCACGGACTGCCCGGCCTCGTACTTCTCGCCCAGCACGGACGGCAGCAGCGCGCCCTGCGCGGCGGCGAACGGCGGCTCGGCCAGCTGCGACAGCACCAGCAGCGCCGCCACCACCGGCAGCGGCACGCCCGGCACCGCCATCACGGCCAGCAGCACGGCCCGCACCGCGTCGGCGACCACCATCACGGTCCGCCGCGGGTACCGGTCGGCGAGACCCGTCAGCAGCACCCCCGACACCAGCGCGGGCAGCATCGTCAACGCGTAGGTCAACGCCGTCCACGCCGCGGACCCGGTGCGCTGGAACACCAGCACCGACAACGCCACCCGGGCCAACTGGTCGCCGACGGTCGACAGCACCGCGGCCGACCACAACACCCGGAACTCCGGCACCGCGAACACCGCGCGGAACCCCGTGCCCCCGACCAACTGCTCCCCCGATCCCGCTGCGACCGATGAGTTTCCCGGGCCTGCCCAGTCACAACTTGTGCGGCGTGCGACCGGCACGTCACCGTACAAGCCCGGAGGGTGACCATGAGCGAGGTTGCGCAGATGACGGTGGACTTCACGCGGGAAGCGGAGCGGTACCGGCACGAGCTGCGGGTGCACTGCTACCGGCTGCTCGGCTCGTTCGACGAGGCCGAGGACCTGGTGCAGGAGACGTTCCTCAAGGCGTGGCGCGCCCGGGACACCTTCGAGGGTCGGTCGTCGTTCCGCGCGTGGCTGTACCGGATCGCCACGAACGCGTGCCTCGACGTGATCAACCGCCGTCCCGCGCACGGCGTCACCGACGAGATGCCCGCGGCCGACGTGCCGTGGCTGCAGCCGTTCCCGGACGCCCTGCTGGACGCCGAGCCGGACGTGGAGGTGGTGGCGCGGGAGACGATCGAGCTGGCGTTCCTGGCCGCGGTGCAGCACCTGCCCGCCAAGCAGCGCGCGGTGCTGGTGCTGCGGGACGTGCTGGGCTGGCCGGCGAGCGAGACGGCGGCGTTGCTGGAGGACAGCGTGCCCGCGGTGAACAGCGCGCTGCAACGCGCCCGCGTCACCATGCGCAAGCACCTGCCGCCACGGCGTGCCGACTGGACGGGCGAGCCGAACCCGCGGGAGAAGGCGGTGGTCCGCAAGCTCGTGGAGGCCACCGAGCGCTGCGACCTGGAGCTGATGGCGTCGGCGTTGCGGGAGGACGTCACCTGGACGATGCCGCCGCAGCCCGAGTGGCACGTCGGCCGCGACACCATGATCGACATCTGGACGCCGGTGATGGTGGGCCCGGAGGCGTTCGGCGAGTGGAAGGTGCTGGAAACGCGGGCCAACCGGCAGCCCGCGCTCGCCAACTACGCCCGCAAGCCCGGCGAGGAGCACTTCCGGCCGGTGGCGCTGGACGTGCTGCGGATCGAGGACGGGGAGATCGCGGAGATCATCACGTTCGGGTCCGACCGGTTCCCGCTCTTCGGCCTCCCGGCGACGCTGTGAGCTTCGACGTCCGGCTGGTGACGGTGGCGGCCGACCGCCCCTACGACCCGCGGGAGTGGCACGACGCGCTGGTGATCGTGCTCAGCGGCACGCTCGACCTGGACGGCGAGCTGTTCGGGGAGGGGTCGGTGCTGGCGCTGGCCGGGTTGCCGCTGGAAGTCCTGCGCCGGCACGGCGGGCAGCCCGCCGTGCTGGCCGCGGTGACCCGGTCAACGCCCGGCGAACACGCCTCGGGCGAAGGCGACGAGCTCGGCGGGCGCCGACTCGGGGGAACCGGCCCGGTAGGGCGGCTCGGGGTCGTACTCGATGAACAGCTGCGTGAACCGGGCCCGCTCGTCGCCCCAGATCCGGCCGACGAGGGTGAGCGCCATGTCGATCCCGGCGGACACCCCGGCGCCGGTGACCACGGACCCGTCGACCACCACCCGTTCGGTGCTGACCACCGCGCCGCGGGCGGCCAGCTCGTCGCGCAACGCCCAGTGCGTGGTCGCCGGGCGGCCGTCGAGGATCCCGGCCTGCGCCAGCAACGTCGACCCGCTGCACACCGACGTGGTCCAGGTCGCGGTCGGGTGCGCCGTGCGCAGCCACGCCGCGACGACGCCCTCCGCCAACACCTCCGCCCAACCGCCGCCGCCGGGCACCACGATCACGTCGGCGCGGTCCAGCTCGGCGAACGTGGTCGTCGGCACGATCGTCAGCCCGGCGTCGGTGATCACCGGTTCGAGCGAGGCGGCGACGAAGTGCGCGGTCACCTCCGGCTGGTGGCCGAGCACCTCGTACGGCCCCACCAGGTCCAGCGCGGTCATCCGCGGGTAGAGCACGAAAGCCACGTCCATGGCGATTCCCCCTGTTCTCATGCCGCACCGGTGGTGCGGAACCTGTCCCGGTAGCCGCCCGGCGGCACGCCGAGCACCCGCAGGAACGCCCGGCGCAGCGTCTCCGCCGAGCCGAAACCCGCGCGCCTGGCGACGACGTCCAACCCCTCGTCACCGGACTCCAACAACCCCGCCGCCGCCTCCACCCGGACCCGTTCGACGTACCGGGCGGGTGACACGCCGACCCGGCGCGGGAACACGCGGGCGAAGTGCCGCGGGCTCATCGCGGCGCGGCGGGCCATGCCCTCGACCGTCCAGCCGGCCGCCGGGTCGTCGGCGATCGCGTCGAGCACCGCCCGCAGCCCCGGTTCCCGCACCGGCGGCACCTGTGAGCGCACGCTGAACTGCGACTGGCCGCCGGGGCGTTGCAGGAACACCACCATCCAGCGGGCGACCAGGCGGGCGAGGGCGGCGTCGTGGTCGCGTTCCACCAGCGCCAGCGCGAGGTCGATGCCCGCGGTGACGCCGGCGGACGTGACCAGCCGCCCGTCCCGCACGTAGATCGCGTCCGGCACCACGTCCACCGACGGGTGGTCGGCCGCGAGCCGGTCGCAGTAGGCCCAGTGCGTGGTGGCGCGGGCGCCGTCCAGCAGTCCCGCCGCCGCCAGCACGAACGCGCCGGTGCACACGCTGGCCACCCGCCGCGCGCCGCCCGCGACCCGCCGCAGGTGGTGCAGCAGTTCGGCGTCACGGGCCGCGTCGGCGAACGTGAAGCCGCCGACCACGAGCACGGTGTCCACCCCGCCGGACACCTCCCGCAGGTCCTCGGCCTCCATCCGCAACCCGCCGGTCACCTCGAACCCGCCGCCGACCCCCGCCAACCGCACCCGGTAGCCGCCACCCGCCCGTTCGGCCTCGCACGCCCGGTTCGCGCCGGCGAACACGTCCGCCGGGCCCGCGATGTCGGTCAGCGCCGCACCGTCGTACCCGACCACCAGGACCTCGCGTTCCACACCGCCCACCCTCTCCGCCTCCCGGGACGGCGGCAACGACCGGCGACCCTCGATTCCCGCCACGCTACGTTCGTGCCGTGCTCAGGATCGAGATCGAGGGCGGACCGCCGACCGTCGACCACTTCGTGCCCGGCCTGCTCGCCAACTACGGCCACTTCACGGCCATGCAGGTCCGCGACCGCCGGGTGAAGGGCCTCGACCTGCACCTGCGCCGGCTCGACCAGGCCAACCGGGAGCTGTACGGCGCGCCGCTGCACGGCGACCGCGTCCGCGCCCTCCTCTCGCACGCGCTCGCCGACGACGTCCGTGACGCGGCCGTGCGGGTCGTCGTGTTCGGCTTGGACGCGCCGTCGGTGATGGTCGTGGTGCGCCCGCCCGTCACTCCCCCGGCGACGCCGCGGCGCTTGATGTCCGTCGACTACACGCGCCCGTTGCCGCACGTGAAGCACATCGGCGGCTTCGGCCAGCTCCACCACGGCCGCCGCGCCGAGCGGGCCGGGTACGACGACGCGCTGCTCACCGCCGGCGGTGTCGTGGTGGAGGGCGCGATCGCCAACATCGCGTTCTTCGACAACGATGACGACGTCGTGTGGCCGCAGGCGGACTGGCTGCACGGCACCACCATGCAGCTGCTGGAACGACGGCTGCCGTCGCGTCGCGAGGTGGTGCGGCTGGCCGACGTGGGCCGCTACCGCGGTGCGTTCCTGTGCAACTCGATCGGCGTCGTCGCGGTGTCGCGCATCGACGACGTGGGCTTCGCCGTGGACGCCGAGGCACTCGCACGTGTCCAGGCCGCCTACGACGCGATTCCCGCCGACGTGGTTTGAGTAGATCCACCGATGCCCGCCGCGCCCGGATCACGAGAGCGTGTGCACGTGATCGACTACCGGGTTCCCCTGCAGATCGCCGTGGTGTGGCTCGTCATGGGACTGTCCACGGCGTTCGTCGGCTGGCTGGTGCTGTTCGGCTTCTTCGTCCAGAGCGCCCTGCTGGTCCTGATCGGCATGGTCGGCCCGTTCGCGGTGGTGTACCTGGTCGGCACGTTCACCACCCGCGGCAGCCCGCTGACGGCCAAGCCGCTGCCCCGGCTCGGCTGGGCGGCGCTCGTCACCGTGCTCGGGCTCGTCGGCGCCGTGTTCTACAACGCGGTGGTGGAGTCGAGCGGGCCCGGCAAGCCGCCGTCGTGGCTCGCGCTGCCCGCGCTCGGCGCGTCGTTCGCGCTGGTCGCGGCGATGCTGGCGCACGGTCTGGTGGTCCGGCTCGTGGCCGGCGCGGTGACCGTGGCCGCCGTGGCCTTCGGCGTCTGGCTGCCCACCACGATGCCCGACGACGACGCCGCGTCCCGCATCGCGCACGCCGACCTGCCCGGTGGCGTGCTGCTGATCGCCACGCCCGAGGGCTACGAGTTCCCGCGGCTGCACGTCTCCGACGGTCGGGCCACGCTGGACTACAGCACGTCCGAGCAGGGCGGCGGCGAGTTGAAGGCGTTCCCCCGGCTGGTGCTGCTGCCCGGCTCCGACGGGACGGCGGAACCCGAGTACCGGCCGGACCGGGTCAACCACGTGTTCGTGCGGCGGATCGGCGACGTGGACGCGGTCGCCGTGGTGACGAAGATGGCCGACGTCGAGGCCGTGCGGGAGTTCGTGCTGTCCGTGCGGCCCGCGACCGACGACGAGGTCAAGCGCCTCCTGCCGGTGGCGCCCGACCGGCGCAACCGCGACGTGCTCCGGCGCTTCGCGAACACGTGGGCCCGGCTGTTCTGACCCGTCCCGCTCAGACCGCCGGCGGCCGGTCCTCGTACGGCGTGGACAGCACGACCGTGGTGCGGGTGGACACGTTCGCCACCTCGCGGATCTGCCTCAGCAGCTCCTCCAGCGCGTGCGGCGACGCTACCCGCACCCGCAGCACGTAGGAGGCGTCACCGGCGACGGAGTAGCACGCCTCGATCTGCGGCAGGTGCTCCAGCCGTTTCGGGTAGTCGTCCGGAGCCGCCGGGTCGATCGGGGTCAGCGAGATGAACGCGGTCAGCGGCAGGCCGACCTCGTCGCCGTCCAGCCGCGCCGCGTAGCCGCGCACCACGCCACGCTGCTCCAGCCGCCGCACCCGCTGGTGCACGGCGGACACGCTCAGCCCGACCCGTTCGGCGAGGTCGGTGAAGCTGCACCGGCCGTCGGCCGCCAGTTCGCGCAGGATCGCCCGGTCGATCGGCTCCAGGTTCGTCACGCGGGCAACACCACCAGCGCGTGCGGCCGGGTGTTGACGCTCTCCACGCCGTCGGCGGTGGCGATCACGATGTCCTCGATCCGCGCGCCCCACCGTCCGGGCAGGTAGATGCCGGGTTCGACGCTGAACGCCATGCCCGGCTCCAGCGGCAGGTCGTTGCCGCCGACGATGTAGGGGTCCTCGTGCACGTCCAGCCCGATGCCGTGGCCCGTGCGGTGGACGAAGTACTCGCCGAAACCCGCGTCGGCGATGATCTCGCGCGCGGCGGCGTCCACGGCGGCGCAGGTGACGCCCGGCCGCACCGCGTCGACGGCGGCCTGCTGCGCGGCCTGCAGGACCGCGTAGGTCGGCCAGACGTCGGCGTCACGGGGCTCGCCGAGCACGTAGGTGCGGGTGGAGTCGGAGTTGTAGCCCTCGGCCACCGGCCCGCCGATGTCGACCACCACCACGTCACCGGCCTCGATCACCCGGTCGGACACGTCGTGGTGCGGCGAGGCGCCGTTCGGGCCCGAGGCGACGATGACGAACTCCGCCAGGGTGTGGCCTTCGGCGACGATCGCGGCGGCGATGTCGGCGCCCACCTCGGCCTCCGTGCGGCCGGGGCGGAGCCACTCGGCCATGCGCGCGTGCACCCGGTCGATCGCCGCGCCCGCCTTGCGCAACGCGGCCACCTCGGCGTCGTCCTTGCGCATCCGCAGCTCGCGCAGGACCGGCCCGGCGAGCACCTGGTCGTCGCCGACGACGTCCCGCAACCGCAACGTGTGCAGCGCGGGCATCATGTCGGAGACCGCGGTCCGGTTCCCCTTCAACGCCCTCTTGACCAGCGCGTACGGGTCCTCGCCGTCCACCCAGGTGGCGACTTCGACCCCCAGTTCGTCGGTGGGGACGCCGGCGTACCCGGGGTGCTCCAGCTTGGGCACCACCAACACCGGTTTCCCGCCGACGGGCAGCACGAGACAAGTCAACCGCTCGAACGACGTGCCGCCCGCTCCGAGGAGGTAGCGCAAATCCGAACCGGGCGCGATGAGCAACGCGTCAACGCCCGCGATGGAGGCGGCAGCGGTAGCCCGGTCGAGGCGCGCGCGCAGGGCGTCCACGTCGACGGGCCCAACTTGGGTCGACATGCGGGAAAGCCTAGTGGTGCAACCCCCGTCCCACGCCACACGCCACCGTGCCGCCGGCAGTGTCGCTCGATCGGGGCAGCACCCAGCCCTACCTGCCGTTTCCCGCCAACCTCTTCCACGACCGAGTGAACCTGGAAAATCCGATGAACAAAAACGCCGTTATCCGCCCACTGAAACGTCGGTTGAAACAATGAGGCCCGCCGCAACCACCCCCATGCCTCAGCCCCACACCCACCCGCCCTCTCCCTCCCACCGGACCCATTGGGTTATCCACAGGAACGAGCGGAGCAGTCGGCGATGTCGGTGGTCTCTGGCAAGCTGTCCCAGGTGAGCAATCCGCTGGTCCTGATGGACGCCGCCAGCCTGTACTTCCGGGCGTTCTACGCGTTGCCCGAGTCCATGACCGCCCCGGACGGCACACCGGTCAACGCGGTGCGCGGGTTCGTCGACACGATCGCGAGGGTCATCACCGAGCGGAAGGCGAGCCGCCTGGTCGCCTGCCTGGACGCCGACTGGCGCCCGGCGTTCCGCGTCGCCGCACTCCCGTCGTACAAGGCGCACCGCGTCGCCGAGGGCGCCGCCGACGGCGAGGAAGAGGTGCCCGACACCCTCACCCCGCAGGTGCCGATCATCCTCGACGTGCTGGACGCGGTGGGCATCGCGACCGCCGAAGCCGACGGCTACGAGGCCGACGACGTCATCGGCACCCTCGCCGCCCGCGAGAACATCGACCCCGTCGAGGTCATCACCGGCGACCGCGACCTGTTCCAGGTCGTGCGCGACGAGCCGACCGAGGTGCGCGTCCTCTACCTCGGCCGCGGGTGGGCGAAGGCCGAGTTGCTCGGGCCGGAGGAGCTGGCCGCCAAGTACGCGCTGCCGGTGCACGACGCCGGGCGCGCGTACGCCGGCATGGCCGTGCTGCGCGGCGACCCGTCGGACGGCCTGCCCGGCGTGGCCGGCATCGGCGAGAAGACGGCGGCGAAGCTGATCAGCGAGTTCGGTTCGCTGCAAGCCGTCCTCGACGCCGTCCATGACGGCCGCGACCGCAAACTCACCACCCGCGCCCGCACCGCGCTGCTCAACGCCCAGGACTACCTCGCCGTCGCACCGACCGTGGTCAACGTGGCGACCGACGCCAAGATCGTCATGGACCGCCCGGACGTCGTGCCCGCGGCCCCCGCCGACCCGGACCGCGTCGCCGAGCTGACCCGGCGTTGGGGCCTGGGCAGCTCGCTGCCCAGGCTGCTGTCCGCGATGGAACGCCGCTAGCCACGCCAGGCCGCCGGCCGCCTGCGGTGCCACGCCAGGCCGTAGCCGCCTGCGGCGGGATCACGAACGCGGTTCACGACAGCGATTCGCAACCGCGGTTCGCAACCGCGGTTCGCGACCGCAGGCCGCAAGCGGGACCGGGGCGGGTGGAAGGACCGACGACGGAGGCGGGCGCCGGGGCGCGAGGCAGGGGCAGGAGCGCGGTCGAGGCAGAAGCGCGGCGCGGCTGGAAGCGTGGCCGGGGTTAGAAGTAGGTGCCGCTCCACGGGGGCTCGGAGACCTCGAACAGGGCATCGGCGCGGACGAGGGCGGTTGGGTCGACGACGTCCAGGCGGCGCGTGGCGGCCAGGGTGGAGAACGACACGTCGCCCAGGTACGTCGAGGCGAGGACATCCACGTCCAGCACCAGTTCGGGCGCCTCGTCGACCCGGGTCACGCCGTCCGCGGAGACGCGGTACGAGCCCGAGTTCTCCGGCAGGTACGCGTCGCGCACGCCGAGCACCACCGGCTCGGCGTGGCGGTACGTTCGCGCCGACAGGGCGGCCGGGACGTCGAGCAGGCGCAGCCACGTCTCGTCGACCTCCTCGGCGATCCGGCACGCGCGACGGTCGCCCAGGAGCCACTGCACCGGCTCGTCCACCGGCCTGCCGTACGCCGCCACCTCCGCCACGAGGTCGACGCCGAGCACGAACAGCCACAGGTCGGCCCACGCCTCGGCGTCCCGAGCCCACAGGTCCATGACCATCAACGTGGTCGGCTTGTGGTCGCCCGATCCGTGCTCGCCGGGCACGACCTTGAACACCACGTAGCCGTCGTCGTCACCGGACGCGCCCGAGCGCACCGCGATCTTGATGTTCTCCTCGGCCGCCACGCGCCGGATGCTCAGGCCCCACCACGCGGGCCACCGGGAGATCGTGCCCGCGCGCACCGGCGACAGCTCCTCGAACAGCCCGTGCGCGATCCGCTCCCCCGCCTCGCCCTCGACCAGCCGCACCCGGCCGACGGGACGTGTGCGCGGGGCGGCCTGACGTCGGTCGATGCGCACGAACCGGTGCCTGGTGGCGACGCCGTAGCCGTAACGGCCGTAGATGGCGGTCTCAGAGGCGCGCAGGGTGGCGGCCACGTCGCCAGCCGACCGCAGCGCCCGAAGCTGCGCCCGCTGCAACGCGCTCAGCACGCCGCGGCGCGTCCAGTCCGCCCGCACCCCGACCCGGCTCACGGCCGCGTGCGGCACCACGGCGCCGCCCGGCACGGCCAGCTGTGACGGGAACGACTGGACCGTTCCGACCATCTCGCCGTCGGCGAACGCGCCGATCGCCCGTCCCGGGTAGTACGACTCCTGCACGAACTTCCACTGGTCGTCCGGTGCGGGAGTGTGGTGGAGCGTGCCGCGGAACAGGGTGTGGGCGGTCCGGTACTGGGAGTCGTCCAGCACGCGGATGTCGTGGTCGGTCACGCCAGCATGGTGCCCCAAGGTCGCTCGCATTGCTAACCAGATTCACCGCCCGGAAACCGCGAGGCCACCCCCGCGATGACGAGCGGGAGTGGCCTCGGGCACGAACGGGAGATCAGCCGGCGGGCTGGCCGACCTCGTACTCGCCGTCCTCGGTCTTCACGGTGATCTTGACCGTCTTGTCCTTGCCGCCGACCTTCACCGTGCACTCGAAGGTCGTGTTCGGCTTGACCTCCTGCTCGGCCGGGCAGGTCGCGCTCTCCACGTCGGAGATCTTGTAGTCGTCCTTCAGCACGCCGACGACACCGCTCTGCACGGCCGCCTGGTCGAAGACCTTGGTGTTGAAGAACCCCGGCGCGACGAATCCGGTGATGCCGACGGCCGCGACCACCAGCACGACCAGCGCGACGACGACCCACAGCACGGCGCTGGACTTCTTCGGCGGCGGCTGCTGGCCGTACTGCCCCGGCTGCCCGAACTGGCCGGGCTGCTGGCCGTACTGACCAGGCTGCCCCGGCTGGCCGAACTGCCCCGGCTGCTGCCCGAACTGGCCCTGCTGCGGCTGCCCGTACGGGTTCGACTGCGGGTTGTTCGGGTCGTACCCGGCCGGGTACTGCTGCGTGTACGGCTGCTGGCCCGGCTGCTGCCCCCACTGCTGCTGCGACGGATCCGGCTGCCCGTAGGGGTTGGGCTGCTGAGCGGGGAAACCACCCGACGGCGTGCCGGGGTACCCACCACCGTAGGGCTGTTGCTGCTGGCCCCACTGCGGCTGCGGGTCGTTCCCTCCGGACGGTCCGTACGGACTGGTCATGCTCGGCCTCCGACGGTCGGTCTGGACAAGGTCGGTCTGAAAACGATCTGGACAAGCTGTTCAAGGCTTGCGGGCGCGATCAAACCACAGGTGTGCTGATGACACCCACCCGCCCCGCAAAGCTTTGTCAAACGGTGGCCATCGCCACCACCCCGCGGCGCAGCGCGTCGACGGCCTTCCGGGCGGCGGCGCCCACCGGATCGCCGCCGCCGACGACGTCCCGGATCTGGTCGAGGAAGTCGATCACCTGCCGGCACCACCGGACGAAGTCGCCCGCGCCGAGCTCGGCGCCGTTCTCCTCGGCGGCGGACAGCACCTTCTCCAGCGACTCGCCGCGCGCCCACCGGTACACGGCCCACGCGAACCCCGGGTCGGGCTGCCGGGTCCGGTCGAGCCGGTGCCGGCGCTCGTCGTCCTCCAGTTCCGCCCACAGCCGCGCGGTCGCGGTCAACGCGTCGGCCACCTTGCCCGGTGGCAGCCGCGCTTCCAGCGGACCGTCCCGGCGCGCCTCGTACACCAGCGCCGACACGACCGCGGCGAGTTCCGCCGGATCGAGGTCACGCCACACGCCGTGCCGCAGGCATTCCGCGGCGAGCAGGTCGGATTCGCTGTAGAGCCTGGTCAACCGCTTGCCGTGCTCGGTGACCTCTTCGCCGGGTCCGCTTTCCTCGACGTGCAGGTAGCCGCGTTCGCGGAGCAGGCCGCGGATCCGGTCGAACTCGCGGGCCAGCGAGTGCGTGGTGGCGGCGACCTTGCGCTCCACCTGTTCGGTCTCGGCCAGCAGCCGGTGGTAGCGCTCGCCCCAGCGGGCGTGCTCCTCGCGCTTCTCGCAGCCGTGGCACGGGTGGGCGCGCAACGCCCGCCGCAACGTGTTCAGTTCGGCGTCGTCGTCCGCCGTCGACCGGCGTTTCCGCATCACCGGCGCGGTGATCCCGGTGGCGCGCAACGACGCCGCCAGGTCGCGCCGCGACTTCGGCGACCGCGTGTCGACCTGCTTCGGCAGCCGCATCTTGCCGAGCACCTCGACGGGCATGGGGAAGTCCGCCGACGACAGCCGACCGGCCCACCGGTCTTCGGTGACGACGAACGGGCGCGCCTCGCCGAGCGGTTCCAGACCCGGGTCGATCACGACGGCCAGCCCGGACCGGCGCCCGGACGGCACCGCGATCACGTCGCCCTTGCGCAGCCGTTCCAACGACTGCGCCGCCTCGGCCCGCTTCGCCGAGGTGTTCTGCCGCGCCAACGCCTTCTCGCGCTCGGCGACGCGGCGGCGCAGTGACGCGTACTCCGTGAAATCGCCGAGGTGGCACGTCATCGCCTCGGCGTAGCCGCCGAGCGCCTCGCGGTTGCGCTCGATCCGCCGGGCGAGTCCGACCACCGACCGGTCGGCCTGGAACTGGGCGAACGACTGCTCCAGGATTTCCCGGGCCGCCGCCGCGCCGAGCTGGTTGACGAGGTTGACGGCCATGTTGTAGCCGGGCCGGAACGACGACCGCAGCGGGTAGGTGCGGGTGGACGCGAGGCCGCCGACGGCTTTCGGGTCGACCCCGGGCTGCCACACCACGACCGCGTGGCCTTCGACGTCGATGCCGCGCCGCCCGGCGCGGCCGGTGAGCTGCGTGTACTCGCCGGGCGTGAGGTCGACGTGCGCTTCGCCGTTGTACTTGACCAGCTTCTCCAGCACGACGGTGCGCGCGGGCATGTTGATGCCGAGCGCCAGCGTCTCGGTGGCGAACACGACTTTCACCAGGCCGCGGACGAACAGTTCCTCCACGGTTTCCTTGAACGCGGGCAGCAGGCCGGCGTGGTGGCTGGCGATGCCGCGTTCGAGCGCTTCGCGCCACTCCCAGTAGCCGAGCACCATCAGGTCGCCCTGGGGCAGGTCCTTGGTCTTCTCCTCGATGACCTCGCGGATCTGCTCGACCTCGGCTTCGGAGTTGAGCCGCAGCCCGGCTCGCACGCACTGCAGCACGGCCGCGTCGCAGCCGGCGCGGCTGAACACGAAGTCGATGGCGGGCAGCAGGCCCGCGCCGTCGAGCCGCTGCACGATGTCGACCCGTGACGGCGGCTTGAACCCGGAGCCGCGCGGCGGGCGGCCGCGCTGGTCCTTGTTGTTGCGGTTGCGGCTCCACGGCACGTGGAAGCGGGACAGGTCTTCGGTGTGGCGCAGCAGCTGCGGGTTGATGCGGGTGTGCCCGTCGGGGGCGTCGCCGGCGAACAGGTCCATCATCCGGCCGCCCGCCATCATGTGCTGCCACAGCGGCACGGGCCGGTGCTCGTCGACCACGACGGTGGTGTCGCCGCGCACCTCGACCAGCCACTCGCCGAACTCCTCGGCGTTGCTGACGGTGGCGGACAGGCCGACGAGCCGCACGGACTCGGGCAGGTGCAGGATCACTTCTTCCCACACGGGGCCGCGGAACCGGTCGGCGAGGTAGTGGATCTCGTCCATCACGACGTAGGCGAGTGTGTTCAGCGTGTGCGAGCCCGCGTACAGCATGTTGCGCAGGACTTCGGTGGTCATCACGACGATCGGCGCGTCGCCGTTGACCGACGTGTCGCCGGTGAGCAGGCCGACCTTGTTCGCGCCGTAGCGGGCGACGAGGTCGGCGTACTTCTGGTTCGACAGTGCCTTGATCGGCGTCGTGTAGAAGCACTTGCGGCCCTCGGAGAGGGCCAGGTGGACGGCGAACTCGCCGACGACCGTCTTGCCGGCGCCGGTGGGTGCGCAGACCAGCACGCCGTGCCCGTCTTCCAGCGCCTCGCAGGCGCGTTCCTGGAACGGGTCGAGTTCGAACGAGATGACCCCCAGGAAGTCGGCCAGCTTGGGCCGGGAGGAGCGGCGGCGGAAGTCCGCGTACGAGTCGGCTGGAGACCGCGGAGTGCTTGACACCTGTCCAGGCTGTCATACGGGACCGACAAAATCGCTTCAGATCCGCGGCGGACCCCGGAACCTGCCCGCGCGGGCGCTCCCGAACACTTCTTTTGGTCAACACTGAAGCTATAGAGACCATAGGGGCGGACCATGGGGCACACTCGGGAGCCGTGGCCGCGATTCCGTTGGTGGAGGGCGATCTCCGGTGGGTATTCCCCGACCTGGTCGAGGTCGAGGCGGTGCTCACCGTGCTGAGGCTGGCCGAGGCACGGGTCGAGCGGCTGGCCGGCCGCCTCGGCAGACCGGGCGCCGGCCTGGTGTTCGACCACCTGCCCGGCGCGCCCTACGCGGGGTTGTCGGCTCTCGCCGAGTTCGAGGAAGTGGCCTTCCACGTGCACGTCTCACTGCCCCGCGACCCGCACCGCAACGTGCTGAGACCGCCTCCGCCGTGGCAGGTGGAGGGCGAGATCTCGGTCCGCTGCGACGCGATCCGGGACTGCGGCAGGCACGAGATCGAGAGCGTCGGGTCGGCGCACGACACGCCGTTGGACGCGGCCGACGGCGTGCTGACGGTCGCCGGTTGGCTGCTCGACCGGGGCACGGCGCAGCCGCACGCCTCGTGGCGCAAGCGGGACGTGCTCAGCCGGCACCGGTGACGGCGGTGAGGGCGCCCGGGACGCAGGTGGTCGTCAACGGCACACCGCTGAGCCGCTCACCGTCCGCGTAGGCCACCCAGGACGGCCCGGACAGCCGCGCGGAACGGGCCCGGAGGGTGCGCACGGCCGGGTGGTCCACGTGCCGCCCGGTGCGCAGCGTGGGCAGCATCCGCAGCAGGGTGCGCCGCGGCGCGGCCCGCACCACGGTCAGGTCGAACAGGCCGTCGGTCGTCGAGGCGTCCGGGCACACCGGGATGCCGCCGCCGTAGCTGGTCGTGTTGCCGACCGCGACCAGCAGCGCGTCCAGTTCCAGCACGTCGTCCTCGGTCTCGACCACCAGCCGCTGCGGCCTCAGCGCCGCGAGCTCGGCCAGGATCGCCAGGTCGTAGCGGCGGGGTCCGGCGGGCCAGCGCATCGCGTTCGCGCGCTCGTTGACCGCCGAGTCGAAGCCCGCGCACAGGACGGTGGCGAACCAGGGGCCGTGCTCCACGCGCCCCAGGTCGAACGGGGTGCGGTTGCCCTCGCGCAACGCGGTCACCACGTCGTCCACCGAGGTGGTGCCCAGGGCGGTGGCCAGGTCGTTCCCGGTGCCGGCGGGCACCACGGCCAGCGCGGTCGAGGACTCCGCGCACGCCTGCAGCGCCAGGTGGGCGCCGCCGTCGCCACCGAGGACCACCAGGACGTCGACGCCTTCGGCCACCGCCCGGCGCGCGGCTTCGGTGGTGCCCTCCGCGGTCCGCGCCACGTGCAGGTCGAGCCGGTCGACCACGCCGCGCAGCCGTTCCGCGACGGTGCCTGCCATGCGGGCGGCCCTGCCCTTGCCCGAGGCGGTGCACACCAGCAGGGCCGCTCGCGTTGACGTCGACATGGTCGGGAAGCCTACAAAGGCTTCACCGGATCAGGTGATCTCACTCAGGTCACGTCGTCGTAGCGCACCCGGCCGGGAGGCTCCGGCGTCGGGGGGTCGAGCGTGGGCCCCAGCTTCGGTGGCGGCCCCGGGTCCGGTGTCGGCACCGGCTCGGGTGACGGTTCCTCGACCGCCTCCGGCGTGTAGTCGAACGGCGCGGCCTCGTCGTCCGGGATGTCGTCCAGGCCCTCGGCCTTGCGCCTGCGCTCGACCCGCCGGTCGTGCACCCGGGCGATCTGGATGGCCACCTCGAACAGCAGCACGAGCGCCACGGCCAGCGCGACCATGGAGATCGGGTCGGTGCCCGGTGTGGCGATCGCGGCGAAGACGAACAGGCCGAAGATGATGCCGCGCCGCCACTTGTTCAGCTTCTCGTAGCTGACCACGCCGACCTGGTTGAGCATCACCACGATCAGCGGCAGCTCGAAGCTCACGCCGAAGATCAGCAGCAGCGTCATGACGAAGCTGACGTACTCACCGGCGGTGAGGGCGGTGATGAAGCGGTCGTCACCGAAGCCGACCAGGACCGCCAAGCCCTGCGGCACGACGTAGAACGCGAGCGTGGCGCCCGCGACGAACAGCACCGACGCGAACGCCACGAACACGACGGCGAAGCGCCGCTCCTTGGCGTACAGGCCCGGCGAGATGAACCGCCACACCTGGTAGAGCCAGAAGGGCGCGGTCACCGCCATGCCCGCACCGGCGCCGACCTTCAGCCGGATCATGAAGACCTCGAACGGCTTGGTCTGCAGCAGCTGGCAGCCCTTGCCCTCCTGCGTGAGCCGCATGGTCTCCGGGATGCCGCAGTACGGGTCGATGACGATCTGGCCGAGGCTGGGCAGGCCGAAGGGTTGCCAGCTCCACCAGATGAAGCCGAAGACCGCGCCGCACGCGATGAAGACCAGCGCCAACCCCAGCCGGTGCCGGAGGTCGTAGAGGTGGTGCTTCAACGACATGGTGCCGTCCGGGTTCGCCCGACGACTCGTGATCTTGCGGCGCTCCCTGCGCTGGGCCCACCACCGGACCGGACTTGCCCCCACCGTGCGGACCGTCCTTAGGCTCTAGTTGACGCGGCTCTAGTTGGTGTTCTGCTTGTTCTGCAGGTTCTGCGCGGACTGCTCGATGGGCTGGGCCACCTGCGGCTGCGGCACGGGCTGGGCCGCCTGCTGGGGCTGCGCGACCGGCTGCTGGGCCACCTGCGGCTGGGCGGCAGGCAGCTGCTGCGGCGCGGGCACCTGCTGCGCCGTCGTCGTGCCCGGCTGCTGCTGCGGCTCGTCCTCGCTGCGCAGGCCCTTGGTCTCGGCCTTGAGGATCTTCGCCGAACGGCCGATGGAGCGCGCCATGTCGGGCAGCTTCTTCGCGCCGAAGAGCAGGATGATCACCACGGCGATGATGATCAGTTCGGTTGGTCCGAGGCTAGGCACGGTTGTCCTCCTGTCTCCCCCGGTCCACCGATGGTACGCGGGGCTTGCCCTCACGGGCGTGATCCGGACGCCGTTCGGCGAGGGCCACCCCGAGCGCGGCGGACCGCGCTCGCAGCAGACCGACGCCATCGCCGACCCTGTCACCCACCAGAGTGCTTGCGACGCGGAAGCGACGCAAGGATCGGATGACTCGGATCGTGATCGGGACAAGCACGACCACCCCGAGGACGATCAGCGCCAGGCTCGGCAAGTACGGCACGGCACTACCGTACTTGCCCTAGGTTGCCGGGAGGTGATCCGCCCGGCGCAACGCCGCCTCCGCCTGCCGGGCGACCTCGGCCACCAGGTCGGGCGGCTGCTCCACGTGCGCTTCACCGCCCAACCCGAGCAGCAGGCGCACCATCCAGGCCGTGTCGGCGTACCGCATGAGCACCCTGGCGCGGCCCTCGGGCAGCTCGACCAGGCCGTCGGTCGGGTAGTACTCGGCGACCCAGCGGGCGTCCGGTTCGAGCACGAGCACGGCCGTGCGCTGCGACGGGTCGGGCTGGAACAACCCCTCCGACGTGTCGGTGGGCGTGGCGTGCGGCGGCGGGGCGGCGGGCTCGTCCAGCACGTCGACGGCGTCGATCCGGTCGAGGCGGAACAGCCGCACGCCGTCGGCCGCGCGGCACCAGGCCTCCAGGTAGCCGCGGCCTTCGACGAGCAGCATCCGCATCGGGTCGACGACCCGGCCGGTGATCTCGTCGCGTGACGGCGTGTAGTAGCGCAGGTGCAGGGCTCGACCTCGGCGCACGCCGTCCGACACCGCGTCACGCACGCGTGCCGTCTCCGGCGCTTCCCGCAGGGCCAGCCCCACGGCCACGCCGGCGGGCTGCGCCTGGCCCACGGCGGCCTCGATCTTGGCCACCGCGCGCTGCACGGCGGCCTGGTCGGCCACGCCGGGCGTCTCGGCCAACGCGCGCAGCGCCACCAGCAGCGACGTCGCCTCGGCCGCGGTGAGCCGCAGCGGGCGGCTCATGCCCGCGTCGAACGTGACGGTGACCGTCTCGCCCTCGAACGACAGGTCGATCAGGTCGCCGGGGCCGTAGCCGGGCAGGCCGCACATCCACAGCAGTTCGAGGTCCTTGCGGATCTGCTTGGGCGTGACCTCGAAGTCGGCGGCGACCTCGTCGATCGGGATGCCGGGCCGGGCCAGCAGGTAGGGCACGAGGGCGAGCAGCCGGGGCAGCCGGTCGGTGGCGGCGTTCACGCGCGCACCCCCGCACCGCGCAGCGCGCCGAGCAGCTTCTCCCGCACGGTCTTGGCCAGCACTTCCGGTTCGAGCACCACCACGTCCGGGCCGAAGCCCGCGATCCACCCGGCGGCCGAGTCGGGGAACCTCAGCTCGATCTCCAGCACGTCGCCGGGCTCGCCGTCGAAGTCCCGGGCGCCGACGACCTTCGCCCGCCTGCGCACGCCCTGGGCCCGGCCGCGCGCGACCCACAGCTTGGCGGTGGCGGGCGGCTGGTCGGCGGCGGGCTGGTTGCGGACCACGAACGACAGCAGGTCGAACTGGTCGGGCCGGCGGACCGCGCCCGCCTTGCCGACCGCGCGGACGTCGCCGACGATGCGGGAGAGCCGGAAGCAGCGGGGCGCGTCGCGGTCGCGGTCGTGCCCGACGAGGTACCACCGGCCGCGCCAGGCGACCACGCCCCACGGCTCGACGGTGCGGGTGCGCACCTCGACCGGCACCGGGCGGCGGTAGTCGAACTCGACGACGCGCCCCTCCTGCACGGCCGCGAGCAGCGGCGGGAACGCGGGTTCGCTGGTGCGGACCTTCGGCTCGACCGGCACGTGCACGTCCTGGTCGACGTCCACGCCCGCGGCGCGGAGCTTGATGAGGGCGCCGTGCGCGGCGCCGGTGAACTGGGGGGAGTCCCACAGCCGGGCGGCGAGCGCCACGGCGGCGGCCTCGTCCGGTTCCAGGTCGATGTCGCCGAGCTCGTAGTCCCGGCGGGCGATGCGGTACCCGTCGATCGCGTCGAAGCCGGCGCTGCGGCCGGTCTCCAGCGGCACGCCGAGGTCGCGCAGCTCGGTCTTGTCGCGTTCGAACATGCGGAAGAACGCCTCGTCCGTCGGGGCGTCGGCATAGCCGGGGACGATGGCGCGGATGCGCTCCGCGGTCAGGTACTGACGGGTCGACAGCAGGCACAGCACCAGGTTGACGAGCCGTTCGGCACGTGCGATGGCCACACCGGAACCCTAACCCCGGACGAACACCCGGTGACGCCATCCCCGCCCGGAACGCGGATGAATGGTCCATTCAGCCGATTGCCGGGACGGACGCCGCGCCGCGGCGGGGTGCTTCCCGGGCGGCACACAGCCCGGGAAGCACCCCGTTCGCACAGGTCACGGCCCCGAGTCGGTCAGCCGCCGATGGCGTCGAGGCCGGCGCGGGCGAAGCGCTCGTCCAGGTCGCCGCTCGGCGCGCCGCCGACACCGATGCCCGCGACCGGCGCGCCGTCCGACACCACGGGCACGCCCCCGGCGAGGAACAGGGTGCCGGGGATGTCGCGCAGGGTCGCCCCGGCGCCGGTCACGCGGCCCGCCAGCACCGATGTCGGCGCGTTGAACGACACCGAGGTGAACGCCTTGCGGCGTGCCGACTCCTCGCTCTGCGGCCCGGCGCCGTCGCCGTGCAGCAGCACGACCAGGTCGCCGCCGCGGTCGACCACGGCGACCGTGACCCGCTGCCCCTCCTTCTCGGCCGCGTCCAACGCCGCCTGGGCCGCCTGGACGGCCGCGTCGACCGTGATCGTCGTCGCGGTCCGCACCGCGACACCGCTGCGCCCGTGCTGCTGGTCGGCCACCGCGTACCCGCCGGCGCCCGCCACGGACAACGCCACCAGCACCGCGATCGTGGTCTTGCGCATCGCCACACCCTCCTCGTCCGGTTCGTGTCGTGCTCCAGGCTCGCCGCGCCGGGACGTCCCGACCTGGTGGTTCCGGTCGAGCCCCGTTCAACCCATCGGTTGACCCCACGGGCCGGAACCTGGCCTAGGGTCGGCCCCGTGTGGCTGCACCGGGCGATGCACGCGGGCTTCTACGTGCTGCTGACGGCGTCGGCGGCGCGGTACGTCGCGTACCACGGCGTCGCGCCCGCCGTGCTGGTCACCGCCGCCGTGCTGGGCGCGGCCTACCCGTCCGGGGTGCGGTGGACCGGCGCGCTGCCCGCCGTGCTCGCGTTGTGGCTGGTGCTGGTGTGGTTGGCGCCGAGCTTCGGCTGGTGCGCGATCCCGCTGTTCTTCCAGTGCCTGCGGCAGCTGCGCCCGCGCGTGGCCGTGCCGCTGGCGGCCGTGCTCACCGCGGCGGTGGTGCTGGCGCAGGTGCGGCTGGCCGAGACGGTGGAGCCGAGTCTGGTGCTCGGCCCGGTCGGGGTCGCGGTGATCACCGCCGCGGTGTTCTTCGACCGCCGTCGGCTGCTGCAGCAGGCCGGTGCGCTGCGGGAACGGCAGCGGCTGGCCCGGGAGATCCACGACACGCTCGCGCAGGGCCTGTCCAGCATCACCCTGCTCTTGGAGCTCGGCGACACCGCGCGTGCCCGTGAGGTGGCCAAGGAGAACCTCGCCGAGGCACGCCGGTTCGTCCGCGACCTCTCGCCGTTGCAGGACCGCACGCTGACCGACGCGCTGCGCGCCCTGTGCGACCGGGTGGAGGTGGAGGGCGAGCCGTACCCGCTGCCGGTGCCGGTGGAGGTGGCGTTGCTGCGGGTCGCGCAGGGCGCGCTGGCCAACGTCCGCGAGCACGCCGACGCCACCACCGCGGTCATCACGCTCACGTACCTGGGTGACGCGGTGACGCTCGACGTGTGCGACGACGGCCGCGGGTTCGACCCGGCCGCGCTCCGCCCGGAGCCCGGTCGCGGCTACGGGCTGGAGGCGATCCGCGACCGGGTCGCCGAGCTGGGCGGCACCGTGACGGTGGAGAGCAGGCCGGGCGAGGGCACGGCGCTGGCCGTGAGCGTGCCGACGCCGTGAGCGGGCCGTTGCGGGTGCTGGTGGTGGACGACCACCCGGTCGTGCGGTTCGGCCTGGCCGGCCTGCTGGCCCGCGACTTCGAGGTGGTCGCCGAGGCCGCCACCGGGGAGGACGCGGTCCGCGTCGCCGCGACCCGGGACGTGGACGTGGTGCTGATGGACCTGCAGCTCGGCGCCGGCATCGACGGCGTGGAGGCCACCCGGCGGCTCCGCGCCCTGCCCGACCCGCCGCAGGTCGTGGTGCTGACCACGTACGACTCGGACGCGGACGTGGTGCGCGCGGTCGAGGCGGGCGCGACCGGCTACCTGCTCAAGGACTGCCCGCCCGACGAACTGGCCGCCGCGGTCCGGCAGGCCTCGACGGGCCGCACCGTGCTGTCCCCCGACATCGCGCGACGCCTGCTGCGCCCCGCGGCCACCCCCGCGGTCACCAAGCGCGAGGTGCAGATCCTCGACCACCTCGCCCGCGGCCTGTCGAACCGCGAGATCGCCAAGGCACTGTTCATCAGCGAGGCGACGGTGAAGACGCACCTGGTGCGGATCTTCGACAAGCTGGGCGTGGACACCAGGACGGCGGCCGTGCGGACCGCCGTCGAGCTGAAGCTGATCCGCCTCAGCCCTCGGTGAGCATGCCCTCGGGCAGACCGGGCACGTCCGGCTGCAGCCAGATCGGTCGCCAGTCGGGCAGCTCGTGGAACCGGCGCAGCTCCGCCACGCCCGACAGCCAGCCCGCCCACGCGCCGTACGGCGGCTGACCGGTGTCGAACCCGCTCTGCACGAACGTCAGCCGCGTGCCGCCGTCGGACTCGGCCAGTTCCCAGGTCGACACCATGCCGCCCCAGTCGACGCCCATCCGCCTGCCGGGCTCGAAGTCGACGACCTTGGCGGGCTGCGGGTTCATCTCGAACCCGCCCATGGCGACCCGGCCGCCCTCCCACGCCTCGATGTCGATCTTCGCGCCGAACCACCGCGAGTACTCCTCGGCGTCGACCAGGGAGTGGGCCACCGCGGCGACCGGGGCGCCGATCAGCACCTCACCGCGCATCTCGGTCGTGGCGAAGTCCACCATCGGGGTCAGCGGGCGGCCTTCGACGTGGTCAACCAGGTTCGCCAGCGACAGGCACCAGTACGTGTACAGGTAGCCGAGGACGCTGGTCTCCGCGACGGCCACGCCCCAGCCCGGGAAGTGGCTCTGCGACAGCGTGACCACGGTGTCGCCGCCCTCCTCGGCCCAGCCGATCTCGACGGTCGTGTCCTCGCCGCCGACCCTCCAGCCGAACCGCAGCGAGTCCTCGTCCACGTGCCGCAACGTCTGGTGCGGCGCGTCGCCCTCGGGCGTGAACCGGCCCCAGAACTCGAAGCGGTCGGGCAGCTCCACGGCCGCGTGCTCGGCCAGCCACGTGCCCAGCTCGCCGGCGTCGGTCACGGCCCGGCGCACCCGGTCGACGGGCGCGGTGGTGCGGGCGCGAAGGACCACGGTCTCACTCATCGGTCTCCTCCTTCGGGTAGCACGCCACGGCCAGCCGGAAGGCGTCGCCCTCCGCGCCGCCGTAGCGGGCGAACAGGTCCTGCAAAGTCGTCTTCAGGTCGTCGAAGAACTGCTGCCGCTGGTCGGGCCGCACCCGGATGTCGCCGGACACGCCGAGCGACGGCAGCTCGGGCCGGGTCCGGTCCAGGCCCGCGATGTCCGACTGCACCTGTTCCACCAGGTCCAGCAGGTACCCCAGGCTCAGCTCGTCCTGCGCGCGGCGCAGCCCGAGCCGGCCGACCAGGCCCGGCGACAGCCAGTACGAGCGCGCGCTCGCCTGGTACACGCCCTCGTTGATGCCGCGCACGCGCCGCTCGTTCACCTGCGTCACGAGACCGGCTTCGACCAGGCGTTTCACGTGGTAGTAGACCCGCTGCGGGGTCTGGTCGAGCGCGGCGGCCACCTCGGTGCACGACCGCGGCTCGGCCAGTTGCCGCAGCACCTCGATGCGCTGCGGCTTGAGCAGTGCCTCGGCCTGCTCGATCTGCTCCAGGTACAGGACGTCTCTCATCGCAAAAATCATCTTGTACGTAAAAAACTATTTTGTCAATCGGGCCGAAGAAGACCCCGGGCCACGCGGCCCGGGGTCGTCGTCAGCCGGCTAGAGGGACGAGATCAGCCGCTCCACGCGCTCGTCCACCGCGCGGAACGGGTCCTTGCACAGCACGGTGCGCTGCGCCTGGTCGTTGAGCTTCAGGTGCACCCAGTCGACGGTGAAGTCGCGGCCCGCGGCCTGCGCGGCGGCGATGAAGTCACCGCGCAGCTTGGCCCGCGTGGTCTGCGGCGGGGTGTCCTTGGCGGCCTCGATCTCGCCGTCGTCGGTCACCCGTTCCACCTGGTCCTTGCGCTGGAGCAGGTCGAAGATGCCCCGGCCGCGCCGGATGTCGTGGTAGGCGAGGTCGAGCTGGGCGATGCGCGGGTTGGACAGGTCCATGTCGTGCTTGGCCTGGTAGCGCTCCATCAGCCGGTACTTGATGGCCCAGTCGATCTCGCGGTCGATCTTGGACAGGTCCTCCGACGCGACCGCGTCCAACGTGCGGCCCCACAGCTCCAGCACCCGTTCCGCCATGGGGTCCGGCGCGCGCTTGGCCACGTGCTCCACCGCGCGCTCGTAGTACTCGCGCTGGATGTCCAGCGCCGAGGCCTCCTTGCCGCCCGCCAGCCGCACGGTGCGCCTGCCGGTCAGGTCGTGGCTGATCTCGCGGATGGCGCGGATCGGGTTGTCCAGGCTGAAGTCGCGGAACTGGACGCCCTGCTCGATCATCTCGAGCACCAGGTTGGCGCTGCCCACCTTGAGCAGCGTCGTCACCTCGGACATGTTCGAGTCGCCGACGATGACGTGGAGCCTGCGGTAGCGCTCGGCGTCGGCGTGCGGCTCGTCGCGGGTGTTGATGATCGGGCGGGACCGGGTGGTGGCGCTGGACACGCCCTCCCAGATGTGCTCGGCCCGCTGCGACAGGCAGTAGACCGCTCCGCGCGGCGTCTGGAGCACCTTGCCCGCGCCGCAGATGAGCTGCCTGGTCACCAGGAACGGCAGCAGGACGTCGGCGATGCGGGAGAACTCCCCCGCCCGCGCGACCAGGTAGTTCTCGTGGCAACCATAGGAGTTGCCCGCGGAGTCGGTGTTGTTCTTGAACAGGAAGATGTCTCCCCCGATGCCCTCGTCGGCGAGCCTGCGCTCGGCGTCGACGAGCAGGTCTTCGAGGATCCGCTCACCAGCCTTGTCATGCGTCACGAGCTGGGCGAGGTCGTCGCATTCCGCCGTCGCGTACTCGGGGTGCGAGCCCACGTCCAGGTAGAGCCGAGAGCCGTTGCGCAGGAAGACGTTCGACGAGCGTCCCCACGAGACGACCCGGCGGAACAGATAACGCGCGACCTCATCCGGGGACAGCCTGCGCTGCCCGTGGAAGGTGCAGGTCACCCCGAACTCAGTCTCAATGCCGAAGATCCGCCGCTGCATCCCTCAACAGTAGGCGCATTCGGAGCTTTCCTCAGTGATCCAATCGGGCGGCGCACCGATTTCGCGGATAACGTTCTTGTGTGCTCCGACGAGTGAACCGCCTGGACCTGGCCCTGATGAGGCGTTCCGGGGAGCTGCGCGCCTCGCCCGTCGACGACGGCATGAAGAGATTGTCACGCGCTGCTAACCACAGTGTGTTGTGGCTCGCCGTGGCGGGCGTCCTGGCCGTGCGCAAAGGGGTGACGCGGCGTGCGGGGTTGCGCGGAGTGGCGGCCATCGGGGGCGCGAGCTTCAGCGCGAGCCTGATCGCGAAGCGCCTGTTCCCGCGCCGCCGGCCCGCCGCCGACCTGCTGCACGTGCCCAGGCGGCTGACCAGGCGGCCCAGCTCGTCGTCGTTCCCGTCCGGGCACGCGGCGTCGGCGGCGGCGTTCACCACGGCCGTGGCGATGGAGTCGCCCGCGCTGGCGGCGGCGGTCGCCCCGGTCGCCGCGGCGGTGGCGTACTCGCGGGTGCACACGGGCGTGCACTGGCCGTCCGACGTGGCCGCGGGCGCCGCGATCGGGGTCGGCGCGGCCCTGCTGACCAGGCGTTGGTGGCCGTTGGGGCGGACCGAGCCCGCGTCGGCGCGCGAGCACCGGGCGTTGGCGGCGCTGGTCGACGGCGAGGGTCTCGCGGTCGTGGTGAACCCGAGCGCGGGCGTGGGCGCGGACGACCCGACGGACGACATCCTGCGGGAATGGCCGAAAGCCACGATCGTGGGAATCGAGGATCTCGACACGGTGATCGCCGATCACGCTCCGCAGGCGCTGGGGGTGGCGGGCGGTGACGGGTCGGTGGCGGCGGTCGCCGCGCTGGCCGCGGCGCACAGGCTGCCGCTGGTCCTGGTGCCCGCCGGGACGTTGAACCACTTCGCGCGCGACGTGGGCGTCCAGGGGCTGGACGACACCGCGCGGGCGGTCGCGGACGGCGACGGCGTGCTGGTGGACCTCGCGGCGGTGTCCGTGGACGGCGCCGGGCCGCGCTGGTTCGTCAACACCGCGAGCCTCGGCGGCTACCCGGACATGGTGCGACTGAGGGAGCAGTTGCAGGACAAGTGGGGCAAGTGGCCGGCGGCGGCCATCGCGCTGGCCCGGGTGCTGCGCACGTCCCGGCCGTTGCGGGTGGAGCTGAACGGCGAGCCGCAGCTGGTGTGGATGCTGTTCGTCGGCAACGGCCCGTACCGGCCGAAGGGCTTCGCGCCCACCATGCGGCCCGCCCTGGACGCGGGCCTGATGGACGTCCGGTACATCCGCGCCGACACCCGGTTCTCGCGGGCGCGGTTCTTCGCCGGCGCGGTGCTCGGCTCCCTGCACCGCAGCCGCACCTACCGGCACCTGGAGGCGCGGTGGCTGGACGTGCGGCTGCTCGACGGCGCGGTGGCGATCGCGACGGACGGCGAGGTCGGCCCGACCGGGTCCACGTTCGAGTTCCGCTCCCGTCCGGCGGCCCTGGCCGTCTACCGGCCGCAGGGATAAGCTTGACTCCGTCAACGGTTGAGTTGAGGGAGTCAATGATGACGGTCGCGGACGTCCGCGCGTTCAACCGCTTCTACACCGGCGTGATCGGCGTGCTGGACCGCGGCTACCTGGCCTCGCCGTACTCGCTGACCGAGGTGCGGGTGCTGTTCGAACTGGCCGCGGGCCCCCGCGAGGCGCCCGACCTGCGCACCGCGCTGTCCTTGGACGCCGGCTACCTCAGCCGCATCCTGACCGCCTTCGAGCGCGACGGCCTCGTCACCCGCACGGCGTCCGAACGCGACTCGCGCCGCCACGTCGTCACCCTCACCCCGCACGGCGAGTCGGTGTTCGCCGAGCTGAACGCGCGGTCGGACGCCGAGATCGGCGCGCTGCTGGACCCCGTGCCGCCGTCCGACCGGGTCGAGCTGGTGGCGGCGATGCGGAAGGTCGAACGCCTGCTCACCGGCGTGCCGCGGGCGTACCTGCTGCGGCCGTTGCGGCCGGGCGACCTCGGGTGGGTGGTGAACCGGCACGGCGTGCGGTACGCGGAGGAGTGCGGCTTCGACCGGACCTTCGAGGCCCTGGTGGCGCGGGTCGTGGGCGAGTACGGGGAGGACCACTCCCCCGACCACGAGGCGGCGTGGATCGCCGAGGTCGACGGCGAGCCGGTCGGGTCGATCTTCTGCGTGCGGGTGGACGACCGCACCGCCAAGCTGCGCCTGCTGCTGGTCGAACCCGCCGCGCGCGGCCTGGGCATCGGCGCGCGGCTGGTCGACGAGTGCCTCCGCTTCGCCCGCCGGGCCGGGTACGAGCGGATGGTGCTGTGGACCGTGGCCGGGCTGGCGGCGTCGCGGCACATCTACGAGAAAGTCGGCTTCACCCTCGAGAAGAGCACGCCGGAACGCCTGTTCGGCCGGGACGTGGAGGCGCAGACCTGGGCGCTGGACCTGTGACGCGCGCACGCGGGGTCGTCCCGCACGGCGGCGGAACGACCCCGCGTGATCACGGGAGCCGTGGTGTCACGGCTTGTACCAGGCCTGGTTGAGCCAGCCGTTGCAGTCCCAGAGCTGCACCTTGCTGCCGTTGTGCGTGGTCGACGAGACGTCCAGGTCGAGGCACCGGCCGTCGTGCCGGCTCACGATCTCCCCGTTGGTGTAGATCGTCCACTTCTGGTTGTTCCACCCGTTGCAGTCCCACACCTGGATCTTGGTGCCGTTGTGGGTGGTCGACGAGACGTCCGCGTCGAGGCAACGGCCGTCGTGCGTGCTGCGGATGGTGTTGTCGTCGTAGTAGGTCCACTGCTGGTTCGTCCAGCCGTTGCAGTCCCAGATCTGCACCTTGGTGCCGTTGTGCGTCGGCGACGAGACGTCCGAGTCCAGGCAGCGCCAGTCGTGCTGGTTGTAGATGGGACCGTCCGGCGTCAGCGCGGCGACCGACGCGACCGGCGCGGCCGAGGCGGCCGAGGCGGCCGACGGCGCGACGACCAGGGCGGTGAGCAGCAGGCCCACCACCGCGAGCAGCTTGGTCAGGTACTTCATCCCGATTCCCCCCTCAAGGTTGCGGACCTGGAACGGTCGCAGGGCGGGACGCGGGTCGGGCAGCACAAGGTGAGATATCACCGTGTGATGGCGTGGTGCCTGCGCGTAACGTCCCCCTCGGGCCCGGGCGATTCCCAGGTGGGGGGAATTCGTCATGGAACGCAGAGCTGGGTGGGTTTCGCGCGTGCCGGAGAGCCTGTGGTCGCGCCCGGACGTCGTGGCCGCGCTGCGGTGCCGGGACATCGCGGGCCTGCTGGTGCTGATCAGGCGGTACGCCGGCTGCAGCCAGAACGACCTGGCGGGCGTCACCGGCATCGCGCAGGGGCGGATCAGCGAGTACATGCGCGGGCGGCGGCTGCCCACGCTGGACACGATCGAGCGGATCGCGGACGGCGTGGCCATGCCGCCCCAGTGCCGTCGCCTGCTCGGACTGGCCCCGGAACGCCGCTGACCCCGGTCGCTGGAGCCGTGGGTTCGACATGGTCGAACGGTCAAGCGCTACAGTGATCGTGTGCCCGGTCCCATCCAGTCCATCGAACGGGCAGCCGCGGTGTTGCGGCTGCTGGCCAGCGGCGCGCGGCGGATGGGTGTCGCGGAGCTGGCCCGCGCCCTCGAGCTGCCCAAACCCACCGTGCACGGCATCCTCCGGACGCTGCAGCTGGTCGGGTTCGTCGAGCAGTCGCCGGACACGGGCAAGTACCAGCTCGGCGCGGCGCTGTTCCACATCGGCAGCAGCTACCTCGACGGCAACGAGCTGCGCACCCGTGCGCTGAACTGGTCGGACTCGCTGGCCTCGCGCAGCATGGAGAGCGTCCGCATCGGCACCCTGCACGAGAACCAGGTGCTGGTAGTGCACCACGTCTTCCGGCCGGACAACTCACGCCAGGTGCTCGAGGTCGGCGCGCTGCTGCCCTCGCACGCCAGCGCGTTGGGCAAGGTGCTGCTGGCCGACGACCCCGTCGGGCTGAGCCTCGCCGACGACGAGCCGCTCAAGGCGTACACGCCCGCCACGATCACCGACCTCGACGCGCTCAGCGACACGTTGGAGCAGGTCAGGCAGCGCGGCTGGGCGTCGGACGTGGAAGAGCTGGTCGACGGCGAGGTGTCGCTGGCGGCGCCCATCCGGGACCGGCGGGCGGTGACCGTGGGCGCGGTCGGCATCTCCGGGCCGGTCGAGCGGCTGTGCGACGAGAAGAAGCAGCCGCGCACGGACCTCGTGTCCTACGTGCGTGAGGCCGCGCGGTCGATATCGCGCGAGCTCGGCGCCATCCCGTGGTGACGTAGGCATTTCGGAAGGGTTGACATCTTGTGAGCGTCGGCACAGGATTCACGCGCACCGTACGACATTGTCGAACGGCATTCAGGCCAGAGAGGGCGCGTGGATGACCAACCAGTCGATCTTCATCGGTGAGTTCCTCGGCACCGCACTGCTGTTGCTGCTGGGCAACGGCGTCGTCGCGGGCGTCGTGTTGGCGAAGTCCAAGTCGAACGGCGCGGGATGGGTGGTGATCACGTTCGGCTGGGGCTTCGCGGTGCTCGCGGGCGCCTACGCGGTCGCACCGCTGTCCGGCGCGCACCTCAACCCGGCCGTCACCGTCGGCCTGGCCATCCACAACGGCGACTGGAGCACCGTCCCGCTGTACGTGGGCGCCCAGCTCCTCGGCGCGTTCACCGGCGCCGTCCTGTGCTACTTCGCCTACCTGGGCCAGTTCCGCGCCAACACCGGCGAGGTGCTCGGCATCTTCGCCACCGGGCCGGAGGTCCGCCACCGCGCGCAGAACCTCACCACCGAGGTCATCGCCACGTTCGTGCTGGTGTTCGTCATCCTGGCGACCGGTCAGACCAAGGGCCTGGAGACCTCCGGCACCGGCGTGCTGATCGTCGCCCTGCTGGTCGTCGGCATCGGCATGTCCCTCGGCGGGCCGACGGGCTACGCCATCAACCCCGCGCGCGACCTCGGTCCGCGCCTCGCGCACGCCGTGCTGCCGATCCCCGGAAAGGGTGGATCGGACTGGGGATACGCCTGGATCCCCGTGGTGGGTCCGCTGATCGGCGGAGCATTGGCCGGGCTCGTCGACATCGCCGTCTACTGAGGAGCGTCACACGTGAGCACCTACATCGCAGCCATCGACCAGGGCACGACCTCCTCGCGCTGCATCGTCTTCGACCACGGCGGCGCGATCGTGTCCGTGGCGCAGAAGGAGCACCGGCAGATCTTCCCCAAGCCCGGCTGGGTCGAGCACGACGCCGAGGAGATCTGGGCCAACGTGCTCGACGTCGTGCACGGCGCCCTGCAGAAGGCGTCGCTGACCGTGCACGACCTGGCCGCCGTCGGCATCACCAACCAGCGCGAGACCACGCTGGTGTGGGACAAGGCCACCGGCAAGCCCGTGCACAACGCGATCGTCTGGCAGGACACCCGCACCGACCAGCTGGTCAAGGAGCTCGGCGAGCAGAACCGGTTCCGGGAGAAGTGCGGCCTGCCGCTGGCCACCTACTTCTCCGGGCCCAAGGTCCGCTGGCTGCTCGACCACGTCGACGGCCTGCGCGAGCGCGGCGAACGCGGCGAGGTGCTGTTCGGCACCATGGACACCTGGCTGATCTGGAAGCTCACCGGCCGCCACGTCACCGACGTCACCAACGCCAGCCGCACCATGCTGATGAACCTGGAGACCCTGGACTGGGACGACGAGCTGGTCGACGCGATCGGCGTGCCCAAGGCGATGCTGCCGGAGATCCGCTCGTCCGCCGAGGTCTACGGCACCGCGACCGGCACGCTGGAGGGCGTCCCGGTGGCGTCCGCGCTCGGCGACCAGCAGGCCGCCCTGTTCGGCCAGACCTGCTACTCGCCCGGCGAGGGCAAGTGCACCTACGGCACCGGCAGCTTCCTGCTGGTCAACACCGGCGACAAGCCGGTGGTCTCGGAGAACGGCCTGCTCACCACGGTCGGCTACAAGATCGGCGACCAGCCGGCCGCGTACGCGCTGGAGGGCGCCATCGCGGTGACCGGCGCGCTGGTGCAGTGGTTCCGCGACAAGATGGGCCTGATCGGCAGCGCCCCCGAGATCGAGACCCTGGCACGGTCGGTGGAGGACAACGGCGGCGCGTACTTCGTGCCCGCGTTCTCCGGCCTGTTCGCGCCCCACTGGCGGTCCGACGCGCGCGGCATCATCGCGGGCCTCACCGGCTACATCGACAAGGGCCACATCGCCCGCGCGGTGCTGGAGGCGACCGCGTGGCAGACCCGTGAGGTCGTGGACGCGATGAACGCCGACTCCGGCGTCGAACTGGTCGCGTTGAAGGTCGACGGCGGCATGACGGCCAACAACCTGCTCATGGGCTTCCTGTCCGACGTGCTGGACGTGCCCGTGGTGCGGCCGATCGTCGCCGAGACCACGTGCCTGGGCGCGGCCTACGCGGCGGGTCTCGCGGTCGGCTACTGGTCGGACACCGAGACCCTGCGGGAGAACTGGCACAAGGCCGCCGAGTGGCTGCCGACGATGGACGCGAAGACGCGCGACAAGGGCTACCGCAAGTGGAAGAAGGCGGTCGAGCGGACCGTCGGCTGGATCGACGAGGACGACAACGATGAGTGAACAACGGGCCAGGGCGCGCGAGTCGCTGGGACACGGCGCCTTCGACCTGGTCGTGATCGGCGGCGGCGCGCTGGGCATCGCCACCACGTGGGCGGCGGCACGGTCGGGCCTGCGGGTCGCGCTGGTCGAGGCGGGCGACTTCGCGGGCGCCACGTCCAGCGCGTCGTCCAAGCTCGTGCACGGCGGCCTGCGGTACCTGGCGATGGGTCCGGGCGCGGTGCCGATGGTGCGGGAGAACCACGCGGAGCGGCGCGCGTTGGGCGACCGGCTGGCGCCGCACCTGGTCCGGCCGCTGCCGTTCCTGGTGCCGGTGTACCGGGGCGGGCCGCACTCGCGGCCGGTGCTCGGCGCGGGCGTGGTGCTGTACTCGGCGCTGTCCGGGTTCGGCGACGGCGTGGGCAAGGTGCTGTCGGCGCGGCGGGCCGTGGAGTACGTGCCGCACCTGCGGACCGACGGTCTGCGCGGCGCGGCGCTGTACTACGACCACCAGATGAACGACGCGCGCGTGGCCATCACGGCGGCGCGTGCGGCGGCCGAGGCGGGCGCCGTGCTGCTCAACCACGTCGAGGTCGTGGGGCTGCGCAAGCGGGGCTCGGTGGTGACCGGGGTCGAGCTGCGGGACAAGGTGGACGGCGGCGGGTTCGGGCTGGACGCGTCGGTGGTGGTCAACGCGACCGGGCCGTGGCTGGACTCGGTGCGGCGGATGGAGGACGCGGCGGCCGCGCCGAGCATCCGGCTGTCCAAGGGCGCCCACCTGGTGCTGAAGACGGACACGCCGTGGCGTGCGGCGATGACCATCCCGGTGGACGACGTGCGGGTGTCGTTCGCCATCCCGTGGGAGGGCCAGCTCCTGCTGGGCACGACCGACGAGGTCTACGAGGGCGACCCGGCCGACGTGCGGTGCTCGCAGGCCGACATCGACCAGATCCTCGGCGAGGCGTCGGTGGGCATCTCGTCCGAGGCGCTGGACCGGTCACGGCTGGCGTACACGTTCGCCGGGCTGCGCGTGCTGCCCGGCGGGTCCGGCGACACCAGCCACGCCAAGCGCGAGACCGTGATCACCCGCGGGCGCGGCGGGATGATCAGCGTGGCGGGCGGCAAGTGGACCACGTTCCGGCGCATCGGCGCTTCGGTGCTGGCGCGGGTCGGCGACGCGCTCGGCCGGGACCTGTCGCGGGCGTTCGACGGGGTGCCCGCGGCGTTGCCGGGCGCCGCGCCGCCCGAGCGGGTGTGGGCGCAGCTGGGGCGGGAGCTGCCGCTGGTGCCGGACGACGTGCTGCGGCACCTGGCCACGCACTACGGGACGGTGAGCCACGAGGTGCTGGCGTTGGCGTCGGACGACCCGTCGCTGCTGGACCGCGTCCACCCGGACGGGCCCGACATCTGGGCGCAGGTGGCGCACGCGCAGCGGTACGAGTGGGCGACCGAGGTCGACGACGTGCTGCGGCGGCGGACCACCGTGGTGGTGCGCGGGCTGGACACGCCGTCGGTGCGCGAGCGCACGGGCCGGTTGCTGGCCAAGGCGATCGCGTAAGTCGGGCGGGGTGGTGTCGGTGGGGTTGCGCATACTCGGCGCATGCCCTTCACCAGCACCACCCACGTGCGCTGGCCGGACGTCGACCAGAACGGCCACATGCGCACCACCGCGTACCTGGACGCGGCCGAGGACAACCGGATGCAGTACTTCGCCTCGGCGGGCTTCCCGGTCGCCGAGTTCGCCGCCCGCCGCATCGGCCCGGTCTCCCACGGCGACGACATCCGGTACCGCGCCGAGCTGCGCCTGCTCGACCCGGTCGTGGTCGAACTGCGCCTGGCCGGCCTCGCGTCGGACGGCGCCCGGTTCCGCCTGCACAACAGGATCGTCAGGGCCGACGGCCGCACCGCCGCCACCATCGTGACCACGGCCGGCTGGCTGGACCTGGACGCCCGCAAGCTCGTCACGCCCTCGGACGACCTGCTCGCCGTGCTCACGGGCTTGGAGCGCACCCAGGACTTCGCCGAGCTGCCGTCACCGCTGGCACGCGCCTGATTCACGCGAAAGGGGCACTCACGACGAGTGCCCCTTTCGCGGGTCAGCCCCGCCTCCGGGTCCTCTCTCCCGACCAGGAGGCCCGTCGCGCGATCAACGCGACCAGCCCGAACAGGCCGATCTGACCGGCGATCAAGCCGACCGTCGCCCACACCGGGAAGTCCACCGGGACCGCCCTGAGCGTCAGCACGGGGCCGAGGAGCACCCCGCTCATCACCAGTGCGAGCACGGCCGCGTGCAGCAGGCGGGGCGCTTGGCTGGAGGGCACGGCCACTTCAACCTTGAGACCCGACTTCTCCACGCGCACTCGCGCTTCGCGGGTCGGGTCGCCCCAGCCCGCCGGGTTGTCGGCTCCGGACGTGCCCGGAACCGGCGTTGCGATACTCATGCGAGGTGCCTTTCTTCACCCCTCGAGCCCTTTCCACCCTGGTGGGCGAAAGGGCTCGAGGGTCCGGGGTGGAACGACGGGTCGACATTTCCCCCGAACGCCGCCCGTCCTTCCCCGTGTCTGGCACCCACGTGAGCACGCACTCCGATCGTGCCACCCCGACATCACGATGTCCACACTTTCCCCACCGATTCTGTGGCGAATCGGCACCGGAAGTGCGATGCTGGGCAGAGCAACGAGGAGCGAGGTGCGCCATGTCGTCGGTCGAGCGGGACACGTCGGACAAGCCTGCCGTGGTGGACCGCGTCAACGTCGCGCTCATCGCGGAGGCGGTCGAGGCGTTGGGCAAGCTGCAGGACCGGACCGGGTTGAAGAAGGTCGACCTGGTCAACCGGGCGTTGCTGATCTACGAGTTCGTCGACTCGGAGCTGCGCGCGGGCAACCAGGTGGTGCTGCGCGACCCCGAGGGGCGCGACCAGCTGGTCAAGATCTTCCTGTAGGCACGGCGAAGGCCCCCGGCACGGTCGCCGGGGGCCTTCGCGGTCGCGTGCGGAACCTACGCCTTGTCGTCGTTCGGCGGGAGGTTCACGTCCGTCACCGGCTTCTTCTTGCCGCCCTTGGCGGGTGGCGCCTCGGGCTCCGGCTCGGCCTCGGCCGGCGCCGGGTCGTCGCCGGGGAGCAGGGCCGCCAGTGCGGCGCCCGTGATGCGGCGGAACGCCCGTCGCGGCCGGGCGCGTTCCAGGACCGCCACTTCCAGCTTGCCGCGGTCGAGGAGGTCCGGCTTGCCGTTGCCCGTGGTGGTGCTGCCGGAGCTGAGGGCCCCGACGGCGGTGCGGACGGCGTCGGCCAGGGGCTGGCCCTCGGTGTAGGCGTCCTTGAGGGCGGTGCCCGTCGCCTCGGCCTGGCCGCCCATCACGACGTACTGCGGCTCTTCCACGATCGAGCCGTCGTAGGTCAGGCGGTACAGCGTGTCCTGCTCCGGGTCGGCGCCGACCTCGGCGACGCAGATCTCCACCTCGAGCGGCTTGATCTGCTCGGCGAAGATCGAGCCCAGGGTCTGGGCGTAGACGTTCGCCAGCGAGCGGCCCGTCACGTCGCGCGGGTCGTTCTGGTACCCGCGGATGTCGGCGAACCGGATGCCCGCCTGGCGCAGGTTCTCGAACTCGCTGTAGCGGCCGACCGCGGCGAACGCGATCCGGTCGTAGATCTCGGACACCTTGTGCAGGGTCGCGGACGGGTTCTCCGCCACGAACAGCACGCCGTCGGCGTACCGGAGCACGACGACGCTCCGGCCTCGGGCGATGCCCTTCCGGGCGTACTCCGCGCGATCGCGGAGGATCTGCTCGGGTGAGGCGTACAACGGCATCGTCACTGCTGCGGCTCCCGGGCTCGGCGGATGAGGGTGGGGATGGGGGTCGACACGGCGCTCAGCCCGCCGGCTTGGCCTTGCGGCCCTCGACGACCGACTCGGCCAACGTGGCGGTGTCCGCGTCGGACAGGTGGGCCGCGCCGTCGGCGGTGATCGTCACGACGACCGGGTAGATCTTGCGGATCACGTCCGGACCGCCGGTGCCCGAGTCGTCGTCGGCCGCGTCGTACAACGCCTCGATCGCGGTCCTGGTGGCGCCCTCGGCGTCCGCGTCGGGGTTGTACAGCTTCTTCATGGCCGACTTCGCGAACAGCGAGCCGGAGCCGACGGCCTGGTAGCCCTGCGACTCCTCGTACCGCCCGCCCGTCACGTCGTAGGACACGATGCGGCCCGCGCGGTCCGGGTCGGGCGCGTCGGTGTCGAAGCCGGCGAACAGCGGCACGACCGCCAGGCCCGCGAGCGCGGCGTCGAGGTTGCCCTTGATCATCGCGGAGAGCCGGTTCGCCTTGCCGTCCAGCGACAGCGAGACGCCCTCGATCTTCTCGTAGTGCCGGAGCTCGACCGCGTAGAGCCGGACGATCTCGACCGCGATGCCCGCCGTGCCCGCGATGCCCACCGCCGAGTGGTCGTCGGTGATGAACACCTTCTTCATGTCGCGCTGGGCGATCACGTTGCCCATCGTGGCGCGCCGGTCGCCCGCGATCACCACGCCGCCCTTGAACGTGAGGGCGACGATGGTCGTGCCGTGCGGAGCCTGCACCGCGCTGCCCTCGGGCAGGGTGCGGCTCGACGGCAGCAGTTCGGGGGCCTGCGCGCGGAGGAAATCGGTGAACGACGACGACCCCGGCCTGAGGTAGGCCGGGGGCAGCGACGCGGCCGGGTAGTGCCCGGTCGAGCTGTGGTCCATGTGTTGGTTTCTCTCCTGTCCCGCCGGCGGCTTCTTACTCGCCGCCCTTTTGCACGTACGCGCGGACGAAGTCTTCGGCGTTCTCCTCGAGCACGTCGTCGATCTCGTCGAGGATGGCGTCGACGTCCTCGCCGAGCTTCTCCCGGCGTTCCTGGCCGGCGCCGGCCGCGCCGTCGCCGTTCTCGTCGCCGTCACCGCCGCCTTGGCGCTGAACCTGTTCCTGGGCCATGTCGACCTCCCGGTCTTCGGGTCCTGCGAGTTAAACACTACCCACCAGGCACGACATCCTGCGCCTGCCACTCGGGTCTGTTGATCAGCCCCGGGTGAGCGCCTCCACCAGTTGCTCGGCCGTGTCCGAGGCTTCCAGCAGGGCTCCGACGTGCGCTTTCGTGCCGCGCAGCGGTTCCAGGGTGGGGATCCGGACGAGTGATTCCCGACCGAGGTCGAAGATCACCGAATCCCACGACGCGGCGGCCACCGAAGTGGGGTAGCGCTCCAGGCAGCGACCCCGGAAGTAGGCGCGGGTGTCCTCCGGCGGAGCGAGGATGGCCGCACGCACCTCCTCCTCGCTGACCAGGCGTTTCATCGAGCCGCGGGCCACCAGCCGGTTGTACAGGCCCTTGTCGAGCCGCACGTCCGAGTACTGCAGGTCGACCAGCGACAGCCGGGGCGAGCCCCAGGCCAGGCCGTCCCGGGCGCGATAACCTTCGAGCAACCGCAGTTTCGCCACCCAGTCGAGTCGGTCGGCGCACTCCTGCGGGTCGCGGGCCAGCGCGTCGAGCACCTCGCCCCACACGCGCAGCACGTCCCGGTCGCCGTAGCCCTCCTGCTCGACGAACGCGGCGGCGCGCTCGTAGTAGGCGAACTGCAGGTCCAATCCGGTGAACTTGCGCCCGTTCGACAGCTCGACCTTCACCTTGAGGGTCGGGTCGTGGCTGATCTGGTGCACCGCCCGGACCGGCTCCTGCAGCCGCAGGTCGTCGAACCGGCGGCCGGCCTCGATCATGTCGAGCACCAGCGACGTGGAGCCGCACTTGATGTAGGTGGAGTACTCGGCGAGGTTCGCGTCGCCGATGATCACGTGCAGCCGGCGGTACTTGTCCGCGTCGGCGTGCGGCTCGTCGCGGGTGTTGATGATGCCCCGCTTGAGCGTGGTCTCCAGGCCGACCTCGACCTCGATGTAGTCGGAGCGCTGGGACAGCTGGTAGCCGGCCTCCTCGCCCGCCGCGCCGAGGCCGACGCGGCCGGAGCCGACCACGACCTGGCGGGACGCGAAGAACGGCGTGAGCCCGGCGATCACCGCGGTGAACGGCGTGCTGCGCTGCATCAGGTAGTTCTCGTGGGTGCCGTAGCTGGCGCCCTTGCCGTCCACGTTGTTCTTGTAGAGCTGGAGCCTGGGCTGGCCGGGGACGGTGGCCGCGCGCATCGCGGCCTCCTCCATCACCCGCTCCCCCGCCTTGTCCCAGATCACCGCGTCGCGCGCGTTGGTGACCTCGGGCGCCGAGTACTCGGGGTGCGCGTGGTCGACGTAGAGGCGCGCGCCGTTGGTGAGGATGACGTTGGCCGCGCCCAGGTCCTCGACGTCGCTGTCGCCGGGGTGGCCGCCGGGCGTGCCGAGGTCGAAGCCGCGCGCGTCGCGCAGCGGCGACTCGACCTCGTAGTCCCAGCGCGCCCGGCGCGCCCGCGGTATGTCGGCGGCCGCCGCGTAGGCCAGCACGACCTGTGTCGAGGTGAGCACCGGGTTCGCCGTCGCGTCACCCGGCACCGAGATGCCGTACTCGACTTCGGTTCCCATGATCCGCCGCATATACGCAGACTACGACCTTCCACCGACACACCGCCCGGACCCAGGTCACGTTTCAGCCGGCCGCGAGCCCGGCGGCGGGCCTGATCCGGGCCGCGCCGCGGGCCGGGCCGAACGCCGCGAGCACCGCCAGCGCCACCACGCCCGCGCCGCCGACCAGCAGCGGGAGGACCGCCGCGGTGGGCCACACGAACAGGCCGACCGCGGCCAGCGTCAGCTCCGCGTAGACGAGGCCGAACACTCCTCCGCCCAGCACGCCCACCAGCGACAACAGCACCGCTTCGGCCACCACGCCGCCTTGCAGGCCGCCCTTGGTGACGCCGAGCGCGCGACGCAGCGCCAGCTCCTTGCGGCGCTCCTGCACGGAGATCGTCAACGCGGTGCCGATGCCGGTCACGGCGACCGCGACGGACAGCCCCAGCAGCACCATCAGCATCACGATCCCCAGGTCGAGGTAGCGCTGGTTCCGCGCGTCCGTCTCGGCCTTGGTCTTCACCAGAACGGTGGGAGAGTCGGCCAGCGCCGCCCGCACGCCCGCCCCGTAGGCGGCCGGGTCCGCGCCCGGTGCGAACGCCACCAGCACCTTCGAGGCGGGCGCCAGGTCCGGGTCGGCCAGCACCACGTCGGCGCCGTCGAGCAGCGTGCCGGCGAACGTGCCGGCGACCGTGGCCGTGCGCGGCCCGCCGGGCAGTCCCTCGACCGTGAACGGCCTGCCGACCTGCGCGCCGAACCGTTCGGCGTACCACTCCTCGAGCAGGACGCTGCCCGGCGCGAACCCGTTGGCGTTGACGTTCTGCCTGGTCAGCCACTCGCGCATGCGCTCGGGGTCGGCGCCGACGACCTGCGTCGGGTACGTGTGCCCCTCGGCGTCCCGCTGGTCCGCCTCGACACCGTGCAGCACGACCGTGGTCGCCGCTTCCGGCCGGTTGGCCGCCGCGCCGACACCGCCGGCGAGCGCGCGTCCACCGGAGTCCGAGACCACGGCGTCGGGCCGCGGCTCGTTGCTGAACTCCTCCTCCATGCGTTGCGCCGAGCCCACCGTGACGGCGAAGAACGTGACCATGGCGGCGGCCAGGAGCAGCGGCATCGCCACCGACGCGGACCGCTGCGGCACCCGGCGCACCTCGGCCGCGGCCAGCTTCCACTGCGCGCCGCCGACCCGACTCGCGACCGTGCCGAAGATCCGGCCGAGCGCGGGCACGACCACCGGTCCGAGCACGCCGAACAGGCCGAACACGGCCGTGATGCCGGAGAACAGGACCAGGAAGATCGCCGCCACCGAGCCGCTCGCGAGGATCGCCAGCACCGCCATGACCGCCGCGACGCCGACCAGTGCGACGCCGAAGATCCGGCGGCGGCGCACCACGGCCCGGTCGGGCGTCTGACCTTCGGACGTCCGCAGTGCCGCGAGCGGCGAGATGCGCGCGGCGGCCAGCGCGGGCCGGACCGCGGCGAACGCGCTGAGCGTGGCCGCCGTGACGACGCCGATCACCAGCTGGCCGACCGTCGGCAGCAGCGGCGGGCTCAGCTCCACCGCGCCGAGCAGCGAGGACAGGCCGGTGGCGTCGAACAGCCTGGCCAGCAGCCACGCCACCGACCCGCCGAGCACCGCGCCCACCACGCCCGCGACGGCGCCGGTGAGCAGCGCTTCGAAGAGGTTCGCCCAGACCAGCGGGCCGCGGTGCGCGCCGAGGCAGCGCAGCAGCGCGGTGTGCCGCTGGCGTTGCGCGTAGACGGCGCGGTAGGTGGCGGAGGCGACGAAGACGGACGTGGCCAGCGCCAGGATGCTGAACGGCAGCAGCACGGCCGCCAGGTCGTTGTTCGGCGGTTCCGCGGCGATCGCCGCCCTGGTGTCCACCTGGAAGCCCTCGCCCGCGGCCTGCGCGACGGCGGCCCGGTCGCCCCCGACCACGTAGATCGCCTCGACCCGGGGCTCGCCGCCGAGCTTGGCGGCCAGGCCCTCGCCGACCACGATCATGGGCTCCTCGCCGAGCGAGCCGCGCTTCGTGATGCCCCGGACGACGACGTCCACCGGCTTGCCCGCCGCGTCGGCGACCTTGACCGAGGAGCCCGGCTTGAGGCCGTGCTCGTAGGCGGTGACCCGGTCGATCGCGATCTCGCCGTCCGAGCCGGGTGAGCGGCCCTCCAGGATCGGCACGCGGTGCAGGTCGGCGCGGTCCGGCTCGATGTCGGTGGTGGCGCGCCGGTCGCCCGCCCGGCCGCCGTCGACCAGCAGGTCGGCGCGGACCTCGCGGATCGGCTCCGCCACCGTCACCCCCGCGACCTGCGCCACCCGATCGGCGGTCGCCTGGTCGAGAACCGCGTCGGTGCCGTAGAGCGGCGGGCGGACGACGAGGTCGACGCCGGCGGGCACGGTCGGCGCGCCCTCGTTCGTGGCGCGGACCATCGCGTCGCTGAGCATCAGGGCGGCCAGCAGGCACGCGACGCCGACCACCAGGGCGACACCGGGCAGCGCGGCGCGACCGGGCCGGTTGCGGAACTCGGCGACCGCGAGCCGCAGGGATGTGGGCACAACTCCTCCTCATGACGCGAACGCCACGACGTTAGGAACCGGCGGCATCGGCAGGCGTCGGCCCGAGGTAGCACGGGCCGGTACTACCTGGGGAGGATCTTGGCGTGGAACACGTGGCAGTGGTGGACCCGGACGGCACGCCCGTCGGCACGGCGACGCGCGCCCGGATGCGCGCGGAAGGCCTGTGGCACGTGTGTGCGGTGATCGTCGTGCGTTCGCTCGACGGGACGCGCGTGTACGTGCACCGGCGCACCGACACCAAGGACGTCTACCCCGGGCTGTACGACCCGACGTGCGGCGGTGTCATGGCGGCGGGCGAGACGCCGGACGAGTGCGCGGCGCGGGAGCTGGCCGAGGAGCTGGGGATCGTGGCGACGCCGGCGTTCCGGTTCAAGACGCCGTTCGTCGACGGAACCATTCGGTACGTCGCGCACGTTTACGACGTGCGCAGCGATGGGCCGTTCGTCCATCAGCCGGAAGAAGTGGCGTGGGGCGGCTGGATGGAGTTGGCCGAGGTGCGGGCGTTGGCGGAGGACCCCGGGTGGCCGGTCGTGCCGGACGGTCGGGCCCTGATCCGGGAGTGGTTCTCATGGGCATGATGTTCGCGATGTCGATCCCCGGCCTCGCCCTGCTGCTGCTCGGCCTCGCCGCCGGCGAACGGCTGTGGCGGTGGGTCCGCCGGCGCAAGGGTCACCCGGTGGTGTCGGCGACCGCGCTCGACGAGTTCACCACCCTGTTCTCCGGCGGCAAGCACATCGAGCTGCGCCAGCGCCAGGTCACGTTGATGCTGGGCGAGGACGAGGAGGCGGGCGCGCCGCCGCGCGGACCGGTGGACCTCGACTCGGGCACCGTCCGGCTCAGTCCCAAGCCAGCGACGCCCGAGTAGCCCAGTACCGCTCGGCGGGCTCGGCGCAGTCGGCGAGCTCGTCCGGCGCCAGGTCGACGTCCCGTGCCCGGAGGTTGGCGCGCAGCTGCTCCGGGCTCGCGGCGCCCGAGAGGACCACGTCGGCCCACGGTTGCGCGCGCACGGCGGCCAGCGCGATGGCGTCCGGGCCGACGCCGTGCCGGCCGGCCAGCTCCCGCACGCGTGGCGGCGGGTCGACGGCCAACCTGCCGTTGGCCAGGCCCTCCTTGACGAACACCTCCGCGCCCGACTCCTTGGCGAACGCCAGCGCCGGCCCCGCCGAGGTCTCCAGGACGTTCCAGGTGGACTGGACGCTGTCGAACAGCCGCCGTCCCTCGACGGTGAGCTCCAACGCGCGCCGGATCGTCTCGCCCTGCCGCGGGCCGGAGGTCGAGAAGCCGAGGCGGACGCCCGAGTCGCGCAGCCCGCCCAGGGCCAGGAGCAGGTCCGGGTCGCCGAACAACGGGCTGTCGGACGTCAGCGAGTGCACGTTGTAGAGGCCGACGTGCGCGCCGAGCAGGTTCTCGGTCTCCTGCCACTGCCGCGTGAACCGCTCGACCGAGTGCTCCTTGACCTCGTGCGTGGCCGCGTCCGACCGCCAGTCGGCGACGTAGGTGTAACCCCACTTGCTTGACACCTGCACGTCCTGGTGGGGGCGGGCGGCCAGCCACTGGGCCAGGAACTCCTCCGCGCGGCCGTACGAGCGGGCCGCGTCGACCCGGCGCACACCTGCCGCGTAGGCGGCGTCCAGCACGGCGTGGCAGTGGGCGCGCATGGCGTCCACGTCCCGGTGGTCGGGCAACGCGTGCTCGCGGCCGAGGTTGATGTAGGCGGGGCGGCCGAGCGCGGCCAGACCGAGGGCGAAATCGGGCACGCCCGCCACGGTAACCGGCCGCCTTCCGAGCCGCCGGTCACCGTGGCGTGGTGATTCCGCGCTCGGACGCGGTTTGTACGCCGTGCTGTCCCGAATGGACGGCTACCGGGCCGCGGTGGTGGGGTGGAACCCGGAGGACCTCGCCGACCCCGCCGAGTTGCGCGCGGGCTGGTCGGACGAACTGGCCCAAGGCGACTTGCCGGGCCTGGTGCTATCCGGCGAGGTACACCGGACCCTCCACCCCACCACCGGCTTCGAACCGTTCGACAACGATCACGAGTGGCTCCCCTACCGCGGCGAACGCACCGGGAACCACGGCTAGCCACCCGGTTCCAGAACGTCCCGGACCGGAGCCAGGGTTCAGGGCTCGCCCGACCATCCCACCCACCGCGGCATTCGGCCTGAGCGATCGAGCAATGCCTCCAGCAAGCCAAAATCGTGCTCGGCATCGGGCTCCCACTGGACCGGACCGACCTCCGCTGTCCGCACGGTGGACGGCAGGTCCACGGTCGGCACCGGCTCCTCCCACCGCCCACAGGTGAGGTGAGCGGCGGCGTGTCGGTGGCCGGAGCGTGGCGAGGTCCACTGTTACCCGTCGGTGTCAGACCGGGGCGTCCGCCGAACCGGGCGACAACGGGTTAGGTGCGGGTGGACCAGCGAACTGATGGCGGCTGCCCCGACCGGGTTCTGGGCGATAAGGCCTACAGCTCCAAGGCCAATCGCGTCTGCCTACGTCGCCGAGAGATCAAGGCAACCATCGACCAGCCCCGCGACCAGGCCGGACACCGCAAGGCCAAAGGATCCGAGGGCGGGCGGGCACCGACGATCGACAAGCAGATCCACAGGCGGCGCCACGCGGCCGTCCGCTACCAGGCCACCGGTCACGTCGCGGCCATTAAAAGCTGGCTACGCCACATCGGAAACACGCGCTAGGCGTCGCGGCGTAGGAGGGCGATTGAGCCGGCACCCAGCGCTAGCGCCAGGTACGCGAGCATGGCCAGGCCGGCGGCGGCCGGGGAGAGTGGTGCGCCCGGTGATTCGGCGGCTAGTTGGGGGGCCAGGACTGGCAGCATCACGGAGTACACGCGTTCGTTCCAGGGGGACGGCAGGACCAACGCCAGAGTCGGCAGGACGAACAGCAGGGCGCAGAGGGAGACCAAGGCGCCCGCCGTGGAGCGGAGGAGGAAGCCGAGGCCCAGGCCGAGCAGGGCGAGCAGGACCAGCGAGGCCGTGTTCGCCAGGAGGGTCGGCAGGGCGTCGGTGAAGGAGTCGTAGGCCGAGATCGGTTCCGGGCGGTCTCCGGTGATCAGTTCCCCGGTCTGGTAGGCGAGGAGGACGGTCGCCAGGCCGATCAGCAGCGACGCGCCGGCCACCACGACGGTCTTGGCCAGCAGGTAGGCCTTGCGTTGCGGCACGGAGACGAGGGCGGTGCGGATCATGCCGCTGCCGTACTCCGAGGTGATCGCCAGGGCGCCCAGCACCCCCAGGCAGAACTGGGTGAACGGGACCACCATCATGCTCGGGTCGGCGGAGCCGAACTGCTGCTGCACGTCCGGCGGCGAGGTGTCCCAGTCGGCCGTCATCAGGAACGACACCAGCGCGCCGCCCAGCAGGCACGCGGCGATGGCCACCAGGATGTAAGTGGTCGAGCGGACCGAGCGGAGCTTCAGCCACTCCGAGTTCAGCACGTCGGTCATCGGGCGGTCTCCTTGGTGCGGTACTCCACGCTGTCCTCGGTCAGCTCGAGGTAGGCGTCCTCCAGGGACGCGCTGCGCGGGGTCAGTTCGTGGATCGGGATGCCGCTGCGCGCGGCCAGGTCGGCGATGGCGGCGGCGTCCATGCCTTGCACGAGCAGTGCTCCGTCCTCGGCCTGGGTTCTCGCGCCCGCGGCGGTCAGGGCGGTCACGAGGGCGGCCGGCGTGGGCGTGCGCACCAGCACGTCCCTCTTGAACTTCTCCTGGAGCTCCTGCATGGACGCCTCCAGGATCAGCCTGCCCCGGCCGATCACGATCACCCGGTCGGCGGTCAGGGCCATCTCGCTCATCAGGTGGCTGGACACGAGCACGGTGCGGCCCTCGCGGGCCAGGTCGCGCATCAGGTGCCGGATCCAGCGGATGCCCTCCGGGTCGAGGCCGTTCACCGGCTCGTCGAACAGCAGCACGCCGGGATCGCCGAGCAGGGCCGCCGCCACCCCGAGGCGTTGCTTCATCCCGAGCGACAGCGAGCCCACGCGTCTCTTGGCCACCCCTGCCAGGCCGACCTGCTCCAAAGTCGCGACCACCCGCGTGTCCTTGATGCCGTTGCTGCGGGCCAGCACGCGGAGGTGGTCGTACGCGGACCGGCCGCCGTGCGCCGCGCCCGCGTCGAGCAGCGCGCCGACGTGGTGCATGGGCCGGCGGATCCCGGCGTAGCGGCGACCGTCGACGAGCGCCTCGCCGCTGGTCGGCCGGTCCAGGCCGAGGATCGCCCGCATGGTGGTGGACTTGCCCGCGCCGTTGGGCCCGAGGAACCCCGCTACGTAGCCCGGTTTCACCTCGAACGAGAGGCCGTCCACGGCCCGGGTGGCGCGGTAGCGCTTGGTCAGTTGCCTTACTTCGATCATGGGGAGGAGCTTGCCGGGGTGGGGTGTCGGGGGCATCGGACCGAGGTCTGCGATTCAAGGTCGGACCGTGGTCCGACGCCGGCGGCGGCCACGCCGATTACCGTGCCGGACGTGACCTCACGCCTCCTGCGGATGCTGCCGACCGCCTACCTGTACGCGCTGGACGCGGCCACCGCCATGGTGCTGGTCATGGTGTACCTGGACTTCGCCCGGATGAGCGACGTGCCGCCGTGGCTGGGATATCCGGTGGCGCTCCTGGTCGGTGCGCCGTTGGCGCTGCGCCGCAAGCGGCCCCTGCTCACGCTCGGCATCGTGCTCATGGCGCAGAACGTCGCCACCATCACCCACATCACGCTGGAGCCCTACAGCGCCAGCGCGTTCGCCATCTACATGGTGGCTTCGGCCTGCTCGTCGCGCGAGGCCGTGGGCGCGCTGGTCGCCACGCTCGGCTCGGCGTGGGTGGCGGTGTCCATCGGCGAGGCGTGGCCGGAGTCCGCCGGGCTCGCGGTGTTCCTCACGCTGGTGGTGTGCGCCGCGTGGGCGTTGGGCCGCACCACGCGGATCCGCCGGTCCTACGAGGCCCGTCAGGCCGCCGAGGCGTCGACCAGGGCGGTGTCCGAGGAACGGATGCGCATCGCCCGCGAACTGCACGACGTGGTCGCGCACAGCCTGAGCCTGATCACGGTCAAGGCCGGCGTCGCCGCCCACGTGGCGCCGTCCCAGCCAGAGGAGGCGCGGGAGGCGCTCCAGGTCATCGAGAGAGCCTCGCGCGGCACCCTGGTCGAGATGCGGCGGCTGCTGGGCGTGCTGCGGTCGGAGGACTCCGAGACCGAACTGGCACCCATGCCGGGCATGGGTGATTTACCCGAATTGGTGACCCGGGCGTCGCTGGCCGGGGTGGACGTGTCCCTGTCGGTGTCCGGTTCGCTGCCCGACGGGCTGGGGCTCACCGTGTACCGGATCGTGCAGGAGTCCGTCACCAACGTGGTGAAGCACGCGGCGCCGGCCGCCTGCGAGGTGTCGATCGTCGTCGGGGAGGCTTCGGTGGAGGTCCGCGTGGTCGACGACGGGCCGGGTGAACGGGTGTTGGCCGGTGGCGGCGGAGGGCACGGGTTGATCGGGATGAGGGAACGGGTGGCGGTCTACGGCGGGACGTTCTCGGCCGGACCGCTCGCGGGTGGCGGGTTCGCGGTGCGCGCCGAGGTGCCGCTGTCGTGATCGACGTGGTGGTCGTGGACGACCAGGCGCTGTTGCGCGGCAGCTTCCGGGTGCTCGTGGACTCGGCGGCCGACCTGCGGGTGGTCGGCGAGGCCGGTGACGGCGCCGAGGCGGTGTCGGTGGTGCGGTCGACGTCGCCGGACGTGGTGTTGATGGACGTCCGGATGCCGGGCGTGGACGGGATCGCGGCCACCCGCGAGATCAGCTCGTTCAGCGCGGCCAGGGTGCTGATCCTGACCACGTTCGACCTGGACGAGTACGTGTACTCGGCGTTGCGGGCCGGCGCGAGCGGGTTCCTGCTCAAGGACACTCCCCCGGCCGACCTGCTGGCCGCGATCCGAGTGGTGGCCGCCGGCGACTCGCTGCTGTCACCCTCGGTGACACGTCGCCTGGTCGCCGAGTTCTCCCGCACACCCACACCGCGCACGATCCGCCTCGACGGAATCACCGAACGTGAACAGGAGGTGCTGTTGCTCATCGCCCGCGGGTTCTCCAACGCCGAGATCATGGACGAGCTGTACCTGTCGGCCGGCACGGTGAAGACCCACATCGGCCGCCTGCTGCACAAGCTCCAGGCCCGCGACCGGGCACAACTCGTGATCGCCGCCTACGAGTCCGGTCTGGTCACCGCCCGGTCCTGACAAACGGGCACCCCTCAACCACCGCACCAGTGACCGCGATTGGGCGGCGGCGACCCTGATCAGGCGTGAGCAGGCGGCCCGCCGCACAGCCGACCGACGAAGTGCCTGGTCACCGCACTGGCGAAGACGATCGCGGCGGAGACCGGCGAGTCGACCGGGACTCGGGGCGGGCGCGGGCCGGCGCTGGAGGCCGAACGCGAGCTGGGTGCGGTGGCGATGCCGTCGAAGGCGAGGTTCACCCGACCGGCCGCCGGATCGTGCCACGGGCCAGGACGATCCGTTTCGCGCCCGAGCCGCCTGCTCCGCAGCAACCGGCTGTCCACCAGCTCCACAGCCCCTGGTCGCGGTAGCGGGCCCGGCGTTCTCGGCTCCGCGGATTGTCGGTGGGTGCCGGCAACGTACGGTCCTATGCCCCGGCTGGTGCCCGCGCTGCTGCGCGACCCGACGTTCCGCTGGTACTTCGTCGCCCGGACGTCCTCCCACTTCGGTGACGGCCTGATCGGCATGGCGCTGGTGTTCGGCTCGTTGCGGCTCGGCGCGTCGCTGACCGAGGTCGGACTGGTGCTGCTCGTCGGCCGGTTGCCGGTGGTGGTGTTCACGCTCGTCGGCGGGGTGGTGGGCGACCTGGTGTCGCGTCGGGCCGTCATGCTCGCCGCCGACGTCGTCCGCTGCGCCTCCCAGGGCCTGACGGCCGCGCTGCTGATCACCGGCGTCGGGACGCTGTGGCACCTGGCTGCACTACAGGCGGTGGCAGGTGCGGCGAACGCCTTCTTCGCCCCCGCCGCGGCAGGCCTGGTCGTCGACGTGGTGCCCCAGGAGCACCGCCGTCAGGCCAACGCCCTGGTCAACGCCGCCCAGAACGCCGCGACGCTCGTCGCCCCGGTGGTCTCCGCGGTGCTGGTGGAGACGGTCGGAGCGGGCGGGTCCTTCGCCGTGGACGCGGCCACGTTCGCGATCAGCGCCGCCGCGCTCGTCGCGCTGAAAGTCCCGGACAGGCCGGTGACGCCACGGCCCGCGCTGCTCGACGCCGCTCGGCACGGGTGGCGCGACTTCCGCGCCCGTCCCTGGCTGCAGGCCATCACGATCCAGGTCGCCGTCATCAACGGCGCCTGCATCTCCCCGTTCCTGGTCCTTGCCCCGGTCATCGCCGATCGGGAGCTGGGTGGCGCTCTGGCCTGGGCTTTCATCGCCAACGGCTACGCCGTCGGCGCGCTGCTCGGCAGCACCCTGGCCTTACGCCAGCAACCGCGGCGCCCGCTGCTGGTGGCCGTCACCATCCCGGTCGCCCTGGCCCCGCTGCCGGTCCTGCTCGCCGCGGGCGCGCCCGTCCCGATCCTCGCCGCGGCGGCCGTCCCCGCCGGAGTGCAGGCCGGCCTCTACGCCGTGCTGACCCAGACCGCGCGGCAGGTCCACGTGCCCGCCGACCTCGTCGCCAGGGCCACCGGCTTCTCCACCGTCGTCGGCCTGGCCGCCGCGCCGCTGGGCATGGCCCTGGCCGGACCGGCGGCCGAGCTCATGGGCACGGACGCCGTGCTCCTCGCCGGCGCGGCGATCGTCACGCTGAGCGCACCGCTGGCGCTCGCTGTGCGCTCTGTCCGGCAACTCCCGGCCGAACCCGAGCCCGCCCACTGACCCCCGAACGGCACGCCTGCCCGTGAACGGCGCCACCACCGCCCTCCAGCGCCCGCCGCCTCGCGGCGAGAACCCGCCGGATCAGCAACGAAGCGACCGCGGGGCTGAATCGCGATGTCCAACGGCATGGCAAGGACGACGGACGTCCGCGGCCCGGTGTTCTCGACGAAGGCCGGTCCCTCCCGGCCACGAACCGTCCGTACGGGTGACGGCCGTCAGGGGCGGCTGGCCGTGCTCGACCCCCTGAACGCGGAGAACCCGCCCGGCGCGGTGGCCGGGCGGGTTCTCCAGGCGGGTTGATGGAGGGCAGTGCGGTCTTACAGGTACTGACCGGTGTTCGTGGCCGTGTCGATGGCCCGACCCGACTCCTGGTTCTTGCCGGTCACCAGCGTGCGGATGTACACGATCCGCTCGCCCTTCTTGCCCGAGATCCTGGCCCAGTCGTCCGGGTTGGTCGTGTTGGGCAGGTCCTCGTTCTCGGCGAACTCGTCCACGATCGCGTCCAGCAGGTGGCGCACCGACAAGCCCGGCTGCTTGGTGTCCAGCAGGCTCTTGATGGCCGCCTTCTTCGCGCGGTCGACGATGTTCTGGATCATCGCGCCCGAGTTGAAGTCCCGGAAGTACAGGACCTCCTTGTCACCGTTGGCGTAGGTGACCTCGAGGAAGCGGTTCTCCTCGGACTCCTCGTACATCCGCTCGACCGTGTGCTGCACCATGCCGTCGATGCAGGCCACCGGGTCGCCGCCGAACTCGGCGAGGTCGTCGGCGTGGATCGGCAGGTCGGGGGTGAGGTACTTGTTGAAGATGTCCTTGGCGCCTTCGGCGTCCGGACGCTCGATCTTGATCTTGACGTCGAGCCGGCCCGGCCGCAGGATCGCCGGGTCGATCATGTCCTCGCGGTTGGAGGCGCCGATCACGATCACGTTCTCCAGGCCCTCGACGCCGTCGATCTCGCTGAGGAGCTGGGGCACGATCGTGGTCTCGACGTCGGACGACACGCCGCTGCCGCGGGTGCGGAAGATCGAGTCCATCTCGTCGAAGAACACGATCACGGGCGTGCCCTCGGAGGCCTTCTCCCGGGCGCGCTGAAAGATCAGCCGGATGTGCCGCTCGGTCTCGCCGACGAACTTGTTGAGCAGCTCGGGGCCCTTGATGTTGAGGAAGTAGCTCTTGGCTTCGCGGTGGTCCTCGCCCCTGGCGGCGTGGACCTGCTTGGCCAGGGAGTTCGCCACCGCTTTCGCGATGAGCGTCTTGCCACAGCCGGGAGGGCCGTACAACAGCACGCCCTTGGGCGGGCGCAGCTTGTACTCGCGGAACAGGTCGGCGTGCAGGAACGGCATCTCCACGGCGTCGCGGATCTGCTCGATCTGCCGGTAGAGGCCACCGATGTCCTCGTACCGGACGTCGGGCACCTCCTCCAGCACCAGGTCCTCGACCTCGGCCTTCGGCACGCGCTCGTAGGCGAAGCCCGCCTTCGAGTCGACCAGCAGGGAGTCGCCCGGCTTCAGCGGCGAGTCCATCAGCGGCTGAGCGAGCCAGACGACCCGCTCCTCGTCGGCGTGTCCGACGACCAAGGCGCGGCCGATCGAGCTGTCCGCGAGCTCGGAGTACAGCACCTCACGCAGCGTGCAGACCTCGCCGGTGCGCTCGAAGTCGCCGCCCTCGACCACGGTCAACGCCTCGTTCAGGCGCACCGACTGGCCGAGGACCAGCGACGGCGTCTCGACCGCGGGCGATACCGAGACCCGCATGCGACGGCCCGAGGTGAACACGTCCACCGTGCCGTCGTCGAAGCTGGCCAGGAACACGCCGTAACCGCTGGGCGGCTGCGCGAGGCGGTCCACTTCCTCACGCAGCGCGAGCAGCTGGCTCCGCGCTTCTCGAAGGGTGTCGATGAGCTTCGTGTTGCGCTCGGTCAGTTGGCTGACGCGCTCCGTCGCCTCCGCCAACCGCTGCTCCAGCAGGCGGACGTGTCGTGGGGATTCCGTCAACTTGCGGCGCAGCAACGCGATCTCGTCCTCCAGGAACCTGATCTGCGCTGTCAGCTCACCAGAGTTATTGCCCTTGTTCAGCTCGCCACCCTCATCGGGCTGGCTGCCGGGATGACCGTGCTGCATGTCGGCACCCTCCTCCCGTGTTCGTACGACAACGGTACCGGCGATCACCGACAAAAGCCGCCACCCAGCGGGTTCCCGGGCGTCGTGTGATGACACAAACCGCCCGCTCGGCCGGATCAACTGCTCCAAACCGGTGTCAGCCGGTACCTCCCACCCGCTACCGTGCGTCCAGCACTAGTCCCACGTGAGTGGTCCGGGCAGTGTCCACTGCCACCAGCGGAAAGTTCTAGGAGAACGTGATGTCCGTCCCGCCGCAGCAGCCGGGTCCGTACGGTCAGCAGCCGGGTCAATTTGGCCAGCAACCAGGTCAATTCGGCCAGCAGCCGGGATACGGCCAGCAGCCCGGCGGGTACCCGCCGCCTGCCCAGGGGTTCCCACAGGGTGGGCAGCAGCCCGGTTACGGCACGCCGCCCGGCGGCTACCCCCAGCAAGGCCAGCCCGGCCCCGGCCAGCAGCCGTACGGCCAACCCGGCCAGTTCAACCAGCCCGGTTACGGCCAACCGGGTGGTTTCGGCGACCCCTACGGCACGCCGCCGAAGAAGAGCCCGTTGCCGTGGATCCTGGGCGGCGTCGGCGCCCTGGTCGTGATCGGTGTCGTGGTCGTCCTCATCACGACGATGGGCGGTGGCAGCAACGGCACGGCCAAGGACGCCGCCGACAGCTACGCCGCGGCCATCAACGCGAAGGACTTCGACAAGGTCCGGTCGTTGACCTGCGCCGAGCACCACGACGAGATCGACGACATGCGGAAGCTCTACGACCCCGAGACGATGAGCGCCGAGATCGAGAAGCAGCTCGAGAAGCTCCCCGCGGAAGCGCGGAAGGAGGCCCAGAAGTCGATCGACGCGGCGAAGAACGTCACGATCACCCTCGCCGTCGACAACGTGGTGGAGAAGACCGACACCACGGCCGAGGCCTCTGTCTCGATCAAGTACGCGAACGTGCCGGATGACATGAAGGCCCTGATGAAGGACAAGAGCGGGACGAAGATCCCGTTCAAGAAGACGGACGACGGCTGGGTCGCCTGCGACTGAGCCCCCCGTGCTGAAACGGCCCGCGCACCACCTGGTGCGAGGGCCGTTTTGGCTGGTCAGAAAGGCTCAGCCCTTGGACGGCCTGCGCTGCGGCCGGGGCGGCGTGACGCCGTCGGCGAGCCTGCGGGTGGTCAGCAGGAACGCGGTGTGCCCGATCATCCGGTGCTCCGGCCGCACGGCCAGGCCCACCACGTGCCACGGCCGCACGAGGGTCTCCCACGCGTGCGGCTCGGTCCAGTGCTGCTGCTCGCGGATCGCCTCGGTCACCTTCGACAGCTGCGTCGTGGTCGCCACGTACACCACGAGCACGCCGCCCGGGATGAGGTTGCGGGACACGGCGGGCAGCACGTCCCACGGCGCGAGCATGTCCAGGACGACCCGGTCGACCTCGCCCTCGTGCTCGTTCACGTCGGCCACGGTCAGCGACCAGTTGCCCGGCCGCTCGCCGAAGAACTGCTCGACGTTGCGGATGGCGTGGTCGGCGTGGTCCTGGCGGACCTCGTACGACGTCACGCTGCCCTTCTCGCCGACCGCGCGCAGCAACGAGCAGGTCAGCGCGCCCGAACCGGCACCGGCCTCCAGCACCCGCGCGCCGGGGAACACGTCGCCGTACATGACGATCTGGGCGGCGTCCTTGGGGTAGATCACCTGGGCGCCGCGCGGCATGGACAGCACGTAGTCCGACAGCAGGGGCCGCAGTGCCAGGAACGACGTGCCGCCGACCGAGACGACCACGGAGCCCTCGGGCTGCCCGATCAGCTTGTCGTGCGACAACGCGCCGCGGTGCGTGTGGTACTCCTTGCCCGGTTCGAGCACGATCGTGTAGTGCCGTCCCTTCGGGTCGGTCAACTGCACCCGGTCACCCGGCTGGAACGGACCACTGGCGGTGCTCACCGCGGCGAACCTCCTGCTTAAACGCGTGTCAACAGCGCACGATGGTCGCACGGAGGCCGCACACGGCCCGTAGCGGCCCGCCGGCCGTCGGCCACGCGGTCACTCGCCCTTGTCGGCGGCCTCCTCCCGGAGCCGGCCTTTCCCCAACTCGGTGACCGTGTGGTAGACGGGCCAGCCCACCAGCCAGATCACGCCGACGAGCGTCATGCTGCCCATCTGCCCCCACAGCGCCTGTGTGCGCTCCGGCGTGCCCACGACGAACATGAGCAGCAGCATCACCGAGCACGCGATGGCCCACGCGATCGCGAACTTGCCCCACTCGCGCCACTCGTGGCGGACCTTCGCCGTGCCGTGCCGCGGCGGCTTCACGGGCGGCGGGCCACCGGCGAACCGGTGGGCGACCCGCTGGTCGGCCCACCGCAGCATGGTGTGCCCGAACGCCACGCTCACGCCCAGGTAGATCGCGGCGAGGCCGTGCACGGAAGTGGCCTCTCCCCCGGCCCGCAGGTCGAAGACGGTCGCGACGAGCAGCACCACGTCGACCAGGGGTGTGCAGGCCAGCAGCACCGCGCCCAGCCTGCGCATCCGCAGCGCGTACCGGGCCAGCAGCCCCGCGCCCAGCACCACCCAGAAACCGATCTCGCACGCCACGATGAGGACGACCAACGGTTCAACCACGTCGGCCATCCTGCTGCGGGCGCGGGCCCGTGCGCGTCGTCGGGCCGGCCGACCTCGCGTCATCAGTTCGTAGGACGCCCCACGCGCGGCCCTGTGCTGTGATGACGGGGTGGAGCTCCGCCCGAAACGCCGCGACGTGCTGGTCGCGGTGGCTTTCTTCGCGTTGGGGCTGCTGGCGCACCGGCTCGGCCTGGACGAGGTGACCGGCAACCAGGACGACACCACGCCGATCGGCGTGCGGGTGGCGATCCTCGCGGTGGCGTGCGCGGGTCAGGTGTTCCGCCACCGGGCGCCGGTGGCGGCGGTGTGCGTGGTCGGCGCGGCCACGGCGGCGGACATCCACTTCGGCTTGAGCTCGCCGGTGATGGTGGTCTGCATCGACGTGCTGTTCGTCGCCACGCTGCACGGTCCGCGCGGGCTGCACCGGGTGCTCATGGGCGTGGTGGCGGTGACGACGGTCGGCATCACGGCGGCGGTCGCGGCGATGGGCGACTGGCGGCAGTCGTTCTACGCGGGGTTGCAGGTGTTCTCGCTGCTCGTGGTGCCCGTGTGGTGGGCGACGAACGTGCGGCGGCACCGGGAGAGCGCCGAGCAGGTCGCCCACATCGCCGAGCTGGACCGACGGGCCGCGGTGAACGCCGAGCGCAACCGGATGGCCCGTGACCTGCACGATGTGGTGGCCGGGCACATGTCCGCGATCGCGATCCAGTCGGAGGCGGTGCTGTCGCTGCGCTCGGGCGACCCGGAGACCGCGCGCACGGTGCTCAAGTCGGTGCGCGAGAACAGCGTGCGGGCGTTGGCCGAGATGCGGACGATGATCGACGTGCTGCGGGCCGACGAACCGGTGGACGAGCCGGTGGCGGTGCGGCTGGCGGACGTGGGCAGGCTGCTCGAGTCGGCCGCCGCGGCCGGGCTCCGGGTCGAGCCGCCGGGGCGTGACGTGGGCGAGCTGCCGGTGGGCGTGGACGTCGCGGCGTACCGGATCGTGCAGGAGGCGTTGACCAACGCGGTGAAGCACGCGCCGGGCGCGCGCACCTCGGTGGTGCTCGAACGGCAGGTCAGGCGGTTGGTGGTGGTCGTGCGGAACGACGTGGTCGACGGCGCGCGCGGCACGGGGACGGGAACGGGGTTGGTGAGCATGGCCGAACGCGCCCACCTGGTCGGCGGGGTGTTCTCCGCGGGCCGTGACGACGACGGCGACTGGGTCGTGCGGGCGGAGTTCCCGCTGTGATCCGGGTGGTGGTGGCCGACGACCACGCGGCGATCCGGGCCGGGCTGGTGATGATCCTCGGCGACGCGGACGGCGTCGAGGTGGTCGGCGAGGCGGCGGACGGCGCGGAGGCCGTGCGGCTGGCCGAGCGGCTGGCGCCGGACGTGGTGCTGATGGACATCCGGATGCCCGGTGTGGACGGCATCGAGGCGACCAGGCAGCTCAGCGGGGTGTGCGAGGTGCTGGTGCTGACCACGTTCGACCTGGACGAGTACGTGCGCGGGGCGCTCCGGGCGGGCGCGGCGGGGTTCCTGCTGAAGTCGGTCGAGTCGTCCGCGCTGGTGGACGCGGTGCGGCAGGTGGCGGCCGGTGACGGCGTGCTGGCGCCCAGCGTGACGCGGCGGGTGATGCGGGAGTTCGCCTCGACCGCGCCGAAGGCACGCCCGGCCGCGTTGGACGCGTTGACCGAGCGTGAGGTGGAGGTGCTGCACTGCCTCGGCGAAGGGCTGTCGAATCACCAGATCGGGCGACGGCTGCACATCGGTGAGACGACGGTGAAGACGCACGTGTCGCGGGTGCTGACGAAGCTGGACCTGCGGTCGCGGGTGCAGGCGGCGATCCTCGCGCAGGAGGCCGGTCTGCTCGACGACCAGGGCGACGACCAGGTCAGCGGCGGTCCAGCGCGGCCTTGAGGTCTTCGCGGCGCAGCACGCCCGCGGGCCGTCCTTCGAGGTCGACGACCAGGTACTCCCAGGCGGCGGTGCCGTGCACGCGTTCGACGACCTCGGCGCCGGTCTCGTTCTCCAGCAGCACGGTCTCCGGCCGGATCGGCACGGCGGCCTGCTCGGCGGGCGCGTGCGGCGAGGTGCTGGCCAGGCGGCGCGCCATCTCGCGGTCGAGCAGGCCGGCGGCGACGCCGTCCGCGCGGACCAGGACCACGCCGCGGCCGGCGGAGGCGGTGAGCGCGCCCGACACCGGGCTCTCGGCGGGCAGCTGGAGCACGGGGCGGACGAGTTCGCCCAGCGTGAGGCCGTCCGGCCAGGTGCTGCGGCGTTCGGCGGTGAACTCGCCGCGCGCGCCGGCCAGCACGAACCACGCGGTCAGCAGGCACACGCCGAAGCGGAGCCAGCGGTCCTCGGCGCCGTCGACCACGCCCCAGACCGCCCAGACGACGAGCAGCGCGGCCACCACGCCGCCGCCGATCACGGCGGCCTTCGTGCCCGTCGCGCGGCGGCCCGTGACGGCCCACACGCCGGCGCGCAGGATCCGGCCGCCGTCCAGCGGCAGGCCCGGGAGCAGGTTGAACACCGCCACGGCGGCGTTGGCGAACGCGGTCTGGGCGATCAGCAGCCAGACGGCGTCGGGGTACGGGATGGCGGACGCGGCCAGGGCGAAAGCGCCGGCCAGGATGATGGAGACGATCGGGCCCGCGGCGGCGATCGCGCCCTCGTGGCCGGGGCGGGTCGGGGTGCGCATCACCTCGGACACGCCGCCGAGCAGGAACAGGCGCAGCCGGCGCACCGGCAGGCCGAGGCGCAGGGCGACCAGGCTGTGGCCGAGTTCGTGCGCCAGCACCGAGAGGCCGAGGAAGATCGCGAAGGTGGCGGCGAGGAGCACGCCGGTGAGGCCGCCCGTGCCGGGTGCGATGCGGCCGACCAGCGGCGCGTAGAGCACCACGATGGCCGCCGAGCCCAGCCACCACGAGGGCGCGAGCAGCACCGGGATCCCGGCCGCGCGGAACAGCGGCAGCCCGCCGTCCCGGCCGACCTGCCGTCGCCAACTCCCCGTCGTCGCCACGTGCAGAGCCTAGGCGGCCGGGTGTATCAGGACTGTGTTGGATCAGGGCCGTGTCGGGCCGGATCAGGTCAGGTCAGGCGGGGTCGGCCCGGCCCGGGTCGCCGATCCGGGCGCGCAGGCCGTCGAGGATGAGGTCGAGCCCGAAGCCGAGGGCCTCGTCCTCACCGCCCTCGGCCGCCTCCGCCAACGCGGCCTTCACGGCGGGGAACCGGTCGCCCCGCTCGCGCACCACCTCGGCCAGGATCGCGCCGAACTGCGTGCCGGTGTCGCCACCCGGTGTCGTCGCCGCCTGCTGGGCGATGTTGCGGACGTGCCCGGCGAGCACGGCCAGCACGTCCATCCGCGCGGCGCCGCCCAGGCCGGTGCCGTCGAGCACGGCCAGCGCGGCTTCCATCCAGGCCAGCTCGTTCGGACCGACCACGCGCGGGCCCGTGGTGGCCTCCAGCACCCACGGGTGCCGCACGAAGCCCGGCAGCAGCGCCAACGCCCACGCGCGGAGTCGTGCGCACCGGTCGTCGCCGCCCGGGTCGGCGGGCGGCGTGCCCATCGCCAGGTCGGCCATGAGCGCGACCAGCTCGGACTTGCCGGGCACGTAGCGGTACAGGGACATCTTGGTGAAGCCGAGGTCCGCGGCGACCCGTTGCATCGAGACGGCGGCGAGCCCTTCGGCGTCCGCGATCGCGATGCCGGTGCGGGCGATGAGGTCGTGGGTGAGCGCCGGCTTGGGGCCGCGACGCGGGCCGGGACGGTCGCCCCACAGCAGGTCGAGGCTGCCCGTCAGGTCCATCGCCACCTCCGTGTTGCCACCGCCAAGAAACTGTGTCTAACATACACAAATAGAATTGCTTCCGATGGACACAGTTTGGGGCGGGTATGGCGGACAAGCAGGTCCTGGTCTCCGGCGCGAGCGTCGCCGGGCCGGCGCTGGCCTACTGGCTGGCGCGCTACGGCTTCGACACGACCGTGGTGGAGATCGCGCCCGCGCTGCGCGGCGGCGGGGCGGCGGTGGACTTCCGCGGCGAGACGCACCTCGCCGTGCTGGAGCGGATGGGCGTGCTGGACCGGCTGCGCGAGGTCCAGACCGGCGGCAGCCCGATGACGTTCGTCGACGAGCACGACCGCACCGTGCTGCACCTGCCGGCGGACTTCGCGGGCGGCGACGTGGAGGTGCTGCGCTCGGACCTCTCGCGGGTGCTCCACGAGCACGGCAGAGGGCAGGTGGACTACGTCTTCGGCGACTCGATCACCGGGTTGACCGAGACGCCCGACGGTGTCGACGTGACGTTCGCGTCCGGGGCGCGGCGCACGTTCGACCTGGTCATCGGGGCCGACGGGATCCACTCGCGGGTCCGCGCGCTGGCCTTCGGGCCGGAGGAGCGGTTCGTCAGCCACCTCGGCTACTACGTGGCGAGCTGGGACCTGCCCGCCGACGTCGACGTCCCGGCCGGGTCGGTGAGCTACAACGTGCCGGGACGGCTGGTGTCCACCGGCGGCGGCCCGGACCGGCCGGGCGCGTTCGTGGCGTTCAAGTCGCCGCGCCTGGAGTACGACCGGCACGACGTGGCCCAGCAGCGCGGGCTGCTGGTCGACGCGTTCCGCGGGATGGGGTGGCGGACGCCCCGGTTGCTGGCGTCGTTGGAGCACACGACGGAGCTGTACTTCGACTCGATCAGCCGGGCGGACGTCCGACCGTGGTCACGGGGCCGGGTCGCGCTGGTCGGGGACGCGGCCTGCGGCGCCACCATCGGCGGGATGGGCGCGGGCACCGCCGTGGTCGGCGCTTACGTGCTCGCGGGCGAGCTGGCCACGGCCGAGGGCGACCACGCGACGGCGTTCCGGCGTTACGAGGACCGGATGCGCGACTACGCCCGACGGTGCCAGAAGGGTGGTGACCGGACGGGGAAGTTCCTGGCGCCGGCGAGCGGGTTCGCCCTGCGCATGCGCAACGGCCTCCTGGGCAACAAGTTCCTGCTCGACCTGATGCTGAAGGTCGGCAAGGACATCACGAACAAGATCGACCTGCCGGACTACGCGCACGCCGCCGCGTAGCGCCCGCGCGGTTCGGACCTGATCTTGTCGGGGGGTTGGCCTATGGTTCTGGGCCATGGCAGTGCCGACGATCACCGAGCGCCCTGTTCGCAGGCCAGCGCTGTCGCCCTCGCGAGCGGGCGACTTCAAGCAGTGCCCGCTGCTCTACCGCTTCCGCGCCGTCGACCGGCTGCCCGAGAAGCCGACCAGGGCGCAGGTGCGCGGCACGGTGGTGCACGCGGTGCTGGAGGACCTGTTCGGCCTGCCCGCCGACGAACGGCTGCCGGAGAAGGCGCGGGCGCTGGTGGGTCCGGCGTGGGAGCGGGTGCGGGCCGAGCGGCCCGAGTTCGCCGAGCTGTTCGCCGAGGGCGATCCCGAGCAGGAGCGGTGGCTGGCGTCGGCGGAGGAGCTGCTGGACGGCTACTTCGGGTTGGAGGACCCGCGCCGGTTCGACGCCGACGCCCGTGAGCTGCTGGTGGAGTGGGAGCTGCCCTCGGGTGTGCTGCTGCGCGGGTACATCGACCGCGTGGACGTGGCGCCGACCGGCGAGATCCGGGTGGTCGACTACAAGACGGGGGCCGCGCCGCGCGAGGTCGGCGAGGCCAAGGCGTTGTTCCAGATGAAGTTCTACGCGTTGGTGCTGTGGCGGCTGCGCGGCGTGGTGCCGCGCCAGCTGCGGCTGATGTACCTGGCCGACCGGCAGGCGTTGGCCTACCAGCCGGACGAGGCGGAGCTGACCCGGTTCGAGCGGACGCTGGAGGCGATCTGGGACGCCATCCTGCGCGCGGCGAAGTCCGGCGACTTCCGGCCGAACCCGGGCAGGCTGTGCGACTACTGCGACCACAAGGCGCTGTGCCCGGCGTTCGACGGCACGCCGCCGCCGTACCCGGGCTGGCCGGAGCCGGACGCCGGCGTGGAGACCGCGCTGGACCGGGCCGACTGACACCGAGTGGGTTCTCGCCGACGGGGGTGTTGATGGACGCGTTCTACGAGCAGTTGGACCCCGACCGGTTCGCCGCCACCGGGCACACCACCGGTCCGTGGGGCGACGACAGCCAGCACCTGGGGCCGCCGTCGGCGCTGCTGGTGCGGGAGTTGGAGCGGTGCGCGCCGCGGCCGGAGGCGGTGCTGTCCCGGGTGGTGTTCGAGGTGCTCGGCCCGGTGCCGGTGGCGGAGCTGACCGTGACCGCGTCCGTGGTGCGGCCGGGGCGTTCGGTGGAGCTGCTGTCGGCGGAGTTGGCGCACGAGGGCCGCCCGGTGCTGCGGGCGAACGCGTGGCGGATCGTGGCGGGCGACACGGCGTCGGTGGCCACCGACGCGGGCGAGCCCCTGGTCCCGCCGTCGGCGTGCGAGCCGATGGCAGTCCCGGAGCACTGGCGGGGCGGCTACCTGGCCGCGATGGAGTGGCGTTCGGTCCGCGGCGGCATCTTCGCGCCCGGTGACGCGGTGGTGTGGGCGCGGGCGCACGTGCGCGTCGTCGCCGGCGAGGAGCCGAGCACGGCGCAACGGCTGTTCACGGTGGCCGACTCGGCGAGCGGCGTGTCCAGCCGGCTGGACATCCGCACCTGGTACGCGATCAACACCGACCTGACCGTGCACCTGCACCGCGAGCCGGTCGGCGAGTGGTTCGCCCTGGACGCGCGCACCGTGATCGGACCGTCGGGTGTGGGCGTGGCGAGCAGCGTGCTGCACGACGAGCACGGGCCCGTGGGGCGCACCGCGCAGTCGCTGTTCGTGCGGGAGCGCCAGGCCTGACGGTCGCAGTCGGCGCGCGATGCGCGCACCATGGGTCCATGAGGTTCGCGGACCGCTTCGACGCCGGCCGGGTGCTCGCCCGGGCGCTGGCCGACGAGTCGTGGACCGATCCCCTGGTGCTCGGCCTGGCCCGCGGCGGGGTGCCGGTGGCGTTCGAGGTCGCCTCGGCGCTGGGCGGTGAGCTGGACGTGGCCGTGGCCCGCAAGATCGGCGCGCCCGGCCACCCCGAGTACGGCATCGGCGCGGTCACCGCGAACGGCGAGCCGATCTTCGACGACGAGGCGCTGCGCGTGCTCGGCCTCACGCGCGAGGACCTGACCGAGACGTGCGAGGCCGAACGGCGGGAGGCCCGACGGCGGCTGGAGCTGTACCGCGACGGCCCGGTGCGGCTCGAAGGCCGTGACGTGCTGGTCGTGGACGACGGCCTGGCCACCGGCGTCACGGCCCGTGCCGCGCTGCGCGAAGCCCGCGGGCAGGACCCGCGCCGCCTGGTGCTCGCGGTGCCGGTGGGCGCGGCGGACTCGGTGCGCGCCCTGCGCGCGGACGCCGACCTGGTGGTCTGCCCGCACCCGCGGACGGATTTCCGGGCCGTCGGCCGGTTCTACGGGCACTTCGACCAGACCACCGACGACCAGGTGGTCGAGCTGCTGCGCCGTCAGACCGCGCGGTAGTGCTCGACGGTCGGGAACGGGTCGTAGAAGTGGTGCAGCAGCGCCTTCCACCGCGGGTACAGCGGACCCTGCCGGAAGCCGACCGTGTGGTCCTCCAGCCGTTCCCACCCCACGAGCAGCAGGTACCGGGACGGCTGCTCGACCGACCGCCGCAGGTCCAGCGAGACGAACCCGGGCGACCGCGCGATGACCTCGCGCGCCTGGTCGAACGCCCGCTCGAAGTCCGCCTCCAGGCCGGGGCGGACGTCGAGCGTCGCGACTTCCAGGATCACAGGTGCTTGTAGACGTCTTCGAGGGTGAGACCGCGGCCGAGCATGAGCACCTGCACGCGGTACAGCAGCTGGGAGACCTCTTCGGCCAGGCGCTCGTCGGACTCGTGCTCCGCGGCGATCCAGACCTCGCCCGCCTCCTCCAGCACCTTCTTGCCCTGCGCATGCACCCCGGCCTCCAGAGCCGCGGCGGTGGCGGAGCCCTCAGGGCGGGTGCGTGCGCGTTCGCTCAGCTCGGCGAACAGCTCGTCGAAGGTCTTCACGGGGTCTGATCCTCCCATCCCCCGAACGGCCGCAGGCACCCAGGACCCGCGAACGCTAGATCCCGTAGTGCGGGCTGGTGAAGGGCCACGTCCCGGCGATCCACTCCGGCACGAACGCGTCCAGCGCGCGCTCCAGGTCGGTGCCCACGCGCTCGTCCACGACCCACCAGGAGATCTGCGCGTCGTCGTCACGCGCGGGGTCCTCGACGGGGTCGATGTAGACGCAGCCGTACAGCTCGGTCTCGTCGGCGTTGAAGAGGGCGTAGTTGAACGACTCGTGCGCGTCCTGCTCCCGTTCGTGCCGGGCGAGGTCGACGCGGTCGTGCTCGTGGGTCATGTCGGCGGGCGGCCAGCCCCACTTCTCGCCGTAGAGCGACCACAGCCGCGCCTGCGAACCCATCACGGCGGGGTAGTCGATGTCCACATCGGACTCGCGGATGGGCCGCAGGTGGTGGTCGGCGTCGAGCGGGACGTGGGTCGGGTGGGCGAAGTCAGCGGGGAGCCAGGGCATGGCGCGGATTCTGCGTCGGCGGTCGGGGAACCGCCACCGAAAAATCCGTTGGCGCGATTTCGGACACACCGCACACACTGCACGGATGACCGATGGGTTGGTGCTGCGGACCGCTCGCCCGGACGACCTCGACCAGATCGGGGCGCTGCTGGTCGACCGCGGCGAGCCGGTGGACGCCGTCGACCACCGCCTGGTCGTCGAGGACCCGGACGCGGGCTGGGACGCGTGCGCGGTCGTCGTGGACGGCGACAAGGTGGTGTCCACCGCGACCCTGCTGGACGAGACGCTGGTGCTCGGCGGGGTGGAGATCCCGGCGGGCCAGGTCGAGCTGGTCGCGACCGACCGCGCCTACGAGGGCCGCGGGCTGGTGCGCGCGTTGATGGGGTGGGCGCACGAACGGTCCGCCGCGCGCGGCCAACTCGTGAACGTGATGCTCGGCATCCCGTACTTCTACCGCCAGTTCGGCTACACGTACGCGATCCCGATCTCGGCCACCCGACCGGTGACGGAGCGTCCCGACGTCGGCGGGCACACGCTGCGCGAGGCCGGTGTCGAGGACATCCCGGCGATGGTCCGGCTCCAGGACGCCGAGCAGGCGCGGGCCGACCTGCGGATGCCGCACTCCCCCGGGCTGTGGCGGTGGCTGGTGGCGCGGGACGGCAGCACGGAGTGGCTGGTGGAGCGCGACGGCGTGCCGGTGGCCACGGGTCGCGCCACCCCGCCGGAGGACGGCGGGCGGCTGTGCGAGGTGGCGGCCGTGGACGAGGCGGCGGCGCACGCCCTGCTCGCGTTGACCGGGGCCGACGAGGTGACCGAGCGGCCGGGGTCGGTGGCGGGTGAGGCGCTGGAGCCGTTCCTCGGGCCCGCGGCGGAGGAGGCGAACTCGTACTACGTGCGGATCGGCGACCCGGTCGCGCTGCTGGAGCAGTTGCGGCCGGTGTTCGGGCGGCGGTTGGCGGAGGCCGGGTTCGCCGATCAGGAGGGCGAGGCGGTCGTCTCGTTCTACCGGTCGCACGTGCGGCTGCCGTTCAAGGCGGGCGAGGTGGGGCCGGTGGTGGCGGGTGGTCGGATGCAGGCGCCGGGCGCGGCGGGTGGCGCGGGCGTGGCGCCGGACCTGCTGGCGTCGCTGCTGTTCGGCCCGCACGGGCTCCAGGGCCTGACCGCGCGGTTCCCGGACGTGTACCCGGGCCCGAACGCCGAGCTGATGCACGCCCTGTTCCCGCCGGTGCGCGGTGACCTGATGACGTTCTACCTGGCGTAGGTCAGGTGGCGGCCCGGAACAGGTCCCGCGCCTCGGCGATCGCCCGCGCCAACGCGTCGGGTTCGGGCCGCAGTCCCGTCACGATGGCGTCCACACCGCGCAGCCCCGCGTCCGCCAGCAGCCGCTTCTCGTTCGTCGTCCACTGACCTCGTGCGGCGAGCACCGCGTGGGCGGTCTGGAGCGCGGCGGTGACCAGCGTGGCCGCGACCTCGGCCGGCCGTCCGCTCGGCGCGTGCGCGGTGAGGGCGTAGTCCAGGGTCGCCGCCGCCCTGCCACGCCACGCGGACGGCGCCGCCGCGCGCAACGCCTCCGGGTAGGCGGGTCGGGGCAACGTGCCGCGCAGCACCGTGTTCCGCGCGAGTTCGCCGACGACCAGGTAGCTGGGGATGCCGGCGAGGTGGAACATCAGCGGCTCCCAGCGGAAGCGGCCCTGCTCGGCCTCGGCGAGTTCGTGCTCGACGACGTCGAGGTCGCGGTAGTGGACGTCGACCCGGCGGCCGTCGACGGTGAGCCAGGCGCCGCCGTTGAAGACGCCGCCACCCCACCCGCCGACCTCGCCCTCCCAGCCGATCGCGCGCAGGTCGGCGGGGTCGAAGTGGTGCCGGTAGTAGACGGCCAGGTCCCAGTCGCTGTCCGGGGTGTGGGTGCCTTGGGCGCGCGACCCGCCGAGGGCGACCGCGTGCACTCCGGGCAGGTCCGCCAACCGGTCGGCGACGTGGTCGAGGAACGTTTCGTCGGTCATGGGCACGGCGACATGCATAGCTCGGGTGCTTGGGTCGCGTCAGCCGAATTCGCTTCAGAGGGTCGCGAACTCGACGCCCATCGCGACGCCCGCGAGCACGAGCAGCACGCCGGCGGCGGTGAGGGCGCGGCGGTAGCCGGTGTCGCCGAGCCGGTGGCGGCCGCGGGCGACGAGCAGGGCGATCACGACCTTGCCGCCGACGAGGGTGAGGTAGAACCCGATCAGCAGCCCGGCGCCCGCGAACGCCGACGCGCGCCAGGTGGTGATGGTGAGGGGGCCGAGCGCGGTCGCCCACGCGATCCACGGGTGCGGGCTGAGCAGGTTCACCAGCACGGCCCGGCGCAGGGCCCCGGAATTGTCGGACCTCGTCGGTGGACCGGAATTGTCGGACCTCGCCGGTAGAATCGAGTTCAGGGTTCCCCTGGGCGGGGACGGCTGCGAAGCATGGGGTTCGGGCGGCGGCGGGTGCTCGGGCGGCGGGGAGTGCTCGGTCAGCGACGCGGCTCGGGCGTCCCGGACGGTCTGCACGCCGGTCCACACCACGAACACCGCGCCGACGACGCCGAGCACGCCCAGCGCACGTCCGGGCAGGCGGTCCAGCAGGAGCAGGGTCACCGCGACCACCGCGGCGTCGGACAGCAGCGGGGCGCAGGCGGTCAGGGCGCCCGCTTTCCAGCCCGACCGCAGGGCTGCCGTCACGACCAGCACCAACAGCGGGCCGGGGCTGATGCCGGCGACCAGACCGAGGGTCAGTCCCAACCCCAGTGCGTCCACGGCGGCAGACTAGGTCACGTGTCCGAGTTCGCCCGAGTCCTGGCCACCCTGCGGCAGATCCGCGGCCTCAGCCCGTTCTTCGCCCTGGACGTCGGCCGGCCCGACGACAGCTGGCACGACGGCGAGGCCCTGTCGCACGGCCCCGCACTGCCCGACGCCCTCGACCGGATCTCCACCCGGTACCGCACGGGGGAACGGCGGGTCGCCGCGTCGCTGTTCTTCCTCGGCTACACGGCACGGCTGGTGAGCCCGGTCGTCGCCGCACGCGCGGTCGACGGGGTCGCGCCCGACATCCGGCCCGCGAACCTGTGGTGGCGGTACGGCCCGGAAGGCCTCCAGGTCCGGCTCAAGGAACCGGTCGCCGGCGTCGGCATCGCCGAGTCGCTGGCGCCCGCGGTGGAGGCGGTGCACGCGGTCACGCCGGTGGCCCGCGGCCTGCTGTGGGGCAACGCGGGGTCGTCCGCGGCGGGCGCGCTGCGCACGATCAGCCGCGGCGGCGTCGACTGCCTCGCGTTGGCCGACGAGCTGTTCGCCGACCCGCCGCTCAAGGACACCGGCGACTTCATCCCGTTCCCCGGCGAAGTGGTGTTCCGGCGGCGCAGCTGCTGCCTGTACTACCGGCTCGACGGCGGCGGCACGTGCGGTGACTGCCCGCTGCCGCCGCGCCGGACGTGACGAACGACAACTCGTCTGGTCGGTTGTGCCCGCCCTCGATCCGCCTCTGCGGTCGCAGCGCCGCAGTGGACGGGAAGCCGGTGTGAATCCGGCGCGGTCCTCGCCACTGTGACCGGGGAGCCAACCCGCCGAGACCGTGCACGAGTTCTTCCACGACGGGCGCCACGCGCTCGGCGTCCCGTGCCACCAGGCCGGGCCGACATGCCGACGTACAGGGGTCTGGTGCTGCGCGGTGTCGGCGCGGGCGCGGTGACGGGGCTGCTCGCGGGCCTGGTCGGCGTGCTGGTGGTCGAGGCGCCGATCCGGGCGGTGTCGCTGTCGGCGGCGGCGTTCGGCGCGGCGGCGCTGCTGCCCGCGGTGAAGTACCCGGCCAACCCGCCGGGGGTGGGTGACGCGGACACGGTGGAGTACCGCACGGTGCTCTACCTGGGGCTGATCGCGGCCGGGCTGCTGGTCGCGTTCGGGGCGAGCCTCCCGGTTGGGCCGGCTGTCGCCGCCGGTCCGCGCCACCGCCGTGGCGTCGGCCGTGGTGGTCGTGCTGCTGGTCGCGTTCCCGGCGACGCCGGACGCCGTGCCGTCCGACCTGCCGGGCAGCGTGCTGTGGGAGTTCCGGTTGGCCTCGCTCGCCGAGACGGCCACGCTGTGACTGGGTCTCGGCGTCGTGTTCGGCCTGCTGGTCGACCCGGCGACGCGGCGGGCGCCGGTGTCAGCGGTCTAGGAGCAGGGCGAGCGTCGCCAGTTCCACCCCGACCAGGGACTCGCGGAACACGCGGCGCTCGCCCGGCTCCACCGGCACGTCGCACGGCACGACCAGGACCGTGCAGCCGGCGGCCACGGCGGAGGCGACGCCGGTCGGCGAGTCCTCGATCGCGACGCACCGGGCCGGGTCGACGCCGAGCAGCCGTGCGGCCTTCAGGTAGGGGTCGGGCAGCGGCTTGTTGCGGCGGTCCACCTCGTCGCCGCACACCGTGACGTCGAACAGGTCCCGCCCGATGGTGTCCAGCGCGACCTCGGTCAACTGCCGCTCGGTCGACGTCACCAGCGCCATCGGCACACCCGAGCCGCGGATCTCGCGCAACGCCTCGCGCGCGCCGGGCCGCCACGGCAGCCCGGCGCGGAACACCTCCTCGGTGCGCCTCATGATCCAGGCCGCGCCGTCGGCGAGGTCCTCCTCGGTCGGCTGCTCGACGCCCACCTCCGCGAACAGCATCGCCATCGTCCGGCGCACGCTCGACCCGACCATCGCCTGCCTGGTCTCGATCGACAGCGTGCCGCCCAGCTTCTCGACGAACTCGTAGAGCGGGATGTCCCACAGCTTCTCCGAGTCGAGCAGGGTGCCGTCCATGTCCCACAGGACGGCCGCGGGCTCACCCACGTGGTTCTCCATTCACCCGTTCGACGTAAATGCTTCGAAGTGAAGAGTACGGAGCGTGATCGCAGGCGGGTGGCTCGGTACCGGGCCCGACCGAGCCGGCCACGACCTGCCGTGATCGTCGTCGGCGGCTTCACGTGCGAGTTCGGCACCCCGACGTGACAATCCGAAGATCTTCTCCGCCTTGCCGCGCTCGACCGGGTCGGCGCGATCGACCCCGAAGGTGTTGGTCTCGACAGCGTGCGCGCCGACTTCGCGGGAGCCGCGGCGAACCTGGCGCACGACGCCGGGCCCGATCACGTTCCGGCTCTCGTGGCAACCCTCGTGACCTGCGAAATCTCCGAGGGGCTGGTCGGCGGACCGGAGCCTGGCGGCCATCGCGCCGGCGGCAACGGGGAGGCGGTCGGCGAGCGCGCCCGCGCGAGGCGGCGTGACACGATCCGACATGCGCCAAGCCTACGGCGTCGGGTGTGCGGCGGTGGTCGTAGTCTGGCCGCGTGACCGATCCGGACCAGGCCGCCCAGACCCCCTTCGACCCCAGCAAACCGCTCACCAATCCGATCATGGTTTGCGCGTTCGAGGGTTGGAACGATGCAGGAGACGCCGCCAGTACGGCGATCGAACACCTGCAGCTCACGTGGGACGCGACGCCGTTGGCGGAGATCGATCCGGACGACTACTACGACTTCCAGGTGACTCGCCCCACGGTCCGCCTGGTGGACGGCGTCACCCGAAGGGTGGAATTCCCGACGACCCGCCTGTCGGTCTGCCGCCCGCCCGGGTCGTCCACCGACGTGGTGCTGGTGCACGGGATCGAGCCGAACATGCGGTGGCGGAAGTTCGCCGCCGAGCTGCTGGGCCACATCGAGGACTTGGGCGTGACCACCGTGGTCACGCTGGGCGCGCTGCTGATGGACACCCCGCACACCCGGCCGGTGCCCGTGACGGGGACGGCGTACGACGAGGCGGCGGCGGCGAAGTACGGGCTGGAGCGGTCCCGGTACGAGGGGCCGACCGGGATCGTCGGCGTGTTCCAGGACCTGTGCGTGCAGGCGGGCGTGCCCGCGATCTCGTTCTGGGCGGCGGTGCCGCACTACGTCTCCCAGCCGCCCTCGCCGAAGGCGACGCTCGCCCTGCTGCACCGGGTGGAGGAGGTGCTGGACGTCGAGGTGCCGCTCGGCGCGCTGCCCGAGCAGGCCGAGGAGTGGGAGCGCACGGTCAGCGAGATGGCCGACGAGGACGAGGACGTGCGCAACTACGTGCGGGCGCTGGAGGAGCGCGGGGACGCGGAGATCCAGATCACCGAGGCCAGCGGTGACGCGATCGCCGCCGAGTTCGAGCGCTACCTGCGGCGGCGCGGCCGGGGGCCGGGTCGCGGGCCGACCGGGATGTGACCCGACTCGGCCGGACCGCGCGGCTCCGGTCGCGTGGTCGGCTGGCGGCGTTGTACGCGGGTGGGTTCCTGGGGCCCTTCGGCGGTGCCATGACGGCGTCCGTGCTGCCCGAGGTCGGGGGAGATTTCGGGATTTCGGCCGGGACGGCGGCGGCGACGTTGACCGGGTACCTCGTGCCGTTCGCGTTGCTCATGCTCGTCTCCGGCACGTTGGGTGAACGGTGGGGTGCCCGGCGGACGGTGCGGATCGCCTACGCCGTCTACGTCCTGTCGTCCGTCTTGTGCGCGGTGTCGTGGTCGTTTCCCGTGTTGCTGGGCGGACGGGCCGTGCAGGGGGCGGCGAACGCGTTCACCACTCCCCTGCTGTTGGCGGCGATCGCGGCGGTGGCGCCGAAGGCCCGGTTGGGGCGGGCGCTCGGCGTGTTCGCGTCCATGCAGGCCGCCGGGCAGACGTCGGCGCCGTTGTTGGGCGGGCTGGCGGCGGAGGCGTCGTGGCGGTGGGCGTTCGTCGGCGCGGCGGTGGTGGCGGGCGCGTTGGCGGTGGTCGGGTTGCCCGCCGACCTGCCGCGCGACGGCGAGCGGCCGCGGCTGCGCAGCGCATGGCGGCCCCGGACGTTGCGGCTGGCCGCGGTCGGGTTCGTGGCCTGGGGGTGCCTGGGCGGGGTGTCGTTCCTGGTCGCCCTGCGGCTGGGTGACTCGTTCGGGTTGAGCGCGGGGCAGCGGGGGCTGGTGCTGACCGGGTTCGGGCTGGTCGGGATCTTCACCGCACGGGTGACCGGGTGGGCGATCGACCGGTTCGGCGCACGGCGGTGGGCGGTGTCCGGCGCGGCGGTCGGCGGGGTGCTGCTGGTCGGTGTCGGCGTGCTGCCGTCGGTGGTCGCGGTGGGGGTGTTGTGGGCGGCGGCGGGCGCGTTCAGCCAGGCGGTGATCGTCGGGCTGAACGCGCTCGTGCTGTCCTCGGACGAGGCGAACCGGGGTGGGTCGGTGTCGGTGGTGCAGTCGCTGCGGTTCCTGGGTGGCGCGCTGTCGCCGGTGGCGTTCGTGCCGCTGTACCACGCCGACCCGGTCAGCGCGTTCCTCGTCCCGGCCGGGTTGGTGCTGGCCGTGCCGCCTGTGCTGCTGCACCGCCGCCGTTCACGCGATCCAGCGTGACCAGCGCCAGCACACCGGCCGCCAGGTAGAACGCGGCCTGGGCGTTGAGCAGCACGGGCAGACCAAGCACAGGCGTGAGGGTGCCCGCGAGCACCATGCCGAGCGCCTGACCTCCGTCGTAGAGGCTGACGAACGTCGCCATCACCCGGCCGCGGACCTCGTCGGACGCGTGCAGCTGGAGCACCGACATCATCCCGGCGCCCGCGATCACGCCCGGCACGCCCACCACGACGAACGCGGCCAGGTAGAACACCAGCGCGGTGGTCACGTGCGGCCCGTTCCAGCCGAGCGCGGCGACCACGGCGAAGCCGACCAGCGACACGCCCAGGAGCCTGCCGGGCGCGAGCCGACGCGCCAGCAGGCCGACCAGCAGACCGCCGAGCAGACCGCCGATCGCCTGGACGCCGCGCAGCAGCCCCACCTCGGCCGCGCCGCCGCCGAGCCGTTCGGTCACGAACACCACGAACAGCACCACGAACAGGCCCTGGCCGGTGGCCATCAACCCGACCACGGCCACCATCGGCCGCAACGGCCCGCGGATCTCGCGCAGGCCGTCCAGCCAGGCCCGCCACGCGGGTTTCCCCGCCTCACGCGCCGGGTCCGCCGTGCCGAGCGTCGCCAGCAGCGCCGCCGCGAGCAGGAACGACACCACGTCCGCCAACACCACGCCCGGCAGCCCGGTGTAGCCGAGGAGCAGGCCGCCCAGCGACGCGCCGACCAGCCGGGCCAGGTTGGCGTTCAGCCCGACCAGCCCGTTGGCCGCCGGCACCTGGTCGCGCGGCACCAACGTCGGCAGCAGCGCGTTCTTGGCCGGTTCGAACAACGCCGCCAGCCCGGCCTGCACGGCCGTCACCACGTTCACCAGCACCAGGTCGCCGGTGAGCAGCGGCAGCAGGGTGACCGCCTGCGCGAGGCTGACCAGCAGCATCAGCTTCCGCCGGTCCCAGCGGTCGGCCAGCACGCCGGCCAGCGGCGACAGCGCGAGGCTCGGCAGCAACGCCACCACGAACGTGGTCGCGGTCGCCGCCGCCGAGCCGGTGCGCTGGTACACGTACACCGGCAGCGCGACCAGCAGCACCCAGTCGCCGATCTCGGAGACGAACCCGGCGATCCACAACCGGCGGAACGCGGGCACGCCCAGCGGCCCGGTCACCGCGGGAACGCCCGGATCCCGACGTGCGCGGGCAGCGCGCCCTCGGGCACGTCCTGGCGCACCGGCACCAGGTACGGCCGCAGGATGTCGTCGATCATGCCGAGCAGGCCGGACAGCTCCTCGGCGGTCACGTTGACCGTGTAGCCGTGCATCGCGGAGGCCGCCAGCCACTCGGGCGGCAGCTCGTGCTGCCGGTCCAGGAACCGCCGCACCAGCCGGTTGTCCTCGTTGAGCCCCAACGCGAGCAGCGCGTCCTGCTGGGTGCGCACCTCCGGGTCGTCGTCGAACGCGCCGACGTCGTAGCCCACCGAGGTGGCCCGCCACGGCCGTTCCCGCCCGTCACCGGCCTCGACGCGTTCGACGAAACCGGACTTCGCCAGCTGCCGCAGGTGCCAGCTGCAGTTGGAGGCGGTCGAGCCGACCGCCTCGGCGCACTCGCTCGCCGTGCGGGGACCGACCGCGAGCAGGTGGTTCAGCAACGACACGCGCAGCGGGTGCGCCAGCGCCTTCAGCGCGTCGACATCGGTGACCCGTCGGGGCCCTGGGAGGTCCATGGCCCCGACGGTAGACCTGAAAGCATTCTTTCGAAAGACCTCTTTCAGATATTCAGCCGACGTCCCTCCGTCGGAACGCGGCGAACCCGAGCGCCGTCAACGCCGCCGCGACCAGCGTCAACCACAGCAGCGGGGCCGCGGTCACGTCCGCGCCCGGCACCTTCGGGATGTGCGTGAACGGCGAGAGGTCCATCGCCCACTGGTCGAGCTGGAGCAGCGGCCCGAGCTGGCCGAGCACCAGGAACACCACGATCACCGCCCAGCTCGCCGACGCCAGCTTCGGCACCAGCGCGAACAGCGCCAGCGCGAGGCCCGCGACCACCCACACCGCCGGCACGTGCGTCAGCGCGGCGCCTACCAGCCGCGCGACCTGCCCGCCGACGTCACCGACCCGCACGCCGTGCACCAGACCGGCGCCGAGGCCCGCGGCGGCCAGCACGACGGCCGTGCCCACGGTGGCGAACAGCACGTGGCTGCCCACCCACGCGAACCGGCTGACCGGCGTGGCCAGCACCGGCTCCGCGCGGAACTCGGTCTCCTCGGTGCGCAGCCGCAACGTCGACTGCACCACGTAGATGGCGCTGAACAGGGCGATGATGCCGACGATCGACGCCAGGTAGACGTCCACGATCGCGCCCGCGCCGCCCATCTGCGCGATGATCTTCTGCAACGCCGGGTTGGCCTCCAGCATCTGCTCGACGCCGCGCGCGACCGACCCGTAGACGGCGCCGAGCACGAACAGGCTCAGCGTCCAGCCGATCAGCATGCCCCGCTGCAACCGCCAGGCCAGGCCGAACGCGCTGCCCAGCGAACGGGGCGCGCGGGCCGGGCCGAGCCGGGTCGGCACCAGGCCGCCGCCGAGGTCCCGCTTGGCCACCAGGACCGACGCCGCCACGACCAGCACCGCGAACAACGCCACCGGCAGCAGCAGCACCCAGAACCGGTCGCCCGCGAACGCCCTGGTCTGCTCCAGCCACCCCAGCGGCGACAGCCAGGTCAGCCACGTCGGACCCTCGTCGCCCGCCGCGTCGCCGACCGCGCGCAGCAGGTAGGCGACGCCGAGCACGGCGCCGGAGATCGAGTTGGCCGTGCGCGCGCTCTCCGACAGCTGCGCGCCGACCGCGCCGACACCGGTGAACACCCAGCCGACGGACGCGAACGCGAGGCCGAGCGCGAACGAGCCGGACGCCGACTCGCCGAGACCGGTCAGGCCGAGCGCGACGAGCAGGCCGATCACCGTGCTCGCCGACAGCGCCACCACCACGGCGGCGGCCAGCGGCGCGTGCCGGGCGACGACGGCCGAGCCGATCAGCTCCAGCCGGCCCGTCTCCTCCTCCGCCCTGGTGTGCCGGGTGACCAGGAACATGCACATCAGGCCGACCAGCAGCGCGCCGAACACGCCCCACCGCCAGGCCAGCACGCCACCGGTGGTCGACGCGTCGTGCAGGGGGCCGAGCATGGCCAGGAAGGCCGGGTTGCTGCCCGCCGTCGCGCCCAACTGCTGCCGGGACTCGGGCGAGCCGTACAGCTCGCCGACGGTCGACGCGGTGGACAGCGTGATGCCGACCAGGCCGACGACCCACACGGCCAGCAGCAGCCGGTCGCGGCGCAGCGCCAGGCGCACCAGCGAGCCGAGGCCGGTCACGACGACATCGCCCCTTCGGTCGCGCCGGCGGGCAGCTCGTCCTCGTAGTGGCGCAGGAACAGCTCCTCCAGCGTGGGCGGCTGGCTGGTCAACGCGCGGACACCGCTGCCGACCAACGCGCGCAGCGCCGTGTCCAGGTGGTCGGTGTCGACCTCGAACCGCACCCGGTTCCCCTCGACCGCCAGGTCGTGCACGCCGGGCAGTCCGGCCAGCCCGGACGGCGCGCCGACCAGCTCGGCGGACACGCTGGTGCGGGTGAGGTGGCGCAGGTCGGCCAACGTGCCGGTCTCGACCGTGCGGCCGTTGCGGATGATGCTGACCCGGTCGCACAACGCCTCGACCTCGGCCAGGATGTGGCTGGACAGCAGCACGGTCCGCTCACCGCGCAGCTCGTTCACCGCCTCCTGGAACACGGCCTCCATCAGCGGGTCGAGCCCGGAGGTCGGCTCGTCGAGGATCAGCAGCTCCACGTCGGAGGCCAGCGCCGCGACCAGGGCCACCTTCTGCCGGTTGCCCTTGGAGTAGGTGCGGCCCTTCTTGCGCGGGTCCAGCTCGAAGCGCTCCAGCAGCTCGGCGCGGCGCTTCTCGTTCAGCCCGCCGCGCAGCCTGCCCAGCAGGTCGATCACCTCGCCGCCGGTCAGGTTCGGCCACAGGCTCACGTCGCCGGGCACGTAGGCCAGCCTGCGGTGCAGCTCGGCGGTGTCGCGCCACGGGTCGCCACCCAGCAGCGACGCGGAGCCCGCGTCGGCGCGCAGCAGGCCCAACAGGACCCGGATGGTGGTTGACTTGCCCGACCCGTTGGGGCCGAGGAAGCCGTGCACCTCCCCCTCGCGGACGGCGAGGTCGAGGCCGTCCAGTGCACGCGTCGGGCCGAAGGTCTTGACCAGGCCCGACACGGATATCGCAGCAGTCATGCCCGGTAAGTTACAGTGATTTCACAAAGTCATGAAGTTAAGGAAGCGTATAAACTGCCCCCCGGTCAGTGGACCTCGAAGGGATGATCCGGCGGTGACACAGGTGGACGAGCGTGACGATCAGGCCGTGCTGCGCTTCATCGAGCGCTTCTCCTCGGTGTTCACCGAGTCCGGTATGGCCAGGATGCCCGCCCGGGTGTTCGTCGCGCTGCTGGCCACCGACTCCGGCGAGATGACCTCCGCCGAGCTGGCCGAGCTGCTGCGCGTCTCCCCCGCCGCCATCTCCGGCGCGGTCCGGTACCTCACCCAGGTCGGCCTGGTGAGCCGGGAGCGGGAGACGGGCACGCGCCGCGACATCTACCGCGTGCTCGACGACCTCTGGTACGAGGCGCTGTTCCGCCGTGACGAGATGCTCCGCCGCATGACCGGACCGCTCAAGGAAGGCGTCAGCGCGCTCGGCCCCGGCACGCCCGCGGGCAAGCGGATCGCCGAGACCCTCATGTTCTTCGAGTTCTTCCACGCCGAGCTGCCGAACATGCTCAAGCACTGGCGGGCGTACCGGGACGAGCGACTGGGCGCACCGGACTCGGCCGACCGGTCCCCCGAGCCGTCCTGATCGGTCCCGATTCGACGTAGTTACGACTATCGGCGCTAACGAGCGACCGGTTTTGTCCCGACCATTCAAGTGACCAGGTCGCTCCACCCCGTTCGCGCGGACGTCCCATCCCCTGCATCGCACGGCCGACCGGCGCACCCGCCCGGCACGGCCGCGCAGCCCTGCCCAAAAGGGAGAACCTCTCCATGGGAGACGCCCGTACCACCAGAAGACTGGCCGTGCTCGGCCTGGCCGCCGTGTCGGCCGCCGCGCTGGCCTTCTCGAACGTCGGAGTGGCGGCGGCCGAGGGCAACGTGCTCGGCGCGGAGCGCGCCGACGCCGTCCCCGGCTCCTACGTCGTGGCCCTCAACGACTCGATGTCGGCGAGGTCCGCGTCCGCGTCGACCGCGTCCGCGCTGGTCGACAAGTACGGCGGCCAGGTCCGCGTGGCCTGGCAGCACGCGCTCAACGGCTTCCACGCCACCATGTCCGCGGCACAGGCCAGGCGCCTGGCCGCCGACCCGCGGGTGGCGTTCGTGCAGGCCGACCTGCCGATCTCGATCGACGCGGTGCAGCCGAACCCGCCGTCCTGGGGCATCGACCGCATCGACCAGCGCAACCTGCCGCTGGACAACGCCTACAACTACTCCACGACCGCGAGCAACGTGCGGGCGTACATCATCGACACCGGCATCCGGACGACCCACACCGACTTCGGCGGCCGGGCGACCTGGGGCACCAACACCGTCGACACGAACAACACCGACTGCAACGGCCACGGCACGCACGTCGCCGGCACCGTCGGCGGCACCGCGCACGGCGTCGCCAAGGGCGTGCAGCTGATCGCGGTCAAGGTGCTCAACTGCGCCGGCTCCGGCACCACGGCGGGCGTCGTGAACGGCGTCAACTGGGTCACCCAGAACGCCGTCAAGCCCGCGGTCGCGAACATGTCGCTCGGCGGCGGCGTCGACACCGCCCTGGACACCGCGGTGCGCAACTCCATCGCCTCGGGCGTCACGTACGCGGTCGCGTCGGGCAACTCCAACGCCAACGCGTGCAACTACTCCCCGGCGCGGGTCGCCGAGGCGCTGAGCGTGAACGCGTCCACGAACACCGACGCGCGCGCCTCGTTCTCGAACTTCGGCACCTGCACCGACCTGTTCGCGCCCGGCCAGAACATCACGTCGGCGTGGATGACCAACGACACCTCCACCAACACGATCAGCGGAACGTCGATGGCGTCGCCGCACGTGGCGGGCGCCGCCGCGCTGTACCTGGCGACCAACCCGGCCGCGACCCCGCCGACCGTGAACGCGGCGATCGTCGCCGCCGCCACCGCCGACAAGATCACCAGCCCGGGCACCGGCTCGGCGAACAAGCTGCTGTTCACCGGCACGTCGACCCCCGGCGGCCCGGCCGTGACCAACCCGGGCAACCAGTCGACCGTCGTCGGCACGGCGGTCAGCCTGCAGCTGTCCGCCAGCGGCGGCACCGCGCCGTACGCGTTCACCGCCACGGGCCTGCCCGCCGGCCTGTCGATCAGCTCCTCGGGCCTGATCAGCGGCACGCCGACGACCACCGGCACGTCCTCGGTGACGGTGACCGCGACCGACTCGGCGTCGCGCGAGGGCACCGCCACGTTCTCGTGGTCGATCACGTCGACCGGCGGCGGCTGCGACGCGGTCACCAACGGCACCGACGTGACGATCGGCGACAACTCCGACGTGAACAGCCCGATCTCGCTGACCTGCGCCGCCAACGCCTCGGCGACGACGAGCGTGCAGGTCAACATCGTGCACACCTACATCGGTGACCTGATCGTGGACCTGGTCGCGCCGGACGGCTCGGTCTACAACCTGCACAACCGCAGCGGCGGCGGCACCGACAACATCAACCGCACCTTCACCGTGAACGCCTCCTCCGAGGCCGCCGCGGGCACCTGGAAGCTGCGCGTCCGCGACCAGGCGTACCTGGACACGGGCTACATCAACAGCTGGACGCTCGACGTCTGAGCCTGACGTGACCGGCGGGGCCGTCTTCGCGAAGGCGGCCCCGCTCCCGGGTTGACGACCACCGCCCACCCGGGGTGGTTTCGGCGGACGTCCTGGGCGACTCCGACCGAACGGATGCCGCCCAGGCACGCGCCCGCAGCCTGCGGGAGGGTCAGACCTCCACGCCGAGCAGCGCGTCGGCCGCGGTGCGGAACAAGGTCGGGCCCGTGTGGTCCGAGCCGCCCGTCGACAGGGCCTCGGTCGCCCACGCGTCCAGTGCCGCCAGCGCCTTGGGCGTGTCGAGGTCGTCGCTGAGGTGGTCGCGCAGGCGGGCCACGGTGGCGTCCGCGCCCGGCCCCGTCGGCAGGGCCGCGGCCAGCCGCCACTTCGCCAGCCTCGCCTCGGCCTCGGCCAGCAGCCCGTCGCTCCACGGCCGGTCGGTGCGGTAGTGGCCCGCGAACAACGCCAGCCGCACCGCGTTCGGGTCGACCTTCTGCGCCCGGAGCTTGGACACGAACACCAGGTTGCCGCGCGACTTGGACATCTTCTCGCCGTCCAGGCCGATCATGCCCGCGTGCACGTAGTGCCGGGCGAACGGGTGCTCGCCGGTCACCGCCTCGGCGTGCGCGGCGGAGAACTCGTGGTGCGGGAAGATCAGGTCGGACCCGCCGCCCTGCACGTCGAACGACGTGCCGAGCCGGTTCAGCGCGATGGCGCTGCACTCGATGTGCCAGCCGGGCCTGCCGGGGCCGAGCTCCGACGGCCACGACGGCTCACCCGGTCGGGCGGCACGCCACAGCAGGGCGTCCAGCGGGTGGCGCTTGCCCGGCCGGTCCGGGTCGCCGCCGCGTTCGGCGAAGAACCGGCCCATCGTCTCCAAGTCGTAGTTCGACTCGTAGCCGAACCGCCCGGTCGCCGTGTGGTCGAAGTAGACGTCCGGGTACTCGGCGTCGTCGACCCGGTACGCGGAGCCACCGGCGAGCAGCTTCCCGATGATCTCGACCACCTCGGGGATCGCGTCGACCGCGCCCACGTAGTCGCGCGGCGGCAGCACCCGCAGGTCCACCATGTCCTCGCGGAACAGCGCGGTCTCCCGCATGCCGAGGACCACCCAGTCGTCCTGGTCGCGCTCGGCCCGCTCCAGCAGCGGGTCGTCGATGTCGGTCACGTTCTGCACGTAGTGCACGTCGTGGCCGTTGTCCAGCCACACCCGGTGGACCAGGTCGAACGCCAGGTAGGTGGCCGCGTGACCCAGGTGCGTCGCGTCGTACGGGGTGATGCCGCAGACGTACAGCCTGGCGGTGGCGCCGGGGGCGGTCGGGCGCACCTCACCGGCGGCGGTGTCGAACAGCCGCAACGGACGCGGCTCTCCCGCTACCCGCGGGACAGGAGTGGATGACCAGGTCTGCATGTGAACGACCCTAACTCGCGCGTCGGACCGGGGACGAAACGTCCGCACGGCGGGACTGCGGGCGTACCCTCTGACCAGGGGACCTGGGAGATGGTCGCGATGATCCTGGACATCGTCATCGGCGCTCTGGGCCTGTTCGCGCTCGGCCTCGCGAGCAGCGCCCGCATCGTCAAGCAGTACGAGCAGGGCCTGGTGTTCCGCTTCGGCAAGGTGCGGCCCGTGCTGCGCGGACCGGGGTTGACCATGGTCGTGCCGGGCATCGACCGGCTGCGGAAGGTGAACCTGCAGATCGTCACCCAGCCCATCCCGGCGCAGGACGGCATCACCCGCGACAACGTCACCGTGCGCGTGGACGCCGTCGTGTACTTCAAGGTGGTCGACGCGGTGCGCGCCGTGGTCACCGTCGAGGACTACCGGTTCGCCATGCTCCAGGTCGCGCAGACGTCGTTGCGCTCGATCATCGGCAAGAGCGAGCTGGACGACCTGCTGTCCAACCGCGAGCGCCTCAACCAGGGCCTGGAGCTGATGATCGACAACCCGGCGGTGTCCTGGGGCATCGAGATCGACCGGGTCGAGATCAAGGACGTGGCGCTGCCGGAGAGCATGAAGCGGTCCATGTCGCGGCAGGCCGAGGCGGAGCGGGAGCGGCGGGCGCGGATCATCACCGCCGACGGCGAGCTGCAGGCGTCGAAGAAGCTGTCCGAGGCCGCCGCGGCCATGTCCGCCACGCCCGCCGCGTTGCAGCTCAGGCTGCTGCAGACCATCGTCGAGGTGGCGGCGGAGAAGAACTCGACCCTGGTGCTGCCGTTCCCGGTCGAGTTGCTCCGCTTCCTCGAACGGGCGTCAGTCGCGATAGAACAGCAGGTCACGGTCCCCAAGCAGGGCTGAGCGTTTGCCCCGTGCCGCGGACCGGGGGACGATGTGGGCTGGCTCACGTCGTCAGGACGAGGGAGGCGGCATGACCGCGCTCAAGCCGGAACCGGTGATCACCCACCCCGGTGCGGCCCGACGACGGTCCAAGGGCTCGGTGCTGCTGGGGCTGCTCCGCACGACCGACCCGAAGCAGATCGGGCTGCTCTACCTGGCCACGTCGTTCATGTTCTTCATGGTCGGCGGCGTGATGGCGCTGCTCATCCGGGGCGAGCTGGCCCGGCCGGGGCTGCAGTTCCTGTCCAACGAGCAGTACAACCAGCTGTTCACCATGCACGGCACGATCATGCTGCTGCTGTACGCGACGCCGATCCTGTTCGGGTTCGCCAACTACATCCTGCCGTTGCAGATCGGCGCGCCGGACGTGGCGTTCCCGCGGCTCAACGCGTTCTCCTACTGGCTGTTCCTGTTCGGCGGGCTGACCGTGATGGCCGGGTTCCTCACGCCCGGCGGCGCGGCGGACTTCGGCTGGACCGCCTACACGCCGTTGAGCAGCGCCGTGCACGCGCCCGGCATCGGACCCGACCTGTGGATCATGGGCCTGGCGGTGTCCGGCCTCGGCACGATCCTCGGCGGGGTCAACATGGTGACCACGGTGTGCTGCCTGCGCGCGCCCGGCATGACCATGTTCCGGATGCCGATCTTCACCTGGAACATCTTCGTCACCAGCATCCTGATCCTGCTGGCGTTCCCGATCCTCACCGCCGCGTTGATGGGCCTGGCCGCCGACCGGCACCTCGGCGCGCACGTGTTCGACCCCGCCAACGGCGGCGTGATCCTGTGGCAGCACCTGTTCTGGTTCTTCGGCCACCCCGAGGTGTACATCGTCGCGCTGCCGTTCTTCGGCATCGTCAGCGAGATCTTCCCGGTGTTCAGCCGGAAACCGCTGTTCGGCTACAAAGGACTGGTCTTCGCCACGTTCGCCATCGCGGCGCTGTCGGTGGCGGTGTGGGCGCACCACATGTTCGCCACCGGAGCGGTGCTGCTGCCGTTCTTCTCGCTGATGACGTTCCTGATCGCGGTGCCGACGGGCATCAAGTTCTTCAACTGGATCGGCACCATGTGGAAGGGGTCCATCACGATGGAGACGCCGATGCTGTTCAGCATCGGGTTCCTCGTCACGTTCCTGCTCGGCGGGCTGACCGGCATCATCCTCGCCTCGCCGCCGCTGGACTTCCACGTCACCGACACGTACTTCGTGGTCGCCCACTTCCACTACGTCCTGTTCGGCACGATCGTGTTCGCGACCTACGCGGGCCTGTACTTCTGGTTCCCCAAGATGACCGGGCGGATGCTGGACGAGCCGCTGGGCAAGCTCCACTTCTGGACCACGTTCCTGGGCTTCCACGGCACGTTCCTGATCCAGCACTGGCTCGGCAACATCGGCATGCCCCGCCGGTACGCCGACTACCTGCCCAGCGACGGCTTCACCCTGATGAACACGATCTCCACGATCGGGGCGTTCCTGCTGGGCGCGTCCGTGCTGCCGTTCGTGTGGAACGTGCTGCGCAGCTACCGGTTCGGCGACCCGGCCGAGCGCGACGACCCGTGGGGCTTCGGCAACTCCCTCGAATGGGCGACGACGTGCCCGCCGCCGCGGCACAACTTCACCGAGCTGCCGCGGATCCGGTCCGAGCGGCCGGCGTTCGAGCTGCACTACCCGCACATGGTGGAGCGGATGCGCGACGAGTCGCACTTCTCGCTCACCAGGCCGGGCAAGCACCGCGTGCCGCCGGACGACACGACGGAGACGGCCCTCGCCTCCACCGACCGGGAACGCGACACGAAGGACCAGCGCGACTGAGCCGACGCCGCCGGCGGTGCTGTCGGGCGTTCGCCTGATAGTCGAGCCGTGGTCGCCTTCCTACCGTGGTGTTGCTGCCGGACGTACCGGCTTGCCGCACATCACGACCATTGGGGAGGGACCTCGTATGTTACGTGGCAGAACGGCACGGTTCCGTGCCGTCGCCAGTGCCTGGCTGGTCACCGCGGTCGGACTGGCGTCCGTCGTGTCCGCGTCACCGGCGCAGGCGGCGCCGTCGTTCCAGCTGCCGTTCGAGTGCGGGCAGCAGTGGCGGCTGGACACCTGGGCGCACAGTCCCGCGCTGGACATGGTGCGAGAGCCTGACCAGGTCGGCACCCTGGGCGCGGCGCTGCTCGCGCCGGCGGCCGGCACGGTGAACAAGTCCACCTACCACGACAACGCCGGCCACATGATCCAGATCAACCACGGCGGCGGCCACTTCACCACCTACCTGCACCTGGACTCGCGCGCGGTCGCGGTCGGCGCACGGGTCGCGCGGGGTCAGCTGATCGGACGGGTCGGCAAGAGCGGCCCGACCTCCAACGGCCACCCGCACCTGCACTACGAGCAGGGTTTCGACGCGAACGGCGACGGCAGCGCCACCTGGGGGTTCGCCGGCGCGGAACGCGTGGCGGCATCGTTCGACGGGGTGACCCACACCGGGGCGTCGCGCACCTGGCGCAACGTCACCAGCCGCAACTGCCAGGAGGAGACCGACCTCGAACGGGTGTCGGACTTCAGCGGTGACGGCCATTCCGACGTGCTGGGTGTCACCGCCGCCGGTGAGCTGCTCTACTACCCCAACAACAGGCTCGCGCTCTCCACGCCCAAGGAGATCGGGCACGGCTGGGGCGGGTTCCAGCAGGTTGTGTCCGCGGACTTCAGCGGTGACGGGCACGCCGACGTGCTCGGCGTGAACGCCGAAGGCGACTTGCTCTACTACCCCAACAACGACCTGGCGCTCTCGGCACCCAAGCAGATCGGACACGGCTGGAGCGGGTTCAAGCACGTCATGGCCGCCGACTTCAGCGGCGACGGACACGCCGACGTGCTCGGGGTCAACGCGGATGGCGACCTGCTCTACTACCCCAACACCAAGCTCGCGCTCTCCACGCCGAAGCAGATCGGGCACGGCTGGGGCGCGTTCCAGCAGGTCGTCGCGTCCGACTTCAGCGGCGACGGGCACGCGGACGTGCTGGGGGTCAACGCCGAAGGCGACCTCTGGTACTACCCGAACAACGACCTCACGCTGTCGGGGTCGACCGCCCGGCAGATCGGCAGTTCGTGGGGCGCGTTCCCGCACGTGATGTGACGTCGAGGTGGCGCGGACCCGGCCGGGGACGCGCCACCTCCCCGTTCAGCGGCGCTTGCGCGACCTCAGGTAGTCGCTGACCACGGCCGCGCCCAGGCCGTCCTCGCCCGGTGCGACGACCCGGCCGCCGGACCGCCGGGCCACCGCGTCGACGAACCTGGTCAGCCGCGGGTCGTCGCCCAGCCGGAACACCGTGATCGACGCGCCGAGGCGGGCCAGGGCGTCCACCTCGACCAGGGTCTTGCCGATGGTCCGGTCCAGCGGCGGGTAGTGGAACTCGGCGTCGCCGGTCGCCTCCAGGTGCGCGGTCGGCTCACCGTCGGTGACCACCAGCACCACGGGCTGCGCGTCGGGGTGCTTGCGGACGTGCCGACCGGCCAGCAGCAGCGCGTGGTGCAGGTTCGTGCCCTGCTCCCACACCCCTTCCAACGCGGTGAGCTGCCCGATGTCGACGGTCTCCGCGTGCCGGCCGAACGTGATCAGCTCCAGCGCGTCGGTGCGGAACCGGGTCCGCACCAGGTGGTGCAACGCCAGCGCGGTGCGCTTCATCGGCACCCACCGGCCGTCCTGCACCATCGACCAGGACGTGTCCACGCACAACGCGACCACCGCGCGTGACCGCTGCTCGGTCTCGCTGACCTCCACGTCGACCACGTCCAGTCGGACCGGGCCGCCCGCCGACCGCAGCACCGCGTTCGTGACGGTCCGCGGCACGTTCCACGGCTCGGTGTCGCCGAACTGCCACGGCCGCGTCGACCCGATCAGCTCACCGGCCGCGCCGGCGGACGAGTTGTCCCGCTGACCCTGCTCGCGGGCGCTGTCGAGCACGCCGCGCAACGCCGTCTCGCCCAACCGCCGCAACGCCTTCGGCGTCAACCGCAGCGAGCCGTCCGGCGCGCGTTCCAGCAGGTTCTGCGACCGCAGCTCGCGTTCCAGCTCGGCCAGCCGCCGCGCGTCCACGCCCGCCTCGTCGCCGAGCTGCCGGACCAGCGCCTCCAGGTCGATGTCCTCCAGCCGCGCGCCGGGGTAGCCCTGCGAGAGCTGCTCGGCCAGCGCGTCCATCTCCGCCAGGTCCGCCATCGCCTGCGCGCCCTCGCCGAGGCCCAGCGGGTTGTCGCCGCGGAACCGCGCCGAGCCGTTCCAGTCCTCGCCGGGCCGCAGCCCCTGCAGCAGGGCGTCCAGCTGGGACAGCTGCGCACCGACGCCCGAGTTGCCGAACGCCTGCTGCGACAACGCCGACAGCTGCTCGCGCTGCTCGTCGGACATCGAGTTCATCATGCGCTGCGCGGCGGCGGAGCGGGCGGCCAGCGCGTCGACCAGCTCGTCGACCGACTTCGGGTTCTCCGGGAAGAACTCGCCGTGCTGACGCATGAACTGCTCGAACCGCTCACCCGTGTCCTCGCCGGAGGCGTGCGCGGCGAGGAGGTCGTTGAGGTCGCTGAGCATGGCCTGGATGCGCTGGACGTCCTCGGGGCGGACGTTCTCCATGGCCTGCTTCATGCCCTGGAACCGCTGGTCCATCAGCTCGCGGCCGAGCAGGTTGCGGATCTCCTCGTAGGACTGGCGGGCCTGCGGCGAGCGCCAGTCGTACTCGGCCAGCTCGCTCACGGCCGCCGCGGTCGACTGCGGCAGCGCGTCCAGCTGGGCCTCACGGAACCGGGCCTCGTCGTCCGGGTCGGGGAACAGCGCGGCCCGTTCGGCGGCCAACGCCTCCTCCAGCAGCCGCTGGATCTCCTGCAGCGTGCCGTCCAGGCGGTGGCGGCGGGTGAGGGCGGCGCGCTTCTGCCACAGCCGGGCGGTCAGGTCGTCCAGGCCGCGGGTGCCGGGCAGGCCCCGGCGCAGCAGCTCGCGCAGCGCCGAGGCGGGTGACGCGCCCTCCATGACGTCGCGGCCGAGTTCGTCCATGGCCGCGCGCAGGTCGGTCGGCGGGGCGAGCGGGTCGGGCCCGTCGACGTACCGGCCGTACCGGTAGCTGCTCATCCGTACACCGTTCGGTCGTCGTCGCTGTCCTTGGACAGCTGACGGGTCAGGTAGAGCGATTCCAACGCGAGCTCGACGGCCGACGCGATGCGGCCCGCCGGGTCCTTGGGCCCCGCGCCGACCCGCTGCGCCACGTCGTGCAGCACGGGCAGCTCCGGCAGCGCGGCCAGCAGGTCGCCGGGGTGCACGCGTTCACCGGTGGCCACCGGGTGGCCGTCGGACACCAGCTCCGCCAACGGCCGCAGGTCGACGCCCGCGAACGTGGACCGCGCCGTGTCCGCGATGGCCCGGCGCAGCAGGTGGACCAGCACCTCCTGCTCGCGGCCCTCCTCGCCGGCCTCGAACTCCAGCTTGCCGCGCAGCACCTCCGGCACCGACTCCAGGTCGATCGGCCGGGCGATGGGCGGGTTCTCGCCGATCAGCGCGCTGCGGCGCAGGGCGCTGGCGGCCACCGTCTCCGCCGCCGCGACCGCGAACCTGGCCGACACGCCGGAGCGCTGGTCGATCGAGGACGACTCGCGCAGGTGCCGCACGAACCGGGCGATGACCTCCAGCAGGTGGTCGCCGACCTCGGCGACCAGGTGGGCCTCCTGGCGGACCAGGTCGATCTCGGCACCGATCTCCAGCGGGTAGTGGGTGCGGATCTCCGCGCCGAAGCGGTCCTTGAGCGGCGTGATGATCCGGCCGCGGTTGGTGTAGTCCTCGGGGTTGGCGGTGGCGACGAGGAGGACGTCCAGCGGGAGCCGCAGCGTGTAGCCGCGGATCTGGATGTCGCGTTCCTCCATCACGTTGAGGAGTGCCACCTGGATGCGTTCGGCCAGGTCGGGCAGCTCGTTGACGGCGATGACGCCGCGGTGCGAGCGGGGCAGCAGGCCGTAGTGGATGGTCTCCGGGTCGCCGAGGCTGCGGCCCTGGGCGACCTTGACCGGGTCGACGTCGCCGACCAGGTCGCCGACGCTCGTGTCCGGCGTGGCGAGCTTCTCGGCGAACCGCTCGTCGCGGTGCTTCCAGGTGACGGGCAGGTCGTCGCCGAGTTCCTTGGCGCGGCGCTTCGACTCGGGGGTGATGGGGTCGAGGGGGTGCTCGTTCAGCTCGGCGCCCTCGATCACCGGGGTCCACTCGTCCAGCAGGCCGACGATCGTGCGCAGGAGCCGCGTCTTGCCCTGCCCGCGTTCGCCGAGGAGCACCACGTCGTGTCCCGCGAGGAGGGCGCGCTCCAGCTGCGGCAGGACGGTGCGGTCGAAGCCGACGATGCCGGGCCACGCGTCACGGCCGTCGCGGAGGGCGGCCAGGAGGTTCTCCCGGATCTCGGCCTTGACCCCGCGCGGCAGGTAACCGGCCGCTCGGAGGGCGCCTGCGGTGGTGGGAAGGTCAGAGGTCACTCCACCGAAGTTACGCACTGATCGGCCTTCGGTCGACGTGAAGCCGCTCCACCTTGCGTTTTCCCCTGGTGGAGCCTTCGGCGCCGAGAATTGTCGGACCCCTCTGGGAGAATGAGAAACAGGGGTCCCCTGGGCGGGGACTCCTGCGAAGCATGGCCGGGCCACTGGGTCGAGCCCGCTCCGTCAGGACCGCCTCGATGCCGGGTGGCGGCTGGTGGTCGAGCTCGGTTCGGCCGGGGTGGTCAGCGGGCCGGGGTGTCAGCGGGCCAGGGTGGTCAACGGGCCAGGGTGGTCAACGGGCCAGGGTGGTCAACGGGCCAGGGTGAGGAGTTCGGTGCGGGCTGCCTCGTCGTCCAGGTAGGCGATGGCGTTCATCGGGGCCAGGGCGCGGCACCAGTCGTGCAGGCGGTCGGGGTCGAGGGCGGACGCGGTGGCCACGGCGGTGGCGCGGGCGGTCACGCCGGTGCGGCCCGCGGCGGCCAGGGCGTAGTCCACGACGTCGAAGCACGGGTCGCCGACGCACGGCCGCGGGTCGATCGCCACCAGGCCCCGGGGTGCGCCGCCGTCCAGGACGTTGCCCGAGTGCAGGTCACCGTGCAGCAGCACCTGCGGTTGGGTGTCGAGCAGCGCGCGGCAGCGGGACAGGGCCCGGGTCCACGTCCGTTCCGTGATGTGGGCGGCGACCGCCGGGTCGGCCAGGCGGCGACCGATCCGGGCGTAGGCCTCCTCGCAGCGGGCGCGCAGGGACAGCCAGGGGCCTCCACCGGTCGGCACGGTGTGCAGCGCCGTCACCAGGTCGGCCCACTCCTGCGGTGACGGCGGGGTCTCCAGTTCGTCGGCGGGCGTGCCGGGCCGGACGGCTTCCATCAGCACCTCGCCGTCCGCCTCGGCCAGCACGGCGGGCACGCGGCCGGACGGGGCGAAGTGCCGCAGCACGGACGCCTGCGAGGCCAGGAACACGGGGTCCGGGCTCAGCTTCAGCGCCAGCGGCTCGTCCCCACGCGCGCACGCCACCACGACCGACGACGCACCCGGCGGCATCACGTCGCCCAGGGTGAGGTCCCAGCGCGCGGCGGCGTCGGCGGCCTGCTCCGGCACGCGCGCGCACCACTCGGCCACCGAAGGGCCGAACCTCAGGGACAACCGCCCGGTGATCTCGTCGACATCCACCCGTGCCACGGTAAAGGCGACCACAACCGGATAACGCCCGTAGGCGACGCCCGGCATGGGCGCCGCCTACGGTGTGCAGACCTGTTCAGTTGTCGTGCCAGTCAGTCAGTGGTCACAGCGCCGGGTAGGCGTTGGCCATGAGCTGCTGGAACTGGGCCGAGAACCAGTGGCCCGACAGCGGGGCGTCCGCGAGGGCGCCCGAGGGGTTGTTGCCGTTGCGCGGGTTGCCGCCGTACGTCGGGTCGCACATCCGGTCGAAGCCCTTGCCCTCGGGGTTCGGGATCTCCTTGCTCGCACCGTCGGACTCACCCGGCGGCTTGATCCAGACGTACGCGTCGATGTTCGGCTTCGGAGCGGCCTTCGGACGCTCACCCAGACCGGCGCCGTCCTGGTTGCACCAGTTGCCCTTCTGGAGGCGACGGTCGATGCGCGACTCGTTCACGTACGCGTCGGCCGTGGTCGCGGTCGACTTGGCGGTGGGCCGGTTGGGGCCGCCCCAGCCGTTGCGCGAGGTGTCGATCAGCATGCCGATGCCGCTGTCGAAGCCCTGCTTGACCAGCTCGGTGCGCATCGCCGTGGCGAAGCCCAGCTCACCGTTGAAGTCGTTCCAGTCGACCCACTTCGCGTTCTCCTTCACCGGGCGACCGCCGACGAGGTCGTCGACCGTCCAGTACGGCTCCTCCAGCGCGGAGTAGTTCGCGGTGTTGGTGATGAAGCCGTGGACCTTGTCCTTGGTGGCGCCGTTCTTGCCCAGGATGGCAGCGAACTGCTTCGCCGAGGCGTAGAAGTTGTCGTACTCCGGCACCGTGTCGCCCCAACCGATCCAGCCGTGGTGGCCGGAGTCGATGTAGTTGTAGACGTTGGAGATCGCGCCGAGCTTGCCGACGGCGTAGGACACGCCCTCGATGTAGTTGCCGTTCTGCTTCATGATGTCGCAGTTCGGCGTGGCGGTCGCACGGGGCGACACGTTGGTGACCAGGTTCGGCAGCGAGTCGATCTCGATGACCGCGACGATGCGCAGCTTCGAGTACTTCGCGTCGCTGACGATGCTCGTGATCTTGTCGATGTACTCGGTCTTGTAGCGACCGATAGGCCAGCGCGGCGCAGTCGCGGCCGGGCAGGTTGTAGACGACGAACTGGAACACCAACTGGCCGTCCGCACGGGCCGCGCGCTGCTTCTCGGCCTCGTCCAGGTGATCGGCCAGACCCATGCTGCCCGTCGTCGGCGAGTCGTTGCCGTCGACCGCGCTGATCCGGTCCATCCACACACCGGTCGGCTGGTTCGCGATCCGCGACCCACCCGGCTCCGCGGCGGCCTGACGCGACCACTGCGGGTTCACGTACACGCCGGCGCCGACGTACGGGTTGTCGGCCTTCGGACCGCCCGGGTTGGTGCCCGTGGTGGTCGTCGTCGTGCTCGTGCTGGTGCTGGTCGTGGTGCTGGTGGTCGTAGTCGTCGTGTCGACCGACCCCGTGCACACCGTGCCGTTCAACCGGAACTGCGTGGGCACCGGGTTGGACCCGGTCCACGAGCCGTTGAAGCCGGGCGTCACCGACGCGCCGGTGCCGAGGTTGCCGGCCCAAGAGGGGTTGCGGACCGTCACGCGCGTCCCGGACTGGGAGAACGTGCCGTTCCAACCCTGCTGGACCCGCTGGCCGGCGGCGAAGTCCCACTCCAGCGTCCAACCGCCGGAAATGGCGTCACCGAGGTTGGTGACCGTGACGTTGGCGCCGAATCCGCCTTGCCACTGATTCGTGATCTGGTACGAAACCCGACAACCGGGAGCAGCGCCGCCACCGAGGTCACCGCCAATGCCCCGGTCAGTTTCCGGGAACGTACGAACGTGCGCAGACTCATGCATCGCCTCCTTGCGAGCAACCCGCCATCTGGGAGCGCTCCCAGCGATTTCGCCGAATCGGGATTCGACGCGAGACCGAAACAGCTGCCTGGGAGCGCTCCCAGACGTACCGTAACGCACGACACCTCGTGTTGACGAGGGGTTGACCTGGACATAATCCGCCGCTATACCCGGGCACGTACCCTGTCACAGGCCGCTGAGCTGGACTTATGGTTCTTCAGTCGCCGCCGGGTTTACGTGTTCGAGTTCAGCCGGAATCGATTCGGAGCGCGAACGGCCGTGGCCCGGATCGCCTGTTCAGCCGATTGCCCGCGCGACTCGGGAGCAAGCTGGGCGTCGAATATTCGACACGGCATCGCACAACGAGCCGACCGACCATTTCGAAGGTCACCGAATAGCTGTCGAATATTCGACGGCGGTTACCGCCTAATGGCGGCCGGCGCCCTGATCCGAAAGGACCCGGACGGCTTCGTCGACGGCCGCGAGCCGGGCCAGCCGCACGGCTTCGGACAACGGCCGCAGCGCCTCGTCCCGCGCCCTCGTCGCGGTCGCCGACACGGCTCCGCCCGGCGCGTCGGACGCCGCCACGGTGAGGATCGCGGCGACCTCGGACGCGCGCTGGAGCACGCGCAGCGCGCGGGGCGGCATCCCGGCGGGCCACTCCAGCGCCGAGTGCTCCGCGGACAGCGCGGCGATCTCGGCCCGCACGTTCGGCCGGTGCCGCGCCACGTCCAGCGTCACCAGCGCGGTGGCCGCCTCGCGCATCGCCGACGCCAGGCCGTGCTCGGCCTCGCCGATCGGCACGTGCTCGCCGGTGGGCGCGCCGGGCAGGTCGAACACGGTCCACCGCACGACGCCGTCGGCCACCAGCTTCGGCACCAGCCCCACGCCCACCTCGGGCAGCACGGCGGCCTCGCCCGCGCGCAACGCGGACTTGCCGAGCGGCCCGTTGGCGCCGAGCCCGCGCACGTCACCGGGCACGGGGATGACCAGCCGGGCCGTGGTCGCGGACGCGCGGCGCAACGACGCCAGCAGCAGCGCGGGGCCTACCGGGGCCTCGTCGGGCCCGGGCAGGTCGAGCGCCGTCGCGGTGCCGTCGTCGTCGGCCACCACTTCGTGCAGCCCGGCCCAGAACCCCAAGGCGTCGAGGACGTCGTCGGCCGCGGCCGCACCATGCAGCCAGGCTGACGTCCAGACGACCAGCGTCGCACTCGCACAAGACACGCCTACCGAGGGTACGCGGGCCGTCCGACAGCTCAGGCCGCCGGGCCGACGTGTTCCACCAGCAGGGAGCGGAACCTCTCGACCGCCTCGGCGTCGGCGAACGCGCGGTGCGGCACCGCGTACACGGCGGTGGTGCCGGTCCGGAGCACGAAACCGCGGGCCGTCTCCACCCAGCCGGGCAGTTCCGCCCAGCTCAGCTCGCTGCGCGCGGCCTCGCCGACGGACATCCGCAGCGAGTGGGCGTCCGCCGTGCCGGTCACCGTCTTGGCCGCCAGCGGGTGGTTGTGGAAGTTCACCGCGGTGCCCACCGGGACGAGTGCGATGATGATCACAGCGAGCACGAGCCCGAACACGCCCGCCCACGTCATGCCCATCACCAGCACGACGACGCCCAGCACGCCGAGCACCGCGGCGAACCACGGCGCCCACCGGTACAGCGGCACGGAGGTGCGCAGGGCGTCACGCCAGTCCGCGGGCCTCGGCGACCAGCTGAAGTCGACGCTCACCGGCCCGCACCCGGCCGCTTCACGGGCTCGCAGCACCGCGTGGCGCAGAACGCGCCGTCGACCGTGCAGCCGAGTGCCGGGAAGTCCGAGAGCTTGCGGACCGGCGCGCCCGCCACGTGCTCGGCGACGAGTTCCGCCACCAGTTCGGCGAACCTGGGGTCGTCGTTGGGCGTGGCCGCGCGGGCGAAGCCCATGCCCAGCTCCTCGGCGCGCTCACGGGCCTCGGTGTCGAGGTCCCACACCACTTCCAGGTGATCGCTGACGAACCCGATCGGGCACACGACCACGTTGCGCACACCCTTGTCGTAGAGGGTGTCGAGGTGGTCCACGATGTCCGGTTCCAGCCACGGGACCTGCGGCGGTCCGGACCGCGACTGCCACACCACGTCGTGGTCGCTCGCGCCGACGGCCTCCGCGACCAGCCGCGACGCCTCGGCGACCTGCCGGGAGTAGAGGTGGCCGCCGTCCTCGGGCGGCCCGGCGGCCTTGTCTGCCGACACCGGCACCGAGTGCGCGGTGAACACCACCCGGTAGTCGTCACCGGGCAGGCGGGCCGCGGCGGCGCGCACGGCGTCCGCGAACGACGCCACGAACAGCGGGTGGTCGAAGAACTGGCGCAACTTGACCAGCTCGGGCGCGTCCTCGACCGCCGCACGGGCGCGCAGGATGTCCTCGTCGTACTGCCGGCACGCCGAGTAGCCGCCGTAGGCGCTGGTCGGGAAGACGAGGGCGCGCCGGACGCCGGCGGCCTTCATCTCGGCCAGGGTGTCCTCGACCATCGGGTGCCAGTTGCGGTTGCCGAAGTAGATCGGCAGGTCGACCAGGCCGCGCACGGCCTCGATCGCGGCGCGGTTGAGCGCGTTGATCGGCGACACGCCGCCGAAGTGCTGGTAGTGCTGCTCGACCTCGTCCAACCGCTCGGGCGGCACGCCCCGGCCGCGGGTCACGTTCTCGAGGAAGGGGCGGACGTCGTCGGGTCCTTCCGGTCCGCCGAAGGACAGCCAGAGCAGCGCGTCGTAACTCACCCGGACATCCTCGCGCCGGGGGTCATCGGGCGCACAACCGGGTCGGGTCGGTGGTCGGGGGTGGGGTCCGGGGT
>NZ_LGED01000113.1 GCF_001280085.1 Saccharothrix sp. NRRL B-16348 | reverse complement strand
CGTGAGGGCAGGGGTTGGTTGCCGGCATCGTTGTTTCAACCGACGTTTCAGGGTGACGATAACGGCGGTTCGGTTCGTAGTCGGGTCAGATTCACTCGATCGTGGACGAGGTGAGGGCGGGAAACGGCTGGTCAGGGGCAGGTTAGCGGGGAACTGGAGGTGGCGCGACCGCGCTGTGCCGTCGGTCGACGGCGACGGCTGCCATCAGCACGCAACCCGCCATCGGGAGCAGCAGCGGCGGGAGTTGCCAGGTCACGATCAGCAGCACGGCCAGCGACATGACCAGGAGCAGAGAGCCCCCGAAGTCCGACACCGCCCGCCGCCCCGCCTCGCGCAGCACAACAGACCACCGCAGACCCACCGACCACCGCGCCGCCGCACGCAGCACGACCACGGCCAAGCCGACCGCCGCCACCCCGCACACCACGGCCACGACGTCACCGCCGGCGACCCGCGTCCGCAGGAACACCACGTCCACCACCAGCACCACGAACCCGACGACCACCCCGACCGACATCACCCACCCGCCCGGCAACGCCGCCCGCACCCGCGCGAAGAACGCCCGAACGGACGTGGTCTCGCCGTCGACGTGGGCCTTGATGTGCGCACACCCGGCCGCGAGCGCCGGCACGAGCGTCACCACCGGCAGGGCGGCCAGCAGCACCAGCACGCCCACCGTCAGGCACTCGCCGAACAGCGCGAACCGCCTCATCCCTTCAACCCCGACGTCGACACGCCCTCCACCAGGAACCGCTGGAAGAACAGGAAGAACAGGATCACCGGCACCAGCGCCAGCATCGACATCGCCATCAACGCCCCGAAGTCGGAACCCGTCGACTCGTCGATGAACAGCTGCAGCGCCAACGGCAGGGGGTACTTGTCCGGGGTGCTCAGGTAGATCAACGGCCCGAAGAAGTCGTTCCAGCTCCAGATGAACGTGAAGATCGCCGTGGTGATGAGCGCCGGCCGGCACAACGGCACGATGATGTGCCAGAACACGGTCCAGTGCCCGGCCCCGTCGAGCTTCGCCGACTCGTCCAGCTCACGCGGCAGCTGCCGGATGAACTGCACGATCAGGAACACGAAGAACGCCTCCGACGCCAGGAACTTCCCCGCCAGCAAAGGCACGTACGTGTCCACCAGGTCCAAGTTCTGGAACACCACGTACTGCGGGATGATCAACACGTGGAACGGCAGCAGCAGCGTCGCGATCATGATGCCGAACAGCACCGTCCGACCGCGGAACCGCAGCCGGGCGAACGCGTACGCCGCCAACGCCGACGACGCGACCGTCCCCACCACCGACAGCACCGCCAGCACGGCGGAGTTCCAGAAGAACCGGCCGACGCCGACACCCACCACGCCCTCGAACACCCGCTGGTAGTTCGCGAGCGTCGGCGCGGTCGGCAGCAGCTGCAGGCTGCCGATGATCGTCTCGGACGGCTTGAACGTCGCCGCCGCCACCCACACGATCGGGTACAGCACGACGGCGAGCAGGGCCAGCACGCCGACGTGCCACAGCACCCTGGTCAACGACTGCCTCATCGCTTGTCCCCCGAGTCCCCGGAGTAGAACACCCAACCCCGTGCGGTGCGGAACAGGAACACGGTGACCAGGCCGACGCCGAGCAGCAGCATCCACGCCATCGCCGACGCGTAACCCATGCGGTAGTCGCCGAAACCGCGATCGAACAGGTAGATCGTGTAGAACAACGTGCTGCCCGCCGGCTGACCGTTCGGCCCGCCGACCACGTACGCCGACGTGAACACCTGGAACGCGTTGATCGTCTCCAGCAGCAGGTTGAAGAACAGCACCGGCGAGATCATCGGCAACGTGATCGACCAGAACCGCCGCCCACGGCCGGCGCCGTCGACCTCGGCCGCCTCGTACAGCTCGCGCGGCACCTGCTTGAGCCCGGCCAGGAAGATCACCATCGGCGCGCCGAGCTGCCACGTCGCCAGCAGCACCAGCATCATCAGCGAGAAGTCCGGGTTGCCCGCCCAGCCGCCGGTGTCGATGCCGAACCGCAGCAGCAGCTGGTCGACCACCGAGTCGTCGCTGAACATCATCTTCCACACGATCGCGACGCCGACGCTGCCGCCGATGAGCGACGGCCCGTAGAACGCCGCCCGGTAGAAGCCCTGGCCACCGCGCTTGCTGTTGAGCAGCATCGCCACGGCCAGCGCGGCGGCCAGCTTGATCGGCACGGCCAGCGCCACGTAGATCGCGGTGACCTCGACCGACCGCAGCCACCGCGCGTCGGAGAACATCCGCTGGTAGTTCTCCAACCCGATCCACGTCGGGGTGTTGAACAGGTCGTAGTCGGTGAACGAGAGGTACAGCGAGGTCACCATCGGCCCGAGGGTCAGCAGGACGATCCCGATGATCCACGGTGACAGGAACAGGTAACCCGCCAGGCCGTCGCCGGACGGGCGGGCCCGCTTGCGCGGACCCGTCCCGCCGTCGGTGGCGACCTCGGCGCGCCGGTCCGGCGCGATCGTCGCCCGGCTCACGACCCGAGGGTCTCTTCCGCCTCGGTGAAGAACTGGTCGACCGCCTCGTCCACGGAGATGCGGCCGTACTGGAGTTCCTCGGTGATCCGGATGAACGCCTGCTCCAACGTGCCGGCGCCCTTGGGCGGCGCGGGAGGCGTCTTGCCGAACTTGTCCTTCAAGTCGTCCTCGTACGCCGCCACGGCGGCCAGCGGGCCTTCGAGCTGGGCCGCGGCGCGCTGCGCGTTCGTCGGCGGCAGGCCCCGGTTCGCGCCGAAGATCTTGCCGACCTCCGGGTCGTTGACCATGAACGACACCAGCTTGGCCGCCGCCGCCGGGTGCTCGGTCTTCTGCGACACGCTCAGCAGCATCGACGGCTTCAGGTACTGCCCGGACGTGCCCGCCTTGTCGGTCGGCACCGGCCCCAGCTTCAGACCGGGGTTGGCCTTCGCGTAGCGGGACATGAAGTTGTCCCAGCCGAGGTCGCCCGCGACGAGCTTCTGCTCCAGCGCGAACGCGGGCTTGATCTGCACGCCCTTCTCGATCGGCAGCACGGTCTTGCCGTCCGCCAGCGCCTTGCCCTCCGCCATGAACTCCTTCAACCGCGCCTTGTCGAAGCCGAGCTTGCCGTCCTCGGTGTAGAGCAGCCCGCCTTCCTGGCGCAGCTGGAGCTCCAGGTTGTAGTAGCTGCCGACGTAGTTGCCGCCGCCGGAGACCCCGGTCTTGTCCGCGATCGTCTTGAGGGTGGCGCGGTAGTCGTCCCAGGTCCAGCCCTCCTTCGGCTCCGCGACGCCGGCCTGGGCGAACAACGCGGGGTCGTAGATGTAGCCCCACGTGTTGCCGCCCGTCGGCACGCCGTACAGCTTGCCGTCGATCTCGCCCGCGCCCTTGAGCCCTTCGAGCAGGTCCCCGAGTTCGAGGTTCTTGCCGTCCTGCTTCTTCAGGTCGTAGAGCGCGTTGCGGTCCGAGTACTCGCGGATGTAGGCGAAGTCCATCTGCAGCACGTCGGGCGCGTTGCCGCCCGCGGTCTCGGTGGCCATCTTCTGCCAGTACGCCTCGAACTCCTGGAAGCTCGGCGTCACCTTGATCTCGGGGTTCTTGCTCTGGAAGAGGTCGATGGCCTTCTGCATCAACTCGGCGCGCTCGGCGTTCCCCCACCACGAGAAGCGCAGCGTGGCGGGACCGGCCTGGGTCTCGTCGCCGCTGCCGCCACTGCTGCCGCAGGCGACGGCCAGCAGCGCGACCATCGACGTCGCCAGGACTCTGAAACGTTTCAGTGCAGCCATTCGAAAAACCCTCCGGTCTCGACCGCTTCCCGGCGCCACGCGCGGTGCAGCGGGGAAAGCGCTTTCCGGGAGGCTACGAGCACGTTGCGCCAACGTCAATGCCCACTTTGGCAGCCGTGCCGCCGCCGATCGGTCGCCGGTACCGGCCGCCACCACCGCCCACCGCGAGCCGCGGCGGACGGTGGTGGACAACCGGTCGGTGCTCATCGGACGTACGGCCACCCTGCGGAGTCGAAGGCGAGCAGGTTGATGCCCAGGCGGGACGCGCCGTCATCACCGTAGTAGTGGTAGACGAGGATGTCGCTGTCGACGTCCGAGAACACGTCCTGGTGCCCGGTGCCGTGGATGCTGCCCTGGCCGGCGAGGATCTCCGTGCCGCCGCCGGAGGTCATGGCCGTGCCGTTGCGCGCCACGTAGGGGCCGGTGACGCTGGTCGACCGGCCGACCATGATCCGGTAGGTGCTCTGCGCGCCCCGGCAGCAGTAGTCGAACGACACGAACAGGTAGTAGTAGGAGCCGCGCTTGACGATGTTCGGCGCCTCGATCGGGCCGCCGTTGCGGCCGGCGATGGCGCGGATCGAGGCGTCGGAGCGCAGTCCCGTGGACGGGTTGAGCGCGATCATCTTGAGGCCGGACCAGAACGAGCCGAAGCTCAGCCACCAGCGGCCCTGGTCGTCCACGACGAGGTCCGGGTCGATGGCGTTGAAGTTGTCGCTGGTGCGCGACTCGATCACCAGACCGCGGTGCGTCCACGTGCCCGCGTTGCCGCTGGGGCTGGTGGCCAGGAAGATCGCCGACCGGTTGGAGCCGAACGACGAGGCCGAGTAGTACAGCCAGTACTGGCCGTTGCGGTAGGAGATGTCCGGCGCCCAGAGGTTGCGGCTGCCGTTGGTGTAGGTGGTGGTCCAGGAGGCGCCGTTGGGGAAGACGGCCCCCGCGTTGCGGAAGGCGGTGCGGTCGGTGGAGGTCTTCAGGCCGATGCCGTCCGCGGTGTGCGCGACCAGGTAACTGCCGTCGGGCCTCTTGACGACGCTCGGGTCGTGCACCCGGATGTCGCCGGTGACCACGCCCGGCCCCGGGTAGGCCGACGCCTGCGGTGCGACGACGACGGACACGCTGGTCATGGCCAGCGCGGTGAAGAGGGTGGCGAGAGCGCGTTTCCTCGATGCAGCCACGGTTTCCTCGATCTCTCGGGAGTGGACTGGACGCGGCGGCGTGGGTGTCCTGAATGGACTACTCGCAGCGGGAGGCTCGGCGTCTCGACCCGGCAGCGGCAAGCCTGCGCGGACTCATGCGTCGCCTCCTTGCGAGCAGGAATCGTGACGCGCCTCCGGTCGCCTGCCGGGTCAGCCGGACTGGGAGCGCTTCCGGCACCGTAGCGCAGCCCCGTCGAGGCGGGCAAGCCTGCCTGTTACCGCTAACAGGCAGGCTGCGAACGTGGTGCGCCTCCTCTTGTTAGCGCTCACAAATCGGCTGATCAGCCCAGGACCCGGCCGAGGAAACCGCGGATATAGCCGGTGATGGTGTCGAGCTGGTCCTCCAGCGCGAAGTGGCCCGCGTCGAGCAGGTGGACCTCGGCGTCGGGCAGGTCGCGCCGGTAGGCCAGGGCGCCGTCCGGGCCGAAGATCTCGTCGTGGCGGCCCCACACCGCGAGCAGCGGCACCCGCGTCTCGCGGAAGTACCGCTGGAACGCCGGGTACGCGTCGAGGTTGTGGCGGTAGTCGCGGAACAGGGCCAGCTGCACCTCGGCGTTGCCGGGCCGGTCGAGCAGGGCCTGGTCGTGCGCCCAGGTGTCCGGGCTGATCCGGCTCGGGTCCTTGACGCCGTGGGTGTACTGCCAGCGGGTCGCGTCCGGGGTGAGCAGGGCGCGCACCGCCGGTTCGGTGTCGGGGCCGGGGTTCGTGGCGTAGGCGAACAGCGGCTCCCAGAACGGGGTGAAGCCCTCGGTGTACGCGTTGCCGGACTGCGTGACGATGGCCGTGACGCGTTCGGGGTGGCGTGACGCGATCTTGAGGCCGATGGGCGCGCCGTAGTCCTGGATGTACAGCGCGTGCCGCCGCACGCCGAGGTGGTCCAGCAGCCCGAGGGTGATGTCGGTGAGCGCGTCGAACGTGTAGTCGAACTCCTCGACCGACGGCGCGGCGCTGTGGCCGAAGCCGACGTGGTCCGGCGCGATCACGCGGTAGCGGTCGGCGAGTCGGGGGATCAGCTCGCGGAACATGTGCGAGCTGGTGGGGAAACCGTGCAGCAGCACCAGGACGGGGGCGTCGGCGTGGCCCGCCTCCCGGTAGAACACGCGCTGCCCGTTGATGTCGGCGTACCGGTACGAGGTCGTCATCGGGTTCTCCTGATCTGAGGTGTCTAACTGTTCTAAGACCTTTGAACGGTTAGGTGACCCGCTCAGACAAGCAGGCGGGTGTTAACCTGTCAAGCGACTCTCAACGGTTAGACGGGGAGGTGTGCGCCGTGCTCGGTGCCGATGACGCCGTGGCCGGCGCGCTGCTGGCCAAGGGCTGGCCCGCGCGTCCGCTGGTGGACCAACCCCTGGGCATCGACCTGCTGAACACCCGGTGGGTGGTCGGCGGTGTCGCCTACGACCTGCTCGACCACGAGGACCTCACCGCGGCCTGGCTCGCGGACCGGGAGCTGGCCTCCGTCCGGCCGGTGCCGCGGCGGCCCCTGCGCGAGGCCCGTGACGCGGTGGCCGCCGTGATCGCGGACCCGGCCGACCACGCCGCCCTCAACGCCCTGCTGGACCACGGCCGGTTGCGGTTGGCGGTCGACGAGCGCGGCCGGGTCGAGCACGACGACGTCCCCGACCCGCGGTGGCGTGCGGCCTGGGCGTGCCTGCGCGACTTCGTCGTGCTGCGCGAGGCGGCCCCGGACCGCGTCCGCAAGTGCGCGAACCCGGAGTGCGTCCTGCACTTCCAGGACGTCTCGCGCACCGGCAGGCGGCTGTGGTGCTCGATGACGGGCTGCGGCAACCGCCTGAAGGCCCGCCGGCACCACAGCCGGGTCCGCGCCACCCCCTGACCGGCGCGTGCGTCAACCGGCGGCCGTTGGGGTATGGCATGGCCATGACGGACCAGGAACCGCTGGATCTGGGCGCGACGGAGCTGTCGGCGGCCGAGGAGGCGCGCGTCAGGCGTGAGCACGACCTCGACCGGCCGCGGGTGTTCGACCAGCGCAACGACGTCGACCGGCGCTCGCGGACCAGGGCGAACCTGCTGCCCGAGGAACTCCGGACCGGCAGCGCCGACCCGGAGGCCCAGGCGCGCGAGGTGCTGCGCGACTCCGACGTGCGGACCGAGATCCCGGAGTCCGCGCCCGACACGATGGTGGAACGGCGTGAGTCCGAAGCCTGAGTCTGCGAAAAGTGCTCACTCGATGAGCACTTTGACCGCGCACCATGGGGACATGAACGCGCTCACCGACACCCACGCCCTCGCCTTCGCCGACGCCGCCGAGTGGGAGTCGTGGCTGGCCGAGCACCACGGCACGAGTGACGGCGTCTGGCTCAAGATCGCCAAGAAGGGGTCGGCGCGGACGTCGGTCACCATCGCCGACGCCCTCGACGTCGCCCTGTGCCACGGGTGGATCGACAGCCACCGCAAGGGCTTCGACGCCGACCACTACCTGCAGCGGTACTCGCCGCGCCGGGCGGGCAGCTCGTGGTCGCGGGTCAACGTCGAGAAGGCGGAGGCGCTCATCGCCGCCGGGCGGATGCGGGACGCCGGGTTCGCCGCGATCGAGGCCGCCCGGGCCGACGGCCGGTGGGACGCGGCCTACCAGCGGCAGCGCGACGCCACCGTGCCGCCCGACCTGGCCGGGGCGCTGGCCGCCGACGACCGCGCGCGGGAGCGGTTCGAGCTGCTGGACCGGACGCGGCAGTACGCGTTGTTCCTCCGGCTGATGAAGGCCAGGACGCCGGCCGCACGGGCCGCGCAGCTCGAGCGGATCGTCGACGAGCTGGGCCGGGACGCCGGCTGAAGTTGGTGGCCGGGTGGGCGGACGGGGGGAGAGTCGCGTCCGTCCACCCGGCAAGTTCGGGGGGTCGAGCGTGCGGTGTGCCGGAAAAGGTAGCGCAATGTTATCGCTAACACCAGCCCTGGGCACGGATCGCTTCGGCGGCCGGCTGTCAGGACAGGCGTTTGTGGGGCGACCGGCGGGTTGCGGCCACTCGGTCCTCAATCGTCTCGTAAAGGGGTATTGAGGCGTGCGGACCTGCGCTGTTAGCGTTAACAGCGCCGCACCTCGCATCCCGACGCGCCACGATGGAGTGGAACCGATGAACAGTGCCGTTCCCCGGTGGATTGCCCGCAGGCTGGCGGTGGTCGCGGTGGTGGCCGTGACCGCGCTCGCGGGGCTGGTGGTGACGCCCGCCGCGCACGCCTCGCCGGCCGTGCAGCACACGAACCCGCTCGCGAACCAGCGGGCCGACCCGCACATCTTCAAGCACACCGACGGCTACTACTACTTCACCGCGACCGCGCCGGAGTACGACCGGATCGTCCTGCGCCGCGCGACCACGATCCAGGGCCTGGCCACCGCCCCGGAGTCGGTGATCTGGCGCAAGCACTCGTCGGGCGAGATGGGCGCGCACATCTGGGCGCCGGAGATCCACTTCGTCAACGGCAAGTGGTACGTCTACTTCGCCGCCGGCCGCACCGACGACATCTGGCGGATCCGCCCCTACGTGCTGGAGAACAGCAGCGCCAACCCGCTGACCGGCACGTGGACCGAGCGGGGCAAGGTCAACGTCCCGTGGGACACCTTCTCCCTGGACATGTCGACCTTCGTCGTCAACGGCGTGCGCTACCTGACCTGGGCGCAGTCCGAGCCGGGCATCGCCACGAACTCGAACCTCTACCTCGCCCGCATGGGCGCCACCCCGTGGAGCATCACGGGGACGGTGACCAGGCTGACCGTGCCGACGCTGGCGTGGGAGACGCGCGGCGGGGTGAAGGTCGCCGAAGGGCCGACGGTGATCGAGCGCAACGGCCGGGTCTTCCTCACCTACTCGGCCAGCGCCACCGACGCGAACTACTGCCTCGGCATGCTGACCGCGTCGTCGTCGGCGAACCTGCTCAGCGCCTCGTCGTGGACGAAGAGCCCCAACCCGGTGTTCGAGAGCAACGCGGCGACCGGCCAGTACGGCCCGGGGCACAACTCGTTCACCGTCTCCGAGGACGGGCAGAGCGACATCCTCGTCTACCACGACCGCAACTACCGCGACATCTCCGGCGACCCGCTGCGCGACCCGAACCGCCGCACCCGCGTGCAGAAGGTCTACTGGAACGCCGACGGCACGCCGAACTTCGGCATTCCGGTGGCCGACGGCGTCACGCCCGTGCGGCTCAAGTCGTACAACTACCCGGACCGGTTCATCCGGCACTGGGAGTACCGGGGCCGGGTCGAGGCGAACGTCGCACCGCTGGCCGACTCGCAGTTCCGCGTCGTCGCGGGCCTGAACGGCGGCGGCACGGTGTCGCTGGAGTCGACCAACTTCCCCGGCTACTACCTGCGGCACCGCAACCACGAGATGTGGGTCGAGCGCAACGACGGCAGCGCCGTCTTCCGCGCCGACGCGTCGTTCCACCGCCGCGCCGGGCTGGCCTCCGGCTCCGCCGCGTCGTTCGAGTCGTCCAACTTCCCCGGCCAGTACATCCGACACAACGGCACCTACATCAACCTGACCACCACGCCCGACACCGTCGCACGCGCCGACGCCACGTTCATCCTGGAGTGACCCCAGTGCTGCGCTACCCCTTGCTCCACCCGCCGCTGCTGCACGCCCTCGCCACGGCGGGCCACGGCTCGAAGGTCCTGATCGCGGACTCGAACTACGCGCACCGGACCAACGTCCACCACCGGGCCGAGGTGATCCACCTCAACCTGCGCCCCGGCCTCGTCACGGTCGACGAGGTGCTGGAACCGGTGCTGTCGGCGATCCCGGTGGAGGCCGTGCACACCATGCGGCCGGACGACCTGAGCACACCGGACGCGTGGACCGACTACGCGCGCGTGCTCGGCCCGGACCTGCCGTTGCAACCGTTGGCGCGGCAGGACTTCTACGCGGCGTGCCGTGCGCCGGAGCTGGCGGTGTGCGTGGCGACCGGCGACGGTCGGCACTACGCGAACCTGCTGCTGACGGTCGGCGCCGTCTCCTGAGCCCCGGTCCCCGACCCGCGTGCGCCGGCGTGCGCGCGGGTCGGGGACCGGACCTACCGGCCGGGGTCCGGTGTGGACAGCCAGGCGTCGACCAGGTCGGCGACGATGGCGCCGCCGCGGTCACCGAGGTGGATGTGGTCCACCAGCAGGCGCAGGCCGTTGCCGCGCGCCACCTCGTCCCACTCGCGCCCGAGCAGGTAGTGCTCGGCCGCCGCCAGGTAGGCCACCCCGAAGTCGAACCCGAACGGCGTCGGCTCGCCGCCCTCCTCTCGGAGCACGTCCACCATCCGCTCGTGCACGGGCAGGTAGGACGCACCGGTCTCCGTCGCCGTCTCCTCGATCGCCGCGTTGTAGGCGCGCAGCTTCACGTTCAGGTCGCCGTCCAGGTCCTCGCCCAGCGGCGGCAACGAGAACAGCGCGATCCTGGCGGTCGTCCCCGCCCGCACCCGCGCCACGATCGCGCCGAGGTTGTCCCGGTACTCGGCGAGCGGCACGTCGCCGCGCACGTCGTTGGTGCCGATCAGCAGCGTGACCGCGTCGGGCCGGCACGCCACGACGTCGGCGTCGACCCTGGCGAGCAGGTCGGCGGTGGTGTGGCCGTTGACGCCCGCGTTGACCACCCGGTGGCCCCGGTCCCGCAGCGCTCCCACCCAGTCCGCGCCGAGCGTGCCCCTGGTCATGCTGGCCCCGGCCGCGACGACGACCGGCCCGGACCCCGGCACGCCCGCGTCGCCGCACGCCTCGGCCGGCGGGTTCACCGGCGCCCGGACGAACGTCAGGTACCCGACGGCGCCCGCGACGCCGAGGACGCCCACCAACGCCGCGCACAGGGCGATGACCGCCCGCTTCCTGCTCCACATGCCGTCCCCCAGAGTGGTTAGTGAACACTAGCCCCTATGGTGAGCTAGTATTCACTAACCTGTCAAACAGCGAGGTGGGACGGCATGGGCACACGGGACCGGATCCTCGACGCGGCGGCCGAGATCCTGCGCACGCGCGGCGTCGCGCAAGCCACCACCAAGGAGATCGCGCACGCCTCGGAGGTCTCCGAACCCACGCTCTACAAGTACTTCGGCGACAAGGAGCGGCTGCTGCTCGCCGTCCTGGAAGAACGGCTGCCGGGTCTGTCCCGGGTGTCGGTCCGACCGGGGGAGGGCGAGGTCGAGGACAACCTCGCCGAACTCGCGCACGCGGTGCTGGACTTCTACCAGCGGTCGATCCCGATGCTCGCCGCGCTGCTCTCGGACCCCCAGCGGATGGCGGCCCACCGGGTGGCGATGAGCGCGCACGGTGGCGGCCCGGAGAAGGCCGCGACGCCGTTCGTCGCGTACCTGGCGGCCGAGCGCGCGCTCGGCCGGATCGCGCCCGACGCCGACCCGGACGCGGCGGCGTCACTGCTCGTCGGGGCGTGCTTCCAGGAAGCGTTCCTGCGCTATTACGCCGAAGGGCCGGATGCCGCCGCCGCACCGCGCGCGCACGCCGAAGCCCTGGCCCGCGCGGTCGTCAGACCGCTGCGCTGATCAGCCCCACCGTCCGCTGTGGACGGTGGTGGCTCGGGCGTGCTCAGGCCAAGGGGCTGTGCAGGATCGCGGCGTACCCGTCGGGTCCGACCGCGACGCAACGCCGCTCGTGCGGGCCGGTGGTGATGTAGCCGACCTGGAAGCCGAGGGCCTGTGCGCGCGCCACCGCCTCGTCCAGGTCCGGCACCTTCACCAACATCGCCGGGCCGTCGTGCACGCGGTCCGCGCCGGACAGGGCCAACCGCCCGCCGGCCACGTCGAACTGGGCCCAGCGGTCGCCGTCGACGAACGTCGGCGCCACGCCGAGCAACGCCGACCACCGCTCGACCGCGCCGGCGAGGTCGTCTGTCGGGACAACGGGAGCGATGCGTTCAGCAGTCACGCGATCGACGCTAATGACGCCTCACCCCGCGGTCAACGCTCCGACGGCCCCACCGGCGGATCGAGCAACAATGAACAAGCGGCGTGGACTGTCCGAAGTGGACTGTCGTCGGCTAGCGGGGTTCGTCGATACCCGGCACGGTCACGTCGTCGTCCGCGGGTGGCTCCGGGTCGCGCCACTCCTCGGACCGGCTCGGCCGGTTGCCGCGCAACGTGCCTTCCAGCTCGTGCTTGAGCTCGTCGTCCTTGATCGGGCCGTGCTTGTCGCTCTCGCGGTGCATGGGCGTGTCCTCCTCCATGCTCCTGGGGACCGGGCGCTTACCCGGGTGGAATACCCCAGGGCGTTCGGCCGAATCACGCGCGCCTCGGGCCTCGCTACGGACGGCATTGGTTCACCCGATCGACTGAGCGTGGACCACCCCCGACCGGGGTATTTCCCACTGAGACGACGAGGTAAACGGAGGTGGCGTCGTGGTCGAGCGGTTGACAGTCCGACGCCGAGACCCCGGCGCGGGGCCCTGCACCGGGCCTGATCCGGTGGTGGAGATGGACGTGTGGTGGGACCGGATCGGGCGGAACCTCGGCCGGGAGTGGGACCTGGCCACGGCCGACGAACGCCCCCTCCTCGTCGACGTCGCGGTGACCGAGCAGGCCTACTTCTTCGCCACCCTGCTGGCAGACGTGCGACCGAACGACGTGCGGGTGGAGATCCGCGACCAGGACCTGCGGTCCGACGGGACGCCGATCCGGCGTGACCGGGTGGGGATCACCGTGCGCCCGGCCGATTCCCCGCGCACCTACTACTACTGCGCCACCGTGCCGGCCGCGGTGGACGTGGAGCGGATCGACGCGTGGTTGCTCGACGGCATGGTCGTCGTGCGCGTGCCGACCAGGTAGGCGTTTCGCGGCCGGGGTCGCGGGTACCGCACCGGCAGGCGAGAGAGCTGGAGGAGTCATGGCCGGGACGCTGACCCGCGACCACCTGAAGGACTGCCTGACCGACGTCGACTTTCCGGCGAGCAAGGACGACCTGCTCGACGCGGCGATCCGCAAGGGCGACCCGACCGCCGTGCAGGCGCTGCGGGCGATACCGGAGACCGACTACTCGAACCTGGCCGACGTGTTCGGCGCGGTCGAGTTCGGCGGCGACGACAAGCCCCGGTAGGGCGCGGAGCCGCCCGGCCCGGTCGGGACCGACCGTCAGCCGGAAGACCAGGCCGCGAGACCCGAACGGGACGGCGCGGCGCCGGGGAAAGTGGCGGCCAGCATTTGTGCGTACCGGCGTGCCTCGGGCGTCGTCAGGTCCGGCGGTTCGAGCCACGGCGCCAGGCGGTGCCGCGCGTCCGGTGGCGGTGTTCCGCCGAGCACCAGGACTTCCGGCGCTCCCGGCGTGACGGCGTAGCCCAGCCGTGCGGCCTCTTCGCGCACGACCACCGCCGCGTCCGCCGCGCGCCGCGAGTCGTCCGCCACCACGGAGAACGGCCCGCCGATCGACGCCACCTCGGCGCGCAACGCCGCCGCGTCGGCGTCGGTCAGCCCGGGCCACGGCAGGTCGCCGCGCTTGCCGGTCAGCTTCGCCGCCAGCACCGCCGACGCGTACTCCGGACCCTCCGCGCCGCGCACGTCCGGGCCGGTCCACGCCACGCTGCCGGGGTTCACCGGGACGGTGGTCCGCGTGCCCGCCCGGTCCAGCCACAGGTCGCCGCGCCCCTCGGGCAGCCACACCAACGCCCACCGGCCCGTCGTCCCGTCCCGCGGCAGCGCGGGCACGAGGGCGTTCGGCGCGTTGCCGACGGCGAGCGGCGTGTCGGTGGTGTGCACGATGTTCCAGCCGGGCATGTGCGGCACCACGAGCACGTCCACCGGGCTCCCGCCGAGCGCCACGCGGGTCAGCAGCGGGTCGCCGGTGGCCGGGGTGGCGAGCTGCCCGGCGATCGTGACCTGGCCGAGGCCGGCCAGCAGCGTCACGCCCAGCGCCGCACCGACGACGCGCACCACCGCGGTCGGCGGGCACAGCGCGAGCCAGGACACCCCGACGAACGCCGCCATCAACGTGATGTAGGCGAACGACGACGGCGGTCCGGAGAACCACGTGCCGGCGGCCACCGTCGCCAGGACGGCGGCCGCCACCACGATCCGACCGAGCACCGGCCGTTCGCCCCGCAGCGCGGGAGGAACGGCGAGCGAACCGATCAGCGCCACCGCCGCCAGCGGAGGCATCCAGGACGCCTCCGCGATGAGCAGCACCACGACGCCACCGATGCCGGCGAACCCGGTGACCACCCGCCGGGTCGACAACCCCGACGCGGCGGGCACGAACGGCCGGACCAGGGCCCAGCCCGCGACCACGGTCACCGCGCCGAGCAGGATCAGCCGGAGGAGGGTGAAGCCGAGCGGCAGACCGACGGCGCCGTGGTTGTGCATGCGATCAGGCCGACGCGCCGACCGCGCACGAGCACTGCATCTCCGAACGCTCCTCGGGCGTCGGCCGCATGTGCAGCACCATCGCGATGACCATCGGGATGAACACCACCGTGTTGTAGAACAGGTGCAGCTCCACCCGCGGGATGATCAGCTGGATGATGCTCGTCGGCGCCGCCTTGCCGAGCAGGTTCGTCCCGGCGGACGCCTGGATGATCAGCAGCAGGTGCTCGATGTGGTGCCAGAACTGCAGGCCGAGCGCCACCGTCCACCACGTCTTCGAGCGGCCGACGAACCCCTTCCGCAACGCGAAGAGGAATACGAGCATGACCAGCGCGTAGCCGTAGTGCATGACCTCGGACGTGACCAGCCACGGGAACCACAGGCCTAACGCGCCTTTGGCCTGCGGCACCGGCCACCCCAACGCGTAGATCTGCACGGCCTGGGTGATGTGCTCCGCCCAGTGCGCGAGAACGATCAACGTGAAGGCGTAGAGCGCGGGCTTGTGCCGGATTGTGTTGAGCGGACCGCCCACCGAATGGGTATGGGCGTGAGTGTCGACCATGGTTCCTCCTGCTGCGCCGGCCTCGACCGGATCGTTACCCCGTGACCAGCGACGATATCGGGTTTCAGGCGCACCAAGAACGCCTCCGTGCGGACTGCGCAATCGGGGAGAAGTTCACTGGTCCACGCGTCGGTACGGTGGTCGTCCCTGGTCACCGTGCGGGAACCCGCACGATCGACTGTATAGCGTTCCTATGCGCTTTTCGTCTTCCCGCTTGCGGTCTCACGGTGTTCCGCCGCGTTCCGCCTCGGTCCGGCAGTGCCGAAGCCGGTAGAAGAGAGCAATCCGGAAGAAGCGCGGACGACGTGCCGTGTGCTATCGGCTTGCCGAATTCCCGCTGCGCGGGCGCCGCCGGGTGCGGTCGCGTGGAATTGTAACGATTTCGAACAGAGCGGCATTCCGCAGTTGCGGCGGTGCGCACGGTCGGGCGCCGCGGGGACCGCTACGCCGCCGGCTGGGTGAACAGCATCATGAAGCGCACCAGCACGGCCTCGTCGCCGTCCACCACCAGGTCGCCGGTGTCGAGGGCGTCGGCCAGCTCGCGCCGACCGGAGACGACGCCGCCGAGCGTCGCCGTGTCCGAGTGGATCACCGCGTCCGGCCGCTCGACGGGCTCCCGCGCCAGCCGCAGGCCGTCCGGCGAGGCGGTGGCGCGGAACCCGTCCTCGCCCAGGCTCACCGCCAAGTCGATGACCGAGCCGTCGGAGCGCGTCGGGTCGTACAACGTCCGCAGCGCGAGCATCATCGAGTCGACGCTGATCGGTCGCTCGTCCGGCGTGCCCGGTTCGTACGCGCCCCACTTCGCCAGCGCGGCCACGACCGGTTCGAGTTCGCGCCCCCGCGGCGTCAGCTCGTACACCCACGCGGCGGCCGGCGGGGGGAGCCTGCGGCGGTGCACGATGCCCGCCTCGTCCAGCTCGCGCAGGCGCTGCGACAGCACGTTGGGGCTCGCGCCCGGCAGCCCGACCCGGAGGTCGGTGAACCGCTTGGCGTTGAACATCAGCTCGCGGACGACCAGGAGCGCCCAGCGTTCGCCGACGACGTCGAGGGCGCGGGCCACCGCGCACCCGTCGTCGTACTTCCGCTTGGACGTCACGACCTCAAGCCTAGCCAAACCACTACGGGTTCCGCACCAGTTGGTTGCTTTTTAGGACCAAGGCCGGTTAGTGTGTGGGGCTACGAACGTCGACTGCGGACCGAGATCCGGGGGGTGCCGGTGCCCGCGACCTGTCAGGCTACGCCGCCGCGCGTTCCCGCGGTGGTCGAGTTCCGTGCCGATGCCGCGTTCCGACCTCCCAGCGGGACCCCCAGCCCGCTCGAGCGGAACGCGCGGGCGGCCCGCGCGTCCTGTCCGGACTGAGCGACCGCCTCCCGCGCGGATGGGTCGGTACCGGCCCATCCGCGCGGCTCCGCACCGCCCCGCGGGCACCCGTCCCCGCCGGGCGCGCCGCGCTGTGCGGTCCACATAGGACGGTCTGACCGGCGCGCGCTCACGCGGCTGTCCGGCGCCCTCACGCGTGCCATCCGACGGCGCTCCGTCGCGGCTGTCCTGTCCTGTGTGGTGGGCGTGAAGTCTTGGTGTGCCTTGCCGTATCGCGAAGTGCTCCGGGACCCGGCGCCCGGTGCTCGTCGTGCCGCCGGGGCTCTCGCGCCGTCGAACCCGGTCCTGTCGACGTGCCGGCGAAGGCGCGTCGTCGGTGGTGTTCCAGTCCGGAGTGGGCGGACGCCGGCTCGGTCAGGGGCGTGTCGCGGCGGCCGTTCCATTGTTCGCACAAATGATCGGACGACACCCTCGGATGGCGGGGTCGGCGGTCTCGGTAATAGTCCTCGTCGGTGTGGCCTGGAGAGGATCCAGTGTCCCCGGCGGGCGCCTGTCGGCGCATCTTCGTGATTGCCGTATTACGGTCGCAAACGGACTTGAGCGACCCTCCGATAAGACTGCCGTGACCACCCTGGTCGTCCGCGGCCGGTCGGCGCGGGTCCTGACCTGGTCCAGGGCGCGTCGTCGCAACATCACCCGAAAGGCGCATCAATAAAGTCCGTTGGTGGCCGAAAATCTGTTCCATGGTCACCGGAAATAGAGCCGCGGAGCGTTCACAAGATCATCGGAACGGGGTGAATGACGATCATGGAACGGGCTCGTCGCCGGCATCTGTGCTCCTTGCGCAGGCTGTTGGGCCCCTGGTAGCTTGCAAAAATCGGGGGTACTGGGGGTACCGGGGGGTTTCACTGGGGGTCGTGGCGCGACGGTGCGCCAGTTCAACACCGCGCGATGGATCGTCCAGCGGGCCGGGGCGGCGTGTTTCAGCTTTCATTACATCTGCGAATGGGGGTCGTAGTGGAGGACGTAATAGAGCGGGCGGTAGGCCGTGTCATCAACTTCATGCACGAGAATCTCGGTGAGCAGTTCACCATCGATGACATGGCCCGTACCGCCATGTACAGCAAGTTCCACTTCTCCCGGGCTTTTCAGCGGGTAACCGGTGTCTCGCCCGGCCGATTTCTGGCCGCCATCCGGCTGCAAGAGGCCAAACGGCTGCTCGTGTGCACCACGTTGGCGGTAACCGATATCAGCCACCGGGTGGGTTACACCAGCGTGGGCACGTTCAGCTCGCGGTTCCGCACCAGTGTCGGTGTGTCGCCGACGACCTATCGCCAACTGGGGGGACTGACTCCGCCGATCCCTATGGTCCGGCGGAGTTCCGATGCGCGGACGTCGACCGTGCAGGGGGAGATCTACGCACCTCTGGGGGGTGCGCCGGGAATCATCTTCTTGGGCTTGTTCCCGGACCGGATTCCGCAGGGCAAACCGGTCCGCTGCTCCATGGTCCACCGGCCGGGACCGTACGTGCTCACCAACGTGCCGCCCGGCACCTGGCACCTGCTGGCTCACTCCGTCGCACTGGGGCGCGGATCGATGCTCGGCGAGGCGCCGTTCGGGCAGGACCAGGCGCTCAACGTGGCGTCGTACGGTCCGGTGTCGGTGCGGGCAGGCGCCCAGGTCAAGGACATCGACCTGAGCCTGCGCCCGATCGGCACGCTGGACCCTCCGGTGCTGCTCGCACTGCCGTACATCCGCACCGTCGCCCTGGACGCCGGCGCGGCGAGCTGACGACTGCCTCGGGGAAGACCCGCCGTCCCGGCCGGACGGCGGGTCTTCCCCTTTGCGCACAGGTGCAGAGAACGCTGCCCCATCGGGCAGCACTTCTTCGGGTCGCCGTATCAGCGCGCCGAAGCGTCGACCGCCGTCGAGCACCCCGGAACGGGCCGGAACGCCGCGCACGTGGCCGCCGCCGTGCCCACCGGGCGTCCATGCCTCGAACACCCTGCGGCACCGTCACTTCCCACCTTGCCGCTTCCTGGTAGCCGGCGAGTCACCACAGGGCCATCCACGGGTCACTCCCGCGCCACCGCTCGCCCCGACCTCGGCGGCGCGGACCAACAGCTGCGCCGCTGCCACCGTGTGATCCCGGCCACCGCACGACCCTGGCTACCGCGCCAACCCCGGCCTCCGCGCGACCCCTGCCACCACACGACCCCGGCCGCCGCGCCGTCGGCTGACCGCACCACCGGACGACCCCCGCGGCGCACCACACCCCCGCGCGCCAACCCGCCGCACACCCAGCCCGCGAACCGACCCCGAACAGGCAGGCAGCCCGCCACCCGGGTGGGGTGGCGGGCTGCCGGACGGGTCGATCTCACGCCGTCGTGCGTGCCGAGCCGGTCAGGTGGTGACGACCGCGCCCTGCTTCGGCGCGCCGTTGAGCGCGGGGTCCACAATGGACGGTTCCAGCGTCAACGCCTGCTCCGCCGCCTTCTTCTGCTGCTCCACCGCGAGGCGGTTCTTCTCGATGAAGTGGACCGTCCAGTGGAAGCCGCCGCGGATCAGGCAGACGATCGCCGTGGCGAAGAACAGCCCGTACACGACGCTCATGCCCATCAGGATGCCGTACACGGCCGCCACGCCGCCGCCGAACGCGATCTGCGCGGCGGGCTTGGACGGTGATGTGCCCGGGTCCGTCACCATGTAGTTGGTGTAGAGCACGAACGCGATGCCGGTCATCATGCCCAGACCCGACGCGATCGACACGTCCAGGAGCACGCCGCGGATCACGGCCTGGAGGGCGAAGCCGACCAGCCAGGCCACGATCAGCCACAACCGGCCGGTCAGCATGCCGTTCAGCATGGTGCCCGCGACGAGGATGATGCCCGGGATCAGGTAGTCGAAGAAGGTGCCGACGTGCTCGCTGAAGTGGTACGGCGGCGCGACCGACGCCCACGGGAACACCAGCAGGATGACCGCGATGCCGAAGTTCGACGGGTTCATGTAGTGCCGCAGGCGGCCCTTCACGGGTGCCCGCAGAACCCACTTGGCGCCGACTGCCACGACCACGCCGAAGATCATCACCCACACCTGGTCGTTGGCGTAGGTCAGCATGTTCACGGCGAGCGCGGTGATGTGCGCCGGGTAGAGGAACTCCACCATGCCCTTCATGCCGCCGCTCGCGTAGCGGGGAGCACGGCCCTCCTGCCGGGCGCCGATCCACTCCAGCCCGATCTCGACGGTGTAGGCGGTGGCGATGGCGATGAACGGCCACAGCCAAGCCTGCTCGAACCCGAGGATCGTGTAACCGATGATGTTGAAGACGCTGATGGAGATCGCGAAGTTGCGCAGCGCCTTGATGACCTTGGGGTCGTGCCGCGGTGGGCTCGGCGCGGGGGCCGCCGTCTTGGTCTCGGCCATTTCCGTCACTTCTCCTTGGCCTGGTCGCCGAGCTGGATGTCGTGCCAACCCGGGTTCAGTGTGATGTCCTGCTCGTGGATCTCGCCGTCGCGGTCACGCCACTTGATGTGCGCCTGGACCGGCCCGTTCTCGGTGCCGAGTCCGAAGTGGACCTCGTGGCTGCGCTTGCCCGAGTGGCCGCTGCCGCCGTCGACGCGGTTGATCTGCTTCTTGCCGGACGCGGTGGTGATGGTGACCTGGGCGCCGATGACCGGCGAACCCGCGCCGGGGAACGCGCCCGCGGTCTGCTCCTCGTCGTGCGTCAGGCGCAGTCCGAGGAAGCCGTTGGCGGAGCCGCCGTCGTTGCGGAAGAGGACCGGGTCGGCCCACTGCCGGGAGAGGGCCATGTCCAGCTTGCCGTCGCCGTCGATGTCACCGGTCGCGATGCCGCGGGACGGGATCTGGGCGGCCATGCCCAGTTCGCCCGACAGGTCGCTGTAGTAGCCCTGCTTGTTCTTGGCGAAGAAGTGGAAGTGGTGGTTGCCGCCCACGTCGTCGCCGGGGCCGACGATCGGCCACCACATCGGGTCGTCCAGCAGCGTGTCGTTCGCCGTGGCCAGCTCCTGGAGGTTGGGCCAGCGGTTCACGTCGCCCTTCACGAAGCCGGTGGCCTGGAGGACCTCCAGCTCGGCGTTGTTGTCGAGGTCGGACAGCTTCACGTCCCAGCCCCACCCGGACCAGGCCAGCTGGAGCGGCGCGCTCTCGTCCTCCCAGATCGCCTCGCCGTCCTCCAGGCTGGAGGTGACGCGGTTCAGGTTGGTCTCGTTGCTCATGAAGGCGAAGTGCGATTCCTCGATGCCGTACGACGCGGTGATGTTGCTGACGTACATGTCGTACACCTGGTCGCCGTTCAGGTCGCCGAAGTCGACGCCCATGCCCTTGAAGGAGTCGATGCCGACGTTCTTGGACTTCGGCTCCATCGGGCCCTTCGAGCCCTCGACGACCTCGAACTTCAGGTTGCCGGGCGTGGACATGTTGTAGAGCAGGCGGTCCGGGCCGAAGTCGTTGCCGACGTACAGCTCCGGCAGCAGGTCGTTGTTCACGTCGTTGGCGCTGGACGCGAGGGCCCAGCCCCGGGAGACCTCCAACGGGAACGGGTCGGACATGTCCCACGTCGGGGTGTCACCCGAGGTGCCCTTCGAGAGGAAGATGTAGTCCTCGCCGCCGTTGAAACCGGCCGACATCGAGTCGTTCATCCAGACGCCCGTCTTCTTGGACGGGTCCAGCACCGGGCCGTGCGGGAAGTAGTTGCCGATGAAGATGTCGGCGTGGCCGTCACCGTCGAAGTCCGCGACGGTCGCGGAGTTCGAGTTCCACTCCGGGCCGTCGTAGGTGCCGGACGACTTGCCGGGCACCAGCTCGGTCGCCTCGTAGGTGTCCTCGCTCATGTCCTTCGCGTCGGCCTGGGCCAGGTGCAGGATCGGCGTGCGGCCCCACATGTAGACCAGCAGGTCGATCCGGCCGTCCTCGTTGAAGTCGCCGGGGACGCAGCCCATCGGCGCCATCACGTCGTTCATCGGCAGCGAGCCGGACGACAGCGCGAACGGCTCGTAGCGCGGCGTCTTGCCCGACTCCGGCGCCGGCGTGACGACCACCTGGTCGATGCGCACGTCGACGAAGCACAGGTCGTTGGAGAGGCCGTCGCCGTCGAGGTCGTTCAGCGCGACCGCCGAGCCGACCGAGGAGATCCAGGCGTTGATGTGCTGGTAGCGCTGGTTCACCTCGCGGATGGTCTGCTGCTCGAACCCGCCGGGCAGGGCGATCGACTCGGGCTGGAACCCGAACTGGGCCGCGACTTGCTGCCGCTCCTCGGCCGACACCTGCGGCAGCCGGGCCACCAAGAACGTGGCCGCGACGAGCACGAGTGCCAAGACGCCGGGTAGTTGCCTGCGCAGCCAACTGGCTGTGGAGGTCACAAGCTGACTCCTTCCTGGTGGACGAATTCCTCGGCGATGCGTCGCCGCCACGTTTCGAGCACGGACACGGTGCCGCCGGGAACCGGCGGCGCGGGGCGTGCTCCGTCGCCGGACGAGGCGACCGCACCCGGTGCGCCTGCCCGTCCGCTGCCGCCGTGCCGCGCGTAGCTGTCGTTCAGGGTCCGGCTCTTGTCCGCGAACCGGTGCGCCCGCCCGTCGCGGCCGGTGACGAATCCCATTACGGCGGGTTCGCGCTCGATCGCATAGGCGTGTTCAGTGTGGAACTGTCGCCCCACGATCTCGGGAAAATTGCGCCGCAAGGCGCGCAGTGCACTCAACCTCGTCCCCCCAGCTCGGGTGACCCGTCACCGGACAAGCGAACGAGGAAAAGCGTTGCAGAGGGTTCACGAGCACTGCTACTTCAGGCTTGCTCATCGGACGGTGTGCGTGCACGAGCATTTGCCGATGCAGTCGGCAGGCCATGTCGAGGTCTGTCGAAGCCGCATCCGGTGAGCCGTTCACGCAGGTCAGGGGCGGTATTAGTGGCGTTTTGCGGCGGTGGGGGCCAACTCTGCGCACCCTGCAGGTTGTATTTAGCTACCAACTTACCCGCGACTTGCGCCGTGCGCTGTCCGGGTGACCGGCACGCCCTTCCGATGTATTTACCCGCAGTGGACCGCGGCGCGCGCGGTCGCTTTTGGACGATCAAATTCCGGTCGTCGGGTCGCCATCGGCATTATCCGTGACGGTCTGACGGGTGGTTTCTCCCGGCTTGCCGGAGATGAGCACGAATCCGGAAGCGCGAGGCACCCTGCCGGTGCACGTGCCGGGCGGCCCGGCCGCAGGTCCGCCCGCGGACCACGCCCCGCGCACCGGCCCGGCCACGCCTTCGGCGCCCCGGTGCGACCGTTCGAACGCCGGCCCTCCGCCGAGGTCGCACCGCGGTCCGCCGGGGGATCACGGACCGGGGTCATCGCGGGTCGGCGCGGTCAACACGTCAATCTCGAAGAAGTGGCGGCGGGTGGCCTCCACCTATTCTGACGAGGGATATTCCGGTCGCCCTGGGTGGCACCACTCGTCAGCCGTGGCGTCGGGCCTCGGAGGAGTCGTTCCCCCGACAGTCCTGAGGAGATCATCTGATGACCCAACCGAATGTCGTGTCCAGACAAGAGTGGTTGGAGGCGCGCAAGGCGCTTCTGGAAAAGGAGAAGGAAGTCACGCGCGCTCGCGACATGATCGCGGAGGAGCGGCGCAAGCTGCCGATGGTGAAGGTGGAGAAGAATTACACCTTCGAAGGCCCGAACGGGAGCAGGCTCTCGTTGCTCGACCTGTTCGAGGGTCGTCGCCAGCTGATCGTCCGGCACTACATGTTCAGCCCGGGGGCCACGGAAGGCTGCATCGGCTGCTCGATGCAGGCGGACAGCGTCGGCGAGCTCTCGCACATGTGGGCCCGCGACACCACGTTCGTCATGATCTCCCGTGCGCCGGTGGCGGACTTCGAGCCGTTCAAGAAGCGCATGGGTTGGGACATCCCGTGGTACTCGTCGTTCGGCACCGACTTCAACTACGACTACGAGGTCTCGACCGACAAGGGCGAGTCCCCGGGCGTCAGCGCGTTCTACCGCGATGGCGATGACGTCTTCTTCACCTACTCGATCTTCGACCGCGGCGGGGACATCTTCAAGAGCTTCTACAACTACCTCGACATCACCCACTTGGGGCGGCAGGAGGACCAGCTCGAGCACCCGTGGGACTGGTGGCGCTTCAAGGACACCTACGACGTCGCGGACTCGCACGGTCCTCACGACAACTGGTGGAACGGCACCCGGTACAAGGCGTAGCCACCTGGAGGGTCCCCTGAGCGGCCCGTCCGCACGCGCCGCCACAGTCGTCGGTGCGAGCGGCGGTGTCGGGCACGGGATCACCGCTGGGGGTGCCACCACCGGTCGGGACGGGGCGTAGCACGCCGAGCCGCGACGACCCTCCTGACCGATCGACGCCTCGCGAGCGCGAGGGCAAGGCCATGACACGGCCGAGCCCCCGCGCTCGTGGCGTTCGGGGGTGGTGGCGTGCGGGGAGTAGCGGAGGGCCCGAGCAGCCCGCGACCGGTCAGCCCTGGGTGGCGACCGGCTCCGCGGGCGCCGACTCGGCCTCGACCTCGTGCTGCCTGCGCTGCTTCGACGCCGCCATCGACGCCGCCACCGACCTGGTGTCGTCACCGACGCCGACGAGCAGGCTGGTGAGGATCGTGTCGTAGCAGCGGTCGGCGTCGACCGGGTCGATCAGGTAGCCGCCGAGCTCCAGGTTCACCAGGCCGTGCGTCGCGATCCACATCTCGTGCGCGATCAGCAGCGGGTCGCCGTCGCGGAACCGGCCGGCCTCGATGCAGCGCGTGGCGCACTCGACGACCGTCACCAGCGTGTACCGGCCGTACTGGCGGTCGTCCTCGGTGAGCGAGAACCCGGCCAGCGACTGGCCGCCGAACATCACCGCGTACAGGTGGGAGTTCGCCTTGGCGTTCTGGCGGTAGGCGTAACCCAGCACGGCCATGTCCGCCACCGGGTCGTCGGTCCGGCGCACCATGGCGAACTGGCGCTCCAGCCTGGCGAAGCCCTCGTGCACCATCTCCCGCACCAGGCCGCTCATGCTGCCGAAGTGCGTGTAGACGGCCATGGTCGACGTGCCGGCCTCGGCGGCGATCTTCCTGGTCGACAGCGCCTCGGCGCCGTGCTCGGCCAAGAGCCGCGCCGCGATGTCGACGAGGGTGGCTCGCGTCTCGGGATCCAGCTTGCGTGGACTCACCTTGACAGTGTTGCACAACGCCGTTATTCTTAGCATAACGATGTTATGCTAAAATGCGCCGATCGTGTGACATGACGTACCCCGAACGAGGATCGTCGACCGCGCGGGAGCGGTTGGCGGCGCAGTCCGACTCGCCCTGAGATCGCCTGACGCGGTCGAGTCGCCGCAGGTGGACGCAGGGGATCGGGAACGTGTTCACGCCGACCGGTTTCGCGGCTGGGCCCGCGTACGGGCGGGCTCCGGCGGTCCGGGGCGTCGAGGTCGCCGCGGCGGTGCGCCGGTGACGCGGCGTGTCGAGGCCGGACCCGCGCTCTTCGGGACCGTTCGGGTTGCCGAACCGACGTGCTGTCGATTCCGGGAACCGCGGCACCGACCGGAAGAACGCCCCGGCGATCGTCCACACCGGAGCGTTCCGGGCGGTGCCGGGGCGTCGGCGGGGTCTGACGCAGTGGGGCGAGGCAGCGGTCGGGGGATTGCCGCTGCCTCGCCCGTGGTGGAGCAGACGACTCAGTTCGCCGACTTCTCCTCCACCACCGCGGGCGCCACCGCGAAGCCGGCCTGGGGTGCCTGCTCCGGAGTGGGCTTGAGCGAGCTGGTCGCCGTGGCGACCACGACGAGGGCCGCGCAGGCGATCAACGACAGGGGCGCGGGGTCGGGGGAGGCGAGGGCGACCTCCAGGCCGCCGATCGCGGCGACCGGGACGACCGCGGTCGGCGGGAGCCCGGCCACGCGGCGTCGCCGGGCATTGCCCCAGCCGCCGACGCGCGCGTCTGCGCTCATTTCCACCCTCCCCGGTTTCGGTCTTGTGCCCGGCGCCCGACTTCGACGCGTTCGGTCGTCCGGATGTGCGTCCGGGGGTCCGGCCGACTGCTCGAGCGGATGTAAGGGAACCATCCCTAGCATCGTGTCGGCAACAGTAATGCAGACGGATCGATCAAGCAAGGGGCGCGCTCGCGGGCACGTCGTACGACGAATGGGCGAATTGATCGGCGAGTCGGCGCGGATCGGGCCGGTGGGCGACTTCCCGGTGCTGATCGGCCGGTCGGGTGTCGCGGTCGTGCGGTGCCGGCGGGGTTCGCGTCGACGTGCGGGATCCCGCAGCGGACGTGTCGCTCAGAGCGTTCCGGGCGTTACCGCTCGGGTGTGGTGGCGACCGGTGGAGCAATGGTCGGAACTCGCTCGCGTGGAATTCACGAAAATCGGCCACGATCCGTTGTGCCCGCTGTGGCGGAATTCCTCGTTACGGGTCGTCGGCCCGTCTCGGTCGCCGGCGGCCGGTGGTGGCATGACACCGTTACCCGTAGCGATGACCATGACGCCCGCATCGGCCGGCCGGTCGACTCGCCGGCGGGCGGGGGCGGCGGTCCGTGACGGTGGGTGCCAGTCGGCGAGCGGCGCTGGGAACGGTCCCGACCTGCGTTCTTCGCGTGTCTCGCGCCTCGCGCTGGAGGTCCGGTCGGTCGCCGGGGGACGTCTCGCACGGCCCGTTCCGGCCTGGCGGGCGGTCCGCGAAACGTTGGTCACTCTACGTGAGGAACGATGGGCCACTTCGGCGGTCGGATGCCGCGATGTACGCCTGTGCGGCCGTACCGGTTGCCCGGAACGGCTGATAGCCGTCTCGCATATTGCGGTCCTGGTTCTCGGGTAATTACCAGGGCCACCCCTCCCTGCTAGCGTCCGTTGCGGTGCGGAGTTATGGGGGCTCCGCACAAAAGGCCATCTGGGGTGGTGGAGATCGGCACATCGAGCAGGAACCGCCGTATTCACGAAAAAGCGAGTGGATAGGTTTGCGCCGCACCGTCGCGGCTTTCTCTCGGACCGCGCACAGCCAGGACGTCCCACGTCCGGCTGGGTGGTGCCGTGCCGTGAATCATCCGATCGCAATTCAGGCCGAAAGGAAACGACCGTGCACGATGCTGTTCAGCGCGCCATCGTCATGATGCGCACGAACTACTACGAGCCACTCACTCTACGCGATGTCGCCGGTGCCGCGCTGGTCAGTCCGTTCCACTTCTCCCGCCTGTTCCACGCGGCCGTGGGCGTGCCGCCGGGACGGTATCTGACCGCCGTCCGATTATTTGAGGCCAAACGCTTGCTGCTGACCACGTGGATGAACGTCGCGGACATCGTGGCGACCGTCGGGTACAGCAGCGTAGGCACGTTCACCACCAGGTTCACCCGCGCGGTCGGCCTCTCGCCGACCCAGTACCGCAACCCGGAGGTGAGCGGTCTGCTGGCGGCCGTCGCGCTGCCCGACTTCGGCAACCCGCTGGAGACCGGCTCAGCCGCGTTCGACGCGATGCCGACGCCCCGGTTCGGCGGCAGCGGCTCCGTGGTCGGCACGCTGGAGGTCCCGGCGCTGGACGAGGAGTCGAAGGTCACCGTGGGCCTGATCGACGACCTGATCCCGCGCAGCACGCCCCCGTCGAGCGCGCTCGTCGAAGGCACGCTCGACCACGAGCTCGTCGTCGGCGCCACGGCCACCCGGTGCGTCGCGGTCGCGTTGCGCGGTGGCAACCCGCGGCTGGCCGGCTCGGGCCTGGAGTTCGCCGGCGGGCTGAGCCACGCGATCGCCGTCGGGCCGGGGGAGCGCCTGCGGGTCAACGTCCGGATGCGCGAGCGGGCGCAGGCGCCGGTCGCGGTGGGCACGGGTCGGCGGTAGGCGCGGCCGGGCGGTGAGCGCCATTTCCACCGGTGCCGCACCGCAAGGGTGAAGTAGACCGCGCCACACCGGCGGAGCATTCTCGAACGAACTGCCACGCGCAGTGGCCGGATATCGACGGGAGATCGCGTTGGCCAACACGTTCCGGTCGCCGCGCCGCCACCCGCCGACCCCGGCGATGTCGGAATCCGGTCGCGGAGGCGCGGCCGAAGCACGTCACCCGCCGGACGTGGAGCCCTTGCTGGAGGAACTGCCGGACCGGCCTCGGGCGGAGCGCCACCGGAGTGCGGGGTGCCCGTGACCGCTTCAGCGAGTGGAATGGAGGGACTGCTGTGCAAACTGCGGTAGAGCGCGCGATCGACACGATGTGGAACCGGTACCACGAGCCGCTTTCACTGGCCGACATGGCGGACACCGCGATACTGAGCAAGTTCTACTTCTCCCGGGTCTTCCGGACGCTGACCGGCACGTCGCCCGGCCGGTTCCTCACCGCGATCCGGCTCACCAAGGCCAAGCAGCTGCTGCTGGAGACGTCGTTGAGCGTCACCGAGATCTCGTACATGGTGGGCTACAACAGCCTCGGCACGTTCACCAGCCGCTTCACCCGCAGCGTCGGTGTGCCGCCTGCCCGCTATCGCGCGCTTTCCTACGGGGGCATCCTGTCGCTGCCGTCGTTCTCCGGGCCCGCGCGCGGCAACCAGGCCGGTTCGGTGGCCGGGTGGGTCGGCGTGCCGGAGACCGAGACGCCCGTGCGCGTGTACGTCGGCGCGTTCAACGACCCGATCGCCCAAGGGGTTCCGGTCGCGTGCGACATCCGTGACGGCTCGGGACCGTACCGGCTCGAAGCGCTGCCGGAGGGCCAGTTCTACCTGCGGGCCGCGGTGGTCGCCGTCGACGACCTCGACCCCAACCCGTCGAAGCGGCGGCCGCTGTTCGTCGGCGCCGCCGAGGCGGCCTCGGTGCGGGCCGGCCGGACCGCGGAGGCGGACATCGAGACCAGGTGCGCGTCCGCGCTGGACCTGCCGATACTGCTCGCGCTGCCCGAACTGGACACCCGCGACGCGTCCGACGTCGACCTGACCGTGCCGGTCGCCCGCGCACCGCTGGGCGGCAGCACCGCGCCCCTCGGCGCACCGGCGCGCTGACCGGACGTTTTCCTTCTCGGCCACGCGGTCCTGACGCCTGGAGGTGCCCGGTGGCTCGCGCCGGCTCGTGGAAGTGGCTGGTCCAGCCCGCGGCGTTCGCCGCGCTGCTCCTGCTCGCCACCGCGGGCGCCGTGATCGGCTGGCGCGCGGGCCGCCTGGCGGGTGCCGCGATCGGCGCGGGCGCGGGGCTGCTCGTCGCCGTGCTCCTGCTGGTCGCGGTCGACCGGTTCGGCTCGGCGTCGCTCCACCCGCCGGACGGGCGTCGACGGGACCGACGCCCTCAGGCCTGACGCCCACCCGCGGATCCTCGTGCCGCCGCGCTCCTTCCGCGGTCATGCGGACGAGCCGCCGGAGGCGCGGGTGATCCCGTGGTGGCGCAACCCCTGCCAGTCGGCTCACCGCGGCACGACACCGCTGGGCCGGGACAACCCCGTTGGGCCAGGACGCCGCGTGGGCCACGACTGCCGCTGGGCTGTGACTGCCGCTGGGCCGCGACGCCGGGCCGGTCTCGACCCGACTCGCCGAGTGCCGCGTGCCCGGTCCGTGCGGGCCGCTCCGGCCGGTGTCGAGCGCGACCGATCTGTGTCGGTGTCGGCAATCTCGCCGAGTGTCGGGTGTCGGCGGTTTGTGCTGGTGTCGAAGGACTTCCGAGTGTCGGGCACCGGTCCCTGCCGGCGGCTCCGGCCGGTGTCGACCGGAGCCGCCGGGAAGGCCTGTCACTCGTGCGTGGACTGCGCCGCGGGCGGCAGGGGTTCGGCTTCCTCCGTGCGGAACCTCATCCAGCTGCCCACGCGGCGCGCGGCGGCCAGGCTCGACCACGAGGTCAGGTCGATCAGCGACCGGTCGTCCGGCCGGCCCGCGCGGTAGCGGTCCACGACGGACTGGTCGATCTGGTAGGACGCCAGCGCGGTCAACAGCGCCAGGCGACCGGCGTCGTGCTGGTCCTCGGGCAGCACGGCGATCGCGTCCTCCACCCACGCGCGGCTCAGGCCCATCGGCTTGCCGTCCCACCGCGCCACCTGCTCCAGCACCACGGAGCGCACCTCGGCGGGCACGGACCGGCGACCGGCCTCCTCGATGACGGCGGCGCCACGCGCGTACGCGCCGGCGATCGCGGCGTGCCCCTCGGCCCACTTCATGTCCTCGGGCAGCGGCGCGTCGGGCAGCAGGTCGAACGAGGCGCCCGCCTTCGGCCCGCGCCGTTCGGCCGACTTGATCAGCCACACGAGCACCCGGCGCACGACGGTCATCGACGCGGCGGGCGCGCCCGGCGGCAGCGGCAGCTCGCCGAGGAAGATGTTCACCATCCGGTTGAGGTACTGCAGGATCACCGCCGTGCCGACCATCTCCGGCGCCTGCGCCGGCGGGAACGGCACCGGGTGCCCGGCCGCCTCGTCCGGCGTCGCGTTCGCGGTCGCCCACTCGGCCGCGGCACGGGTCCCGGGGTCCGGGATCGTGCCGTTCCGGTAGCCGACCAGGTCGATCAGCATCGACGAGTGCATCGAGATGCAGAACGGGCAGTCGTTGCTCTCGGAGACCGCGGTGGAGACCGCTTCCTTGTGCGCCCGCGGCGCCGTGCCGGGCACGAGCAGCGTCTCGCGCAGCATCAACCAGGCCGCCGCCAGCACGTCGGGTGACGACGCGTGCAGCGCGATCGGCGGCGCGAGCACGCCGAAGTCCCGTTCCAGTTCCCGGTAGACCCGGGCCACGTCCTCGTCGGCCGCGCCGTACCGCACCGCGCGAACCTGTCGCACCTGCGCGGTGGACAGCCCGCGTAAGCCGGCCTGTACCAGTGTTGGTCGCATCGAAATCGGTTCCTCCGCCGGCGCTTCAGGGATCGGGAGAAAGAATCACAGTGTAATGGCAACCTCGGCCGGTCCGTAAGGTGCCACGATCAGGTTCGGCCGTCCGCCCCTTCGCGGACATGCACTCCCCGGCCCGACCCGTCGGTGATTCCCCGCCCGCCGGGTCAGGTCGACGTGAGGCCGCGGCTCGCGGCACCGACCGGCGCAGACGTCGCCACGCGCCTCACGCGGCCGATCGCACGGTCATCGGCAGCCCGCCGCGCACGCGCAGCGTCAGCATCGGCTCGCCGCGCACCTCGTAACCGGCCACTGTGGACAGTCGCAGCTCGCGCACCACGCTGGCGGCCACGATCGTCGCCTCCATCATCCCGAGGCCGCTGCCGACGCACACGCGCGGACCGGCGCCGAACGGGATGTAGGCGTACCGCGACCGCCCGGACGACCGGCCGGGGGAGAACCGGTCGGGGTCGAACCGGTCGGGCTCCTCCCAGAACCCGGGGTGCCGGTGCAGGGTGTACGGGCAGATCAGCACGTCCGCGCCGGCCGGCACGTGGTACCCGCCGATCTCGTCCTCCTCGCGGGTCACCCGCGGCAGGATCCACACCGGCGGGTACAGCCGCATGACCTCCTGGATCACCTGGGTCGTGTACCGCAGCCGCGGGATGTCCTGGAACGTCGGCTGCCGGTCGCCCAGCACCTCGACGGCCTCGGCGTGCATCCGCTCCCACACCTCGGGGTGCTTGTCCGCCAGGTGGAACGTCCAGCTGAGCGTGCTCGCGGTCGTCTCGTGCCCGGCGAGCAGCAACGTCACCATCTCGTCGCGCATCCGCTGGTGCGCGACCTCCTGGTCGGGCTCGTTCTTGGTGGCTTCGATCAGCCGGGATAAGACGTCGTCGCCCTCGGCGGTCGGGTTCGCACGGCGCTCGTCGGCCAGCTGGGCGACGATGCGGTCCAGGTCGGCCCGGGCGCGGTGGAAGCGCCGCTGGATGGGCAGCGGCACCCAGTGCGGCACCGTGCTCAGCGACATCATCTCGAACATCGCCTGGTCCTGGACCGCCTCGAACGAGTGCCCGATCGACTCGAACGCGCCGAGGTCGGCGTCGAGCAGGGCGCGGCCGAGCACGCCGAGCGTCAGCCCGGTCATCTCCTCGCTGATGTCGATCGGCTCACCGCCGCGGTGCGCGCGCAGCTTGGCGACCAGCCCCGCGGCCTCCTGCGCGATCACGTCGGCCTTGCCCGCGATCCGCTTGGCCTGGAAGACCGGCTGCATCGTCTTGCGCTGGGCCTTCCACAGCTCGCCCTCGCTGGTCAGCAGGCCGTCGCCGAGCGCGCGGCGCGCGTGCACGAGACCGATGCCCTTGACGAAGTTGCCGGGGTTGTCGGCCAGCACGTACTTGGCGTGGTCGGGGTGGTTGAAGAAGTACATCGACTTCGGGCCGAGCCGCAGCCGGACCGCGTCGCCGTACTGCTGGGACACGTTGGTCATCACGGAGAGGCGGTCGCGCGCCATCCTGGCCAACAGGCTCAGGGTCTCGCTGCGCGGCGGACCGGGCACGGCCCGGCGCGCCCCCGCCATGTCTGTCGTCGTCATGTCGTCACATCCGCATCGCTGGTGAAGGCCGCGGTGATGCGCTTGCGCCAGATCTCGAACGCCGGGACACCGGGGTGTTCGGGCAGCTCGGCGACCGCCGGCGGCCTGGTGTCGTGGCACAACTTCGCCGCCTCTTCGGGCGTCATGTCGCAGAAGACCTTGGTCGCCACACCGGTGTGGTCGACGACGAGGCCCTGGTCCACCCGCGCGGTGGCGGCGAACGCACTGCCCTGCGCGACGTTGGGCAGGTACTGGCCGACGCGGTCGGCGTACCACCGCAGCTCGCTCTCGGGCAGGCCGCCCGCGTAGGTCGCGGCCAGCCCCGAGCCCGCGTACAGGTCGGCGTGGCGCTCCTCCGCGAACCCCTCGATCAGGTCGGCCACGACCTTCGGGTCGGCGCCGCCGACGAACCACATGGCCCGGCCGATGCCCTGGTCGATGCCGCGGGGCGAGTACCAGCTGGAGCCGTCGGTGGGCCACGGGAAGGCCGGCTCGCGGTACTGCTCGTGGACGTACTTGCCGGTGTGGAAGAACGCCTGGTGGAACCCGTAGCCGTCGAGCGCGAGCCAGCGCAGCAACGGGTCGTCGTCCAGCCCGAGCTTGGACCAGCGGGACCTCGGCACCCGGGCCATCGCCCAGCCGACGCCGACGAGGACCATGTAGTCGTGCGCCTTGGCCCGGCCCTGGAGGAACCGCCCGGTCCGCCCGCCCCGGCCGAACGGCAGCGCGTCGCGCACCGCGAAGCCCATGCCGGCGCCCTCGTAGGCGAAGCCGCGGAACTTGTAGGGCATCTGCTCCAGCTTTTCCTCCGCCTCGACCGGCACGCGTGACTCGGCGGCGTAGCCGTAGCCCTCCAAGAAGGAGCGGCCGACCGTTTCCAGCAGTTCCCGCGCGGTCTCGTCCTTGTAGTGGAATCCACGTACGGACAGCTTCGTCGCGGAAATGTTGGGAGTCAGGATGCGGCGCCGGAGCGCCCCCCAAGGGCTGGACAATGTTCGCTCCCTTCGTCCCGCCACGGGTGGCCGCGGCGATTCGGACTAAATGAAATGGTCGCCGGATCGGGTGCCGGTGTCCTACTCCCAGCGTGCCCACCAGGGCCTGGTGTGGTGCGGATGGCGGCGAAGTAGGCATGATCGGAGAAGGTGGCCGCGTGGTGCGGTATTCCTGGTGGGAGGGGAATTTCCGGCGTGCTCCGGGCCGGCGGAACCGAGGGGGCCTCTACTTGTCGTCCGTTGTGGACGCCCGCCGTGTCACGCCGAGCAACGCGCGAGTAGCAAGGTCATCGCGGCCGGTGCGACGCTCGGCGGGTGGGTCGCAGAACCCTGCGCCCGAAGCGCCCAATCTTTCGAGGACTGCTTATGACGGCTCAATATGACGACATCATCGTCGGCGCCGGGTCGGCCGGTGCGGCGCTCGCGGCCCGGCTGACCGAGGATCCCGCGCGACGCGTGCTGCTCCTGGAGGGCGGCCCGGACTACGTCGAGCCGGAGGATCTGCCGGAGGAGATCTTCTACGGCCGCGCGATGTCGTTCGACGGCAATGACTGGACCTTCCGGGCGGACGTCCACGACGGCCGCCGCATCCGCTTCCCCCGTGGCAAGCTCTCCGGCGGTTCGTCGGCGGTCGGCGCGACGGTGGGTCTGCGCGGTGTCGCGGAGGACTACGACGACTGGGCCGCCGCCGGGAACCCTGGGTGGTCCTACGAGGAGGTGCTGCCGTACTTCCGCAAGCTGGAGAACGACTACGACTTCGGCGACAGCGAGTTCCACGGCGGCGGCGGCCCGATGCCGATCCGCCGGTGGAAGCCCGAGGAGCTGTCGCCGGGCCAGACGGCGTTCGTCGAGGCCTGCCTGGAGGCGGGCTTCCCGGAGGTCAAGGACCACAACCACCCGGACGCGACCGGCGTCGGCTCCATCCCGTCCACCCGGCACGACACCGTGCACCGGGCCACGACCGGGACGACGTACCTGCGGCTGATCCGGCAGCGGCCGAACCTGGAGATCAGGGGCGGCACGACGGTCGACCGGGTCGTGTTCGAGGGCGCGAAGGCGATCGGCGTCATGGCGGCGGCGCAAGGGGGCTCCTACGAGCTCATCGAGGGCCGCCGGGTCATCCTGGCCACCGGCGCGGTCGCGTCGCCGATGATCCTGCTGCGCTCCGGCATCGGCCCGGCCGAGGACCTGCGCCGGCTGGGCATCGACGTCCGGGCGGACCTGTCGGGCGTGGGCGGCAACCTGGTCGACCACCAGCGGACCGGCGCGTTCCTGGTGCCGCAGCCGGGGGTGATCGACCCGACCGAGGCGTTCCTCCAGCAGATCCTGCGGACCACGTCGCCGGTCACCGGCGAGTTCAACGACCTGCAGTACTACATGGTCAACCACTTCTCGCTGGCGCACTTCCCGGAGCTGCAGATGCTGGCGGGCGCCACCGAGATCCTCGGCGTGATGGTGGTGTCGCAGCGCCCCGGCTCCCGCGGCCGGATCACGCTGCCGTCCGCCGACCCGACGGCCCAGCCGACGATCGTGCTGAACTTCCTCGACGACGAGCGCGAGATGGACATCCTCGTCGACGGCGTCCGCACGGCGTGGAAGCTGGCGCACCACCCGGACATCATGAAGCTCGGCCAGGGCTTCGTGGTGCTGCGGGACGCCATGATCGACAACGACGACATGGTGCGGCAGTACGTGAAGACCAGTCTGGACAGCGCTTACCACCCGGTCGGCACGGTCCGGATGGGCCCGGCCTCGGACCCGGACTCGGTCGTCGACGAGCGGGGCGCGGTGCACGGCATCGAGTCCCTGTACGTCGCCGACTCGTCCATCATGCCGAGCACGGTGCGCGCCAACACCAACCTCACCTCGATCATGATCGGGGAGCGGATGGCGGCCTGGCTGCGTGAGGGCTGATCCCTCCGACGAAGCGAAGCGGCTCCGGAACCTCTCGGTCCGGAGCCGCTTCGCTTGTGGCAGGAAAAAGACGGTCAGGGCTGGGGGAAGAACTTGGTGACGAAAACCTCCCAGGCCCGGTCGCCGAAGATCGCGCGCTGCGGCTTCAGCAGGTGGGTCGGGAGGCCGAGCCGGTAGCGGATCTTCGGGTTGGGGTCCGTGATGGCCTTCTCGATGGTCTCCGCGACCTTGCCGGAGCGCACCGCCGTGCGACCGCGGCCCTTGGGCTTGTCGACCTCGCGGTAGGCGCCGTGCCACACGACGAACCGCTCCCAGAAGTCGGCGTACAGGTCGCTGTCGGTGTCCAGGCCGAGGTCGCCGACCGTCGTCGGCACGAACGAGCCGAGGATCGGCGACGGCTCGATGATGGACACCTTGATGTCCCACGGCTTCACCTCCAGCCGCAGCGAGTCGCTGATGGCCTCCAGGGCGTGCTTGGTCGCCTGGTAGTAGCCGCGGCCGGGGGTGGCGAACAGGCCGAAGATCGACGACATCATGATGATCCGCCCGGACCGCTGCTCGCGCATGCCGGGCAGCACCAGCTGCGTCATCCGGGACAGGCCGAAGAAGTTCGTCTCGAACTGTCGGCGCACCTGCTCGATCGGCGTCTCGCCGATCGTGCCGTTGAGGCTGTAGGCGGCGTTGTTCACCAGGACGCCGACCGCGCCGTGGTCCTCGGTGATCCGCTTCACCGCGGCGGCCATCGACTCCTCGTCGGTGACGTCCACCTGCAGCGTGGTGATGCCCTCGTCGGCGAGGTCCTTCAGCCCGTCCAGGTCGCGACCGGTGGCGTACACCGGCCAGCCGGCGCGGTGCAGGCGCAACGCGGTGGCGCGACCGGTGCCGGACGACAGCCCGCCCGAGGAGTTGACGCCGGTGATCAGAACCGCGCGGGACGCCGTCACGCCTCACCTCCGGTCGGGACCTCCTGCTGCGACACCCGGCTCGCCGCCACCGAGAAACCGAGGCCGAGGCCGTCGACCATGCGGGTGATGAAGTTGAACATCCCGGCGATGAAGAAGCCCTCCAGCAGCTCCTCGGAGCTCCAGCCCGCGTCCGTGGCCAGCTTCCAGTCGGCGTCGGTGATCTTGTACGCCTCCTTGCTCAGCTTGGTGAGCAGGCGCAGCAGGACCTTGTGCTTCTCGTCCACCGGCAGCTCCTCGACGGACGCCGCGGACTCGACGGCCTTCGCGGTCTCCTCGGGGCCGCCGAACGCCTGGAAGAAGAAGTTGTGCGTGCCGACGCAGTACGGGCACTCGTTGACCTTCGACGTCCACGCGGCGATCAGCTCGCGCGTCTGCCGCGGCATGATGCCGGTGATGAACATGCCCTTGTAGCCGGCCACGACGCCTTCGAGCAGGTCCGGCCGGGTGGACAGCAGGCGGAACATGTCGGGCACGAACGGCAGGTTGGTGTTGCTCTTGATGTCGGCGTACAGCTCGGCGAGGCGGCCTTCGGCCTGACCCTCCTCGACCAGCGGAACCCGGACGTGGGTGGTTGCGTCCATGCTCGACTCACCTTTCGACAGCGGTTGGGGCGTCACGAGGGATGTTGCGGCGGCGCAGGACCGGGATGGCCTCGGCCTGGAAGTCGAGGTCGGAGTCGAAGCCCTTGATCATGCCCTCGATGACCAGCAGCGAGAGCAGGGGGAAGGCGAACTCCGGCGCCGGGAAGAGGCCGAACCGGCGCTGCAGGTCGAACAGCCGGCCGGCGAACGTGGCCAGGTCGAACTCGCCGGACTTCGCGCCCGACGTCTCCGACACCAGCTCGCCGAGCGCGGTGCGGAAGCCCTCCAGGTCGCAGTCGTCGGCGACCTCGGCGGCGCTCTCGATGACGATCTGGGCGCACATCCAGCCGTCGCCCATCGCCATGTTGATGAAGAAGTCCGCGAACGACCGGCGCACCGGGTCGGGCAGCTGGATGACGAAGCCGGCGTCCAGCATCACCAGGTCGGCGTTGAGGTCGAAGTACAGGTTGCCCGGGTGCAGGTCGCAGTGCACGAGGCCGTCGATGAACAGCATCTCGTAGACCGTGCCCAGCACCGCCCGCTGCACCGAGCGCCGGGTGTCGAGGTCCAGCTCGCCGGGCTCGAAGCGCCGCAGGTCGCTGATGAACTCCATGACCACGGTCTCGGCCGTGCACAGCTCCGGCAGCGGCGCCGGGATGGTGACGTTGCGGCTGCCACCCTCCAGGTTGGCCCGCAGCGCGGTGAGGGACGCGGCCTCGGCCTCGAAGTCGAGCTGCCGCAGGATCGCGCCGCCGACCTGGCCGTGCATGAGCTTGAACGGCATCTTGCGCAGCTTGGGCAGCATCCCCATGAGGCTCATCGCCGAGGCGGTCAGGGTGAAGTCCTGCCACATCACGCGCTCGATGCCGGGACGCCGCACCTTGACCGCGACGTGCCTGCCGTCCAGCGTCACGGCTTCGTGGACGGTCGCGATGCTGCCGCTGGCGACCGGAGCCCAGTCGAACTCGCGGAACGGCCACGGCCGGTCGCGGTAGGCGTGCCGGACGGCGCGCTCGATCCGCCGCTTGCTCGGCGGCGACGCGCCGTCGGTGAGCCGGCCGAGCGGGGTGGTGACCTCTTCGGGCAGCAGGTCCCGCCGGGTGCTCAGCAGCTGGCCGATCTTGATGTAGGAGGGCCCGAGGCGGGTCAGCATCCTGACCCACCGGTCGCCGTCGCGCAGGCCACGCCCGTCCTTCGAACGACGGAAGCGCGCGCCGACCGCCGAACCGGCGATGAGCAGGCCGTAGCAGAACACGATGACGCCGACCCACGCGCAGCGCAGCACCAGTCCGGGCAGCCGCGCCAGGCGGCCAGTGGTGTTGGTCATCCTCGCCCCTGTCGTGCGATTCGGCCGGGCGGCACGACGCCGCCCCACCTGCGATCGTCTCGGCGCCGGTGACGCGCCGCCTACTCCCTCCGTGCCTTGGGGGCGTGAAGGGAAACGTATTTATGCATTACAGCGTTACGCGACTGCGTTCCTCTTCTCGCGCATTGCTGTTCGCACGTCGGCGGCGAAAGAAGCGCGGTGTGACGGGCGCACGCGACGACGCCGGGACGACCGCGAATCGCGGCTGCCCCGGCGTCGTGTGATCGCGACTCAGAGACCCAGCGCCACCTCGGCGAGCTTCGTGCCCTCGACGCGGGCGGCGATCTTGGCGAACGCCGTGTCACGGGAGGTCGAGGTGTCGTCGGCGAACGGGGCGAACCCGCAGTCGTCGCAGGTGCCCAGCCGGTCGACGGGGATGAACTCGGCCGCCTCCAGCACGCGGTCGCGCACCTCCTCGGGCGTCTCCACCCGCGGGTCGATCGGGTCGGTCACGCCGATGAAGACCTGCGCGTCGGCGGGCAGGTGCTCCTTGATGATCTCCAGCACCCGGCGGCGGTCGGGCTCGCTGGCCAGCTGCACGTAGAACCGGCCGGCCTTGATCCGGAACAGGTCCGGCAGCAGGTCGGCGTAGTCGACGTCCGCGCTGTGCGTGGAGTCCCAGTCGCCGCCGGGGCAGGTGTGCAGCCCGATCCTGGCCCGGTCCGCCTCGGAGAACCGCTCCAGCACCGCGTTGTTGAGCGACACGAAGTCGCGCAGCAGCCCGCCCGACGGGTCGAGCTTGAGCGACAGCCGCCCCTCGGTGAAGTCCAGCTGCACCACGGCCGCCCCCGCGTCCAGGCAGGCGCGGATGTCCGCCTCGGTCTCGTTGACGAGGTCCGCGATGAACTCGTCACGCGAGTAGCCGTCGATCCCGTCGCCCGGGTAGAGCAGGGCCAGCGCCGACGGCGCGATCACCGGCTGCTTCACCGGCAGCGCCGTGAGCTGCTGCGTGGCCCGCAGCAGGTCAACGGCGTGCGCGGAGTAGCGGAACGGGCCGCTCGTCAGCACCGGCAGCTCCCGGGTGTGCCCGTCGGCGAACGGCACGACCGCGCCGCCCGCCGCCAGGTCCGGGATGCCCGCTACCGGGTAGGTCAGGAAGCTCGGCTTGTCCTGCTCGCCGTCGGTGAGCACCGGCGAACCGGTGCCCTCGAACCGGCTGACCGTGTCCGCTAACGCCTCGTCGGTCAGTTCGCGCAGCGCTGCGGCGTCGATGCGGCCTTCCGCGTGGTCCTGGAAGCCCTTGAGGAGCTTCGCGGGCCGCGGGACGCTGCCGATCGGCTCGGTCGGAATGCCCATGGTGTGGTTGTTCCCCTCGACGCGATCAGGACCACGGCGCCGTCGGGTACCACGGGATGATCTCCCGCCGGGCCAGCATCCTGATGTCCCAGTACATGAAGGTGAAGACGCCGGCGACGATCAGCGCGACGGCCGTCACGGTGGCGATCCGGCTCGGCTTGGCGGAGAGCCACCGCTGCAAACGGCCGCCGGTGAAGTACGCCAGCACGAGGAACAGTATGGCCATGATGACGATGTTGCCTACCGACTGAAGGGTGAACGCTGCGGCGCCGTAGAGGGGGTTGTGGCTCTCCGCGGCGTCACGGAACATCTGCCGGAACAGGCCGAACGGGCGACCGATGAGGAACCCGCCGATCAGCACGCCCATGAACACCATCGGGGCGTTCGGGAACCGCTTGGCGATCTTGCGGAACGGGTCGCGCACGAGGCCGAGCGCGGCGAGCCCCATGTAGACCATCACGAGCCCGATGACGCCGAAGACGATCAGCGACTGGATGCTCCGGCTGCTCAGCGTGCCCGGCACGTTGGCCGCGGTGGCGAACTGCGGCATCCGCGTGCCGACGATCCCGACCAGCACCCCGTACAGCGCGGACACCGGGATCATGCCGACGGCCAGCCAGCCGACCGGCTTGAGCGTCGCGGCCAGCTTCGCCCAGCGCGACCCGGTGGAGCCGAGCATGGGCGCGACGGCGCCGAACGCGGCGATGTTGCAGGCGGTGAACGTGCCCGCGATGCCGCTGACGAACGCGAAGGCGATGCCCGCCGCGATGCCCTGGATCGGGGTCTCCTTGGCGTCGTGGCCGAGCAGGGTGTTGGCCACGCTGTCGCCGATGGTCGAGTCGACGAACTGCGCCGACCACACGACGGTCAGCAGGAAGCCCGCGATCGAGCTGAGCAGGACGATGAGCCCCCGCCTGTCGGGGAAGTGGCCGTTGACGAACGACGACGTGGCCACGGCCGTCGTGCTGGACTCCCGTTGGGTGAGTCGGTTGGTTCCGGTGCGCACCATGTGATCCCTCTCCGGAGCAATCTGGTGGCCGACGTGGAGCCCCTTTTGCTGCGTCGATCCGGGGGCCTGCAAAGCATCCCAGTGTTATGTCTCGATTACTTCTTCCGTTGTGCGCACCCGCTGGGCCGAACGGTCCACGTCGAGCGGCACTCCGGCGCGCAGCCGGACGAGCCCGCAGGTTTGCGGGCTGCCGAGGGTCGGCGGGCAGGGGTCGGTGACACGTCGTGGCCACTCGCCCGTCACATGAAGAATTCAAATCACGCTGTTATGGAAAAAGCGCAGGTCAGCAGGGCAAAATCGGAGAAGCAGTGTCGTCGGGCGGTCGTGCAGTCTTACGTTGCGCACTTTTACGAAGTGCCGTGTGTGTTTGTCGTATTGCCGCACGGCAGCATTTTTTTCGGACCATCCAGAACCCCCGATGTCCTCAAAGACGGTGAAAGCATGAGCAGTGAGCGGATCGCAATCGTCGGCATCGGCCTGCGCTACCCCGATGCCGGTTCCACCGGGGAACTGTGGGAGAACGTCCTGGCCGGGCGTCGGGCCTTCCGCAGGCTGCCCGACGAGCGGATGAACCAGGCGGACTACTACTCCCCCGACCCCGAGGCACCCGACCGCTTCTACACCACGAAGGCGGCGGTGCTGCGAGACTTCGAGTTCGACCGGGTTCGCTACCGCGTGGCCGGCAGCACGTTCCGCTCCACGGACCTGACGCACTGGCTCGCGCTCGACGTGACGGCCCAGGCGCTGGCCGACGCGGGCTTCCCCGACGGCGTGGGCCTGCCGAACCGGACCACGGGCGTGGTGCTGGGCAACAGCCTCACCGGTGAGTTCTCCCGCGCGAACGTGATGCGGCTGCGCTGGCCGTACGTGCGGCGCACGGTCGCCGCGGCGCTGACCGGCAAGGGCTGGCCCGAGGACGAGATCGCGGGCTTCCTGGCCGAGCTGGAAGTGGACTACAAGGCGCCGTTCCCGGAGATCAACGAGGACACCCTGGCGGGCGGCCTCGCCAACACCATCGCGGGCCGCATCTGCAACTACTTCGACCTGCGCGGCGGCGGCTACACCGTCGACGGCGCGTGCTCCTCGTCGTTGCTGTCGGTCGCCACGGCCGCCAAGTCGCTCGTCGAGGGCGACATGGACGTGGCCATCGCGGGCGGTGTGGACCTCTCGATCGACCCGTTCGAGGTCATCGGCTTCGCCAAGACCGGCGCGCTGGCCAAGGACGTCATGAAGGTCTACGACAAGAACTCCAACGGCTTCTGGCCGGGGGAGGGCGCCGGTTCGCTCGTGCTGATGCGCGAGGAGGACGCGCTGGCCAAGGGCGCGCGGATCTACGCGACCATCGCCGGCTGGGGCGTCTCGTCGGACGGCAAGGGCGGCATCACCCGTCCCGAGGCCGAGGGCCACCGCCTGGCCCTGCACCGCGCCTACGGCCGCGCGGGCTACGGCCTGGAGTCGGTGTCCTACTTCGAGGGCCACGGCACCGGCACGGCGCTGGGCGACGAGACGGAGATCGAGGCGTTGTCCTCGGCCCGCCGCATGGCGAACCCGGACGCCCGGCCCGCCGCGCTGAGCACCGTCAAGGGCAACTTCGGGCACACCAAGGCAGCGGCGGGGGTCGCCGGACTGATCAAGGCGGCCCTCGCCGTGCACCACCAGGTCATCCCGCCGGGCACGGGCCACTACGACCCGCACCCGAAGCTGACCGCCGGCGACGCGGTGATGTACGTGCCGCTCGAAGCCGAGCTGTGGCCGGAGGACCAGCCGGTGCGCGCCGGCGTGTCGGCCATGGGCTTCGGTGGCATCAACACCCACATCGCCCTGGAGGCCGCGCCCGACGCGCCTCGCCGCGAGCAGCTCGACGTCCGCACGAAGGCGCTGGTCTCCGGTCGCCAGGACGCCGAGGTGCTGCTGTTCGACGCGCCGGACCGCACGACGCTGAAGGACCGCGTCGCCGAGGTCGCCGCCCTGCTGCCCAAGCTGGCGTACGCCGAGCTGGGCGACCTGGCGTCGGCGCTGGCGGCACGGCTCGGCGGTTCGTCGCTGCGCGGCGCCGTCGTGGCCCGCACGCCCGAGGAGGCCGAGCGCAAGGTCGAGAAGCTGATCGTCGCGGTCAGCGAGGGCACCACGCTCTTCGACGCCGCCGACGGCGTGTTCCTGGACGACCGGACCACGGCGCCGCGCCTGGCGTTCCTGTTCCCGGGCCAGGGCTCCGGCCGCGGCACGGTCGGCGCGATCCGCCGCCGCTTCCCGGTCGCCGACGAGGTCTTCCAGTCCGCGGGCCTGCCCACCGACGGCGACCAGGTCGCCACGGAGGTGGCGCAGCCGCGCATCGTCGCCGGTTCGCTCGCCGCGCTGAACGTGTTGCGGGAACTGGGCATCGAGGCGCACACGGCGGTCGGGCACAGCCTCGGCGAGCTGTCCGCGGTGCACTGGGGCGGCGCGCTCAGCGCCAACCGGGTGCTGTCGCTGGCCGCCGAGCGCGGTCGCGTCATGGCGAGCGCGAGCAAGGGCGGCGGCGCGATGGCCGGCCTGGCCACGACGCCCGAGCGCGCGCTCGAGCTGGCGGCCGGCGAGGACGTCGTGATCGCCGGCTACAACGGCCCGTCGCAGACGGTGCTGTCCGGCCCGGCCGAGGCCGTGGACCGGGTGACCGCGGTGGCCCGTGCCGCGGGCGTGCAGGCGACCCGCATCAACGTCTCCCACGCGTTCCACTCGCCGCTGGTGTCCCCGGCGGCGGCGGCCATGCAGGAGCGGCTGGTCGACTTCGACTTCGGCCGGCTGATCCGCCCGGTGCACTCCACCGTCACCGGTGAGGTGCTGGAGGCGGGCGTCGACCTGCGCGAGCTGCTGCGCGACCAGATCACCCTCCCGGTCCGGTTCCACGAGGCCGCCGCCAAGGCCGCCGCGGTGACCGACCTGGTCGTCGAGGTCGGCCCCGGCCGCGTCCTCACCGGCCTGCTGGAGGAGATCGCGCCCGACAAGCCCGTGCTCTCGGTCGACACGGACAGCGCGTCGCTCACGTCGCTGCTGACCGTCGTCGCCGCCGCGCACGTGCTCGGCGCGCCGGTCCGCACGGAAGCCCTGTTCAGCGACCGGGTCCTCCGCGACCTGCCGCTGGACGGCTCGATGACGTTCCTGGCGAGCCCCTGCGAGACGGCTCCCGCGCTCGACTCGAGCCTGCGCTCGGCCGAGCAGGACGCCGCCGCGGCGGCCAAGGCGGCCAAGCCCAAGGCGGCCGAGGGCTCCGACGGCGAGTCCACGCTGGAACTGCTGCGCCGCCTGGCCGCGCAGCGCGTGGAGCTGCCGCTGGACGCCATCACCGCGGACACCCACCCGTTGGACGACCTGCACCTGAGCTCGATCACGGTCGGCCAGCTGGTCAACGAGGTCACCCGCAGCCTCGGCCGCCCGGCCCTGGAGGGCACGACCAACTTCGCCACCGTGCGGATGGGCGAGCTGGCCGACCTGATCGACAACCTGGCCGAGACGGCGCACGCCGAGGAACGCGACAACGGCGAGGTGCCGGGCGTCGCGCCGTGGGTGCGGCCGTTCCTGGTGGAGCACGTCGAGCGCGAGCTCGTCGCGGCGACGCCCGGACCGGTGGGGGAGTGGACGGTCTACGCCCCGGAGGGCCACCCGCTGGCCGAGCCGCTGAAGGCCGGCCTGCCCGGCGACGGCGTGCTCCTGCTGCTGCCGCCGGAGGGCGGTGACGCGCACGTCGGCCTGTTCCTGGAGGCCGCGCGCGACGTGCTGGCGTCCGGCCGCAGGCTCGCGGTCGTGCAGCACAAGCTCGGCGCGTCGGGCCTGGCCCGCACGCTGCACCTGGAGGCGCCGCACATCCCGGTGACGTTGGTCGACTTGGCCGACGAGACCGACGCGGTGCGCCGGGTGGCGGCCGAGATCGCGGCCACCACGGACTTCTCGCAGGTCCGGTACGACGCCGACGGCGTGCGGACGGTGCCCGTGCTGCGGGCGGTGTCCGGTCAGGCGGAAGGAACGCCGCTCGACTCGGGCGACGTCCTGCTGGTCACCGGTGGCGGCAAGGGCATCACGGCCGAGTGCGCCATCGCGATGGCCACCGACTCGGGCGCGTCCCTGGCGCTGCTCGGCCGGGCCGACCCGGCCACCGACCCGGAGCTGGCGGGCAACCTCGCCAGGATGACCGCGGCCGGCATCAAGCACGTCTACGAGCGGGCCGACGTGACCTCCGCCGAGCAGATCGCCGCCGCCGTGGCGCGGTTCCGCGCCGAGCTGGGCGAGGTCACCGCCGTGCTGCACGGCGCGGGCCGCAACGAGCCCAAGGCGTTGACCGGACTGTCCGAAGAGGACTTCCGCGCCACGCTGGCGCCGAAGATCTCCGGCCTGAACGCGGTGCTCGACGCCGTCGACCCGGAGCGGATCAAGCTCCTGGTCACGTTCGGCAGCATCATCGGCCGGGCGGGGCTGCGCGGTGAGGCGCACTACTCCACCGCCAACGACTGGATGAGCGAGCTGACCGTCGACTTCGGCGTGAAGCACCCGCAGGCCAGGGTGCTGGCGCTGGAGTGGTCGGTCTGGTCCGGCGCGGGCATGGGCGAGCGGCTGGGCGTGGTCGAGGCGCTGATGCGCGACGGCATCACGCCGATCTCCACCGAAGCGGGCATCGCGGTGCTCCGCGAGGTGCTGGCCGACCCGACCGTGGGCCCCGTGCTCGTGGTCTCCGGCCGCGCCGCGGGCCTGCCGACGTTGGAGATGGCGCGCACCGAGCTGCCGCTGGCCCGGTTCGTGGACCGCGTCCTGGTCCACTACCCGGCGGTCGAGCTGGTCACCGAGGCCGACCTGTCCGACGGCAGCGACCCGTACCTGGGCGACCACCTGCTCGAAGGCGACCTGCTGTTCCCGGCCGTCATCGGCATGGAGGCCATGACCCAGGTGGCCGCCGCCCTCACCGGGCACGACGCGCCGCCGATGCTGGAGGACGTGGAGTTCCTGCGGCCGGTGGTCGTGCGGCCGGGAGGCTCGCTGACGGTGCGGATCGCCGCGCTCGCCCGCGACGCCGAGACGGTGGACGTGGCGATCCGGGCCGAGGACACCGGGTTCTCCGCCGACCACTTCCGGGCGAGGCTGCGGTTCCCGCGGCCGGCGATCCCCGGCGACGTGGTCGACGGCGGTCCCGCGCTGCCGCTCGTGCCGGTCGACCCGGTCACCGAGCTGTACGGCAGCGTCCTGTTCCAGGGCAAGCGGTTCCAGCGGTTGCAGGGCTACCGGCGGGCGAGCGCCCGGCACGCGGTGGCCGAGGTCGCCACGACCTCCGTCGCCTCCTGGTTCGCCCCGTTCCTGCCGCAGGACCGGATGCTGGCCGACCCGGGCACGCGGGACGTGATGATGCACGCCATCCAGTGCTGCGTCCCCGACGCCACGCTGCTGCCGCAGAGCGTGGAGCGGCTCTACCTGGCCGCGCAGGTCGACCAGCTCGCCCAGTACGTGGTGCTGGACGCCCGCGAGCGGTCGCAGGACGGCGACAGCTACACCTACGACCTCGACGTGCGCGACCCCGAGGGGCGGCTCGTCGAGCGGTGGGAAGGGCTGGTGCTGCGGGCCGTGCGCAAGCGCGACGGCGCGGGACCGTGGACGCCGACCATGCTCGGCTCGTACCTGGAGCGCTCGCTGGAGCGGGTCCTGGGCGGCAGCCGCGCGATCGTGGTCGAGCCCGACCCGACCGACACCACGCCGGAGCGCCGGGCGCAGACCGCGCTCGCGCTGAGCCGGGCGCTGGACCGTCCCGTCGACGTGCGCTACCGGCCCGACGGCAAGCCCGAGGTCGACGGCGTCGAGGTGTCCGCCTCGCACAGCGCGGGCATCACGTTCGCCGCGGCGGGACAGGGCGGCGCCCTCGGCGTGGACGTCGAGGAGGCCGTGGCCCGGTCCGAAGAGGACTGGACCGGTCTGCTCGGCGAGGACCTGATCGCCGTGCGGGACCTGCTCACCTCCGAGGTGGGCGAGACCGCGGCGATCTCCGGCACTCGCGTGTGGAGTGCCCTGGAGTGCCTGCGCAAGACCGGTTCCACCACGCAGGCGCTGACCGTCGACCGGGTCCACCCGGACGGCTGGGCCGTGCTGTCGACCGGCGACGCCAAGGTCGCCACCTGGGTGACCACCGTCATCGACCGGGCCGAGCCGGTGGTGTTCGCGGTGCTCGTGGGCAAGGAGGGCTGACGTGACCAACTACTACGAGATCCGCCACACCGTCGGTTTCGAGGAGACCAACCTCGTCGGCAACGTGTACTACGTGAACTACCTGCGGTGGCAGGGGCGGTGCCGGGAGATGTTCCTGAAGGAGAAGGCGCCGAGCGTGCTGCAGGACCTCCAGGACGACCTCAAGCTGTTCACCCTCAAGGTGGAGTGCGAGTTCTTCTCCGAGATCACGCTCTTCGACGACCTGTCGGTGCGGATGCGGCTGGAAGAGCTGACCCAGACGCAGATCCAGTTCAGCTTCGACTACGTCAAGGTCACCGGCGGCGCGGAGGTCCTGGTCGCCAAGGGCAGGCAGCGGATCGCGTGCATGCGCGGCCCGAACACCAACACGGTGCCCTCGCGGGTGCCCGAAGACCTGCGGAAGGCGCTCACGCCCTACGCCGAGGCCCCGGCGCTGGCCCGCGCCGGGCTGGGGGGATGACGGACATGTACGAGGCGGCGCCCACGATGGAGGAGACCTCGCTGCGGGACGCCATGTCCCTGTTCGCGACCGGGGTCACGGTGCTGACGGTCGGCGGCGAGCACGCGCACGGCATGACGGCGAACGCGTTCACCTCGGTGTCGCTCGACCCGCCGCTCGTGCTGGCCTGCATCGCCCACTCGGCGGTCATGCACGACGCGATCGCCAACACCAAGCGGTTCGGCGTCTCGATCATGAGCGCCGACCAGCGGGACACCGCGAAGTACTTCGCCGACAAGCGCCGGACGCTCGGGCCGGAGCAGTTCGACGCGGTGGACTGGCTGGAGGGACCGCGCAGCGGCGCGCCGCTGCTCAACGGCTCGCTGGCGTGGCTGGAGTGCGACCTGGTGCAGTCCTACGACGGTGGTGACCACACCATCTTCGTGGGTCAGGTGCTCAGTTGCAGCCGGGGCGCGGGCACGGAGGCGCTGTTGTTCTACGGCAGCGCGTTCCACCGGGTCTGACGTCCGAGTCCGCACGCTCTGGGAAGGAGTGCACATGCTGGTGACCGTCACCGGAGGTACCGGTTTCGTCGGCTCGCACACGGTGGCGGAGCTCGTGCGCGCCGGCCACCGGGTCCGCCTGCTGGTCCGGGACGCGGGTGCGGTGGACACCGCCACGCGACCGTTGGAGGTGCCACCCGACGCGCTGGACGTCGTCGTCGGGGACGTGACCGACGAGCGGTCGGTCGCCGCGGCGGTGCGCGGCGCGGACGCGGTGGTCCACGCGGCGTCGGTGTACTCGTTCGACCGGCGCAAGCGGGCGGAGATGCTGCGGACCAACGCACACGGCACGGAGGTGGTGCTCTCCGCCGCCCGCCGTGCCGGTGCGGGCCGCATCGTCCACGTGTCGAGCATCGCGGCGCTGTTCACACCCGGTGTGCGGGTGATCCGCGAGCAGTCGCCCGTCGGCACGACCCGCGAGCCGTACGCGGCGACCAAGGCCGCGTCGGAAGCCATCGCGAGGCGGCACCAGGAAGAGGGGGCGCCGGTGGTCGTCAGCTACCCGCCGGCCCTCCTCGGGCCGCACGACCCGAAGCTCGGCGACCAGGTCGAGCGGCTGCGCAACACGTTGCGCGGGATCATGCCGATGTGGCCCGCGGGCGGGTTGCAGATCGGCGACGTGCGGGACACGGCGGCGCTGCACGTGGCGCTGCTGTCCCCGGACGTGCCGGGGCCGGATCCCGCCGGGCAGCAGTCCGAGGGCCTGCACTCCGAAGGCCGGCAGTCCGACGGGCAGCACTCCGTCGGGCGGCACTTCGGTCCCGGGCGCTACCTGAGCATGCGGGAGTACCTGGACGGGGTCAGGGAGGCCACCGGGCGCGCGTTGCCCGCGGTCTTCCTGCCCCCGGCGATGATGACGCCCGTCGGGCGGCTCGTCGACCTGGTGCAACCCGCGTGGCCGTGGCACATCCCCGCCGAGTACGGGGCGATCGCCACGGTCGGCGCGGCGGTCCGGGTCGACCCGGCCGCCAGCACGCTCGACCTCAAACCCCGTCCGTTCGCCGACACGGTCACCGACACCGTCAGGTGGCTCGCCGACACCGGTGCGGTGACCGATCGCCAGGCAGGCCGCCGATGACCACTTCAGGGATCGACCAAGTCAACGGGCACTCGGACTTCCGGCCCGAACTGCCCATCCGCACGATGGACCTGCTGCGGGAGCGCAACGACGATTTGCGCGACCGCGCCGTGTCCAACGCCGAGGCCGTGCGCCGACAGCGCTCGCTCGGCAAGCGCACCGCCCGGGAACGCCTGGAGATGCTGCTGGACAAGGACTCGTTCACCGAGATCGAGCTGTACCGGCGGCACCAGGCGCACGGGTTGAAGGTGTCCGAGCACCGACCGCACACCGACGGCGTGGTGGCGGGCTCGGGCACCATCGAGGGACGGCGCGTGTTCGTCTACGCGCAGGACTTCACCATCTTCGGCGGTTCGCTCGGGCAGGCGCACGCGGCGAAGATCCACAAGGTGATGGACATGGCCATCGACACCGGCTCGCCCGTCATCGCGCTGAACGACAGCGGCGGCGCGCGCATCCAGGAAGGCGTGATGGCGCTGGACGGCTACGGCGGCATCTTCCGCCGCCAGGTCGCGGCGTCCGGCGTCATACCGCAGATCGCGGTGGTGCTCGGCCCGTCCGCGGGCGGCGCCGCGTACTCGCCCGCGCTGGCCGACTTCACGTTCATGGTCCGCGGCACCGCGCAGATGTACCTGACCGGTCCCGACGTGGTGCAGGCCGTGTCGGGGGAGAAGGTCACGCACGACGAGCTGGGCGGCGCGTCCGTGCACGGCGAGCTGTCGGGCGTGGCTTCGTTCGTGCACGACGACGAGGAGTCGTGCCTGGAGGACGTCCGCTACCTGGTGTCGATGCTGCCGTCGAACAACCTGGAGTCCCCGCCCGCCCACGAGCCCGTCGGCGCGGTGGACGACGTGCGGCCGGAGTTCGCCTCGATCGTGCCCGTCGAGCCGAACAAGCCCTACGACATGCGCACGCTCATCGCGGAACTGGTGGACGACGGGGAGTTCCTCGAAGTCCACGAGGGGTGGGCGCGCAACGTGGTGGTGGCGTTCGGCCGGATCGACGGCGCGGTGGTCGGCATGGTCGGCAACCAGCCGATGGTGTTCGCGGGCGTGCTGGACATCGAGGCGTCCCAGAAGGCGGCGCGGTTCGTGCGGTTCTGCGACGCGTTCGGCATCCCGCTCGTGTCGCTCGTGGACGTTCCCGGGTTCCTGCCGGGCACGGCTCAGGAGCACGCGGGCGTGATCCGGCACGGGGCGAAGCTGCTCTACGCCTACTGCGAGGCGACCGTGCCACGCATCCAGGTGATCGTGCGCAAGGCCTACGGCGGCGCGTACATCGTGATGGACTCCCGGTCCATCGGGACGGACCTGTCGCTGGCCTGGCCGACCAACGAGATCGCGGTGATGGGCGCGGAAGGCGCCGTGAACGTCATCTTCCGCAAGGAGTTGGCGGCGTCGGCCGACCCGGACGCCCTGCGCGCCGAACTGCTGGCCGAGTACTCGGAACAGCTGGTGCACCCCTACTACGCCGCCGAGCGGGGCCTGGTGGACGACGTGATCGACCCGTCGCACACCCGGTCCGCGGTGGCCCGGGGTCTGGCGATGCTGCGCGACAAGCGCCGCCCGACTCCGGCGCGCAAGCACGGCAACGTGCCGCTGTAGCGGTTCGCGGCACCTCCTCAACGGCACCTCGTCCCACAGCGAGGTGCCGTTGCCGTGTCCGGGCTCAGCCGGCGCAGCATGAGGATGGCCCACACCGTCAAGCTCTCGGCCGAGCCGCGCACGAAGTCGGGTTGCAGCTGCTCGGCTTGCCTCAGGGCCGCCGTCTCCGCGTCGTCCAACCGCCCCTGCGTGAAGAACACCCAGGACAGGGCGGAGACGTTCATCGCCTGGAGCCGTTCGTCACCGGACTTCTCCGCGGCTTCCCCGCGGTCGGCGCCGGAACGCGCAGGTCAAGCGGGTTTCGAACGGAGGACGTGCCGCTAGGACGCCCTGTCCCGCAGGTGTGGGCAATACGCCATATGGGTATAGCCGGCCAGGAGGGCGCGATCGGCTTGACGAGGTTCCATAACGCCGCTATAAATAGTAGTAAGACAGTGTTATGGAACGCGTGGACGGGGTGGTGGGCGTGGTCGCGTCGGTACAGGAAGTCGCGGAAGCGCTGGTGGTGCGAGGTGCACTGCCCGCCGGGCTGGACGGTGCTCTCGTGTGGTCCGGCAAGTACGGCGTGTCGGGTGTCCGGCTCGGGCCCGATGGCGCCCAGTGGTACCGCGGGGCGCGTCCGGCGGCGCTCGCGCCGGCCGACTGGCCCTCCGGCGCCACGATGGCCCGCCCCGTCTTCGACGGCGAGGTGTGGCACACGGCCATGTCGCACCCGGACCTCGGTTACGCCGAGCACGTGACGCTCGGCGACGACGGCGAAGTGCTGCGGGCCGAGCCGTTCCCGCTCGACGGCGCGCCCCGGATGCGGGCGGTCGGTGTGACGGAGCGGTTCGTGGTCGTTTTCGACTCGGCGCCGTACTACAGCCGCGCGGCGGACCTCGTCGGCATGCGCGACCCGTACTCCGGCCCGGCCGCCGGCCCGACGCGCATCGGCCTGCTCGCCTACGGCCGGCCGCACTGGTTCGAGGTGGGCGAGGGCGAGGTGCTGTCCTTGGTCAACGTCTACGAGGACCTCGGTCGCGTGGTCGTGGACGCCATCTGGGCGCCGGGCGTGCTGCGCCGCCACACGCTGGACCTCGCGACCGGCGGCGTGCGCCGGGTCGACCTGCCCGCGATGGACGTCGGCGCGGTCGACGAGCGCCTGACGGGCCGTCGCCACCGCTTCGTGTTCGGCACGGCGGGCACCGCGATCGTCCGCCACGACGTGGCGCTGGGCTGCACGTGGCGCCGCGAGCTGGGCATCACGCCCGGCCAGCCGGTGTTCGTGCCGAACGGCGAGGACGAGGGCCAGGGCTGGGTGGTGTCCGTCGCGGGTGACGAGGTGCTGGTGCTGGACGCGGCCGACCTCGCCGGTCCGCCGGTCGCGGTGGTGCGCCTGCCGTTCGCGGTCGAGGCGTCGCGGCGGGCGACGTGGCTCGAGGGCCGTGCGGCGGCGTGAATCGGCTTGACGTGACGTGGCCGCGGCCTGGATCGTCGCCGCGGCAAGCGGATCACGCGGGGAATGGTGGGGCCCCTGTTGCGGGAGTAGACTATAGGGAACCATCCCTAGCATGGCAACGGCGAGGGGAACCGTGCATCGATCCGCTGCTGAGACCCGGTCCCACGTACTGCGAGTGGCCGGGAACCTGTTCTACCTGAGGGGAATCCGCGCCACGGGCGTCGACCTCATCGCGGCCGAGGCCGGTGTCGCGCCGACCACCCTCTACCGCCTGTTCGCGTCCAAGGACGATCTCGTCGGCGCCTACGTCGAGCGGGCCGACCTCGACTTCCGCGGCCGGTTCACCGCCGCGGTCGAGGAAGCGGGCCCCGATCCGCGCGACCAGATCCTGGCGGTGTTCGACATGGTCTTCGCCGAGGTCTCCACCGCGACGTTCCGCGGCTGCAAGTTCCTCATGTCGCTGGCCGAGTTCCCGGAGCCCGACCTGCCCGCGCACCACAACGCCGTCGTGGCGAAGTCGTGGACCAAGGTGCGGATCCGCGAGTTGACCGACCAGCTCGGCGTCGAGGACCCGGACGCGTTGGCCGACCACCTGATGCTGGTCTTCGAGGGCTTGCACGCCTCGGGGCAGTCGTTCGGTCCGGACGGCCCCGCCAAGCGGGGACGGGGTCTGGCGGAACGGCTCCTGGCGGCCGCCGCGCCGCGGTCGAACGGCTCCTGACGCCCGACCCCCTCCCTTCCCGCCGCGAGGTCGTCGACGCACGGCCGTCGGCGGCCTTCCGCATTTCTGCGGTGCGGGCTCCGGCTGTGCCCAAGCCTGCCGAAGAATTGTCAAGCACACCTGTCGAAATCGCTTCGGTAATGTGCGGATATCCGTCGGCGCCGACTCCGCCCGGCGTCCGGCGCGGTGACCTGCGGTGATCGTCGCGTCGAACGCGTCGAAGGTCCGGTGAGATCGGACGTGAAATCCAAAGAACGATTGGGTCACGCGGGTCTCGCGGCATGTCCACCTCGCCTGATCAACGGTATTCTGCTCCTCGATCACCCAATGCTCGGACGCGGAACGGCGTGGCTACGACCGCGTCGTCCCGACTTCGGTGGGTAGCGCCAGAGGGGACAGAGGTGGCATGGTGAAAAGCTTCGACCGGTTCCGCAGGGTTGTCGTCGTCGGAGCGGGTCTGGCCGGCACGGCGACCGCCATCCGTTTTCTCCGGTTCGCCCGCGAGCCATTGGAGGTCGTGCTGGTGGAACGCCGTCCGGAATACCGGAGTTCGGGCGTGGCGTACCAGCGCGAGAGCAACCACTGGCACCACGTGTTCAACATCCAGGCGGGCCGCATGTCGGCATTCCGCGAGGACGTCGACGACTTCATCGGTTGGGCCAACCGCGAGGCCGACCGGTCGGACTGGCCCGCGGACTGGCGCGACTTCGAGTTCACCGAATCCGGTCCCGCGCCGCGCCGCATCTACCAGGACTACCTGGAGAGCAGGCTCGCCGAGGCGGTCCGCGAGGCGGCTGCGGGCGTGGTGCTGGTCGAGCTCGACGGCGAAGCGGTCGACGTGGAGGTCTTCCACGACCACGCGCACGTCGTCGTGGAGAACCTCGCCGATCCGTCCGAGGGCGGCGAAACCGGGCAGGTGATCCTCAAGGCCGACCACGTCGTGCTCGCCACCGGGCTGGAGACGAAGTACCCGGCTTTCGCGGCCGACGTGCTGGAGCACCCGGCGTTCGTGCGCAGCCCGTATTCCCAGAGCGGTATCGAACGGGTGCTGGACGTGCGGAAAGACGGCGTGGTGGCCATCGTCGGCACGCTGCTCAGCGCGTACGACACGGCGACCCTGCTGTTACGCCGGGGGCACGAAGGCCCGATCCACATGATTTCGGGATCCGGGCTGACGCCCCGGACCTATCCGCCGAACCACCAGCACCAAGTGCTCGAACTGCCGGCGCCGCAGCTGCTCGGCGACACCTACGAAGGGCGCGAGGAATTCGTGCGCCGCTTCCGGGAAGAATGGGATCGCGCGTGTGCGGTCCTCACCCGTGAGCACCCCGAAGTGTCTCCTGTCGTGGTGACGGAACGGGTCGCCAAGTCGTGGGAACCGTACTTGCCCGCGATTCTCGAACGAATTCCCACGGACGAACTCCGCGGGCTGCTCGACAGCTACGGGAGCCTGTTGGCCGTGCTGCGGGTGAGCGCGATGTCCTACACGACGAACATCGTCGACGCGGCCATGGGCGAAGGCGGGCAGATCGCGCTGACCACCGGCCGCGTCCAGCACATCAGCGCCACCGGAGCGGGCACGCTCGTCGTTTCGATCGCGGGACAGGACTCGACGCGGACGATCGAGGCGGATCTCGTCGTCTCGAATTTCGGGCGCGAGACGAACTACGAGCGCGCCGACTCCGCGCTCTGGTCGAACCTGCTGCGCAAGAAAGTCGCCGTCGCGCACCAGCGGACCGGGCGCGGTGTCGAAGTCGACCCGTTCGGCCGGCTGCTCGGCCCGGACGGCACGCCGTCCGGACCCGTTTCCGTCGTGGGCAGCCCGCGGGAAGGCGACGAAATCATCCGGAACGGCCGCACGGGCGCGTTCACGTTCAACCTCGCCGCGATCAAGAACCACTCGGTGGAAGTCGCGGCCACCTCGCTGCACCGGATCGAATCGTGTTTCGACGAGCGTTCCACCGAACTCGCCGGCACGCTGACCGGCACGGCCGACCCTGAATTGCGCGACGCCGTTTCGCAGGCGGTCATGCTCGACGTCCGCCGGATGGCGACCCGCCGCCGTGACGACCGCGAGGCGCTGGCGGTCCGGCTCGAAGGGGCCATCCAGCGGATCCGGGACCTCGCCGCGCGCGGCGGAACCGCACCGCCGACCGACCCCGCTTTGCGGTTCGCGGTGAACTCGGCCGCCACCACGAAGCTGACCGACCTCTCGGTGACCCCGCGCGAACTCCGTTTCCTGCTCGGGCTCGAAGGTTCGGTGGAGCCGGTCGGCTGAACCGATCGGCCGCACCGGCTCGGCTCCTCACCACCATTTCTACGCGACTCGCGAACCGGGCGACTACTCCGCCGTTGCCCATCGGCCGCACGCGGTGTGGCTCGAATGGACCACTACCTCGCATTCGAGAAGATGCGCCGCAGGTCGGACGACTGCGAGGCTCGTCTCATGGCTCGTCGTCTTCGACGCAAACCCGGGGCCGGCATCGTGCGCGATGTCGGCCCCGAAGGTCGGCAACCAGGCCGACACGCTCGCCAGGTCCGCAAACCGACCGGAATCGGTAGGAGGATGCCGTGAGCCCGCGCGAGATCCCAGGGGTATTGCTCGTCGGTTCGCCGTCGACGAGTGTTCGCGGCATCGCCAATCACACCCGCAGACCCCTGCCCGGCTCCGTGCTGGTGGTCGAGGCGCTCGGCCCCGAGCTCTACGACACCATCGTCAAGTCGGCCGCCGTGGTCTGTTCCGGCGGAGGCCGCACAGGTCACATGGAATCGTTGTGCCGGTCCCGCGGAATTCCGGTGCTCCGGATTCCGCACGACGAACTCGCCGGACTGGTCGGAGACCTGACCGTGCGGACCGACCGGGAGTCGGTCACCCTCGGCGGAGTCGAGTCCACCGCGCAATCCGCGGAATACCCCACCGTCACCCCCGACGACCTCCGCTCGGTGTGCGTCGTCATCGCCGACGCGACCGACATCCAGTCGACGAACGCGATCCAGCCCCGCGTCGACCAGGTGACCTCGTTCTTCATCCGCGAGGAGTTCGTCTGCCTCTCGGCGGGCCTGAGCCCGCTCGACGCGCTCCGCGCGGGCGTTCCCGAGGCCGAGCGCTACGGCGCGGCGATCGGCGCGGAGCTGTGCGCCATCGTCAAGGAACTCCTGCCGGGCCAACGCCTGGTGATGAGGCTGCTGGACCTCCGGTCGGACGACGCCGCGCAGATCACCAACGACGTGGACGTCGACCACGAGTCCAACCCGGAACTAGGCCTGCACGGCGCGCGGTGGCTGCTGCACGAACCCCACTACCCGCACGCGTTCCGGGCCCTGCGCGCGTACGTGCGGGAACGGCTCGGTCCGGAAGCGGACCGGGTGAACTTCGCGGTGCCGTTCATCAACGACCAGGACGAGTTCCTGCGCCTGCGGGTCCGGCTCGACCTGCCCGACGACGTGCCGCTGTCGGTCTTCGTCGAGACACCCGCCGCGGTCCACTCGGCGGCCGAGTTCTGCGAGGCGGGCGCGAGCGAGATCTTCGTGGGCACCAAGGACTTGACCCAGTTCTACCTCGCCGCGGACCGGGGCAACCACCGGGTCGCCTCCTCGTACCAGACGCGGCACGCGGCCGTGATGTCCGGGCTGCGCCAGTCCGTGGAAGCGGGCAGACGGGCGGGGGTGCCGGTGCACGTGTTCGCGCTGGGGGCGGACGTGGGCTACTACTTCAAGCACCTGCCGACCGACCGGTTCATGCTGTGCACCGCCGAACTGAGGCAGCTCGCCTTGGACGCCCACGAATCACGGTGACGCGACGGTCGACCCGCCGCGAGGTCACCCGCGGCGCGACCGCACCGCGAACGTGCCGCTCGGGCGCTTCCCGGAGTGGCCTCCGATGTCGACCCCCAGGTCGGAGGCCACTCCCCTCGGAGGCTCAGCCGAGCAGGTTGTCCTTGTCCCGCAACGTGTCCAAAGCGGACCCGTACATGCGGGCCTTGATGGTGCCCAGCGTGGGGCCTGCCTTGCCGACCTGCGCCGCGGCGATCTCGACCGCGGTCGACCGGACCGCGTCCTCGCCCACGGCGCGGTCGACGATGCCGGCGGCCAGCGCGTCGTCGCCCCCGTAGCGGCGGGCCGTCGTCATGGCCTCGTGCGCGGTCCGCGGGCTCAGCCTGGCCTGGATCAACGCGGACATGCCCGGCGTGAACGGGATGTTGATCTCGGCCTCGGGCAGGCACCAGAACCCGCGGTCGGCGCGCATCACGCGGAAGTCGTGCGCCAGGGACAACATCGCGCCGGCGGCGAACGTGTGGCCCTGCAGCGCGGCCACCGTGATCACCGGCAACGACAGCACCCGCGCGAACAGCTCGTGCACGGACACGACGTACTCGCGGTAGTGGTCGCCGTTGGCCATCAACCACTCCAGGTCGAGGCCGTTGGAGAAGAACTTGCCGGTGGCGGTGGTGACCAGGGCGCGGGCGCCCTCCGCCCGCTCCACCTCGCCGAGCGCGGCGTCGACCGACGCGATCCAGTCGGGGTGGAACCGGTTCTCGGTGTCCCCGAGGTCGAGGATGAACACGTCGTCGTGGCGGTCGAGCGTCGGCATGGGGGTCCTCCTGGGTCTCCGGACGGATGCTACTAGCCGGTAACCATGCTACTAACCGGTAACTTAGTACCCGGGCGCGGCCCGCGTCACCCCGCTCTATGATCGCGCAGGTGACCGCCTACGACGATCTTGACGCGTTCGAGCACCTGGACACCTCCACCCTCCCGCCGCGCCAGCAGCGCATCCTGGCCGTGATCCGCGACTGGGTGGTCAGGCACGGGTACTCGCCGAGCACGCGGGAGATCGGCGACGCGGTCGGCCTGCGGTCGTCGTCCTCGGTGTCGAAGCACCTGGCGGCCTTGGAGGACAAGGGTTTCCTGCGGCGCGGCGCCGCCATGTCGCGGCCGATGGACGTGCGGCTGTTCCTGCACGAGCCGTCGACGCGGGCGAGCGCCGACTCGGTCCCCGTGCCCGTGGTCGGTCACATCGCCGCCGGCACGCCCATCGCGGCCGAGGAGCACGTCGACGACGTGCTGAGCCTGCCGCGCGAGCTGACCGGGCGCGGCACCGTCTTCGGCCTGCGGGTGCGCGGCGACTCGATGGTGGACGCGGCGATCTGCGACGGCGACATCGTGGTGGTGCGGCAGCAGCACGAGGCGCACTCGGGCCAGATCGTGGCCGCGATGATCGACGGCGAGGCGACCGTCAAGGTGTACCGGCGTCGCGACGGGCACGTGTTCCTGGAGCCGCGCAACCGGGCCTACGACGTCATCGACGGCGACCAGGCCGTGATCCTCGGTGCCGTCGTCTCGGTGTTGCGCAGCGTCTGAAACCTCGCGCTACGGCGTTCGGCGGGCACGTGGCGTCACGGTCTCTCATCCGAATGGTCTAATGCCCTCGGCTGTCGAGTGGATGCAGACTGAGACCAATTGAGATGTGCCCTTGCCGTGGCGCGCCCGCGGGTGGAGGTCGTCGATGGTCGGGATCGAGGCGGAGGGCCCGGAGGACCGGGGCCTGCGGCAGTACCTGCGGCTGATCGCCCGGAGGCTGGGGATCGACCTGGAGTCGTGCTGGTACGAGTGCGCGCCGGACGCCACCGCCTACATCGCCCTGGACCAGCGGGTGCCGCGGCACCCGGACAACGACCTGGCGCTCGTGTGGGACGAGCACACCGGGTGGTGCGCCGGGATCGAGGTCGGCCGGGGCGCGGACCTGGTCCCGCTGACCTACCTGGGCCCGCCGGTGCTGCCGTCGCCGGAGGCGGTCACCGTGTTCGTCTCGGACCTGGTCGCCGGCCGCCGTCCCGACCACCCGGAGCCGCCCGCCATGCCGATCGAGGACCACCTGGCCGACCTGCTGGTCGAGTACGCCGACCGCGCGCCCGCCAAGGTGCTCTGACCGTCCGGGCTTCAGTCCGCCGGGCCGCGCAGCGTCAGCACGACCCGCAGCACGTGCTCGACCGCGGACGGGAACGCCGCACCCCTCAGCTCGCCGCGCGTGGCGAGGTTCCGGGAGGCGAACTCCAGCATGCGGTCGTGACCGACCCGGCGGACCACGAGCGCGGCGATCTCGTCCAGGTCGAGGCCGGGGTTGTCCAGCCGGGTCAGGGCGAACTCGACCACGAGCTCCTCGTCCGTCATGAACGGCTCCTCCCGACACCGTCGAGCGTAGTCCGAGGAGGGTCGCCGGCGGGCCGACCGGAAGCACGAAGAGTCCCGGTTCTCCGAGCGGTGCGGCGGCTGCCGGTCTTGGATCCCGTGCCGGGTCGGCTCGACCACGACGGCTGCGGAGGGTCCGCCAACGCGGGGGTGGTGCCCGAGGACTTCGGCTGAGCTTCGGGCCGGCGTGGCGACTTCCGCAACCGGCCGTGCGGGCGCGGCGACTCGATTAGCCTCTGCCCGCGTGGACAAGGTCGGCAACCGCTACACCCCGGTGGAACGGCTCGGCAGCGGCGCGATGGGCGTGGTCTGGCGCGCGCACGACGAGCTGCTGCACCGGGACGTCGCGATCAAGCAGCTCCTCCTGCCCGGCCTGGACGCGGCCGAGGTGGACGAGGCCTGCCGGCGGGCCATGCGCGAGGCCCGCATCGCCGCCCGGCTCCAGCACCCGAACGCGGTCGGCGTGTTCGACGTGGTCGTCGAGGACGGCAAGCCGTGCCTGGTGATGGAGTACGTGCCCTCGCGCAGCCTGGCGGCGGTCCTCACCGAACGCGGCCCGCTGCCGCCGGTCGAAGCGGCGCGCATCGGTGGTCACGTCGCCTCCGCGCTGGCCGCCGCGCACCGGGCGGGCGTGGTGCACCGCGACATCAAGCCCGGCAACGTCCTGCTCGGCGCCGACGGCACGGTCAAGATCACCGACTTCGGGATCTCGCGCGCGGTCGGCGACGTGACCGTCACCAGGACCGGGATGCTCGCGGGCACGTTGGCCTACCTCGCGCCGGAACTGGCCCGCGGCGCGGACCCGACGCCGGCGTCCGACCTGTTCTCGCTCGGCGCCACCCTCTACGCGCTGGTGGAGGGCAGGCCGCCGTTCGGCGGCGGTGACAACGACCTCGGGATGCTGCACCGGATCGCCGGCGGCCGGGTCGTGCCGCCGACGCGGTCCGGCCCGCTCACCGGTGTGCTGACGAGGTTGCTGGCCAACGACCCGGCCGCCCGGCCGAGAGCGGAGCAGGCGAGCCGTGAACTGGCCGCCCTGACCGGTTCCGCGCCCACCCAGCCCACGCCGTTTGCACCTTCCGCGCCCACCCCTTCCGCGCCGCCGCCCACCAGGGCCATGTCCCCGGCGTACACACCGACCGCGGTCGCCGCACCACCCGTGACGGCACGTCCGATGGCGGCACCGCCGATGACAGCACCTCCCGGAACAGCACCGCCCACCCCGGACACGCGCCGCCGGTGGGTCGTGCCGGTCCTCGCGGCGGCCGTGATGGTCGCCATCGCGGCCACCGTGCTGATCGCGTCCCTGCTCGACCGCCCGGGGCAGTCGGCCGCGCCGAACACGTCCGAGCCGACCACCACCACCGCGGCGGAGCCGGCCGCCACCACCGAGGCAACCACCTCGGACGCGCCCACCTCGGACGCCTACCCGACGTCGGAGCAGACCACCGAGTCGACCGAAGCGGAAGCGCCGGACGCCGCGACGGTCGCCGCGTTCGTGCGCGACCACTTCGCCAACCTCCCGCACGACCCCGCCACGGCACGGGCGAACTGGGCACCGGAGAACCGGCCGGCGGAGTGGGAGGACGACCAGTTCTGGAGCGCCTACCGAGCCGTCGCGCTGAGCGGCGAGCCGGAGGTCGAGGCCGACGGGTCCACCTACGCCGTCGACGTGACCCTCGAACTCACACCCCAGGACGACGCCGACCCGGTCACCGAGGACTACCTCGTGACGGTCGTCGCGCGGGACGGCCGGTTGCTCCTCATCGGCCTCGACCAGGTGTGAGCCGAGCCGGCCTCACGACGACCACCAGGAGAAACCGGTGTCCGTGCCGGGCGCGGACCGGGCGCGCACGGTGGCCAGCGCCTCGTCCTGGGTGCGGTGCAGCCGCAGCAGGTCCTCGGTGTCGGTCATGCGGATCGGCCGCGCCACCGTGCGCCTGCCCGCCACCACGGCGAACCCGGCGCCCACCACGTCGGCGCGCTGCCGTGCCTCCACCAGCACCGCGATGCCCATCGACCCGAAGAACCCCACGTCGCGCAGGTCGACCACCAACGCGGACGCGCGGCCGTTCAGGCAGGTGAACAGCGCTTCGCGCACGTCGCGGAAGCTGTCGACGTCGAAGTCGCCGTGCACGGCGGCGACCACCACACCGTCGTCACCCACGTCCTCGACCGTCACCGACGGCTGATCGACATCACCGTGCACGGCCGCTCCCTCACCCCGTTCCCGGCTGCTGACCGTCTTCCACCTTTACCCGTTCGACGGCCGACCGACACCGCCAACGCGACCCACGGACGCCCGGCCGCGGAGTTCCCGCCACCCCAGCACGGCGTACCAGGCCATGACCGGCAGGTGGAGCGCGTAGCCCACCTGCTCCACCACCGGCGAGGGGCCGGCCGTCCCGGTCGTCCAAGGCAGCACCACGGAAGCGAGGCCGGACAGCGCGGCGACCACACCGGCCCGGCGCAGCCCGGCCGCCATGGGGACTTGGAGCACGGCGGCGGCGGTGGCCGCGACCCACAGCAACCCGGCCAGGTCGACGGTCCACTTGGCCGTGAGCAGCACCGCCCTGGCCACCTCGACGGCGGCGGGTTCGGCGGCCAGCTGGGTCACCGCCAGGTTGCCCGCGTCGTGGAGCAGCCCGGCCAGCCCCGCGCACGCGAGCAGCCCGGACGGCAGCAACGCCACCCGTCGGGCGGCCATCGTGAGCGCGGCGGCGACGAGGGCCGTCCAGCCGATCACGTCGAGCCCCAGCTCGACCAGGTGCAGCGCGGGCCGCGCGCGGATCGCGGCCAGTGTGGCGGCGGTTTCGGTCGGATTCAGGGTCAACCCCGATGGCACGACGACGGCCGCACCGGCGACCATGGCCGTAAGGGCGGTCAACAACAGGACACCGGTGAGCCGGTGAGCAGTGATCATGGCCGGACGGTAGGAACCTGACGCAGGGGCAAGGTCAACCATGTGGCGCATCGGGCAGGTGGCGCGGATGGCCGGCGTCTCCGACCGCACCCTGCGCCACTACGACAAGATCGGGTTGCTGCGCCCGGCCGCCGTGGACCGGGCCACCGGCTACCGCTGGTACGGCGCGGCGGAGCTGACCCGGCTGGAACGCGTCCGCGGCCTGCGCCGCCTCGGCCTGTCGCTGCGCCAGATCGCCGAGCTGGTCGACGCGCCCGACGCGCACGTGCGCCAAGCGTTGACCGAGACGGTGGACGTCCTCCGCCGCGACATCGCCGCCCTGTCGGAGGCCGTCGCCGCGGCCGAGGACCACCTCGCCGTCGAGACCGCGATCCTGCCGCGGCGGACCACGGTGGCCGCGCGCCGCCTACGCGTCCGGCGCGTCGAGGTCGGCCACCCGTCCGAGCTGGGCGCCTGGTGCTCCACCACGGTGTTGACCTGGCTCGAAGACCTCCCGGCGAACGGCTTCCCGGCGGCCGTGGCGGCGGACGGCGGCGAACCGTTGACGCTGCCCGAGCGGACCGTCGTGCGCGCGGTGGTGCCGCCGGCGTCCGGTGTCGTCCGCGCAGGTCGGGAGCTGTTCGACTGGCTGCGCCGCCACGGCCTGGCGATCGGCGGACCGACCGTGGAGGACCACCTGACCGACGCGGACGGCGTCACGGCCACCGTGCTGGAGATCCCGGTGCGACCCGGCGGCCCACGGGTCAGCGCGGGCGCGTGAGGTCGGGCCGGAGGGCGGCGCCCAGGGCACGGGCGAGCCAGCCGAGGTCGTGGGCGCGGCGGCGTTCGGCGTCGGTCATCCGGTGGCGTCCGCCGTGGTCGTTGAGCGACCAGCTGGCGCGCTGCGACTCGGTGAGCCAGGCGCGGACGTGCCGGCCGAGCGGGCTGTCGGGGGTGACGACCACGGGTTCCGCGCGTTCGGCCGCCGCCAGCGCGTCGGCGAGTCCCGGTGTGTCCGTCAGCCCGTGCAGGCCGGTGAGCCGCCGGACCTCGGCGACGGCGTCCACGGGTTCGTCGCGGCCGGGCCGCGACGCCGGCCGCTTGGGCGCCTCGGTGAACCACGGCTCGATGTGCGCGCTGGTCAACGGGCCGGTGAGCGCGTCGAACGCGGGCAGCACGCCGGTGATGTGCTCGACCACCAGCAGGCAGCGGGCGATGGTGTCGTCGAAGTGGCCGTCGTCGTCCTCGTCCGCGCCGAACCCGACGTCGAGCATCCGGGGGAGCAGGCGGTCCGGGTCGGCGCCGTGCCGGGGATTCGGGAACGTCGGGTCGAAGTAGGTGACCAGCTCGCCGTCGACCGCGTAGCCGAACGCGGGGGACGCGTAGTCGTGCCGCAGCACGGACACCGCCTCGGTCCCGCGCGACACGGCGGCCACCAGGTGTACGCCTTCGAAGCCGTTGGGCTCGAACACGACGGTCCACGTGCCGAGCGACAACGCCGACGCCACGGTGGGGTAGCCGTGGTCGTAGTCGTGCAGGTCGCCGATGTCGGGCAGCGCGCGGGTCGCGACGGTGTCGGGCAGCCCGCCCATCCGCCGCAACGCCTCGGTCTCGTCGACGTCCTTGACGAAGGTCAGGCAGAAGATCTCGCCGAGCGTCGGCCCGGCCCCCGGATACGCGTCCGCCCACGCGACGTCCTCGATCTCGCTCACGTCGTCCCCCTCGCCACCTCAACGGTGCGGGCGAGCCTAGCGGCGTGATCGGCGGCCCTCGCCGAGCACCGGAAGACGCGGTGAAGATCGCCGGTCGCGGCGCGGTCAGCCGCTCCCGAGGCAGACGAACGGCCGCCGCAGCGGGTCGACGGCGATCGCGTCCGCCAGCGCCACGGCCGGTCGCGCGCCGGCGGCCAGGCTGCGGTGGTAGTCGTCCATCGCGGCGGCGCACGCCTGGTCGCCGACCCGGCTCAGCGGGGCGACCACCACCTGCGAGCCGCTGGCGAGCAGGGCGCTGGCGAAGCCCAGGGGCTCGTCGCCGGGGCGGATCCGGTTGAGGGCGAGTTCGCACGCGGCCAGCACGACCTGCCGCGGCGGGTGGGCGAGGCCCGCCATCTCGTGCGCGTAGAGCGGGCCGTCGGTCAGCTCCAGCCGGGAGAACAGGGCGTTCTCCGGCTCGTGGACGCCGTGCGCGGCCAGGTGCGCGATCTCGGCGCCGTCCAACGCCTCCAGCACCGTGGCGACCGACGCCTGCCGGCCCGACATGAGCGCCGCGGTGGCGTAGTGCGCGCCCAGCTTGTCGATCTCGCCGACGGCGGCGGGCAGCCCGGGTCCGCGGACCAGCACCGTCCGCCCCGCGGGCCCGCTCTCGGCGCGGTTCGCGGCCAGCCACGCGGTGGCGGACGGCGCCACGACGGTCGGCCGGCCGCGCAACGTCGGCAGCACACCCCACGGGACCGCGTACAGCGCGCCGGTCGGCACCACCACCAGCTCCCGCTCGCCGATCAGCTCGGCCAGCGGTCGCACCAGCTGCGCGTCGAGCCGGTCGGCCTGCTTGCACGCCGACGCCGACATCACCCGCACCAACGGCTCCGGCAGGTGGTCGGGGGCCAGCGCGTTGAGGTCCGCGTTCAGCATCCGGGCGCTCTCGGCCGCCTGCCCGGCCGACCCGAGCCGGGCCAGCCGCACGTCGGAACCCACCACGACCACCGCGACCAGGGCGTCCTCGCACGCCGCGAAGCTGACCAGCGCCCGGTCGCCGAGCCGGGCCATCACGTCGGTCAGCCCGGCGACCGGGCGCGGGCTGCCCCACCGGCCGGTGTGCCAGCCGAGCCGGTTGGCCTCGCGGAGGCGTTCGGCCCGGCGGGCGCGCAGCGCGCCGGTCGCGTGACCGTCGTGCTCGGCCTGGTGGATCGACTGGGTGAGGCTGCGGACCTCGGCGATCCGCTCGGCCAGCTCGGGGTTGCCGACGTGGGTCAGCGGCTCGTAGCGGTAGGTCTGCGCCCGCGTGCGCTCCAGCCACGAGAACAGCCGGCGCGCGTTGCCGCCGTCGAGCACCAGCTGCACGGCCAGCTCGGCCAGCTCCCGGCCGTGCAGCGCGGTGCCGGACAGCAGCTCCAGGCCGCCCATCCGGTCCCGCACGTGGTCGAGGTCCGTGAGGCCGGCCCTGATCTCGGTGAGCGCGGCGGCCCGCCTGCCGCGGGCGATGGCCAGTTCGGCCCGGCACAGGCGGCGCAGCATCCGGTAGTCGATCGGCGCGAGCTTCCCCGGCCGGGGCACCCGGTCGAGGATCGCCGCGGCGGCGTCCACGTCACCGCGGCGGATCTCCAGCCGCGCCGCCAGCATCCGGGCGAGAGCCGCCTGCTCGGCCAGCCGCGGCACGGGCAACGAGTCGGCGAAGTCCAACGCGCGCCCGGGCAGCGACCGGGACACCCGCCCGGACCGCAACGCCAGCACGGTGTCCACCCGCAGCCCGATGAGGGTCGCGTTCGCGACGCACGTCTCGCAACCCCAACGCCGCATCCGCTGCCGTGCCGACGACGCCATGTCGCGCGCCAGGTCCAGTTCGTCGGTCATGTACGCGGCCGCGGCCCGGTACAGCTCCACGTTGCCCAGGTACCGGGGCACGCCGCGCTCGGCGCGCAGCACGGTCAGCACGGTGTCGAGTTGGCTGCCTGCCTCGTCCGCCAGTCCGGCGGCCATCAACGCGTGCGCCCGGTCCAGGCCGAGCGGGACCGGCATGTCGAGACCGTGCTTGCGGTACTCGCGCTCGCTGTTCTCGTAACGCCGCAGCGCCGCCGGCACGTCGCCGATCCGCAAGTTCAGCACGCCCAGCGCGTGGCTCGCGTCGGCCGCCCGTTCCGGCAGTCCGTGCTCCGTCGCCAGAGTCAGTGCCCTGGTCAGGTCCTGCCGCGCTTGACCGATCAACCCGAGCCTGGTGTGTGCCGTGCCCCTGCTCCACAGCGACTTCACGACCAGGTCGACCAGGGTCGACACCGGTCCGCCCGCGGCGAGCCTGCGTTCCTTGTGCTCGAGAGCGGAGTCGAAGGCCGTGATCGCCTCCTCGATCAACCCCGTGTTCAGCAGCAGCAGACCGCGGTTGTGCTCGACCCGACCGAGCAGTTCCGCCCTCACGACCGGGTCGGCCACGTCCTCGATCAGCCGTCGTGCCTCGGCCAGGCCGGCCAACCCCGTAACCGGGCCCTCGGTCTCCGCCACCACGCCCGCGAACGTCGACGTCAACCGGATCCGCATGGCGAGCCAGTCGGATCGGACCTCCGGGTCGACGGGGTCGATCGTGTCCGCCAGGCTCTGCCCGCGCCGCAGCAGCCGTGCCGCCTCGTGATGCCGCCCGGCGCACGAGGCGTCGATCCCCTCGCGGTGCAGTTCGCGTGCTTCACGGATGACGGCGGCTTCGTCGAGAGAAGCGGTTACAGGCACTGGTCTATGACAGCACAGAACGCATCAGGACAAAGAGCCCGCCGGCCAGGAGACCTGGCCGGCGGGCGTGATCACGCTTGACAGCTCACTTCGTGGCTGGGGCGTCCACGCATCCGCCGCCCACGCACAGCGGCGAAAGCTCGCCGTTCTCGTCCGTGTGGTGGTGGTGCGTGTGGTCGTGCTGGTGTTCGGGCTGCTCCGGCGTGGTTTCCGGCGCGACCGGAGCCGTGGTCCCGTCCTGCTGGACGTTCTCGGCGGACTCGACGGTCTCGGTGTTCTCGTCCACGAAGTCGATCTTGGTCTCGATGGGCGTCGACAAAGCGATCTCCCTCCCCTGAGGATCTGTCTTGGCCGTACAAGCGACTCAGGCGATTGCTCTGAGTCAGGTTCGGCGGACCCCTCGTACCGCTCGAACAGGGCAATAGTGGCACAACGGCGTAACGACCGAGAGGGAATTTCGCACATCCGGTAGGCAACTCGCCTCTGCCGTGCGTAAACAGCCCCAACTATCACCCATTCAGGTAACGCACCACGGACGGTAAGTCGATCATCGTGTGAGCGTCGCCGACGAGTGCAATTGGCATCCGGGTTGACCAGCGCGGTCGCGTTCCGGGCTCATCGGTCTGCCAGGTGCGCGTCGATCCCGCGGTGTGGCGAGAAGACCAGGCCGAGCGGGTTGCGGTGCTCGTCCAGGAACGCGCGGGCGAGGTCGCGGACGACGTCGCCGAGCCTGGTGCCGGGCACGAGGAAGGCGTCGGACAGCCTCGTGCGGTACTCGCGGAGGAACGCGTGCGGCAGGTCGAGCCGCGGCACGATCAGGCAGGGCGCGTCGACCCGCCCGTCGCCGTTCAGGCCGACCGCCACGCCGGAGCCCGTGACCGCGATCCGGCTGTCGGAGCCGGGCGAGCGGGAGGAGTTGTGCTCGACCAGGTGGCGGTAGCCCCAGAAACCGCGCGGGTCCCAGCGGTAGTCGTCGTCCCACACCGAGTCGTGGTCGTCCAGCGGGACGTAGAGCAGGCCCCACGGCACGAACAGGTTGTCGGACTCGACCGTGACGACGTGCTCGCCGGTGCGCAGCGCCGCGAGGAGGAGGTCGCAGAGCTCCTTGAGCCCGGCGTCGCCGTTGCGGAACAGCAGGGCGAACAGGTCGTGGCCCGCGCGGGCGAGCGCCGACACCACCTCGTCGACGTCCTGGCCGGCGAGGTCCCAGCCGTCGACGAACGGACGCCGGGTCGGCCGCACGCCCGGCTCGACGTGCTCGATCAGCCTGGTGCGCCACCGTGCCAGCAGGTCGCCGACACCCGCCTCCACCGTCGACGGGCCCAGCAGCACACGGCCCTGGCAACCGCCGCCGTCCGGGGGAAACGCGCTTCCCCAGGCCTGGACGAGGTAGCCGTCGTCCAGGCGCAGGAAGCGGAGGTGGACGGTGCGGTCGCGGTGGTGGCGGGTGTCCGGAATGGACCGGAGCCGGTCGCTGCGGTCGACCGTGACGGTGCTCGTCAGCTCGCGCATCAGGCCTCACCCACCGGCAGGTCGGCGCGGACCTCCTGGAGCAGGTGGCCGTCGCCGAGGTAGACCCGGAACACGAGTTCGAGCGTGCCGCGCTCGACGGGCACCACGCGGAACCGGACGGTTCTCGCGTCGAAGTCGGCGGGCAGCTCGAACACCCGCGTCAGCGGTTCGACGGTGGCGCCCTCGGCGTGCAGCAGCACGCGCACCACCTCGGTCACGGGTGGGGCGTCGTGCCCGGAGGTCGTCAGGGCGTCCCGGACGACGGTGTAGCCGAACTCGACCTCCGCCGGCACGCCGGCGACCACCGGCTCGGCGGAGAGCAGCCGCACCCGCGGATCGCGGGGCGGGTGCTGGGGCTGTGCGGGCGACGGCAGGCCCGGCCACCCGGCCTCGGCGTCGAGAAGAGCGCGCAGTACGTTCAGGCATCGACCCTCGGTGGGGCCGATGCCGCCACGCGGGGTGGACAGCGCGTCGGCGACCGCGCGGTAGTCGGGCCGGCCGGCCAGCACGGTGAGGCGCAGCAGTTCCTGGCACTTCGGGGACAGGCGACCGAACGCCCGCCACAGCCGGTGGTCCCGGTCGTCGAGCAGCGCCGCGTCCTCGGGCAGGCCGTGCTCGCTCACCAGTTCCGCGCTCCCGTCGCCCGCCGGTGCGTCACGGCGGGCCGGCGCCCACGTCCGCTGCGCCTCGCGACGGGTCGTGACGATGAGCCACCCGGCCAACGCGCGCGGGTCGGCCAACCGGTCGAGGTGCCGCGTCAGCGTCAGCCAGACCGTCTGCACCACGTCCTCCGCCGCGGCGCGGTCCAGCCCTTGTGCTCGGGCGACGTGCCACACCAACGGCGTCAGGTCCGCGACGAGCGCGTCGAAGGCCCCGCGGTCGCCTTCGCGTGCGGCGGTCACGCAGGCGGCGTGCCGTTCCGCACCCTCCAGGCGCAGCCAGTGGGGGTCGGGTCGCTGTGTTCCGGGCAGTGCCACCACTCCCTTTCAGGGGGCGAATCCCGCACGTTCGACCGCTACACCACCATGAGCGCGCGACAACTTGCCCGCACTAGTGCGGACGACAACTCCCCTGTTCGCTCGAACGCCTTCGGACGAATGAGGAAAGCCCCGCCCTCTCGAACCGAGGACGGGGCCGTCGAGCTGCCGGCGAGGGCTAGGGCTGGTTGGGCTGGTAGCAGTCCTTGAAGCCGTCGGGCTTGGGCTGGTTGCCGGCGAACGCGGCCACCACGTCCTGCTGCTTGAGGTTCTCGGGGTAGCCGGGCCAGTCCGGCTCCTGACCGTTGACGTGCAGCTCGTCCAGCCAGTAGCCGGACTGCCCGGACACCTTGGCGAACTCCAGGTCGCAGCCCTTGACCCGGACCGTGACTTCGAGGGTTTTCTGCGACGACTTGACCGTCCGCTTGCCGACCTTCTTGGTCTTCTTCTCGGACTCGCTGCGCGGCTCGCCGACCGCGGTGAAGCCGGCGGCCTTCAACTCCTCGACGAACTTGTCCTCGTTGCTGGAGCACCCGACCAGGGAAGCGCTCAACCCCAGCGCCAGCAGCACGGACGCGACCTTCGTGTTCATGGCGCAAAGCAAACCCGTCCCACCGAAACCTCAGGACCCGCCTCACCCAACCGTTACCGCGCTGTGACGTGGCGGCGGCCGTGGCCCGGGCGGTCCGACCCGCGCGCGAACGCCCGCACGTCGTCGTCGGTATTCCTCCCGGCAGCGCATGGCCGCGCTAACTCGAATGCCCGGGTCGCTCACCCGTTCAGGCCAGTTTCGCGGTGTATTCGTCCTGTTGTCGTAGGCGTATGGTCCGGGGTGGTACCCCTTTGCCCGGTCACCGTTCGAAAAACGCCGCAATAGTGCGGCACCACCCCTGTGGTCGGCGGCTACGGTCTGGATATTTGTGCGGACCCCATTCATTCGGGAGGGCCCGATGGCACCGTCCGAACCGGTCGACGCGGTATTCGTGCACGGACTGTTCTCCGCCGGCCGCACCTGGGACCGGTTCGTGAACCTGATCGCGGCCGACCCGGACTTGTCCGGTCGGGTCCGCACGCACGTTTTCGAGTACCCCTCACCGAAATTCAGCCTCCGGCCCGACCGGCGCATCGCGACCGCCGACGACGTCGCCGACCGGCTGAGCACCTACCTGCGGCACGAACTGGGCCAGTCGGCGTCGCTCCTGCTGGTCACGCACAGCCAGGGCGGCCTGATCACCCAGCGGTTCCTGGCCAGGACGCTGTGGCGGGGCGAGGGCGAGACCCTGGCCAGGATCAAGCAGGTCGTCATGTTCGCCTGCCCCAACGACGGGTCCGAGTTCTTCCTCGGCATCCGCAAGTGGTGGTATTCGGGCAATCCGCAAGAGGCCCAGCTGCGGCCGTTCGACACCGCGATCGTGGAGACCCAGCGGACGCTGTTCCGCGCCGTCGTCAACGCCACGGGGGTCAGCGAATCGACGTGCCGGATACCCATCGCGGCCTACGGCGGGCTGGAGGACCGGATCGTGCCGCCGAGGTCGAGCGCCTGGCTCTTCCACAACAGCGGCATGGTGGACGGCGACCACTTCTCGATCATCCAGCCGAAGGACTCGGCGGCCTCGTCCTACCGCGTGCTGAGAGGGCACGTGCTGGACGTGCTCAACCAGGGCGGCGCGCCCTCCGTCGCCACGTCCGAGACGGTGGTCGAGAAGACGGACGCGCGCCGGGCGGCCGTCTCCGTCACCCCGCGGCTGGAGGACCTGCCCAAGCTGTACGGGCGGAGCAAGCTCGTCGCGTCCGTCGTCTACGACCGGCAGTCGAGGGTGAACGTCCTGGCCGGCATCGGCGGTTCCGGCAAGAGCCGGATCGCGCTGGAGGTCGCGTCACGCGCCAAGAGGGCCGGGCACCGGGTCTGGTGGATCGAGGTGCCCCGGATCAACCTCTCCATGCGCGAGGTGGCGAACCAGCTGGGCGCGCCGCCCGACGAGGCGGAGACCGCCTGGCACGCGGGCCCGCGCAGCGCCGCCGACCTGCTGTGGCGCCTGCTCGACGCGAGCGGCGAGCCGTGGCTGCTCGTCTTCGACAACGCCGACGACCCCCAGCTCCTCGACCCCACGACGAAGCAGGTGTCCGGCGGGACGGGGTGGTTGCGCAAGCCCGCCTCGCCGCACGGCCGGGTCCTGGTCACCAGCCGCGACCGCAGCCAGGCCACCTGGGGCGACTGGGCCACCGTCCGCCCCGTGCCGCCGCTCGACCCCGACGACGGCGCCTCCATGCTGGCCGAACGGGTGCCGGACGGCGGCACCTCGCAGGAGGCCAGGGACCTCGCCGTGGCGCTGGGCGGGCTCCCGCTGGCGCTGCACGCCGCCGCCCAGTACCTGAACGCCGTGATCCGCGACCACGCCGGTTCGGGCACGCCGGCGATCACCGGCTTCCGCAGCTACCGCGCCGCGTTCGAGCTGCGCCTGAAGTCGACCACCGGCGTGTCCGACAACGAGTCCCTGGGCCTGGGGATCGTCGGCGAGGTGTTCGTGCTGTCCCTCGACCTGCTGGCCGCGCGCCGCCAGCCGTGGGCCGCGTCGCTGCTCAAGCTGCTCGCCTGCTTCCAGATCGCGCCGATCCCGTACCACATGCTGTTCAACAGCATCTCGCTCACCGAAACGCCGCTGCTGACCGATTTCGAGGCCACGTCGGACCAGGACTACCTGCCCGCGCTGGACGCGTTGGCGGACCTGGGCCTCGTGGAGCTGCAGCGCGTCGCCGGGGTGCGCGACCCCGACCTCGGGCGGACGCTCACCCTGCACCCGCTGGTGCACAGCGTGATGCGGCAGGACCCGGACGTGCTGGAGCGCCGGGACGACTACTACGGGCTCGACATCGAGATGCTGCTGGCCGCCACGGCGGACCGCGACCCGGACCTGCCCGAGTCCTGGGCGGTGTGGAACAAGGTCATCACCCACTCCGTCGAGCTGGCGAAGGCGTACCTGCTCGGCGGTCCGGCGCCGACCGACCGGCGGCTCGTCGCCGCCGCGCTGGGGCTGGCCAGGTCGAGCACCCGCTACCTGATCGCCACCGGCATCCTCAACCCCGGCTCGGACCTGGTCGAGGCGCTGATCACGCACTGCGCGCGGTTCAGGTTCGACCAGGACGACCCGGAGATCCTCGGGTTGCGGCACGAGCGCGGCCGGATCGCCCTGGAGCGCGACGAGCCCGAGGTCGCCGAGGAGGAGTTGGCGAAGGTGGTCGCGGCGCGGCAGCGCGCGCTCGGCGACGACCACCCCGACACGCTCGCGAGCATGCACAAGCACGCCAAGGCGATCGCCGAGCAGGGCCGCTGGGACGAGGCGGAACCGCTGCTGCGCCGGATCGTCGACGCGGAGCAGACGGTCCGCGGCCCCGAGCACTCGGACATGATGGTGGTCAAGCACAGCCTCGCGCGCACCGTGCTCGCGCTCAAGCGCGCCCCCGAAGCGGAACGGATGCTCCGCGACATCCTGGAGGTCCGCGTCCGCCTGTGGTCGCCGCGGCACCCGGAGACGCTGTCGGTGCGCCGGACGTTGGCGAACAGCCTGCTCGCCCAAGGCGAACTGGTCGGTGCGGAAGCGGAACTCGCCGACGCGCTCCAGGTCGTCGCGGACGACCGGCACGCGCGGGAAGCGCTGGCGCTGCGGTATTCCCTCTGCCTTGTGCGCGTGAGCCTGGGTACCGTGGAGGAAAAGGAACTCGCCATCCTGGCGGACGACCAGGCAAAGGCGTACGGGCCGCGGCACCCCGTCACGGACCGCACCCGGCGACTGCTCGCGCGGTTGCGCCGGGAGTTGCGTCCGTCCGCCCCAACCGATGATGGCTCACTAGAGTGAATGTAACACCGCGTTCGCCATCCGCGATTAGAACTGGTGTAGTTTGCTGCAGGTCTCGGGGGGCCGCCGGCGGATCCGGTTCCACCGCAGATCGATAGTCCGACGATGAAACGCTTGCCGGTGCCAACGCTGCGAGAGGTGTCTCATGATCTTCGCCAAGGACGACGGGGACGACAATCGGCCGCGCACCGGTTATTCGGCCGGTTCCTCCGGAATGGTCCGGGTAGATCAGCTCGACCTGGCCCGCAAAATTGCGCTCGAGACGCTGGAAGAAGATCAGCGGGCACTCGAGGTCGAGGCGCGTTCCGTCTTCCGCTGACCGGTCGATTCGCCATTCGGTCGGCCGCGGCAGGCAGCCGATACGACCAAAAGGCGGGCGATTACCGCGAGGGCGTGGCGATACCCTGAGTCGCGCCGCAACGACTCGTGGGAACGGGTGATGACGTTGAGCCCAGTCGACCTGCACGACCCCCACTTCGCCGCCGTGACGACCCCTGTTTTCCGTCGCGAGCTGATCGCGGATCTCGCGGCCGGCCGGTGCGCCGCCATCCGGGTGCCCGATCTCGTGCCCGCGGCGCTGTGCGCCGAGGTGCTGGACGCCCTGGTCGGGGCCGACTTCGACTCGTACGGCGAGGAACGCGTGTTCCCGCAGGTGATGCGGTTCGGGGTGGGGGTGAGCGACCACCGCGAGGACGGTCGCGTCGCCGACGGCTATTGGGACGCGGTGGAATCGTCGCGCAAGGCGTGGGCGGCTCTCAACCTGTCGTTCGACCCCTTCGAATTGTGCCGCGAGCGGCTGGGCGCCCACTGGCCCGCCGCGGTGGCCGTCGGCACGCGGGACGGCAAGGAGATGGGCGCCGGCGTCGCCCGGGAGCCCAACGGCGGTTTCCAGGTCCACTACGACGACGCGCTGCGCGAGTTCTCCGGGAACCTGCTCGACGCCAACCTGATCGCCCAATTCGCGTTCAACCTGTACTTGAGCGTGCCCGAGTCCGGCGGTGAGACGGTGGTGTGGCGGCATCGCTGGCACCCGGCCGACGAAGCGTTCCGGCTGCCGGGCTCCTACGGGTTCCGCGAGGCGGTCGTGGGTGACGCCGAATCGTTCGTGTTGACGCCCTCGCCGGGTGAGGGGCTGCTGTTCGACCCGCGGAATTTCCACGCGGTGCGGCCCGGCGACGGCGGCCGGCGGATCGCGCTCGGCTTTTCGCTCGGGCTCACCGACACCGGCGAAATACACGTCTGGGGCTGACCCGGTCGCGGTGGACCGGTGGTCCTTTGACCTTCTTTTGGCTCCTCGCTAGCATGCTTCGATGGAAATCCTGAGATATTCCGCTTTCAGCGCCTCTCCCGGTGGCGGCAATCCGGCGGGTGTGGTCCTGGACGCGACCGGCGTCGCCGAGTCGGACATGCTCGCGGTCGCCGCGGAAATCGGTTACTCCGAGACCGCGTTCGTCGTGCCCGCCGCCGACCGGGTGCTCGACATCCGCTATTTCAGCCCCCTGGTCGAGGTGCCGTTCTGCGGGCACGCGACCATCGCGACGGCGGTCGCCTACGCGGAACGGCACGGCGTCGGGGAGTTGGCGCTGCGGACCAAGGCGGGCCCGGTGGCCGTGTCGACCAGGAGCGCGGCCGACGGCGCCGTGGTGGCCACGCTGGTCAGCGTGCCGCCGCGCGTCGAACCGATCGATGCCGACGACCTGGCGGCCCTGGTGCGCGCGCTGCGGTGGTCCGCGGCCGACCTCGACCCGGCCCTCCCGCCACGCGCGGCGTACGCGGGCGCGTGGCACCCGGTCATCGCGGCGGCCGACCGCGGGCGGCTCGCCCGGCTGGACTACGACATGCCCGCCCTGGCGGAGTTGATGGAACGGCGCGGGTGGGCCACCGTCGACCTGGTCTGGCGCGAATCGCCCACCGAGTTCCACGCGCGCAACCCGTTCCCGCCGGGCGGTGTGGTGGAGGACCCGGCCACCGGGGCGGCGGCCGCGGCGTTCGGCGGCTACCTGCGCGAGCTCGGGCTGGTGCCGACGCCGTGCGAGATCGTCGTGCACCAGGGCCACGACATGGGTCGGCCGAGCCGGATCGAGGTGGCGATCCCGGCGGAGCCGGGCAGCGGCATCGCCGTCACCGGGTCCGCCGTCGCGCTGGCGCCGTGACGGACGGCCGTTCCGGCGAGTGCGGAGGGTCTGCGCCGCCCGCACCCGCCGGCGTCCGGCCTCATCCGCCGATCTCGACCACGACCTCGACCTCCACCGGGGCGCCCAGCGGCAGCTCGGCCACGCCGACGGCGCTGCGGGCGTGGCGACCGGCGTCGCCGAACACCTCGCCGAACAGCTCGCTGGCCCCGTTCACGACGGCGGCCTGCCCGGTGAAGCCCGGGGCCGACGCGACGAAACCGACGACCTTCACCACTCGGACGATCTCCTCCAGGCCGACCACCGAGTCGATCGCGGCCAACGCCGCCAACGCGCACTGACGGCAGAGTTCTTTTGCCCGTTCGGGTGAAATATCGGCGCCGACCTTGCCGGTGGTGACGACTTCGCCGTTCACCATCGGCACCTGTCCCGAGACGAAGACGAGGTTTCCGCTCCGGACCGCCGGCAGGTAAGCGCCTTTCGGCGGACTCACCGGTGGTAATTCGAGACCGAGTTCGGACAGGGTCGAGCGCACGTCGGCAGCCATTGCGTTCCCTGAAGTCGGAAGGGGTGGGAGAAGAGCGTACACCCGGGCGTTTCGAGTGAATTTGCGAATGGCGGGAAGGCGCACGGCGGACGTGTCCGGGGATCCGGGGGAGTCGGCCGCAACCGCCGGCCCGTCCGGCACGTCCCAGTGACCATGAGAACGCTGCCGAACCGGACCGCGCTGCCGGGGGTCGTCCTCGTCGCGGTCCTCGCGCTGGCCACGGGGTGCTCGACCAGCGTGACCGGCACGGGCTCCGGCTCCGGGGCCGTGACGACGACCGTCGAGGCGACGCCCAGCCCCGGACCCGGCCCCGAGTCGAGCGCCGAGTCGAGCGCCGAGCCGACCGCGGCGTCCAGCCCCACGCCCGTGCCGTTGCCGACGATCGACGAGGGCGCGCCCGCCCAGTACTGCGACGACCCGTTCCCCGGCGCCCTGGGCAAGCCCATGCTGGCCGTCGTCGTGGAGACCCCGTCGGGCCGGCTGACGTGCGACCAGGCCGCCGCGGTGCTGTTCGACTACTACACCCAGCGCCGCGACCCGACCCCCGGACGCGCGCCGCTGCTGGTCGGCACGATGACGTGCAACCAGGTCCCCGAACCGGCGCTGCCGCAGGTCGTGTGCGCGGGCGAGGACGACCTCGTCTACTCGATGTGGCCCCAGACCTGACGCGGGTCAGAACCGGCCGAACAGCCAGCGACCGGGCTTGTCCGGCGTCGGGTCCAGGCAGAACTCCCTGGTGGCACGGATGATCTCGGCCGTCCCGACGGTGCCGCGGCCGTCGGCGTCGAGGCGGTCGAACAGGGTGCGGGCGTCGGGGTCGGGCAGCCCGCACCGGGTCGTCAGGGTCAGGAACTCGTCGCGTTCCACCACGCCCGAGCCGTTCGTGTCGACGAGCGCCAGCACGGCCGCCGCGAGCGGGCGCAACGTCCGGTCGAACGCGGTGTGCGCGGCGCGGGCGGCCCAGGCCAGGAACTCGGCCTTGCCGACGCGGCCGTCGTCGTCGGTGTCGGACTCGGCGGCCAGCGCGCGCCACAGGCCCCGGTAGCCGAAGCGCACGGCCATCGCGGCGGCCGAGCGGGGCGGGTGGCCGAACGACTGGACCAGGCGCAGCGCGAAGACCTCGTAGTCGTCACGGCGCAGGTAGCCGTCGCCGGTCGCGTCCAGCAGGTCGAAGCGGGCGGACGGCGTGGCCGGGGCGTGCGTGTGGCCGGTGATCGTGGCCGCCCAGTCCGCCGCGTCGGGGTGGGCCGCGGTGAGGATCGTGCCGTGGTCGGCGTCCGGGTACGTGGTCAGGCGGACGTCGCTGCCCGCCGTGGCGATGTCGTCGGCGAAGTCGTGGATCACGGCCGGCGGCACGATCTCGTCGTGCCCGGCGGCGGCGAGGAAGACCGGGCGGTCCAGGCGGGTGACCGGGACGCGGCACTCGTCGAGCACCCGGGCCACGTCGACGTGGCGGGTCAGGTCGGTCATGCCGGTCTGGTCGTTGGTGATCAGCCTGGTGGCGCGGAGCATCTCGACCAGCGACGCGCGTTCGGCCAGGTCGACCAGGGTGACGCCGCGCTCGGTGAGGAAGCCGTGCGCGAAGCCGGGGTGCCGGACGCGCATGCCCGCCAGGACGATCGGCACCAACGCGCACACGGCCTCGGACGCGTCCTTGGTGCGGGTGGCGATGACGCGGACCAGGTGGACGGGTGGCGCGAGCGCGACCGTGCCGAGGAAGTCCAGCTCCGGCGCGTAGCTCGTCGCGATCAGCGCGGTGAACAGCGCGGCGTGGCCGCCCTGCGAGAAGCCCGCGACGAGCCACCGGCGGTCGAGTGGGTGGTCGAGCCGCCGGGCGGCGCGGACGATGTCGATCACGTCGTCGGCCACCGCCTCGCCGTTGAGGTACGGGTGCGGGCCGGGGGTGGCGAGGCCTTCGTAGTCGGTGGCGGCGACGGCGTAGCCGGCCGCGAGCCAGGCGGCGATGTGCGCGCGTTCCAGCCGGAGCAGGCCGGTGCGCGACGGCGCGGTGCGGTCGGACAGGCCCGTGGTGCCGTGGGCGTAGCTGATCACCGGCCAGCCGCCGGCGGGAGGCGTGCCGTCGGGGATGAACACCGACCCGGTGACGAGGCGGCCCCGGCCGTCGTGCCCGACGCCTTGGTAGAACACGCGGTACGCGGCCTCGGCGTGGTCCGGGCGGAACCGGCGCGCGAGCGGGTCGGCGCGGATCAGCGCGCCGGGTCGTCGGCCGGGTTCCGTTCCCGTGGGTGCGTTCATGTCCCCCGAACGGTAGCGGTTGTCGCCGTCCCGATCGGGTGAAACCCCCTACTTTATCGATCTGCGATGCGCTCTTTTGAGGAAGTCGTTGACCGGTTGTCGTCGCGGCGGTGCCCTCATTGAGTTGACTATGTCCCTATTCCCGGTCGTTTCGACTCGACTTTCGGGTTCACTCGGTCGGGGTGTGGTTCGGTTGCCGGGTTTCCGCTTCAATGGCACGGAACCGTCGCGACGCCGGCTCGGCAATCGTCTCGGTGCAGGGGAAATTCGGGTCCGGCGAGCCAATGGCACGCGCCTGGTGCTGTTTCCGATCCGGTGGGGCGGCTTTGTGCTGCCCGCGATTTCGCGCAGTGATCTGTTTCTGGCGTTGGGGGGAAACGGTGGCCGGACGGGATGTGGCCTGGGGCAGCCGGGCTCGCCGGCTCGCGTCGGTGTGCGTGGTGTTGTTGGCGTCGAGCCTGGTGCAGCCGGTCACGTGGGCGCGCGCGGCGGGAGCGCCACCCGGCGTGACGGCGGGAGCGGGACCGGTGGACCGGCCCGCGCCCGCGTCGGCGCGCCCGGACGAGGCCTTGCCGCCGGAGAAGTGGCCACCGGCCGTGCCCGCGGGTGTGCGGGCCGACGGCGAGCCGAGGAGGTTGTCCGCCTCGGACTGGGCCGCGGTGCGCAAGCCCGGCCAGGGCGCGGCGGGGGCCGAGGAGGTGTTCGCCGGCGTCCTGACCAGGCCGGGGTTCGTCGTGGGCGACACCTCCCTGGTCGCCTACTTCGACGTGCGCGACGACGGTCGGGCGTGGTCGTCGTGGCGGGCGCGGGTGTTCGAGACGGCGACGGGCGCCGAGCAGGCCTCGACGGTGCTGCCGCGGTCGGAGTTGCAGGTCCCGTGCGGCGCGGTACGGCAGTTCTGCCGCTCGTTCGGCGGCCGTGAGGGGTGGGTGCTCGACCCGGGCAAGGAGTACTTCGTCACGCTGGCGGCCATCCTGGACGAGGGCGGCGAGCTGGTGTCCGAGCCGGGGCCCACCACGCGTCCGCGCACGACGGTCGAGCCGCCGCCGATCCCGGTCGAGCAGGCGTCCGGCTGCGGCTGCGGCACGGCGTTGAGCACGACCGGCGCGCGGCAGGCGTTCCGCGGCGACGGGGTGAACACGGCGACCGGCGCGTTCACCCGGATCGAGCCCGACCTGACGATGGCGTCGTTCGGGGTGCCGTTCACCTCCACCAGGGTGTACTCCTCGACGTTGAACCAGCCCGGGCTGTTCGGGCCGGGCTGGGCGTGGACCTACGGGATGCGCGTGACACCCGTCGACGGCGGCGCGATGGTGCTGGCCGACGACGGTGCCCAGGTGCGGTACCGGCTGGTCGACGGCGCCTACCAGCGGCCGTCCGGTGTCCGCTCCACGCTGCGCAAGACCGACGGCGGCTGGGAACTGGTCACGCTGGGCAAGCTGGTCTACGGCTTCGACGGCCAGGGCCGCCTGGTGTCGATCCGCACGCCGCGCGGGATCGGGGTGTCGCTGGCGCACACCGACACCGAGATCGCCGTCACCGACGCGTCCGGCCGCGTGGCGCGGGCGCGGGTCGTCGACGGCCTGGTCCGCGCGATCACGCTGCCCGACCACCGCAAGGTCCGGTACGAGTACGACGAGGCCGGCCGGTTGGCGGTCTACCACGACGCGCGCGGCGGCCAGTGGCGCTACGGCTACTCGGCCGAGGGCCGGCTGACCGAGGTGCGCGACCCGCAACCGCACCGGACCGCGTTGGTGCGCAACGAGTACGACGCGTCCGGGCGGATGGCGCGCCAGCTCGACGCCGTCGGCAACGCCACCGCGTTCGCCTGGAACGCCGCCGAGCAGGAGGCGAGGACCACGGACGCGGACGGCGTCGTGGTCATCGACGGCTACCGCGGCAACGTGCTGCTGCACAGCAGGCGCGGCGCGGGCGACACGGACAACCACCGCTACGACGGCTCGCTCAACCGCAACCTGCTGGTCAACGGCAACCACAACCAGCACGAGACGCAGCACGACGCCAACGGCAACACGATCCGCCGCGCCGCGCCCCAGGGCTTCGACGAGAAGACCAAGTACGACGAGCGCGACAACCCGATCGAGTTCACCGACGCCAAGGGCAACGTCTGGAAGAACACCTACAACGAGTTCAACGAGCTGGTCCGCAGCACCGACGCGGAGAACCACTCGATCAGCTACACCTACGACGAGCGCGGCCTGCGGACCAGCAGGACCGACCAGCGCGGCAAGGTGACCCGCTTCGAGCACATCCCGGTCGGTCGGCCGAACTCCGGGCTGCTCGCGGCCGTCATCTCGCCGGAAGGGCGGCGCACGGAGGCCGAGTACGACGCCACCGGCCGCCGGGTCGCGTCGACCGACCCGCGCGGGACGGTGCGCGGTGCCGACCGGCGGGCGTTCACCACCGAGTACCGCTTCGACGCGCAGGACCGCGTGGTCGAGGTGTCCGAACCGGGCAAGCACCACTCGTGGCGCACGGACTACGACGAGGTCGGCCGGATCAGCCGGACGGTGAACCCGGAGCACGTGAAGGTCGAGTACCACTACCTCGAGAACGGTCGGCTGGAGAAGGTCACCGATCCGCGCAAGACCACCTCGATCACCTACACCGCCGCCGGCCGGCGCGCGTCGGTCCGGGTCGAGATGGGCCGCGGCGAGCAGGACGTCGTCACCGCCTACCGGTACAACGCCAAGGGCCTGCTGCACGAGGTGATCTCGCCGCGCGGCAACGTGTCCGGCGCCAACCCGGCCGACTTCACCACCACCTACCGCTACGACGCCAACGACAACCTCGTGCGCATCTCCCGCCCGTACCCCGGCGGCCAGGTCGTGCACAAGGACATCAAGGTCGACGAGCTGGACCGCACCACGTCCACAGTGGACGAGTTCAACAAGCCGTCCACGTTCCAGCGGGACAACACCGGGCACGTCACCGGCACCACCGACAGCCTCGGCCGCAGCCTGTCCATGGGCTTCGACCGCAACGGCCGCCAGACCTCCGCCACCGACGCCGGTCGCAACACCACGAAGTCGACCTACGACGAGGCCGGCAACAAGATCCGCCAGGAGAACGCCACCGGCGGCGTCACCACGTGGGAGTACAGCGACGACGGCCTGCTGCTGCGCACCACCGAGCCGCGCGGCAACGTCGAGGGCGCCGACCGGGAGCGGTTCACCACGCACTTCGAGTACGACCTGGCGGGCAACCGCACCAAGGTGACCGACCCGCTGGACCACACCACGGTCTCGGCCTACGACGCCAACAACCGCCTCACCTCGGTCACCGACGCCAACGACCACACCACCCGCTACCGGTACCGCGAGGACAACCAGCTCGACAGCGTCCACGGTCCCGACGCCCGGTTCCACCCGCACGCGCCGCACCTCGGCGCCACCGTCTACAGCTACCACGCGGACGGCCTGCTGGCGGCGATCCGCGACCCGAACCACCACGTCCGGCGCATCGACTACGACCGGGCCGGACGACCGACGCACACCACCGACCCGCTGGGCCGCCGCGTCGAGGCCACCTACGACGTGGAGAACAACCTCGTCGCCGCCCTCACCCGCGGCGAGCACGAGTGGATCAGCGACGCCGAACGCGCCAGGCGCACCATCGTCGACACCTACGACATCGTCGGCCGCCGCACCGAACGAGCCCTGGGCGACAGCGGGCCGAAGTACACGTGGGGCTACGACGCCAAGGACCGCATCACCTCCTATGGCGACCCGCTGGGCGTGCGCAAGGTGTCCTACGACGACGAGGACCAGATCACCCGCGTCACCCGCGAGGAGGCGGCCGGGCGCAGCGAGACGTTCGACTACGACTACGACGTGCGCGGCAACATCACCACCCGCGCCTACCCCGACGGCACCCGCGTCACCAGCGGCTACGACGCCGACAGCCGCCTGTCCGAACTGACCGTCAGCGGCGGCAGCGCGGGCGCGGACGCGGGCACCTGGCGGTTCGGCCACGACATCGCGGGCCGCCGCACCAGCACCACCCTGCCCCCGGTCACCGGCCTGGTGGAACGGCGCGCCTACGACGACGCCGGCCGCCTGACGTCCATCGGCACCGACCGCACGCCGGGCGCCGGCCCGCCGCCGAACGTGCAGGACCCGATCTCCGCCTACCAGCTCGACCTGGACCCGGTCGGCAACCCGATCAAGGTCACCACGACCCGTGGCGGGGTGTCGGAGGCCGTGGCCTACGCCTACGACCCGGCCGACCGCGTCACCTCCGCCTGCTACGCCGCCACCAGCTGCGACCCGCACGCCGCCAACGCCGGGCGCATCGACTACAGCTACGACCTGGTCGGCAACCGCCTCACCCAGAAGCGCACCGGCACCGCCGGCAGCGACACCACCCGCTACCACTACGACGCCGCCGACCAGCTCCGCAAGCGCATCGTCAGCGGGCACCGCGCCGACGCCGCCAACGCGCCCGACGGCGAGGCCACCGGGCACGGCAGCGTCACCGAGTTCGACTACGACCTCAACGGCAACCAGACCAAGGCCGGCCGGGACACCTTCGCCTACAACCTGGACAACACCCTGGCCACCGCCACCACCGGCGGGCGCACCACGTCGTTCGCCTACGACGCCGCAGGCCTGCGCCTGAGCGCCACCTCCGGCACCGGCCAGGCCGCCACCACCCAGCGCTGGACCTGGGACGTCAACGGCACCCTGCCGCAGATCGCCCTGGACACCACCAGCAACGCGGCCGGCGCGGTCACCGAACGCCGGGGCTTCGCCTTCGGGCCGGACGACGAGCCGTTGGCCCTGCTCGACCCCGCCACCGGCGCCCACCCGTACACGCACGACTGGCTGGGCGGCGTGGCGAACATGCTCAGCCCCGCCGGCGTGCCCGAGGCGGGCTACGACTACGACCCGTTCGGCAACCCGCGCGAGGGCGACACGCTCACGCCGGGCGACCCGTCCGGGCCCGCCAACCCGCTGCGGTACACCGGCGCGTACCAGGACTCGACGTCGGGCGAGGGCAACTACTACCTGCGCGCCCGCAACTACAACCCCGACACCGGGCGCTTCACGAGCACCGACCCCATGCCGCAGCCCGGCGCCGCCGTCTCCGCGTACGCCTACGCCGAGAACAACCCGATCTCCTACACCGACCCCACCGGTGCGGTCGTGGACGCGGGCGGCGGCAGCGGCTCGCCGTCCGAGAACGGCGCCACGGAGCCGACCGGCCCGAGCCCGGAGGACGTGGCCAAGGCGCAGCAGCTCCAGAGCAAGAGCCTGGTCGACGTCATCCTCGAGGCCGGCGGCCAGATCCTCATGGAGTTCCTGGGGATCAACGACATCGTCAACTGCCTCAAGGGCGACATCGGCGCCTGCGTCTCCATGGTCATCGGCGCCCTGCCCTGGGGCAAGATCTTCAAGGCCAAGAAGATCGCCGAGGCCATCTTCCGCGCCGGCAAGGCGGTCATCACCTTCTTCCAGGAGCTGAAGTGGGCCCGCGCCATCATCCAGGGCGCGGAGAAGGCCGCGGAAGCCGCCAAGGCCGCCGCCGCGGCCGCCGCCAAGGCAGCGGCGGAGAAGGCCGCCAAGGCCCGCGCGTTGGCCGAGGAAGCGGCGCGCAAGGCCGCCGCACAGGCCGCCGAACGTGCCAAGGCGATAGCGGCCAAAGCCAAGGCGGCCACCAAGAAGAAGCCCGCGAAGGAGGGCTGCAACAGCTTCCCGGCGGGCACCCGCGTGCTGCTGGCCGACGGCACGACCAAGCCCATCGAGCAGGTCCGGCCGGGCGACCGGGTCCGGACGACCGAGCCGAAGACCGGGCGCGGCGAGGACCGGCAGGTCACCCGCGCCATCCGGACCGACCACGACAAGCGGCACGTCACGCTGACCGTCACCGGTGACGACGGCGCGCGGCACACCATCACCGCCACCGAGCACCACCAGGTCTGGTCGGTCACCCGGGAGCAGTGGGTGGAGGCCGGGCGGTTGCGGCCGGGCGAGCTGCTCCGCACGTCGGCGGGCACGTTCGTCCAGCTCGGCGCGGTCGAGGCGCACCGGGCCGACCGGCGGACCCACGACCTCTCCGTCGACGGCATCTCCGCGTACTACGTCGTCGCGGGCGCGGTGTCGGTCCTCGTCCACAACTGCGGCGAAGGTCCGCTCCGGCCCAGCGTCGAGAAGACCCGGCCCGCCGTCGGCTCCGGTCCCAGCCAGGCGTACCAGGTCGCGCACACCGGCAACTGCGAGCAGCTGTGCGTCGGCGGCGGTTCGCAGGTGTGGGCGGACGGCGTGGAGGGGTTGAGCACCATCCTGGACGCCAAGTTCATCGGCAACCCGGGGCGCAGCCCGTTCATCCCCAACTCGGGGCTGCCGGACAAGATCCGCGGCCTCATCAACGCGAAGATCGAAGGCGAGTTCAGCCGATACGGTGACGTGATCAACGATCCCAGCACGCCGTTCGAGCGACTTCGGGTCATCACGAACGAAGCGGCGGCGGTACCGTACTTCGAAGGTCTGATGACCAAGTTCAACATCCCGGGCGAAGTGGTGGTCAGGTAGGGGAGATGACGTATCTGGCGCTCGTCGAAGGCGACGACTGGTCGCTCGGCAGGGACGCCCTCGTCGAGGCGCTGCGCCGGGACTGGCCGGCGAGCGTGATCGAGGAGGACGGTCGGGGAGACCCGGCCCGCGACGTCGCCTGGAGCCACGGGGACGCGATCTCCGAAGTCGAGGGGACGGCGCACGAGTCGGGCCAGTGCCTCTACCTCGACGGGCAGGTGCGGCCGGTCGCGGAGTTCGTGGCGTGGTACCGGCGGCTCGTGCCGGCCGACCAGACGGTGATCCTGTGCGACGACACGTACAGCTTCGACGCCGTCGTGGAGCCCGGCGCGGACCCCGGTCGGGTCCTGTCGCTGTTCCCCGCCTGAGCCGCAACGCACGCGTTCCGTGCCGTGTCAAGTGTGACAACGTTTCAAAGTGGGCACGATAACGGGTGACGGTTCGCGGTTGCGATGGCACGCCTCGGACCGCGGGTGTTGGCTGGTGCGGACAGGAGGCGGATGGCGATGGGCGGCGGGCAGCGGGTTGTGGCGGGCGACCACGTCGCCGAGGGGTTGGTGCGGCGGCTGGACGACGTGACCGGCGCGTTGGAAGGGCTGTCCGAGCTGTTGGAGCAGGAGGAGGACCTGTCGGTAATCCTCGACCGGATCTGCAGACAGGTGGCGCACGCGATCCCGGGCGCGGACCAGGTGAGCGTGACGCTGCTGTCCGACGGCGAGCCGGTGACCGGTGCGGCGACCGGGCAGGCGGCGCTGGACGTGGACTTCGCGCAGTACCTCGTCGCCGAAGGGCCGTGCCTGCAGGCCGCCCGGACCGGGCAGGTCGTGCACGCCGTGCCGGCCGAGCTGCCGTACCGGTGGCCGTCGTTCGGCCGGCTGGCGGCGGGGTTCGGCATCGCCGGGTACCTGTCGGCGCCGTTGTGCGTCGACGAGGACGCGCCCGGTTCGCTCAACCTCTACAGCGAGCGGCCGGACGCCTTCCGGGCGCTCGACGCGGCGCTGCTCGAGCTGTACACCACCGCGGCGGAGGCGGCGCTGCGCAACGCCCGCCGCTACCTGCGGGCCCGTGCGCAGGCGGTGCAACTGCGTCACGCGCTGACCTCGCGAGCCGTCATCGACCAGGCGAAAGGCGTCGTGATGGCCGTGCACCGGGTGTCCGCGGACGAGGCGTTCGCGATGCTGGTCGACCGGTCGCAGCGGGCGAACGTCAAGCTCCGCGACTTCGCCGAGCGGTTCATCGAGGAGATCCTGACCGGCGACTGACCTGGCGTTCTCCCGGACGGGGGCGCACGCTGGACGCATGACCACGTCCGCGCGCCTGCTCGCCGCCCACGTCGCGACGGCGCGGCGGATCGCGGGCTCGGTGGCCCGCCGGGCGGCGTTGCACGAGGCGATCGGCGCGGTTCGCGGGTGGGACGGCGGCACGGTCGGGCAGGCGGGGGAGCGGTTCGGCGCGTGCGACGGCGACGTCCAGCGTGACGCCGAGGTGGCCCGGGTGGCGGCCGAGGTGGAGGCCACGGCCGATCGGCGTGCGGATCCGGACTGGGGCGGCTGACGGTCTGCGGGCTGGGACCAGGCCGCGCTGGGTCGGGCTGAGCTGGGTGGGGCTGGGCTGCGGTCGATCGGTCGATCGGTCGATCGGTCGGTCGGTCAGTCGGTCAGTCGGTTGGGTTGGGTCGGGTCGGGCTGCGCTGGACCGGGCTGGACCGGGCCTGGTGGCGTGTCGTCGGCCCGCAGATCCGGTTGCGGTTGGCAGGCCTGGCCGGGGCGGTGGCGCGGTTGGACTCGCGGGCCGGTCCGGAGTCGGGCAATCGGCGAGTGGTCCGGGACCGTGGTGGTCGGCTAGTGGTCGGCTTGGTGGTCCGGTGCGGGCAGGGCCAGGGTTGCCGGGTCCAGTGAACCGTCGGTCACCGCGCGGGCGATGTCGCGGACCGGGCGGTCGTGCAGGCGGGCGTGGGCGAGGATCGCGGTCCTGGCGTGTTCCGTGTCGATGGCACGCGCGCCGGCGACCATGCCGATGGCGTGCGCCAGTTGGACCCGGTCGTTCAAGGCGGTCAGGGTGCGCTCGGCCAGCCGGTCGACCCGCCGCACGTCGCCCTCCTGGGACAGGCCCAGCACGGCGAGGTCGGCGAGGACGCGACCCAGCCGGTCCTGCCACGCCACCCACGCCCCGGGACGCGTGTAGAGCACGTTCAGCCCGCCGACGACCCGGCCGTCCAACCGCATCGGCACCGCCTGCACCGACCGGTAACCCGCGCGCACCGCGGCCGGGGCGAACAACGGCCAGCGGTTCGACTCGTCGGTCAGGTCGGCGGAGCTGACGGCCGTGCCGTCGCGGATGCACTCCACGCACGGGCCCTCGTCCGACTGGGCCTGCATCAGCTCGACGAACCGCGCCCGCTCGTCGGACGCCGACACGACCCTGATCCCGCCGCGCGGATCGGCCAGCAGCACACCCGTCGCGGACGCGGCCAGCAGGCGCGTGCACGCCGCGGTGACCATGCCCAGCACCGAGTCGGTGTCGCGGCCGTCGGCCAGTCCCGTCGTGATCTCGCTCAACGCGACGGCGATCTGGTCCTGGACGCCTGGCACACCCGCAGCATACGGTCCCGGGCCCTCGACGCGGTCACGCCGGCCGGTCATTCGGCGAGCCGATCCAACGAGATGCGGCGGGCCAGCACGTCGCCGGAGACCTCCAGCACCGACCGCCCGGTGGCGAACGCGTGCGCCCGCAGCCTGGCGAACGCGTCCTCCAGGCTGATCCGCAGCTGCGCCGCCAGCATCCCGGTCGCCATGTTCACGTCCTGGTAGGAGATCACCCGGCGCAACTCGTCCTCGTCCGACCGCTCGGCGTGCTGGAGCAGGGCCAGCGTGACCACGTCGGCCAGCACCACGGCGTCGGCCACCGCGTCGACGGACAGGCCGCCCGGGCGGCGCCGGTAGAGGTCCAGGGTGCCCAGCCGGATGCCGCCGACCTGCAACGGGAACGCGAACACCGCCGCGACGCCCGCCGCCGCGCCCGCCTCGGCGAACCCCGGCCACCGCACCTGGTCGACGTGCACGTCCGCGACGAGCACCGGGCCGCCGTCGGTGAACGCCTCCACCGCCGGCCCCTCGCCGAGGGTGTACTGGATCTCCTCCAGCCGGGCCGCCCACGGGTCGCTGGCGCCCAGCATCTCCTGCGCCCGCGAGGCGCTGCGCAACGTCAACGCCGCTCCGTCCACACGGGGCACCGCGCGGACGCACACCGTGCACACCGCCCGCGCCCAGTCGCCGCGGCTCGGCTCGGTCGCGCACTCCGCGACCATCCGCGCCAGCAGATCTCGACGCCGCCCGTCCAACAACCCGTCCTCGTCGTCACCGGTGAGGTGCACCACGGGACCCGCGCACACCGCCTGCGGCCAGTCCCACCGCGCGAACGCCGGACCTCGCGCGGGCACGGCGGAGCGCCGCACGGGACTGCCCGGGTCGAACCTAGCCGGGCCACCCCGTCGTCCGCACGCCGCGTTCTGGCTCACCGCCCGGTGCGGGCCGCGGACTACCGGCTCGCCACCCGCCGCGTCGGCACGTCGGCCCGCAGTGCCGTGAGCGCGTCGCCCAGGGTGGGGTGGACGTCGACCGCCTCGCTCACGAGGGTGATCTCCAGGGGCCGCAGGACGGTGCGCCGGTCGGTCGCCACCGCCAACGGCACGCCGAGGCGTTCCGCGCGCGCGATCGCGTCGACCACCAGTTGGATGCCCGCCGAGCCGAAGAAGTCGACGTCGGCGAGGTCGAGGACGAGGCCGTCGGGCCTTCGGTCCAGCTGTGCGGCGATGGCCGCTCGGACCGGTTGTTCGCAGGCCATGTCGATCTCACCGGCCACCGCCACCACGGCCAGGCCGTCGTGGTCGTCGGTACGGGTGATCGTCACGGGTGTGGTTTCGGCGCGGGTATCGCCCACGGGGCACTCCTCGGTTGGTACGAGAACCAACAACCGAGCTTCTGCTCAACCCGATTTCGTCGCCCTGCGCTACGCGTGGTGGCGGCTGGACACCTCAACGATACGACGCCGCCCGGCCAACCACAACCGCCCACCTGCGCCGATGCCCGCCGGGCGACGACCTGGCGTCACGCGTCGACGTCGAGCCGGTAGCCCGTGCCGCGCACGGTCAGCACGAGCGCGGGCTCGTCGGGGTTGGTCTCGACCTTGCGGCGCAGCCGGCGGATGTGGACGTCGAGCAGCCGGGTGTCGCCGAAGTAGTCGTAGCCCCAGACCCGTTGCAGGAGCTGTTCGCGGGTGACGATCCGCCCGCCCGCCGAGGCCAGTTCGACCAGCAGCCGGAACTCGGTGCGGGTGAGGTGCGCCTCGACGCCCGCCCGGTGGACCGTGCCGACGTCCGGGCGGATCTCCAGCGGCCCTACCTGGAGCACCTCGTCCTGCCGCCCGCCGCCGCGCCGGCGCAACAACGCCCGGATGCGGGCGGCGAGGACGCTGGCGACGAGCGGTTTCGTCACGTAGTCGTCGGCGCCCGCTTCGAGCCCGGCGATGACGTCGGCGGCGTCGGCGCGGGCGGTGACGATGATGATCGGCAGGTCGCCGCGGGCACGCAGGGTGCGGCAGACCTCCAGGCCGTCCACGCCGGGCAGCATCAGGTCCAGCAGCACCACGTCGGGCTCCGCGGCGGCGAGCAGCTCCAGCGCCTCCTCGCCCGAGACCGCGTCGGTGACGGCGAAACCCTCGTCGGCGAGGGCCAGGCCGAGGGCCTGCCTGATGTGCTCGTCGTCCTCGACCAGCAGCACTGAGAAGTCCATGACAACGCGATCCTGCCTCACGTCGCCGGTGCGCGTGGGGATCGCAAGCTGAACGCAAGGTTCACCCACCGCGTGCCGGACCGGGGCGCGTCGATCACGGCGTCCCGGCGGTTGCCAGACTCGTCCGCATGGCACGAACCAGGCGGGCGGCTTCCACGCCCGAGCACGGGGCCGACCCCCTGGCCGGGGTGGCGGACACGGCGAGCCGTGACGCGCACGGCGTACCCGCCGACCTCCTCCAGGGGTACCTGGAAGAACTGGACGAGGTCAGCGCGACGGGGCGGCAGTTGCGGCCCGACCAGCTCCGGGTCCGCCGCGAGGTCGGTGCGCGGGCGGCGGCCCGCGGCGTCACCCTGCACGGGGTGATCGACCTGCACCTGAGCGCCACCTGGCTGGCCTGGCGGTCGTTGACCGGTGTGCGGCGGGCGACCGGCGCCGACGCCGTCCGCGCCGCGGGCGAAGCGGTGTTCAAGGCCGCCGACGCGGCCGTCACGGCGATCGCCGAGGGTTACGAGGACGCGCAGCGCTGGTCGGTGCGCCAGGAGGAGTCGTTCCGCCGCGAGTTCGTCGACGACCTGCTCGACGGGCGCAACCTCGGGCAGCTGGCCGAACGGGCGGAGCGGTTCGGGCTCCGGCTGGCCGGCAGCAACGTCGTGGCCGCCGTCCGCTCGGCGCACCCGCTGGTCGACGGCGGCGAGGTGGCGCGGGCCGTGGAGACGGCGCTGGGACTGCGCCTGGACTCCCGCGGCGTGCTGGTCACCACCAAGGAGGGCCTGCTCATCTGCGTCGCGCCCGACGCGATGACCGACGTGCCGGACGAGTTCGTGCGTCAGGTGGCCGCGGCGCTGGGACCGGAGTCCACCTGGCGGGTCGGCCTCGGCCGCGCCCACTCGGGCCCCGGCGGCGTGGTTCGCTCGTTCGAGCAGGCCGTCCACGCGCTGGACATCGCCGAGCGGCTGCACCTGCCCGGACACCTGCACAAGGCCTCCGACCTGCTGGTCTACCAGGTGCTGCTGCGCGACAGCGCCGCGCTGGCCGACCTCGTGTCGGTCGTCCTCCACCCCCTTCGCGAGGCACGGGGCGGTGCCGGGCCGCTGCTGGACACGCTGTCGTCCTACTTCGCGAACGGGCAGGTGGCGGCGGCCTGCGCACGTGAGCTGCACGTGGGTGTCCGCACGGTGACCTACCGCCTCCAGCGGGTCGCGGAGCTGACCGGGTACGCGGTCGACGACCCCACCCAGGCGTTGTCGCTCCAGGTCGCGGTGCTCGGCGCGAAGCTGCTCGGCCGGCCGCCGTCCGACGACCAGGCGCCGTGACGGCCAGTCGGTGACGGCTTGCCGACCAGCCCGTGACGGCGACCTGAACGCGGAGGTGCGAACACCGCCGATCGGCTGCCGATCGACTCGCCCGTGCGGCGGAAATCCGCCTCGCCTGCCGCCGCGAGGGCGCACCGGGCCGGATGATCGACGTCGGGTCGCGGTCGGGTCGGCCGAAAGCCCTCACCTGGGTGTCCGATTCGGACCGGGATGCCGGTAACGTCGCCGCGGCACGAGTACCGGGGGCGAGTGCGAGGCGAGGTGCGGGATGGCAGGGCAGGCCGAACTGCTGCTGCGCCGGTTCGGCCGTCGGTACGCGGCGGTGGTGCGGTTGGCGACGGTGCTGCCCATCGGCGCGATCGCCATGCTGCGCGTGACACCGGAGCACCTGCCGGCCACCGCGCTGGCGGTCGGCGTCGCCGTGCTGTGGACCTGCGGGTACGCGTGGTGGCTACAAAGGACCGACGGCGGCCTGCCGGTCGCGGTGGACCTGGTGGTGCTGCTCGGCGTGTGCCTGAGCGTCTTCGGGACCGACGCCGTCGAGCGCACCAACATCGGCTGGATCAGGCTCCTCGTGACGTTCGCCTGCGTGACGTACCAGTGGCACACCTCGCTGAGGACGGGAGTCGTCGCGGCGCTGCTGGCCGACGGGTGGCTGGTGGCCGTCGTCACCGCGGCCGGGTCGGAGGACCGAGACCTGTGGATCTCGCAAGTGTGGATCCTGGTGGCGGCCGGGTTGTCCCGCGCGGCGTGGCTGCTGGTCCGGCGGGCCGCCGAACGGGCCGACCGGATGGCCGCCGACGCCGCCCGCGCGCACCGGGACTCGTCGGTGGCGGCGGCCGTGCGCGCCGAGGAACGGGAGTTCGCGGCGGCGCTGCACGACACCGCCGCCGCGACGCTGCTGATGGTCGGCAGCGGGCAGGTGCGCGAGGACAGCGCCTGGCTGGCGGCGCAGGCGCGCCGCGACCTCGACCGGCTGCGCTCCGGGCCCGCCGACGCGTCCCGGCACACCGACCTCGTGCGGTTGCTGGCCGCGGAGGTCGAGGCCGTGCACCTGGACGTCGAACTCGACGCGCCCGCCCGGCTGCCGCTGCCGTCCGACGTGGCGGCGGTGTTCGCCGACGCGACCCGGGAAGCGCTCAACAACGTCCGCCGGCACGCGGGCACGACGCAGGCGTCCATCCGGCTCGGCGGCGACGGGCGGCGGTTGCACCTCGACATCGCCGACGGCGGCAGGGGTTTCTCGCCCGACGACGTCCCGGTGACCCGGCGCGGCTTGCGAGAATCCGTGCACGGCCGGTTGAACCGCATCGGCGGCACGGCCACGGTCACCTCCACTGTCGGCGCGGGCACCGTCGTCCGGCTGGAGTGGCGTGATGCCGGTGAGTGACACCGTCGGCGGGCAGACCCGGGCACAGCTCCTGTTCGGACTGCGGGTCGCGACCCTGCTCGTGACCGCGGTCGTGGTCGGCGTGCTCGGCCTGGTCAACCTGCTGCGGCGCTGGGAATCGCACGACCTCCCGTTCGCCCAGCTGACCGCGTTCGGCGCGCTGATCGCGGTGCTGGCCGGCGAAGCCGTGCTGCTCGCCCGGCGGCGGCCGTGGGGCAGGCTGCGCCCGTTCGCCGTCGCCGTGGTGCTGGCCGCGTCCGCGCTGGCCGCCGTGACCCTGCCCCTGGAGCGCACCGCGAGTGCCGTCGACTGGGCGTTCGGCGCGGCGAACTGGGTGGGCCTCGTCGTGCTCCTGGACCGTCCACTCCGGACGGTGGTGCTGTTCCTGTCGGCGCACGAGCTGATCGCCCTGTCGAACATGCTCCTGTTCTCCGACGTGCACAAGGGTGACCTGGCCCGGCTCGCCACGGGCTCGGTCACCGTGATCGGCTTCCCGCTGTGCCTGGCGGTGGTGGCGTCCGTGCTGCACCGGCTCGCCACGGCCGCGGCGACCGCGGGCGACGAGATCGAACGGGTGCGGACCGCAGAGGCCGTCGCGGCGGAGTCCCACCGGCGCAGGCGGCAGCGGTTCGCCGAGCTGTCCGCCGGCGCGATCCCGCTGCTGACAGGGCTCGCGGACGGCTCGCTCAGCCCCGAGGACGCGGCGGTCCGGCGCCGCAGCGCGATCGAGGCCGCCCGGATGCGGCGGCTGTGCGCGGAGACCGACGTGGTGACGAACCCGTTGCTGCACGAGCTGCGGCACTGCGCGGACGTCGCCGACCGCAAGGGGGTCGTGGTGGAGTTGGAGGCACGCGGCCAGTGGCCGACGCCGCCCGTGGCCGTCCGGCGCGACCTGACCGACGCCGCGCTCACCGCGCTCGCCACGGCCGGGTCGTGGGCCCGCGTCACGGTGATCGGCGACCAGGGGTTGGTGTCGGTCAACGTCGTCGCCGACTGCGACGACGTCGTGCCGCCGAGCCCGGCGACGTCCGGCGTGCGGGTCGAGGTGCTCGGCAACGGTGGAACGGTCTGGGTGGAGGCCACATGGCAGCCGACGACGTGATCACGGCGGTGATCGTGGACGACCACGCGGCCATCACCGCGGGGGTGCGGTACTGGTGCGAGCAGGCCGTCCCGCCGATCCGCCTGGTCGACGCGGGCGCCCGGCTCGCCGACGTGTGGACCGGACCGGGCGCCGACGCCGACGTGGTGATCTTCGACCTGGAGCTGGTGCCGGGCCGGCCGGACTTCGCCGAGCTGCGCAGGCTGGTCGACAACGGCCGCCGGGTCGTCGTCTACTCGCAGCACGCGGACACCGCCACCGCGCTCAAGTGCGTCGACCTCGGCGCGTTGGCCTACCTGACCAAGCGGGAAGGGCTCGACCACCTGATCCCGGCGATCAGGGCCACCGCGCAGGGCATCCCGTACACCGCGCCGTCCCTGTCGGGCGCGCTCGTCGCCGACGACGCCCCCGATCGGCCGCGCCTGTCACCGCGCGAGTCGGAGGTGCTGCGGGCGTGGTTCACGTCGTCGTCCAAGGACCTCGTCGCCGCGAAGCTCAACATCACCGTGAAGACGGTCGACACGCACATCGCCCGCGTGCGGGTGAAGTACGCGAACGCCGGCCGGGCGGCCCGCACCAAGAGCGAGCTGGTGAGCCGGGCGCTCGACGACGGGCTGATCACGCTCGCGGAGCTCAACCAGACCGAGACCCCTTTGTAGGGTGTTCACCTGACACCGCGGCGCCCGCTGCCCGCGTACGGTCGTGATCCGGAAGCCGCCGGCGGATTTCCGCCTGCGCACCGCGCCTTTCGTGGGGTAGACGCGGTCTGCGGTCGGGTCGGCGGACTGGCCGGGGACGAATCGCCACGAACGCGGGTGGGCATTTCACATGGGATACACGACGGCCTTTGTCGAGGAGGTCCGATGACGCACCCCGGTGCGCCACAGCAATTCCCTCAGCAGGGGCACCACCCGCAGCAGCAACCCCAGTTCCCGCCGCCCGGGCAGTTCCCGCAGCCGGGGCAGCCCTACCCGCAGCAGTGGGGACCGGGTGGGCCGGGTGGACCCGGCGGAATGGGTGGACCCGGCGGGCCGTGGGGACCGGGAGGTCCAGGGGGTCCGGGGTTCCCCGGTGGACCGGGTGGACCGCCGCCTCGGCGCGGCGGGAAGGGCGCGGTGATCGCGGTGGTGATCATCCTGCTCGTGCTCGGCCTGGGCGCCGGCGGGTACTTCGTGTACACCAGGCTCGACGACTCCTCCGCCGACGCGAAGCCGGTCGTGGACACGTCCGACGACCTGGAGAAGGCGCCGATCGGCTGCGCGATGTTCGAGGAGGCGGAGGTCGCGCCGCACATCCCCGGGCGCATGGACTACAGCGCGGGCGGCGCCAACCCGGGTGTGGGGCAGGCGCACGACCAAGGGCAGTGCAACTGGAACAACTCGGGCAGGCTCGCCAAGGACAACGTCCGCGGCGCCTACGTGATCGTGACCAGCTACGTCTACCACGCCAACCACAAGCAGTCCGGCGTGGACAAGGCGAAGGAGCACATGGAGGACCGCGTCCGCAACGGCGTCGCGGTGAACGTGGAAGGCGCGGACGACGCCAAGCTCGTGTCGCAGGAGAAGGTCAAGTGGTCGGCGGAGGTCGTCGTCCGCTACCGCAACGTCGTCTACTCCATCGCGCACTCCAACCAGACCGAAGGCGCGAACGTGAAGGCCGTCGCGACCTCCCTGGCCACCCTCGCGATCGGCAAGGTGGTCAAGGCCGAGGAGGGCTGACCAAGCGTCAGCCGGACCCGGCCAGGTGCCGCTGGAGGCTGGCGTGGCGGAACTGGTAGACCGTGCCCGTCTGCCGGAGCACGCCGCGCCGGTGCGCGTCGTCGAGGAACCGCATCAGCCGCCACGGCAGCCTGCCGCGCAACGCCCACCAGGCCAGTGAGGCCGCGTACAGCACCGAGGCGTTGTTGACCACGCAGCCGAGGCCGGTGCCGAGGCCGAAGCTCAGCGCCATGGCCGGCAGCGAGGCGTCGACGGACTTGCCCATCACGACGATGGCGAACGCCACGGGCAGCTGGAACGCCACGATCCACGCGAGCAGCCACACGGCGGTCGACGCGACGTCACCGCGCAGCGACCTGGTCGGCCGGGGGACGCTGAACCGGTCCGGCGGGCTGGTCAGCCACGTGCCGAGGCCCCAGGCCACGGCCACCATCACGCTGAGCGCGAGGGGCGCCGACCACAGGTCCCGGCTGTTGACGACCCCGTGCGCGGGTATCGCCGCGGCCATGGCGGCGACCGTGATCACCACGCCGAAGGCCATCCGGGAGAGGACCGCCCTGCCACGACCGCGCAGGCGCAGGCCCGTCCGGTGCGGTGGGCGGTGCACCGACAGGGCGACGCCGACCAGCAGCGCGAGCCCTGCCGCGGCCGCCGCGGTCACGCCGGGGGAGCTGGGGCGCTCGTAGGTGATGAAGAAGATCGCCACACTGAGCACCAAGGGTGCGAGGAGCAGGTGACGCACCGGCGCCCGGCGGCGCACCGTGCCGATCAGCCAGGTGAACGCGGCACCCAGCGCGAAGCCGACCGCGACGGCGGCGTGCTCGCTGGTCGCCACCCAGCACAGCAGGCCGGTGAGGACGATCGCCAGGACGAGGTGCGGCCGGGGCAGCCGCCACCAGGCGATGTCGCCGGCCGCGTTCGAGGCAGCGTGGCCGGCCAGGAAGCCCAGCCAGCGGCGGGCGCGGTCGGCGGGGTAGCGCGCGGCGCCCGACGGCAGGGGCGCGAGCCGGGGCGGTGGTGTCGGCGGGTCGCCGTAGACGGCGGTCACCAGCGAGTCGAGCAGGTGCCGGTCCAGGGCGGCCGGATCGCCGAACCGCTGCTGATCGACCAGTTCGGCCGGGTCGCGGTCGGGGCGGCCGTAGACGGCGCGGGCGAGGTTGATCGTCAGCGGGGTCGACAGCGACCACGCGACCACCGAGTCCCGCGTCGTGCGCAGCTGGTCGAGCACCGGGGCCCAGCGCTCGACGACCTGCGGCAACGAGGCGGAGAGGAACTCGATCGCGTCGTCGGCGGCGACCGGTTCGAGTTCGACCACCGCGGCGGCGGGCAGCCCCGCGCCACCGGCGCGCACCGCGGCTTCGTACTCGTCGCCGCGGCAGGTCAGGACCAACGGCCGGCCGGGGCCGAACGCGCGGTGGACGCCCTCCAGCGCGGGCACGAGCAGGTCCGGCGGCAGCTCGTCCAGCCCGTCGAGCAGCGGCAGCAGGCGTTGTTCGGCGACCAGGCGGCGGGCCGCGTGCCGGCCGTAGGCCTTGCGGTCGCGCAACGCCGGGTAGTCGGTCTCCAGCCGCCGGATGAGCCAGTCCTCGAGGTGTTCGTTGTGCGGGTTCCACGAGGCCGGGGACAGCAGCACCGGCACGGGCCCGTCGGGCGCACGGCGTTCGAGCAGGTCCAGGGCGAGCAGCAGCGTCGTCGCGGACTTGCCCGCGCCGGGCCCGCCGAGGAGCACCAGCTGCCGGTTCGCCGACGAGGCGAACAGCCGGTCGAGGTCGCCGAGGTCGCCGCCCGCGACCACCGGCGCGTCCGGGTAGGCGACCTGCCGGCGGGTGGGCGCCCAGCGCAGGCGCAGCGGCTGCGGTCGGCGCAGCGAGCGGACCGCGGCTTCGGCGGCCCACTGCCGGTGCACCACGGCCGCCAGGAGGTCGGCGGCGCCGTCCAAGCCGGAGGGCGCTCGGCTGATCACGTCACCGTTGATCACGTCGGCTTGGACGACGGTGCGCGCGTTCCCGGTGAATTCGTTGCGAACGATCCGTGGCCCTGGTGGATCACGCCGAAAAACGCCCATGCCGTCCCCTGGTTTCCGCCCTGTGCAGACGGTACCGGGGTAATCACGTTCTGTTAATATTCGGTCGTGAATTCACACTGACGGGGACTCGAAGCGGAATTCGAGCAGGCAGCGGTGATCGGTCAGTTCGGTCACGGTGTCGAGGACCAGGCCGTGCGGCGAGGCGAGCGCGCGGAACTCGTCGAGCCGCCGTTCCCGCCCGCCGAAGATCACCAGCATGTCCAGGTCGCTCGCGCTGCTCGCCCGCAGCCCGCCGACCCCTTCGACGACCAGCACCCGCCCGCCGGGGTGCGCGGCCTCGACGCAGCGGGCCAGGATGCGGTTCGCGTGCTCGTCGTCCCAGTTGTGCAGGATGTCGAACAGCACGTAGGCGTCCGCGCCGGCCGGGAGCGGGTCGAAGAAGCTGCCCGCGGTCACCTCGGCCCGCTCGTCGAGGCCGTGGGCGCTGAAGGTTCGTCGGGCCTCGTCGGCCGTCGGTCCGACGTCGACCAGGTGGCCGCGCATCCCCGGGTGCGCGGTGAGGACCGCGGCGAGCAAGCCGCCCTGGCCGCCGCCGACGTCCACGACGGTGGCGAACCGCGACCAGTCGAACCCGGCGACGATCCGCGGTAGCTGCGCGCGGAACCGGTGCGCCATCTGCCGGTCGAACGACTCGCGGAGGCGCGGGTGCTCGTCCAGGTCGGCGTAGAAGTCCTGGCCGTACCGGTGCGGGTAGGCCGCCTGGCCGGTGCGGACGCTGTGCGCGAGCTCGACGAACGCGAGCTCGGCCCGCCCGCCCGCGGTGTCCAGGCCTAGGAGGCCAGCCCGTTGCCGGCGCCGGCGCGGAGGTGCTCGCCGTACGCGCTCGTCCGGTAGCCGGTGGAGGTGCGTTCGACCACCCCGAGCGTCGCCAGGTGGGCCAGCAGGAGCCCGAGCGCCACCGGGTCGACGTCGAGTTCGGCCGCCAGGTCGTCGGCGGGCGAACCGTCGCCGTGCAGCCGATCCGGCAACCCCAGCGTCACCGCCACGCGCAGCGCCATCGGTGTGGCGAGCCCGGCCAGGTCGCGGATCGCTTTCACATCATCGTCTCCCACGGCAATTCACTATGTCAGCGGCGTCAAAGGAGATCCGGGCACCGCGATCGGTCCAGTCCCCGCGCAGGACTCCTCGAAGTTTCCGGCCGCGGTGTCGATCCGGGCCGTCGCCGTTCGACTCAAGGGTGACAGGCCACGAACGAGACCCCGGGAGACGATGATGAGGGCAGGACGACGCGAGTGGTGGGGGCTGGCGGTGCTGGCGCTGCCGACGCTGCTGTTGTCGCTGGACATGAGCGTGCTGCACCTGGCGGTCCCGCACCTGGCCGCGGACCTGCGGCCGAGCAGCACCCAACTGCTGTGGATCATCGACATCTACGGCTTCATGATCGCCGGCTTCCTGGTCACGATGGGCACCCTGGGCGACCGGATCGGTCGGCGGAAGCTGCTGATGGCCGGCGGGGCCGCCTTCGGCGTGGCGTCGGTCGTGGCCGCGTTCACCACCAGCCCGGAGATGCTGATCGCGGCACGGGCCGTGCTCGGGGTCGCCGGCGCGACGCTGATGCCGTCCACGCTCGCGCTGATCAGCAACATGTTCCAGGACCCCAAGCAGCGCGGCACCGCGATCGCGGTGTGGATGAGCTGCTTCATGGGCGGCATGGTGATCGGGCCGGTGGTCGGCGGCGTGCTGCTGGAGCACTTCCGGTGGGGTTCGGTGTTCCTGATGGCCGTGCCGGTCATGGTCCTGCTGCTGGCCACCGCGCCGAAGCTGCTGCCGGAGTACCGCGACACGGCCGCCGGCCGGCTCGACCTGGCGAGCGTGGTGCTGTCGCTCGGCGCGATCCTGCCGATCGTCTACGCCCTCAAGGAGACCGCCAAGGACGGCGTGTCGGTGGTCAACGCGGTCGTGCTCGTCGCGGGCGTGGCGGTCGGCGCGGCGTTCGTCCGCCGCCAGCGCGGGCTGGCCGACCCGATGCTGGACCTGAAGCTGTTCCGGGTGCGGGCGTTCAGCGCGGCGGTGAGCATCATGCTGGTCGGCGCGCTCACCATGGGCGGTGTCTTCCTGCTGGTCAGCCAGTACCTGCAGATGGTCGCCGGGCTGACGGCGGTGCAGGCCGGGCTCCTGCTGGTGCCGCAGGCGGGCGCGGTGGTGGTCGGCTCGCTGATCGCGCCGCGGCTGGCGCGGCGGTTCCGGCCGGAGTTCGTGCTCGGGTTCGGGATGCTGGTCGCGGCGGGCGGGATCCTGCTGTTCACGCAGGCCACCGGCGCCGCCGGGGTGGCGTTCGTGGTGGTGGGCATGTCGATCGCGAGCTTCGGGATGGGGCCGCAGGGCGTGCTGTGCACCGAGATGGTGGTCAGCTCGGTGCCCCCGCAGAAGGCCGGCGCGGCGTCGGCGACGTCGGAGACCAGCGCCGAGTTCGGCATCGCGATGGGGATCGCGGTGTTCGGCAGCGTCGGCACGGCCGTCTACCGCGACGAGGTCGCCGTGCCCGCGGAGGTGCCCGCCGAGGCCGCCGCCCTGGCGACGGACAGCATGGCGGGCGCCCTCCAGGCGGCGGGCGCCCTGCCCGGTGCGCTGGCGGACGGTGTGCTCGCCACCGCGCGTGACGCCTTCTCGTCCGGCCTGCACACCGTCGCCGTCATCGGCGCCGCGGTCGTCGTCGTGTTCGCGGTGGTCGGCATGATGACGCTGCGCAGGACCGGCCCGGAGGTCGCCGAAGAGCGGGTTCCGGTCCTGGAGAGCCGCTGACCGCTCAGGCGGGCGTGCGCAGGGACGCGATGGCCGCGGCGATGCCCTTCTTGTCGTAGCTGCCGGTGGGCATCGTCGCGCCGTGGGCGTGGCGGACGATCCCCTGGCGGTCGACGAGGACGCTGCCGGACTGCTGCAGCGAGCCGAAGACCTTCTTGCCCAGGCCGACCATCTCGTGCGGGCTCTCGCGGCGGCCGGTGAGGACGGGGAACGGGATGCGGCGCTTCGCCTTCCACGCCGCCGCCGTCTCCCGGTCCTCCGGTACCGCGATGAGGACGAGGACGTCGTCGGCGGCCAGTTCGTCGGCGCGGTCCACGAGGTCCCGGACGTGGGCGGCGCAGACCGGGCACGACGTCGAGCGCACGAAGAAGACCAGCACGGCGTGCTGTCCCTGGTAGTCGGACAGGCGGACGGTCTGCCCGGTGGTGTCTTCCAGCACCATCTGCGGTGCGGGCGATCCGGTGGTGAGCATGGGGATTTTCCCTTTCGGACGGGGTTGGCGAGAACGTCAGGACGGGTCGGCCGGCGGCGGGGCGACCCCGTCACGCAGGCTGAGCCGGAGCGCGGTCCTGGCCCGGTGCAGGTGGGACTTCATCGCCGGGGTGCTCAGCCCGAGCGCCTCGGCGACCGTCCGCCCCGGGTGGCCCAGCACGTCCCGCATGATCAGCACGCGGCGCTGGACGTCGGGCAACGCCCCGATCGCCTCCGCGACGCGCTCGGCTTCCAGCCGCCGGAGCACTTCGTCCTCGGCCGACGCCACCGGGTCGTCACCGGTGTCGTCGTAGCGGTCGAACAGGCGGCGGGCGCGGCGCAGGCACTCGTGCCGGACGACCCGGAACATCCACGAGGCGAGCGCCGCCGAGGCGCGCAAGGTGCCGATCTTGCGGTAGAGGACGATCAACGCCTCCTGCGCCGCGTCCTCGGCGTCCTGCGGGGACGCGCACAGGTGCCCGGCGAAGCGCAGCACGTGCGGATGAGCACCGTGCACCACCGCGGCCAGCGACTCCGGGTCACCGCCTTGTGCGGCCTCGATGAGCTGCTCACTCGCCCAACCGCGGTCAACCACGTCCCACCCCCGCCGCACGGCGCGAACCCGTCGCCCGTGTCCCTCGTGACGTATCCATCGCCTATAAGAGACACCGACACGGCGAAAGGGTTCAGCCCCGGCTCCATGGGTTTCGCCGAAGTTGATTGTCCGTGTCGGTGTTGTTCCCTATCCTGCGCTGGACACGGGGGTTTCCTGCTGTCGGGGGTCTTTGACTTGGGGGGATTTGTGCGCACTTTCCGTGGCGCTGGAGCCTGCGCCGCCGCGCTTCTGGTCGCGACGACACTGATCGGCGGAGCGCCCGCCGCGGCCGCCGCGGAGCCGCCCGCCGCGCCGTACACGGCCTTCACGTCCCACTTCGAGGGCTGGGGGTACATCGACGGGAGCTTCACCTACGAGAGATCCCGGAACACGCTCAACGTCTACCAGCAGACCGCCAACGGGTACGCGTTGTCGATGCACGGGTTCACCGAGGGCAACCGGCACTGGCACCACCTGAACGTGTCACCGCCGAACGGGACGCGGTTCGAGGCGGGCCGGTCGTACCCGACGCAGACCAACTTCTACACCTCCGACTCGATCACCGTGTTCAACATCAGCGGCGACGGCCAGGGTTGCGAAGGGGCCGCGGCGACCTCGGGCACGCTCAACGTCCACGAGGTCGCCTACGACGAGGCCACCGGCCAGTTCACCGCGTTCGCGGCCGACTACTCGATGCGGTGCGGCAGCGCCGGCCGGCTCGCCAAGGGCGAGATCCGGTTCCAGTCCGCCCTCGGCTACCGGGCCGCCGACAGCTGGGACTACCGCCTGCAGTTCGGGCAGCAGCCGTGGGGCAAGCCGGGCACGCCGCTGGAGGTGCCGGTCGAGGCGACGGGCACCCTGCCCACCACCTTCGGCGAGGCGTCGTTGACGGGCCCGAACCCGGACGCCTTCGAGATCACGGCGAACACCTGCTCGGGCAACACCCTGTCCTACGGCCAGAAGTGCGCGCTGACCGTCACGCCGACGGCCACCGCGATCGGCGCCCAGACCGCGCAGCTCACCCTGCCGAACGACGCCGTCACGGGCAACGTCAGGCGCCTGCTGTCGCTGGAGGGCTACCACACCGACCAGGGCACCTACTACCCGCTCGCGCCCCACCGCGTGCTGGACACCCGCGCCGGTCAGGGCGCGCCGCCGGTCAAGGTCGGCGCGGGCCAGGCGATCCGCCTGCAGGTGACCGGCCAGGGCGGGGTGCCCGCCGCCGCGTCGACCGTCGTGCTCAACGTGACCGTCACCGAGCCGGGCAGCGCCGGCCACATCTCCATCTACCCCACCGACGTGGCGCGCCCGACCGTCTCCTCGCTGAACTACACGCCGGGGTGGACCGGGGCCAACTCGGTCACCGTGAAGGTCGGCGCGGACGGCGCGGTCAACCTCTACAACCACGGCGCGCCCGTGCACCTCATCGCCGACATCAACGGCTACTACTCCAAGGGCCGCATCGGCTACACGGGCGGGCAGTACCACCCGCTGACGACCCCGGTGCGCCTGGCCGACACCCGCGAGTGGGGCATCGGCCGGCTCCCGGCCGGCTACTACTTCAACGTGACGGCGTCGTGGGACGACCCCTCGGTCAACCCGAGGATCCGCGCGTTCGCGGTCAACATCACCGCCACCGACACGCGCGCCCCCGGCTTCCTCACCGCGTGGAACGGCTACGGCCCCGGCCTGCCGAACACGTCGACGCTGAACTACGCGGCCGGCAGCACCGTGACGAACTTCGCGGTGGTGCCCAGCCGGCCCTGCGCCGAGTGCGGCAGCGGCACGGGCGACCCGTCCATCGGCGTGTACACCAGCCAGGACACCCACGTCGTCGTGGACATCGTCGGCTTCTACGACGACAGCTCGCTGTCCGGCGGGCTGCGCTTCGAGCCCGTCGTGCCCGACCGGATCGCCGACACCCGCACGGGCCTGGGCTGGCCGGCCGCGCTCGCCCCGGCCACCACCGCGACCGTCGTCACGCCCGACCACCTCGCGGGCACCGAGACGTGGGCGCTGGCCACCAACGTGACCGCCGTCGAGCCGACCGCGTCCACCTACCTGACGGTGTGGCCCGCGGGCTACACCGGGGTGGGCCGGCCCAACACGTCCAACCTGAACCCGGCCGCCGGGGCGATCGTGCCCAACGCCGTGCAGACCATGATCGGTCCGGACTACGGGTTCCACGTCTACAACAACAGCGGCCGGACCCACCTCCTGGTGGACGTCGTGGGCACCTTCTACTACGAGCCGTCGCCCACGTCGTCCTCGGCACCGTCCACCCGGAGCCGGCTGACGGCCCCGACGGTGGAGGCGCCGAAGGCGGCACCTCTGAGCCGTCCCCACCGCGCGTAGTCCCGGTGCCAACGGATGCCGCACCTGCACCTTCGGGCGCACGTGCGGCATCCGTGCGTCCGGGGCAAGGCGCGTCAGGGGAGGGGCAGGTCGGGCGGGATCTGGAGGGCGACCGTGATCAGCGAGTGGACGCGGGTGGCGACCGCGGCCAGCAGGCCGTGCACCTCGGGTGACGCGGCCTCCGCCACGGTCTGGAGGGTCCGCAGGTCCTCGTCGATGCGGTCGAGGATCGCGCCGAGGTCGGCGTGCTGGTTCCGGAGCGCGGTGGCGATCTCCTCCAGGGGAACACCCTGGACCTCGAGGCGTTGCACGAGGTGGATGCGGTCGACGTCGGCGGGGTCGTAGAGGCGGTAGTTGCTCGCCGTGCGCTTCGCGGGGGTGAGCAGGCCGAGGCTGGTGTAGTAGTCGACCGTGCGGGGGCTGACCTGGGCGCGGGCGGCGAGTTCGCCGATCTTGAGGAGAACGTCGGTCACTGTTCGTCACACCTCCACTCGCTCACAGTCAACCGTACAGTTGTACGTGCTACCGTGAAGTATGCCTGATAGCGCTGATACGGACGGTTGTAGTAGTGGGCCGGGTGGGACCCGGCTGATCAAGGATTCGCCCCGGGGGACGGGTGCGCCGTGTTGATCTTCACCGGCCTGCTCGTGATCGTGGCCCTCACCGTGGCCACCGGGTACTTCGTGGCCCAGGAGTTCGCCTACATGGCGGTGGACCGGGGCCGGTTGCGGCAGCTGGCCGAGGGCGGTGACAAGGCCGCCGAGCGGGCCCTGCGGGTCACGCGGAAGTTGTCGTTCATGCTCTCCGGCGCCCAGTTCGGCATCACGGTGACCGCGCTGCTGGCGGGTTACGTGGCCGAGCCGTTGCTGGGTACGGGCCTGGCGGACCTGGTCGGGCTGACCGGCTTGTCGCCCGCCGTGTCGGTGTCGCTGTCGATGGTGGTCGCGCTGGTGGTCGCCACGGTCGTGCAGATGGTGCTGGGCGAGCTGCTGCCCAAGAACTTCGCCATCGCTCGGCCCGAGGCGTTGGCCAAGGCGTTGAGCGCCTCCACGCTGGTCTACCTCAAGGTCGCCGGTCCGGTGATCCGCCTGTTCGACGCGGCGGCCAACCGGCTGCTGCGCGCGGTGGGCATCGAGCCGGTGGAGGAGCTGCCGCAGGGCGCCACGGCGGAGGACCTGAAGCAGATCATCGGCGACGCGAGCAGCGAGGGTCACCTGGACCCGGAGTTGTCGCACCTGCTGGAACGCGGTCTCGGCTTCCGCGAGCTGGTCGCCGAGCAGGCCATGTCCCCGCGGGTGGTGGTGCACTCGGTGCGCGCCGACGAGCCGGTCGCGCGGGTGGTGGAGCTGTTGGACACCGGCCACTCCCGGTTCCCGGTCTTCGGCCACGACCGGGACGACCTGCGCGGCGTGGTCGGGTTGGCCGAGGTGTTGACCGTGGCGCCCGAGCGGCGCGCGGACACGCCGATCGGCGACGTCGCCTCGCCCGCGCTGGTGGTGCCCACGACGTTGCCGCTGCCCGCCGTGCTGGAACGGCTGCGCGCCGAGCGCCGGCAGCTGGCGTGCGTGGTGGACGAGTTCGGCGGCTTCGCCGGCGTCGTCTCGCTGGAGGACCTGGCCGAGGAGCTGGTCGGGGAGATCCACGACGAGGACGACCTGGTCGAGGACGTCATCGAGCCGTTGGGCGCGGAGGTCTGGCGGGTGCCCGGCCGGATGCGGGTGGACGAGATCGCCGACGCCACCGGCGTGGAGCTGCCCCGGCACGACAGCTACGACACGGTGTCCGGGCTGGTGCTGAGCCGGCTGGGGCGCACCGCGCGGGTGGGTGACGAGATCGAGGTCGACGGGGTGTCGCTGCGGGTGACCGCGGTCGCCCGGAACGTGCCCTCGACCGTCGTGCTGGGCGTTCCGGCCGCGGTCCGGGAGGACGCGCGATGAGCACCACCTGGTCGTTGCTGATCTCGCTGGTGCTGTTGGCGGCCAACGCGTTCTTCGTGGCCGCCGAGTTCGCGCTCATCGCGGCCAAGCGGCACCGCCTGGAGCAGGACGCCGAGACCAGTCGTGCCGCCCGTGCGGCCGTGGCGGGTGTCCGGGAGCTGTCGTTGATGCTGGCCGGCGCGCAGTTGGGCATCACGCTGTGCACGCTCGGGTTGGGCGCGCTGGCCAAGCCCGCGGTGGCCGACCTGGTCGACCCGCTGCTGCTGGCCGTCGGGCTGCCGTCGGGTGTGTCGTACGCGATCGCGTTCACGCTCAGCCTGGTGCTGGTGGTGTTCCTGCACATGGTCGTGGGCGAGATGGCCCCGAAGTCGTGGGCGATCTCCCACCCCGAGCGGTCGGCGGTGCTGCTGGCGCTGCCGTTCCGGGCGTTCGCGCACTCCGTGCGATGGGTCCTCAGTGGACTCAACCGCACCACGAACGCGTTGCTGCGGCTCGGGAAGGTCGAGCCGCAGGACGAGCTGGCGCAGGCGCACCGGCCCGACGACCTGCGGATGCTGGTGCGCCAGTCCGCCGAGCACGGCCTGATCCCCGAGGGTCAGCAGCGGCTGCTGACCCGGATGCTGCAGTTGCAGAACACGACGGTCGCCCAGGTCATGGTGCCCGTCGAGGACACGGTGAGCGTGTCCGAGCACAGCAGCGCGTTGGCCATCGAACGCCGCAGCCGTGAATCGGGGCGTTCCCGGTTCCCGGTGCTGGACGTGCACGGCCGGTTCGTCGGGCTGGTCCACATCCGGGAAGCCGTGCGGGCCACCGCGCAGCGCCGCCGGGCGACCGCCCGCGACCTGATGGCCCCCGCGGTCACCCTGCCGGCCGCCATGCCGGTGGCGGGCGCGGTCACCGCGATGCGCGCCGAGCGGGCCCAACTGGCGTTGGTGTCCGACCCGGAGGACCGTGTCATCGGCATCGCGGCCTTGGAAGACCTCCTCGAAGAGCTGATCGGCGACTTCGAGGACGAGACCGACACCTTGCTCCGCACCACCTGAACACCCACCCTCCCGGAGGAATGAACCCGATGTTCAAACGGTTGCTCAGCGCGTTCGGCGTCGGCGGACCGTCCGTCGACACCGTCCTGGACACCCCGCACGCCACCCCCGGCCAGGTCGTCACCGGCCAGGTCCGCATCCAGGGCGGCAGCAACGACGCCCAGATCGACCAGATCGTGCTGTCGCTCGTCACGCGCGTCGAGGTCGAGCACGGCGACCACGAGTTCGCCGGTGTGTCGGAGTTCCTGCGCGTCGTGGTCGCCCAGGGCGTGCGGGTGCCGGCCGGTCAGCCGATGGCGGTGCCGTTCCAGCTCCCGCTCCCGTGGGAGACCCCGATCACCGCGGTCGGCGGGCAGCCCCTGCCCGGCATGACCGTCGGCGTGCGCACCGAGCTGGTGATCTCCGGCGCTCCCGACAAGGGCGACCTGGACCCGCTGCTGGTCGGCCCGCTGCCGTCCCAGGACCGCGTGCTCGACGCGTTCGGGCAGCTGGGTTTCCAGTTCCGCAGCGCGGACGTGGAAGCGGGCCGCATCCGCGGCGTCCAGCAGGAACTCGGCTTCTACCAGGAGATCGAGTTCTTCCCGCCCGCCCAGTTCGCGGGGCGGATCAACCAGGTCGAGCTGACCTTCGTCACCAACCCGCACGAGCTCGTGGTGGTGCTGGAGGCCGACAAGCGCGGCGGCATGTTCTCCTCCGGCTCGGACGCGTTCGGTCGCTTCCACGTGTCGCACCAGGACGCGGTCAACACCGACTGGGCCGGCGCCATCAACCAGTGGATGGCGCAGATCGCCGAGCGCGGCGGCCACTCCGCGTTCGGCGGGCAGTACGGCCAGCCCGGTTACGGCCAGCCGAGCCACGGGCACCACGGCGGTCACTACGACGACGACCACCACCACGGGCGTCGCGGTCCGGGGATGGGCGCGGTCGTCGGTGGCGTCGCGGCCGGCGTGGTCGGCGGCATGGTCCTCGGCGAGGTCGTGGAAGAGGTCTTCGAGGACGACGGCGGCGGGGAGTGACCGCTCCACCGACCGCTTGACCGCACGAAGGCCGTGGCACCGCGCCACGGCCTTCGTGCGTCCCGGGATCAGCCGCGGTCGGCGGCCCGGCGCCAAGCGGTGTCGCGCAGCAGGCGGAGGCCGTTGAGGCCGACGATGACCGTCGAGCCTTCGTGCCCGAGGACGCCCAGCGGCAGCGGCAGGGTGCCGATCAGGTCCCACAGGACCAGTCCGGTGATGAAGACGCCGGCGATGACGAGGTTCTGCACCACCAGGCGGCGGGCGGCCCGGGAGAGCGCGACGACGGCGGGGACGGTGGCGAGTTCGTCCCGGACGATGACCGCGTCCGCCGTCTCCAGCGCGAGGTCGGAACCGGCGCGGCCCAGGGCGATGCCCGTGTGCGCGGCGGCCAGGGCGGGTGCGTCGTTGACGCCGTCCCCGATCACGAGCACGTGCCGCCCGGCCCGCTCCTGCTCCCGCACCGCGGCGACCTTGTCCTCGGGCAGCAACCCGGCACGGACGTCGGTGATGCCCACCTCGGTGGCGAGGCGGGCCGCCGCACGCGGGTTGTCGCCGGTGAGCAGCATCGGCGGGCGGCCGGTGAGCGCGGTGAGGGCGGTGACGGTCTCCGCCGCGTCGGGGCGCAACCGGTCGGCGATGCCGAGCACGCCGACCGCCGTCCCGTCCCGCAGCACGACGACCGCCGTGCGGCCACCGCCCTCCAACTCCGCGACGACCGCGTGCGCCTCCGTGTCGAGGCCGTCGAGCAAGCGGGCGGGTGTGCCGACGACGACCGCGTGGCCGTCGACGGTCGCGGTGACGCCGACGCCGGGGGTGGAGCCGAAGTCGCCTGCCTCGGGCACGGCGAGGCCGCGGGTGCGGGCGGCGTCGACGACGGCGCGGGCGAGCGGGTGCTCGCTGGGGCGTTCGGCCGCGGCGGCCGCGGTGAGCAGGGCGTCCTCGTCCAGGCCGGCGCCGTCGAGCGGGCGGACGTCGGTCACCCGCGGCGTGCCCTCGGTGAGGGTGCCGGTCTTGTCGAGCGCGACCGCGTCGACCTGCCCGAGGCGTTCCATGACCACGGCGGACTTCACCAGCACGCCGTGCCGCCCGGCGTTGGCGATGGCCGACAGCAGCGGCGGCATGGTGGCCAGCACCACCGCGCACGGCGAGGCGACGATCATGAACGTCATCGCGCGCAGCAACGCGCCGGTCAGGTCGTCGCCGAACCCCAGCGGGACGAGGAACACCGCGAGCGTGGCGACGACCATGCCGAGCGAGTAGCGCTGCTCGACCTTCTCGATGAACAGCTGGGTCGGCGCCTTGGTCCCGGACGCCTCCTCGACCATCGCCACGATCCGGGCGATCACCGAGTCCGACGCGTCGCGCCCGACCCGGACGCGCAGGGCTCCCGTGCCGTTCAAGGTGCCGGCGAACACCTCGTCGCCGGGCTCCTTGGCCACCGGCAGGGGTTCGCCGGTGATGGTGGCCTGGTCCACCTCACCGGCGCCGGCCAGCACGAGACCGTCGGCGCCGACCCGTTCGCCGGGCCGGACCAGGATGACGTCGCCCACCGCGAGCGCGGCCGTCGGGACGGTCTCCTCGGACCCGTCGACGTCCAGGCGGGTCGCGGTGTCGGGCGCCAGGTCGAGCAGCCCGCGCACGGCGTCCTGGGTGCGCGCGGTGGCCAACGCCTCCAACGCGCCCGAGGTGGCGAAGATGACGATCAGCAGCGCGCCGTCCATCACCTGCCCGATCGCCGCCGCACCGAGCGCGGCGACGATCATCAGCAGGTCCACGTCCAGGGTCTTCTCTCGCAGGGCCTTCAGCCCGGCCCAGCCGGGTTCCCAGCCTCCGGTGACGTAGGCGATCGCGTACGCGGGCCCCCACAGCCAGGCCGAGGCTCCGGCGAGTTGCAGCGGCAGCGCGATCAGGAACGCGACGGTGGCCGCGGCCGCCCAGCGGGCCTCCGCGAGCGCGAGCACGCGGGTCCGACGTCGGGGGGCTGCTGGCCGGCGCGTGGTGGGTGCCGGGTGCTCGGCGAGGGTGGCAGACATGGGGCGGTGATCCTCCGCGTTGGCGACGTCGCCAAGATACAGGAACATATGAATAAGTCTTCATTCGTTCCTGAACGTAGGATGGGCGCATGGGCCATCGAGTGGTCGCCGGCGGCGACAACGCCGTGCCGCGCACGAGGCTGGACGCGGCCGGTGCGGCGAAGGTGGCGACCACGCTCCAGGCCCTGGCCACGCCGTCACGGCTGCTGATCCTGTCCCGGCTCAGGGAAGGGGCGCTGCCGGCCACCGAGCTGGCCGCCGAGGTCGGCCTGGAGCAGTCCGCCTGCTCCCACCAGCTGCGCCTGCTGCGCAACCTCGGCCTGGTCGTGGGCGAGCGGCGCGGGCGTTCAGTGGTCTACGCCCTCTACGACCACCACGTCGCCGAACTCCTCGACCACGCCGTCTACCACGTCGAACACCTGCGCCTGGGCCTCAGCGACGCCCGGCAGGACGTCGTCGCCGAGAGCTGACCCGCCGGGCTCACGCGGGCCAGCGGGCGTGGAGGTCGTCGATCCGGTACGGGTGCGCGTGCCGCCAGTGGCCGTCGACCAGGTCGGCGTCGGCGAGGTGGTCGTGTCCGTGGTCCAGGTCGTGCTCGTGCTCGACCAGCTCGGGGTCGCGTGCCGGCCAGAACCGGACCGCCAGCGCGGTCGCGGTGGCCGTGATCGCGGCGAGGGCGGCGAGCGCGACGGGCATCCCGGCGGCGGTGGCGAGCCACCCGGCGAGCGGGTAGCAGAGCAGCCAGCACGCGTGGGAGAGGGAGAAGTCGGCGGCGAACACGGCGGGCAGGTCGGCGGGGTGCGCCGAGCGGCGCAGCAGCCGGCCGCCGGGGGTGAGGACGAGGGAGCTGCCCGCGCCGATCAGCGCCCACAGGGCGAGCAGGGCGGCCCAGCGCGAGTCGTCGAGCAGGGCGGTGACGGGGATGGCGAGCAGCAGCACGGCGGCGAGCGCGGCGCAGGCGCGCAGCATCACGACGCGATCGGCGAACCGGTCGAGGATCGCGGGCAGGGCGAACGCGGCGACGAGCGAGCCGAAACCGTTGGCGGCCAGGGCGACGGCGACGGCGGTGTCGTCGCGCCCGAGCAGGTCGCGGACGTAGGTGACGGTGTTGACCAGGACCATCGACCCGGCCGCGGCGACCGCGAGGTGGACGGCGAGCAGGCCGCGCAGCCGGGGCGTGGCCAGGTAGATCCGGACGCCCTTGGTGGTGGCGGCGATCGTCCGGTCGCCGGGACGCGGCTCGCGGCCGGCGGGCAGCGCGGCGGAGACCACCAGCAGGGCGGAGCCGACGAAGCCGATCGCCGTGCCGACGAACAGGTCGTCGGCGGCGACCAGGGTGAGCACCGCGGCGGCCAGCAGGGGGCTGAGCAGGCTTTCCAGGTCGTAGGAGAGGCGGGACAGGCTCAGCGCGCGGGTGTAGTCGCGTTCCTCGGTGAGGATCTCGGGGATGGTGGCCTGGAAGGCGGGCGTGAACGCGGCGGACGCCGCTTGCAGCAGGAAGATCAGCAGGTAGACCTGCCAGACCTGGTCGACCCACGGCAGGGCGAGCGCGATCCCGGCGCGCACGAGGTCGAGTGCGACGAGCAGCGTCTTGCGCGGCAGCCGTGCGGTGAGCGCGCTCGCGATCGGCGCGACGCCGACGTAGGCGACCATCTTGATGGCCAGCGCGGTGCCGAGGACGGCGCCGGCGTCGGGCCCGGCCAGGTCGTGGGCGAGCAGGCCCAGCGCGACGGTGGCCAGACCCGTGCCGACGAGGGCGACCGCCTGGGCGGTGAACAGACGTCGGTACGTGCGGTGGGACAGCACGGCGAGCATCGGGTGCACCTCCAGTCGGGCTGGCGCTTCGCCTGGTTCGCTGAGACCATACGTGCTCATGTATGCACGCGACGACGTTGCAACAACGCATGACTGGCAACAGCTACCCACTGGCGGGCACGTGGACGCGGCCGTGGACGGCTTCCGGATGCTGGCCGACCCGACCCGGTTGCGGATGATGTGGCTGCTGTGCGGGTCCGAGTACGACGTGACGACGTTGGCCGAGGCGGTCGGCACCGCGCGGCCGGCGGTGTCGCAGCACCTGGCGAAGCTCAAGCTGGCGGGGCTGGTGTCACTGCGCCGCGACGGCCGCCGTGCCGTGTACCGGGTGCGCGGTGGTCACATGCGACGGTTGTTGGGCGAGGCGATCGAGGCGGCCGACCACCGGGTGACGGGCCGCCCCGACCACGACTGATCTTGGAGGCTCGGGTGGACAAGCGCGTTCAGGCCGTTCTGATCGTGGCGGCGGTGGTCCTGGTGCTGGTGGCCGGCTACGTCGTGGCGGCGAACTTCTAGCCTGCCCACGACGACCGGGACGTTCCGCCGCCGGGCTGCACTGGACCACCCGCCGAACCCGTCGGGTAGCGGCCGGTCCGGGTTACGGGCGCCGGTGGGCGCGCCAGGCACGGGCCGCGACGGCGGCGGGGAAGGCGGTGATGACGACCGCGCCGAGCGCGATCAGCGGCACCGAGGACAGGGTCACGCCGGCGATCACGGCCAGCAGACCCACCACGTAGGTGGCGACCAGGGCCGCGCCCAGCAGCACCGGCCGCGGGATGCGGTGCCACGAGCGCGTGTGGTCGAGTCGGGCGGCGAAGCGGGGATCGTCTTCGGCCAAGCGCTGTTCGATCTCCGCCAGCGCGCGTTCTTCGCGGTCCTGCAGTCCCATCTCCGCTCACCTCCGTGCCAGGGCCGGGTGGCTACGCCTCAGTGTCGCCCAGGACGGAAGCGGCCCGCCACCTCTCGATTGGCATTGCCGCGGGCGGCTGAGGTCGCGGGGAAGAACAAGACTGCACCTTCACGAGTTCGCCGTGCACCCTCGACGGCATCGGTGATCGAGTCGTGGGGGCGCAGTGGTCGGCAGTGAGATCGAGATCGAGCAGGAGCACCTGACGGGCCTGTACGCGCGGGTGGACGCCCTGCGGGACGAGGCGGCGGCACGCCTGGCGACCGCACGGCGGGCCGGCGCGGACCGGGACGCGGTCGCCGTCTGGGAGGCGGAGATCACCCGTCTGGACGCCGCGGCGGACGGGTTGTGCTTCGGGCGGATGGACCTGCGTGACGGGCGCCGGACGCACATCGGCCGGCTGGGGCTGTTCCGGGACGGGGACGACGAGCCGTTGTTGGTGGACTGGCGGGCACCCGCGGCGCAGGCGTTCTACACGGCGACGGCCGCCGCTCCCCAAGGCGTGCGACGACGGCGTCGCATCACCACGCGTGGCCGGACGGTCACCGCGCTGGACGACGAACTGCTCGACCAGGACGACGCCGAGACCGACGGCAGCCTGGTCGGGGAGGCGGCGATGATGGCCGCGGTGACCGCGGAGCGGACCGGGCGCATGCGGGACGTCGTCGCGACCCTGCAGGCGGAGCAGGACCGGATCATCCGGAACGAGCACCGCGGGGCGCTGGTCGTGCAGGGCGGTCCGGGCACGGGCAAGACGGCTGTCGCGCTGCACCGCGTCGCCTACCTGCTCTACCGGCACCAACACCTGCGCACCCGCGGCGTCCTGGTCGTGGGGCCCAGCCGGATCTTCCTCGACTACATCGGCCAAGTCCTGCCCGGCCTCGGCGAGCACAGCGTGGTGACGGCCACGATCGCCGACCTGCGCCCCGGCGTCGAGGTCAGCCGGGTGGACCCGCCCGGAACCGCGGCGCTCAAGGGCAGCGCGGTCATGGCGGACCGGCTGGCCGCCGCCGTGCGGGCGCGGATCAGGGTTCCCGACGAGCCGGTCGAGGTCGAGTTCGAGCGGCAGGTGCTGCGGCTCGACCCGGACACCTGGCGCCGTGCCGTGCGGAAGGCCGGGCGGACCGGGCTGCCGCACAACCAGGCCAGGCTGGTCTGCCACCGGGAGGTCGTGGAGGTGCTCGCCCAGCGGCTGGTCGAGGACATGGAGGCCGTGGTGCTCACCGACACCGGCGAGGCGATCGACGGTGGCAGCGCCGACGGCAAGCTCGGCGAAGCCGACCTGCGCGCGTTGGCGGCGGCGGGCGTCGTGATCGGCCAGGACGATGCCGGCGGCGGGGGAGACATGCTGGACGCGACCGACGAAGCCGCTCTGCGGGACGCGCTGCTCGCCGACACCGGGGTCCAGACCGCGCTTGACCGCCTGTGGCCGCCGCTGACCCCGGAAGGCGTGGTGGCGGACCTGCTCGGCGAGCCCGGACGGGACTGGAGCGCCGCGGACGTCCCGCTGCTGGACGAGGCGGCGGCCCTGGTCGACGGCGACCACCGGCACGCCGACGGCCGGGCGACCTTCGGCCACGTGGTCGTCGACGAAGCGCAGGAACTGTCCGGGATGGCCTGGCGGATGCTGATGCGCCGGTGCCCCACCAGGTCGATGACCATCGTCGGCGACCTCGCCCAGACCGGGGACCCGGCCGGCGCCTCCTCGTGGGAAGACGTGCTGCGCCCGCACGTGGGCGACCGCCTGCGACTCGTCCAGCTCACCGTCAACTACCGCACGCCGGCGGAGATCATGGCCGCCACCGCCGACCTGCTCGCCGCCCACCACCCCGGTGCGCGGCCACCCCGGTCGGTCCGCTCGACCGGCGAACCACCGTCGCGCGTCCGCACGACCGCCGCCGAACTGCCCGACGTCGTCGCCGAACTGGCCGGGACGCTCACCGGCGGCCGACTCGCCGTCATCGCCCCGCCGACCCACCTCGGCTGCTTGGCTGCCGCGCTGTCCCTCACCACGCCACCGGACACGCCCCCGGACCTGACGAACCCGGTGGTGCTGCTCACCCCCGGCCAGGCCAAGGGCCTGGAGTTCGACTCGGTCCTGATCGCCGACCCGGCCACGATTCTCACCTCCGCGCCGCTGGGCCACAACGACCTGTACGTCGCCATGACCCGGGCCACCCGGCGACTGGTCGTCGTCCACCCGGGCCCGCCACCGGCCGAACTGACGGCCGTGCACGAACTTCCGCGTTGACGCGGGCCGGGGTCAGAGGTAGCTCACGCCGGTCAGCTTCTCAGCCGCCGCCCAGAGCCGTGCGCCGACGGCGGGGTCGGCCGCCTCCGCGCTGAGCCGGGCCTCGGCGACGGGCCCGCGCGTCTCCCAGAGCCGGGACGGCCCGTAGAACCGGCCGCCCGGCACACCGGGTTCGGTCGCGGCGCGCAGTTGCGGCAGCGCGCCTTGCTCCACCGACTGCGTGACCGCCAGGCCGAGTCGGGCGATCACCCGGCCGAGCCGGCCGCGGTGTTCCCAGGCGCGCGGGGTCAGGTTGGTGCGGGTGAGTCCGGGGTGGGCGAGCACGCTGCGGGTCGGTGACCCGGCGGCGCGCAGCCGGCGGTCCAGTTCGACGCCGAAGACCGTGGTGGCGAGCTTGGACCGGCCGTAGGCGGGAGCGGCCCGGTAGCCGCGCTCGAACATCAGGTCGTCGAAGTCGAGGTGCGCGTTCTTGTGGGTGATCGAGCTGAGGCCGACCACGCGGGCTTCCCGGCCGGCGGCCAAGGCGTCGAGCAGCAGGCCGGTCAACGCGAAGTGGCCCAGCAGGTTGGTGCCGAGGTGCAGTTCGAAGCCGTCGGCGGTGGTGCGGCGCGGGCCGAGCAGGACCACACCGGCGTTGTTGACCAGCAGGTCGATCGCCGGGTGGTCGGCGGCCAGCTTCGCGGCGAACACGCGCACCGAGTCGAGGGAGGCCAGGTCCAGCTCGCGCACCTCGACGTCGCCGCCGATCCGGCGGGCCGCCCGCTGGCCGGCGGCGGTGTCGCGGACGGCGAGCACGACGTGGGCGCCGTGCCGGGCCAGCTCGGCGGCGGTGACGAGGCCGAGACCCGAGTTCGCGCCGGTCACGACGGCGACCCGCCCGTGCTGGTCGGGGATGCGGTCGGCGGTCCATCCGGTCATCTGCTGCTCCTGGAAGCGTCGGGGGTGCTGGACTCCGACGCTAGGAGCGATCCGGGCCGGCTCGGTCGGCTTCCGTTGCCCAGGTCTGCGAGACCTACCTTGGGCGGCCGGCGGAACGGCACACTGGCGGGCATGGACAGCCGTCATCCGTACGCCCGTGAGCTCGGTGACTTCCTGCGCGCACGGCGCAGCCGGCTGCGGCCGCACGACGTGGGCCTGGAGCCGGGCGGTCGCCGCAAGGTCAGCGGGCTGCGCCGCGAGGAGCTGGCCCTGCTGGCCGGGCTGAGCACCGACTACTACCAGCGGATCGAGCAGGGCCGCGAGGTGCGCCCGTCCGACGACGTCCTCGACGCGCTCGCCGCCGCGCTCGGCCTCGACGCCGAGGAACGCCGGCACCTGCTCACCCTGGCCCACGCCGCCCGCCGGCCGGTGCCCGCGCGGGTGACCCGCGACCCGGAACGGGTGCCGGACAGCACCCGCCGGCTGCTGCGCGTGACGGACACCCCGGCGGTCGTCCTCGGCAGGCACCTCGACCTGCTCGACTGGAACCCGCTGGCGGAGGCGTTGCTCGGCTCACCGGACACCTACCCGCCCGACCGGCTCAACATGCTCCTGCTGCTGTTCGACGACACGCGGACCGGCGAGCGGACCTGCCCGGACTGGGAACGGCAGGCGCTGGACTACATCGGCATGATGCGCGCCGCCGTCGCCACGGACCCCACGCACCCGCGCGCGACCGCGATCGTCGGCGAGCTGAGCATCCGCAGCGCCGAGTTCCGCCGGCTGTGGGCCCGGCACGACGTGCGCGGCTCGGTCAGCGGCACCAAGACCTTCCGGGTGCCCGAGGTGGGCGAGATCGTCCTGGACTGGGACACCTACCCGCTGCCGGGCAACCCCGGACCGGTCATGCTCGTCTTCACCGCCGAGCCGGGCAGCGCCGACGCTGACCGCCTGCGACTCCTGGCGTCCTTGCACGCGTCCCGGTCGAGGGCCGCCGACCAGCGCTTCTCGTAGCGCCCCGGGGTGCCGGAGTGATCGACGACACCCCGGCATCAGGATCGCGTAAGGAACCGTCGTCACGGGTCGACCGGCTCCGCCGGCCTCATTAGGGTCCGCCCGGCGGAGGTGCGACGTCCGCGGTACGACTGCGCACCCGCCGCGGACGACGACATCCTGATCCTGACCGGTCCTGGTCGCGTCAGGCCGGACCGAGACCCCTGAGGTTCCCTGCCTCCATGCCGAAGCTCGCCTCCGTCGCCAAGCGGCTCCTGGTCGGGCGGCCGTTCCGCAGTGACCGCCTGTCGCACACCCTGTTGCCCAAGCGGATCGCGCTGCCGGTGTTCGCCTCCGACCCCATGTCCAGCGTGGCGTACGCGCCGGAGGAGATCCTGCTGGTCCTGTCGGTCGCGGGGGCGTCGGCGTACGTGTTCAGCCCGTGGATCGCGGTGCTGGTCGCGGTGGTGATGGCCGCCGTGGTGGCGTCCTACCGGCAGAACGTGCGCACCTACACGTCCGGCGGTGGCGACTACGAGGTGGCCACCGTCAACCACGGCCCGAAGTGGGGGCTGGTGGTTGGCAGCGCCCTGCTGGTCGACTACGTGCTGACGGTGGCGGTGTCGATCGCGTCCGCCGCGGCGAACATCGGCTCGGCGGTGCCGTTCGTGGCGTCGCACAAGGTCGAGTTCGCCGTCGGCGCGATCGTGGTGCTCACCGCGATGAACCTGCGGGGTGTGCGGGAGTCGGGCACCGCGTTCGCCATCCCCACCTACGCGTTCGTCGTCGGCATCCTCGCCATGATCGTGTGGGCGTTGGTCCGCGTGTACGTGCTGGGCGGTGACGTGCGGGCGGAGAGCGCCGACTTCGAGCTGGTGGAGGAGCACGGCGGGTTGGCCGGGCTCGGGTTCGCGTTCCTGGTCCTGCGCGCGTTCTCGTCCGGCAGCGCGGCGTTGACGGGGGTGGAGGCGATCAGCAACGGCGTGCCCGCGTTCCGCAAACCCAAGGGCCGCAACGCCGCCGTGACCCTGCTGATGATGGGTGTGCTGGCCGTCACCATGTTCCTGGGCCTGATCATGCTGGCCGGGCTCACCGGCGCCCAGGTCGCCGAGGACCCCGCGCACCAGCTGGTCGGCGCGCCCGCGGGCTACGAGCAGAAGACCCTGGTCGCCCAGCTCGCCAACGCCGTGTTCGCCGGGTTCCCGCCGGCCACCTGGTACGTCATCTTCTTCACCGGCCTGATCCTGGTGCTGGCCGCGAACACGGCGTTCAACGGCTTCCCGGTGCTCGGCTCGATCCTCGCCCAGGACCGCTACCTGCCGCGCCAGCTGCACACCCGCGGCGACCGGCTGGTGTTCTCCAACGGCATCGTGTTCCTCGCCGGGTTCGCGATCGTGCTGGTCATCGCGTTCGACGCCGAGGTCACGCGGCTGATCCAGCTCTACATCGTCGGCGTCTTCATGTCCTTCGTGATCAGCCAGAGCGGCATGATCCGGCACTGGGCCCGGTTGCTGCGCACCGAGGACGATCCCGCGGCACGGCGGCGGATGCGCCGTTCGCAGGCGGTCAACGCGTTCGGCTTCACCATGACCGCGCTGGTGCTGGCCGTCATCCTGATCACGAAGTTCACCCAGGGAGCGTGGATCTCGCTGGCGGCCATGGCGGCCATCTACGCGTTGATGAGCGCGATCCGCCGCCACTACCAACGGGTGAGCGACGAACTCCAGGAGGACGACGACGACCCGCCGGTGAGGCTGCCGTCCCACAACCACGCGATCGTGCTGGTGTCCAAACTGCACCGTCCCACCAAGCGGGCGTTGGCGTACGCCAAGGCGGTGCGGCCGGACCGGCTCGAAGCCGTCACCGTCAACGTCGACGACCGGGACACCCGGGAACTCGTCGCGAAGTGGCACGAGCAGAACTTCTCCATCCCGCTGAAGGTCATCGAGTCGCCGTACCGCGAGATCACCAAACCGGTGCTGGACTACGTCAAGCGGATCCGCACCGACAACCCGCGCGACGTCGTCACCGTGTTCCTCCCCGAGTACGTCGTCGGGCACTGGTGGGAACAGCTCCTGCACAACCAGAGCGCGTTGCGGCTCAAGGGCAGGCTCCTGTTCCAGCCCGGCGTCATGGTCACCAGCGTGCCCTGGCAGCTCGCCTCCTCGGCCAAGGTCCACGACCGTCCCGCGCCGGCGCCGGGAGCCGTCCGCCGCGGGCTCGACACCGAGGACGGCGGCCGGCCCGTCAACAACGCGTCAAAGACCTGATCGAGGGCGTCAAGGACGCGTCAGACCGTCGGGCGGCGCCCGCGGGTCGATGCACTCTTCTCCGGTGATGCGGTTCCGACGGTGGATCGCGTGGAGTCGGAGAGGGGCAACGCTCATGGCCGACGTGGCCTATGCGCTGCTGTCGATCGGTGTGTTCCTGGTGTTGGCGCTCGGTGTGCGCGGTCTGGAGCGGTGGTGAGCGGCACGGGCGTGGTGGCGAACGTGGTCGGCGGTGTGGTGGCCCTGCTGCTGCTCGGGTACCTGTTCGTCGCGTTGGTGCACCCGGAGAGGTTCTGATGTCCTCGACCGGAGCCGGCCTGCTCCAGGTCGGCGTGCTCCTCGTCGCGCTGGCCGTCGTGCACCGGCCCTTCGGGGACTACATGGCTCGCGTGTACACCAGCGCCGAGCACACCGGGGTCGAACGGGCGGTCTACCGGGTGGCCGGGGTGGACCCGGACTCGGAGCAGCGCTGGAGCGCCTACGCGCTGGGCGTGCTCGGGTTCTCGTTCGTCGGCGTGGTGCTGCTCTACGTGGTGCAGCGGGCGCAGTCGTTGCTGCCGTGGGACTTCGGCCGGGGGAACGTGCCGCCGGCGGTGGCGTTCAACACGGCGGTCAGCTTCGTGACCAACACCAACTGGCAGTCCTACGTGCCCGAGACCGTCATGGGGCACAGCGTGCAGCTGATCGGCCTGACGGTGCAGAACTTCGTGTCCGCGGCCGTCGGCATGGCCGTCGCGGTCGCGCTGGTGCGCGGGTTCACGCGGCACCGGACGGACCGGCTGGGCAACTTCTGGGTGGACCTGACGCGCGGGGTGCTGCGGATCCTGCTGCCCGTGGCGTTCCTCTTCGCGATCGTGCTGGTGGCCACCGGCGTGGTGATGAGCCTGAAGTCCGGTGTGGACGTCGACGGGCGGACCGTGGCCCTCGCGCCGGTGGCGAGCCAGGAGGCGATCAAGGAGTTGGGCACCAACGGCGGCGGGGTGCTCAACGCCAACTCCGCCCACCCGTTCGAGAACCCGAACGCCTGGTCCAACCTGATCGAGGTCTTCCTCCTCCTGGTGATCCCCGTGTCGCTCACCCGGACCTTCGGCACGCTCGTCGGTGACCGCAGGCAGGGTTACGTGCTGCTGGGCGTGATGGGCGTGCTGTGGAGCGCGGTGCTGACCGTGATCTGGGCCGCCGAGGCGCACGGGCTGCGTCCGCTGGAGGGCAAGGAGTTGCGGTTCGGCGTCCCCGGCAGCGCGCTGTTCGCCAACTCGACCACGGCCACGTCCACCGGTGCGGTGAACTCGGCGCACGACAGCTTCACCGGCCTGGGCGGCGGGGGAGCGTTGCTGAACATGCTGTTCGGCGAGATGACGCCCGGCGGTGTCGGCACCGGCCTCTACAGCATCCTGGTGATGGCCGTGATCGCGGTGTTCCTGGCGGGGCTGATGGTCGGCCGCACGCCGGAGTACCTGGGCAAGAAGCTGGGGCGACGCGAGGTGACCGCGGCGGCGGTGTCGATCCTGGCCATGCCGACCGTGCTGCTGCTCGGCGCGGGCGTGGCGGCGGTGCTGCCGTCCACGCGGGGCGCGCTGAACAACCCCGGCGCGCACGGCCTGTCCGAGATCCTCTACGCCTACGCCTCGGCGTCGAACAACAACGGCAGCGCGTTCGCGGGCCTCACGGCCACCGGCGACTGGTTCCAGGCGTCGTTGGGCGTGTGCATGGCGTTGGGGCGGTTCGTGCCCGTCATCGCCGTGCTCGCGCTGGCCGGCTCCCTGGCCGCGCAGCAGAAGGCGCCCGTCACCGCGGGCACGCTGCCCACCACCGGACCGCTGTTCGGCACGCTGCTGACCGGCTCGATCGTGCTGGTGGCCGCGCTGACCTTCGTGCCCGCTCTCGCCCTCGGTCCCATCGCGGAGGCCTTGCAGTGACCATCACCGACCGTCCGCGGCGCACTCCCGAGGAGATCCGCGAACGCCACGCCCACGACCCGCGCCACGGGGGCGCGGCGGGCGTCTTCAGCCCCCGGCAGCTGCTGACCTCGTTGCCGGACGCGCTGCGCAAGCTCGACCCGCGCCACCAGGCCCGCAACCCCGTCATGTTCGTGGTCTGGGCCGGCTCCGCGCTCGTCACGGTGTTCGCGATCGGCGACCCGGGCGTGTTCACGGTGACCGTCGCCGCGTGGCTGTGGGCGACCGTGCTGTTCGCGAACCTGGCCGAAGCCGTCGCCGAGGGGCGGGGCAAGGCCCAGGCCGAGTCGCTGCGCAAGACGAAGACCGACGCGGTCGCCCGGCTGACCGACGGCCGCACCGTGCCCGGCGTCGAGCTGGTGGTCGGCGACCTGGTCGTGGTCGAGGCGGGTGAGGTGATCCCCGGCGACGGCGACGTGGTCGAGGGCATCGCCACCGTGGACGAGTCCGCGATCACCGGCGAGTCCGCGCCGGTGATCCGCGAGTCGGGCGGCGACCGGTCCGCCGTCACCGGCGGCACGACCGTGCTGTCGGACCGGATCGTCGTGCGCGTCACCGCGAAGCCGGGCGAGACGTTCGTGGACCGGATGATCGCGCTGGTCGAAGGCGCGCGGCGGCGGAAGACGCCGAACGAGGTCGCGCTGACGATCCTGCTGTCGACGTTGACGATCGTCTTCCTGCTCGCGGTCGTGGCGCTGCAGCCGTTCGCGGTGTACTCCGGCGGCGAGCAGTCGGTGATCGTGCTGACCGCGTTGCTGGTGTGCCTGATCCCGACGACGATCGGCGCGCTGCTGTCCGCGATCGGCATCGCGGGCATGGACCGGCTCGTGCAGCGCAACGTGCTGGCCACCTCAGGCAAGGCCGTGGAGGCCGCCGGCGACGTCGACACGCTGCTGCTGGACAAGACCGGCACCATCACCTGGGGCAACCGGCGCGCCACCGAACTGATCCCGGTCGCCGGCACGCCGCTGGACGCGCTGGTGGACGCCGCCCGGCTGTCGTCGTTGGCCGACGGCACGCCCGAGGGGCGCAGCGTGGTCGAGTTGTGCGCCGCCGAGCACGGCCGCTCCGCCGTGGCCGACGAGCACGAGAAGAGCGGCGAGTTCGTGCCGTTCACCGCGCAGACCCGGGTCAGCGGCGTCGACCTCGACGGCCGGCGCGTCCGCAAGGGCGCGGCGAGCGCGTTCACCCTGGACGAGTCGACCAGGACCGTGGTGGACGGGATCAGCGCGGCCGGCGGCACGCCGCTGGTCGTGGCCGAGGACGACGTGGTCCTGGGCGTGATCCGGCTGTCCGACGTGGTCAAGCCGGGGATGCGGGAGCGGTTCGCCGAGCTGCGCGCGATGGGCATCCGCACGGTCATGGTGACCGGCGACAACCCCCTCACCGCGAAGGCGATCGCGGCGGAGGCGGGGGTGGACGACTTCCTCGCCGAGGCCAGGCCCGAGGACAAGATGGCGTTGATCCGCCGTGAGCAGGAGGGCGGGAAGCTGGTCGCGATGACCGGCGACGGCACCAACGACGCGCCCGCCCTGGCCCAGGCCGACGTGGGCGTGGCCATGAACACCGGGACCTCGGCCGCCAAGGAGGCCGGGAACATGGTCGACCTGGACTCCGACCCCACCAAGCTGATCGAGATCGTGGCGATCGGCAAGCAGTTGCTGATCACCCGCGGCGCGCTGACCACGTTCAGCGTGGCCAACGACCTGGCGAAGTACTTCGCGATCCTCCCCGCGATGTTCGCCGCCATCCACCCGCAGCTGGACCGGCTCGACGTCATGCGCCTGGGCTCGCCGCAGTCGGCGATCCTGTCGGCGGTGATCTTCAACGCGCTGATCATCGTGGTGCTGATCCCGCTGGCCCTGCGCGGCGTCCGCTACCGGCCCTCCGGCGCGTCCGCGCTGCTGCGGCGCAACCTGCTGGTCTACGGCCTGGGCGGCGTCGTCACGCCGTTCGCCGGGATCTGGCTGATCGACCTCCTCGTCCGACTCATCCCCGGAATCGGGTGACCGCTCGTGAACGCGCTCGTCAGACAAACGCTTGCGGGACTTCGGGTCCTGCTCGTGCTCACCGCCATCACCGGCGTGCTCTACCCCGCCGCGGTGTGGGGCGTGTCCCGGCTGCCCGGACTGCACGCCAACGCCGAGGCCGTCGACACCACGCTCGTGGCCGTGCCGCGCGAGGGCGACCGGTGGTTCGTGCCCCGTCCCTCGGCCGCCACGCTGCCCGCCTCGGGCGGCTCCAACAAGGGCGAGCGCAACACCGACTACGACGCCGTCGTCGCCGAGCGTCGCACCGAGGTCGCGCGGCGTGAAGGTGTGACCGAGGACCGCGTGCCGCAGGACGCCGTCACCGCCTCGGCCTCCGGCCTGGACCCGCTGATCAGCACCGCGTACGCCGACCTCCAGGTCCCGCGCGTGGCCAGGGCGAACGGGCTGGGCGAGGACCGGGTGCGGGAGCTGGTCGCCGAGCACGCGGAGGGCCGCTGGTCCGGGGCGCCCGACGTCAACGTCACCGCGCTCAACCGGGCGATCGACACCGAGGGATGAACGGACGGCACCTGACGCCATCGGGGACCTCGGCGACAGCGCACACTGAGGCCGTGGAAGGCAAGCGCAAACGCGGAGAGCTGCGGATCTACCTCGGCGCCGCGCCCGGCGTCGGCAAGACCTTCGCCGTGCTCGGCGAAGCCCACCGCCGCCGTGAACGCGGCACCGACGTGGTGATCGGGCTCGTGGAGACCCACGGCCGGGACAAGACCGCCGCCCTGGTGGACGGGCTGGAGGTCGTCCCGCGCCACGAGAGCCACTACCGGGGTGCGACCGTCAGCGAGATGGACGTCGACGCCGTGCTGGCCCGTGCCCCGGAGGTGGCGGTGGTGGACGAGCTGGCGCACACCAACGCGCCCGGCTCCCGCAACGCCAAGCGCTGGCAGGACGTCGAACAGCTGCTGGAAGCGGGCATCGACGTGCTGTCCACGGTCAACGTCCAGCACCTGGAGTCGCTCAACGACGTGGTCCGGCGCATCACCGGCGTCGAACAGCGCGAAACGGTGCCCGACGAGGTGGTGCGGCGGGCCGACCAGGTGGAACTGGTCGACATCACCCCCGAAGCGCTGCGCCGCCGCCTCGCCCACGGCAACGTCTACGCCGCCCACAAGATCAACGCGGCGCTGGGCAACTACTTCCGGGTCGGCAACCTCACCGCGTTGCGCGAGCTGGCCCTGCTGTGGGTGGCCGACCAGGTCGACGTGGCGCTGCAGCGGTACCGCACCGAGCAGCGCATCACCGACACCTGGGAGGCCCGCGAACGCGTCGTCGTGGCCATCACCGGCGGCCCGGAGAGCGAAACGCTCATCCGCCGGGCCCGGCGCATCGCCGTCCGGGCCGCCGCCGAACTGCTCGTCGTCCACGTCCTGCGCGGCGACGGGCTCACCGGGCCGCCGCCGGACTCCGTCACGGCACTGCGCAAGGTCACCGAGAACGTCGGCGCGACCTTCCACACCGTGGTCGGCGACGACGTGCCGACCGCGCTGCTGGAGTTCGCCCGCGGCGTCAACGCCACCCAGCTCGTCCTGGGCACCTCGCGCCGCTCGCGCCTGGCCCGCGTGTTCGACGAGGGCATCGGCTCCACCGTCGTCCAGGCATCCGGCCCGATCGACGTGCACATGGTCACCCACGAGGAATCCCGCCGCGGGTTGAGCTGGCGCCTCGACCGCAGCGTGCTCGCCCTGTCCCGCCGGGTCCTGGGCTGGGCGCTGGCGCTGCTGCTGCCCGCCGCCGTCACCGGCCTCGGCCTGCTGACCAGGGACGAGGTGTCGTTCTCCACCGACCTCATCGGGTTCTTCCTGGCCACCGTGGTGGTGGCGCTGGTCGGCGGGCTCGGCCCGGCGGTGGGCGCCGCCCTGCTGGGCGCGGGGCTGCTGAACTACTTCTTCACCGAGCCGTACTACAGCGCGGCCGTGGCGACCCCGGAGAACCTGATCACGCTGATCGCGATGCTGGCCGTCGCGGTGCTGGTGGCCCTGGTCGTGGACCGGGCGGCCAGGCTGTCGGAGCAGGGCGCGCGGGCCCGCACCGAGGCCGCGCTGCTCGCCTCCTACGCGCGCACCGTCCTGACCAGCCCGCACCCGCTGGCACGGCTGCTGGAGAAGGTGCGGGAGAACTTCGGCCTGGAGTCGGTGGCGCTGCTGGAGCGCCACGACGGCGAGTGGGAGCGCGTCGCCTGCGTCGGCCCCCGACCGTGCGACGAGCCCGACGACGCCGACATCGACGTGCCCGTGACCGCGGACGTCCACCTCGCGCTGCGCGGCCGCACGCTCCCCGCCGGCGACCAGCGGGCGTTGGAGGCCGCCGCCGGGCAGGCCCTGCTGGCGTTGCGGCAGCAGCGCATGGCCGCCGAGACCGCCGACGCTCAACGCCGGGCGGCGACCACCGAACTGCGCACCGCGATCCTGTCCGCCGTCGGCCACGACCTGCGCACCCCGCTGACCTCGATCAAAGCCGCCATCGGCAGCCTGCGCGACCCGCACCTGCGCCTGTCCGCCCAGGACACCGGGGACCTGCTGGAAACCGTCGAGCTGTCCGCCGACCGGCTGACCGGGCTGATCGACAACCTGCTCGACTCCTCACGCCTGGCCACGGGTGCGGTCGCGCCACGGCTGCGGCCGGTCAGCTACGACGAGGCCGTGGGCCGCGCGCTGGCCGGCATCGACGAACGCGCGACCGTCGCCGTGGACGTGCCCGAAGACCTGCCGCCCATCGCCGCCGACGTCGGTCTGCTCGAACGCGTCGTGGCCAACGTCGTGGACAACGCCCTGCGCCACGGCAGGCTCACCCCGCGCCGCACCGTCGACGTGGACGGCGACGGCCGCATCACCACCGACGAACCCGAGATCGCCCTGCGTGCCAGCGCCCACGGCGACCAGGTCGAGTTGCGCGTCGTCGACCACGGCCCCGGCCTGCCGAAGAACACCGCGGACACCGTCTTCGCGCCCTTCCAACGGCTGGGGGACCGGGACAACATCCCCGGCGTCGGCCTGGGTCTGAGCGTGGCCAAGGGGTTCACCGACGCGATGGGCGGCACGATCACCGCCGAGGACACCCCCGGCGGCGGCCTGACGATCGTGCTGTCCTTCCCCGTGGCCGAGCCGACGCCGGTGTGACCCGGGTCAGCCGCCCGGCGGTCTATCCGCGGCAGAACACCACGTCGAGCAGCCGGTTCAACGCCTGCGGGAACTCCGCCGCCGGGTTGTTCTCGGCGTCCCCGGTGGTGATCGAGGCGGTCAGGGTCCTGCTGCCGTCGGGCGTGCTGTACATCAGGGCCGCGTAGCCGTTGACGCTGCCGTTGTGGTTGAGGAGGGTGCCGACGCAGTCCGGGCCCGTGTCCTGCACGTAGAGCCCGAGGCCGTAGCGGCCGAAGAGGCCTTCGCTGCGGGGGTGCGGCGTGCGCATCTCGGCCAGGAGCGGTGCGGGCAGGAGCTTTCCGCTCTGCAGCGCGGAGAAGAACGTCCGGAGGTCTTCGGTGGTCGAGATCATGTCGCCGGCGCTGGAGATCCAGGTGGGGTTCTGGCGGGTGACGTCGACCGTCTGCCACTGGCCGCCGTCCTCGTACCGGTGGTAGCCGTGGGCGTGCGGGCCGGGGATCTCCGGCGAGGCGCCCGGCACCACGGTGCCCCGCAGCCCGAGGGGCCGCAGGATCCGACGCTTCATCTCCTCGGCGTAGGAACGGCCCGCGACCTCCTCGATCAGCAGCCTGGCCAGCACGTAGTTCGTGTTGGAGTAGCTCCAGTCCGTTCCCGGCTCGAACCGCGCCGGCCTGGCCAGCGCCAACCGCACCAGCTCGTCCGGCTGGTAGGTGTGGAACCGCAGGTCCACCCACTCCTTGCCCTGCCAGGGGATGCCCGGCACGACGGTCCCGTCGGGGTAGTACTCGCCGGTGAAGTTGAACACCCCGCTGGTGTGCTGCAACAACATCCGCGCCGTGATCCGCCGGTCCAGCCCGAACCGCGGCAGGCGGTCGGCCACCGGGGCGTCCAACCCGACCCGGCCCTCGGCCACCAGTTGCAGCAGCAGGGTCGCCGTGAACGTCTTGGTGGCACTGCCGATCCGGAACCGCCCGTTCGTCGGCGGCTTCGCCGTCCCGCCCAGCTCACGCACCCCGGCGCTGGTGACCCAGTCGCCCCGCTCGTCGTGCACGCGCAGCTGCACCCCGGCGAAACCGGCGTCGACGAAGGACTGGACGGCCTGCCGCAGCTCCGGGCGGTCCGGCCCGGCCGACGCCTCCGGCACCGCGCCACCGGCTGCCGTCACCCCGGTCACCAGCGCCACCGCGAGCGCCGCGACCCCCACTCGACGAGCCGATCGCGACCCGTGGAACCTCGTTGAGTTGCTCATGGCGACAACCATCACCGCCTGCCCTGACACCGAACGGTCACCACCCTGACACCGCCGCTGACACCGGGCACGTCCTCGACGCCGACACCTGCACCTGGCGCTGCCCTTCGACGCCCACCGACCACCAGCCCGTGAGCACCGGCCCCTCGACGTCCGCCGACCACCGGGCGGCGCACCGCGTGGCCCCGCCGTCATCGCGGGCTGGCACGCAGTCCAGCGGCGATACGACCGCTGAAGTCCAGTACCAGCGCCAACGGCGTGGTGTTCAGCGCCGTTCGGCGGCAGCCCTCGCGGCTCGCTCGACCTCCGCGCGCCGGGCTTCCCGGAAGGCCGCGTCGTGCCGCGCGTTCGGCTGCCCGACCACCGTCCCGGTCGCGCCGTCGAACTGTTCGCGCAGGATGTCGGCGTGCCCGGCGTGCCGGCTGGTTTCGGTGAGCACGTGGACCAGGACGTTGAACAGCATCACGTCGGGACGTGGCTACCAGGGCACGTGGCCCGGTGCGTCGATGGCGAGCGCGGTGATCGTCGTGTCCGAGTGCGCCCAGACGCGCCGGTAGCGGGCGACGATCTCCTCACGCGTCTCGTGCTCGCTCGCCCACATGTCGGTGCCGCGTCGGCCGATGTCGTCCCAGCGGGGCAGGGGTTCGGGGAACGGTCGGCCGAAGACCTCGCCGAAGTACCGGGACTCCGACAGCGACAGGTGCTTGACCAGGCCGAGCAGGTTGGTCCCCGTCGAGGTCAGGGGACGGCGGACGTCGTACTCGCCGAGCCCGTCGAGCTTCCAGAGCACCGTCTCGCGGATTTCCCGCAGGTCGCCGAGCAGGTACTCCTTCGCGAAGTCGTCGATCACGAGCACGAGCCTGTCACCCACTTCCCGCGGGCTCAACCCGACCGCCGACGATCCTGGTACGCTGGCCGTGATGATCACCTTCTTGAGCAGATCGGGGGTTCCGTTCGCACAAGGTGAGTGCTGATGCGCCCCTTGACCGCGAACGAGAACGTCCGCCTCCTTGTCTGGTCGCACGTGCGCGAGTTCGCCGTGCCGACGTCCATGATCGAGTCAGCGACCGCCCGCCGGACGGTGGGCGACTGGGCCGGGGCCTGTGCCGCCGCCCGCGTCGACGTGGACCTGAACCTGCGCGCCCTGGGTCGCACCCACGGCAGGCAGTTCGCCGCACAGGTCCGCGCCGACCTCCGTCACCTCGCTCCCGACCTGCTGCGCTGGCACTTCCCGAGGATCGCTCCGGACGGCCTGGTGCGGCCCGGACTCACCGTCTCCCTGGCCCGGTACCCACCCACGGCCGACAGCGGCGGCCCGGTGCACCTCGTGGCGCGCACGCCGCCGGCGTGGGCGGCTGCCGGTCAGCGGATCGGCCTCGCGCTGTGGGAGCCCGCCCGGCCGGGGGACGGTGCCGGCCTGCACCCCCATCCCCGGCCCGACCGGCGGTTCCGCCTCGACCTGCACCGCCACCTGTGGGACGTGCGCAGGGCCGGTGAGCTGGGGGAGCGGTCCGGGGGCGGCGAACCCGCCCGGGAGCAGCTGAGCGGCTTCGCCGTGGACCGGTGGGCGGCGGAGGCGGCGTTGCTGCTGCGCGCGGACGGATGCGCGGACGGCGTCGTCACCGTGCGGCTCGGCACCCGGCGGCGGCTGGTGCTGGACGTGGGCACGGGCACGCTCACGGCGGCTCCTCCGCGAGGTGGCGGACGGGAGCGGCCCGTCCTGCCCGACGCCGCGATCCGCGTGCTCCCCGACCTGGAGCTGCTCCGCGCGGGGATGATCGACGCCGACCGGCTGCACCCGCTCGTCGCGTCGGCACTCGTACCCGACCACCGGCCCGCCGGCACCTCACGGGGTCCGGACACCAACCATGCGCGTCTCGTCGAGTGCCGTGGCGCCACGCACCGGATCGGCGTGGTGGACGGGGTGCTCGTCCCCTTGGACCACGACCCCGACGAGATCCGCCGCGAGGAGCTGCTGGTCGCGTTGGGCGGCACCGCGTTGCCGTGCCTGCGGGTGATCGACGTGGCACACCGGCAGCCGGAGTCCCTTGTGGACGTTCGCGCCCTGCTGGACCACGGCGACACCGCGGGCGCCCTCGCCGCCGTCGAAGAGCTGCTCGGACCGGACGTCCTGCTGCGCAGCGGCGCGTTGCGCGACGAGTTGGAGGAGGCGGTGCGTCGCCGGGTGGCCCACGGGCTGTTCCGGGCGGGCCTCGCCGGCTCCGGTCCGGGGCCTGCCTCCCGGGACACCCGCCGCCGTGACGTCCGGTCCCACCCGCGCCACGCGATTGCCCGCTGACCTCTTGTACTCCGCTCGTCCTCCCTGGCCGTCGCACGGCCTCGACCAGACCAAAGGTGATCGCCCATGCCTGCTGCCCTGGACACTTTCTCCGGAACGGCCCACGTCCGACCGCTGGACACCGCCGCTGCCCTGCTCGCCCTGCTGCGGGACACGACCACCGAACCGCGCGCCGACACCCAGCTGGAGGCGTTGACGCTGGCCGTGTCCGCCGATCTGCCCGTCCTGCTGTGGGGCGAGCCGGGCATCGGCAAGACCGCGGCCCTGAACCAGCTCGCCGACGCCCTCGAACTGCCGCTGACGACGGTGATCGCCAGCGTGCACGAGCCGTCCGACTTCGCCGGCCTGCCGGTGGTCGGTGACGATCCCGCGGTGCAGGGCGTGCCGATGGCGCCGCCCGACTGGGCCGTGCGCCTGGTCCGGGCCGGTCACGGGCTGCTGTTCCTCGACGAGCTGTCCACCGCGCCGCCCGCCGTCCAGGCGGCTTTGCTGCGCGTCGTGCTCGAACGCCGGATCGGCGCGCTGCGACTGCCGCCCGGTGTCCGGATCGTGGCCGCCGCGAACCCGCGTTCCTCCGCGGCCGATTGCTGGGAGCTGAGCCCACCGCTGGCCAACCGGTTCGTCCACCTGCGGTGGGCCCACGACCACGACGTCGTGGTGCGCGGGCTGGGCGGGACGTGGCCGAGGGCGGAGCTGCCGCGGCTGGACTCGGCGCGGCTGCCCGACGCCGTCGCGTTCGCCCGTCGGGCGGTGTGCGAACTCCTGGCCGCCCGTCCCGGGCTCGTGCACCAGTTGCCGAAGAACGAAGCTGGTCGCGGCGGTCCGTGGCCGTCACCGCGCAGTTGGGACATGGCGTTGCGGCTGATCGCGTTCGCCACCGCGGCGGGCGCCTCCCGTGACGTGCTGTCGATGCTGGTGCGGGGCACGGTGGGTGACGGGCCGGGCCTGGAGCTGCTGGCGAGCCTGGACCGGATGGACCTGCCGGACCCCGAGACGTTGCTCGCGGACCCGGCGGCGGCCGTCCTGCCCGAGCGCGGCGACCTGCGCCAGACGGTGCTCGACGGCGTGGTGGAGGCGGTGCGCAGGCGGCCGGACGAGTCCCGCTGGGACGCGGCGTGGTCACTGCTGGTCCTGGCGCTGGAGACCGGGGCGCCGGACCTGGTGGTCGTGCCGGCGGCCACGCTGGCCGCGCTGCGCCGTGACGACTGGCAGGTGCCGGCGGCGATCGAGCGGCTGGCCGGTGCGGTGTCGCTGTCACGGCGGGCGGACCGTGCGGCGGTCGGCGCGGGCGCCCGGCGATGACGCCGGGGAGCTTGGACGAGGAGAAGCTCTTCGCCGCCCGGTTGCACGCGGTCCGGAGCCGGCCGTACCTGGCGACGGCGTTGTTCGCGTTGCACGCCGTGGAGTCGCGGCGGGTGCCGACGATGGCGGTCGACCGGCACTGGCGCTGCTACGTCTCGGCGGCGTTCGTGGATCGCACCCCGTTGGAGGAGCTGGCCGGCGTGTGGGTGCACGAGGTCTCCCACCTGCTGCGCGACCACCACGGCCGCGGCGACCGGTTCGCGGCGAAGCACGGGCTGAGCGGGCCGGGCGAGCGGCTGCGGATGAACATCGCCGCGGACTGCGAGATCAACGACGACGTGTTCGGCGACGGGTTGGCCGAACCCGCGGGCGCCGTCCGGCCGGCTCTGCTCAGGCTGCCCGAGGGGGAGCTGATGGAGGACTACCTCCGCCAGTTCCGGCTCGGACCGCACACCGACGGGTTCGCCTGGCTGGACTGCGGCAGCGGCGCCGACGGGCTGGAACGCGACTGGGACCTGGGGCCGGACGGCGCCCACGGGCTCACCGCGGAGGAACGGGACGCCGTCCGGTTCCGGGTGGCGCAGGGCCTCAACGCCCACCCGGGCACCGCGCCGAAGGGCTGGCAGCGGTGGGCGCGGGAGGCGTTCCACCCGCCGCAGCCGTGGCGCGAGCTCCTGGGCGCGGCGGTCCGCTCGGCGGTGTCCGGCCCCGGTGTGGGCGAGGACTACACCTACGGCCGGCCCTCGCGCCGGTCGGCCGGCCTGCCCGGGGTGATCCTGCCGAGCCTGCGGCGCCGGCCGCCTCGGGTGTGCGTCATCGTGGACACCTCGGGGTCGGTGAGCGACGACGAGTTGGGCAGCGCGATCGTCGAGATCGCCGCGATCGCCCGCGCGGTGGGCGGCCGACGTGACCTCGTCTCGGTGATCTCGTGCGACGCCGCCGCCCACGTCACGCACCCGCTGTGCCGTGCCGAGGGGATCCCGCTGGTGGGCGGCGGCGGTACGGACCTGCGCAGCGGGTTCGCCAAGGCGCTGCGCGGCGGTTCCCGGCCCGACGTGATCGTCGCCCTGACCGACGGGCAGACGCCCTGGCCCGACGCCCGTCCGCCGTGCCGGACCGTCGTGGGCTTGTTCCCGAGGCCGGGGCGATCGGGCGAGGACGATCCCGACTACGTGCCGGACGCGCCACCCGCGTGGGCGCGGGTCGTCACGGTCGGCTGATGTCCCGGTGGGGGAGTGGAGTGTTCCGCGCCTCGGCCACGCGGTGGATACCCTGCCGGGATGAAGATCGCGGTGGGGTGCCTCGTGGCGGGGGCGGGCTACGGGGCGGCCACGTCGCTCGTCAACGCGCTGTCGTCGCCGTACGGGGACCTCGGCCGCCCGCTCGTGGGCACGGTCTGGGCCGCCGCAGCCAAGGTGCTCAGCCTGCTGATGGGCGTCGGCTGGGCGTGGGCCGCGTTGGCGGTGGCGCTGGGCCTGCTGGCCGGGACGTGGGCCCGGGGCGCGGTGGCCGGGGCGCTGGGGCTGGTCGCGGCCACGGTGGCGTACTACGTGACGGACTCCCTCGTCCTGGGCGACCCGCTCGCCTTGTACGCGACGGAGCTGGTCATGTGGTCGGTGGCGGGCCTGGTGCTCGGCTCGGTCCTGGGTGTGGTGGGAGCGGCGATCAGGCGGCCGGGGGTGATCGGCCTGCTCGCCGCGTTGACGGTGCCGGTGGGCGCCGCCGCGCAGGTGGTCGTCGTGCCGAGCCGGCCGCACCTCACCGCGACCTCGGCGATCGTGGTCGCCGAGGTCGTCGTCTGGGCGCTCGTCGTGCTCGGTGCCTGCTGGGCCGTCCTCCGGTTCCGGGCCGAGAGGCGTGCGGCCGTCTGATCATCACCCGGTGGTGAAGCCGCCCCGGACCTCGTGGGCGCCGTCGGCGGCCGTGCCCTGCGCGAGGTAGGTGTCGGTTTTGGCCTCCCGCTTGCCTTCGGGGTGGTTGTACTGGGCGGCGAAGACGTGGTCCCCGGCCGGTGCGGTGCGGCCCGGCTCGAGGTCCCAGCGGTAGACCAGGACGCCGTCGACCTCGTGCACGGTGATGGTGAAGTCGTCGCCCGGCCCGGTCTGCCACTGGCCGGTGCTCTGCACACCGCCGGTCTGGGCGATGCGCAGCTCCACGGTGAGCGAGGTGAGCGGCTGGGTGATCGTGAGGGCGAGCCTGCTCTGGGACCAGTAGACGTGGCTGTGCGGATCGATCGAGCCCTCCGACGACAGCGGCCCGTCGGTGAGCCGGTCGTCGGGCGGCGAAGCCGGGTTCGGATCCGTCGTCCGTCCCGCGGTCGTCCGGTCCGGCACGCCCTGTGCGGGCGGAGCCGCGCTGTCGGCGGTGCGAGCGGGGTCCGTGGAGCCGGTGGTGCCGCTCGGGGACGTGGCGATGGCGCTGGTCGCGCTGTCCGGGTTCGCCGGCGCGGTCCGCACGACGCCGGCGACGGTGAGCCCGGCGGTGGCCAGGATCCCGGCCGCGGCGACGCCGGCGAGCGCCACCTTCGGCCAGGACCGCGCGATGCCGGGCGCCCGTGGGCGGACGGCGGCGCCGGCCATGCCGCGCTGCACGCGGGCCAGCACCCGGGCGCGGTCGGGCTGGTGCGCCTCGGCGGCCTCCCGCAGTTGCCTGCTGATCTCCTCGTTCACCGACTCCTCCTCCCCGCCACCACGTCGCCGGCCGCGTGCGCACCGACGATCCGTGCCAACTCGGCCATCCCCTTCGAGGTCTGGCTCTTCACCGCGCCGACCGATATTCCCAGTGCCAGCGCGGTGTCCTTCTCCGACAGGTCGAAGGCGTGCCGGAGGACGACGCAGGCGCGCTTGCGGAACGGCAGCCGGTCCAAGGCCGCCCGCACGTCCACCACGGCGGCCACGTCCGGGTCCTGCGCCTGCTGCGGCCGTTGTGACCAGAACAGCGCGATCCGGCGGCGCTCGCGCACCGCGCCGCGGATCCGTTCCCGCGCCAGGTTCGCGACCACGCCGCGGGCGTAGGCGAGCGGGTGGTCGGCCTGGCGCAGCCGGTCCCAGCGCTGCCACAGGGCGATCAGGGCGTCGGCGGCCAGGTCGTCGGCCGCGTCCGCCTCGCCGGTCAGCAGGTAGCCGAGCCGGGACAGCTCGGCGTGGTGCCGCTGGAAGAAGGCGTGGAACTCCGCCGACGCGTCGTCAGGAGGCATGGCTCTCGGCTGCCCTCTCCCCACCCGTGTGCCGCCCCTCCGAGGCGGAAGCGGACCAGTGGCCGGTCACCGGACCCGGCTGCCGGACGCCCGGTCGGGCCGGCGCGAACGCCGGCCCGACGGACACGTCGCGTCCCGTGGTCAGGACGGTTCTCCGTACAGCACGCCGCGGCCGTTGGTGCCGACGTAGACCCGGCCGTACACCTCGGGGTCCCCGGTGATGACACCGCCGACGGCTCCGCCGAACTGGTTCCGGTCGTCGTTGATCCTCACCCAGGCGGCGCCGCCGTCGGTGGAGCGGAAGACCCCGCTGACGCCGTTCACCGTCCCGATCAGGTACAGGGCGTGGTAGCGGGCGCCGGGGGCGGCCTTGCCGAACCCGACGGAGTCGGCTCCCTGCACGCCGCCCACCTCCTGGAAGCTCACCCCGCCGTCGGTGGAGTGCGCGAGCCCGCCGCCGTCCGCGATCCACAGGTCGCCGGGGTTGCCGGGAGCCGCCTTGAGGCGTCCCCCGGGGAGGCCGCCGGCGCGGGCGGTGAAGCTCCGGCCGCCGTCGGTGCTGGCGAACAACTTGCCGCGGCTGAGCGCGTAGAACGTGCCCGCCGTGGCGCGGTCGGCCACGACCGCGGTGCCCGCGGGCAGGCCCGAGGACGCCATCCAGGTCTTGCCCCGGTCCGTGGAGACGTGGGGCACCTGCCCCGCCGCGGTCCACACCAGGACGCCGCCGTCCGCCGAGATCGCCACCGTGCCGCCGCCCGCCGCGCTCACCGGCGCACCGGCGAACGGCGTCCAGGTCGCGCCGCCGTCCGTGGAGTAGGCGCCGCGCTCTTCGCCGCTGTAGCCGACGCGCACCACGACGTTCGGCTTGGCCTGCGCGAAGTCGATGCCGGTCGTGTTGCTGAAGCGCGGCCCGGACGACGCCGCGGCCGGCACCTCGTCCAGGTCGTCGTGGCGGAAGCCGCCGATGTCGCCGAGCGCGCTGACCAGCTTGCCGCCGGGCGGCGCGACCAGGCCGAGGACCGCGGTCTCCTCCAGTCCCTTCACCGGGACCGTCCAGTGCGTGTCGCCACTGCGGTCCGCCGCGGTCACGTCCCGGCTGGCCCACAGACCCGCCCCGGTGCCGTACAGGACGTGCCCGGAGTCGAACGGGTCGATGGCCAGCGCGCCCATCCAGTGGCCGATGCCGGTGCCGACGTACGGCGCCGCGGACGCGTCCCGCACCGACGTGGCGCCGAGCGCCTTCCAGGTGCCGCCGCCGTCGGTGGAGCGGAACAGCTCGTCGGACGGCCACCAGCGGTCGAGGGTGGTGACCATCACCGTGGACGGGCGTTGCGGGTCCACGGCCAGCCCGGCGTAGCCGAAGCCGGTGCCGGGGATCGGCGAGATGTCCTGCCAGGCGCCGCCGGCCGGCGTGTGCTTCCACACCGAACCGGCCTTCACGCCGTTCGGGCCGGGGGCGTCGGTGTAGGTGACGTACAGCGAACCGTCACCGGACAGGACACCGTGGTGCGGCAACTGACCGGTGGGCTGACCGGGCACGGCCTGCCAGGTGCCGCCGCCGTCGGTCGAGCGGTACAGCGAGGTCGTCTTGTCGGCGACGCCCACGTAGATAGTCCTGCTGCCGGCGGGCCCGAACGTCACGAAGGACAGGCCGACCCCGCTGCTGCCGCCGTCCTTGACGGGGAAACCGGCGTCCTGGCTCCACGTCACGCCGTGGTCGGTGCTGCGCCACAGCCCGTTCTTGCGGGTGCCCAGGTAGAGGGTGCCGTGGTCGGCGGGGTCGATCGCGAGCCGCTCGCCCATGGACCGGCCGTCCTCGTTGGCGCCCAGCTTGAACGGCAGGTCGGTGCGCTGGAACGTCCTGCCCTGGTCGGTGGACCGCAGGAGCGCGCCGTTGCCCGCCCAGTCGTTGGTGTAGGTGCCGGTCGCGAGGTACAGGCGATCGGGGTCGACCGGGTCGGTCGCCACGCTCTCGATGCCCATCAGGTTCCAGTCCTCGGCCCAGTCGGTCAGCGGGACCCAGTGGCCGGCCCCGCCGTCCCAGCGGTACGCGCCACCGACGTCCGTGCGCGCGTACAGCAAGTCCTTGCGGCTGGTGTTGAAGGCGAAGCCGGTGACGAAGCCGCCGCCCGCGATCTGGACGTTGCGCCAGGCGTAGCCGTTCTTGCCGGTCTCCGGCTCGGCCGGTGTGGACGGCGCGGGGGAGGTGCTGCGGGAAGGCTTCGGCACGTGGGCCGTCGCGGGCGCCGAAGGCTTGGCGACGGCGTCCGCCCGCGCCAGCTTCCAGTGCTGGTCGGCGCTGCCCCGGTCGGGGGACTGGACGACCGCTCGGCCGTCGGAGCCGTCGTTCACGCACAGGACCAGGCCGCTGTCGCGCGAGACGATCTTCACCGCCCCGCCGCCGACGTCGGTGAGCTTCCACTGCTGGGTGGTGGCGCCGGTGTCCGACTGCTGCTCGACGTTGGCCGGCGCCGTCGAGGCGTTCGGCACACCCAGGACCTTCCCGCTGTTGTGGTTGACCAACTGGTGGTAGCCGCCGTCCACGGGCTGCAACCGCCACTGCTGGCTCGCGGCACTGGCGGCGACCGCCTCCTGCTGGATCCGGACGCCGTCCGCGTCGTCCGCGCCGGCCACGTCCAGCGCGTTGCCGTTGTGCACGGAGACGAGCTGGTAGTAGGCGGCGGCGTCGACCGTCACCGCCTCCGGGTCGTCCCGCACGAACAGCAGGTAGGGACCGAAGAACGCCGCCACGCCCAGCGTCACGGCGATCGCCGTCCAACGCCCGCGGTGACGCCCGCGTCCGCGCGGCACCGCGCCACCTCTCCGGCGCACGCGCCGGCCGGCGGACTCGGTCTCACTCATAGCAGCACTCCTCGACTCCGCCGTGCCTCGCGCACGGCTCAGGGCGGCGCCACGGCGCCCGAGCACGCCGCGCGACACGCGGCGGTCGGGACCGGGCAACCCGGCGTTGGGTCCTCTTCGGATCTGCCCACTGGTTGCCGCCGCGCCCGGAAAGGTTTCCGCCCGGTCCGAGATTTTTTGAGCCGATGGCCTCGGGGCCGACGCCCTGGTGGACGGAACCGGAGTCGGCAGGGGTCGATGGCCGGCGCCTGGCGGTGCCCGCCGAAAGATGTGAACGCTAACGTCACGGCCAGGTGATCGCAAGCGGGGCGTCCTATCAAGACGATGGAACGTGTCAAACGCTGGTGTCGCGATGAGAAATGGGTGTCAGCGCAACCGTCTCAGGTGGACTCGATCCTTGACACGACCCTGCCGCGACCCATCAATGTTAGCGCTAACGCAACATTGTCGCGGAGCAGGGAGAACATGATGCGAGTAAGGACACGGCGGCTCATCGCCTGCGCCGCCGGGTTGATCGCCGCCACGCTGCTGCCCACCGCGCCGGCGGCCGCGGAGTCCAACGGCGGCACGCGGGTCATGCCGCTGGGTGACTCGATCACCGAGGGGACGCAGGTGCCGGGCGGCTACCGCATCGGGTTGTGGCAGCGGTTCGGGGGCGGGAACTACCGCGTGGACTTCGTCGGCGCGGAGTTCAACGGTCCGGAGTCGTTGGGCGACCACGACCACGAGGGGCACCCGGGCTGGCGCATCGACCAGATCGACGCGAACGCCGTCACCTGGCTGCGCAACACCAACCCGCGCACCGTGCTGCTGCACATCGGGACCAACGACGTGCTTCAGAACTTCGACCTGGCCAACGCGCCCGCTCGTCTGTCGGCCCTGGTCGACAAGATCACCGCGACCGTGCCGAACGCCGACGTGTTCGTCGCGACGATCATCCCGCTGGCCAACGCCGGGCAGGAGTCCGCCGCCCGGACCTTCAACGCCACGATCCCGGGCATGGTGCAGAGCAAGGCCAACGCGGGCAAGCGCGTGCGCCTGGTCGACATGCACGCCGCGCTCACCACCGCCGACCTGATCGACGGCGTCCACCCGACCGCCACCGGCTACGACAAGATGGCCACGGCCTGGTACAACGCGCTGCGCGCCGTGCCCGGCAGCATCGGCGACCCCGTCGCGGGCAGGCAGATCGTCGGCGTGCCGTCGGGCCGTTGCACGGACGTGCCGGGGGCGACCACCACCAACGGCACGCGGGTCCAGCTGTGGGACTGCCACGGCGGCGCCAACCAGAACTGGACCCACACCTCGGGCAGGCAGCTGGTGGTCTACGGCACGAAGTGCCTGGAAGCCTCCGGCTGGGGTTCGGCCGACGGCACCCCGGTGGCGATCTGGGACTGCCACGGCGGCGCCAACCAGCAGTGGAACGTCAACGCCGACGGCACGATCACCAACGCGCTGTCCAACCTGTGCCTGGACGCGAACGGCTGGGGTTCCGCCAACGGCACCCAGCTCGTCCTGTGGTCCTGCACGGGCCAGGGCAACCAGCAGTGGAGGTCCTGACCCCGGTCGGGTGATATCGGGGCCGCCCAGCGCCGTGGAAACGCGCCGGGCGGCCCCGACAACTATTCCTGGGCCTTGCCTCCGGTGACGCGGGACAGCGCGAGGGCGATGAGGATGATCGTGCCGTTGAGGGCGCCGATCCACTGCGCGGGCACGCCGCCGAGCGTGAGCACGTTCTGGATCATGAACAGCAGCAGGATGCCGGTGAAGGCGCCGAACATCGTGCCCTTGCCGCCGTTGAGGCTGATGCCGCCGATGACGGCCGCGGCGAACACGGTGAAGATGTAGCCGTTGCCCTGGCCGGAGGCGACCGAGGCCAGCCGGCCGGACAGCAGCAGGCCGCCGACGGCCGCGAGCAGGCTGGCGGTGACGATGACGATCCAGAGCACCCGGTCGGTGCGGATGCCGGCCGCCTTCGACGCGTCGACGTTGCCGCCGATCGCGTAGAGGGAGCGGCCGAAGCTGGTGAAGCCGAGGACCACGATGCCGATCGCGAACAGGATCAGGCACAGCCACACCGACGCGGGCACGCCGAGCCACTGCGTCGTGCCCAGGTAGAGCATCGACTCCGGGAGGCGGAAGAACGTCTGCCCGCCGGAGATGCCGGTGAGGATGCCGCGCAGCACGATCAGCATGCCCAGCGTCACGATGAAGCCGTGCAGCCCGAACCGGATGATGAACAGGGCGTTGACGACGCCGATCAGGACGCCGACGGCCAGGGTGATGGGCACCGACCAGCCGCCCGGCAGCAGACCCAGTCCGTGACCGGTGCCGACGGGCACGGTGAGCCAGGCGGCGACGCCGGGCGCGAGGCCGACGGTGGACTCCAGCGAGAGGTCCATCTTCTTCACGATCAGGACCAGCGTCTGGGCCAGGACCAGGACGGCGATCTCCGACATCGTCTGCAGGATGTTGATCAGGTTGTCGGCTTGCAGGAACACCGGGCTGACCAGTTGGCCGACGATCGCGATCACGATGATCGCGGGGATGAGCGCCAGGTCGCGCAGGCGGGCGAAGGCGATCCGCCGCCCACCGGCGGGCTTGGCGGACGGGCGCTTCCCGGCCGGATCACCCGTCGAGCCGTCGCCGGTGACCGCGGCCGCGGTCGTGGTCTCAGGCATCGAGGTCCACTCCTTCCATCGCGGCCACGAGCTGGTGGTCGTGCCAGCCGCGGGCGGTCTCGGCGACCACGCGGCCCTGGAACACCACCAGGACCCGGTCGCACATGCGCAGGTCGTCGAGTTCGTCGGAGGCGATGAGCACGCCGGTGCCTGCTTCGGCGATCTCCTCGACCTTGGCGAGGAGGAACTCCTTGGACCGCACGTCGACGCCGGCGGTCGGGTTGATCAGCACCAGCACCTTGGCGTCGTTGGCCAGCGCCCGCGCCATGACGACCTTCTGCTGGTTGCCGCCGGAGAGCCCGGACACGGGCAGCTCCGGTCCCGGCGTCTTGATCGCCAGGTTGTCGATCATGGCTCGGGCGAAGGCGTCCCGGCGGCGGCCGTCGATGAAACCCGCGCGGCCGAGCCGTTCCGGGATGGTCAGGGTTCCGTTGTCCGCGATGGACATCTCCGGCACGAGGCCCTGCCGGTGCCGGTCCTGCGGGACGAACCCGGCGCCCGCTTTCAGCGCGGCGGGCACGCTTCCTGGCCGTGGCCGGGAGCCCGCGATCTCCACCGTGCCGCGGACGGCCGCGCGCAACCCGACGACGGTCTCCGCGATCTCGATGCGGCCGCTGCTCGCCGCGCCGGCGAGACCGACGACCTCGCCCGCGCGGACGCGGAACGACACGTCCTCGTACGCGCCGGGCAGGGCCGCGTCGTCGACCTTGAGCACGTCCGCGGCGTCCGGCGACGGTCCGCGCCGTCGACTGCCCGCTTCCGCCGCCGCCTCGCCGGTCATCGCCGCGACCAGCTCGGACCGCGGCAGCTCGTCCACCGCGGCGGTCAGGATGTGCCTGGCGTCGCGGAACACCGTCACCGCGTCGCAGATCTCGTAGATCTCCTGGAGGTGGTGGCTGATGAACAGGAAGGTGACGCCCTGGCGCTGGAGGTCGTTGATCCGGGTGAACAACCGGGAGATGGCGGCGGCGTCGAGTTGGGCGGTGGGCTCGTCCAGGATGATGAAACGCGCTCCGAACGACAGCGCCCGGGCGATCTCCACGAACTGCCGCTGCTCGACGTCGAGCTCGCGCGCGGGGGTGCGCACGTCGACGTCGACCGACCACGTGTCCAGCAGGTCCCTCGCCTTGGCGCGCACCGTCTTCCAGCTGATCAGCCCGCCGGCGCCGCGGTCGTGCCGGTTGAGGAAGAGGTTCTCGGCGACGGTCAGCTCGGGGATGATCGTGGACTTCTGGTAGACGCACGCCACCCGCTGCCGCCAGGCGTCGCGGTCGGCGAGGCGCGGCGCGGGCTCGCCGCCGAACGTCACCGAGCCCGCGTCCGCCGGCTGGAGCCCGGTGAGGATGGACACCAGCGTCGACTTGCCCGCACCGTTGCGCCCGACCAGGGCGTGGGTCTGCCCGGCGTCGATCCTGATCGACGCCTCGTGCAGGGCCACCGTGGACCCGAACCGCTTCGTTATCCCCGTCGCCTCGGCGACGGGCGCAGTCGTGGACATCTCGCGTCTCGCCCTTCCGATCAGCCGAGCTTGTTGCCCCACAAGGACTGGTCGTCGCTCTTGAGGCTGGGGACGCCGTCGTAGGTGCCGCCGTCGGACGTCACCAGGGGAGCGGAGAGCTGGTCCTCCAGCACGCCGTCGCGGACCTGGATGATGGTGCTGTCGTGGTCGGTCTTGCCCGGGGCGAACGTCTTGCCGTCGATCGCGGCCTTGAGGTAGTGCAGGGCGTACTTGGCGTAGAGGTCGGCCGGCTGGGAGACGGTGGCGTCGATCTTGCCCTCGGCGATGCTGGTGAGCTCTTCGGGGATGCCGTCGTTGGAGACCACGAAGACGTGCTTGGGGTCCTCCGGCCCGACCAGCAGGTCCTTCTGCTTGAGCACCTGGAGGGTGCCGGCGAGGGCGAAGCTGGACTGCATGTACACGCCCTTGATGTCCGGGTGGGCGGTGAGGTCGGTCTGGAGCTTCTGCGCGGCGACCGCGCCGTCCCAGTTCGTGGCCTCGCCGAAGACCGTGATGTCCGGGTAGTTGGCCTTCATGCAGTCGTTGAACGCCTCGGTGCGGTCGCGGCCGTTGATCGAGGCGAGGTCGCCCTGGAGCATCACGACCTTGCCCTTGCCGCCGAGCTTGGCGCCGAGGAAGCGGCACGCCTTCTCGCCGTAGGCGCGGTTGTCGGCCCGGACCACCATGTACACGTTCCCGGTGTCGGGTCGGGTGTCCACGGTGACGACCGGGATCTTCTTCGCGGCCAGCTGGTCCAGGGTGGGCGCGATGGCCGCGGTGTCCTGCGGCGCCATCGCGACGCCCTTGACGCCCTGGCTGATGAACGTCTGCGCGTTGGCGGTGAGCTTGGCGACGTCGTTCTGCGAGTTGGTGGTCTTCAGCTCGAGGCCGAGTTCCTTCGCGAACTCGGGGCTGTACTTGATGTAGGAGTTCCAGAAGTCGGTGTCGGACCGGGGGTAGTCGACGCCGACCACCGGTCCGCCTGCTCCCGATCCGGCGTCCGGGCCGGCGCAGGCGCTGAGCACGGCGGCGACGACGACGGAAGCGGCGAGGCGGGCGCGGGTCTTGGTCTGCACGGCGGGTCTCCTAGCGTGCGGTGTGGTGCGGGGAGCCGGAGGCTGCGGTCGTGGTGCGGTGACGGGTGCGCAGGCCGCTCGTGCCGCCGTCGACGGCGGCCGGTTCGGGCGCGGTCATGCGGTGGCCTGCCGGTTCCAGACGGGCCCGTCGGGGAAGCGGTGGGCGGCGATGGACGCGGGGTGCAGTTCGGCGCTGATGCCGGGCGCGGTGGGGGCGAGGTAGTGGCCGCGGCGGATCCGCACCGGGTCGGTGAAGTGCTCGTGCAGGTGGTCGACGTACTCGATGACGCGGTCCTCGGTCGTTCCGCTGACGGCCACGTAGTCGAACATAGCCAGGTGCTGGACCATCTCGCACAACCCGACGCCGCCCGCGTGCGGGCAGACGGGGATGCCGAACTTGGCGGCCAGCAACAGGATGGCGACGTTCTCGGTGACGCCTGCGGTGCGGCTGGCGTCGAGTTGCAGGATGTCGAGAGCACCCGCTTGGAGCAGTTGCTTGAACATCACCTGGTTGTGCGTGTGCTCGCCGGTGGCGACCTTGACCGGCGTCAGCGCCCGGCGGATGGCGGCGTGGCCGAGGATGTCGTCGGGCGACGTGGGCTCCTCGATCCAGTACGGGTCGTACGGCAGGAGCGGGGCCATCCAGTCGATCGCCTGCCGCACGCCCCACGCCTGGTTGGCGTCGACGGCGATCCTGATGTCCGGTCCGACCGCTTCGCGGGCCAGGCGCAGGCGGCGCACGTCGGCCTCGGGGTCCGCGCCGACCTTCAGCTTGATCTGGGTGAACCCGTCGGCGACGGCTTCCTCGGACAGGCGCACGAGTTTCTCGTCGTCGTAGCCGAGCCAACCCGGTGTCGTGGTGTAGGCGGGGTAGCCGTGCTCCAGGAGGTGCGCGGCGCGTTCGGCGCGGCCGGGTTCGGCGCGGCGGAGGATGTCGAGCGCCTCGTCGCGGGTGAGCGCGTCGTCGAGGTAGCGGAAGTCGACGAGGTCGACCAGCTGCTCGGGGGACAGCTCGGAGAGCAGTTGCCAGACCGGCTTCTGCTCGCGCCGCCCGTACAGGTCCCAGACGGCGTTGACGATGGCGGCGGCGGCCATGTGGATGGCGCCCTTCTCGGGGCCGAGCCAGCGCAGTTGGCTGTCACCGGTCAGCCTCCGCGAGAACGCGCCCAGGTCGCCGAGCACCTCGTCCACGGGCAGACCGAGGACCAGCGGGGCCAGCGCCCGGACCGCGGCGACCTCGACGTCGTTGCCCCGTCCCACGGTGAACGCGAGCCCGTGGCCCGCGGCGCCGTCGCTGGTGCGGATGGTGACGTAGGCGGCCGAGTAGTCGGGCTCGGGGTTCATCGCGTCGGAGCCGTCGAGTTCGAGCGACGTCGGGAACCGCACGTCGACCGCGTCGACGGCGGTGATCAGCTCAGTCATCGTGCCCGGCACTTCCGGGTCGAGCGGCCAGGCGTTGGTTCGACGGCATGGCAACCACCCCTCGTCGTGTGTCGCTGGCATGTCCGCGGTGCGACGAATCACGCCTGGACATGGGATGGATTTATAGGTTGCCCGCAGGCTGATGTCCAGACCGGACGGCCAATTGGGTCAGGGAGATCCGCGTCTTGGCTGGTGATGGCAGTCTTCTGGTCGCCTGCCGCTTCGGCGATACATCCCATCTCTTTCCCGGAGGTGGGATGTATTGCTAGCCTGCCCCGGCGCGCCCGCCACTTCCCGGGAGAACCACCGAATGTCACTGACCGACCAGGCGATAGACCGCATCAGGGACATGATCCAGTCGGGTGAGCTGCCACCGGGGTCCAAACTCCCGCCGGAGCAGCAGTTGGCCGCCGAGCTGGGCCTGTCGCGGAACCTGATGCGGGAGGCGGTCAAGGCGCTCGTGGTCGCACGGGTGCTGGAGATCCGGCGGGGCGACGGCACCTACGTGACCAGCCTGGAGCCGGAGGTGCTGCTCGGCAGCATCGCGTCCGCGGTGGCGCTGCTCCGCGGCGACACGCTGTTGGAGCTGACCGAGGTGCGCAGGCTGTTCGAGCCGGTCGCCACCGGGCTCGCCGCCACCCGCATCTCCGCGGCGGAACTCGCCGAGGTCGAGCGCCACCTCCACGCCATGCGCATGGCCCGTGACGACGTGGAGCTGCTGAACAAGCACGACGCCGCGTTCCACCGGGCGGTCGTGGCCGCCACCGGCAACGCCACGCTGACCACCCTGCTCGAAGGCATCTCCGGCCCCACCGTCCGCGCCCGGGTCTGGCGCGGGTTGGTAGACGACAACGCGGCGAGCCGCACCCTGGCCGAGCACGAGGCGATCTACCACGCCCTGGTCGACCGGGACTCCACCCTCGCGCAGGCCGCCGCCCTCGTGCACATCAGCACCACCGAGCGCTGGCTGCGCGAGCACGTGGACCGGGACGCCGACCTCCGGCCAGCCGGCCGGTAGCACCCGACGTGCCCGCGGTGAGGAGAACCCGATGAGACTGCTGCGCGTGGGCCCGGCGGGCGCGGAACCGCCCGCCGTCCTGGACGCCCACGCCGTCGCCCACGACCCGACCCCGCTGACGGCCGACATCGACGGCGCGTTCCTGGCGGTCGGCGGCGTGTTGCCCGTCGTCGACGGGCAGGCCTGATGACGACGCCGTGGTTCGCCGAACGGGTGCCGCTCGGCCGCTCCGGCGTCACCGTTACCCGGCTCGGCCTGGGCACCGCGCCGCTGGCCGGGTTGTACTCGGCGGTCGCCGAGGAGCAGGCCGCCGCCACGCTGGAGACGGCGTGGGAGGCGGGCATCCGCTACTTCGACACCGCACCCCACTACGGCGCGGGACTGGCCGAACGGCGCCTCAACCCGTTCCTGGCCGCCCGACCCCGTGCGGAGTTCACCGTGTCGACCAAGGTCGGTCGGCTGCTGGTGCCGGGTGAGGCACCGGCGGGCGGCGAGGGCTTTCCCGACGAGCAGGGCGTGGTGCGGGTGCGCGACTACAGCGCCGAAGGGATCTACCGGTCGCTCTCGGAGAGCCTGGAGCGGTCCGGCCTGGACACCTTCGAGATCGTGCTGATCCACGACCCGGACCACCACTGGGAGGAGGCGGTCACGGGGGCGTACCCGGCGCTGGAGCGGCTGCGCGCCGAGGGCGCGGTGCGGGCGATCGGCGCGGGCATGAACCAGACCGCGATGCTCACCCGGTTCGTCGCCGAGACCGACGTCGACTGCGTGCTCGTGGCCGGCCGGTACTCCCTGCTGGACCGCGGCGCGGCCGACGACCTGCTGCCGCTGTGCGAGCGGCGGCAGGTGGGCGTCATCGTCGGCGGTGTCTTCAACAGCGGCATCCTCGCGAACCCGGCCCCCGGCGCGACCTACGACTACGCACCCGCGTCGGACGACGTGTGGCGGCGCGTCCGGGCCCTGGCCGAGCGCTGCGCCGCCCACGGCGTCCCGCTGGCCGCCGCCGCGCTGCGGTTCCCGCTGCGGCACCCGGCGGTGACCAGCGTCGTCGTCGGCGCCCGAAGCGCGCGGGAAGTCACCGAGAACACCGCGCACGCCGCTACGGTGATCACGGACGCGCTGTGGGCGGAACTCGACGCGCTGGAGGCGGCGACGTGATCTTGCGCGAAGACGGCACGCGCGCGCCTGCCCTCGTCGCGCAAGGAGGATGAACGTGGCCGGACCGGACGTGGTCGACCTCGGGTTCGCCAAGGTCGACGTCGATCGCGAGGCGCGCCAGGGGCTGCCCGAGGTGATCTACGGCAGCGGGAAGACGCCCGAGCAGATCATCGCGATCGTGCGGACGTTGTTGCGGCACAACGACGGTCCGGTGCTGGCCACGCGCGTGGACGGTGACGCGGCGGCGGCTGTGCTGGCCGCTGTGCCGGACGGTTCGTACGACAGCGCGGCCCGGCTGCTCGTGTGGCGTCCGGCGGCGTCGACCGGGTTCGGCGTGGTGGTGGCCGCGGCGGGCACGGTGGACCTGCCGGTGGCGCGGGAGGCCGCCGCAGTGGCCGCCGCGGCCGGTCTGGACGTCACCACGGTCACCGACGTGGGCGTGGCGGGGCTGCACCGGTTGCTCGCCGAGCAGGACCGGCTGCGGGCGGCGGACACCGTGATCGTGGTGGCGGGGATGGAGGGCGCGCTGGCCAGCGCGATCGGCGGTCTGGTGGCGTGCCCCGTGGTGGCCGTGCCGACCTCGACCGGTTACGGCGCGGGTCTGGAGGGGATCACCGCGTTGTTGGCGATGCACGCGTCCTGCGCGGCGGGGATCACCGTGGTGAACATCGACTCGGGGTTCGGTGCGGCGATGGCCGCGTTCCGGCTGGCCCGCGTGGTGGGGCGGAAGCGGTGAGCCGGGTCTGCGTGATCTCGCCGTTCACCGGGCTGGCCGGTGACATGCTGCTGGCCGCGCTGGTGGACGCGGGCGCGCCGCTGGACGCGATCCGGGCGGCCGTCGCCGACACCGGCCTGACCGGCTGGGACCTCGCCGTCGACCCCGTGCTCACCCACGGGCTCACCGGCCGCCGGGCCGTCGTGTCGGTGTCCGACGACGCGACGAGCCGCAAGGCGGGCGAGCTGATCGCCATGGCGGGCCGGGTGCGGGACCGCGCGGTCGCGGACACCGCGGTCGCCGCGCTGCGGGCGATCGCCGAGGTCGAGGGACGGCTGCACGGCGAGGAACCCGATCAGGTGCACCTGCACGAACTCGGCGGTCACGACACGCTGGTGGACATCGTCGGCGTGGCCGCCGCGCTGCGCGCGCTGGACGTGCGGGCCGTGCACTGCGAGGCGTTGCCGATCGGCGCGGGGTCGGTCCGGACGGCGCACGGTGTGCTGCCCTGTCCGGCCCCGGCGACCTCGGCGCTGCTGCGGGGCGCGCGCGTCGTGGGCACCACCCTGTCCGGCGAGACCGTGACGCCGACCGCCGCGGCGCTGCTGCTCGCGATCGGCGCCGACTACGGCCTGGCTCCGGAGATGCGGCTGACGGCCACCGGCTACGGCGTGGGCACCAGGACGCTGCCCGACCGACCCAACGTGGCCGTGGTCCGACTCGGCGACCGCGTGGCCGCCGACCGGGAGGCCGTGGAGCGGGAGACTGTGGACGTCCGTGACCTGGTGGTGCTGGAGACCAACCTGGACGACGTCACGGGCGAGGTGCTGGGGTACGTCGTCGCCCTGTTGCTCGACTCGGGCGCGCTGGACAGCTGGATCACCCCCGCCACGATGAAGAAGGGCAGGCCGGGGCACGTGCTGCACGCGCTGGTCGAACCGGAGGCCGCCGACGGGATCGAGCGGCGGATGCTCGTCGAGACCGGCACGCTCGGCGTGCGGCGGGCGACCGTGCGGCGTACCGCCCTGCCCCGGACCGCCGACACCGTGCACGTCCGCGGGATGCCGGTGCGCCGCAAGCACGGACCGCACCACGGCAAGCCCGAGTACGACGACGCCGTCACCGTCGCCCGGCGGACGGGCCTGCCGCTGCGCGCCGTGCTCGCCGAGGCCGCCGAGAAAACAGCAGCCGACAGCACCTCCGCAGACAGCACCTCCGCAGACAGCACCGCCGCCGACAGCCCCGAGGAGCACTGATGGACACCGACACCGCCGCGGCACGGCTCGTGGCACACCTGGCGGCGGTCGGTCCCGTCGCCGTGGCGTTCTCCGGCGGCGTGGACTCCGCGCTCGTGCTCGCCGCCGCCGCGCGCGCCCTCGGACCCGACGCGGTGCTCGCCGTGACCGCCGACTCCGCGAGCCTGGCCACCGCCGAGCTGGCCGACGCGGTCGCGTTCGCCGACCGCCTCGGCGTGCGGCACCTCGCGCCCGGGACCGCCGAGCTGGACAACCCGTCGTACGCGGCCAACGGTCGGGACCGCTGCTACTTCTGCAAGTCCACCGTGCTGGACACCATCACCGCCGTCGCACGGGAGCACGGCCTCGCCTCGGTGGCGACCGGCGTGAACGCCGACGACGCGCACGACCCGTTCCGGCCCGGCATCCGGGCCGGCGACGAGATCGGCGTGCGCACACCGCTGCGCGACCTGGGGATGACCAAGGCCGACGTCCGCGCGGTCAGCCGCCACTGGGACCTGTCCACTTGGGACAAACCGGCGATGCCGTGCCTGGCGAGCCGGGTGCGCTACGGGATCGCGATCACCCCCGCCCGCCTGGCCAGGGTGGAACGCGCCGAGGTGGCAGTCCGGGCGTGGCTCGCCGACGCGGGCGCGCCGACCAGGGACCTGCGCGTGCGCGACCTCGGGGACACCGGGCGGGTCGAACTCGACCCGCACCTCCTCGAACGCCCCGAGATCGCGCCCGCGCTGACCGAGGTCGTCCGGGCGGCGGGGTTCGACGGCGTCGAACTGGCCGTGTTCCGGTCCGGCGCCCTCAACCACGAGTGAACCCGCGCTAGTCGCCGAACAGCTTGCCGGTCTGCTCGATGATCGTCATGATGCTCAGCGCGCCGAACAGGAGCACCGACCAGCCGAGCGCGGCCATGCGGCCGGCGCGGATGCGGATCGGCGCGGGCAGCGCCTTGCGGTTGAGGACGATCAGCAGGCCGGAGTAGATGAACATCATCAGGCCGCCCACGCACGCGGAGATCACCAGCAGGATCAGCGGCTGGCCGAGACCTGCCAGCACGATCACGCAGCCCACCAGCACCAGCACCCACACGACGGCGAAGTAGAGCGTGCTCTCCTTGACGTTCTTGGCGTACGCGGTCTTGATCACGTCCGCGACGAGGCGGCTGGAGTAGTCCACGATGCCCAGCGCCGCGGCGAACAGCGCGAACGCGCCGACCACCCAGAACAGCGTGCCGAACCAGGCGCCGACCGTCTCCTTCAGCACCTCGCCCTCGATCCGCAGGAACCCGATGTTGTTCGGCAGACCCGGCCTGCCGTACACGGTGGCGTAGGCGAGCAGCGAGGTGAACATGATGGACAGGAACGTGATCAGCACGAAGGTGTACAGCTGCTCGCGGTTCGCGAACCGCCACCACGCGCGCCACCGGGTCAGGTGCTCGTCGGTCGGCTCGAAGATGAACCCGGTGCTCGGCGCGGCCTCCGGCTTGCCGGTCACCGGGCTCTTGATGCGCGGCACGTACTTGCCCATGCCGAAGCCCTTGTCCCGGATCCAGTTGCTCTGCACCAGGTTCTGGCCGCCACCGGCGCCCGCGAACGCGAGCGCGCCGGTCAGGAACGCGAGCCCGAGCGGGTTGATCGGGATGCTCGCGTCGGTCACGATGGTGGGCACGGCCGCCCAGGTGTCGGCCGAGATCGCGACCACCGCGCCGACCGCGAGCAGCACCAGCACCGCCGCGACCTTCAGCATCTCCGTCCGCTCCAGCGCCACGTACACCACGGGCGCCAGCGTGAGGATCAGCCCGATGGCGAGCAGCATCCCGACGGAGATCCAGCGGACGTTGCCGCCCCACAGGTAGGTGACCATGGTCGCCGAACTGGTCGCCCAGCCCGGCCACAGGTTCGCCAGCATGGTCAGCGCCGCGAACACCAGCCCCCAGTGCCGCCAGAAGCGGCTGAAACCGGTCAGCGCGGTCTCGCCGGTGGCGAGCGTGTACCGCTCGATCTCCATGTTCAGGAAGTACTGGGTGGCCAGACCCACCAGAGCCGCCCAGACGAACACCAGGCCGACCTGGGAAGCGATGTAGGGGAAGAGGATGAACTCGCCGGACGCCAGTCCGACGCCCGCGGCGACCACTCCCGGTCCGATGATCCGCCACGTGGAGGCCGGTGCCTCCGGCAGCGGTCGGACTTCGGGTGGTGGCAGGTGTCGGCTGGAAGGAAAGCGGCCGGTCACGTCGTTGTGCTGCCTCGTCATCAGGTGATCCCTTCGCCGGAACTAGGAGATCTCCGTTGAGACCATACGGGGAACCCGCACGATCACGCGAGGAAAGTCGATCGGGTCCGGTCGAGGAGGACTGGGATGGACGTGGCGTGGCGGGGGTGGCCGCCGGTCGACGACGAGGCGTCGACCGGCGGCCGCGGCTCAGCGTGCCGAGCAGGTCGGGGCGAGACCGGTCGCGCTGCCGGTGGCCTGGAAGCCGAACTCCACCGACTGGCCCGCCGCGACGGAGCCGTTGTAGTCGACGTTGGTGAAGGCGACGGTGCCGGTGGTGCCGCTGCGGTTGGCGCTCCACTGGTTGGTGACGGTGGCGCCGGACGGCAGGGCCACCGAGACCGACCAGCCGCGGAGTGCCGACGAACCCGCGGTGACCTTGATGTTGGCGACGAAGCCGCCGTTCCAGCTGTTCAGCGTCGCGGTCGCGGTGCAGTCGCCGGTGCCGGGGTTCGACGTGGTCGTAGTGGTGGTGGTCGTGGTTGTCGTCGTGGTCGTGGTCGTAGTGGTGGTGGTCGGCGAGGCGGCGTTCAGCACCTCGAGGACGGCGTTGTAAGCGGGCTTCTTGTTGCCCGAACCGTCGAACAGCAGCGGCGAGTCGCCGGGGTAGCGCCAGGAGTCGGTGTCGCGGATGCCCCACACGGTGATGCCGGTGCACCGCGGGACGGCCACGCACGCCTGGGTCATGCGGCGGTAGTTGTCCGCCTGCTGGGTGCCGGAACCGGCGATGTCCAGCTCGGTGATCTGCACGTCGACGCCGAGCGCGCCGAAGCGCTCGATGGTGGTCCGGTAGTCGCTCGGGATGCTCGTGCCGAAGTGGGACTGGAGGCCGACGCAGTCGATGGGGACGCCGCGGGCCTTGAAGTCCTGCACCATCCGGTAGACGCCCTGGGTCTTGGCGGCGGCCCAGCTGTCGGTGTTGTAGTCGTTGTAGCAGAGCTTGGCGCCCGGGTCGGCCGCGCGGGCCGTGCGGAAGGCGACCTCGATCCAGTCGTTGCCGGTGCGCTGCAGGTTGGAGTCACGGCGACCGCCGCCACCGCCGTCGGCGAAGGCCTCGTTGACGACGTCCCAGGCGTAGATCTTGCCCCGGTAGTAGGAGGCGACCCGGTTGATGTGGTTGACCATCGCGGAGCGCAGCGCCGAGCCCTCCATGCCCTGCATCCACCGCGGTTGCTGCGAGTGCCAGGCCAGGGTGTGGCCGCGCACGCGCTTGCCCTGGGCGATCGCGTGGTTCACGATGCGGTCGCCGTTGGCGAAGCTGAACTGGTTCTGGTTGGGCTCGGTGGCGTCCATCTTCATCTCGTTCTCGGCCGTCACCATGTTGAACTCGCGGTTCAGGATCCCGACGTAGGTGGAGTCGCCGAGCCGGCCGGCCGCGACGGCCGCGCCGTAGTAGCGACCGCTCTGGGCCGCGGACGCGCCGAGGGTGGTCGCGGCGCTCGCGGACGTGGTCGCGAGGAACGCGACGCCGCCCGTGGTGGTGGCGATCAACGTCGCCGCGAGCACCACTCGTGACACTGACCTCGCTGTCAGCTTCATCTTCGACACCTTCACCGAAAGGCACCCGCCGCGCGTGACGGGTGGGATGGGCAGAACCGGTCTGCCGGTCCGGCACCGCCGGGTCGCCGGGATGCGGGGCGGCGCGCGGGCGTCGTGCGCGGTGCGAGCGCGGGCCGGCGGAGTTCCGCGGAACGGCGCACGCCGCGCGTTCCGCGAGTCTGGCGCGAGTCAGTGTCGCACCACATTGTTGACGCTCACAAGGGCCGCGCTTCGGGAAATGCTCCAGTGCGTGCGCTGGATGGAGCAATGTGCTCGCGCAAGTTCCTGAGCTGTGGTTATCTGACCTTGTCGAATGCCGTTCAACGCAGTTTGACGGCGCGTAGCTAAAGTGAGCGCTCACATATTTAGCTTTGACCGGCGGAATCGCCCATCGCTACATTCGACGGGCAATCGGGGTCGCCCCGCAGGCCGCGACCCGACCCTGCCGGTGTCCGCCGGACGACGCTGGGCCGCCGCGCGTCGCGCGAGCCACGACACCGAACAGCGAAGGGATCCAAGACCATGGAACACCCCCGGCGACATCGCTTCGCGCACGCCGTGTCCGCGGCCCTGCTGGTGGCGGCAGGCATGGTGACGGTGCTGAACGCCGACCCGGACCCGGCCAGGGCGCTGGACAACGGCGTGGCGCGCACGCCACCGATGGGCTGGAACTCGTGGAACACGTTCGGCTGCAACATCAACGAGACGTTGATCAGGCAGATGACCGACGCGATGGTCAACTCCGGCATGCGTGACGCGGGCTACGAGTACGTCGTGGTGGACGACTGCTGGATGAACCCCAACCGGGACTCGGCGGGCAACCTCCAGGGCGACCCGGGCCGGTTCCCCAGCGGCATGAAGGCGCTCGGCGACTACATCCACGGCAAGGGCCTCAAGTTCGGGATCTACCAGGCGCCGTTGACCGAGACGTGCGCCCAGTACTTCAACTCCTACCCCGGTTCGACCGGTGCGCTGGGCCACGAGGAGCAGGACGCCCGCCAGTTCGCCGCGTGGGGCGTGGACTTCCTCAAGTACGACTGGTGCTCGCCCAGCGGGACGATGGACGACCAGGTGCGCGCGTTCGCGAAGATGCGCGACGCGCTGCGCGCCACCGGCCGCCCGATCGTCTACAGCATCAACTCCAACAGCATCCACGACAAGACCGGGCCCCGGCGCAACTGGGGCGACGTGGCGAACATGTGGCGCACCACCGAGGACATCACCAACAAGTGGGACACCGGGCAGACCAACGGCTACCCGATGGGCGTCCAGAACATCGTCAACGTCACCGTGCCCCTGGCCTCCTACGCCAAGCCCGGCGCGTTCAACGACCCGGACATGATGGAAGTCGGCCGCGGCGGCATGAACGACACCGAGATGCGCAGCCACTTCGCCCTGTGGGCGATCATGGCCTCGCCGCTCATCGCGGGCAACGACCTGCGGAACATGGACGCCGCCACGCAGACGATCCTGAAGAACGCCAACCTCATCGGGATCAACCAGGACCCGCTCGGGTTGCAGGCCGTGCAGATCTCCAACGACGGCACCCGCCGCGTGCTGGCCAAGCGGCTGTCCACCGGCGAGGTCGCGGTCGCCCTGTTCAACCAGGGCTCCACCCCGACCACGGTCAGCACCGCCGGCTACATGATCGGCCTGGAAGGCGTGTCGATCACCCTGCGGGACGCCTGGACGAACGCGATCAGCAGTGGGAGCGACGGCATCTCCGCCACCGTGCCCGCCCACGGCACCGTCGTCTACCTGGCCAAGGGCTCCGGTATGCCGACGACGACCACCACGACCACGACCACCACCACGACCACCTCGGCGCCGGGCGGCTCCTGCCGGGTCACCAACACCGTCAACGCCTGGGGCAACGGGCTGACCTCGGACATCACCATCACCAACACCGGGTCCACGCCCGTCAGCGGCTGGTCGCTGGCGTTCACCCTGCCCGGCGGGCAGACCATCACCTCCGGCTGGAACGCGAGCTACTCGCCGTCCTCCGGGCAGGTGGCGGCCAGGAACGTCTCCTACAACGCCGACATCGCACCCGGCGGGTCGGTCAGCATCGGCTTCCAGGCCACCCACACCGGCAACACGGCCAAACCGACCGCGTACACCCTCAACAGCTCCACCTGCACGGCTGCCTGACCCCGGTCACCTGACCACCGGCGTGGAGCGGGGCTCCTGCTCCACGCCTCGGCACGGCACCCGACGCGCCGGACCGCGGACCCTTGCCGTCCGCGGTCCGGCTCTCCGGGTGCCGCGCGTCGACGGAACTGTGGCGCGCGAGCACCACGCAGAGGGGGACGGCAGTGGGCAACAGCGCCTTCCACCCGCCCGCGATGGCGGACGTCGCCCGGCTCGCCCAGGTCTCGCACCAGACGGTGTCCCGGGTGCTCAACGGGCACCCGTACGTCCGGGACCAGACCAGGATGCGGGTCCAGGCGGCGATCGACCAGCTGGGCTACCGGCCGAACCGGGTGGCCCGCGCCCTGGTGACGGGCCGCTCGCAGCTGATCGGCGTGGTGGCGCAGAACTCCACCTTGTACGGGCCGGTCTCGCTGGTGGCGGCGTTCGAGCAGGCGGCGGCCGAAGTGGGGTTCGTGGTGACCGCGCACCGGGTCGACGTGGCGGACCGCGCGTCCGTCACCAGCGCCCTGGAGTGGCACCGCGACCAGCGGGTGGCGGGCATCGTCGTCATCGCGCCCACGGCGTCGGTGAGCGACGCGGTCGACGCCGTGCCGCCCGACGTGCCGCTGGTGATGGTGGACGGCGACCCGGAGCGGTCCACCCCGCTGGTGACGGTCGACCAGGAGGCGGGCGCCTACGCCGCCACCCGGCACCTGCTCGACGCGGGCCACCGCACGGTGTGGCACGTCTCCGGCCCGCCGGACTGGTTCGACAGCGCGGGTCGCGTGCGCGGCTGGCGGTCGGCGTTGGCGGACGCGGGCGTGGAGGCGCCGCCGCCGCTGCCCGCGGACTGGAGCGCGGCGTCGGGGTACCGGGCGGGGCGGAGGCTGGCGCGGATGCCCGAGGTGACCGCGGTCTTCGCGGCCAACGACCACCTGGCGCTCGGCATCCTCCGCGCGATGAGCGAGCACGGCAGACGGGTGCCGCACGACGTGAGCGTGGTCGGCTTCGACGACGTGCCCGAGGCCGGCTACCTGATCCCGTCGTTGACGACCGTCCGGCCGGACTTCGACGCCGTGGCCAAGGAAGCGCTGGACCTGCTGCTGGCCCAGGTCGGCGGCCACGACGTCGGCGACCCGCAGCGCACCATCGCGCCGACCCTGGTGCCGCGGGACAGCGTCCGCCCGCCGTCGGGCCGTGATCAGGCCGGCGCGCCGAGCCCGCGTTCGCGCAGCCAGGCCAGTTGCACGGCGGGGTTGGAGCCGTAGCCGCCGCCGTGGTCGGCGAAGGGCCACACCGTCATGGTCCGGTCTTCGCCCGTGTAGTGGTTGAAGGCGGCGTACACGGTGGAGGGAGGGCAGATCGGATCCATCAGGCCGACGCTGAACAGCGCGGGCGCCGTCGCCCGTTGAGCGAAGTGCACACCGTCGAAGTAGGACAGCGTGGCGAAGGTCCGCTCCACGTGCTGGCGGCTGTGCCACCGCAGGTACTTCACCAGCTCCTCGTACGGGCCTTCACCGCTGACCTCCGCCGCGTGCCGGTAGTGGCACAGGAAGGGCACGTCCGGCATGACCGCGGCCACGCTTCCCGGCGCCAGTCCCGCGACGGCGAGCGCGAGGCCGCCGCCCTGGCTGCCGCCGGCGACGATCACCCGTCGCTGGTCCACCCCGGGCAGGTCGGCGACCGCGTCCACGGCGCGGACGCAGTCGGTCATCAGACGCCGGTAGTAGTAGTGCTCGGGGGATTCGACGCCGCGGGTCATGAACCCGGAGGCCCACTGCGTGCCCTGGCCTTCCGTCGTGTCCGGCGTGTCGTGGCCCTGGCCGCGGCTGTCGACGACGAGCTGCGCGTACCCGGCGGCGGACCAGAGCAGGTGGTCGGTGGGCAGGCCGCGACCTCCGCTGTAGCCGATGTAGGTCACGACGACGGGCAGCGGGCCTTCGGCGCCGCGCGGGCGCAGCAGCCAGGCGGCCACCGGTTCGCCGTTCCAGCCCGGGAACCGGATGTCGTCCACGTCCACGGTGCGCAGCAGGTGCCGGTCGGTGACCGACTCGACCTTCACGGCGCCGCCGCGGGCGCGTGCCGTCGCGAGGGTGTGCTCCCAGAAGGCGTCGAAGTCCGGTGGTGGGCTCGAATCCGGGCGGTAGCGGGCCAGCTCGTCCTGCGGGGAGTCCGTCAACGGCATGGGGGAGTCCTCCGGGGTGGCACGGGGAGTGAAGCGCTTCGACGTTCGCATGTGCGCCACTGGTATGTCAATCGTGTGACGGCAACGAGTATTCGCGCTGTTGGAGCCCTTGTTGAAGGTCAATGTGCGTGGTTAGTCTCAACGCGACTGTTCAAGCGCTTCGACACGGGAGAGTCATCGTGACCGACGAACCGCGCGTGATCCAGTGGGGGCACGAGACCTTGGCGGCCGAGTTCGCCATCGCCGAGGACGGTGCCGTCCGACTGACCCGGCTCGGTTCGCCCGGTGACGCACCGGACCCGCACGACCCGGGCGCGGCGGTGCCGCTGGTGGCCGTGACGACGGTGGGCCACGGCCGCTGGTGGTCGGGCAACCGCTTCATCCACTCCACGATCGGCGAGCGGCTCCGCTACCGGGCGCACCGCTCGACCCACGAGGACGGTTGGCACGCGCTCACCGTCGAACTCGTCGACCCGGAGACCGGCCTGGTCGCCGAGGTGGTCTACGGCTCGCCGGACGGCGTCCCCGTGCTGCGCGGCGAGGTCGTCCTGCGCAACGAGGGTGGCACCACCCTGCACCTGCAGGCGGTCAGCTCGCTCGCGGTGGGCGGCCTCACGGCGGCGCGGGAGGGTGCGCTGGACGACGCCGACCTGCTGTGGGCGGACAACGACTGGTTCGCCGAGTGCCGCTGGCAGCGCCGACCGCTGCGGCTGACCTCGCCGGCCCTCACCAAGAGCGTGCGGATGTCCAACGGCCGGGGCGCGTTCGTGCTGGCCGGTCAAGGCGCCTGGTCCAGCGGTGGCCGGTTGCCGATGGGTGGTCTGGCCGACCGCCGGACCGGCCGGGCGTGGGTGTGGCAGGTCGAGCACAACGGTGGCGGCTGGCGCTGGGAGTGCGGCGAGCGCGAGGTCTCCGCCTACCTGGCGGTGTTCGGCCCGTGCGACGGCCACCACGGCTGGCGCCACGACCTCGAACCGGGCACGGAGTTCCGCACCGTGCCCGCGGCCCTCGCCTTCGGCGCCGATGGCGGGACCGACGCCGCGTTCGCCGCGCTGACCGAGTACCGCCGTGCGACGCGCCGACCGCACCCCGACCACGAGCACCTGCCCGTCATCTTCAACGACTACATGAACTGCCTGATGGGCGACCCCACCACGGCCAAGCTGCTGCCGCTGGTCGACGCCGCGGCCGAGGCAGGCGCCGAGTACTTCGTCATCGACGCGGGCTGGTACGCCGAAGAGGCCGAGAACTGGTGGGACACCGTCGGGCTCTGGGAGGCGTCCCGCTCCCGCTTCCCCGGGCCGCGCGGCCTGCACGAGGTGCTGGACCACATCCGGGACCGCGGCATGGTCCCCGGCCTGTGGCTGGAACCGGAGGTGATCGGGGTCCGCAGCACCGTCGCCGACGCGTTGCCCGAGGAGGCCTTCTTCCGGCGTGACGGCGTGCGCGTGGTCGAAGCGGGCCGCTACCACCTCGACCTGCGCCACCCCGCCGCCCGCGCCCACCTGGACGAGGTGGTGGACCGCCTGGTCGGCGAGTGGGGCGTCGGCTACCTCAAGCTGGACCACAACGTCGACATCGGCGTCGGCACCAGCGGCCGGCCCGGCGAGAGCCCCGGCGCGGGTCTGCTCGGCCACAACCGCGCGCACCTGGACTGGCTCGACGGCGTCCTGGACCGCCATCCGCGGCTGGTCGTGGAGAACTGCGCTTCCGGCGGCATGCGGATGGACCACGCGTTGCTGTCCCGGCTGCAGATCCAGTCCACCAGCGACCAGGAGAGCCTGGAGCTCTACGCGCCGATCGCCGCCGCCGCGCCCACCGCGGTCACCCCGGAGCAGGGCGCGGTCTGGGCCTACCCGCGGGCGGACGACTCGCTGGACGAAGTCGCCTTCACCATGGCCAACGCGCTCCTCGGCCGGGTGCACCTGTCCGGGCGGATCCTGGAGCTCGGCCCCGAGGCGCTCGCGCTCGTGCACGAGGCCGTGGCCGTGTACAAGGACATCCGCGCCGACCTGCGGCGGGCCGTGCCCTCCTGGCCGCTCGGTCTGCCCGCCTGGGACGACCCGTGGATCGCGCTCGCCCTGCGCACGCCCGACACCACGTACCTCACCGCGTGGCGCCGACCGGGGGTGGAGGACACCGCGACGCTGCGCCTGCCGCACCTGCTCGGCGCGGACGTCGTGGTCGACCTGCTCTACCCCGGCATCAGCGGAGCCGTCACCGCGTGGGACCCCGGCACGGCCGAGTTGACGCTCACCATGCCGGCGTCGCCGTCCGCCGTGCTGCTGCGCCTGAGCCGTGCCGAGTAGCCGGGCGCTTTGTTTGCGCTAACAAAATTGCTCGTCGTGCATTGTGCGTTCAGTGACCTGAACGCGCGGCCGGCGTGAAGGTGCCGTCTGACCAGTGACTATTGCCGGGAGCCTGTCGATGGCATTCGACGGCGACGGCCCTGCCTGGTGGAAAGTGAGCGCTAACAAGTTTAGCTCCGTTGAGCGTTGACCGTCGCCGGGGTGGCCGGCTAGATTGACTTCGAAAGTGGAAGTCTCTCCACCGAAAGTTTCGAACCCTGTCGGCCGGGCACCTCCGCCGCGGCCGTCCGTCAACGACGACGTTGGGGACACGGATGCGATCGCCGCCTGCGCTGTGCGCGTTCGACGCGCACCCCTCCTCCGGGCTCTCCCGATCGACGAGTCGGCACGCCCGCGAGCGCCGTCGGCCGGTCGTGCGCGCGCGATCCCCTGTCGCGAGACCTTCCATTGAGGACGGTGCGTCCGCGCGGTTCCGCTCCTGGACGGCGCCTGGACCCGCGACACCAGCCACGGCGTGCCCTGGCGGCTCGGCCTGCTGACCCGGACCGACTCCGCCTGCCGACCCGCGTCCTCCGCCGCCACGGGTGATCGGCCGCCGCGGTGACCGCTCACCCACAGCACTCGATGTCCGAACTGCAGAAAAGAGTCTCTGATGATAGCGCGTAGGCTTCTCGGGCCCGCGTTGGCGGCGGTGCTCCTCACCGCGGCGGCGACCGGCACGGCATTGAGCGGAGGGCTCGGCGAAACAGCGCCGTCCGCGCAGGTCGGCGCGCTGGCGTCGAGCGCCGGCTGCGGCAAGGCCCCGACGTTGCGCAGCGGCACGCACACGATCACGAGCAGCGGCAAGAGCCGCAGCTTCATCCTGCGCGTGCCGGACGGCTACGACAACACCCGCCCCTACCGGTTGATCTTCGGCTTCCACTGGCGTGGCGGCACGATGAACGACGTCTCCTCCGGTGGCACCAGCGGGACGGCGTGGTCCTACTACGGGATGCAGGAGCAGTCGAACAACAGCGCGATCCTGGTGGCGCCGCAGGGCCTGGGCAACGGCTGGGCGAACTCCGGCGGCGAGGACGTGGTCTTCACCGACGACATGCTGCGGCGGATCGAGGCCGACCTGTGCGTCGACACGGCGTTGCGCTTCGCGATGGGCTTCAGCTACGGCGGTGGCATGAGCTACGCGCTGGCGTGCGCCCGGGCGACCGTGTTCCGCGCGGTGGTGGTGTACGCCGGTGCGCAGTTGAGCGGGTGCAGCGGCGGTAGTCAGCCGATCGCCTACTTCGGCATGCACGGCATCACGGACAACGTCCTGAACATCTCGATGGGGCGGCAGCTGCGGGACAAGTTCGTGGCGAACAACGGTTGCACGCCGCAGAGCCCGCGTGAGCCGTCGCAGGGCAGCATGACCCACATCACGACGACCTACTCGTGCCGTGCGGGGTACCCGGTGCAGTGGGCCGCGTTCGACAACGGCCACATGCCCGGCCCGGTCGACGGCACCTACAGCGAGAGCGGCATCCGGACCTGGACCAAGGGCGAGGCGTGGAAGTTCATCTCCCAGTTCCAGGGCGCGCCCGGCACCACGACGACCACCACGACCACGACGACTTCGACCACCACGACGACCACGACGCCGAACGATCCCGGTGACGGCTGCAAGGTGACCGACACCATCAACGCGTGGAACTCCGGCCTGACGTCGGAGATCGTCATCACGAACACCGGCAGCGCGCCGATCAGCGGCTGGTCGCTGGTGTTCACCCTGCCCGGCGGGCAGACGATCACCTCCGGGTGGAACGCCTCCTACTCGCCCATGTCGGGACAGGTCACGGCCAGGAACGTCTCCTACAACGGCAACATCGCCCCCGGCGGCTCGGTGAGCATCGGCTTCCAGGCCAACCACACGGGCAACGCCGGCAAACCGGCCTCGTTCAGCCTCAACGGCGCGGCCTGCGCCTCCTGACCCGCCGGCGCGGGCCTGTCCGGCAACGCCGGGCTTGACGCTCGCGTCCACGGGTTCGGAGCACACCACCACGGGAGCCGCCGTCGCGGACCGGGGTGCGGACGACCAGTCCGCACCGACCGGCCGCGACGGCGGCTCTCGTTGTCATGTCGCCGTTGCCGTCGAACCGGTTCGATTTCGCGACGGTCGGTTGGCGTCTTCGGCCCGCCAGGGCTGGACCCACGCTCGGGACGGACTTCTACTCACCGGGCAGGAGCTGACTGTTGTGCTGCCCGCCGGTCTGCGCGTACGGTGCTGTTGCTAGTCGAATCGGTTCGACCTCCGCTTGGTCCGATCGAATCGGGGTCTTCGTGGTTCAACGGCGAACTGCCACCTCCGCGGCGTCGCGCCCTGTCGCCGCCGGCGACGTGCGGAGTGGGATCGGGGTGCGGCTGGACGTGGTGCGGTCACGACCGCGCCGCCGCGCCCACGTGGTAGCCGACCGTGTCCACGACGGAGTCCGGGACCGCGGCCACCATGACCAATCCCGCACCAGGAGTCTCCTGTGGACACCAGAACCCAGCGGCGGCGCCCTCGCCGCCGCCTCGCCGCCCTGCTCGCCATCGGCGCCTCGGTCGCCTCGTCCCTGCTCGCGATGACCGCGCCCGCCCAGGCGGGCGACGAGTCGATCGCGGTCGACTTCTCCGTCGCCGGCGGTTCCCCGACCTACCGGGCGTCCGGCTGGATCTACGGCATGACCGAGGACGCGTCGGGACCCGCGGACAACTTCTTCCGCGACGTGAAGTTCCGGTACATGCGTGCCGGCGGCGCGCAGCTCGACAGCCCGGGCGGCTGGGTGTCGGGCAAGTACGACCGCCGGTGGAACGCGACCCGCGCCCAGCTGTTACGGACCCGGTCGCTGGGCGGGGAGTTCGTCCTGCTGCCCCACGACCTCTGGGGCGCCGACGGCTACCCGATCTCCCGCTTCCCGGGCGACAACGGCAACTGGACCGACTACGACAACTTCCTCAACCGCCTGATCGAGGACGTGCGGGCCACCGGGGCGCCGGTGCAGTGGGACATCTGGAACGAGCCCAACATCACGCTGTTCTGGAACCGGCCGCAGGCGCAGTACTTCGAGCTCTGGCGGCGCTCGTACCAGCGCATCCGCGCCGCGTTCCCCACGCACCTGATCGTCGGCCCGAGCTGCGCGTGCGTGCCGTCGACGTCGGGGTGGTGGACCCAGTACCTGGACTTCGTCAAGGCCAACAACGTCGTGCCCGACATCATCAGCTGGCACTCCCTGCCCGGTGACCCGGTCGCGAACGTGGCGACGGCCAACGCCACCCTCGACGCGCGCGGCATCCCGCACCCGCGGCCGTACCAGATCAACGAGTACGGCGCGTCCAACGAGCAGAACCCGGGCGACGGCTCCTGGTACATCGCCCGGCTGGAGCGGGCGGGCGCGGACGGGCTGCGCGCCAACTGGGCGAGCGCGGGGAACCTGCACAACGACCTGGGCAACCTGCTGGTCCGCGACTCGGCGGGGCGGCACCAGCCGAAGGGCGAGTGGTGGGTCTACCGGTTCTACGGCTCCCAGACCGGTCAGATCACCTCGGTCACGCCCAGCCAGAACTACGACGGGTTCGCGACGAAGGCGCCGGGCGAGGCCAAGGTGCTGGTCGGCGGTGGCCGCACGACCGGCAACATCGCGGTCAACCTCCGCCGCCTGGACGCCACCGAGGGCATCGTGGCGAACAACCAGGTGCGGGTGCTCGCCGAGCGCATCCCGCACAACGGCGGCGGGGCGGTCCAGGGCCCGGTGACCGTGCTGAACACCATCGTGACGCTGTCCGGCAACGCCACCACCGTGAACCTGCCGCACTCCAACGTCGACGACTCGTTCACCATCACGGTCCTGCCGCCCACGGGCACCGGTGACGGCTCCTTCCAGTCCACCGCGGTCGCCCAGCACTCGCAGCAGTGCCTGACCAACCCCAACCGCAGCACCGCGGACGGCACCCAGCAGCGGCAGTACGCCTGCGCGACCGGTGACGAGCAGCGGTGGAACTTCCGCCCGGTGGCCGGGCTCGCGGACACCTTCACGGTCGTCAACCAGCAGTCGGGCAAGTGCCTGGACGTCAACGCGGCGTCCACCGCGGACGGCGCCGCGGTCATCCAGTGGTCCTGCAACAGCGGCGCGAACCAGCAGTTCACCCTGCGGAAGGTCACCTACGCCGGCAACGACCCCGACGACCACCAGCTCGTGGCCCGGCACAGCGGCAAGTGCGTCGACGTCAACGGCGTCTCCACCGCGCAGGGCGCCGTGGTCCACCAGTGGACCTGCAACCCGACGAGCCAGGGCACCACGCTCAACCAGACCTGGCGACTGCCTGGTCGCTAGACCCTCGTGCGGTGGTGCTGCCCGACTCCGTGCCGGTCGCCGGCCGGAGCCGGGCAGCACCGCCGGTCACCGCACCGTCCGGAACGCCCGGCGGTGGTCGGTCGGGGTGATGCCGCGACGGTCGGTGAAGTGGTGCCGCAGCGTGTCCGGACTGCCCAAGCCCGCTCGGGCGGCGACGGCGTCCACCGTCAGGTCGGTCGTCTCCAGCAGCCGTTCGGCCAGGTTCAGCCGCTGGTCGAGGATCCAGCGGTGGGGCGTGGTGCCGGTGGCGGCGCGGAACCTGCGGGCGAACGTGCGGGGTGACATGTGCGCGCGTGCGGCCAGGGCGTCGACGGGGAGCGGTCGGTCCAGGTTCCGCTGGACCCAGTCCAGCAGCCGGGCCAGGTCGTCGTGGTCGGCCCGGACGGGTACCGGGGTCTCGACGTACTGGGCCTGGTCGCCCGAGCGGTGTGGCGGCACGACCATGCGCCGGGCCAGGGCGTTGGCCGACTCCGCGCCGAACTCGCGCCGCACCACGTGCAGGCAGGCGTCGATGCCGGCGGACGCGCCCGCGCTGGTGACGATCGGGCCGTCCTCGACGTAGAGCGCGTCCGGGTCCACCCGGACCCGCGGGTGGCGTCGGGCCAGGAGCGGGGCGACCTGCCAGTGCGTCGTGGCGCGGCGGCCGTCCAGCAGCCCGGCCCCGGCCAGGGCGAAGGCGCCGGTGCACACGGAGACCAGGAGCGCGCCGCGGTCGGCCGCCGCGCGCAGGGCGTCGGCGAGGCCGGGCGGCAGGGGCGCGTCGACGTCCCAGGCGGGCACGGTGACCACGTCGGCTGCGGCCACGCGGTCGAGGCCGTGCTCGACGTCCAGTGCGAAGCCCGAGGTCGTCGGGATCCGGCCGGGAGTGGGCGCGCACACGTCGAAGGTGAAGGCGGGCAGCCCGCAGTCGGTGCGGTCCAGCCCGAAGACCTGGCACACCAGGCCCAGTTCGAACACCGACGCCTGCTCGCCGACCACGGCCACCACGTCCCGGATCACGCCCACGAGTATGGCAGGAACTTCCGGAACCCTGGCATCCCTGCCACTCACCGGACCGGGGCCGCCGGATCAGGATTGCCGCCATGACCAGCTTCCCGGGCACTCGCCCCTACACCGTCGTGGCGCCCGCGCCGGGCGTCGGCCCGCACCAGTGGGCCGGTGCGCCGTGTGCCCTGTTGGACGACGACGGCTCGTTCGTGCTCGCCTACCGCGTGCGTGGCGACGGCGACCACAACGTCATCGCGAGGTCGGCCGACGGCGAAAACTTCACGACGGTCGCCACGATCACCGGGGACCGCTTCGGCGCGTCGATGCTGGAACGGCCCGCGCTGGTGCGGACCGGGACAGGGACGTGGCGGCTGTACGTCTGCTGCGCGGAGCCCGGGACGTCGCGGTGGTGGATCGACGCCCTGGAGGCGCCGACGCTGGAGGCGCTGCCTGTCGCGCCGATCACCCGGGTCTTCTCCGGCGACCCGGTCACGGCTGTCAAGGACCCGGTGGTGCGCCGCACCGCCGAGGGCTGGGAGGCGTGGATCTGCTGTCACGCCCTGGACGTCCCGGGCGAGGAGGACCGGATGAGCACCGCGCACGCGACCAGCGCCGACGGGCTCTCGTGGACGTGGCGCGGCACGGTGCTGAGCGGCCGACCGGGGGAGTGGGACGCCCGCGGTGCGCGGTTGACCGCGGTGCTGCCCGACGGCCGCGCGTTCTACGACGGCCGGGCCACGCGGGCGGAGAACTGGTTCGAGCGCACCGGGCTGGCCGCGCCGGTCGGCGGCCGGTTGGTCGCCGTGCCGGACGCGCCGGTGGTGGACGTCCGCTACGTGGACGTCCTGCCGCTCCCGGACGGTGGGCGCCGGTTCTACTACGAGGCCCGGTTGCCGGACGAGAGCCACGAGCTGAGGACGGAACTCGTCCCCCCGGGCGGGTGGTGACGACGAGGAAGACCGCCGAAGGCCGTTCGAGGCCTTCGGCGGTCGTCCCGTCGAGCGGATCCGGGTTCGGTCAGGCGGTCGTGCCGGTGACCGACGTGCCCGACTTGGTGACGTGGTACGTCACCTTCTCGCCGCTCCAGTAGTGGAACGTGAGCGTCACCCGCGCGTCGTCGTTCACCTTGTCGAAGAACTCCTTCTTCAGGATCGTCTTGCGGTCCGTGTAGTTGGGCTCGAACGTGTAGCCGAACTGCTTGAAGGACGTCCACGGTTCCGGGCCCGCGCCGGAGCCGTCGTCGTACTTGGCCTCCATCGTGGCGATCTGGTCGCCGCGGAAGTCCGTCGGGATCTCGAACTTCTCCGTCGTCCCGGTGGCGTCGGACAACACCGGGGTGTCATAGGTGATGACGTAGAACCGCCACGGCACGCCCTGGGAGAAGCGGGCCGTCAGCACCGCGTTCGTGCCGTAGGACCGGGAGCCGCTGAGCCTGGTCAGCGCCGAGGCGGTCAGGGTGAGCTGGTCGCCGTCGAGGGTGTAGTCGGCGCCGCGGGTCAGGGCGGTGTTCCCGTGGTACAGCCCCGAGAACGACGTGCCGTTGAGGTTCAGCTTGATCGTCCTGGCGGTGATGGTGCCCGACTTCGCGGTGAACACCTGGTCGGTGTAGGCCGTGCCGGAGCGGGTCGTCCAGCTCGACTTGATGTGCGCGAAGAGCTCCGGGTCGCTCCACTGGAACGAGGTGCGGTTGAAGTGCTGGCCGTTGTCCCAGAGCATCGTGGTGAGCTTCTTGGCCCGCGCGTAGTGGCCGAAGTACTCGAAGAACTTCAGCTTCTCGCCCTGCTCGATGGTGCCGGTGTGCTGGTCGAAGCCGAGCAGGCCGTACTCGCCGACGATCACCGGGATGCCCCGCGCGACGAAGCTGTCGTGCACGCGGTCGAAGTCGTCGGTGAGGTACTGCTGGACGCTCGCGTCGAAGCGCGTGCCGCCCGCGACGTTCGCGCTGAACGGCCAGAAGCCGTAGTAGTGCACGGTCGCGATCAGGTTGGGGTCGTTCAACCCCTGGATCTGGGCCACCAGCGGGTCGATGTACTGCTGCTCGGACGAGGTGTGCATGGTCGGCAGGACCAGCAGGCGCTTGGCGTTGTTGCCGCCCGATCGGCGCACGATGTCGAAGAACGACGCGTTCAGCTCGGCGTTCAGCTGGATCTCCTGCGGCTTGCCGGTGCTACCGGTGAACTGCGGCTCGTTCCAGCTCTCGAACGTCAGCTTGGGCCCGAACTCGGTGAAGGCGCCCGCCACCTGCGTCCAGATCTTGTTGAACTGGTTGAGCACCTGGTCGTGCTGGGTCGGCATGGTCCAGGTCCACTGCCACGAGTCGTGGTGCAGGTTGATCATCACGTACAGGTCGCGCTCCAGCGCCCAGCGCACGACCTCCTTGACGCGGGCCAGGTACGCCGCGTCGATCGTGTGGTCCGGCGCCGGGCCCACGCGCGCGGTCCACGTGACGGGGAGGCGGACGCTCTTGAAGCCCTGCGCCTTCACGTTGTCCAGCAGGGCTTCGGTGATGAGCGGGTTGCCCCAGGACGTCTCGTCGTGGGGCCGCCCGACCGAGTCCAGCGAGTTGCCGAGGTTCCACCCCGGCTGCATCGCCGCGGTGTGCTCCATGGCGGTGAGCTGCTTCCCGCCGTGGACGCAGGTGACGCCGTTGAGCGAGAACGACAGCGGCGCGGTGTTGGCCTCCGCCCAGGTGCCGATGAAGCCGAACTTCACCGTCTTGTCCGTCGCGACCTTGGCGTTGTAGCCGGCGTCCGCGGCGGTGACCTGGTTCCCGGACCCGGTGACCTTCGCGTTCCAGGCGTTGCGGACCTGCTGGCCGGTCGGCCACTCCCAGGTCAGCTGCCAGCCGTCGACCGCGGCGCCGTTGTTGGTCACGGCGACGTCGGCGTTGAAGCCACCCGACCACTGGCCGGTGACCGTGTACGCCACGGTGCACCCGGCCTCGGCCGCGACGGCCTCGGTCGCCGTCACCGTGACCAGGCTCGCGGCCAGGGTCGCGACCCCGGCCGCCACGACACCGATCCGCCTGCGGACCGGTTGGGTCCTGCGCAATCCGAACATGGGACTCCTCATCTTGGAGCTGACAAACAGTTCAGGGGTGGCGGTCCGGTGGTCCGCCGCGGATGCCGCCTGCCGAGGCGGCGGGTGTTACGGCTGAGGTGGCGCGTCGTCGGCCGCGGTGAAGACCCGCACGTCGCACGCGTCCAGGTGGACGGGTTGGCCGGCGCCGACCGCGTCGCCGGACAGCACGTCGGTCAGGTCGCGCGGTGCGCGGACCTCGACGGGCCGCGGGCTCCAGTTGTGGATCACGTGCACGCGTCGGCCGTCCGGTGACGTCCCGGTGGTCGCGGTGGCGGAGGCGGGCAGGTCGGTCCAGCCGCTGACGGGGGTCGGCGCGAGCCAGCCGGCCAGCGACCGGGCCAGGTCGCGTCCGGGCACCGTGCCGACGCAGGTGACGCGGCCGGCGCCGTGGCGGCGGGTGGTGACGGCTGGCCAGCGGCCGAAGTGCGGGTGGTCGTACTCGGCGAGCACGTCGGCGTCCACCGCGGTCAGGCCCTCCAGCCACCGGGTCGCCGTCGCGTCGGCGGTGAGGTCGAGCGGGCTGTCCGGAGAAGCCCGGACCGGCAGGGGCGTGGCCAGGTTGCTGAACTCGTCGTACCACGCGCCCGCGGCGTCGACGAGCCGCGGCGGCGCGGGCTCGGGCCGGGCGCGCGCCTCGTGGTCCGCGTACCCCGTCCGCGGGCCGACGACGAGGTGGCCGCCGGCGTGCGCGTAGGCGACGAGCCAGTCGAGCGTCGCGTCGTCGGCCAGGTACAGGCCAGCGGCGATCAGCACCGGGTGGCGTGCCACCGCGGCCTCGGGCGTGAAGCGCTGGTGCAGCTGGCGGGCGTGGATGATGCGCGCCTGCCTGCCGGCCTCGAAGACGCCGCGGTAGAACGAGTCGAAGATGCGGTGGTACGAGGAGTGGTCCGGGCTGCCGTCCGCGGTCGCCAGCGGCGGGTACTTCTGCATCAGCCACTTGTTCGGCATCGAGTAGACCAGCGCGATGTCGGCGTCCGGCTCGATCCCGGCGACCAGCTCGCCCGCGGTGTCGAACTCGGCGCCGAGGCGGGCGATCTCGGCGTAGACCCGGCCGGGACGGCCGCTGTGCGGCAGGACGCCGCCCCAGTGGGTCTCCGCGCCGAAGTGCAGCGTGTGCCAGTGCCAGTACTCCACCATCCGCGCGCCGCGCGAGACCAGCGCCCAGGCCGCCTGCCGCCACTGCCCGTCGTAGCCCGGCCGGTTGTCCGACGTGCCGCCGACCGCCTGCGCGTTGGTCTCGGTGATCAGGAACGGCTCCTGGCGGGAGGAGAAGACGCGGTCCGCGTTCTCGTAGAGCGCCCACACGCCGGTGGTCTTCCAGTGCTGCTGCTCGTGGTCGTCGGGTGTCGGGTCGGGCAGCACGAGGCCGTCCTGCATGTCGTAGTACGGGTTGCCCGCCGTGACGTCCAGCGGGTCGGTGAGCTCATCGTCCTCGAACGCCGGGTGGCCGTAGGAGATGCACGTGGTGATGAACTGGTCGGGGCTCGCGTACTCCCGCACGATGTCCGCCTGCCAGGCGACGAACTCGGTCGTCTGGCGCGCCTGGAACGCCCGCCAGGCGACGTCGTACTGCGGCTGCGCGTTGTTGTCCGGCGTCCAGAGGTCGGCCCAGGTGGACAGCCGGTGCGACCAGTAGACCAGGCCCCACTCCAGGTTGAGCGCCTCCACGGTCCCGTAGCGCTCCCGCAGGTGGTCCACGAACCGCTGGAAGAGGCCGTGGTTGTGCGGCAGCCGCAGGCCCGGCTCGTTGTCCACCTGGAAGCCGATGACCGCCGGGTGCGAGGCGTGCCGGGCGAGGATCTCGCGGCTCACGCGCTCGGCGTGGAAGCGGAACGCGGGGTGGGTGAAGTCCACCTCCTGGCGGGCGCCCCAGCCGATGCGCTGCCCGGTGGCGTGCTCGGCGGCGATCTCGGGGTACTGCCGGGACAGCCACGGCGGCACCGCGTAGGTGGGCGTGCCGAGGACGACGGAGATGCCGCGTTCGTGGGCGCCGTCGAGGACCGGCCGCAGCCACTCGAGGTCGAACCGCCCGTTCTCCGGTTCCCAGGTGGACCACACCGACTCGCCGACCCGCATGACGCTGAACTTCGCCTGGGCCATCAGGTCGAGGTCTTCGTCCAGCCGGTCGTAGAGCTGGTACTCGTGGTAGTAGGCCGCGCCGAACAGGACGCGCGGGGGCATGGATCGATCCATTGGCGGTGAGCCTCCGAAAGCCGTGAAGGGTGGCCCGACGGCCGGGGTCCACAGCGGACCCCGGCTGCCGGGACCGGTCAGGACGTCGTGCCGGTCACCGAGGTGCCGGACCTGGTCACGTGGTAGGTCAGCTCGGCGCCGCTCCAGAAGTGGAACGTCAGCGTGACCGGTTCGCCGTCGCGGACGGCCTCGCAGAACGCCGGTGGCAGGACGATCGCCCCACCGGGGTAGTCCGGGCGGACGGTCGTGTAGAACTCCTGGAACGGGGTCCAGTTCGTCGGGCCGGCGGCCGAACCGTCCGCGTACTCCGCTTCCATCGTCGCGAGCCGGTCGCCCCGGAACAGCGTCGGCACGGTGAGGGAGTTCGCCGTGCCGGTCGCGTCGGACAGCACCGGCGCGTCGTTCGTGATCACGTCGATCCGCCACGGGACGCCGCGCGAGAACCTGGCCTCGACCGTCGCGTTGACGCCGTACGCCCGGTCTCCGACGAGCTTCGTCAACGCGGTGGCGGTGAACGTGAGCCGGTCGCCGGACACGGTGTAGTCGCGGCCCTCGCGCAGCCTCGCGTCGCCGTGCCACAGCCCTCGGAAGCTCGTGCCGTTCAGGTTGAGCGTGAGCGTCGTGGCGGTGATCGGGGTGGACTTGGGCACGAACAGCAGGTCGGACGAGGCCGTGCCCGAGCGGGTGGTCCAGCCCGACTTGATCTGGGCGAAAACGTCCGGGTCGCGCCACTGGAGCGCGTGGCGGTCGAGGAACGAGCCGGCGTCCCACAGGGCCGTGACGACCTTGCTCTTGCGGGCTTCCTCGCCCACTGCCTCGAAGTACTTCAGCACCTCGCCGCGCTCGATGATGCCGGGACGGGTGTAGTCGTAGGAGAGCAGGGCGTACTCGCCCAGGTAGACCGGGATGCCCTTGGCGGTGAAGGTGTCCCGCATCCGGGCGAACGCGTCGGTCATGTCCTTGCGGACGGTCTCGTCGAAGCGGGTGAAGCCCGCGATGTTCACGCTGAACGGCCAGAAGCCGTAGAAGTGCACGGTGGCCATCAGGTTCGGGTCGTGCAGCGAGGCCATCGTGGTGGCCAGGTCGTCCATGAGCCCCTGGTCCGGCGTGCAGACCTGCGTGGGCAGCACGAGCAGGCGCGTCGCGTTCCGGCCGCCGGACTGCCGCACGACGCGGTGGAACGAGGTGTTCAACTCGTGCAGCAGCTCCACCTTCCGCGCGTCGTCGGCGTTGGTGAAGGTCGGTTCGTTGACGCTCTCGAACAGCAGCCTGCGCGACGAGTTCCCGAACGTCGTGGCGATCTGCGTCCAGGTCGAGGTGAACCGCGCGAGCACGTTGTCGTGGTCGGCGGGCATGGTCGCGATCCACTGCCACGAGTCGTGGTGCAGGTTGAGCACGACGTAGAGGTTCTCGGCCAGTGCCCAGTCCACGACCTGCTTCACGCGGCCCATGAACTGGGCGTCGATCGTGTAGGGGGCGGTGGTCGACTGCGCGTTCGACCACGTCACCGGGATGCGGACGCTGCGGAAACCTTGCGCGCGAAGGGTTTCGAACAGCTGTCTGGTGGCGGGCGGGTTGCCCCACGCCGTCTCGTCGGGGATGGCGTCGAGGCTGTTGCCCAGGTTCCACGACGGCTGCATCGCGGCGGCGACGGCCATCGCGTCGCTCGGGACGCCGTGCTCCGCCTCGGGTGCGGCGCCGGACGCCGTGCCCGAGGCCAGGACCCCGGCGACGACCAGCGCCAACGGGACGGCCACCACCTGTCGGAGCCTGCCGCGCCAGGACAGCGGTCTGGTTCGATCCATGTCGGTGCCTTTGCTGTCGGTGGGATCGTTGCGGCGGCGGGCTTGGGGGGACGTCGGTCAGCCGTCGAACGGCTCGTAGTCGGACCAGTCGAAGTGGACGGCGCCCGCGGCGGCGTACAGGCCGATGACCCGGCCGGTGAAGCCGCCCGCGACCTCGGTGGACAGGTAGCGGCCGTCGAGCGTGGCGAGGGTGGTGAACGTCCCGTCCGGCTCGCCGACGCCGAACGACACGGTGTCGGGGCCGGTGCGCGCGTCCCGGAGCTTCTTCTCCTCGTGCACCTCGACGCCGAGGACCAGCGGTCCGGCCGGTACCGCCCGGGACGCCACCACGGTCTTCAGCGAGCCGACCCGGGCGACCACCCGCACCTCGTCCGCGGTCGCCTCGATCTCGTAGTGGTGCTCCTCGTCCAGCCGCACCGCGAGACCGCCCGTGCCGCCCGAGGCGTCCACGAGCGTGCGCACCCGGCAGGACAGGTGCCGCTGGCGGCGGCCGACGAACACGGCGTCGAGCGCGTCCAGGGACTCGCCGCGCGCGCGGAGGGTCAGCCACCCGGCGCGTTCCGCCGTCGTGCAGTGCCGCTCCTGGCGGTCGCGCAGCGAGATCCAGGCCGGCTGGAGCACGGGGAGGTCGAAGTCGTCGCGACCGGTCTCGGCCGGCGCCGGCCCCAGCGGCCACGGCACGGTCGACTCGGGCTCCAGGGGGCCGACGACCGGCCAGTCGTCCACCCAGGTCACGGGCGCGAGGAACGTCTCACGGCCCAGCACGTGCCAGCCGGGCGTCCCGCCGCCCGGCCGCACGCCGAGCAGCACCAGCCACCAGGAGCCGTCCGGCCCCTGCACGAGGTCGCCGTGCCCGGTGTTCTGGATCGGGTGGTCGGTGCCCCGGTGGGTGAGGACCGGGTTGGCCGGGCACGGCTCGAACGGTCCGGCGGGCGTGCGACCGCGGGCGATCGAGACGCCGTGGCCGCGTTCGGTGCCGCCCTCGGCGATGAGCAGGTACCAGTACTCGCCGATCCGGTACAGGTGCGGCGCTTCCGGCGCCTTCGCGCCGGGCCCGCCGGACCAGATCCGCCGCGGCGCGTCGAGCACCTGCCCGGTGAGCGGGTCGATCCGGACCTGGGACACCCCGGCGACCGTGCTCCAGCAGTCGCCGTTCTCGTCCCACGCGAGGTCGGGGTCGATGCCGGGCAGGTCGGGCAGCAGGATCGGGTCCGACCACGGTCCGGCCGGATCGGTGGCGGTGACCAGGAGGTTGCCGTCGCCGCTCACGTTCGTGGTGATCAGGTGGAACCGGCCGTCGTGGTGGCGCAGGGTCGGCGCGTAGACACCGGCCGACGACGGCGAGTCGAGCGGCAGGCGCAGCTGCTCCGGCCGGTCCAGGACGTTGCCGATCTGCGTCCACCGCACCAGGTCGCGGCTGTGGAAGATCGGCACGCCGGGGAAGTACTCGAAGCTGGAGCAGACGAGGTAGTAGTCGTCGCCGACGCGGCAGACGCACGGATCGGGGTGGAAGCCCGCGATCACGGGGTTGGTGAACGTGCTGTGGGATGACATCCGATCAAGTCCTTCGTGGTTCGGGGCGCGTTCCAGCGCACCGGTGCGTCGCGGCGCACGGTGTGGTCGACGAGGTCGGGTGACGGTCAGGGCATCCGGAGCACGGCGCAGCCGTGAGGTGGCAGCTCGGTCAGCGGGCCACCGGTGAGCAGGTCGTGCGCGGCCTCGGGGAGCGGAACGGTGTCATCGCCGTGGTTGATCAGGAAGCGGTGGCCGCCGCGGGTGACGGCCTCCACGCCGGGCGGCCACTCGCGGACCACGCCGGCCTCACCCAGCAGCCGGTCGACCAGCGCGGCGTAGTCCGAGGTGTCGAGGACGGTGGAGAGGTACCAGCCGTGGCCGGCGCCGTGGGAGTGGCGGGTGAGCGCCGGCTGCCCGGCGAGCATCCCGTGGGTGTAGTTGGAGATCGCCTCGGCGCCGTCGAGGTGCAGGTACTCGCTCCACACCGTGCCGTGCGCGCCGTCGGACAGCGCGATCCGCTCCTCCCGCCGCAACGGCCGGGGCTCCTCGACCCGGATGCCGAGGGCTTCGCGCAGCGGCCGGGCCGGGAAACCGCCGAGGCGGGCGTGGGGGCGTTCGTCGACCACGCCGCTGAAGTGCTGGACGAGCAGCGTGCCGCCGTCGGCGACGTAGCGGCGCAGGTTCGCCGCGGCCGCGTCGGACATCAGGAGCAGGGCGGGCGCCAGGACGAGGCGGTACCGACTGAGGTCGTGCTCCGGGTGGGCGAAGTCGGTCACGACCCCCGCGTCCCACAACGCCCGGTGCGCACGGCGGAGCATCGAGTGGTAGTCCAACTCCGGCGAGGGCAGGCCGTCGGCCTCCGACGCCCACCACGCGTCCGCGTCGTGCAGCACGGCCACCTCGGCGGTGACGGTCGACCCGGCGACCTCCGCGAGCCGGGCGACGGCCTCGCCGAGCGCCTCCACCTCGCGGAAGACCCGGCTGTCCGGCCCGGCGTGCGGCACCATCGCCGAGTGCCACGTCTCGGCGCCCGCCCTCGACTGGCGCCACTGGAAGAACAGCGCGCCGTCCGAGCCGCGCGCGATGTGGCTCAGCGTGTGCCGCATGATGTCGCCCGGGTTCTTCGGCAGCACCCGGCCTTCGGCGTAGACGGTGTTCGCGCCCTGCTCCATGAGCAGCCACGGCCGGCCGCCGCCGAACGACCGGGCGCGGTCCGCGCCGAACGCGGTGTCCGCCGCGGCGTCGACACCGGGCCGGTCCGGGTAGTGGTCGACGGTCACGAAGTCCAGCTCGCGGCCGAACGCCCACAGGTCGAGGTTCTGGTAGCCGGGCAGCATCAGGTTGGTGGTCACCGGGCGGTCGCTGTGCGCGCGGATCGCGTCGCGCTGCTCCCGGTAGGCGGCGAGTGCCGTGTCGGACCAGAAGCGGCGGAAGTCCAGCGACTGGCCGGGGTTGTGGTGCCACTGCGTGGCGCGCGGCGGCAGCACGTCGTCCCACGAGGTGTAGCGCTGGCTCCAGAACGCCGTGCCCCACGCCTCGTTCAGCGCGTCCAGGGTGCCGTGCCGGTCGCGCAGCCAGGTGCGGAACGCGGCGGCGGCGTGGTCGCACCAGCAGATCGTGGCGTACTCGTTGTGCACGTGCCACAGCGCGACCGCGGGGTGCTTGCCGTACCGCTCGGCCAGGGCGGTGGCGATGCGGAGGGCCGCGTCGCGGTAGGCCGGCGCGGCGAGGCAGTAGGTGTCGCGGCTGCCGTGCACGAGCCGGACGCCGTCGGGGCTCACCGGCAGCGCGTCCGGGTGCGCCCTGGTGAACCACGGGGGAGGGGAGGCGGTCGGCGTGGCCAGGTCGACGGCGACGCCGCCCGCGTGCAGCCGGTCGATGTGCTCGTCGAGCCAGGCGAAGTCGAAGCGGCCTTCCTCGGGCTCCAGCAGGGCCCAGGAGAACACGCCGACGGTGGCGAGGTTGACCCGCGCCCGGCGCATCAGCTCGTCGTCCTCGGCCCAGACCTCCTTGTCCCACTGCTCGGGGTTGTAGTCGCCGCCGAAGGCGAGACCGCCGAGCCGCTCGGTCAGGTCGCGCGTCGTCATGCCTGCTCCTCGTGCAGTGGCAGCCGTGCGTCGTCGCGCACGAACAGGGGGATGCGTTCGAGCGGCGCGGCGACGGTGACCGTCTGCCCGCCCGCGTGTTGCCGCCCGGTCCACGCGTCGGTCCACCGGGCGCCGGCGGGCAGGTGCACCGCGCGCTCCCGGGCACCCGCGGCGGTGACGGGCGCGACGAGCAGGTCGGGGCCGAGCAGGAACGCGTCGTCGACCTCCCACGCCCGCTCGTCGTCGGGGAACTCCAGGAACAGCGGCCGCATCGGCGGCAGACCGGTCGCCGCGGCGGCGCGCATCTGCTCCATGACGTACGGCCGCAGGCGTTCGCGCAGGTGGAGGTGCGCGACCAGGATCGGGTAGACCTCGTCGCCGTAGGACCAGACCTCGTTCGGCAGGCCCGTCATGGCGGGCTCCAGGACCTGCGAGGGGCCGCGGAAGCCGTGCAGGCGGAACAGCGGGCAGAACGTCCCGTACTGGAACCACCGCACCAGCACCTCGCGGTACGCCGGGTCGTCCGGGTCGCCGCCGTGGAAGCCGCCGATGTCCGTCGTCCACCACGGGATGCCGGACATCATCACGTTCAGGCCGGCCTTGATCTGCGCACGCAGCGTGGCGAAGTCCGTGCCGATGTCGCCGGACCACAGCGCCGCGCCGTAGCGCTGCGCGCCCGCCCAGGACGACCGGTTGAGCGAGACGATCTCGGTCTCGCCCGCCGCGCGCAGGCCGTCGTGGACCATGCGGGCGTTCTCGCGCGGGTACAGGTTGGCCACCTCCTGGCCCGGACCCGCGTGGTAGCGCAGACCGGTCTGGTGGCCGGGCCGGATCTCGGGCTCGGAGCCGTCGAGCCAGAAGACCGTGATGCCCAGCTCGTGGTAGCCGCGGCGGATCCGCTCCCAGACGTGCTCGCGGGCGGCGGGGTTGGTGCTGTCGTAGAACGCGACCTGCGCCGAGTACGCGCCCAGGCCCTTGTCCGGCCAGTCGGCGTGCGCCACCGGCCCGTGGTCGGAGCCGATGAACAGGCCCTGGTCCAGCATCGCGTGGTAGTTCTCGCTCACCGGGCTGACGGACGGCCAGACCGAGACCATGAGCTTGACGCCCAGCTCGTCCAGCTCGCGGACCATCCCGGCCGGGTCGGGCCACTCCTCCGGGTCGAAGCGCCACTCGCCCAGGTGGGTCCAGTGGAAGAAGTCGCACACGATCACGGACAGCGGCAGGCCGCGCCGCCGGTGCTCGCGGGCCACTTCCAGCAGCTCGTCCTGGGTGCGGTAGCGCAGCTTGCACTGCCAGAAACCGGCCGCCCACTCAGGCAGCTCCGGCGCGTGACCGGTCGCGTCGGCGTAGCGCCGCAGCACGTCGGCGGGCGCGCCCGCGGTCACCCAGTAGTCGATCTGGCGCGCGCTGTCGGCCACCCACCGGGTGCCGGTCTCGGCCAGCTCGACGCGGCCGACGGCCGGCGAGTTCCACAGCAGGCCGTAGCCGCGGTCGGACACCAGCAGCGGGATGGTCACCTCGCCGTTGCGCTGCACGAGGTCGACGACGGCGCCCTTCTGGTCGAACATGCCGTGCGTGTGCTGGCCGAGGCCGAAGAGCCGTTCACCGGGGTAGGCGCGGAAGCGCTGCTCCAGGCGGTGGTAGCCGTTGCCGTTCGGCGCCGCCGACCGCGGACCCGGCCACCAGAAGTGGGCGGGCTGCTCGGCCAGCAGCTCCGCGCCGTCCTCCGTGCGCAGGAACGTCAGCCGGCCCGCGGTCGCCGGGAGGTACGGGGTGACGGAGCCCGCGGTGTCGGCGTCGACCCGCACCGTCAGCGCGCCGTTGACCAGGGTCGCGTGGTGCTCGGCGAGGCTGATCTCCGGCTCGGCGCCCGGCGGGGCGTCGAGCAGCGCGCCGGGCAGGTCGTCGAGCACCGGCCCGCCGGGGGTCGCCCGGACCCGGACGGCGTCGGGTCCCCACGCCTCGACGCGCAGGGTCTCGCCGTTGGCCCGCCATTCGAGGGCGTTGCCGAGATCGCGGAAGTGCATTCGGTGCTCCTGGCGGTGGTGATGGTTCGTCGCGTCCGCGCCGCGGGGAGGTGGACGCGGGGGAGCCGCTCGCGGGTGGTTCAGGTCGAGCTGGGTGTCCGGGCGCGGTGCGGGCCGGTGCTCTCCCGGACGGTCAGCACGGGTTCGAGCAGGACGAGCTCGTCGTCCGGTTGTTCGTCGCGGCCGGCGGCGGTGATCCGCTCCATCAGCTGCTCGACGGCGACCCGGCCGAGTTCCTGCGCCGGGCCGGTGACCGCCGTCAGGGCGGGCGCGTACTGCTCGGCGAGCAGTTCGGGGCACAGCGCGATCACGGAGGCGTCCTCGGGCACCGTCCGCCCGCTGATGCGCAGCAGGCTCAGCAGCGGGCCGATCGCGCCCTCGTTCTGCACCACGAACCCGGTGGTGTCCGGTCGGTCGGCGAGGATGCGGGCCAGCGTCCCGGCGGTGCTCTCGTACGTGCCCTCGCACGGCCGGTGCACGAAGCGCAGCCCGCGCGCCTCGGCGCGTTCCCGGAAGCCCATCAGGGTGCGCTCGGCGTACCCGGCGTGCCGCTGGTAGACGCCCGAGCCGTACCCGATGAACGCGACCTCCCGGTGGCCCAGGTCGGCCAGGTGGTCCGCGCACAACGCGCCCGCGGCCGCGAAGTCGTGGTCCACGCAGGACAGGCCGCTCCGGTCGTCGGGCAGGCCGATGAGCGCGGCCTGCGTGCGCAGCTCGCGCAGCACCGGGATGCGCTCGTCGTCCAACCCGACGTCCATCAGGATCACCCCGTCCGCCAGTCCGCTCACCGCGACCCGGCGCACGCCCTCCGGCCCCTCGTCGTTGGTGATCAGCAGCACGTCGTAACCGTGCTTGCGGGCCGTCATGGTGACCGAGATGGCGATCTGCATCATGATCGGCACGTAGACGTCGGCGCGCAGGGGCACCACCAGGGCGACTATGTGCGAGCGCTTCGCGGCCAGCGCTCTGGCGCCGGCGTTGGGGTGGTAGCCGAGCTCGGCCACCGAACGCTCGACGCGGCGCCGGGTCTCCTCGGAGATCGAGCGCTTGCCGCTGAGCACGTAGCTGACCGTGCTGGCGGACACGCCCGCGTGCCTGGCCACATCGGCGAGTGTCACCATGCGTGATGCTCCTGCTTTCTCGTCCTCTTCCGGGCCCGCTCCGGTGCCCGCGTGCGCCCAGTGTGCCGGTTCAGCCCTTGACCGCCCCCGTGAGCACGCCGACGCGGAAGTGCTTCTGCATGAACGGGTACACCAGCAGCAGCGGCACGATCGTCAGCACCACCACTGCCATCTGCAACGACAGCGGCGCGGTCTGCGCGAACTGCGAGCCGAAGCCCGAGTTCACCGAGCCGGGCAGCCCGTTGCCCCGGTTGACGTAGGTCAGCAGTACGTACTGGAGCGGCCACTTCTCGCTGTCGGTCGGCATGTAGAGCATCACGTTGAAGAACGAGTTCCAGTAGCCGACGCCGTAGAACAGGGCGACGACCGCGGTCACCGCCCGGGACGTCGGCAGGACGATCCGCCACAGGATCCGCCAGTCGCCGGCGCCGTCGATCCGCGCCGCCTCGATCAGGTCGGCCGAGGTGCTGGAGTAGAACGCCCGCAGCACCAGGATGTTGAACACCGACACCGCGCCGGGCAGGATCAGCGACCAGTACTGCCCGTAGCCGCCGAGTTCGGTGACGACCAGGAAGGTCGGGATCAGGCCGCCGCTGAGGAACATCGTGAGGATCAGCAGCACCAGGATGAAGCGGTGGGCCACCGAGCCGGACCTGGACAGGCCGTAGGCGCACAGGACCGACACGACCATGGACAGCGCCGTGCCGACCACCGTGATGCCGAGGCTGACCAGCAGCGCGTTGCGCACGGTGGGGTCGCTCAGCATCACGCGGTACGCCTCGAACGTCACGTCCGTCGGCCACAGCACCAGGCCACCGGCGCGGTTGACCGCCGCCTGCGTGGACAGGCTGGTCACCACGATGATCCACAACGGGACCAGGACGACCGCGACGACCAGGCCGAGGGTCAGGCCCTTGGCGGTCTGACCGGCCGCGCTCGGCGGCTCCTCCCAGACCGGGCGCTTGCCGCGCTTCCGCCGCCGGACGGGCGACCGCCCGGTCGCGTCGCGCTTGTCCTTGGTGCGTTCGATGGTCAGCGTCTCGGTCATTTCCGGTACAACCCGTCTTCGCCGAATGCGTGCGCCAGCTTGTTCGCGCCCCAGATGAGCAGCAGCGAGATGACGCTCTTGAACAGCCCGGCCGCCGCGCCGTAGCTGTAGTTGTTGGTGGCGATGCCGTAGTAGAACGCGAAGGTGTCGAGCACGTCGGCCGCTTCGTGGCCGACCGCGTCCCGCTGGATCAGGAACTGCTCGAAACCGACGCTGAGCGCGTTGCCCAGGCGCAGCACCAGCATGAGCATGATGACGCCCATCATGCCGGGCAGGGTGATGTGCCACAGGCGCCGCCACCGGCCGGCCCCGTCCACCGCGGACGACTCGTACAGGTCGGTGTTGATGGCCGCGAGCGCGGCCAGGAACACGATGATCGACCAGCCGGCTTCCTTCCAGATCGCCTGCGAGGTGATCAGCAGCGCGAAGGTGTCCGGGTTGGTCATGATGTCCCAGATGCCGATGTCGTTGCTGCGCAGGAACTGGTTGAGCAGCCCCGCACCGCCGAACATCTGCTGGAAGATCGTGATCGCGAGCACCCACGAGAAGAAGTGCGGCAGGTAGGCGATGGACTGGATGAGGTTGCGCAGCCGTTCGCTGAGCACCGAGTTCAGCAGCAGCGCCAGCGCGATCGGGATCGGGAAGAACAGGATCAGCTGCACGAAGCTGAGGTACAGCGTGTTCGTCAGCGAACCCCAGAACAGCGAGTCGTCGAACAGGGCCACGAACTGGGCGAAGCCCACCCACTCGCTGTTCCACACCCCCACCAGCGGGTTGTAGTCCTGGAACGCGGTCAGCAGCCCGAAGAGCGGCACGTAGTTGAAGACCAGGAGCAGGGCCACGGAGGGCACGGTCATCAACAGCAGCGACCGGTCCCGCCGCAGCCGCGACCGCAGGCTCAGCTTGTTCTTCGGTGCGGGCTGCTCCGTGGTCACGGAGCTCATTGCCCGGTCCCGAACTTCTGCAGGACGTTCTCGTCCGTCCACTGGACCAGCTTGTCGCCGCCGCCGCTGGACTTCCAGGTGTTGATCGCCTCCTTCACGTCGGAGACCTTCTTCTTGCCGTGGTAGCAGTCCTTGATGGCGTCCTCGACGGCCTGTCCCGCGTCGGCGGTGGCCATCGAGCGCGGCAGGCTGATGTTCATGTTCCAGAACACCGGCTTCTTCAGGTGCTTGACGTTCGCGGCCTGCCAGGCGGTGTAGTCGTTGGTGACGACGTCCGCGCCGGGGTTGCTGATCACCGAGGCCGGCGAGGCCAGGAACGGGAAGGTCTGCGGCTGGACGTTCTTCTTGCCCTCTTCGGTGGCGGTCGGCACGCCGTTGACCATCGTGTGGTGGACGCCTTCGATGCCGAAGTTGATCAGCGTGTACTCCTTGGAGCCGTACGGCGCGGCCAGGTAGTTCGCGACCGCCAGCAACTCCTCGATCTGCTCCGGCTTCAGGTTGCTGTTGAGGTAGCTGAGGATCCGGGAGGAGGAACCGACCTCGATCCGCGGCTCGCCCTTGCCGTCCTTGGTGAAGAAGTCGAAGAAGCCCTTCCGGTAGTTCGGGTTGGCGGCCGTGCCGGACTGGTGGTCGGAGGCGTTCCACCCGCCGGCGCCGCCGCCCGCGATCAGCACCTTCCCGGCGTAGAAGCGCACGTTGCCGTCGGCGTTGTTGCCGGCCAGCGCGTCCGGGTGGATGTAGCCCGCGGTCGCGAGCTTGTGGTGCCACTCCAGGGCGTCCAGCAGTTCCGGCATGTCGTACTTGTGGACCAGCTTGCCGTCCTTCACCGTCCACTTGAGGGGCACGCCCCAGGACGGGAACATGTAGGTCCACACGTCGTCGAAGGCCCACACGCCGCCCTTGGCGTCGGTCAGCTCCTTGCCCAGGTTCATCAGGTCGTCGGCGGACTTCACCTGGTCCGCGGTGATGCCCCTGGCCTCGAGGAGGTCGCGGCGGTAGGCCGTGCCGCCGGCGATTACGAATCCGCTGGAGAACGACGGGATGCCGTAGAGCTTGTCGCCCCAGGCGCCTGCCTGCCACGCGCCCGTGGGGATGGCCGCGAGGTTGGGGTACTTCTCGATCTTGTCGCCGGCCAGGTAGGGCGTCAGGTCCGCGAGCTGCGACCCGGCCAGTTCGCCGACGTTGAAGTTGGCGTTCCACCAGTTCGGCAGCTGGATCCAGTCGGGCAGCCGCTTGGCGGCGGTCATGGTGGGGATGATCGTCGCGTAGTTGTTGCCGTCGGCGGGCTTCATGTCGAGCGTGACGCCCAGCGCCTGGTTCATGGCCTGGTAGAACGAGTTGTCGGCGGGCGGGATCGTGCCCCACAGCGGCGTGACGGCCGTGTACTTGCCGCCCTTGCCCGGGATGCCGGACACCGTGGCGACCGGGTTCGACGGGTAGGTGAGGAAGCCGGGGTCGGTCAGGATGTCCGGGCCACCGGCGACGGACGCGATGTCCGCCTTGATCGCGCTGCTCGGGACGTACTTCGGCAGCGCGGCCTTGAGGGCGTCGCTGTTCGCGCCGGTCTTCTGCTGAGCGCCGCCGCCGCAGGCGGACAACAGGCCACCCATGGCCGCTAGTCCCGCGACCGAGACCGTGGTGCTCAGGAACCTTCTGCGATTCAGCTCAATCCCCATGACAGGGCCCACCCTTCTACGTTGAAAGCCGGAGTGTCGAAGCGCTTGACGATGCCGGGAGAGTAGTCATGTGACGTGACGCACGGCAAGGGGTAGTTGCCAAGCAAGATGCGAGGTTGAAGGCATCGATTGACAGCGCTACCAGGGCCATGTCAGCGTTGAAGCGCTTCACCTGATCTCAGTTGAGGGGTTGTGCCGAGTGAGTTCCTCATCCCTGTCCGCCACCGAGCGGCTGCCGTTCCACGACTCCGAGCTGGACGTGCGCAAGCGCGTCGATGATCTCCTCGAGCGGCTGACGCTCGACGAGCGGATCGCGATGCTGCACCAGCACGCGCCGGCCGTGCCGCGGCTGGGCCTCGGCCCCTTCCGCACCGGCGCCGAGGCGTTGCACGGCGTGTCGTGGCTGGGCGTCGCCACGGCGTTCCCGCAGGCCGTGGGCCTGGGCGCGACCTGGGACGAGGACCTGGTGCGCCGCGTCGCGGAGGCGACCTCGATCGAACTGCGCGCCTTCCACCGGCACCGCCCGCCCGCCGACGGCGACGCACCGACGAGCCTGCAGGCGTGGGCGCCGGTGGTGAACCTGCTGCGCGACCCGCGCTGGGGGCGCAACGAGGAGGGCTACTCCGAGGACCCCGTGCACACCGCGCGGCTGGCGGAGGCGTTCTGCCGCGGCATGGCGGGCGACGACCCCCGGTTCCTGCGCACGGCGCCCGTGCTCAAGCACTTCCTGGCCTACAACAACGAGGACGACCGCTGCACCACCTCCTCCGGTGTGCGTCCCCGCGTGCTGCAGGAGTACGACCTGGCGGCGTTCCGGCCCGTGGTGGAGTCCGGCGCGGCGACCGGCGCCATGGCCGCGTACAACCTGGTCAACGGCCGCCCGTGCCACGTCAGCCCGTTGATCGAGGACGAGCTGCGCCGGTGGGCCGAGCCGACCGGGCACGAGCTGTTCGTGGTCAGCGACGCGGAGGCGCCGTCCAACCTGGTCGACCTGGAGCACTACTTCGACGACCACGCGGAGTCCCACGCCGCCGCCCTCAAGGCGGGCATCGACAGCTTCACCGACCACGGCCTGGACAGCGCCACGCCGGTCGGCCGGCTGCGCGAGGCGCTGGACCGCGGCCTGATCGACGAGGCCGACATCGACCGCGCGGTGCGCAGGCAGCTGGCGCTGCGGTTCCGCCTCGGCGAGTTCGACCCCGACCTCGACCCGTACGCGGCGATCGGCCCCGACGTGATCGACCACCCGGACCACCGGGTGCTCGCCGCGCGTGCGGCCACCGAGTCCGTGGTGCTGCTGAAGAACGACGGGCTGCTGCCGCTGGACAAGGCCGCGGCGCCCCGCGTCGCGGTCATCGGCCCGCTCTCCGACGTGCTGCAGGAGGACTGGTACAGCGGCACGATGCCGTACCAGGTCACCGTCGCCGCCGGCCTTGAAGAGGCGCTCGGCGAGGTGGTCCGCGTGTCGGGTGACGACCGCGTTGCGCTGCGGTCCCGCACCACCGGCAGGCTGCTCTGCGACACCGAGTTCGACGTCACCGAGTGGGGCGACGACGTGCTGACCCTGCGGTCCGCCGACACCGGCCGGTACCTCGGCGCCAAGTACGGCTCGCTGGTCATCGAGGAAGAGCGCGTCAAGAGCTGGGACGTGCACGAGACGTTCCGGCTGGAGCCCGTCGCGGACGACGGCGACGCGGTGCTGCTGCGCAACGTCCTCACCGGCCGTTACGCCGCGGTCGACCCCGCCGACGGCCGGGTGGGCGTCACGGCCGAGACGCCCGAGGCCGCCGAGCGCTGGTCGCGTGAGCTGGTGCGCGACGGCGCGGCCGAGGCCCGTGCCGCCGCGGCCGACGCCGACCTCGCGGTCGTCGTGCTCGGCAACCACCCGCTCATCAACGGCCGCGAGACGCAGGACCGCACCGGCACCGCGCTGCCCGGCACGCAGGAGGCGCTGCTCCGCGCCGTCGCCGAGGTCCGGCCGGAGACCGTCCTGGTGGTGATGAGCAGCTACCCCTACGCCCTCGACTGGGCCGATGAGCACCTGCCCGCCGTGGTGTGGACTTCCCACGGCGGGCAGGAGACAGGTCACGCGCTCGCCGACGTGCTGCTCGGCGACGCGGAGCCGGCGGGCCGGCTGCCGCAGACGTGGTACCGGGGCGACGACGACCTGCCCCACCCGCTCGACTACGACGTCATCAAGGCGGGGTGGACCTACCAGTACCACCGGACCGCGCCGCTGTACCCGTTCGGCCACGGCTTGTCCTACTCCGACTTCGCCCACCGCGACCTGCGGTTGTCGGCGGAGGTCGTGCCGCAGGACGGGGCGCTCGACGTCTCGGTGGCGGTGGCGAACACGGGCGCGCGGCCCGGCAGCGAGGTGGTCCAGGTGTACGCGCGTGCGCTGGGCGCCCGCTACGACGCGCCCCGGCTGCGCCTGGTCGACTTCCGCAAGGTCCGCGTCGCCGCGGGGGAGAGCGCGGAGCTGACCTTCCGGCTGCCCGTCGAACGGCTCGCCCACTGGGACGTCGCCCGCGGCGCGTTCACGGTCGACCCGGGCGACTACGAGATCGTCGTCGCCCGTTCCGCCGAGGACCACGTCCTCGTCGCACCGCTCACCGTCACCGGCGACAGCCCGGCGCCGCGCGCGGTGGTCGACCGGGACACCCGAGCCGTCGACTTCGACGACTACTCGGAGATCGTGCTCGTCGACGCGACCAGGGCCGCCGGCGACGCGGTCGCCCCGGTGGACCCGGCGCGCCCCGCGACGCTGCTGTTCCGCGCCGCGGACCTGACCGGCGCCGTCGGCGTCGAGGTCGAGGTGGCGCGCGCGGGTGGTCCGGGGCAGGCACGGCTGGAGCTCCACCTGGCCGACCGGTCGCTCGGCGTGGTCGACGTGCCGGTGACGGGCGACCGCTACCAGTGGACGAGGGCCGCGGCGCTGTTCCCGGAGCGGGTGGACGGTGTCCACGACCTGTCGTTGACGCTGCACGGCGACTTCGGGCTCGCCGCGTTCCGGCTCACCTCGGAGCACCCGGCCGGCTGAGGCGCTCCGCGCACCTGTCGCTGACCGATGAGTCGAGGCGGCCCGCACTGCGCGGGCCGCCTCGGTCTTCATCTAGGCCCGGGCCCAGCGCTGGTTCGCGCCGGTGTGGCAGTTCCACACGATCACCGCGGAGCCGTTGGCGGTGGCGGCCCCGTTGACGTCGAGGCACAGCCCGTTCTGCACGTTGCTGACCGTGCCGTTGGTGTTCAGGTTCCACTGCTGGTTCGTGCCGCTGTTGCAGTCCCAGATCCGCACCCGCGTGCCCGCGGCGGCGTTGCTCGGCATGTCCAGGCACTTGCCCATCACCTGCAGGGCCTTCCCGTTCACGGTGAACTGCTGGTTGGCGCCGGTGTTGCAGTCCCAGATGATCATCTGCGTGCCGCTCGCCGAGTTCGCGCCGTTGACGTCCAGGCACCGGCTGCTCGCCTCGCCGCGCAGCCGGAACGTGGTCGGGTCCGGGATGGGGCCCTGCTCACCGGTGAAGAACTTCCACACCTCGCCCTTGACCCAGCTCCTGGCGCCGGACTCGCAGCCCGCGCACCCGTCCACCGGTCCCTGCTGGTGGCCGCCGTCGAACGGGGCCCAGACGACCGGGTACCCGGTCCGGCACCCCGAGTAGGCGGTGGTGATGTGCGTGTTGCTGCCGCGGGCCGGCTCCGGCGGGTTCTGGACCGTGCAGCCGTTGTTGCGGACCCACCGGTCGCGCTGGCCGCGGCCGCTGCCGATGTTGTCCGAGATGCCGTGGATGCCCATGTAGGCGACGGGCGCGGTGCCGCCCGAGCAGCCGCTGATCTCACCGGGCGAGGCGATGGCGGCGATGGCGCGGAACACCGTCGGCCGGGAGCACGCGAGCGAGATGCTCATCGCGCCGCCGTAGCTGAAGCCGAGCGAGAACCGCTGCGTGGTGTCGACGCAGAGGTCGTCCTCGATCCGCTTGATCATGGCGTCGACGAAGTTGACGTCCTCGCCGCCGGAGTTGCCCCAGCCGTTGTTGAGGCCCTGGGGCGCGACGAAGATCGCCGTGTTGTTCGACAGCTGCTTCAGCCCGTAGTGGGCGTAGACCGCACCGTCGCTCCCGCCACCGGCGACCTGGTCCATGGTGCCGCCCAGCCAGTGGAACCCGAAGACCAACCGGTGCTGGTAGGTGTTGTTGTAGTTGTCGGGGATGCTCAGGATGAAGCTGCGGTTCTTGCCACCGGTCTGGATGGTGTGCGTGCCGCTGCGCAGGGTCGGCGCCTTGCCGCAGCCCGGGGTCGCGGCGGCGGTGGTGACGGTGTCCGACGTGACGGGCGCCGCGGGAGCGGGCTCGGCGCCCGCGACGTCGGTGCCGGCCAGGAGCAGCGCGGCGGCGGCGCCGAACAACGTCCAGCGCCGGTGAAAGCGGTTGTCCTTTGACACGGTTGTGCTTCCGTTCTGTGTGGGTGTGCTTGCTGATGGGGTGGGTCGGCGGTCACCCGCTGCCCTCCGGCGCCGTGTCGGCCGGGATCGTGCCGGAGTCCGGCCCGGACGGCAGGTACACGTGCACGTGGCCCTTGCCGGCGTCGATGCTGATCACGTCCAGCTGGAGCGCGGCGACCGACCAGGTGCGCAGTGCCAGCGTGCGTTGCGCGCCGGCCAGGGTCAGCAGGTCGCCCGCCAGTGGCGCGGGCGCGGTGGCCGCGGCGGCGAAGCCGTCGATCGCGGCGGCGAGCTGCTCGACGGCGGTGCGCATCCCGGTGCGGGCGACGTTCACGCCGTTGCCCGCGGACGGTGTCTCGGCGTACCGCTGGACCTCCGCGGACACCACGTCGCGCCATCCGCGCACGACGTCGACCGCGGGCGCGGCCGGTGACCCGGTGCCCGGTGGGGGAGACGCGGTCGCCATCGCCTGGAGCACCGGGGTCAGGCGTTCCCGGCCGCCCTTGGCGAGTTCGATCAACGTGCCGACCTGCTCGACGTCACGCTGCGCCTCGGCCTGCTCCAACTCGGCGATCCGGCGCTCCGTCGCGTCCGGGCCCGTCGTCCACGAGCCGGACACGAAGGCGACGGCGAACCCGAGCGCGAACGTGGTGACCAGGGCGGTGGCCGAGCCCCACAAGGAGCGCGGCGATCGCGGCCCGGCGGCCTGGCGTGGGGACTTCCCCGGCCGTGCCCGTGCCACCGACGTGGTCCTGCCCATGACCGTCCTCCTTGCCGTGCGGTGAGAAAGGACCTCGCGGCGAAGGGTCCGCGGCTCCGGCGCGTGCCGGAGCCGCGGACCGCCCGCTCAGGACACCGTCCACCGCTGGTTGGTGCCGCCGTTGCAGGTCCAGATGATCAGCTGGGTGCCGTCGGCGGAGCTGCCGCCGTTGGCGTCGAGGCACTTCGAGCCGTTGCGGATCGTGCCGTCGGTACCCACCGACCAGTTCTGCGCGGCGGAACCGTTGCAGGTCCACAGCTGCACCAGCGCGCCGTCGGCGGTGCTGCCACCGTTGACGTTGAGGCACTTGCCCAGGGCCTGGAACGTCTGCCCGGTGCGCGTCCACGTCTGGTTGACGCCGTTGTTGCAGGTCCACAGCTGGACCTTGGTGCCGTCGGCGGTGCCGCCGGCGTTGACGTCGACGCACTTGCCGCCGAGGCCCACGATGCGACTCGTCCCGCCGCCGGGGCCCGGTACGCCGACCCCGTTCCCGGTGAACGACATCGAGTCGACGTCGAAGGAACTGGTGCCGGTCCTGAACACCATGAACAGCTCCGTGGTGCCACCGGGGTTGGTGACGTTCACGGCGGGCGTGCTCACGTAGTTGTCCCAGCCTCCGGTGCTCGGGACCGGGACCGTGGCGATCAGCGCCCCCGTCGGCGAACCGGCGCGGAACTCGACCGAGCCACCACCGCTCGGCGACGACAGCCGCACGGACACCTGGTTGATGCCGCTGAAGTTGTACGGCGTGAAGGAGATCCAGTCGCCGGTGGCGATGTCACCGACCCGCGCGCCCGACTCGGCCGCGGCCTGCGACACGACCCGGACGCCGGAGGAGCCGGTGAAGTACTCGGCCTGCTTGCGCTTGGGCTGCAGCAGGACCTGGCGGCTGCCGTCCAGCGCGGGCACGCCGGTCGCGCCGTTGTCGGTGTACTTGCTCGCCGCCACCCAGAACGAGTTCAGGCTGGCGTGCGCGCTGTCGGTCTCGGCCTTCATCGTGCCCGTGCAGCCGGGGATCGGCGAGAGGTCGTGCCCGTGCTGGTCGTGTCCCAGCGCCGGGGTGGTGGTCACCCTGCCGCAGTCGATCGTGCCGTCCTCGGGGTCGGTGACCGTGACCGTGTACGGGATCGAGTCGCCCCAGCCGAACATGCCGCCGTTCGGGATGCTCAGGTTGACCGTCGGCGCGGTGTTGCCCGCCGTCACGACCACGCTGCCCACGCCGGACTTCCCGCCCACGTCGGTGACGGTGAGCTTGGCGTTGAACTGGCCCCTGGCGGTGTAGGTGTGCGTGGGGTTGGCCTCGGTGGACGTGCCGCCGTCGCCGAACTCCCACCGGTAGGTCACCGGGCCGCCTTCCGGGTCACCGGAGCCGGCGCTGGAGAACCGCACCGTCAGGGGTGCCGGACCGGAGGTTGGCGACGCCGTCGCGGTCGCGGTCGGGCTGCGGTCGCCGCTCTTGTAGTCGATGCGGTAGAGCCCGGAGTCTGGGTTGTCCCGACCGTAGCCGGAGCCCCATTCGAGCAGGTACATCGCCCCGTCCGGGCCGAACTTCATGTCCAGCGGCGACTTGAAGCTCAGGTTGGACAGGAAGTCGTTGATCTTCAACAGCTTCCCGTCCTGGCCGACCCGGAACTCCCACATCCGGTTGCGCGACCACTCGCCGAAGAACGGCGTCTGGTCGAAGTAGGCCGGGAACTTGGTGGCCGACGGGTTGTTCGCGTCGTACTGGTAGATCGGGAACGCGCCGGGAGCCTCGCCGCCCGACGGGCTGCCCATCTCCGGGAACTTGTTGCCGTTCGCGCCGTTGCCGTACCAGACCTCGGCCTTGCGCGCGGCCGGGAGCGTGGTCAGGCCGGTGTTGTTGGGCGAGTTGTTCACCGGCTGGTCGCAGTTGAACTTGGCGCCCGACTGCCCGGTGGCGAAGTTGTAGTCGTTGAACGGGATGTTGTCGCCGATGCAGTACGGCCAGCCGTAGAAGCCGGGCGACGTGATGACGTTCCACTCCACGGTCCCGCCGGGCCCGCGGTTCGCGTTGTCGTTGGCGGCGTCCGGCCCGTAGTCGGCCGCGTAGATCGCGCCCGTCGTCGGGTGCACCGAGAACCGGAACGGGTTGCGGAAGCCCATCGCGTAGATCTCGGGCTTCGTCCTGGCCGTGCCCGGTGCGAACATGTTGCCCGCCGGGACGGTGTAGGTGCCGTTGGTCTCCGGGTGGATGCGCAGGATCTTGCCCCGCAGGTCGTTGGTGTTGGCCGCGGTGGCCTGCACGTCGTTGTTCGCCCAGCCCGGCCGCTCGTCGATCGGCGCGTAGCCGTCGGAGCGGTGCGGCTGCACGTCGTCGCCGGTGCCGATGTAGAGGTTGCCGCCCGGACCGAACGCGATGTAGCCGCCGGTGTGGCCCGGTTCCGGCGCCTGGCGCGACGACGGCACCTTCATCAGGATCCGCTCGCTGGCCAGGTCGAGCGCGTCGCCGTTCACGGTGAACCGGGAGACCCTGGCGATGTCCTCGCCGCCGCCAGCGGGCGAGTACATCAGGTAGATCCACTTGGTGGTGGCGAAGTTCGGGTCGAGCGCGAGACCGGTCAGACCGTCCTCACCGCCGGTGTAGACGCTGAGGCTGGCCGCCGTGACGGTGGTGCGGGTGTCCGGCTTGTAGACCTTCACCCTGCCGCCGTACTCCGCGTAGAACACGCGGCCGTCCTTGGCGACGTCCAGCGCCGCCGGGCCGACGGTGTTGTCGTCCAGCGTCACCTTCTCGAAGCTGCTCCACGTGGTGGGGCCGCAGTCGGCCTGCACCTTGCCGCCCGCCGACTCCACGCCGCCCTTGACGTGCTCGCGGAACAGCGGTTCGGAGTAGCTGGACGCCTGGTGACCCATGGCGGTGGCCCACAGCCGGCCGCCCTCGTAGTTGCGGCACCACGAGATCGGGTGGTCGTACCCCATCCGGCTCGAGCCCGGGTCGTACGTCGTCTCGTCGGCGGTCACCAGCACGTGCGCGTTGCCGCGCACCGAGCGGGTGAAGTTGTACCACTCCTCGGTGCGCGTCCACCGGTCCGGCAGCGCCGTGCCGGACGGGTGCTTGCGGTCGGCGACCTTGGCGGTGCCGGACACCGTCGCGGAGTGCGCGGTCATGGTGGCGCCGAGCATCTGGTCCCACCACGGGAACTGCTGCTCGATGTTCATGTCCGTCGCGTTGTGGATCGCGACGAAGCCGCCACCGCCGCGCATGTACTTCTGGGCCGCGGCGCGCTGAGCGTCGTTGTCCCACACCATGCCGGAGGTCTGGAGCATGACGACCACGTCGAACGTGGCGAGGGCGGCGTCGTTGAAGACCGACGAGTCCTCGCTCTTGGTCAGCTCCCACTCGTTCTGGGCGGCCAACTGCTCGAACATCGTGATGCCGGCCGGGATCGAGTCGTGTCGGTAGGCCCCGGCGGCGGTCTTGCTGAACAGCAGGACGTGGAACCCTTCGGGGTGTGCGGGCGCCGGCGCGGTGGCCAACCCCATCATCACCAACGCGCAACCTATGATCGACAGCAGGCGCGCGAATCTGTGTCGCATGGCCACTCCTCTGGGGCAACTGAAGGCGACTTGGCTGGATTACGCGGCGGCGGCGGCGTGTGGGAGTTCAGCGGCGTCCGGCGGTGTCACCGGAACCGGTGTGCGCGTGCAGCGGCAGCCCGGTGCACGAGGGTCGAGCCGGCGCGGCGGACGGCGCCGCGCCGGCTCGGATTTCGGATTCCAGTCGACCGGCGCACCACGGGCTGTGAACCGGGGTGGAACTCAGGGGGCTTCACGAGGGGAGGCGGACTCGTCCGCACTCACCGGTGGCGATGATCGAGCCCATCGACGAGCAGACATGAGCGCTCCCTCGGTGCGTCGTTGCCCGGGTGCTTGAATGTCATACATGTACGCGTAGGTCCGTCGGGATTTGTAGCACACATCCGCCGAGCGAGTCCAGATCGTGATCGCCGGGCAGTGCGCCCCCGCCGTCGTGGACGGGGGCGTCACGTGGCGGATCGGGCCCGCCGCGCCGTCGTGTCAGCCGAAGAGGCGGCGCTGGATCTCGAGCCGGTAGTCCTGCAGGGTGTTGTCGATGTGCACGCCGGCGGCCGCGGCGGCGGCTTCGGGGTCGCCGTCGCGGATCGCCTCGTAGATCGCGAGGTGCTCGTCGACCGCCTCGGCCGCGTGCCCGCCGACGGAGCCGTGCAGCCCGATGGTGCTGGACTGGCGTTGCAGGCGACGGGCTTCGCGCACGGCGGCGACGAGGAACTGGTTGTGGGACGCCAACGCGACCGCGAGGTGGAACTCCTCGTCGCCGCGCTCGAACAGCGCGGGCTGGTCGGTCAGGTGGCCCTGCCGGCAGGTGTCCGCGGCGGCGCCGATGGCGCGCAGCTCGGCCGGCGTGGCGTGGGTCGCGGCCAGCCGGCTGGCGGCGGTCTCCTGCACGCGGCGGAACTCGAACAGCATGTAGACGTGGTCGAGGTTGGTCGGCAGGAAGAAGCCTCCCCACCGGGAGGAGCCGAGCATGCCCTCGTCGTCGGCCACGTAGAGACCGCGGCCCTTGTGCGCGCGCACCCGTCCGATCGCGGAGAGGATCTTGACGGCTTCCCGCACGACCGTCCGGCTGGTGCCCATCCGCGCGGCCAGCTCGTTCTCGGTCGGCATCCGGTCGCCCGGTCGCAGCTCCAGCTCGGCGATCAGCTGGAGGATCTGCTCCGCGACGAGCTCGTAGCCCGGCCGGTACGGACCGGGCGCCGGGGTCGTGTCCGGTTGCCGGGTCGGGCGGTCCGGCACAAGTGCGCCATCCGTCAACGCCGCTCCTTAGTGACGGGTCGCCAGAAGGGTATGACGGCTCACCGCTGTCCGCCCAGCCTACATCCGGGTAGGGCGACCAACGTCGAGCGTGCGTCGCGGTGCCTGGCGCGTGCACGTCAGTTCGGGATCGTACTCGGCGCTAACGATATGCGGCCAGCGGGGCATAAATAAGCATGCTTATTTGGCCCCGTGGCGGCTGACCCGGTTGTCCTGGTCGTCGGGGAACGCCGACCAGGCGCACGGCGGTCGGTCGATGGCGGAGTCACCCACCGCGGTGTGCGGAGGCCGCGATCCGGTCCCGCTCGGCCGCCCGCGCGGTGGGTACCTGCTCCTCACCTCCCTCGGCGAACGCCTCGCCCAACGTCACGGCGGTCACGTTCGGCCGGTCCGCCAGGCGGTGGGCGCCGGCGCCGTAACCCGTGGCGATCGCGGTCATGAGCGGCGGCACGTCGTAGCGAGCGCCCATGGCGCGCAGCAGGGCGGCGCCGGTCGGCGTCACCGTCTCGCCCGGCACGTCGGTCCCGGTCACCACCGCGCCGGTCAGCAGGGCGAACGTGGCGGGCGCCGGGCGCGGGAAGACGCCGTGCGCCGGTGTCACGTGACCCAGGCCGAGCGGCAGCGGCGCGCTGACCACGTCGACCACGCCGAGCGCGTGCAGCGCGGCGGCGACGCCGACGATGGACACGATCGTCCGGTGGCCGCCCAGCTCGTGCAGGCGCGCCTCATCGGGATCCGTGGCGTGCAACCTGCCCTCCGCCTCGGCGATCGCGGACACCGCGGCCACGGCGAGCGAGGCCACGGGCTCCGGGGTGGCGCGGGAGGCCAACGCGACCAGTTCGGCGGGCCGTCGCCCGGTCCGGGTGTCGGCCACCTCCACCCGCACCAGGGTGGCCGACAGCCCGTGGTCGGTGATCCGCTCCGCGGTCAGGCGCCACCCGGTCAGCCCGGTCGAGGAGATCGCGGCGCGGACCCGGGCCGCCGGCGCGCCGACGTCGAGCAGCGCGGCCAGGAGCATGTCCCCGCCCAGTCCGGTGACCGGGTCGATCACGCAGATCACGCGGTGCCTCCGGAGGACGAACGGCCCGGGACCTCCCGCGAGCGGCGGGGCGCGGCCGGCGGACCGGGGTCGGTCGCCCACGACGTGGCGCTCCGGCCCGTGCTCGGCACGCCGGTCACCGCGGACCGCCCACCAGGTAGGGGATGGTCTGGGGCCCTTCCGGCAGGACGCACACGCGCGCGCCGGGACCGGCGTCGGCGAGCGCGCGGGCGACCGTGGCCGAGATGTCGTCGGTCTGCTCCAAGTGGGCCGTGGCGAGGTCGGCGTCGCTCAGGAACGACGTGCGCATGACGACCCGGCACGTGGACTGGATGCGGGCCTGGATCTGCACCTGCCACTGGTCCGGAACGGTGTCGACGCGCGCGCTGATGTCCTCGAACAGCGCCCGGGGCGACGGTGCGGAGGCGAGCACCTGCCGGTAGGAGCCGTGGTCGGGGAAGCCGTCCCGGCACTCCGCCGCGCACACGATCACCCCACCGGGCCGGACGACCTGGTGCGCCGCCGACATCCCCTTCACGGCCTGGTAGAGGTTCTGGTCCAGCGGGAAGCCGGAGTTCGTGGTCACCACCACGTCGAACGGCGCGTCCACGGGCCGCATCGCCATCCGCTTCGCCGCGGCGGTCGCGGCGGCGTGCATCGGCAGCAGGTCGCCGCCGAACGCCGCCACGACGTCCTTGTCCCGGTTCAGCACCACGTCCAGCGAGAAGGTGGAGCCGGTGGCCTCGGCGATCGCCCGGACGTCGTCGTGCACCGGGTTGCCGCGGGTGATGCCCCACGTGGCGCGCGGGTCGCCGATCCGGGCCGCGTCGTGCAGCACCAGCACGGTCTCCAGCGCGGCCAGGCCGGGCGCGATCATCTTCGGCCCGCCGGAGAAGCCCGCGAAGAAGTGCGGCTCCACGAAGCCCGTGGTGATGCGGACGTCCGCGTCCACCCACTCGCGGTTCAGCCACACCGGCACGCCGTTGCCGTGCGTGCCGACCCACGTCAACCGGTCGCGGTCGCGCGCGTCGTGGTTGACGATCCGCACCGAGTCGACCACCTCGTCGCCGAACATCTGCCGCAGCTCGGCCTCGTCGTTGCCGCGGTGCGTCCCGGTGGCGACCAGGATCACCACGTCCTCCAGGCGCACGATCCCCTCCAGCTCGGCGAGGACGGCGGGGATCATCAGGTGACGCGGCTGCGGCCGGGTGCCGTCGCACGCCGAGATCGCGACCGTCTGGCCGGGGCGCACGCGGTCACGCAACGGCGGTCCGGCGACGGGGGAGCGCAGCGCCGCGCGCAGGACGCCCAGCTGGTCGGCGGCGGCGTCGTGGTGCACGGGTTGGACCACGGTGGTGGCCGCCCGGTCGAGGTCGATGTCGAGCCCGGTCTCCCCGTAGGCGAGGCGCACCTTCACAGTCGTTCCCCCGGCAGTCGGTAGACACGTGCGGCCGTGCCGCCGAACACCTCGTCGCGCTCGTCGGCGGTGAGCCCGGCGGTCAGCCCCTCGGCCGCCGCGACGACCTCCTCGTACGAGCCCGCGAGCAGGCACACCGGCCAGTCGGAGCCGAACATCACCCGCGACGGACCGAACGCGTCCAGCACCACGTCGGCGTACGGGCGCAGGTCCGCCACCGTCCACCCGACCGGGTCGGCCTCGGTGACCATGCCCGACAACTTGCAGGTGACGTTCGGCTCGGCGGCGAGTTCGCGGAGGTGGGACTCCCACGGTTCGCGCTCGCCGGTCGCGATCGGGGGCTTCGACAGGTGGTCCAGCACGAACGTCGCACCGGGCAGCGCGCGCACGGTCTCGATCGCCGCCGGCAACTGGTGCACGAGGGTGAGCAGGTCGTAGACCAGCCCCGCGCCCTCGACCGCGGCCAGCCCGCGCCGGACGTCGGGCCGGGTCAGCCACCGCGGGTCCGGCTCGCCCTGCACCAGGTGCCGCACGCCGACGAGCAGGTCGCCGCCGGGACCGGCGCGCAGGGCGGCGAGCACGTCGTCGACGCCGGGGTCGGTGAGGTCGACCCACCCGACGACGCCCGCCACCAGGCCCTTGCCCTCGTCGGCCGACAGGGACAGGAAGTCGGCCGTCTCCTCGACCTCCGGGACGACCTGGACCAGGACCGTCCGGTCGATCTCCGCCACCGCGGCGACGTCCGACAGGTCGTCGAGGGTGAAGTCGCGGCGGATCGGGGCGAGGTCCGCACCGTTCAGCCAGTCGTGGGCGCGACGACCCGGTCCCGTCGGGGGCGGCGCGCCCGGCAGGAGCCGCCAGATGTGGTGGTGCGCGTCGATCCGGATCATGTCGTCTCCACCTCGGTCGGCTGGTCGTCGGCCGCACTGCGGTCCAGCGGGGTGGCGGCCGGCCACGCGGTCGGGGTCGGACGCCGCACGAGCGCGGCGAGGCTAGCAATACATCCCACCTCATCGGAAGGGCTGCGCGGGCCGACCGTCGACGTCCGGTGCGGTGAATCGCTTGCCACACCTGCTGATGGTGTGCGGTGAGCCGTTCGGCGGCTCGCGGGCGGCCACCGTGGATCGGGGAAGAGATCCTATGTCTTGCGGGTAGGTGTCGCACGCCGCCCGAACCGGGCACGGCCGCCACCGGGAACGATGGCGGCCGTGCCACGCGGTACCGCGACGGTCAGGCGCGTTGGATCAGGAAGCGCTGGTTGTCGCCGGTGCCGGGGGTCCACTGCGAGATGCGCGTGCCGTCGGTGGTCGCCGCGCTCCACACGTCCATGGCCAGGTTGCTGAGGCGGTTGACCAGGCTGATGACACCGGCGCCGTGGTCGATCACGCGCCACTGCTGGCTGGTCGCGTTGGTGTCCGCCCGCTGGGTGATGTCGGCGCCGGTGCTCGAGCTCGCGACCTGGAGCACCAGCCCGCTGTGCCGGGCCCGGACGCGGTAGTAGCCGCCGCCCGAGTCGACGAAGTCGAACTGCTGGTTCAGCCCGCCGGTCGCCGACCACTGCTGCAGCAGCGCGCCTGCGGCGGTGGACACGCCGCTGATGTCGGCGAGCTTGCCGCTGTGCCGCGCGACGAGCCGGTAGTACACCCCCGGCTGGATGACGACCGCCCCGCCGCCGGTCTGCCCGGTCACGCGGTACGCGTGCCCGGCCTGGCCGGTGAACTGGATGACGTCCGCCTCGGGCTTGGTCGGCTGCACGACCGCACCGCTCGTCGTGTCGGTCAGCTCGAACGTGCCGGTGAGCACGCGGCTGCGGACCCGGACCGCGCCGTCGCGGTCCGGCGTGACGGTGAGGGTGACCGCGGTGCTGCTCCAGGTCGCCCCGACCGTGTACCCGCCGCGCCCGCGCAGACCCGTCACGCTGCCCGTCGACCACGCCGGCGGCAGCGCGGGCAGGACGTGCAGCTCGCCGTTGTGGCTGTGCAGCAGCATCTCGGCGATGCCCGACGTCGCGCCGAAGTTGCCGTCGATCTGGAACGGCGGGTGCAGGTCGAACATGTTGGGCGCGAGCCTCGCCGGTGTCACCAGGTACCGGATCAGGTCGTGCGCCCGGCCGCCCTCCTCCATCCGCGCCCAGTAGTTGATCTTCCAGGCGAGCGACCACCCGGTGCCGTCGTCGCCGCGCAGCTGGAGGGTCCGGCGGGCGGCCTCGAACAGCTGGGGCGTGCCGCGCTTGGTGATCTGGTTGCTGGGGTGCAGGCCGTACAGGTGCGAGACGTGCCGGTGGTTCGTCTCGGGCTCGATCCAGTCGTAGAGCCACTCCATGATGTTCCCGCGCGAGCCGACCCGCATCGGGGCGAGCCGTTGGCTCGTCGCGCGCACCCGCGTGCGGAAGTCGGCGTCCACGCCGAGCACCTCCGAGGCGCGGGCGCAGCCCTCGAACAGGTCGCGCAGGATCTGCATGTCCATCGTGGGCCCGGCGGCCACGCTGGCGTTCGCGTGGTGGGGCAGCTCCGGGGAGTTCGACGGGTTGGTGACCAGCCACTTCAGCGCCGGTTCCTCCACCAGGGTCTCGAGGAAGAACTGGGCCGAGCCCTTCATCGCGGGGTAGTAGGTCCGCAGGAACTCGACGTCGCCGGTGAACAGGTAGTGGTCCCAGATCATGGTGGCCAGCCACGCGCCGCCGGTCTGCCACATGCCCCACATCGCGCCGTCCACGACCGAGGAGCCGCGCCACCCGTCGGTGTTGTGGTGGGTGACCCAGCCACCGGCGTTGTACTGGGCCCGCGCGGTGCGGGCGCCGGTCACGGTGAGGTCGTTGATCATCCGGAACACCGGCTCGTAGCACTCGGCGAGGTTCGTCGAGTCGGTCGGCCAGTAGTTCATCGGCAGGTTGGCGTTGATGGTGTACTTCGAGTCCCACGACGGGGTCAGCTGGTCGTTCCAGATGCCTTGCAGGTTCGCGGGCTGGGTGCCCGGCCGCGACGACGAGATCAGCAGGTACCGCCCGTACTGGAAGAGCAGGGCGGAGAACTGCGGGTCGGTCGTGGTGTTGTGCTGGGAGATCCGGACGTCGGTCGGCTGGTCGGCCGCCGCGGTGCGACCGAGGTCGAGGGTGACGCGCCCGAACAGCCGCTGGTAGTCGGCCACGTGCCGGCTGAGCAGCACGTCGTACGCCGTGCCCTGCGCGCCGCTGAGGCGACCGCGGGCGATGCCCTGGTAGTCGCCCGCCACGTTCCGGTAGTCGACGTAGCTGGTGCCGATCGAGATCAGCAGGGTGACGCTGTTGGCGTTGGTCACCCGCAGCGTGCCGCCGGAGCTGCTGGTGCTCCCGCCCTCGGCGATGGCCTTGGCCAGCACGAGGAACTTGACCGAGCCCGCGATGCCGCGCTGGTCGCCGGACCGGCCGTCCAACCCGATCGTCGTGCCGTCGGGGCTCGACATCGTCCCCCGCTGCGGCGTGCTGAACGTGGCGGTGAACGAGATCGACCCGGGCGTCTCGGCCGTCAGGCGCATGGCGATCACCTGGTCCGGCGCGCTGGCGATCACCTCGCGCCGGTACCGCACGTTGTTCGCCGTGTAGGTCACCACCGTCGTGGCGTTGGTCAGGTCGAGCCAGCGCTGGTAGCCGGACACCGTGCCGGGGCTGGGGAAGGCGAGCCGGAGGTCGCCGACGGTCTGGTAGGCGAGCTGCCCGGCCGGGTTGCCCAGCATCGCCTGGTCGATGAGGGTCTGCGCCTGCGACCACTGGTTCGCGAACACCAGGCGTCTGATCTCCGCGAGGGCCGCCGCGCCGCGCGTGTTGGTGTAGTCGTGGGGACCGCCCGCCCACACCGTGTCCTCGTTGAGCTGCAACCGCTCCGTGTCGGCGTTGCCGAAGACCATCGCGCCGAGGCGGCCGTTGCCGATCGGCAGCGCGCGGAGCCACTCCGTGCCCGCCTGCCGGTCGTACCACAGCGCCAGGTCGTTGACCGCGCGCACTTCCGGCGGTGCGGCCGAGTCGGCACGGGCCACCGCCGTCCAGCCGCCCGGCACCAGTGCGGCCCCGGCGCTCACCGCACCGAGCTTCATGAGTCGCCTACGTGGCAAATCCGACATGGATCCTCCAAAGCGGACGGTGGTGGATCGGGAGCGGGGGACACGACTGTCCTCAGTGGCCGGTGGACCGCCGAATCGGCGTGCGACGTCAACGGCTCGACCGAAGCCCTCCGGCAACGTAGCCATCGGCGAACGTCGCCGTCAATGCCCGGCGGCCGATTCTTGTTAGCGATAACACGCCTCCCCGGGGCCGTCCGGCCTGCGTGGATCCGCATTCACGTGACGTTCGTACTGTGACCGGAAAGCGGGTGCTGCGCCGTTCCGGGTAATGCGTTAGCGCTAACAATTTTAGCAGGGCGGAACGTTGACGCCCTGACTCGTCGGTGGCTACGGTGCGGGAAGGCTCCGGAGAGACCCGCGGTTCGAGGCGGGTTGCCCGGCCGCGCCCGTCGACGATGACGAGGGGGCTCTTCGATGCGAGGAACACGTTGGGTTGGACCGGGTGCCGTGGTCCGGCCGGCGCATCCGCCCAATACCGGCCGCTCCGGCCCGTCGAGCCCCCGTCGACGTCCTGTCCGATGAGGACGGTGCGGCGCGTCGCCGGGGTGTCCGGTCGGCGGTCGGCGAAGTCGTTGCTTTAGCCGATCATTAGCACTTAGCCTCCGTCCCGGTTCGAGTCGGTTCGAACCGCGCACCGCCGATTCGTTCGGAGTACCCAATGGTTCAATGGCGAACTGTCCCGGTCGCGTCCGCCGCCTTCCTCATCGCGCGCGGAGTCGGTCCGCCGCGGCCGTTCGCCGCCGGCGCCGGCCGGTCGACGGGGTGAGCGCGGAAAATCGTCCGAATTCTTCCTGACTTCGACTGGGAGCGCTCCCGGACAACTCCGGACCGCATTCGGTCGTCGAAGAGCGAGCGGCAGGACCCGCCGACCGCCAGAAGTGCTCCACCGACGCGTCGCCGCCTCGCGCGCCTGCCGTGTCGAAGCCCCCTGTCAGCTGAGATCAAAGGGTGTGAGCCTGCCATGAGATACCGAGTCAGAGCGGCGTTGACCGCGGCACTCCTGGTGGCCGCCGGTGTGGTGGCGACAGCGGTCGGCTCCCCGCCACCGGCCGCCGCGCACCCGGTCAACGCGGCCGACTTCCAGCAGGTCGAGCTGGCCCGAGGGGTCGGCGAAGTGGGCGAGCCGATGACGCTCGCCGTGCTGCCGGACCGCTCGGTGCTGCACACCGCCCGCAACGGGACGGTGCGCCGCACCACGGCCGCGGGCGTCACCAGCGTGATCGGCACGGTGCCGGTCTACACGCACGACGAAGAAGGCATGCAGGGCATCGGGGTCGACCCCGGCTTCGCCACCAACCGGTTCATCTACCTGTTCTACGCGCCGCCGCTGAACACCCCGGGCGGTGACGCGCCGGCCACCGGGTCGGACTTCTCGGCGTGGAAGGGGGTCAACCGGCTGGCCCGGTTCACCCTGAACGCCGACTACACCCTGAACATGGCCAGCCAGATCACCGTGCTGGAGGTACCGACCGACCGGGGCAACTGCTGCCACGTCGGCGGCGACATCGACTTCGACGCGGCGGGCAACCTGTACCTGTCCACCGGCGACGACTCCAACCCGTTCGACTCCGGCGGCTACACCCCGATCGACGAGCGGACCAACCGCAACCCGGTCTACGACGCGCAGCGCAGCGCGGGCAACACGAACGACCTGCGCGGCAAGGTGCTGCGGATCAAGGTGAACGCCAACGGGTCGTACTCGATCCCGGCGGGCAACCTGTTCGCGCAAGGCACCGCCAACACCCGGCCCGAGATCTACGCGATGGGCCTGCGCAACCCGTTCCGCTTCAACGTGGACAAGGCCACCGGCGCGATCTACCTCGGCGAGTACGGGCCGGACGCGGGCACGAGCAGCAACACGCGCGGACCCGCCGGCATGGTGGAGTTCAACCGGATCACCTCGGCGGGCAACTTCGGCTGGCCCTACTGCGTCGGCTCGAACACCACGTCCGAGGCGTACGTGGACTACAACTTCGCCACCGGGCAGTCCGGCGGCCGGTTCAACTGCGCCGCGCCGGCCAACAACTCGCCGCGCAACACCGGGTTGGGCACGCTGCCCGCCGCGCGCTCGGCGTGGATCAAGTACGACAACTGCTCGTTCTCCGCGTTCGGCTGCGGCTCGGAGTCGCCGATGGCCGCGCCGGTGTACCGGTACGACGCGGCGAACCCGTCGTCGATCAAGTTCCCGCCCGCGCTGGACGGGCACGTGTTCGCCACCGAGTTCGGCCGGCGCTGGATCAAGACCATCGACGTCAACGCCGACGGGTCGGCCGGGCAGGTCAGCGACTTCCCCTGGCGCGGCACGCAGGTCATGGACGCCACCTTCGGCCCCGACGGCGCGCTGTACGTGCTGGACTACGGCACGGGCTGGGGCAGCGGTGACGCGAGTTCCGCTCTCTACCGCATCGAGTACAACCCGGCCGGGAACAAGGCCCCGACCGCACGCGCCGCCGCCGACCGCACGTCCGGCAGCGCGCCGCTGACGGTGAACTTCTCGTCGGCGGGCTCCTCCGACCCCGAGGGCACCGCGCTGAGCTACGCGTGGAACTTCGGCGACGGCTCGACGTCCACGGCCGCCAACCCGAGCCACACCTTCACGGGCAACGGCCAGTACTCGGTGACGCTCACGGTGACCGACACCGGAGGCCGCTCCGGCACCGCCGGCGTGTCGATCTCGGTCGGGAACACCGCGCCGGTGGTGAAGCTGGACGCGCCGACCAACGGCGCCCTGTTCAGCTTCGGCGACGCCGTGCCGTACACGATCACGGCGTCGGACGCGGAGGACGGCACGATCGACTGCACCCGGGTGAAGCTGAGCTACGTGCTCGGCCACGACAGCCACGGGCACCCGATCACCACGCAGACGGGCTGCTCGGGCACGTTGCAGATCCCGGTCGACGGCGAGCACGACACGGCGGCGAACCTGTTCGCGGTGCTCGACGCCGAGTACACCGACTCCGGCGCGAACGGTCAGCCGCCGGTGACCACGCACACGCAGCACGTGCTGCAGCTGCGGCACCGCCAGGCCGAGCACTTCTCGACGCAGTCCGGCACCGCGCTCTACGACAAGGCCGCGGCCGAGGGCGGGCGGACCGTCGGCGACATCCAGAACGGCGACTGGATCGCGTTCGAGCCGTACGCGCTCGGCACGACCAACAGGTTCACCGCGCGGGTGTCGTCGGCCGGCTCGGGCGGCACGCTGTCGGTGCGGAGCGGTTCGCCCACCGGACCGGTGCTCGGCACCGTGACCGTGCCGGTGACCGGCGGGTGGGAGACCTTCACCGACGTGTCCACCACCCTGTCCAACGTGCCACCCGGCAGCATCGCGCTGTACCTGACGTTCGCCGGCGGCACGGGCACCCTCTTCGACGTGGACGCGTTCACGTTCGGCGCGTCGACGGGGAGCACGCGCACCGGGCCGATCGTCGGCGTCGCGAGCAAGTGCATCGACGTCAACGGCGGCAGCACGGCCGACGGCGCGAAGATCCAGCTGTGGACGTGCAACGGCGGCGTGAACCAGCGCTGGACGGTCAACGGGACCACCCTGCGCGCGCTGGACAAGTGCATGGAGACGGCCGGCACCGCCGACGGCAGTCTGGTGCGGTTGTGGACCTGCAACGGTGGCGCCGGCCAGAACTGGACCGCGGGCGCCAACGGTTCGTTGGTGAACTCGCAGTCGGGCAAGTGCCTGGACGCCAACGGCGCCAGTTCCGCGGACGGCACGCAGTTGATCATCTGGAGCTGCCACGGCGGCACCAACCAGCGATGGACCCTGCCCTGACGACCCTGCCCCGGCGAACCCTGCCCGGGTGACACCGGCAAGGACCGCGATGTGGCGTCGTTCCCACAACGGGGGCGACGCCACATCGCCCTCCTCCCAGGAGGCTAAGAGATGAGAAACTCCCTCGCCCGGCGCGTGATCGGGGTGGCGGCTGCCGCCCTGACCATCGCCGCGCTCAACTCCAGTCCACCCGCCGCCGCGGCCGACGCGCCGTACGACGTCCTGGTGTTCTCCAAGACCGCGGGCTTCCGCCACGACTCGATCCCGGCGGGCATCCAGCTGATCCGGGAGCTGGGCGCGGCCAACAGCTTCACGGTGACCACCACCGAGGACTCCAACCACTTCACCGCCACCAACCTGGCCAAGTACGAGACCGTGGTGTTCCTCAACACCACCGGCGACGTGCTGAACGCGACGCAGCAGGGCGTGTTCGAGTCCTACGTCCGGGGTGGCGGCGGGTACGTCGGCATCCACTCGGCGTCCGACACCGAGTACGACTGGCCGTTCTACGGCGAGCTGGTCGGCACGTACTTCACCTCGCACCCGGCGATCCAGCAGGCGACGGTCCGCGTGGAGAACCGGGCGCACCCGGCCACCGCGCACCTGAGCCCGGCGTGGACCCGGACCGACGAGTGGTACAACTTCCGCGGCAGCGTCCGGTCGTCGGCCCGGGTCCTGGCGACCCTGGACGAGTCGACCTACAGCGGCGGCTCGATGGGCGCCGACCACCCCCACACCTGGTGCAAGACCGTGCAGGCCGGGCGTTCCTTCTACACCGGCAGCGGCCACACGCAGGCCAGCTACGCCGAGGCCGGTTTCCGCGCCATGGTCCTCGGCGGCCTCCGCTACACGGCCAACCGGGCCGACGCAGACTGCCGACCCGAGAACGGCTACACCACCCTGTACAACGGCTCCACCACCGGCTGGACTCAGGTCGGCCCGGGCAGCTTCAGCAACAGCGACAACACGCTGACGTCGTCCGGCGGCATGGGGATGCTCTGGTACAGCGCCAAGGAGTTCCGCTCCTACTCCCTCAAGCTGGACTGGCGGATGCCCGGGGACGACAACTCCGGCGTGGTCGTCGGGTTCCCGGCGGGCAGCACCGCGGACTCGGCCCTCGCCAACGGCCACGAGGTGCAGATCGACGCCACCGACACGGCGGACAAGACGACGGGCGCGATCTACGGGTTCAAGGGCGCCGACCAGGCCGCCCGCGACGCCGCGCTCAACCCGCCCGGCGAGTGGAACACCTACGAGCTGCTGGTCGAGGGCGAACGCCTCCAGGTGTTCCTCAACGGCGTGCTGATCAACGACTTCACCAACACCGACCCGGCCCGGTCGCTGACGTCCGGGCACATCGGCATCCAGAACCACGGCACCGGCGACGACGTGTCGTTCCGCAACATCCGCATCAAGGAGCTGGGCGTGGTGCCGGTGCCGCACACCGGGCCGATCACCGGCGCGTCCGGCAAGTGCGTGGACGTCCCCGGCGGCAACACCGCCGACGGCACGAGGTTGCAGTTGTGGTCGTGCAACAGCGGCGTGAACCAGCGTTGGACGGTCAACGGGACCACCCTGCGCGCACTGGACAAGTGCATGGAGGTGGCGGGCACCGCCAACGCCGCCGCGGTCCGGCTGTGGACGTGCAACGGCAGCGGCGGCCAGAACTGGACCCCCGGCGCCAACGGCTCGCTGGTGAACCCGCAGTCGGGCAAGTGCCTGGACGCCAACGGCGGCAGCTCCGCGGACGGCACCCAGCTGATCGTCTGGACCTGCCACGGCGGCACCAACCAGCGGTGGACCCTGCCGTGAACCGAAGGAGTGTTCGATGACAACCACCGGTGAGGCCTCCGCCTCCCCGCGGGCACGACGCAGACGACCGGTGACGGCCGCCGTGGCGTTGCTCCTCGCGGCGGGCACGATGACCGCGGTGAACGCGGCGCCCGCGTCGGCGGCCACGGTCGACACGAGCGCGTGGTACGTGCTCGTGAACCGCAACAGCGGCAAGGCGTTGGACGTGTACGGCCTGGCCACGACCGACGGCGGCCGCATCGCCCAGTGGACGCGCAACGACGGCGCGAACCAGCAGTGGCAGTTCCTGGACTCGGGCGGCGGCTACTACCGGCTCAAGTCCCGCCACTCGGGCAAGGTGCTCGACGTGCCGAACTCGTCGACCGCCGACGGTGCCGCGATCCAGCAGTGGACCGACCACGGCGGGACCAACCAGCAGTTCCGGCTGGCCGACTCCGACGGCGGCCACGTGCGGCTGATCGCCCGGCACAGCAACAAGGCCGTGGAGGTGCAGGGCTCCTCGACCGCGGACGGCGCGAACGCCGTGCAGTACGCCGACACGGGCGGGAACAACCAGCAGTGGCAGCTGGCCAAGGTGGGCGGCACCGACCCCGGCGGCACCGGCTGCGGCAAGGCGCCGACGTTGCGCAGCGGCCAGCACACGATCACGAGCAGCGGCAAGAGCCGCAGCTTCGTCCTGCGGGTGCCCGACGGCTACGACAACACCCGGCCGTACCGGTTGATCTTCGGGTTCCACTGGAACGGCGGCACGATGAACGACGTCGCCTCCGGCGGCAGCAGTGGCGCGGCCTGGGCCTACTACGGTCAGCAGGAGCAGTCGAACAACAGCGCGATCCTGGTGGCGCCGCAGGGCCTGGGCAACGGCTGGGCCAATTCCGGTGGCGAGGACATCACGTTCGTCGACGACATGATCCGGCGGATCGAGGCCGACCTGTGCGTCGACCCGAAGCTGCGCTTCGCGATGGGGTTCAGCTACGGCGGCGGCATGAGCTACTCGCTGGCGTGCTCCCGGCCCGCGGTGTTCCGCGGCGTGGTGGTCTACGCGGGCGGCCAGCTGAGCGGGTGCTCCGGTGGCACCCAGCCGGTCGCGTACTTCGGCATCCACGGCATCTCGGACAACGTGCTGAACATCTCGGCGGGTCGGTCGTTGCGCGACCGGTTCGTCCGGAACAACGGCTGTGCCGCCCTGAGCCCGCGCGAGCCGGCCCCGGGCAGCCGCACGCACATCACGACGGCGTACTCGTGCCAGGCGGGGTACCCGGTGCAGTGGGCCGCGTTCGACGGGGGGCACACCCCCGGCCCGGTGGACGGCGGCGGTGACAGCGGCGTCACGACCTGGACCAAGGCCGAGGCTTGGAGGTTCATCGCCCAGTTCTGACGGCGCGCCGGACAACCAGCGCGGATAGTCCACAACGGACGGTGGGTCGGCGGTTTCCGCCGACCCACCGATTTCGCGTGCCTGAGCGCCGTTTCCTGGCGGATCGGCTCCGGTGCGACTGGCCTGCCAAGGGTGCGTCCGGTCCACAGTGGAGTGTCGCGGTGGTCGCGTCACCCCCTCCCACGGCGAGAGCGGATCGCACACGCAGCGACGCCGGCGGTTTTGATTGACACGCACCCGACGACGCTCCTACGGTTCGCCTCATGGCCGTGGTCCGCCGAACGGCGGGCAGGGCGGCCGACCGGAGCCCCGGAGGGCGCGGCCGTTCGGCGGGCACGCGCACGGCCGCCACCACGGCGCTCGCCGGGAGTGTGGACGGAGGTGCGCGGGTGGACGTGCGGCCGGAGGGCATCACCAAGAGCAGGCTGTGGCGGGCGCGCCGGGGGAAGCGGTGATGAGGTCGGCCGGCGGACACGGGATCGGTGACGTGGCGTGAGCGTCGTGCCGGATGGGATCCCGCGGCACGCGAGCACGCCGCGACCGCGGAGGTCCGCCGGGGTGTCAGCCCAGGTCGGTCAAGGCTCGGAGTCCCAGGCCATCACCGCGGTCGTGCTCGGTGGCGCGCTGCTCGGCGGTCGCCGTGCGCGGCACCGGCCCGCGACGAGCGCGCCGGCCCCGCCGACCCGAACCGGTGACCTCGTGACCGCCGCCGAAGAACCAAGGAGCACCATGCGCACGAAGTGGTTGGCACCCGCCCTCGCGACCGCCGGTTGCTCGAGCGACCTGCCCGCCGCGGGCCCGGGCGCCACGACGACGTCCGACCAGGCGGCGAAGTCCGTCGACACGGCGAAGTTCGCCGTCCGGGACTTCGTCAAGCAGGACATGCCACCGCTGCACCACGCCACGTGCGGCGGCGAGTCGATGCCGGGCTGCCCCGGTCCCCGGAACCAGCCGTGACCGCGCGGCACCCCAGATCGGAGGGAGGACCAATGGCGGACGAGTCAACGGGGCTCTGGTTGATCGGCGCACGCGGCTCCGTCGCGACGACCGCCGTGAGCGGGCTGCTGGCCCTGCGCGCGGGCCTGGCGCCCGCGACCGGATGCGTGACCGAGCGTCCCGAACTGGCCGGCGTCACCCTGCCAGGGTGGTCGGACATCGTCGTCGGCGGGCACGACATCACGCAGACACCGCTGGAGAAGCGGGCCGAGCTGCTGGCCCAGGGCGGCGTGCTGCCGCACCACCTGCTGGAGGCCGTCAGACCCGGTCTGCGCGAGGTGGACGGCGAGATCCGGACGGCGAGCTTCGACGGCGCCCAGGCCGACGTCGCCCGGCGGCTGGCGGCCGACATCGCCGAGTTCCGCGCACGGCGCCGGCTCGCCCGCGTCGTCGTGGTCAACGTGTCGTCCACGGAACCGCCCGCGCCGCCGCTGCCCGAGCACGCCGACCTGGCCGCGTTGGAGCGCGCGATGGCCGATCCCGACCGGGAGGTGCTGCCGCCCAGTTCGCTGGCCGCCTACGCGGCGCTCACGGCGGGTTGCCCGTTCGTCGACTTCACGCCGTCGACCGGCGTCGCCCTGCCCGCGCTGGACGAGCTGGCCCGGCGGGAACGGCTGCCCTACGCCGGGCGGGACGGCAAGACCGGCGAAACCCTGCTGCGCACGGTGCTCGCGCCGATGTTCACCGCACGGGCGCTGTCGGTCCGGTCGTGGGCGGGCACCAACCTGCTCGGCGGCGGTGACGGCGCGACGCTGGAGGACCCGGCGCACGCCGACAGCAAGCTGCGGTCCAAGGCGAACGGCCTCGCGGCCCTGCTCGGCGGCGAGGTGACGGCGCCCCTGCACATCGACAACGTGCCGGACCTCGGCGAGACGAAGACCGCCTGGGACCACGTGTCGTTCGAGGGGTTCCTCGGCGCCCGGATGAGCCTGCAGTTCACCTGGACCGGCCTGGACTCGGCGCTGGCGGCGCCGCTGGTGCTCGACCTGACCCGGCTGGTCGCCGCGGCGCACGCGGCGGGGGAGACGGGCGCGCTGGGCGCGTTGGCGTTCTTCTTCAAGGACCCGCTGGGCAGCGACGAGCACCGCTTCGCCGAGCAGACCCGCGACCTGTACGAGTGGGCGGGAGGATTGGGATGAGGTCGTACCTGGAACTCGTGCGGGCGCCCGCGGCGTTGACGGCGCTCGGCGACACGCTCGTCGGCTCGGCCGCGCCGCTGCGGGGCAGGCGCCTGCTGCTGCCGCTGGCGTCGGCCGCGCTGTACTGGGCGGGCATGGCGCTCAACGACTGGTCGGACCGCGACCTGGACGCCGTGGAGCGGCCGGAGCGCCCCATCCCGTCGGGGCGGATCAGCCCGAACGCCGCCCTGGCCACCGCGGTGGGCCTGACCGGCGCGGGCATCGGGCTCGCGGCGGCGGCCGGGCGCAACGCGGTGCCGCTCGCCGCGGCGGTGTGGGCCTACGACACGGTGTTGAAGAGCACCGCGGCCGGTCCGTTCGCGATGGCCGCGTGCCGTGGCCTGGACGTGCTGCTGGGCGGCCGGGCCCCGCTGCCCGCCGCGCTGATGGCCCTGCACACCCTGGGTGTGACGGCGCTGTCCCGCGGCGAGGTGCACGGCACGTCGTCCGCCGTCGCGAAGGCCGTCGTCGGCGGCACGGCGGTGACCGCGGTGACCGCCTCGATCGCCGGTGGTCGGCCCGCCGCCGTCGCGGCCGCCGTGGCCTACGCCGCGTCGGTCGGACGTGCGCAGTGGGCCGTCGTGAAGGACCCGTCCGCCGCACGCGTGCGCACGGCGACCAAAGCGGGCATCCACGGCATGGTGCTGCTGCAATCCGCGCTCGCCCGGCACGGCACGGCGATCGTGCTGGTCCTGCCGCTGGCCCGGGCGCTGAGCCGGAAGGTGAGCCCGACATGACGTTCGACGTGGGCTACGGCACCAACGGGTTCGCCAACCACCGCTTGGACGACGCGCTCGCGATCATCGCCGACCTCGGCTACACGGCGGTCGCGCTCACGCTCGACCACCACCACCTCGACCCGTTCGCCGCGGACGTGGGCGCGCGGACCGAACGGCTCGCGGCACGGCTCTCGGCGCTGGGGCTGCGCGTCGTCGTGGAGACCGGCGCGCGGTACCTGCTCGACCCGCGGCGCAAGCACCACCCGACGCTGGTGAGCGAGGACCAGGAGGTCCGGGTCGACTTCCTGGTGCGCGCCAAGCGGATCGCGGCCGACCTCGGCGCGGACTGCGTGTCGTTCTGGTCGGGGGTCGGCTCCTCGGACAGCTGGGAGCACCTGAAGTCCGGCGTCGCCGCGGCGCTGGAAGGCGGGCCGGACGTGCCGCTCGCGCTGGAGCCGGAGCCGTGCATGGTGGTGGAGCGGCTGGACCAGGCGCTGCGGCTGCGCGACGAGCTGGGCAACCCCGAACACCTGGGCGTCACCGTGGACGTCGGGCACTGCGTGGCGGTGGAGTGGCAGGGCGCGCCGGCGTGCCTCCGCCAGGCCGGCGAGCTGCTGATGAACGTGCAGCTGGACGACATGGTGCACGGCGTGCACGAGCACCTGGAGTTCGGGGAAGGGCAGCTGGACCTGCCCGACACCCTCGGGGCGCTGATCGAGATCGGCTACACCGGTGTCGCGGCCGTGGAGCTGCCCCGGCACAGCCACGCCGCGCCCGTGGTGGCGGGTCGGGCGTTCGAGGCGCTGCGCACCGCGAACTGGCTGGCCAGGGCCGAGCAGTCGCTGCGGGCCGATCCCTCGTCGATCCAGACCCTCTTCCCGGTCGTGGGCCGTGCGGTGCGCTCCGGCGAGCGCGAGGCCAGGACGCGGCTGCTCGTCGCGTACGTCGAGAACTCCGGCGACGCGGCCGAAGGGCTCGCCGCGCTCTACCGGCACGGCACGTCGGCCGAACGCCTCGGCGTGCTGCGCGGGCTCGCCGACATCGGCGACCGGGTGCCGCGGACCGGGGTCGAGCTGGTCAAGGACGCCTTGCGCAGCAACGAGACGGGCCTCGTCGCGGCGGCCATGGGCGCCTTCGCCGCTCACCACCTCGACGAGCACGCGTGGCGGCACGGCGTGCTGAAGTGCCTGTTCATGGGCATTCCGCTGACCGTGGTGTGCGACCTCGACCGGCGCACGGACGACGAGTTGCTGCGCATGGTGTCCGCGTTCGCCGACGAACGCCGCGCGGCGGGTCGCCCGGTGCCCGCCGACGCCCTCGACCTGCTCGGGAAGGCGGCCTGATGCGCATCTTCGACCCCCACGTCCACATGACGTCGCGCACCACCGACGACTACGAGGCGATGCACGCGGCCGGGGTGCGGGCGCTGGTGGAACCGGCGTTCTGGCTCGGGCAGCCGCGCACGAACGTGGGCTCGTTCCTCGACTACTTCGACGGCCTGATCGGCTGGGAGCGGTTCCGCGCGGCGCAGTTCGGCATCGCCCACCACTGCGCGATCGCGCTGAACCCCAAGGAGGCCAACGACCCGCGGTGCGTCGACGTGCTCGAACACCTCCCGCGCTACCTGGTCAAGGACGGCGTCGTCGCGGTGGGGGAGGTCGGGTACGACTCGATGACCCCGGAGGAGGACGACGCGTTCGCACGCCAACTGGAACTGGCCGTCGTGCACGACCTCCCGGTGCTCGTGCACACCCCGCACCGGGACAAGCTGGCCGGCACGCTGCGGACCCTGGACGTGGTGCGCGAGTCGGGCATCCCGCCGCACCGGGTCCTGGTCGACCACCTCAACGAGACGACCGTGCGCGCGGTCGCGGACTCGGGGTGCTGGATGGGGTTCTCCATCTACCCGGACACCAAGATGGACGAGGCGCGGATGGTGGCGCTGCTCGCCGAGCACGGCGCCGAGCGGGTGCTGGTGAACTCCGCCGCCGACTGGGGCCGCTCGGACCCGCTGAAGACCCGGTCGACCGGTCTCGCGATGCTCGAAGCCGGGTTCGACGAGTCCGCGGTCGACACCGTGCTGTGGCGCAACCCGGTGGAGTTCTACGGCCAGAGCGGACGGCTCCTGCTCGACCCGGCCGCCGACGGCACGACCGCCGCCGCGGGCCCGGTCGACGCCGCCACCGGCAACTCGGTCCTGAGGGGCGAACGCCCGTGATCGCCTACTGCACCAACGTCCACCCGGCGGACGACCTCCCCGGCATCCTCGACCAGCTCGACCGGCACGCGGTCGGCGTGCGCGAGCGGCTCGGCGCGGACACCCTCCCGCTGGGGCTGTGGCTGCCCGCGTCCGTCGCGCGCGGCCTGGCCGAGGACCGGACCGCGCGGCACGGGCTGCTGGCCGAGCTGACCGCACGGGGGCTGACCGTCAGCACGCTCAACGCGTTCCCGTACGGCGACTTCCACGGCGAGGTGGTCAAGCACGCCGTGTACCAGCCGACGTGGGCCGACCCGCGCCGCCTGGCCTACACCGCCGACTGCGCCACCGTGCTCGCGGACCTCCTGCCCGACTCCGCGTCGTACGGCAGCATCTCGACGCTGCCGCTGGCGTGGCGCGAACCGTGGGGCGAGCCCGACGACGACCTCGCCGAGGCCGCGCTGACCGTGCTGACCGGGCGGCTGCGGGCCAGTGGCGACCGGCCGATCAAGCTCGCGGTCGAACCCGAGCCCGGCTGCGTGCTCGACACCGTCGCGGACGCCGTGGGGTGGCTGGCCGGCCGCGTCGACCCCGAGCACGTCGGGATCTGCCTGGACACCTGCCACCTCGCGGTGTCGTTCGCCGACCCGGTGGAGACGGTCGCGGCGATCCGCGCGGCCGGGCTGTCGGTGGTGAAGGTGCAGGCGTCCGCCGCCCTGGAGGTCGCGGAACCCGGCGGTGAGGAGGGTCGGCGTGCCGTCGCGGCCTACGCCGAACCCCGCTACCTGCACCAGGTCCGGGAGAACACCCCCGACGGCGTGCTGGCCGCGGACGACCTGCCGGAGGCGTTCACGTCCCTGCCCGCGCGGCACCCGTGGCGGGTGCACTTCCACGTGCCGCTGCACGTCCAGCCGGCGCCGCTGCGCTCGACCACGGACGTGCTGCTGGCCGCCATGGCGGCGGTGGAACCCGGCACGCACGTCGAGGTGGAGACCTACACGTGGAACGTGCTCGCGGACGCGGGCGACCTGACCGACGGGATCGCCGCCGAGCTGCGGTGGGCCCGCGAACACCTCTGGACGGGAGTGCCGGCGTGAAACCACTGGTGGTCGTGGACGTGGTCGGCCTGACGCCGGCGTTGTTGCCGCACATGCCGAACCTCGCCCGCCTCGGGCGGCGGGGCTGGCAGGCCGAGCTGGGCACCGTGCTGCCCGCCGTCACGTGCAGCGCCCAGGCGACCCTGCTCACCGGGCTCACCCCCGCCGGGCACGGCATCGTGGGCAACGGGTGGTACTTCCGCGACCTCGGCGAGATCCACCTGTGGCGCCAGCACAACCGGCTGGTCGGCGGCGAGAAGCTGTGGGAGACCGCACGGCGCGTCCACCCGGGCTACACGGCCGCGAACATCTGCTGGTGGTACGCGATGGGCGCGTCCACGGACATCACCGTGACGCCGAGGCCGATCTACCACGCCGACGGCCGCAAGTCGCCCGACGCCTACGTCCGCCCGCCCGAGCTGCACGACCGGCTCACCGGCGCGCTGGGCGAGTTCCCGCTGTTCCAGTACTGGGGGCCCACGGCGTCCCTGGCGTCCAGCGAGTGGATCGTCGGCGCGGCCCTGAAGGTCCTCGCCGACCACCGGCCCGACCTGCTGCTGGTCTACGTGCCGCACCTGGACTACGACCTGCAGCGGTTCGGGCCTTCGTCACCGCAGGCGGCCAAGGCCGCGGCCGACGTGGACCGGGCGCTCAAGCCGCTGCTGGACTCCGACGCGACGATCGTCGCGCTGTCGGAGTACGGCATCACCGACGCGCGCAGGCCGGTCGACGTCAACCGGGCGTTGCGCCGGGCCGGGCTGCTGGAGGTCTACACCCAGGCGGGCATGGAGTACCTGGACCCGTGGACGTCGCGCGCGTTCGCGGTGGCCGACCACCAGATCGCGCACGTCTACGTCGCCGATCCCGCCGACCTGGCCAGGACCCGGGCCGTGCTCGACGAACTGCCCGGCGTGGACGTGGTGCACGACCGGGACGCGCAGGCGGAGGTGGGGCTCGACCACGAGCGTTCCGGCGAGCTGATCGCGATCGCCGAGCCGGACGCCTGGTTCACCTACTACTACTGGACCGACGACAGCCGTGCCCCCGACTTCGCGCGCGGCGTGGACATCCACCGCAAACCCGGCTACGACCCGGCCGAGCTGTTCTTCGACCCGGCCGACCCGCTGGCCAAGGTCAAGGCGGGCGTGAACCTGGCGCGCAAGAAGGTCGGCCTGCGGTACGCGATGAACGTCGTGCCGCTGGACCCGTCGTGGGTGCGCGGCACGCACGGCAGGCTCCCGGACACCGCCGCCGACGGCCCGGTGCTGCTGTGCTCGGACCCGGTCGTGCCGCGATCGGTCGAGCGCGACGGGCGCCTGGCGGCCACGGACGTCCGCGACTTCCTGTTGTCACTCCAGGGGATCAGCGTCCCGGCCGCGGGGCGGTGACGGCCGGCCCGGTCCCCGTGCCGGGCTCATCGCGGTGGCGCCACGGAATCCCGGTGGCGGACGGGCATCGGGACGCGGTGGGTCCGGCCCCGGCGCACGCGGTCCGAGTCGGGGTGGTCGGCGTCGGCGAAGAGCAGGTCGACGGCCTTCGCGCCGAGGTCGTGGTGCGGCAGGGCGACGGTGGTGAGGCCGGGGCGCAACCAGGACGCGATGGGGTGGTCGTCGAAGGAGACGACGGAGACGTCGTCGGGCACGCTGAGGCCGGCGTCCTGCAGCGCCTGGTAGGCGCCGAGCGCGAGCCGGTCGTCCAGGCAGATCAACGCGCGGGGACGTGCCTTGAGCAGCAGGCTCCGGGTCGCCTCGAAGCCGTACTTCGGCAGCCACCAGCGGCACGCGTGGCCGCTCTCCACCTCGACGCCCACCTCGCCCAGCTCCTGGCGGATGCCGGCGAGCCGGTCGAACGCCGCGGTCCGGCCAGGGGGGACGTCGTCTCCGGACGGGCCGACGCCGATGAGGTGGATGCCCTCGCCGTGACCCGCGTCGAGGAGCACGCGCGCGGCGGCGCGGCCCGCCTGGAACTCGTCGGGCAGGACCGAGACCAGCGGTGACGGCTCGCGCGGCAGCACGTTGAGCAGCACCGCGGGTCCGGTGGCGAGCTCGCTCGGGATGCTGATCGTCCTGGTGTGCACCGAGGCGAGGATGATGCCGTCGACGTGGTAGTCGTGCATCGTCTCGATCAACGTGCGCTGGAAGCCCGCGTCGCCCTCGGTCTCGCCGAACAGCAGCGTGACGCCGTGCTTGCGGGCCGCGCCCAGCGCGCCCTTGATCATGTGGCCCGCGAGCCGCGAGCTGGCCACGGAGTCGGACACGAAGGCGATCGTCTGCGTCCTCGCCCCGCGCTGCCCCATCGACACCCGGTTGCGGCGGTACTCCAACTCCGTCGCCGCTTCGCGGACCCGGCGTTGCATCTCCTCGGAGATCCGCAGGTCGCGGCCGCGTCCCGACAAGACCAGGGACACGGTGGTTTGGGAGACGCCGACCACCTTGGCCACGTCGGCCAGGGTGACCCGTCGTGCGCCCAACGTGGACCTCCCGTTCTCCGACCGGCCGCCGGTGCGCGGCGACCCGGTGCGTGCACAACAAGGGGGATGGGCCGATCGGGATCGAGGACCGGCCACCGGGAGCGCTCCCACAGCTGGCGGTGGTGCGCGCGGCGGCCGTTCGCCGGGCGCCCGTCAGCCGGGGCCGCTGGCCCGGAGCGCGCAGGGTGCGCGGCCGTTCGGCCGTTGTGGCATGAGCTGCTCCACTACGTCGTGGTGCTCGTGGGCCGGAGTCCGACGAGCTGGATCTCCTGTCGATGAGTCAGACTCATCGTGCCGTGGTCCTAGCTACTCATGACAGCCTGTGCGCGGCTGTGTCGTCAAGGGAAACCTGAGACTATTTCGTGGCAACGCGCCGCGAGTCCTCGCATCCCCCGGGTCTCGTCAGGAAATTTCCGACAAGTGTCGATTTAAGTACTACTCATCGTTCCCTAGCGCGCAGCGGATCGGTATGCTGACCGAAGTCGTCGCCCGTGAGCGCGACGACGCTCAGCGGTGCGGCTGCGCGGAGGGGGTGATGTCGTCGGGTGACCACCTAGCGCTCCAGGCGGCCCGGGTCCCCGTTGTCGTTCCGGCGCACCAACCACGCTTCGGTGATGTGGGTGAACATGGCTTCGGCGGCGCCCGCCGGGTCGTGCGCCGCGATCCGCTCGTAGATCCGGCGGTGTCCCCGGTTGGACGCCACGCACAACGCCCGCTCGATCCGGCCCATGTAGCGGGCGGTGTTGATGACCTGGCTCTCCAGGGAGCGCACGACGCCACGGGCGATCCGGTTGCCCGACGCCTGCATGATCGTGTCGTGGAAGGCGCGGTCCTGCTCGCGGTAGGCCAGGGGGTCGTCGACGAGCTGGTCCATCCGGTCCACGAGGGCGCGTAGCCGGTCGATCGTGTCCTGGTCGGCCGTGCGGGCGGCCACCTGGGCCATGTCCGATTCGAGGAGGCGCCGGGTGACCACGAGATCGTCGAGCACGGCCAGCGTCTCGTCTTCGGCGATGGTGGCCGCGAGGACGAGTTCGTCCAGCATGTTCCACGTCGCCGGCTGGGTGACCATGGTGCCGGCGCCTTGGCGCACCTGGACCAGGCCCTTCTCCTGGAGGATCTTCACCGCCTCGCGGATCACGGTCCGGCTCACCGAGAACGTCTCGCCCAGCGCGGGTTCCGGCGGCAGGGACGTGCCGGGCGGGTGGACGCCGCGGACGATGCGCCCCACGAGCTCGGCGGTGACCGCCTTGGCCAGGTTGGTCGGTCGACGCGCCCACTCGGGAGGTGCGGGTGAGTCTTCGGTCGGTCGCCGGCCAGCTGCGGTCATCTTTCCTCCGGTTGCGCCCCGCGCCCCGGTGCTTTCAGGGCTGCGTCGAGTATACGTAGGACCGTTGACGTCAGACGTCATACGAGTTATGTTCCTGAGCCAATCGCGCCGTGGGCGTACCCGGCCGCCGTCTGGGAAGTGAGCAGCAATGAAGCAGCGCGCACTGTGGTCGGCGGCCGTGGTCCTGGGGTTGGCCCTGGCATCGGGCTGCGGAAGCGCCACGGCGCCGGGAACCTCCGGCAGCTCGGGCGACAAGCTGGTGGTCTGGGACTGGAAGTCCGGCGACGCGAACGTGGCCGCGTACCTCGACAAGGCGAAGGCCGACTTCGCGAAGAGCCACCCGGACCGCGAGGTCGAGTTCGTGGCGCAGCCGTTCGACCAGTACTACACGCTGCTCGGCGCGGCGATCCAGGCCAACAAGGGCCCCGACGTCATGCTCTTCAACGGCGGCGGCCAGCTCCGCGACCGGGTCGACGCGCTGCTCCCGCTGGACGACCACCTGGCCCAGGACAAGCAGCGGCTGGCCGGCTGGGACGCGTTCACCAAGGACGGGAAGACCTACGCCGCACCGGTGACGCTGCAAGGCCACCCGCTCTACTACAACAAGGCGTTGTACGCGCAGGCCGGGCTGAACGCCGAGGCGCCGGCCAAGACGTGGGACGACTTCGTCGAGAACTGCGGCGTCATCACCGAGAAGACCGGCGCCAAGTGCTTCGGCGTGGGCAACAAGGAAGGCATCGGCATCCAGTTCTTCCTGTCCAGCATCGGTTCCGCGGTGCTCACGCCGCAGGAGTACGACGACTGGATCGCCGGGAAGCGGAACTGGGCCTCGCCGGACGTGAAGCGGATCTTCGAGCTCTGGAAGCAGGTCAACGACAGCGGCCTGAACAACGACGGCGCCAACTCCACCGCGATGTTCAACGACGCGTTCGCGGTCTTCCAGTCCGGCAAGGCCGCGCACATCATCGGCCTGATGTCCGACATCGGGCACTGGAAGGACTTCGCCGAGTTCCTCGACGCGGACAAGGTCGGCGTGATGGGCGCGCCCGTGGTCAACCCCGCGGCCACGCCGAGCCTGCCGTACGACGGCGGCATCGGCTACGCGGTCGCCAAGTGGACCAAGGACCCGAAGGTGGCCGCGGACCTGGTGCGGTCGCTGACGTCGTCCGAGGCGCTGAAGGCCTTCTACGCCGACGCGGGCGCGATCGCGTCCGACACCACGATCGACGTCTCCGAGGCGGGCCCCGCCGTCGCCACGATCACCGCGGGCATCAAGACCGGCAAGCCGGCCCTGCACGTCGCCCTGTCCAGCAAGACGATCGACCTGATGGGCCGGCTCTCGCAGCAGCTGATCAGCGGTTCCGTCACGGTGGACGAGGCGGTCGCGCAGCTGGCCGACTCCGACAAGGCGAGTTGATTCGTGCCGTCCGGGGGTTCTCCGTCCTCGGTGCGCCCGATGGTGGCCGAGCGGAACGAGGTGGAGGCGGTCGCCGGCACGACGGCCCGGCGACCGGGGAGGCCGGCCACGCGGCGGAACCGTCGCGGGTCGCGGGCCGAGCGCCTGGCGCCGTTCGTCCTGCTGGCGCCGGCCGTGCTGATCATCGTGGTGCTGCGGCTGTGGCCGTTGCTGCTCGGGGTGAACTTCTCCTTCACCGGTGACGGCGACCGCAACGGCGTGCCGGTCGGCTTCGACAACTACCTGACCCTGTTCGGCGACCCGCTGTTCCGCACCGCGTTGCGCAACGTCGGCCTGCTGGTGCTGCTGCTCCCGGTGGCGGTGGCGATCCCGGGGCTGCTCGCCACGTTCATCTACCTGCGGGTGCCGGGGCACCGGGTGTACCGGGGCGTGTACTTCTTCCCGGCGGTGCTCTCGCCGGTGATCGTCGGGGCGATCTTCACCCTGCTGCTCGCCTACGACGGTCCGCTCAACACGCTGCTCGGCGGCGTGGGGCTCGGGCCGGTGGACTGGCTGGGCGACCCGGACGTGGCGATCTTCGCGGTGGTCGGGGTGCACGTCTGGGCGACGTTCGGCATGGCGCTGGTCGTGTTCCTGGCCGGGTTCGCCGCGCTCGACCCGTCGCTGCTGGACGCCGCCAAGGTGGACGGCGCGTCGCTGCCGCAGACCATCCGGCACGTGATCGTCCCGGCGCTGACCCGCACGATCCAGTTCGTCTTCGTCACCACGATGATCGGCATGCTGACGTCGATGTTCGGCCTGCTGTTCGTGATGACCGGCGGCGGCCCCGAGGGCTCCACCTACCTGCCCGAGTACTACATCTGGGTCCAGCAGGGGCAGTTCAACCAGCCCGCGCTCGCGTCCGCGGCGGCGACCGCGCTGTTCCTGATCATGCTCGTCGTGGGGCTGGCCCAGATCGCCGTCCTGCGCCGCGCGGGCCGGGAGGACTGATGGCCGGCCGACGCTGGACGAGGTGGCTCGTCGCGATCCCGATGGTCGCGCTGGCGCTGGCCACGGTCTACCCGTTGGTGTTCACCACGAACGTGGCCGTGAAGACCCGCCGCGAGTACGTGCTCGACCGGTTCTCGCTGGCGGATTCGCTGCGGTGGGCCAACGTCGTCGAGGCGTGGACGAGCGTCGGGATGTCCCGGTACTTCGTGAACTCGCTGATCGTGGTGACGTGCTCGGTCGCGTTGCTGCTGCTGTTCGGGTCGATGGCCGGGTTCTCGCTCGCCCGGTTGCGGTTCCGCGGCTCGTCGGTGCTGTTCCTGGGCATCCTCGCCGCGCTGTTCATCCCGTTCCAGGTGATCATGGTCCCGCTGGCGCGGATCATGGCCGACGCCGGCCTCGTCGACACGTACCCGGGGCTGATCCTGGCGTACGTGGCGCAGTTCCTCCCGTTCACGGTCTTCCTGATGACCAGCTACTACTCGACCGTGCCGCCGGAGATCGTGGACGCGGCGCGGATCGACGGCAACACCGTGTACGGCGTGTACTGGCGGATCATGCTGCCGATCGGCAGGCCGGCACTGCTGTCGGTCGGCGTGCTCAACGCCCTGTTCTGCTGGAACGACGTGCTCATCTCCCTGCTCATGATGCCGTCCGCGGAGAACCGCACGCTGATGGTCGGCGTGACCTCGTTGCGCGGCCAGTACTCCGACGACATCCCCGTGTTCGCCTCCGGCGTGCTGATCGCCGCGATACCCGTCCTCGTCGTCTACCTGTTCCTGCAGCGCCAGATCGCCGACGGCGTCACCGCAGGGGCCACGAAGGGCTGACATGCGCATCACCGGTTACCGGACCCTCACCACCGTCCAGGACTGGGGCCGTCCGGTCGGCGACGCCAACGGCGTCTTCGCCGACGGTCTCGTCCGGGTGCCGATCGTGCTCGTCGAGACCGACGTCGGCATCACCGGCGTCGGACTCGGCTCCCACGTCGAGATCGACTCCATCTTCGCCGCGATCGAGGGCGAAGACCCGCGCGGCGTCACGGCCCTCTACGACCGGATGCTGCGCCAGACCTTCAAGGCGGGCCACGCGGGCACCGTGTTCGGCACCATCGGCGCCCTCGACACCGCCCTCTGGGACATCAAGGCGCAAGCCGCGGGCGAACCCCTCTGGCGACTCCTCGGCGGACGCGACCGCCGCGTGCCCGCCTACGCCTCCGGTGTGGACATCGGCCTGGGCGACGACGAACTCGTTGCCCTGTACGAGACCTACGCCGACCGCGGCCTGCGCGTGGCGAAGCTCAAAGGCGGCCTCGACGTCGACCGGGACCGGGACCGCCTCATCCTGGTGCGCGACGTGCTCACCAGCGCCGGCGGGGGCACCAGACCGGGTCTGATGCTCGACGTGAACGAGGCGCTGACCCGCAAGCAGGCCGTGCGCCACGTCGGCGAGCTCGAGCGGACGCTCGACCTGATCTGGATCGAGGAGCCCGTCCGGCGGTGGGACGCGGAGGGGCACGCGGCCGTCGGTCGCGGCGTCCGCGCGTCGGTCGCCAGCGGCGAGAACCTCACCGGCCTGGAGCAGTTCCGCCCGCTGATCTCGACGGGCGCGATCGACATCGTCCAGACCGCGGCGGGGTGGGGCGTCACGCACTTCCTGCGGGTCTCGGCCCTGGCCCACGCGCACGACCTGCCCGTCAGCCCCATCGGCAACACCCCGGTCGGGTTGCTGCACGCCGCGACGTCCGTGCCGAACCACTTGGTCAGCGAGTTGCAGGACCTGCAGCCGCCGTCCGGGCTCTCGATCGACCTCCACGTCGAGGACGGCGCGTTCGTCCTGGGCGACAGCCCGGGGCTGGGCATCCGCGTGGACGAGGACGCGATCGTCGGCTCCCGCCCCCTGCTCGCCTTCCCGGTGACCGAAGGCCCGCACGTCCGGCCGGAACGCGCCGGGCAGCGCCTGCTGGCCGTGGTGCAGGGCGTCGTCACGCCGCCGGAACAGCTGCACCCCTTGCGGTCCTGACCCGACCGGAGTGGTCCGACAACGATGTCGAACGGCCGCGCTTCTCTTGCGAATACGTCATTCGTATGATGAAATGATGTCGGTTTTGTTTCACCGGCATCGGTCGGCTGATCGTCAGACGTCATCTCGACGCGTGCGCACGGAGCCTTCGATCCCCGCCGCACGGTTCACGCAGCGGAAGCCGTCGGCGGCAGCGCCGTGGTCCGGCGGGTGGGGCGACCTCTAGGAGTCCGATGTGGACCGCTTGCAACGTTACGGCATGGTCACCCGGTTGCGCCCGGAGCGACGCGACGACTACCTGCGGCTGCACGCCGCGGTCTGGCCGTCCGTCGAGCGCATGCTGCGCGAGGCCAACATCCGCAACTTCACCATCTTCCTGCACGGCGACCTGCTCTTCGGCTACTACGAGTACACCGGCGAGGACCACGACGCCGACCAGGCGCGGATCGCGGCCGACCCGGAGTCGCAGCGCTGGTGGGCACTGACCGACCCGTGCCAGGAGTCGCCGACCGACCCCGGCTCCGCCGTCCGCTGGGAGCCGATGCACGAGGTGTGGCACCTGACCCCCGACGCCGCCGTGCCGCGTCCCGGAGACGAGCCACCGCTTCCCCGTTAGGCGCCGCTCGACGCGAGGCGTCCGGCCGGACACGTCCCCTCCTCGGCGGCGTACCCGGCCGGCACGCCCGCGTCACCACGAAGTGCCACCCCGACACCTCGACCGGGCGTCGCACCACACTCCAAGTCAGGAGGTCTCCTTGTTTGCGTCCTCTTCCGCCGCGGTGCGAAGGCCGGTGTCGACCGGCGTCGCCGCCGTGGTGCTGACCGCGGCGGCCGCGGCGGTGGCTCTCGCGCCGCCCGCGTCCGCCGCCACCACGACCCTGTACGCCTCGCCGTCCGGCACCGGCACCAGCTGTTCGGCCACCCAGCCGTGCGCGCTGCCCGCCGCCCAGGCCGCGGTGCGCTCGCAGAGCGGCAGCATGTCCGGTGACATCGTCGTGCAGCTGGCCGACGGCGTGTACCGGCTCTCCGAGCCGCTGCGGCTGACCGCGGCGGACTCCGGCAACAACGGCTACCGCGTGCTGTGGCAAGCGGCGCCGTCCGCGCGTCCCGTCATCAGCGGCGCCCGCGCCGTCACCGGCTGGTCGCAGGTCGACGCCGGCCGGAACATCTGGCGCGCCACCGTCCCGACCGGCATCGACTCGCGCCAGCTGTACGTGAACGGCGCGGTCGCGACCCGGGCCCGCGCGCAGGTGAACCGGGCCGACTTCAGCTTCACCAGCACGGGCATGAGGTTCTCCAACTCCGCGCTGAACTACCTGAACAACCTGGGCAACCAGAACCGGGTCGAGGTGGAGAGCGTCAACTCGTTCACCGACCGGTACTCGCCGGTGCAGAGCATCAGCGGGAACTTCCTCACGATGCAGCAGCCCGCGTGGAACAACAACACCTTCGGGTACGACACGCTGACCCAGCCGCACCGGGCCGGTCCCTTCTACCTGGCCAACGCCTACGAGTTCCTGGACTCGCCGGGGGAGTGGTACCTCAACCCCGGCACGGGCGCGCTGTCCTACATCCCGTTGGCGGGGCAGAACATGAGCACCGTCAGCGTCGAGCTGCCGGTGCTGCAGTCGCTGGTGGACGTCGGCGGCACGTATGACGCGCCGGCGCACCACATCTCGTTCAGCGGCATCACGTTCACCGGCACCAGCTGGCTCGGCCCCAGCAGCAACCAGGGCTACGCCGACCAGCAGACCGGCGCCTACATGGCGGGCAACTGGAACTGGCCGGCCGACCGGCTGACCTCGTGCCAGAACGGCTGCACCCAGTTCGAGGCGGCCCGTCCGCACTGGAACCAGATGCCCGCGGCCGTGCAGGTCTCCGCCGCCAACAACATCACGTTCAGCGAGTCCCAGTTCGTCAACCTGGGGCAGACCGCGATCGGCATCGGCAACGACGCGAACGCCCACGCCAGCGGTGTCGGCCTGGGCGCCAGCAACATCACCGTCACGCGGTCCGAGATCGCCCGCAGCTCGGCGGGCGGCATCGTGGTCGGCGGCGTGCGCGCCGACGCGCACCACCCGGGCGACCAGCGGATGGTCAACCGGGACATCACCGTCAGCTACAACCGCATCCATGACCTGGGCATCGAGTACCGGGGCAACGTCTCGGTGCTGAACACCTACGTCAGCACCGCCACCGTGGCCAACAACGAGGTCTACAACATGCCGTACTCGGGCATGTCGATCGGCTACGGCTGGGGCGCGAACGACGCGGGCGGCAACAACAACTACGCCAACCGCGGCCTCTACAACTACCAGCCGCGCTACACGACGGCGACCACGGCGTCCAACAACCGGCTCATCAACAACTACGTCCACGACGTCATGCAGCAGATGAACGACGGCGGGTGCATCTACACGCTGTCGTGGAACCCGGGCGCCTCGATCAGCGGGAACCACTGCCAGCGGACCAACGGGTACTTCGGGGTCTACTTCGACGAGGGCTCGAAGTACTACTCGGTCACGGGCAACGTCTTCAACAACACCGGCACGTGGGCCACCGCGAACTACTGGGGTGGCGAGAACATGGGCAACTGGACGGTCACCAACAACTGGTCGACCAACAACAGCACCAACGTGACCAACGGCGACCGCGGCAACGTGGTGTCCGGCAACGTCGTGGTGAGCAACGGCAACTGGCCGGCCGGCGCGCAGGCCGTGATGGCCAACGCCGGTCCCGGCGGCGGCACCACCACCGGCCCGCAGAACGCCATGCTCGTGGGCACCCAGTCGGGGCGCTGCGCCGAGGTCGCCAACGCGACCACCAACGGCACGCAGGCCCGGCTGTGGGACTGCGCCGGCGGCGCCAACCAGCGGTGGACCTACACCGCGGGCAAGCAGTTGAAGGTGGGCGCCAAGTGCCTGGACGCCAGCGGCGCCGGCACCGCGAACGGCACCGCGGCGATCATCTGGGACTGCCACACCGGCACGAACCAGCAGTGGAACGTGAACGCCAACGGCACCATCACCGGGGTGCAGTCCGGGCTGTGCCTGGACGCCAGCGGCAACGGCACCGCGAACGGCACCCTGCTCCACCTCTGGTCGTGCCACGGCGGCACGAACCAGCAGTGGAGCGTGCGCAACTGATCCACAGCGCGGAGGCCGGGGCCCACCGGCCTCCGCGCGCCGGTCGTGCCCACGACTGCGCCATGTGAGCGTTCACGGGCAGGCCGACCTTGACTCCCCTCAGGGCCGCCAGCAGACTTGACGCTGCAGATCACCTGCGCGAGACCGTTCGATGTGAGCGTGAACAACCCGGTGATCGGCGGAGCGCCCTCTCGACGACGAGCAGGAGGCAGCACCCGTGGGTGGAGTCCGATCGTCCTCGCGCCGGGCGGGCGTGGTGCTCGCCGCCGCGGCCCTGCTGGCCACGACCTTCACGTCGGGTTCCGAGGAGCCCGCGTCGGCCTGGGACAACGGGGTCGCCACGACTCCGCCGCTGGGCTGGAACAGCTACGACTCGTTCAACTGGAACAACGTCACCGAGGCCCAGGTCAAGGCGAACGCCGACTACATGAGGGACAACCTCAAGCAGCACGGCTGGCAGTACATCGTCATCGACTGGGCCTGGTACCGCCCCGGCAGCGGCTCGGGCGCGCCAAGCCAGGACGCGAACCTCCAGCCCAGGCTGCGCACGGACGCGGGCGGCCTGCTGTGGCCCGACACCACCCGGTTCCCCTCCGCCGCCGGCACGAACGGGTTCAAGCCGTTGGCCGACTACATCCACGCGGGCGGTCTGAAGTTCGGGGTGCACCTCATGCGGGGCATCCCGCGCCAGGTGGTCGCCGACAACCTCCCGGTGCCCGGCACGAGCTGCCGGGCGAACGAGATCGAGAACAACACCACCGCGGCCTGGTTGAACCTCAACTGGGGCCTGGACATGAGCAACCCGTGCGCCCAGGCCTACCTGGACGCCCAGTTCAAGCTGCTGGCCTCGTGGGGCGTGGACTACGTCAAGGTCGACGACATCGCCGCGCCCACCTACCGGCAGGCCGAGATCGAGGGCTACAAGCTGGCTATCCAGCGCAGCGGCCGACCCATGGTGCTCAGCCTCTCGCCCGGCCCGACGTCGACCGGCAACGGCACGCACGTCGCGGACAACGCCAACATGTGGCGGATCGTCAACGACCTGTGGGACGACTGGCCGGGGCTGGACGCCCTGTTCGAGCGGCTGCACGCGTGGACGCCGCACCGCAGGCCCGGGGCGTGGCCCGACCCGGACATGATCCCGATCGGACGGCTGTCGCAGCAGGGACCGGTCGGCTCGCCGCGCTACTCCAACCTGACCCCCGACGAGCAGCGCACCCTGATGACCCTGTGGTCGATCACGCGCTCGCCGCTCATGTGGGGCGGTGACCTGACCCAGAACCGGGCGTCCGAGCTGGCGCTGATGACCAACGCCGCCGTGCTGGCGGTCGACCAGCACAGCACCGGCAACCGGCAGCTCTTCAGCGGCACGCACACGGCGTGGACCGCGAACGCGCCCGGCAGCACCGACAAGTACCTCGCGCTGTTCAACCGGGGCAGCGGCACGGCCACCGTGTCGGCCTCGCTCGCCGAGCTCGGCATCGGCTCCGCCACCGTGACGGACCTGTGGTCGGGCGCGAGCCTCGGCACGGTGAGCGGCACCCTGTCCCGCTCGCTGCCCGCGCACGGCTCCGGCCTCTACCGGCTCACCCCGCAGACCACCGTGCCGGTGCCGACCGCGGAAACGCTCACCGCGCGGCACAGCGGCAAGCTCGCCGACGTCTACAACGCCTCGACGGCCGACGGCGGCAACGTGGTCCAGTGGGCCGCGAACGGTCAGACCAACCAGCGCTGGCGGGTGCGCGACGTCGGCGGCGGTCAGCACGAGGTCGTCAACGTCGGCAGCGGGAAGTGCCTCGACGTCTACGGCGGCACGTCGGCCACCGGCGACGGGGTCCGGGTCGTGCAGTGGACGTGCAACTCCGGCACGAACCAGCGTTGGCGATTCGAGGACGTGGGCACCGGGCACGTGCGGCTGGTCGCCCAGCACAGCGGCAAGTGCCTGACCGTGTCCGACGGCGCGACCGCCGACGGCGCTCAACTCGTCCAGTGGACCTGCACCAACGGGACGAACCAGCACTGGCGCCGGCAGACCGTCTAGACGGCGTGGCCACGCTTTTCGGGAATGGCACGAGAGGGAGCGGCCCGGGTGTCGAAACCGTTGCTTTAGCGCTGTTTTAGCACCTACCGTCGCAGCAGTCGAATCGATTCGAAACCCGTCTGCACCGAATCGTTCCGGCACTTCACGCACCCGGCGCGACCGGGTGCGCGCCCGCCGCCGCACACCCTGCCCTCCCACATCGTCGTAGGAGTGAAAATGCAGCCATTACCCGGTTCCCCGCAGGGGCCCGTGAAGCGTTGGTGGCGTTCGCGGGCCGTGGTGCGCGCGCGTGTCGTGATGGCACTGGCGCTGTTGCCCGCGGCGTTGACGACGTGGTCCGCGCCGGTGACCGCGTTGGCGGCCGGCACCGGACCGTGCGACATCTACGCGTCGGGTGGCACGCCCTGCGTGGCCGCGCACAGCACGACGCGGGCGCTCTACGGCGCGTACGCCGGAAACCTCTACCAGGTCAGACGTTCGTCGGACAACACGACGCGGGACATCGGCCTGCTGGCCGCGGGCGGCACCGCCAACGCGGCGACCCAGGACTCGTTCTGCGCCGGCACCACCTGCGTCATCACGGTGGTCTACGACCAGTCCGGCCGGGGCAACGACCTCTGGTACCAGGGCTCGGACGTCGTGCCCGGGTCGCCCCAGAGCAGGCCCGCGCTCGCGACCTCCGAGTCGCTGGCGGTCGGCGGCAGCAAGGCCTACTCGCTCTACATCAACCCTGGCAACAGCTACTGGCGTGACGGCCACCTGACGGGCGTGCCGACCGGCGCCCAGCCGGAGGGGATGTACATGGTGACCAGCGGCACGCACGTCAACAGCGGCTGCTGCTTCGACTACGGCAACAGCGAGACGACCCGGAAGGCCGACGCGGCCGGCGCGATGGACGCGATCAACTTCAGCACGCAGTGCTGGTTCGGCGGCTGCTCCGGCACCGGTCCCTGGGTCCAGGCGGACCTCGAGTGGGGTCTCTTCCCCGGCGGCAGCCAGTCGTGGAACCCGAACCAGCGCGCCTTCACCAGCAAGTTCGTCACGGCGATGCTGAAGAACAACGGGACCACGCGGTTCGCGCTCAAGGGCAGCGACGCGCAGGTCGGCAACCTCACCACGCTGTGGGACGGCGCGCTGCCCAACGGGTACAGCCCGATGAAGAAGCAGGGCGCCATCATCCTGGGCAGCGGCGGCGACTGCTGCAAGCCCGACGGCGGCGCGAACCTCAGCGCGGGCACCTTCTACGAGGGCGCCATGGTCGCGGGCTACCCGTCCGACGCGACCGAGAACGCGGTGCAGGCCAACGTCATCGCGGCCGGGTACACCACCGGCGGCGGCACCACCCCGAACGGCGCGGTGCGCGCGGTGGGCGCGGGCAAGTGCCTCGACGTGCCGAACGGGACGGCGGGCGCGCAGGCCCGGATCTGGGACTGCCAGGGCGGCGCCAACCAGACGTGGACCCGGACGTCCTCGGGCCAGCTGACCGTGTCCGCCGGTTCCGGCCAGATGTGCCTCGACGCCTACGGCCAGGGGACGAGCGCGGGCACCAGGGCGGTCCTCTGGTCGTGCAACGGCCAGGCCAACCAGCGCTGGAACGTCAACGCCAACGGCACGATCACCGGCGCGCAGTCCGGCCTGTGCCTGGACGTGTCCAACGCGTCCACGGCCAACGGGGCGCAGGTGCAGCTGTGGACCTGCCACGGCGGGGCCAACCAGCAGTGGGCCGTCAGCTGATCCACCACCACGAGAGTTCGTGACTCGACAGCGGTCCGGCACGCCGTGCCGGACCGCGGCTCAACCCGAGGAGTGCAAGTGCGACAACGCCTCAGCAGATTCGCCGCCCGTGCCGCGGCCCTGATCACGGCCTCGCTGGTTACCGCCGCGCTGCTGCCGGCCGGCCAGGCCGCCGCGGAGTCCAACGGCGGCGTGCGGGTCATGCCGTTGGGCGACTCGATCACCGAGGGCACGCAGGTGCCCGGCGGTTACCGGATCGGGCTGTGGCAGCGGTTCGGGTCCGGCGGCTACCGGGTGGACTTCGTCGGTTCGCAGTTCAACGGTCCCGGCCAGCTCGGCGACCACGACCACCAGGGCCACCCTGGTTGGCGCATCGACCAGATCGACGCGAACGTCGTCACGTGGCTGCGGAACACGAACCCGCGCACGGTGCTGCTGCACATCGGCACCAACGACATCCTGCAGAACTACAACGTGTCCGGCGCGCCCGGCCGCCTGTCGGCCCTGGTCGACAAGATCACCGCGACCGTGCCGAACGCCGACGTGTTCGTCGCGACGATCATCCCGCTGGCCAACTCCGGGCAGAACACCGCCGCCCGCAACTTCAACGCCACCATCCCCGGCATGGTGCAGGGCAAGGTCAACGCGGGCAAGCGGGTGCGCCTGGTGGACATGTACTCCGCGTTGACGACGGCCGACCTGATCGACGGCGTCCACCCCACCGCGACCGGCTACGACAAGATGGCCGCGACCTGGTACAACGCGCTGCGCGCCGTGCCGGGCAGCATCGGCGACCCGGTGGCCTCGCAGGGCAAGCAGGTCGTCGGCACGGCGTCGGGCCGGTGCCTCGACGTGCCGGGCTCGACCACCACCAACGGCACGCAGCTGCAGCTGTGGGACTGCCACGGCCAGACCAACCAGTCGTGGACGCACAACGCCAACAAGCAGTTGGTCGTCTACGGCACCAAGTGCCTGGACGCCTACGGCCGCGGCACGGCCAACGGCACGCAGGTGGCGATCTGGGACTGCCACGGCGACACCAACCAGCAGTGGAACGTCAACGCCAACGGCACGATCACCAACGTGCTGTCCGGCCTGTGCCTGGACGCGTACAACTACGGCACCGCCAACGGCACGAAGTTGGTCCTGTGGTCCTGCTCCGGCCAGCCCAACCAGCAGTGGACGCTGCGCACCCCGGCCTGACCGGGTGACCGGCACGCGCCCACCGGGTATTTCGACGGTGATTCGAAGAATCCCGGATCCCGGTGGGCGCCTGTTCGGAATTGTTCGACGGAAATCGACCAGAGAAGTCCACCGATTCGACTCGGAATTCGCCTGTCATTCGATATTGACAGTCGCGAAAAGCGCTGCGTAGCGTTTCGCTCGCGTTAACCGCCGAATTTCGAAGAGAAAGGTGGACCTTCGTGCTCAAAAGGTTCATGGTAGCTGTGCTGGCTGCGGCCGCACTCACCTTGCCGACGACCGGCACCGCGCAGGCGGCCGGCAGCTGTGACGACTTCTACACGATCACCATGGGCAAGTACTGGGTCAACAACAACGTGTGGGGCCAGGACTCGGGCCAGGGGTGGCAGTGCGTGTGGGACGTGTCGTCCGGCGGCTCGATCTCGTGGGGCACGGCCTGGGACTGGAGCGGCGGGCCGACCTCGGTGAAGTCCTACGCCAGCTCCGTGCTCGGCTGGCACTGGGGCAACAAGCTGTCGGGCACGGGCCTGCCGGTCCGGTTGTCGGACAACCGCTCGGTGAACACGGGCGCGAGCTACACGGTCAAGCAGAACACGGCGAACGTCATGAACGTCGCCTACGACCTGTGGCTGCACCCGATGTCCAACCCGGGCACCACCAACCCGTCCGACGAGATCATGATCTGGACCTACCGGTCCGGCGGCGCCGGACCGGTCGGCACGCGGCAGGCCACCGTGTCGATCGCCGGCACGACCTGGGACCTGTACCGGGGCAACATCGGCTGGGAGGTCTACTCGTTCATCCGGACGAGCAACACCAACTCGGCGACGTACAACCTGCGCGACTTCACGTCGCACCTGGTCAACCGGGGTTGGTTGAGCAACCAGAAGTACCTCACCAGCGTGCAGCACGGCACCGAGGTCTTCACCGGGAACGGGCAGCTGGACGTGCACTCGTACTACGCCAACGTCAGCTGACCACCGAGCGCGGCGCGGCGGTTCCTGTGCCGCCGCGCCGCTTGCCCGTCGTGGCCGGGTGTCAGGGTGTGGTGAGGTCGAACTTGCTCACCGTGACGGATCCGCCGAGGGCCTGGGTGGCGTGGTTGAAGATGCCGTAGCGGTAGCCCATGAAGAACTGCCAGGCGTTGTTGAGGGTGAAGGCGGGGCCGAGCCCGGTGAAGTTGACCCCGTCGGTGCTGTAGGAGAACCGGGCTTGTCGGTTGGCGCCGGGTTGGATGTCGGCGTTGATGCGCAGCCAGACGCGTCCGCCGCTGATGCTCGCGCTCGCGGCTTCGCTGCCGGTGTTGGTGGTGCGCCAGCTGCTGTCCATGGCCAGGCCGTTCGTCATCGAGACGCGGGTCTGGCCGTTGTCGCGTCTGACGCCGATCCACGCCGACGACTGGCGGAGCATGGCGAGGCCGGACCGGTCACCGTCGCGCATGGTGCTGTAGTCCAGCTCGATGGTGGCGGTCGACGTCGGCCCTTGGATGCGGTGGGTCAGCGTGTTGCGTGCGGCGTAGAGGTCGTTGGTGACCGTGGCCGTCTGGAGCTTCAGCCCGTTGTTGACGGAGTACTTGGTGGTGTCGGGGTCGTGGTTCCACTCCCACTGCGGGCCGAGCGTGGTGCCGGTGAAGGTGTCGGTCCCGGTGAGCGGTTTCACCGGCCGCGGCGGCAGCGGTGACGGGTAGTTGACCCCCCACCTGCCGTTGACGGTCTGGAGCGTCGGCCAACCGTCCGCGGTCCAGGTGATCGGCGCCAGCGCCGGCACCCGGCCGCCGGGGTAGGCGTCGACGAAGGACATGTAGTGCCAGTCGCCGTTCTGGGTCTGCACCAGGCTGCCCTGGTGCGGCACGCCGCCGCCGGAGATGGGACCGGGCAGGTCGAGCAGCACCTGGCGGAGGGTGTACGGCCCGAAGGGGTTGCTGGCCTTGAGGACGTACTGGCCGTTGGCGGGACGGGTCAGCCAGATGTAGTAGCTGCCGTTGCGCTTGTAGAAGCGGGCTCCCTCCAGCGTGCCGATGTTCGACGGCGTCTGGAACACCTGCTGGGCCCGGACCTGGGTGCGGCCGTCCGCCGAGAGCTGGGCCACGCTGATGGTGCCGTTGCCGTACGCCACGTACATCGTGTCGTTGTCGTCGATGAGCATGCCCGCGTCGTAGTAGCAGTTGTCGATCTGGGCGTGCCTGGTCCACTGCGAGCCGACGCTGGTCGCGGTGTAGATGTAGGTGTCGTTGAAGTCGATGCACCCGGCCCAGTAGTACGTGCTGTTGCTGGGCCGGTACTGCAACGTGGACGCCCAGATGCCGTTGACGTAGGCGCGTTGTCCGTTGCTGAGGTCGTACTTCGTGCCGAAGTCCAGCGACGGCACGGAGTGCCCGGCGAACTCCCAGTTGACCAGGTCGTACGAGCGCAGGACCGGCGCGCCGGGGGAGTAGTGCATGGTGGACGCGGTCATGTAGTACGTGTCGCCGACGCGGATGACCTCGACGTCGGCGAAGTCCTGCCACACCACCGGGTTGGTGTACTGCCCGCCGGGCTGCTGCGGTGTCGTCGTGGTGCTGGTCGGGGTCGTCCCCAGCTTCACCAACTGCCACTGCTGGTTGGCGCCGCCCCAGTCGCTGTACTGGACGACGTTGGCGCCGTCGGCGGTGGAGGCGTTCTGGATCTCGACGGCCTTGTTGCTGTTGCGGTTGATCAGCCGCACGTGCCCGCCGTCGGAGTCGGCGAGCCGGAACTGCTGGTTGGTGCCGCCGTGGTCGGTCCACTGCTGGATCGCGGTCCCGTCGGCGGTCGACGAGTTCGGCACGTCGAGGACCTTGCCGGAGTGGCGGGACTTGACGCGGTAGTAGCCGTCGCCGGAGTCGACGAACTGCCACTGCTGGTTGGTGCCGTCGTTGCGGGTCCACTGGGTGATGCGGCCGCCGTCGGTGGTGGCGCGGTTGTAGAGGTCCAGGGCCTTGCCGCTGGTGCGGTTGACCAGGACGTACCAGGCGTTGGTGTCGACGGTGGCGGCGGAGCTGGTCGCCGAGCCGAAGACGACCATCAACCCGCCGAGCACGACCGCGGCCATCACCGCGGCCATCCGTGACAACCGGCCACGTCTGCGCGCGGAGCGCCGCGGCAGTTCATCGGGGACGGACATGGCTGCTCCTATCCGCCGCTTCGGTGCGGCGTGGGGAAGACCGGAGCCCCCGCACTGGGTGCGAGGGCTCCGGGTCGGTCAGCAGGAGGAGTCGCGCCGGGTCGGCAGACCCGGGCGGTTGCGCGGCCGGCTGCGGTAGCCGCCCGCGTCCTCGCAGAGGGCGGTGGCCGCCGACGCGCGTGCCGCGTCGAGGGCTGCCGCGGGACCACTGGCCGGCATCGTGGCGGCGGCGACACCGACCATGGCCGTGCTCCTCTTCGAGGGATGGCGAACGGCGGGGGACACCGGGTCCCCCGCCGTGCCACGACGGTGCCGGATCAGCCGACCCGGACGAGTTGCCACTGCTGGTTGGCGCCGCCCGAGTCCGTGTACTGGACGACGTTCGCGCCGTCGGCCGTGGACGAGCCCTGGACTTCGACGGCCTTGTTGCTGTTGCGGTTGATCAGCTTGACGTAGCCGCCCGACTCGACCGCGCGGAACTGCTGGTTCGTGCCGCCGTGGTCGGTCCACTGCTGGACCGCGGCACCGTCGGCGGTCGACGAGTTCGGCACGTCGAGCACCTTGCCCGAGTGGCGGGACTTGACGCGGTAGTAGCCGCCGCCCGAGTCCGCGAACTGCCACTGCTGGTTGGTGCCGTCGTTGCGGCTCCACTGGGCGATGCGACCACCGTCGGTCGTGGCCTTGCCGTACACGTCCAACGCCTTGCCGCTGTTGCGGTTCACCAGCACGTACCACGCGCTCGGGTCGATGGGGCCCGGCTGGGGGATGGTGCCGCCGTTGAGGGCGTTGAGGGTGGAGGTGTAGGCGGGCTTCTTGTTGCCGCTGCCGTCGAACAGCAGCGGGGTGCCGTAGGCGCGCCACGAGTCGGTGTCGCGGATGCCCCAGACGGTGATGCCGGCGCAGCGGGTGACGGCCAGGCAGGCCTTCACCACGCGCTCGTAGTTCGCCGCCTGCGCGGAGCCGGAGCCCTCGATGTCCAGCTCGGTGATCTGGACGTCGACGCCGAGGTTGGCGAAGTTCTGCAGCGTGGTCTGGTAGTTGCCCGGCACCGGGCTCTGCGCGTTGAAGTGCGACTGGAGGCCGACGCAGTCGATCGGCACGCCGCGCTGCTTGAAGTCCTGGACCAGTCGGTAGACGGCCTGGGTCTTGGCGTGCGTCCAGTCGTCGGTGTTGTAGTCGTCCAGTCGTTGCCCGTGCGCTGCAGGTTGGAGTCACGCCGCGCGCCGGAGCTGCCGTCCTGGAACGCCTCGTTCACCACGTCCCACGCGTAGATCTTGCCGGCGTAGTAGGAGGCGACCTTGGTGACGTGGTTGAGCATCGCGGACCGGAGGGCGCTGCCCGACATGTTCTGCATCCAGCCCGGCTGCTGGGAGTGCCACGCCAGGGTGTGACCGCGCACCCGCTTGCCCTGGGACCGGGCGAGGTTGACGATGCGGTCGGCGTTGCCGTAGGTGAACTGGTTCTGGTTCGGCTCGGTCGCGTCGATCTTCATCTCGTTCTCGGCCGTGACCATGTCGAACTCGCGCTGGAGGAGGCCGGCGTAGGTCGAGTCGCCGAGCCTGCCCGCAGCCACCGCGGTGCCGAAGTACCGGCCCTTCTCCGCCGCCGCGGCGGCCAGCGTCGTGCCCGCCGCCCTGGCCGAGTCTTGGAACGCCACCGCCATCATGGTGGCGATCAGTCCTACGACGAGCAGCAACGCCGTTGTTCTCGACCGGCGCGTGAGCACCGGTCGAATGACCGCTCGTGTCGAATGGTTCATCACGTGTCCTTCGGATCGGACACCGCAGGCCCGGGTGCCCGCGGTGGCAGGGGAAGCCGTCGATGTCCGCACGAGCCGAAGCGAACCGAGGCGCACTCGTGTGAGCGCTAACAAATTAGCCTCGAAGCCTCCTGGTGAAGGGAAGCGCATTCGGGCGCGGCAACCACGGCCGCAAGGGTCGGTCGTGCCCTTCAGACTGTGAACGATGGCACACGGTCGGTCAAGACGTAACGCAACTGTTTCGTGCAGGTGAGTCGCGTCTTCGTGCGCCTCGCGTCACCCGAAAGTCCTAATGCGGTTCGGCGCAGGGCGGCGCGCCCGGTGTTGTCCACAGTGGAGGCGGCCTCGTCTTCGTGGCGTGAAAGAGGTCGAACGTCGTTCGACTCGCCGCAGGCGGGGGCGGCTAAAGTCGGCGTGAGCGTTTTTAGCACTTCGAGTGAGCCTGCCGCCGATCGGCGCGGTGGGCTGCTGCGGGCCTCGTCGGCGGGCAAGTGCCGCCGAGTGGTCTGAACGGAGCAACTTCCCGGCTGTTGCCGCGATGCGGCGCGCTGATCAGACCTGGTCGGACTCCACCGCGGCCGGGTGCTCAAAGTTAGCGCTCACATTTAGCTTTGACCCGTCTTGCTTGGTCATAGTTTCATGTGCGTGACATCGGGTCGGGCTGTCAGCCGACACCGCTCGCCTGCCGACCCCGTGACCGACGCCGACGGCGTCCCGGTTGAACACTGAAGGGACGACGATGTCCACTGGCACGCGCAGACGACTCCTCCACCTCGCCTTGGCGGCCGTTGCGGCGTTGGGTGTGGTGACGGTGGCTCCGGTGGGGCCTGTGGTGGTGGCTGCGCCGGGTAGTCCGG
>NZ_LGED01000112.1 GCF_001280085.1 Saccharothrix sp. NRRL B-16348 | reverse complement strand
GTGGTGGGGTTGGTGGTGTCGGGGGGTTGTCGGGGGCGGAGAGGGATATCGCTCGGTTGGTGGGGGCTGGGTTGACGAACCGGCAGGTGGCGAAGCAGTTGTTCCTGTCGCCGCACACGGTGAACTACCACCTGCGGGGGATCTTCAAGAAGCTCGGGATCAGTTCGCGGGTGGAGTTGGCGAGGTTGGCGCATGAGCAGGAGAGTGCGGAGGCGTCGACGGTGTGAGGGCGGTGGTCCGGCCAGTCTCGGCTCGGTGGTCCGGTCCGGCTCGATTTGACATGGGGCCCTTACGGGCACTCCAGGCAGGCCAAAGCCGGGCAGGCCTGGCGGGAAGAGCGTCCGCCAAGCCTGCCCGGCTT
>NZ_LGED01000111.1 GCF_001280085.1 Saccharothrix sp. NRRL B-16348 | reverse complement strand
GGGTCGAAGAACATCGACGAGATGATCGCCGCCGCCAAGCAGTGGCACGCCACCGAGGCGTTCGACGGCGTGATCACGTTCTCCGAGGCCGCCGTCGTCGCCGTCGCGGCGATCGCCGAGGCGCTCGGACTGCCCGGCATCGGCGTCGAGGCGGCGCTGAACAGCCGCAACAAGTACCTGATGCGGCAGGCCCACGAGAAGGCGGGCGCCCCGATCCCCGGCTTCCGGTTCGTCACCACGCTGGACGAGGCGAGGTCGGCGGCGGACGCGTTCGGCTACCCGGTGATCGTGAAGCCGACCCTGGGCGCGGGCAGCCACTTCGTCTTCCGCTGCGACGACGAGACCGAACTGACCGAACGCTACGA
>NZ_LGED01000110.1 GCF_001280085.1 Saccharothrix sp. NRRL B-16348 | reverse complement strand
ACCGCGACGGGCCCGGACGGCCCGGTGGGCGTGACGGTCAGCTCGTTCACGTCGGCGAGCATGGACCCGCCGCTGATCGTGGTGTGGATCGGCGAGGGCGCGTCGGCGTGGCCGGTGCTGCGCGCCGCGCCGCTCTTCGCGGTCCACCTGCTGCACGCCGGCCAGACCGCCCTGTCGGACCTCTTCGCCACCACCGGCGCGGACCGCTTCGGCGCGGACACGAACTGGACGCCCGACACCGACGACGTCCCCCACCTCCTGGACGCCCCGCTCCGCTTCCGCTGCCGCACGGTCCGCCGCATCGTGGTGGGCGACCACGTCGCCCTGGTGGGCGAACCGCTGGAGATCCAGCACAACACCGGCAACCCACCCCT
>NZ_LGED01000109.1 GCF_001280085.1 Saccharothrix sp. NRRL B-16348 | reverse complement strand
GTCCCACGACCCCGTACACGCAACCCCTGCCGGGTATCACACGAATACGGTTTAGCCTCTTCCGCTTTCGCTCGCCACTACTCACGGAATCACGGTTGTTTTCTCTTCCTGCGGGTACTGAGATGTTTCACTTCCCCGCGTTCCCTCCACACGCCCTATGTGTTCAGGCGTGGGTGACCCCACATGACTGGGGCCGGGTTTCCCCATTCGGATACCCTTGGATCTCAGCTCGGTTGACAGCTCCCCAAGGCTTTTCGCAGTCTCCTACGTCCTTCATCGGCTCCTGGTGCCAAGGCATCCACCGTGTGCCCTTAATAACTTGCCACAAAGATGCTCGCATCCACTGTGCAGTTCTCAAAGAACAACCAGACACCATCCC
>NZ_LGED01000108.1 GCF_001280085.1 Saccharothrix sp. NRRL B-16348 | reverse complement strand
GGGCGGGGAACTATCTGGCCGCCGTTGGGGAGATCTGGGTGGCCACCAGCGGGGAGAACTCCAGGCCGTCTATGGGGAAGAACGAATGGCCATTGACAGTCGCCGTGCATTCCGGAGTTGGCTGGCACGTTCGGCTTGTCGATCAGACTGAAGATCAACCTGACGTCGGGTACGGCGGCCAGGGTCTTCGCGGCGTGCCGACGTCGGTCGTGGTGCCTGGGACGCAGGTGGTCCACCCAGTGCAGCGGGCCGCCGTTGATGCCGAAGTCGGTCCTGAGGTCCTTCACGGCCTGGCGCAGCGTTGTGCTTGCCGAAAATGTCGTCCGTGCTGGTCAGGCGGCGTGGTGGTACTCGTTGAGGATGCCGCCCAGTCGTTGCCGTTGGCGGATGTCGAGTCG
>NZ_LGED01000107.1 GCF_001280085.1 Saccharothrix sp. NRRL B-16348 | reverse complement strand
AGGCACCACAACCATCCTCGTCTGGCAGATGCACGGACCTGCCAGACGCCACTCTTCCACCCAAATATGCCAGAACTAAGCAGCGACACACTACTAGCTGTACTGCCCCGTGAGGTTGGGGGCGCGGGTGGCTGGTGGTTGGCCTGCGAGTGCGGTGTGGCCGCGGTGGTGGTTGTAGGTGTGCAGCCAGTGTGGCAGTGCGGCTCGTCGTTCGGTTTCGGATCGGTAGGGCTGGGCGTAGGCCCATTCGTCGAGCAGGGTGCGGTTGTAGCGTTCGACCTTGCCGTTGGTCTGGGGTCGGTAGGGGCGGGTGCGTTTGTGGGTGATGCCCGCCTGGATGAGGGTGTCGCGCCACAGGTGTGAGCGGTAGCAGGCGCCGTTGTCGGTCAGCACCCGCTTGACCGTGATGCCGGCGGTC
>NZ_LGED01000106.1 GCF_001280085.1 Saccharothrix sp. NRRL B-16348 | reverse complement strand
GACGAGCACGTCCGTGCGCACGGCAGCACGCTGACCGAGGTGCTGGAAGCGTTGCACGGCAGGCCGATCGGCATGTCCACGGCCGAGGAGGCCTCGACAGCCGACGCCGTGCTGAAGTTCGCACTGCGTCAGCACAACCTGCTGCTCGAACCGTGGGCCGCGCCGTGGATCGCGCATGTGCGCCGGTACGGCAAGATCCCACAACCGGCGTTGCCGATGCTCGCCAACCAGGCGGCCTGGGTACTCGGCAAGCTCGGGCCGACGACGACCCGGTACGCCTTGGCCGGCAACGACCTCGACGAGGGACGGCCGCTCGCCCGGATTGTGGGCAAGGCGCTCGAACTCATGGGCACGACCTGGGAGCAGGCTGGAATCCTCAAGGACGCCTATAGCGACCCGGTGCTGACCTCCCAGGGCTACCTG
>NZ_LGED01000105.1 GCF_001280085.1 Saccharothrix sp. NRRL B-16348 | reverse complement strand
GACGAGCACGTCCGTGCGCACGGCAGCACGCTGACCGAGGTGCTGGAAGCGTTGCACGGCAGGCCGATCGGCATGTCCACGGCCGAGGAGGCCTCGACATCCGACGCCGTGCTGAAGTTCGCACTGCGTCAGCACAACCTGCTGCACGCACCGTGGGCCGCACCGTGGATCGCGCATGTGCGCCGGTACGGCAAGATCCCACAACCGGCGTTGCCGATGCTCGCCAACCAGGCGGCCTGGGTACTCGGCAAGCTCGGTCCGACCACGACCCGGTACGCCTTGGCCGGCAACGACCTCGACGACGGACGGCCGCTCGCCCGCATCGTGGGCAAGGCGCTCGAACTCATGGGCACGACCTGGGAGCAGGCTGGAATCCTCAAGGACGCCTATAGCGACCCGGTGCTGACCTCCCAGGGCTACCTG
>NZ_LGED01000104.1 GCF_001280085.1 Saccharothrix sp. NRRL B-16348 | reverse complement strand
TGTCGCCTCGTACAGCGGGATCGCATTTTCCAGATCACCCACCGCCTGGTAGACGGCAGCGAGGTTGTTACGGGAGGCCAGCGTGTTCGGGTGGTCGGGGCCCAGCACCCGCACAAAGTCAGCCAGGCTCGCCTGGAATAGCGGGATCGCACGACCCAGATGACCCGCCGTCTCGTAGGCGCCAGCGAGGTTGTTGCGGGAGGTCAGCGTGTCCGGGTGGTCGAGGCCCAGCACCCGCTCGCAGTCAGCCAGACTCGCCTCGAATAGTGGGATCGCACGGCCCAGATCACCCGCCGCCCGGTAGGCGTAGGCGAGGTTGTTGCGGGAGGTCAGCGTGTTCGGGTGGTCGGAGCCCAGCACCCGCTCGCAGTCAACCAGACTCGCCTCATACAACGGGATCGCACGCCCCAGATCACCCGCCGTCTCGTA
>NZ_LGED01000103.1 GCF_001280085.1 Saccharothrix sp. NRRL B-16348 | reverse complement strand
GCCGACCCGGCGACCCGGATGCGCACCTGACCGGTGCCGGGGACCGGCTGGTCGACATCCTCGTAGCGCAGGACCTGCGGGCCGCCCGTTTCGTGGAACTGCACTGCCTTCATGGCTTCTACCCCTCCGCCGTGTTGCTTCGAGTTCGAAGCAACTGCGATCACCGTAGCACTGCTTCGAATTGGAAGCAAGTGCTTCGAGTTGGAAGCACTGATAGGGTCGGCGCATGACGCCCCCGCCGCCCCCACCGGACGCCGTGCAGCTGGGCGCCTACTTCGCCCTCATCGAGGCGAGCAGCCTGCTCAAGCACGCGGTCGAGCAGCAGTTGCGGGATGCCGGCGATCTCAGCTACGTGCAGTTCCAACTCCTGGCCACCCTCGGCGACTCCCCCACCGGCAGCCGACGCATGACCGACCTCGCCGACGGCGTC
>NZ_LGED01000102.1 GCF_001280085.1 Saccharothrix sp. NRRL B-16348 | reverse complement strand
TTTCTGGACGGTTTGGGTGATGTGGGTGCGCCATTCGGTGCGGTTGGCGCAGTGGTTTCCGTCGGTGACGTTGGAGTGGTAGGTGATGTTGGCGCCTGCTCCGAGGGCTTTGTAGACCTCGGCGCCGCCGAGGGCGGCGACGCTGGCGGAGCGGGGTCCGAGGTTGGCGATGTGGGGGTTGTCCATGATGAGCAGGCCGCGGGGGGCGATCATGGCGACGAGGGCGTGGGTGTCGATGGGTGCGGCGTTGGGGTTGCCGGTGTAGGAGCTGAAGGCGTCGCCGAACCAGGGCTGTTCGCCGTAGGCGCTGGACAGGGTTTGACCGCCCTCGGCGTTCACACCCCGGTAGATCGGCACGCCCGCCGTGCCGGACTCGATCGGCATCGTCAGGCCGATGCGCTGGTCGAACACGCCGATCGAGAAAGCCGCCTTGCCGTAGCGGGAGCAGCCCGTGACGCCGATGTCGGCGCGCAGGATGTTCCCACCGGAGGACTCGATGACGTCGATGATGCGGCTGGCGCCCCAGGCCCACGCGCCGAGCAGGCCGGTGGAGCTGGTGTTGCCGTAGATCGTGTAGAACGCGCCCTGCTTGTTGTTGCGCGGCGTGCCCTCACGGCCCACGGCGATCGGGTCGTAGCTGATCACCGCCGCGCCGGCTGCCCGGATGGTGGCGGTGTCCGCGCCGAAGCCGCCCACCACGAGGACAGCCGGGAACGGGCCGGTGCCGCTGGGCAGCTGCACACTCGCCGAGAAGCTGGAGCTGCGGCCGTTGTGGGACACGTTGACCGTGATGCTGCTGCTCGACACCGTGCCCGTCACGCTCGACGGCTTCGCGGGCTTGTCCCCGTAGACGTGCCGCTCGGCCAGCTCGCGGATCTCGGCCCGCCGGCAGCGCCAGTCCGATTTCGACGTGATCCGCTGCCCGTTGAGCTTCGTGAACGGGTCCGGCAGGCGCGAGTTGGACGGGAACGAGCCGGGCGGGCTGACCGGGCAGTCCGCGCCCTCGTCCTCGACGCCCGCGAGCGCCACGACATCACCCGCGGCGGCGGTGTTCGTGGTGGACCGCGCCACCGCCGTGTCAACGTCCCGGCCAACGCCAACACCGCAACCGCCAACATGAGCACCGCCGAACGGATTCTCAAGCGGCCTGAACTGATGATCACCAGGGCTCTCCTTCGAGACGGGGTGGTGGAGAACGGCAACACCGAGCGGCGGCGAAACGGTGGCCTAAAGTTTCGGTCTTCTCCACGAAACATGTCAATGCTCCGGATGCTCCTGATCCGACCAGCGGTCTCAGTTGGCGGTTGCCACAGCAGCACAAACGCAGGTGCCGAGCTGGATCGAGAAAGCCGATCCGCGCCGATTCCGTGGAGCAGAAAGGTTTTCGAGGCTCCACCCCGACCACCCGAACGGGGCGTGCGTGAAGTCGCGACGACCGGCTCAGGTCGCTACCTTCAGTGCTCGAACAAGCGCTCTGCGTGAGCATCGGAGGAAGACATGTCCGGAGTGAAGGCACGTCACCGCGCCGTCGTGGTGGCCGCCGTGCTGGCCGCGCTGGTTCCCGCCGTCACCGCCACCGCCCAGGCGGAACGGGCGAGTTGCGGCGAACGGGACTTCTGCCTGTTCGCCGGCCCGCACCAGACGGGGAAGATCCTGTTCCAGCGCACGGTGACCGTCGACGACGGGGAGGAGGGCACCGTCCACCTGGTGAACGAGGAGGAGATCAACCCGCGGATCCGGCCGCGGTCGGCGCGGCTCCCCGGCCTGCCCGAAGGGCTGAGCTGCATCGCCGTGCTCTCCGAGGAGACGTACTTCCAGGGCGACTACCAGGAGGCCGACTACGGCTATCCGCTGGACCAGGACGCGGTCACGGAGTTGAGCGGCCGGCCCGTGGGGTCCATCGACTCCGACTGCGGCTGACACGACAAGGCGCCGGGTCCGCTTGCTGGACTCCGGCGCTCAACCTGGTCTTCGGCAGCACCGCCCGTTGACTTGAGCGGTCCAGCACCAGTTCACCCGATCGGACCATCAAGCCGGTCACAGGCCTCGTCCACGAGGACGGGTTGACGCGTCCGGTCGGGGGTATCCCACAGCTCCTGGGCGAAGAGCCATCGGAGGCCGGGATGGGCAACCTGGTGGGCACCGCGGCTCCGACGCTCGGAGTCGAGGAGGAGTTCCTGCTGGTCGACGCCCGGACGGGCGAACCCGCGCCGCACGGCCCGGAGGTGGTCGAGGCGGCCAGGCGGCGGTTCGGCGTGGACCTCGACGTCGAACTCACCCAGGCGCAGGTGGAGACCCGCACCCCGGTGTGCCACGACCTCGCCGACGTGCGCAGGCAGCTGCACGGGCTCCGGCTGGTGGCCGTCGAGACCGCGCACACCCTGGGTTATCGGCTGCTGGCCGTCGGCGCGCCGCCCGTGGGCGGACCGGCCGGGCCGACCACCGACCGCGAGCGCTACCGGGGCGTCACCGACGACTACCGGCTGCTCGCCGCCGAGCAGTCCATCTGCGGCTGCCACGTGCACGTCGCCGTGCCGGACCCGGAGACGGCGGTGCAGGTCTGCAACCACGTGCGGCCGTGGCTGCCGGTGCTCGGCGCGGTGACCGCGAACTCGCCCTTCGCCCACGGCGTCGACACCGGTTACGCGAGTTGGCGCTCGATGGTCTGGGCGCGGTGGCCGAGCGCCGGTCCGCCGCCGTACTTCGAGTCGTCGGCGCACTACGAGTCCACGTGCGACATGCTGCTCGCCTCCGGCTCGGCGCGGGACCGGCGGATGATCTACTGGGACGTGCGCCCGTCCTCGCACCTGCCGACGGTGGAGGTCCGGGTCGCGGACGTCGCGGCCACCGTGGACGAAGCGGTGCTGCTGGCGGCTCTGGTGCACGCGCTCGTCCGCACGGCGCTGGCCGACCTCCGGCGAGGGCTGCGGGCGTCGCCCGTGCCGACGGAGGTGTTGCGCGCCGCCACGTGGCGAGCGGCGCGGGACGGCATCACCGGCCTGTCCCTGGACGTGCTGTCCGGGCGCCTCGTGCCCGCGCGCCTGCTGCTCGACCGGCTGCTGCACCGCGTCGAGGACCAGCTCGACGACGCAGCCCTCGTCCGCCAACTGCTGTCCACTCTGGACAACGAAGGCGGCGGCGCGGACCGGCAGCGGCGCGCCTTCGCCCGTGCGGGACGGATGTCCGACGTCCTCGAACGACTGGCGCGCGACACCCTGTCCGGCGCGGAGACGTGGACCGGCGGGCCGTTCCGGCTGACCGCGTGATCAGCCGTCCGTCGGCCCGGCCCGGGCCAGGCGGAACAACGCGGTGCGACCGGCGAGCAGGAACACGCGAGCGGCCTGGACGTCACCGCCGGCGGCCTGGTCGTCGGCGTCGCGCAGGAAGCCCAGCGTGGCCGACACCGGACCGTTCGGCGTCCGTGCCGCCAGTTCCAGCAAGCGGTCCCGCACCGGTGCGGTGGCGGCGGCGAACCCGGCCAGCACGCGGGTGATCTCCTGCCGTGCGTCGGCGTGGTGAGGATCCAGGCGCAGCACGGCTTGCACGGCGGAGTCCACCGCCACGCGCAGCACCGCCACCGGATCGTCCACCGGAACCCTGTCCTCTGTCACGAAGAGCAAGGGTAGATCACGATCCGTGACACGGCATGTGCTCCGCGCACCGACCGGACGGGACCTGCCGCTGCCGGGTCAGGTCACGTGCAGGCTCCGCTGAGCGGACCGCGCGGCCAGGATCGGCAGGAAGTTGTGGAACTTGGCCTTGTCCGCGAGCCGCTGGTACGCCTCGGACACGGCCACGCGCACGACCTGGTAGTCGATCTTGCCGCCGAGCCGTCTGCTGACCTCTTCCGCCGCCTGGTCCAGCTGCACTTCGATGTCGGTGTGCAGGGTGCGCGGATCACGGACCAGATGACCTTCGAGCCGTTCAGCCGTCATGACGTCGTCCTCCGTCGCGGCACGGTGGTTTTCCACCCTACAACAGGAATCGGCGACGGGCCCTGCTCGCGAAACCCCGGGGGTCATGCGGCTTGGGCATGGCAACGGGTCTTGGACGCCGCCGCGCCGGCCGCGTCACGATCGCCGACCATGAGCGAGAGAACAGCTGATCGGCTGACCCGCCGGACCGTGCTGGCCGTCACGGGCGCCTCGGTGGGCTCGGCGTTGTCCCAGGGACAGGCGGCTGCGGCGCCGGCGGGCGACGAGGGCCCGATCGCCGTCACGGTCCAGATGGCCGTCCGGTTCGACCTGAAGCAGTGGGACCTGCTGCGGGACGTGTTCGCCGCCGAGGTGCGGGTCGACTACACCGGCCTGGTCGGCGGCGAACCGGGCGCGGTGGCCGCGGCCGACCTGGTGGCGGGCTGGCGCGCGAACCTCGGCCACCTGGCGGCGACCCAGCACCTGCTCGGCAACCAGACCGCGCGCGTCGAGGGCGCGCGGGCCGCCGTCACCGCGGACTTCCAGGCGACGCACCGGGACGGTCCGCTGGTCGGCGGCCGGCTCTACGCGCTCGGCGGCCGGTACGACTACCGGCTCGTGCGCACCGGGCGCGGCTGGCGGATCGACGCGGTGACCATGACGCCCGTCTGGGAGCACGGTGACCGGACCGTCATCGGCCTGCCGGCGTGACGGCTCGCCGCCGGCAGGCCGCGATCAGAAGCTGTCGGTCGCGGTGAGTTCGTGCTCGAACGCGTCGGCGGCGGCGACCAGCAGCATCAGCGGGCGTTCGAACTCCTCCCGCACGCTCAGGTCCTCCAACGGCACGGTGTGCTTGAGCAGCGCGACGTCGTCCACCACCGCGGCGCCGCCGACGGCCGACGTGCCCGCGAGCACGAGCAGCCGCTTCAGGTCGATCGCGTCGGCCCGGCCGACGGGCGAGGAGATCTCGATCCACGCCACGCCGTCCGACTCCGGCACGTGGTGCACGGAGACCTGCTGGGTCCGGTCCTCGGCGAGGTCGAGCCGGAAGCGCAGCCAGCTGTCGGTCTCCTCCAACACCTCGTACCGCGTCCGGACGTAGTTGATCACGTCGATCCAGCTGGTCACCGTAGTTGCCCCTTGCCCCTGCTCACGCCACGCCGCCCGGTCGACCCACACCGTATCCGAACTCGCCCGCGACGCCCGGGAAGTGGGTCAAGACCGTCGCCGACCGGTCGGACGAGATCGAGGCCGCGACCCCGGCGGGCCGCGACCTCGATCGGTGTCGTCCGGACTTCGTTAACGCTGGGTGATGTCCGACGGCGAGTAGAAGCAGTTCTTGCCGTCCGCGCCCTCACCGATCTTCTTGGGCTCGGAGCCCTTCGGCACGCCCTGGTACTTCTCGCAGATCACCGTGCTGCCGTAGACCGTGATGCGGGAGAAGCGGGCCGTGTCGCCCCAGTTCGTGTTGATGCCCGCCAGCACCTTGGTCGACCGCGCCGTGACGCCGTCCATGATCACGTGCCGCTGGTAGGACGTCGAGCAGTTGCCGCACGCCCGGTACAGCTTGCCGCTGCTGTGGACCTGGAAGTTGCGGATGGTCAGGGTGCCGGCGCCGTTGTGCTGGAACACCTTGTCCGTGCCCGACTTCGCGCCACCGTTCTCGACCAGGTAGGTCGCCGAGGAGCTGGTGCCCTTGAACGTGGCCGCGTCCTCGCCGACGTCGTTCCACCAGACGTTGCGGATGGTGCAGGAGCCCTCGCAGTGGATGCCGTCGCCGGCCGGGGCGTCGATGATCACGTTCTCGATCGTGCCGCCGTTGGAGACGACGAACATCGGGTCCTGGCCCTCGCCCTGACCGCCGTCGCCGATCCCGTAGTACCGCTTCATGCCACCGTTGAAGTACGTGCCGACGTTGCGCGTCGTCGTCTGGTGCACGCTGCCGGTGTCGCTCGGCCACGGGCCGCTGCCGTCGCCGCCGCCACCGGGGTTGCTCGTGGTGGTGGTCGTCGAGGTCGAGGTCGACGTGGAGGTCGAGGTCGACGTCGAGGTCGGGCCGCCGGTCGTCGGCGTGAACGTCCACTGCTTGGTGGCCACGCTGTCGCAGGAGTTCTGCTGCACCAGCGCGCCGGCGGCGGTGGAGTTGTCCTTGGTGTTCATGCACTTGCCGCCGTTGGCGTTGACCACGCGGTAGTTGCTGCCGCTCGCGGTCAACGACCAGGTCTGGCTGGCGGCGCCCGTGCACGTCTGCTGCTGGATCGCCTTGCCCGCGCTGGTCGACGCGTCCTGGACGCCGACGCACAGGCCGGTGGCGACGGACGCGATCCGGAAGCCGCCGCTGACCGAGGTCAACGTCCACTGCTGGCTGCCGGCGGTGCCGCACGACGCCTGCTGGAGCTGGACGCCGCTCGCCGCGCTCGCGCTGGGCACGTCGAGGCACTGCCCGCTGCCCGCGTTCTTCACGGTGTAGGTGCCCGCGCCGACGGCGGCCTGGGCGGTCGTGGCGGTCGACCACATGGTGAAGGTGGCGGCCAATGCCGTAGCCGCCGCCGCGGCGGCCAAGCCCGTGCGCCATCGTGCGCCACGCGGTGGTGCGGGCCGCGTGGATCGACGGTGATCCGCTGTGCTCATGAACTACTCCACTTCTCACTTCGCGGGACGCCGAGGTCGGCGGCCAGCCCTTTCCGAAAGCACGTTCCCGAACTCTGGTGACAGGTGGCGACAATTCGGGAAACCGCTTTCCAGCGGGATGCTAGAGGCTGCGGAACCGGCCGGTCAACGACGGTTTTCGAGCACCGCGACCACGACTGCGTCGAATGCAATCGAACGTCGAGTTCAGCGGCGGTGCGCGTGATCAACGCCCATCGACGCTCGAATGCGCGTGGTCATATTTGTGAACAGAATCGGCCGACGCCGGTCACACTCGTGAACAATCGGACCCGTTCGTCAGGTATTCAACCATTGCGGACCTCACCGTTCGCCTTCACGATCGGGCATCTCCGCGCCGCACCGCGAGCACACCGCCCGCACCGGGCCTTCGGCCAACAAACCGCACTCCGGGCACACCCGGGACAACCAGCACACGGGGTCTCCGGCCGAGGTCTGCCCGCCGCCCTCACCGGATTCCATCGTCGCCCCCGTCCGGATCCCGACCCTAAAGAGGACTGGAGAATACCTCTTTTGCTACCGTCCCACCATGCACCTCATCCGGTCGACGGACATCGCGCTGCGCGTGGTGATGCTCCTGGCCACCGACGGCGGCCGGCTCACCGTCGACCAGCTCGCCGACGCGCTCGACGTGCCGCGCCACCACATGGCCAAGGTCGTGCAGCGCCTGCAACGGCACGGCTTCGTCGCCACCGCGCGCGGCCGGACCGGCGGGGTCGGGGTGCCCGCCTCGACGCTGGACGCCTCGGTCGGCGCCGTCGTGCGCGCGTTGGAGGGCGACGGCGAGGTGGTGGACTGCGACGGACCACCGTGCCCGTTGCGCGGCGGCTGTCACCTGCGCAGCGCGCTGCGCCGGGCTCAGCTGGCGTTCCTCGCGGTGCTGGACGACGTGACCGTGCGGGCGCTGGTGGCCGAGCCGGCCGGCCCCGTGCTGCTCGACCTGGTGCCGCACCGCCCGGGAGGGACGTCGTGACGGCGACCCGGGACCTGGCCGGCCGGGAGGACGCGCTGGCGGTGGTGACCGAGTTCTACCGGCGGGCGTTCGACGACGGGCTGCTCGGCCCGGTCTTCCGCGACGTGGCCAGGCTCGACCTCGCGACCCACCTGCCCGTGATCGCGGACTTCTGGGCGACGGTGCTGTTCCGCGCCGGCACGTACCGCCGGAACCTGCTCGGCGTGCACCTCGACCTGCACGAGCGCTTCCCCTTGACGGCGGCGCACTTCACGCGGTGGCTGGCGTTGTGGGCCGACACCGTGGACGACCTCTTCGCGGGCGAGAAGGCGGACCTGGCGAAATCGCAGGCGGAGCGGATCGCCTGGTCGATGATCCGCAGGCTGCGCCGCGAGGACGCGAGCGAACTGGTCACCATCCGACCGCGGGACCAGGTCGACGAGAGCTGACGGGGCCGGCGGTTACGGTGTGCTGTCGGCTCCGAACAGAGGTTTGCCCATGATCAGGTTGGACCGCCTGGTGAACGTGCTGGGTGGCTACGGCGTGCGGCTGGCGTGCTGCCCCGTGCCGCGGTCGACGGAGTTGCGCAGCGTGGTGATGCGCGAGGCCAGCGACGCGCGGGCGGTCGGCGGTGACGTGTTCCTGGCCGTCGGCGCCGAGTCGGTGGTCCAGGCCGTGGGGTGGGCGGTGGCGGCGAAGGCGGCCGTGGTGCTGCTGCACGCCGAGACGGAGCGGGACGCCGAGCCCGAAGCCGCCGCCACCGGCGCGGCCGAGGGCGTCGCCGTGATGCTCGTGGACCCGGCGGTGTCGTGGAGCCAGCTGGCCGGCGTGGTCTACGGGCTGGTGCTGGAGGGCCGGGAGACGGAGTCGGGTCGCGGTCCGACGGACCTGTTCGCGCTGGCGGACAGCCTGGCGGGCGCGGTCGGCGGTTCGGTGACCATCGAGGACCGGCTGTCCCACGTGCTGGCGTACTCCAGCTCGCAGCAGGGCGCCGACCCGGCCCGGCTGGAGACGATCCTGGGCCGCCAGGCGCCGCCGCGGCTGCGGGAGGCGTTCGAGCGGCGCGGCGTGTTCGCCTACCTCGCGTCCTACGACGAGCCGCTGTTCGTCGAGGAGGACCCGGAGCTCGGCCTGACCGGGCGGATGGTCGTCGCGGTGCGCGCGGGCCGCGAGCTGCTGGGTTCGGTGTGGGTGACGTGCGGCGTGCCGTTGACCGGGGTCCGCTGCACGGCGCTGGCCGACGGCGCCCGCACCGTGGCGTTGCACCTGCTGCGCTCACGGGCCAGCGCCGACCTGGAGCGGCAGGTGGAGTCCGACCTGGCGATGCGGCTGCTGGAGGGCACGGCGGACGCCGCGACGGTGGTCAGCAGGCTCGGGTTGCCGCAGGGGCCGTTGCGGGTGATCGCCGTCCGCGCCCACATCGCCGCCGAGCGGCACGCCGCGCTGCTGCTGGCCTTCGAACGCGCCACCACCGGTTTCGGCTGGTCACGGCCGGGCCGCAGCACGCTGGCGGGCAACACGCTCTACACCGTCCTGCCGGGTGAGCAGGTGACCGCGGCCCGCGAGTGGGTGGCCCTGCTGCGGGCGGCGCTGCCGACCGGGGTGGCGGTGACCGCCGGGATCGGCGCGACCGCGTCGGCGGCCGACCTGCCCGCGAGCAGGCAGGAGGCCGACGAGTGCCTGGCGCTGCACGAGGCGCGCACGCCGGACGCCGTGCCGCCCGCCTACGACGAGTCGTGGGACGACATCCTGCTGCAACGCCTGCGTGCCGCGGCACGGGCCGGCCGCACCCCGGCGCGGGGACCGGTCGCCGAGCTGCGCCGCCACGACCACGACCACGCCACCCACTACGTGCCGACCCTGCGCGCCTGGCTGGAGGCGCAGGGCGACCTCGCCCAGGCGGGCGAACGGCTCGGCGTGCACCCCAACACCATCCGCTACCGGCTGCGCAAGATGGTCGAGGTGACCCCGCTCGACCTGGACGACCCGCGCAAGCGCCTCGCCATGATCATCGACCTGGCCGCCACCGAGTAGCTGTCGGTTCCCGACAAGATCACCTGCCCGGATTGTCGGCCACGGACAACGGCCTGATGGGGCGTCCGGGCGATGCTGGCTTCGACAGCAGTTCCGCTCGGGTGTGGAGGTGGTCATGGTCGACGTCGGGCGCAGTGCCGGCGGGCCGAGGTCGGCGGTCGTGGTCGGTGCGGGCATCGTCGGCCTGTCGACCGCGTGGTTCCTGCAGGAACGCGGGGTCGAGGTGACCGTGGTCGACCGCACCGGTGTGGCCGCGGGCGCGTCGTGGGGCAACGCCGGGTGGGTCGCGCCGGGCCTGACGATCCCGCTCAACGAGCCGTCCGTGCTGCGCTACGGCCTGCGGTCGTTGCTGAACCCGACCGCGCCGCTGCACATCCCGCTGTCGGTCGACCCGGGGCTGTGGTCGTTCCTGGCGCGGTTCGCGGCGCACTGCCGGTGGTCGTCCTGGACGCGGGCGGTGCGCGCGAACCGGGCGCTCAACGCCGAGTGCGTCGAGGCGTTCGACGTGCTGACCGCCAACGGCGTCGACGCGCCGACGGTCGACGCGCCGATCACCGCCGGCTTCGAGAACGCCCGGCAGGCCGAAGGGCTGCTGCACGAGCTGCGGCGGATGGCCGACGTGGGCCAGCCGGTCGGGCACACCGCCCTGGACGGCGACCGGTTGCGCGACCTCGTGCCGCTGGCGTCGGACGCCCTGACCACGGGCGTGCGGATCGACGGCCAACGGCACCTCGACCCCGGCGGCTTCGTGCGGGCGCTGGCCCGGTCGGTCGAGTCCCGCGGCGCGACGATCCGCGTGCTGGAGACCGTCGACGTCGACTCCCGCGGCGGGGGCGTCACGGTGCGCACCCGTGGCGGCGAGGCGTTGTCCGCGGACGTCGCGGTCGTGGCCACCGGCGCGTGGCTCTCCCGGCTCGCCGCCCGGTGGGGTGTGCGGGTCCCGGTGCGGGCGGGCCGCGGCTACTCGTTCACCGTGCCCGTCGACCGCCCGGTGCCCGGCCCCGTCTACCTGCCCGCCGCACGGGTGGCGTGCACGCCCTACCAGGGCGCGCTCCGGGTCGCGGGCACGATGGAGTTCCGCGACCCGGACGCGCCCGGTGTCGTGGCCCGGTTGGAGGCGATCATCGCCTCGGCCCGCCCGCTGCTCGACGGCGTGCGCTGGGAGGAACGCCGTGACGTGTGGGTCGGCCCGCGCCCGGTCACGCCCGACGGCCGCCCGCTGATCGGCGAGGTGCGCGTCCCCGGCGTGTACGTCGCCGGCGGCCACGGCATGTGGGGACTGGCGCACGGCCCGATCACCGGCAGGCTGCTGGCCGAGCAGATCACCACCGGCAAGCAGCCGGAAGCCTTGCGCGCGTTCGACCCGCTGCGCTGAGAGCCCGCGTGGACGGCACCCGCGACCCGCTCACCCGCGACGAACGCGCCGAGCTGCGCTGGCTGCGCGCGGAGAACACGTTGCTGCGCGTGCAACTCGACATCCTGACGCACATCGCCACCGGCTACGCCCACGACGTCGACACGATCCTCCGCCTGCGCACGCGCGGCTGATCACCACGAGCCAACCACCCCGTCCGAGGAGCCGGCGCCGCCGCACCACCCGGCACCGCGGACACCCCCGCCGTCAGGGCGGCCCGATCCTCCCACCGGCCGCCCTGACGGCACCCATCCCACGACCCAACCGAAGGCCACCATGACCAACACCCAGCCCCGACGCACCTGGCTCACGCCGCACGCCCACCAGCGACTGCGGACCGAACTGGCCGAGCTGACCCGCACCGCGGCCTCCGACGAGTCCGACCAGGACGACCGCGCCACCGTCCGCCGGCAACGGCAGGACCGCGTCCGCGAGATCCAGCACCTGCTCGCCAACGCCGTCGTGGGCGAGGACCCGCCCGACGACGGCGTCGCCGAACCCGGCATGGTGCTCACCGTCCGGTACGACGACGCCGGTGACACCGAGACGTTCCTGCTGGGCGCGCGGGCCGCCGAGCACGGCGACATCGAGGTCTACTCCCCCGACTCGCCCCTGGGCACGGCGCTGACCGGCGCCCGCCGGGGCGACCGGCGCACCTACCGCGTCCCCGACGGCAGCACGATCCGCGTCACCCTGCTCGACGCCGTTCCGTACGGCCGCCACCCGGCCGCCGCGCCGAAGACGAACGCCGCCGGGGCCGGGCACGAAGGGGCGACCCGACCGGCCTGATCGACCACTTCTCCGCCCGAGCCGGCCGGGCGCGACCCCGGTCGACGCCGTGCTCCGGAAGGGCTTCCGGTCGAGGTCAGCCGCTTGTCCGCTGACAGCCCCGCGGCGAGCAATTATCCTCTGGTGCCGTGCGGCCGCGCCCGGCGGCCCGCCGACGACACGGGAAGACGTGCGGCGCGTGGATTGGTTCCTGGACAGGCACGACCGGCGGGTGCCGACCACGCTGCGCCGTGACATCGGGGACTACCTGGCCCGCCACTCGGACGCCGGACCCGATCAGCTCGCCGACGCCGAGCTGATCGCCCAGGAGATGCTGGCCAACGCCATCGACCACAGCGACGGGCCCATCTGGGTGTCGCTGGAGTGGTCCGAAGCCCACCCGGTGCTGACCGTGCGCGACATGGGCGCCACCTTCGCCCTCCCCGAGCACGTCCCGGACACGGCGCAGCCCCGCGGCCGAGGGCTCTGGCTGATCTCGCAGCTCGCGCCGGAGTTCACCGTCGCCGCACGCCGGGTCGGCAAGGCCGTCGAGTCCGTGCTGCCGGTGACCCGCCCGGTCGAGCCGATCGACCCGCCGCGGCACACCGTCAACCCCCTGCCGCACCTGTCCGAGGCCGCTCCGCGCGGCGGCTTCGGCCGGGAGAGCTTCCTGCGGGCGCTCGTCGTGCAGCTGGCCAACGCGGTCGAGGCGCAGCAGGGGCCGGACGCCGCGCAACGCGCCATCGCCCAGGTCGCCGTCGACATCGGCGGTCAGGTCGAGCAGGAGTTCCGGCAGGCCACCGGCGCGACCGGGACGGCGCTGTCGGCGCAGCGGATCGCCGACTGCGTGGTCCGGCTCAAGGCCGCGATCGGCGGGACCTTCCGCGTGGTCGACGTGACCGACGAGCGGATCGTGCTGGTCAACGGCCAGTGCCCGTTCGGCCCCGAAGTGCGGCAGTCGCCGTCGCTGTGCCGCATGACCACGGCCGTGTTCGGCGGGATCGCCGCCCGCAACACCGGCCGCGCCGCCGTCACCCTCGAGGAGCGCATCGCGCTCGGCGACCCCGGCTGCCGGGTCGTGATCCACCTCGGCGACTCGGCCGCCACCGCGACCCGGGCGCACCACTACACGGCCGCACCACCGTTCACAGCAGGGCGTTGAGCAGCACGGTCAGCAGCACCGACACCAGGATCGACACGACGAGCATCGTCAGGCACCCGGCGCGACCGCCCAGGAACTCGACCCGCGTGCCGCCGAGCCGCATCCGGTCCTCCCCCCGCCGACTACTCGGTGACGCACGAGATCCAGTACTTGCCGCCCTCGTGGTGCACGCCGTGCGTCTCGCTGGCGAAGCCCGGGAACCGCTGGTCGAACGCCTCCAGCACGCGCAGGTACCGGGGCAGCGGGCCGTCGGGCGAGCCGACGCGCTCGCCGGGCACCAGCACCGGGATGCCGGGCGGCGTGGTGGTGACCTGCGTGGCCACCACGCGGTCGGCCAGGTCGTCCAGGCCGACGAGTTCGGTCTCGCCGCGGATGAAGCGCTGGTAGGCCTCGGCCGGCGTCATCACGGCGGTGGGCGGGGTCGGGCTGGTGAACGCCTCGTTGAGCAGCTGCACGACCTTGCTGTCGGCGAGGCTGTGGTGCATCTCCTCGCACAGCTGCGGCAACGTCAGCCGCCCGTACCGCTCGGGGTGCGCCTTCACCAGGTCCGGCAGCACCTCGCTCAACGGCGCGTGCTCGTCGTGCAGCTGCTTGAAGTCGGTGAGCGCGTCGAGCAACGTGCCCCACTTGCCCTTCGTGATGCCCATGGAGAACAGCACGAGGAACGTGTAGACGTCGGTCTTCTCCACCACGATCCGGCGGGTCTCCAGGTACGCGGTGACCACCCGGGCCGGGATGCCGAACGCCGACACGTCGCCCAGCGCGTCCACGCCGGGGCAGGTGATCGTCACCTTGACCGGGTCGAGCAGGCAGAAGCCGGGTTCGAGGTCGCGGAAGCCGTGCCACGCGGCGTCGGGCTCCAACGTCCAGCAGCCCGGTTCGGTGCGCAGCAGGTCCAGCGGCGCCTGGTGGAACGGCACCCGCTCGCCGGTCGCCGGGTCGGTGACGTCGGTCGGCTGCCAGACGCCGAAGAACCACGGCGGCCGGTCGCCCGCGTCCGCGAGCCGCCTGCCGAGCCGGATCATGGCCTGCCGGAACCGGACCGCCTCGGTGATCGCCTCCGTGGTCAGCCAATTCCCTGCCGGGCCGTCCATCATGCCCGCCGCGACGTCGCACGACGCGATCATCGGGTACAGCGGCGACGTGGTGCCGTGCATCATGTACGTCTCGTTGAACCGCGACCGGTCGAACGGCGCCTTGCCGCCGGACTTCACGTGCACCATCGCCGACTGGGACAGCGCGGCGAGCAGCTTGTGCGAGGAGTGCGTGGCGAACACGGTGGGGCGCTCGGCGTCCGGTGGCCCGCCGTCGCCGACGGCCATCCCGTAACGGCGCGCGTAGAGCGGGTTGAACCGGCCGTAGGCGAACCACGCCTCGTCGAAGTGCAGGGTCCTGGTCGACGCGCCGAGCAGCTCGCTCACCCGGACGGTGTCGTAGCAGAGGCCGTCGTAGGTGGAGTTCGTGATGACCGCGTACGCCGCGTCGGGGCTGACCGCGCCCTCCGCGATCGGCGTGCGTTCGACCTGGGCGCGCACCGCTTCGGCGGTCAGCCGTGCCGGCGGGATGGGTCCGGTGATCCCGTAGCCGTTGCGGGTGGGCACGAGGTAGACCGGACGCGCGCCGGTGAGCGTGATGCCGTGGTTGATCGCCTTGTGGCAGTTGCGGTCCAGCAGGGTGATCTCGTCGTTGGCCACCGCGCTGTGGATGATCATCCGGTTCGACGTGGACGTGCCGTGCAGCACGAAGTAGGTCTCATCGGCGCCGAAGATGCGGGCGGCGTTGCGCTCGGCGTCGCCGACCGGGCCGGTGTGCTCGAACAGCGAGCCGAGTTCGGCGACGGACACCGAGATGTCGGTGCGGAACAGCCGTTCGCCGAAGTAGTCGAAGAACGCCCGCCCGACCGGCGACTTGAGGAACGCGATGCCGCCCGCGTGCGCCGGCGTGTGCCACGAGTACGGGTGCGTGTCGTCGAACCGGCACAGCTCGCGGAAGAACGGCGGCAGGATGTGGTCGAGGTACGTGCGCGCGGCGAAGTCGATCCGGCCCGCGATGAAGTCCGGGGTGTCCTCCAGCAGCCAGATCCAGCCGTTGATCACCTCGGAGACCCACAGCGGCGTCTCGTCGCTGTAGTCGCCGGTGGTCAGCAGGAACACCGGCAGCCGCGAGGAGAACCGGTCCAGCAGCATCCGCAGCACGCCGCCCTCGACGGCCGCTCCGGCGTCGGCGGGCCGGACGGCGCCGCCGGCGAGTTCCCAGCTCACGACGGCGGCGGCGAGGTCGGCCTGCGCGGTGATCGCCGAGGCGGCGTCGGTGGCGGAGTGCACGACCATCACGTCGTGCCCGCACTCGCGCAGGTGCGCGCAGACCTGCTCGACCTTCGCCGCCGGCACGGTGTTGTCGGCCGCCGCCTTCTCCGCGGCGATGAGGATGGTGGACCGGGTCACTCGATCATCAGCTCCCTACTCGCCGGGCTACGTACCGAGGCTAGGAGCGGTGTGGACGTGCGGCGGCTTCATCACCGGAACGTGGTGCAGCCTCACCCGACCGTGGGGGAAGCGCTTCGCTCAGTCGAGCGGGTAGTCCATCTCGACCCCGGCCAACGTCACACCATCGGGGAGCGGAATCCGAGTGCGGTTCACCTCGCGGAACCCGAACGACCGGTACAGCGGCACGCCGGGCAGCGTGGCCATCAGCACCAGCGACCGGAAGCCCGCGGCACGGGCGTCCCGCGCGCACGCGGCGAGCGTGGCCCGGCCCAGGCCCCGGCGGGTCCAGTCGGAGCGGACGAACATGGCCCGCACCCTGGCCGGCTCCGCGGCCGGGTCGAGCAGGCGGCCGTCACCCGGCCGGTCGCCCGACCCGGTGTAGAGCTTGTCCCGCCTGCTCCACCCGCCGCAGGCCACGACCTCCCCGGCCGCCTCGTGGACGTAGTAGGTGCCGTCGTCGATCAGCGCCACGTCGGGTTCGGTGAGGTAGCGCGCCGCACTGGCGGTCTCGTGCTCGTCGTGGAAGTGCGGGAACAGCTCCAGCACCGACCGGCGCATGAGCGCGGCGATCCGCGGCACGTCCGACCGCACCGCCGCACGCTGCACAGGCGGATCCTCCACGCGTCCCTCCCACCGTCGGCGAACGATCATCCCACCCGTCGACGGTCGGAGGTCCAGGGGCGTCAGCCGCCGATCCCGACCAGCGCCACCATGACCGGCAGGCCGAGCAGGATCAGCACGGCGCCGAGCACGTCGAACGAGATCCCGGACCTGATCATCTTGGTGATCGGCACCACGCCCGAGCCGTAGACGACCGCGTTCTGCGGTGTCGACACCGGCAGCATGAACCCGAACGACGCGGCGAACGTCGCGGCCAGCGCGGGGACGAACGGGTCCGCGCCGGCGGCGACCGCGATCGGGATGACGATCGGCACGACCACGGCCGCCGACGCGGTGTTGCTGGTCGTCTCCGACACCACGATCGCGAGCACCACGGCGAAGATCGTGATGGGCACGACGCTGCTCAGGCCGAGCGCGTCGGACGCGGTCTCGCCGAGGGTCTTGGCCAGGCCGGTGCTCGCCAGCAGCGAGCCGAAGACGATCCCGGTGCCGAACAGCAGGATCGTGCCCCAGTCGATCTCGGCGGCGTCGCGCCAGCGGAGCGTGAACTCGCGCTGCCGCCAGTCCGTCGGCAGCAGGTACAGCAGGGACGCGCCGAGCACGGCGACGATGCCCTCGTCGAGCCGGTCGCTGATCGCCGCGTAGACGTCCGAGTCGTTGCCCGCCACCAGCGCGACGACGCCGGGCACGATCCACAGCGTCACCGTGACGCCGAACGCGATCAGGGTGTTCTTCTCCGCGCGCGACAGCGGGCCCATGGCGGCCCGCTCGCCCGCCACGTAGTCGGCGACGCCCTCGATGCGCCGGATCTCGGGCCGGTTGAGCAGCAGCAGGACGACCGCCAGCGCGACGAACATGAGCGCGCAGATCGGCAGCGCGGTGGCCGTCCACTGGGCGAACGAGATCCGCTCGCCGGTGGCCTCCTCGATCAGGCCGCGCCCGATCAGGTTCGGCGGCGTGCCGACCGGGGTGAGCAGGCCGCCCACGCTCGCGCCGTAGGCCAGCATGAGCATGATCGCCGCGCCGACCCGCAGCCGCAGCGGGTCGAAGTCGGCCGCGACCAGGCCCCTGTCCTGCAACAGCTTCGCGATGACGCCGAGGATGCCCAGCGCCGTCGGCAGCAGCATCGCCACGGTGGCCGTGTTGGACACGAACGCCGACAGCACGCACGTGATCCCGCCGAACGCGACGATCACGCCCGTGGTCGACCCGCCGACCCGGGGCAGGGCGAGGATCCGGAACGCGAACCGGCGCGCCAGGCCGTGCTTGAGCATCGCCTGGGCCAGGATGAACGCGCCGATGAACGTGAAGATCGTCGACGAGCCGAACGGGCGCAGCGCGGTGTCGGGCGGCACGACGTTCAGGATCACGATGAACGCGACCCCGATCAGGCCGCCGATCGGGATCGGCACGGCCTCGGTGACCCACAGCACGATCACGCCGAGGAGGACGCCGCCGAGCGTCTGCTGGTTGCCCGGGATGTCCAGCGGCAGGGCCAGGAACACGACCGCTACGAGCGGCGCGAGCCACAGCCCGACCGTGCGGCGACCGCGTTCGAACCTCTCCTCGGCGGGCGAGAGCCGCTGCTCCGCCAGGCCGCGGTAGGTCGAGTGGCCGAGCAGTGCCTTGTCGACGTCGGTCCGGTTCGTGGGCTTCCCGTCAGCCATCGTCAGCCTCCCGTCGTCCGCACCCCAGCGTGGCACCGCCCCACCGCTGCCGGCCAGCCATCAGGGCACATTCGGGCGCGGCGCCACCGGAGTGGACGATCGCACCGCCGACCGACCGTCCTCAGTGGATGGTCAGGCGCGGGCGTCGCGCGGCGACGAGGGTCGTGCCGGAGCCGCCCGCTCGCCGCGGAACAGGCCGTCGACCCACCGGGCCACGGCGCTCGGCGGCGGCACGACGTCCGGGCCGAAGTGCGCCTGGACGAGGACGTCCTCACCGCTGTGCGTCTCCACCGCGGCCACCCACCCGCGCTCCTCGTCCCACAGCAGCGCCACGTCGCGGTCGGGGAACCCGGGCAGCCGGCCGTCCAGCGCCAGGTAGGCGACGGCGGGCCGTTCGGCCTGCACGTACGAGCAGTCGCCGGTGAGCCCCAGTTCCTCGGTGACCCGCCGGACGTAGCCGCGCAGGCCCCACGTCAACGCGTCGTCGAACTCCGGTTCCATCGCGCATCGCCGCCTTCTCCCGACCAGTCCGGGGATGTCGACGCGCCGCCTGCTTGACGCCCTCGCCAAGTACCCCGACCCGGTGACGGGCGAACCCGCGACCACCACTGTTCCGATTCAGGTGACGCGGGCGGGCCCGGTTGACCATGGCGTTCGCGGTCGAGCACAGTGGTGGCGTGCAAAGGGCGTTGGGCATCCTGACCGTGGTCGCGTACGTGACGCTGCCGCTCGGGTCGGAGAGCTTCGAGCAGCTGCTCGTGCCGACGCTGCTCGTCGGGCTGGTCTACGGCGCGCTCGCGATCTTCGGCTTCCCGTTCGCGCAACGGCGGGGCAGGGCGTTCGCCGCGGTGTACGTCCTCGTCCAGCTGCCGTTGGGTTTCGTGCTGTTCGCGCTGTCCGGCGCGGCGGTCGGGTCGGTGCTGCTGCTGGTGGTGCTGGTCGCGCAGAGCGTGTTGCTGCTGCCGCTGCCGGCCGCCGCCGCGGTGGCCGCGGTCATCCCGTTGATCCACGTGGAGATGGAGTGGCCCGACGGGCTGCGCGAAGGGCTGGGCACGTTGGCCGTCACCGCGTTCACGGTCGTGATCACCGAGTTGCTGGTGCGGGAGCAACGCGCCCGCGCGGAACTCGCGGTGGCCAACGACCGGCTGCGCGGGTACGCGGCCCAGGCCGAGCAGCTCGCGACCACGCAGGAGCGCAACCGGGTCGCCCGCGACATCCACGACGGGCTCGGCCACCACCTGACCGTCGTGCAGATGCTGCTCCAGGCCGCCCGCGCGGTGATCGGCACCGCCGAGCCCGAGCGGCTGGACGCGATGCTGGCCAAGGCGCAGGACCAGTCGAAGCAGGCGCTGGCCGAGGTGCGCCGCTCGGTCGCCGCGCTGCGCGAGCCCCGCTCCGGGCCGCTGGTGGACGCGTTGCGCGCGTTGGCGTCCGAGGTCACCGAGGCGGGTGTGCCGACCGGGTTCGAGGTGCGCGGCGCGGCCCGCGCCACCCGCGCGGAGGTCGAGGAGTCGTTGTTCCGGGCCGCCCAGGAAGGGTTGACCAACGTCCGCAAGCACGCCGACGCGACCGGGGCGACCCTCGTGCTGGACTACGAGAGCGTCGATCTGGTCCGGTTGGAAGTGCGTGACGACGGCCGCGGCATGCCCGCCGACCCCGACCCCGACTCGGGAGACGGGTTCGGGCTGGTCGGGCTCAACGAGCGGGTGGCCGGGCTCGGTGGCCGGGTCTCGGTCGACTCGGCCGCCGGACGTGGCGTGACGCTGACCGTCGAGGTGCCGGCATGACCGCGCCGGACTCACCCGTCCGCGTCCTGATCGTGGACGACCAGGCCCTGTTCCGGGAGGCGCTGGCGACGTTGCTGGAGGTCCAGCCGGAGATCGAGGTGGTCGGCGAGGCCGGTGACGGCGAGCAGGCCGTGCGGCGGTGCGCCGAGCTGCGGCCCGACGTGGTCCTGATGGACCTGCGGATGCCGGTGCTCGACGGCATCGCGGCCACGAACCGGCTGCGGGTCGAGCAGCCCGGGGTCCGGGTGCTGGCGCTGACCACGTTCGACGACGACGCGGACGTGTTCGCGGCGTTGCGCGCGGGCGCGGTGGGCTACCTGCTCAAGGACGTCTCGTCGAGCCGGCTGGTGGAGGCGCTGGTCGCGGCACGGCGCGGCGAATCGGTGCTGCAGCCGTCCGTGGCGGCGAAGCTCGTGGCGAGGGTGGCGCGCTTGCCGCACGACGACCCGCCGCCCGGTCGGCTGCCCGTGCCGTTGTCGGAACGGGAGCTGGACGTCGTGCGGCTGCTCGCCGAGGGGCGCAGCAACCGCGAGATCGCCGGCACCCTGTTCCTGGCCGAGGGCACCGTGAAGAACCTCGTCACCAGCGTGCTGTCCAAGCTCCAGGTGCGCGACCGCACGCAGGCCGCGCTGCGGGCCAGGGAACTCGGGCTCTGCTGAGGTCATGTGACCTCACGCATGACCTTCGGCACCTGACCGCGCTCCTCCGGCCACGCAGGATCTCTGTTGCGCACCAACGAATCGCAACGGAGGAGCTGTCATGAGTTCGGAGCAGACGATCACCACCACCGGCCGCAGGCGGTGGTGGCGCTTCGCCCGGCACGCGCTGGAGATGGCCGTCGCCATGGTGGTGGGCATGGTGGTCCTGGAACCGGTCTGGTCGTTCGCGTGGCCCGGTCTGGCCGACAACGTCACCGCGCACGTGCTGGTGATGGCGACGAACATGTCGCTGGGCATGGCGCTGTGGATGCGGATCCGGCGGCACGGGTGGGCGGGCATCGCCGAGATGTCCCTGGCGATGTACGTGCCGTACGTCGTGCTGCTGCCGTTCCACTGGGCCGACGCCCTGTCCGGGTCGGCGCTGATGACCGCCGGGCACGTGCTGATGGTCCCGGCGATGCTGGCCGCGATGCTGCGCCGCCGCCACGAGTACGGGTGCTGACCATGCGCGCCGTCGCCCGGATCGCGGTCGTCCTGCTCGCCGCCCTCGCCCTGCCCGCCGCCTTCGGCGCGCCGACCGTCCGCGCCGCGTTCGACCACCTGAACGCGCCGCGGGCGGACGGCGCCGCCCCATCGCCCGCACGGGTGGCGCACGACCCGGCCAAGCCGACCGCCGTCGTCGTGGTCGGCGACCGCGGCGCGGTCGTGTCCGACACCCTCGCCCCCTACGAGATCCTGGCCACGACCGGCGCGTTCAACGTCTACGCGGTCGCGCCGTCCGGCCGGCCCGCGCCGCTCACCGGCGGCCTCGACCTGGTGCCCGACCTGACGTTCGCCGGGTTGGCCGACCTGCTCGGGACCGCGGCCGCGGACGTGGTGGTCGTGCCCGCCATGCCCGACCTCGGCGAGAGCACGTCGAAGCCGGTCACGGACTGGCTGAACGGGCAGGCCGCCGGGGGTGCGCTCCTGCTCGGCGTGTGCAACGGGTCCGGGGTGCTCGCCTCGGCCGGTCTGCTCGACGGCCGTGACGCGACCGCGCACTGGTTGCGGCTCGACGCGTTCGACGACGACTACCCGGCCGTCGACTGGGTCCGCGGCACGCGGTACGTGGACGACGGCGACGTGATCACCACGGCGGGCATCCTGTCCGGTGTCGACGGCACGCTGCGGGTGGTCGAGCGGCTGGTCGGACCGGACGCCGCGGCCCGGGCGGCGGAGGCGACCGGCTGGCGGCACTACCACCGGGGCGCCGCGGCCTCGATGGCGCAGGCGGAGGTGCGGCCGGCCGACGCCGTCGTGGGGTTCAACACCGCGTTCGGCTGGGACCGCGACCGGACCGGCGTGCTGCTCACCGACGGCGTCGGCGAGATCGAGCTGGCGTCGGCCTTCGACACCTACGGCCAGTCGCTGGCCGTCCGCACGGTGGCCGTCGCGCCCGGCGTGGAGCCGGTGCGGTCGCGGCACGGGCTGACGTTCGCGCCGAGGGCCGAGCCGACCGCCGCCGACCTGGACCGCCTGGTCGTGCCGGGTGCGCAGGCCGCGCGGGACCGCACGGGCGACGCGTACGGCGCGGTCCACCTCCACCAGGACGACGGTTTCCCCTTCGACGGGGTGCTGCTCGACCTCGCGAGAACCACGGACGTGGCCACGGCTACGTGGACGGCGAGAGTGCTGGAGTACCCGACCGACCACCTCGCGCTCAGCGGGCCGGCGTGGCCGTTGACGTGGACGCTGCGGCCGTTCGGGCTGGCCTTCCTCGGCGGCCTCGCGGCGCTCGGCCTGCTCCGGCTCGCACGCCGAGCGGTCAGGTCGACACCAGCCGCACCGCCGCGACCGCCTCGTCCACGGACGCGTGCAGCGGCAGCGCCGCTTCCACCTGGCTGATCTGCAACGGCCGCAGCACGGCGCGGGTGTTCGCCACGACAGCGAACGGGATGCGCAGCCTGCCCGCCCGGTGGTGGCAGTTGACCAGCATCGCGATCCCGACCGAGCCCATGAACTCGACCTCGCTCAGGTCGAGCACCACCCCGGGCGGCCGTGCCTCGAACACCGCGTCGAGCTCCGACACGACCGGCCGGTGCGTGGCGGCGTCGAGGGCGCCGGACACGCTCACCAGCAGGATGCCGCGGTCGAGTTCGGTGGTGGTCAGGTGGTGGGCGGGCTCGGTCATGGCGGGCGCTCCTCGCGATCGGAGACCACCGAGACTGCTACCCCCGGGCGCGGGCCGCAAAAGCTGGCCGGTGCGGGCTCAGCCGGCCAAGGCGAGCAGGGCCTGGTTGCGCTCGGGGTCGCGCAGCATCCGGATGGACTCCTTCTCCAACTGCCGGACGCGCTCCCGGGTGAGGCCGAGCTCCTCGGACAGCTCCTGGAGGCTGCGGGCACGCCCGTCGGCTAGCCCGTAGCGCTCGGTGAGAATCCGGGCCTGACGCTCGGGCAGCGTGCCCACCAGGGCGCGCAGCTCCTCGGAGACCTCCTGCTGCTCGACCGCCTCGTGGGCGTCCACGGCCTCGGCGTCCTCGATCAGGTCGGCCACGGACGCGCCGCCGTCGTCGCCGATCGGGGTCTCCAGGCTGAGGGCGGTGCGGCTGGCGGCCTGCAGCTCGACGACCCTGGCCACCGGCATCTTCGCCGCCTCCGCGATCTCGTCCGCGGTGGGCTCGCGCTCGGTCTCCAGCCTCAGCCGCTGCTCGGCCTTGCGCAGCTTGCCCACCTCCTCGTGGACGTGCATCGGCAGCCGGATCGTCCTGGTCTGCTCGGCCAGGCCGCGTTCGATGGCCTGGCGGACCCACCAGACCGCGTACGTGGAGAACTTGAAGCCCTTGGCGTAGTCCCACTTCTCGACCGCGCGGATCAGACCCAGGTTGCCCTCCTGCACCACGTCGAGCATCGGCAGGCCGCGGAACGAGTGCTTCTTGGCCACCGACACCACCAGGCGCAGGTTCGCCCGGATCATGTGGTCCTTGGCCCGCCTGCCCTGCTCGGCCACGGTGCGCAGCGCACGGTGACGCTCCGCGTCCAGCGGTGGGCCGTCGCCCTCGTCGCACCTGCGCAGCAGTTCCGCCGCGTACACGCCGGCTTCGATGCGCTTGGCCAGCACGACCTCTTCGTCGGCGGTGAGCAGGGGCGTGGACGTGAGCTCGCGCAGGTAGCGGCCGACCAGGTCGGCCTCACGCGCGCCCTCGCGCACGGTCGTGGCCGGGCGGGGCTCGCGGGTGGAGCGGGGCTCGCGGGTCGGGCGGGTCTGGCGGGGCATGTCCACCGTCAACGACATGGTCGTCTCCTTACCGGATCGCACCCGCGCACGCGTGGACGTGCGGGGCTTTCCTGGGGATTTCGGGGGCCGTCCGCCGATCTCACGGCTTCGGACGACTTCGCCCCGCGCACCTCGGGCAGGGCCGACACCCGGTTCAACGGAACTTCTTCGGCTCGTATTCCACGCGGGAAGGCGGTGTGGGCGTGGCCGTGACGGGGCACACCCGGAGTGCCCGTGGTGCGTTCGACCGACGAGGGTTCAGCGGAGGTGGCCAGTGGCCGAGGACACGACCGGCGACGACCTGGCGGCCAGGCTGAACGAGGTCGCCCGCGCGCTGCACCGGCAGGACAGCGCGCAGGACACGCTGGACGAGATCGTGCGCGGCGCCGTGGACACCATCCCCGGCGCCTGGCACGCCGGGATCATGACGATCGTGCGCAAGCGCGACATCCGGACCGTCGCGACGACCGACGACGTGCCGCGCGACGTGGACCAGGCCCAGTACGACACCGGCCAGGGACCGTGCCTGACCGCGCTCTACCAGCAGAAGATCGTCAGCGCGCCCGACCTGGCCGAGGAGACGCGGTGGCCGCTGTTCGCCAAGCGGGCGCTGGCGCTGGACGTGGCCAGCATGCTGTCGTTCCGGCTCTACGTGGAGGGCGACGACCTCGGCGCGCTCAACCTGTACTCACCGGACGCGGGCGCGTTCGACGAGGAGTCCGAGCACGTGGGCCTGCTGTTCGCCGGCCACGCCGCCGTGGCGCTGGCCACCTCCCAGGAGCGCGAGCACATGGCCGACGCCGTGCAGACGCGTGACCTGATCGGGCAGGCCAAGGGCATCCTGATGGAACGCCACCGGCTCACTGCCGACCAGGCGTTCGCCGTGCTCGTGCGCGCCAGCCAGCAGACCAACGTGAAGCTGCGCGCCCTCGCCGAGCGACTCACCCGGACGGGTGAGCTGCCGTCCCGTTGACCCGGCCGGGACCTCGGTTCGGTCTCCGACGGACTCGCGCGATCATGGTGGCTCCCGCGCTACCGATCGGAGTCCCGTGGTCGACCTTCCGGTGCACCCGTCAGCCGACGACCTGCTCGCGGACCCGGGCGGGCCCAAGCACGGGATAGCTGCCGAACTGGTGGCGCGCGTGGGGCTCGCCGACTTCGACGTGGTGGAGCGACAGGTGCTGCTGACCGCGTCGTCGTGGGAGGCCGAACGGCTCGGTGACGTGGTCGTGCGCCCGGAGCACGTGGTGCTGGGCTGGGTGCGTGCGGTCGAGGAGCGTGGCGACCGGCCTCCAGGCGTGCCGGCGCTGGACGTCGTGCGCGAGCGGTTGCAGGCGTTGATGGCGGATCGCGCGCACGCCGAGTACGAGGCGCTGAAGCCGATCCCGCGCCCGGACGCCGTGCGGCGACCCCGGGCGGTCCTGATCGCGGGCGTGCCGGGAACGGGCAAGAGCACGTTGGCCGAAGCCCTGGCGTGGCGGCTCACCGCGCCGGTGTTCTCGATGGACTGGCAACTGGGCGCGCTGCTGCCGTTCGGCGGGCTGCGGACGGACAACACGACGCACCTGGCGGAGCTGAACCTGACCGCGTCGGTGGCACGGCAGCTCCAACTGGGGCTGGACGTGATCGTGGACGCGACCGGGCACCGCCGGGAGACGCGGCGGCGGTGGCGGTCGGTCACCGAACGCCTCGGCGGCGTGTTCGTCGGCGTGGAGTGCGTGTGCTCGGACGAGGCGGTGCAGCGTCGCCGGGTCGAGAGCCGGGCCCGCGGCATCCCCGGCTGGCCGGCGACGGTGACGTGGGACCACGTGCTGCGGACGAAGGGGCTGTGGGAGAGCTGGGACGAACCGCACCTCGTGGTGGACTCGGCGACCGAACCGCCCGAGGCCGGCCTGCGCCGCGTGGTGGATTACTGCGCGTCGGCGGAAGAGAGGCCGCAGTAGAGCACGAACGCGGTAGTTCGGTGTGCGGCCACGTCACTACGTTCGGTGAAGTGACGTCGACCGCGCGGGAGGCCACTCGTGGAGCTGGACATCACCGACCGGCGATGGCAGGACGTGCGTGACGCCCTCACCGGCGCCTCGGAGCGGTTCACCCGGATGCTCCTGGACTGCCGGACGCCGGACCGCCGCACGATCGGCGACTGGTCGGTGGCCGACACCGCAGCGCACGTCTCCGTCGTGGCCCGGCTCAACGCCGGCCTGATCAGCGGCGACCTGTCCCCGCTCGACGCGCCCCACCTGGACCAGGGCTGGCAGGAGGCGGGTTTCGGCGGGTTCGCGCGGCTCAACGACCTGACCCTGGACCACTTCCCCGAGCGTGCGCTGGACGTGGTGTCGAACACCCTGCTCGAAGAGGTCGACCTGCTGCTGACCAGGGCCAAGGACGTCGACCCGCGCGAGCTGCGACCCTGGCTCGGCAGCGCACAGCTCCCCGCGGCCGCGCACGTGGCGCACCAGCTCAACGAGATCCTGATCCACGGCCTGGACATCGCCCGGGTGCTGGGCGTGCCCTGGCACATCTCCGCGCACGAGGCCGCGCTCACGTTCGACTTGTTCCTCATGCCCATGCTCGGCGGCCGGTCGGGGCGGCTGCTGGCGGGCGCGGGCACCCCGGGTCGCGTCACCCTCGAGTTCCGCTCGAAGCACACCGTCCCCGTGGTCTTGACCAGCGAGAACGGCCGATTACAGGTGGAGCCCGCGGACGGCCGGAAGATCGACGCCCGGGTCACGTTCGACCCGGCCGCGATGATGCTCACGGTCTTCCGCCGCATCCGCCTCGCGCGCGCCGTCGCGACCGGGAAGGTCTTCGCCTTCGGCCGTCGGCCCTGGGCCGCCGTCGGCTACCTGCGCGGGATGCGCTCACCGTGAGCGTCCGGGTACTCGGCGTGGACCTCGCCGCCGAACAGGCGCCAGTAGAAGGCGTTCAGCCGCGCGGCGGCGGGCGCGTGCCGTGCCAGGACACCGGCCACGGCGGACGGCACGTCGTCCGGGATCTCGCCGGCGGCGCACCGGCGGACGAAGTCGTTGCGGGCCGTGGGGACGCCACCGGGCGGCACCGTCACCCCGCACACGTCGGTCACCAGCCAGTTGACCAGTCGCATGGCGGCGTAGCCGGCGTCGTGCGTGGCGTTGCGCCGGACGAAGTCCCGTTCGGCGGCCGACAGCTCGAAGGCCGGCGACGTGACCAGCCCGAAGTCGGTCAGGTAGATCCGCTCGCCGTCGGTGCGCATGTTGCCGAGGTGCCCGTCCATGTGCAGCAGGTCCCGGTCGCGCAGGAACGCCACGGTCTCCGCGAACTGCCGCTCGACCGCCTCGGCCTTGCTCGCGGGATCCTCGCCCAGCCAGCCTTCCACCGGGCGCGGCACGTACTCGGAGAACAGCACGAGGCTGTGCGACGCGGCGGCCAGCGCGTCGAGGCGGACCCGCACGGCCGGGCTGCCGCCCATCAGGGCCACGACCTCGTCCACCGCGGCGTGCTCGGCGGCCACGGGCGCGCGGCCGGGCAGCACGCGCCAGTGGTGGAGCAGCGGGAACGCCGCCGTCTCCCCCGCCAGGACCGCGTCGGTGACGATCCGGTTCGCGGCCAGCTCGCGCCACGCGTTGAACGACGGGCCGCCGATGCCGTACTGGCAGCACACCGGCAGGTCGAACAGGTTCGCGGTGGAGTGCGGCCGGGCGAGTTCCCGGTCGGTCAGCGGGACGCGCTTGACGAACACCGGCGTCCCGTCGACGTCGACCACGGCCGATCCGCCGCCGACGCCCACGCTGCCGTTCGCGTCCACGAGGCGTTCGAGTTCACGATCGTCGCGTGAGGAGAGGAGCACCGAGAGCCGCTCGTGACGGGCACGCCGGGAGGTGATCACGTCCCGATCATCCCGCAACGGGCGTTCCGCCATCCCGGCCGGCGGAAATCCCGGTCGATACCGGCCGCCGAGTGGCTACTGTGCACGTGACGTTGAGGGGGGCGACAAATGGGCGTATCCGTCACCGCACGCCGGACCGCCCGGCCGCGCCGGTGGTAGGCGTCGGTCGGCCGGTGGTCGTGCCAGCGCAGTGGCCGCAGGACGCCGTGGTGCGGACGGCGCGGTTGCGCGTGGAGCCCGTGCGGGTCGCGCACGTCGAGGAGATGGCGGTGGTGTTGGGTGATCCCGCGCTCTACGCGATCACCGGCGGCGCGCCGCCCACTGCCGTCGAGCTCGCGTCCCGGTACCGGCGTTGGGAGCGGCCCACGTCCGACGACGGCCTTGAGGGCTGGCTGAACTGGGTCGTGGTGCGGGACGCGGACGGCGCCGCCGTCGGCACCGTGCAGGCGACGACCACGGCCGGGGCGAACGGGCTGACCGCCGAGGTGGGCTGGGTGATCGGGGTGCCGTTCCAGGGTCACGGCTACGCCACCGAGGCCGCCGAGGCCGTGGTGTGGTGGCTGGTCGACCGCGGTGCGGGGGCCGTGCACGCGCACATCGCGCCCGACCACCCGGCCAGCGAGGCGGTCGCGCGGCGCATCGGGATGCGGGCCACCGGCGAGTTCCGCGACGACGGCGAACAGCGGTGGCGGTGGCGACCGGCCCAGGCCCGGACCGCGACGTGACGCCGACCGTCCGGTCTCGATCGCCGCACGACCGTGGTGGTCGAGTTGACCTCGCCCCCGACGCGGGTTATCCACGGTTGTGAGCGATGACCAGACCGGGCCGGCACCCCACGACGACCACGTCACCGCGCCCCGACCCGCCGAGTGGCCGCCGGTCGCGCCACCACCCGCACCACAACCGAGCACGCCGGCACTACCCACGCCACAACCGAGCGCGCCACCACCCGCACAGCAGCCGCCCGCACCACAACCGAGTGCGCCACCACTCGTGCAGCAGCCGACCGCACCACCACCACCCGTGCAGCGGCAGACCGCCCAGCAACCCTTCGCGCAGCAGCCGACCGGGCAGCAGCCGGCCGCGTTCCCGCCTGGCGAGCCACACCCCTCCGCGCCCTTCCCGGCGCGTGAACGGCGGGCGGGGCTGTCGTTGCTGGGGGTGTTCCTCGCCGGCCAGTTGACGATGCTCCTCGTGTCGGTGGTCGTGCTGCTGGCGCACGACTCGGGCGACGTGACGCTGCTGGAGGACGGTCGGCTGCTGGCGTTGCTCGTCCTGCCCACGTCGCTGGGCGCGGTGGTGGCGGTGATCGGCACGGCCTGGCTGGGCGGTGGCCCGAGGCTCGGGCGGGCGGCGCGCGAGCTGGCGGTCCGCTGGAACGTCAAGGAGATCGCCATCGGCTTGGCGCTCGGCCTCGGCGGCCTGGCGCTGACGCTGCCCGCGGCGGCGGTGTGGGCCGCGTGGGTCGGTGAGGAGCAGGCCGGGTCGGCGGTCGGTGACGCGTTCGCCGGGCGCGAGATGGCGCCGGCGGCGGCCGTGCTCGTGTTCCTGGCGGTGTGGCTGGTCGCGCCGCTGGCCGAGGAGGTGCTGTTCCGGGGCGTGCTGTGGCGCGCGTTCGAGCACCTGGGCTGGAACCGCTGGGTCGTGTTCGCGGCGACCAGCCTGGTGTTCTCGATCGCGCACCTGGAACTGCTGCGCACGCCCCTGCTGCTGGTGCTGTCGATCCCGATCGGCCTGGCCCGCGTGCTCACCGGGAACCTGCTCGCCAGTGTCGTCGCCCACCAGGTCAACAACCTCCTGCCGGCCATCGCCCTGCTCCTGGCCACCACGGGCAACCTGCCGTGACCGAGCACTGACCGTTCGCCCGTCCGGGGGACACGCCGACACGACTGCATGATCCTTCGCGATACCTGGAGTACACGCCACCACTCCGGGCGGAGGTCCAGGTGCACACGTCAGGGGGCGACGCCGAGACGCGGCCGGGCGGCCTGCGCAACCGCTGGCTGGCGCCGGTCTACGCGCTGGTGATCGCGTTCCTCGCGGTCCTGCTGCTCGGGGCCGTGGCGCGCGAGCCCGACGTGCCGCCACCGTCGACCGTCGCCGTCCAGTTCGTGCCGAACCCGCCGGTAGGCACCCGGGTCAAGGTGCTCGCCGCGAACGCGTCGGACCACACCGTGAACGGCCAGGGCAGGGTGGACGTCGGCACGTCGGGCAAGCCGTTCACGGTCTGCGTGCAGCTGCCGGCCAAGTGGTCGGCCCCCGCACCCGCGGCCGGGTTCGGCGACTACGCGTGCTGGCCTCCGGTCGACCCGGACGCGGTCGACCCCGGTGGGCGGGTCGAGCTGGTCGTGACCCCGGCAGGCACCGGATGACCACGCGGAACGCGATCGTCCTGGCCCTCACTGCGGTGTGCGCCGCGGTGGGTGGGCTGATCGGCCTCCAGACCTGGGACCTGGACTTCTGGCGGTCGGTGACCGTGGTGGTGGTCGGCGCGCTCCTGGGTGTGCTGCTCGCGTTCGGCGTGCTGACCACCGACCGGCGTCCGGTCACGCGGACCCACCACCCGACGCCCGCCGTGGCGGAACGCGAGCCGGTGTTCGCACAGGCGGCCTCGTCGTCGGAACCCGAGACGAAGCCGGCCAACCGGACGTGGTGGGCCGAGGCGCCCGCGCCACCGGCGACGACCACCGCGACCAAGCCGCAAGAACCGCTGCGGCAAGGCTACGACGTGGACCGCGCGGTGGTGGCGCAGTGCCCGCGCTGCGGTGACTTCCGGCTCGACCTGAAGCAGGACGGCGAGTCCTGCGCCTTCCACTGCCGCAACCCGAACTGCGGCCACCGGTGGGAGTGGCGCGCGGGCACGCCGTGGCCGACCACCGTCGTCCGCCGCAACCTGACCGGATGACGTGACGACCGACGAAGAGGGGGTGCGCTGTGGAGAACTACCGGCAGTCCGTGTCGCGGGCCGACCCGGGGTGCGTGGTCATCCTGCTGGACCGCTCGGACTCGATGAAGCTCGCCTGGGGCCGCACCGGCGCGTCCCTGGCGGACGGCGCGGCGTTGGCGGTGAACAACATCCTGCTGGACATGTGCATCAAGGCGACCACCGAGGTCAACGCGCCGGTGCGGCACTACTTCGACGTGGGGATCTTCAGCTACGGGGCACGCGTCGGCGAAGCCGGTGAGGGCGTCGAGTCGGCGTTCGGCGGCGCGCTGGCCGGCCGCGGTCTCGTGCCGCTGCCGGAGTTGGCCGAGCACCCCATGGCGGTGCGGGAGGAGCCGTCCATCGACCTGATGCCGGTGAGCGCGCGGATGCCGGTCTGGGTCGACCCGGTGCACGGCCACCGCACGCCGATGTGCCAGGCGATCGCGGTCGCCGGCGCGCACGTGTTCGACTGGGCCGCCGCGCACCCCGACTCGTTCCCGCCCATCGTCGTCAACATCACCGACGGCATGGTGACCGACAGCCCGTACGACGGCGCGACCCTCCAGGACTGGGCGCGGCGGCTGACGTCGATCGAGACCAACGACGGCGCGACGTTGTTCTTCAACGTGTTCCTCTCCCCCTTCGAGGTCACCGAGATCGTGTTCCCGTCCGACCCGGGCGGCCTGCCACCGCCCGGCCCGGACCTGTTCGCGCTGAGCAGTCCCCTGCCGCGGCCGATGGTCGACAACGCCAGGGTCGACGGCTACGACGTCCGGCCGGGCGCGCGCGGGCTGGCGTTCAACGTGGGCCGCTCGACCCTGCTCCGGGTGCTGCAGATCGGCACCAGAGTCCCGGATCGCGTGAGGTAGGGGGCACGCCGTGAGCCACACCCGGCAGGTCCTCTTCTACGCGCCGAAGCACGGCAACACCGAGGCCGAGTGGGAGGACGGCGCGGCGGCGGCGCCCGCGGACGGCGCGGGGCGCGGCCCCCGGTTCGCCGTCGCGGACGGCGCCACGCAGGGCTTCGGCTCGGCCCGCTGGGCGCAGCAACTCGTCGCCGGCTTCGTCGGTGACCAGGGCACGGCGCCGGAGCTGACGGCGGACGCCCTGCACCGCTGGGCGGCGGACATGCAGGACCGGTGGCGCGACGACCCACGTCTGGCCGGCGCGACGGACCTGCAACGGCTCAAGCAGGCGACGGTCGGCTCGTTCGCCACGTTCCTCGGCTGCGAGCTGCGCGACCTCACCGGTCCGCGACCCCGCTGGACGGCGGTCGCGCTGGGCGACGCGGTGCTGTTCCACGTCCGCGGGCACCGGGTGGTGGCGCAGTTCCCGCCGATCCCGGCGGACGAGTTCGGGTCCAACCCGGACGGTCTGCCGACCGGCGCCGCCGGGCTGGCCGAGATGATCGGCCGGGCGTCGTTCGCCGAGGGCGACCTCGCGGACGGCGACCTGCTGTACCTGGCCACGGACGCGTTCGCGCAGTGGGTGGCCGCGGCCGACCTGCGCGACCGGCGGGCGTTGTGGACGACGTTGGCGGGGCTGGACCACCCCGAGGCGTTCCGCGCGCTCGTGGCCGACCGGCGCGCGGCGCGCGAGATGGTCAACGACGACGTCACCCTCCTGCGGGTGCGGCTCGATCGGAGGCCGGCCGAGCACCTGGTGGTGTGCCTGTGATCCGGTACCCGACGCCCGAGGAGTACATGAAGGCGGTGCAGCGCGCGGACTGCTTCGTCGCCGACGAGCTGCGCGGGCTGGAACTCGTCGTGCACCCGGTGTACGGGATACCGATGCCGGCGGCGGGCACGAGCGCCGTCGTGTTCAAGGCGATGGCGCGCGGCGAGGCACAGGCGTTGCGGTTCTTCACCAGGGACGACGTGTCCAGCAGCGAGCGTTACGGCGCCCTGCACGCGCACTTCACGTCGAGCGGGCTGGAGAGCGTGGTCGCACTCCCCCGGTGGGTGGACAACGGGATCCTGGTCAACGGCCGCACGTGGCCCGCGGTGCGGATGCAGTGGGCGGAGGGCCACACGCTCAACCGCCACGTGGACGAGCTGGTGGAGCGGGCGGACACCGGGTCGTTGGCCGCGTTGGCGGGCACGTGGCGCGACCTGGTGACGCGGATCCAGCGGGCCGGGTTCGCGCACGGCGACCTGCAGCACGGCAACGTCCTCGTCGGCCGCGACGGCGGCCTGCGGCTGGTGGACTTCGACTGCTCGTGGATCGCCCGGTTCTCCGGCACGCTCGCGCCGAGCGAGACCGGGCACCGCAACTACCAGCCCGAGCACCGGCCGTGGGGTCGGTGGATGGACACGTTCTCCGGGCTGGTGATCTACCTGTCGCTGCTGGCGTTGGCGAAGGACCCGAGCGGCTGGCGCACGTGCTACACCGGCGAGAACCTGCTGCTGCGGCGCGAGGACTTCCAGCCGCCGTTCACCACGGCCGCGTGGGCGCACCTGGCCGCGATCGGCGACCCTCAGGTGGACGAGGCGGCGCAGCGGCTCAAGGAGTGCTGCACGCCCGGGTGGGTCGCGGCCTCCGGCTTGGCCGACCTGCTCGCGCCCCGGGCCAAGCCGTGGTGGGAACGCACGCCCACGGCGGTGGCGGCGCAGCCCGTGCAGGTCGCCGTGCAGGCTCCGCGTCCGGCGCCGTACTTCACGCCGGTGCCCCCGCCGCAGCCGCGTGGTGGCGAGTGGTGGACCCCGGCCCACCAGACGATGCGCAACGTGCCCCCGCCGCCGGACAAGCGGCCGACGTTGGCGAGCGTGTTCGTGGTCGCCGCGACGGTCGGCATCATCCTCGGGCTGGTCGCCGGGTACGACGCGGGCGCGGGACCGGGTGCGTTCTTCGGTGTGGTGGGGACCTTGTTCGCGATCACGATCGGGCTGATCCGGCGGAACCGGTCGGGCTAGGCCGAGGTCGGGTCGGCTCAGCCGGCCAACAGGCAGAGGACCACGCCGAGCAGGCCCGCGGACGCGATGACCACGGACGCGCGGGCACGTGGCTCGTGCTTCCTCAGTGCCACCACGCTCAGGACCAGACCGATGAGGACCACCACCCCGACCAGGAAGTCGACCGGGGTGCCGCCGCTCAACGCCACCAGCGCGAACGGGATGCCGGTCGCGCCGAGGACCGCGCCGGTGAACGCGAGGGAGCCGTCGTTCGACGGCGGGGACGCGGGTGGTTCCGGCGCGGGCTGTTGCTGGGTGGGCCGCTGTTGGGTGGGCTGCTGTTGTTCTTGTGGCGCAGGCTGTCGGGGCACGCGCTGTCGTGGCCAGGACTGGTTCGCGTCGGCCGGGTTCCGGCCGGGTGGGCGTGCGGCGAACGGTTGGGGTGCGGGCTGCGGTGGCGGGGACTGCTGAGGCGTGGCGGTGCGCGGGGCGGGCGGCAGTGACGTGGTCCGTTCCCCTGTGGACGGTTTCCCGCCCTCCCACCAGAGCGGGGTCGCCGACTGGGCGGGCTTCGGCAGGTCCGGCTTCGACTGGGCGGGCTTCGGCAGGTCGGCGGCCGGCAGGTCGGCGGCCGGCCGGCCCTCGGCCTCCACCACGCTCCGCAGCCACGCCGGCGTCGCCCCGGAGCCCGTGTCCCCGGCGCCTTCGGCGGTCGACGTGTCCGGTGCGTCCGCCTGCTCCGGAACCGGCGGCGGGCCGATCACCACCGGGTTCTGCTGCCAGTAGTCGGCGGCCGAGAGCCAGGTGACGCCCTCCGGAAGCCCTTCGCCCTCGCCCGGCTCCACGGTCTCCAGGATCTCGTCGATCTCCCGCGAGTTCATGTTGGTGATCTCGCCGCGCTCGCGGAACTCGCGCAGCAGCTTCACGATGTCGGCGCGGGCGATCTCGTCCCGCTCCGTCCGCAGGTGCCGCCGCAACTGGCCGATGATGATCTCCTGGCGCTCCGGCGAGATCGGCTGCGGCCCGAGGAGCTCGGCGATGCGGTAGAGGTACTCGAACGGCACCTTCGGCGGCGGTGGCATCGGGTTCGGCAGCACGCGCGGCCGGCCGGTCAGCTCGGTGAGCGCGCCCGCCAACGACACGATCGCGTCCGCGCTGCGCTCCCGGTAGTCGACCAGCTGCCGTTCCATGATCGGGATGCGGAGGTTGTCCAGCGGCCCGACCTGCACCGGGAGCACGGGCACGCCGAGCTGCTGCGCGTAGTCGAACTCCGCGTGGCAGGGCACCGACTTCCAGGACGCCTGCGACAGCGCGAACACGAAGACCCGGGCGGCCTGGATGGTGCGGATGATCTCGCGCCACCACAGCTCGCCGCCGTGGATCTCGTGGTCGAGCCAGACCTCCTGCCCCATCCGGCCGAGGTCGTCCCGGAGGGCGCGCACCAGGCTCTCGTCGGCACGCGTGTAGCTGACGAAGATGGTCATGGTCACGCCCTCCGGTCCGGGGCACGTCGCTCCAGCACTCATCTGTTTGGTCGCGCGGAACCACCCTTTCGTTGCGCTCGGTGGGGGTCATTCACCTATCTGACCCGTTGGAGGGACCTCTCCCGGCGCTCGGCCACGCTCGACCCGGACTCCCGGCGTGCCATCCGGCGCAGCACGACCGGCGCGAGGACCAGGCCGAGCACCGCCCACGCGGTGAGCACGCCGACCGTTTCGAGGTGTCGCCAGGACTCGCCGATCTCCACGGCCACGGCGGCGTCCGGCAGCAACGCCGACCGCATGCCGAGCCCCAGCCAGTAGACCGGGAACACCTGCGCGACCCACTGCACCCACTCCGGCAGGGCCGTGACCGGGTAGAAGACGCCCGAGATCCCGATCATGGCGAGGATCGGCAGCATGAGCAGGCCCTGGCCGCGCGCGGTGGCGAACACCGAGCCGAGCACCGCGCCGATGGGCAGGGCGGCCAGCATGCCGAGCGCCAGCACCCAGGCCAGCGTCAGCCACGCGTCGAGGCTGCCGGTGACCAGGCCGGAGACCAGGAACACGCCGGGGATCAAGAAGATCGACAGGTCGATGACGAGCCCACCGGCCACGGACACGAGCTTGCCGACCAGGTAGCCGAGCATCCCGTTCGGCGTGGCCTTGGCCCGCAGCAGCGTGCCGTCCTCGCGGTCGGCGGTGAGCAGCTGGCTCATGGTGACCATGGCCATGGCGGCGTTCATGCCGAGGATGCTGGGCAGCGCGAGGGCGCCGACGGAGAACCCCGTCTGCCCGAACGACACGTCACGCAGGAAGAACGTGACGACGAGCATCAGCACGGGCCAGAACGCGTGGTTCCACAGATCCGCGCCGTTGGTCAGCGACTGCCGCAGCTCGATCAGGCCGCGCCGCCCGCCCGCGCGCAACGCGGTCGTGGTCGGGTTCACCGGGTCGCTCCTTCCGCCTCGACCCGGCGCACCAGCGACAGGTAGGTGTCCTCGAGCGAGGCCTGGCGGACCTCCAGGTCGGTGATCGCGTCGCCGTGGCGGCGGAACAGGTCGTGCACGAACTTCGTGGACTCGCGGACGTGCCGCACGTGCCGCTGCCCGGCGTGGGTCCAGCGGACCTCGTCCTCGCCCGCGATGCGCCGCGCCAGCTCGTCGGCCGTGCCGTCGGCGACGATCCGGCCGCCGTCGAGGATGACGATGCGGTCGGCGAGCTTCTCGGCTTCGTCCAGGTCGTGCGTGGTGAGCAGGATGGTCGTCGAGTCCTGGGCCGCGAGCCGGCGCACCAGCTCGTGGAACTCGCGCCGGGCGACCGGGTCGAACCCGGTGGTCGGCTCGTCCAGGAACAGCAGCTCGGGGCGGCCGACGATGCCGACGGCGACGTCCAGCCTGCGCCGCTGCCCGCCGGACAGCGTCCGGATCTTCGCGTCCGCCCGCGCGGTCAGGCCGACCGCCGCGACCAGCTCGTCCGGGTCCCACGGTCGGGAGACCTGGTCGGTGGCGTAGCAGGAGTAGTAGACGCCGAGGTGCCGCAGCAGCTCGCGGACCCGCCACTTGCCGTGGTCGCGCCAGGACTGCAGGACGACGCCGACGTGGGCGCGCCACCGCTCGTCGGCGTGGGCCGGGTCGACGCCGAGCACCGACACCCGGCCCGCCGAGCGCAGTCGGAAACCCTCCAGGATCTCGATCGTCGTCGTCTTGCCCGCGCCGTTCGGGCCGAGCAGGGCCAGCACCTCGCCCTGGTGGGCCTGGAACGTGATGCCGTGCAGGACGTCGGTCGTGCCGTAGCGCATGCGCAGGTCTTCGACGTCGAGCACGACTTGCTCGCTCGCCATTCCTCCCCCTGTCTTTTGCCGGTCGATCTTCACGAGGGAGCGAAAGCTACGTTGCGTTTCATCGCGCGACAACGCTGGAAAGTGCCGGGTCAGACATTTGAGCTGGTGTGTAGCTTCAAATCGTTGCAATAGGGCTGATGGTGAACGCAATGATTCAGCCGCGCTCGTTGCAATGCGCTGTCCGTGAACGCACACTGGCGTCACCAAGAAGAGGGGGCAGGCGATGCCGGGTGGCAGGCTGACCGACGAGGACCGCCGTGACATCGCGTCCGGCCTGACGCGCGGTCTGGGGTACGCGGAGATTGCGCGGCGGCTGGGCAGGCCCACGTCCACCATCACGCGTGAGGTGAGCCGCAACGGCGGCGCCCGCGACTACCGGGCCGACCGCGCCCACCAGGCCACGCGCCGACGGGCCCGCCGACGCAGGTCGGCCACGCACCACGAGCCGCCCGCGGCCGTCGGCGCGGAAGGCCGTGACCCGGCCGCGGTGCTGGCGTTCGCGGAGGAGTTCGCCGGGCTGATGGTGCGGATGGGGCTGCCGCGCATGGCGGCCCGCGTGCTGGCGAGCCTGGTCACGACCGACGCCGGCGCGCTGACCGCGGCCGAGTTGACCGGCAGGCTGCGGGTCAGCCCGGCGTCGGTGTCCAAGGCGGTCGGCTACCTCGAAGGGCTGGAACTCCTGCGCCGCGACCGCGACGCCCGGCGGCGGGAGACGTACTCCATCGACGACGACATGTGGTTGCGGACGTGGCTGACGAGCGCGCGGACCAACGCGATGCTCGCCGACACGGCCGAGCGCGGCGTCGGGATCCTCGACCCCGGCACGCCCGCCGGCGCCCGGATGGACCGGATGCGCCGGTTCTTCGCGCAGCTCGCCGAGGACATGGCCGGCGGCCCGAGCACCGACGTCGTGACCGTGCTGGGCGCGCTCGTCCGCACCGTCACCCCGGAGGGCGCGGCCCGGCTCGCCGCCGAGCTGGGCTGGCCGCCGGACCGCGTCGCCGAGGCGCTGCGCGACGCCGGGCAGGTGACGCGGTAGCGCGTGGATCACGGTCGTTACGATGACCGCATGGCGCTGATCCACAAAGCCACGCTGAGCCCCACCAAGCTCGAACTGCTGGCCGACTGGCTGCCCGGCCAGGACTGGCACACCGGGCCGACCGGCGAGCCGCGACGCGTGGCGGGCTACCGCTTCGACGACCCGGCCGGCGCGGTCGGGATCGAGACCCTGCTGGTGCGGGTCGGCGACGGGCCCGTGCACCAGGTGCCCCTGACCTACCGCGACGCGCCGCTCGACGGCGCCGACGCGTGGCTGATCGGCACCACCGAGCACTCGGTGCTGGGCAAGCGCTGGGTCTACGACGCGTTCGGCGACCCGGTGTACGCGGCGGCGCTCGCGGACGCGATCCTCACCGGGCGCGGCCAGGCCGAGGAGTTCGTGGAGGTCGACGACCGGCTCGAACCCCGTGCGCCCAGCATGGGCGTCGCCGTGACCGCGAACGGGCTCGCGGAGGCGCCCGCCGCCGGCGCGGTCGTGCGCGTGACCGGCGGCGAGCCGACGCTGATCGTGACGGAGACCGTCGAGTTGGCCGTCCGCCGGCGCCTCGACACCGGCGGCGTCCTCACCGGCGCCGTCCTCACCGGCACGTGGGCCGGTCAGGAGACGCCGGTGCCGCTGGCCTCCGCGACGCCGCGCTGAGCCTGGTTCAGTCCTTCCAGGGCATCTCGTCGCGCAGTCCCTCGTGGATCGCGTAGGCGTTCTTCACCGCCGCCTTGAGCGCGCCTTCCACCCACCGCCGGTGCCGCCGGTCGCACGCGTCGTTGGCGAACCACACCCGGTTCACCGGCCGGATCACGTCCTCGTAGAACGTCTCGCTCATCTCGAACGCCCGGAACAGGGGGCCGATGCCGCACGCGAACCAGTCGAGCGCCCAGTCCTTGTAGACGCCGAACTCGAACGTGTCGCGCGCCTCCGGGTGGATCTTGACCAGGTCCTCCAGCGCCTGCATCACGCTCTCCTCGCCGGCCAGCGGCGTGTACGGCATGCTGTCCTGCTCCCAGCAGTACGACGCGATCATCACGCCCTTGCGGAACCGGGTGTCCTGACCGGCGGGCGGGTAGACGATGTTGCGGATCGCCAGGTCGGTCACGGTGAGGCCGTGCGTGATGCCGTACGCCGTCTCCCACCACCTCTCGCTGAACTGCATGAACAGCTTGTGCGCCCGGCCGTAGTAGGTGTTGCGGATGGCGTACCACTTGTCCGGGTCGAGCCCTTGGATCTCCATGTGCCGCAGGCTGGCGAACGGCACCGTCACGATGCACTCGTCCGCCTCGATCGTCTGCGTGCGGCGGCCGGCGCGGTAGTGCACGCGCACCCCGCTGTCGTCCTGGTCGACGCCGTGCACCAGGGCGCCGAGCCGGATGTCGTCCATCAGCAGCGTCTCGAACGCGCGGGGCAGCGAGTCCGCGCCGTCCACGATGTAGACGAGGTGGCCGAACACGTCCTCGTAGAAGTGCGAGAACCACTCGACGAGGGAGAAGTGGTAGCGCCCTTCGAGGTTGAACAGCGGGCCGAGCATGGCCAGCGCGCCGTCGCTGAGGCCGCGTTCCTTGAGGTAGCCGAGGAGCGTGTACCGGTCGTAGTCGGTCAGCAGGCGGTGCCACGCCTTGGCTTCGTCCTCCTGCTCCATGATGTCGATCAGCGGCTGCACGGTGTGCCGCAGCAGGTCGTGCGGCGCGCGGTCCGCCTCACCGCGCTGCAGGTCGAACGAGAACTGGTCGGCGCTGAAGTCCCGGCGCCGGACGCCCTTTCCCTGGAGGAACACGAACGTGTCCTCGTCGTACATGGGGAACGGTCTGGTGGCGAGCTTGAACTTCTCCTCGATCAACCACGACACGAGCGGGTGCTGCTGCGGGAATCGCATCGCGCCGAACTCGCCGTACATGTCCCCGGCGAAACCGCGGTGGGTGAGGATGCGCCCGCCCAACCGGTTCTGGCCTTCGAGGATCGTCACCTCGTGGCCGGCTTCCTTCAACAGCATGGCCGCGGTGAGCCCGGCCATTCCGGCGCCGACGACGACGATCCGCCGACGTGGCGCGGAGCTTTCCGGCAATCCTTGCTTGAGCAGGTCGACAACGTCCAACGGCATGGAGACCACCTTCACACCCGGTCGTACCCGCGGTCGTGCCGCGGACTGGTTGGCAGCGGAGGTGGCCATCCTCGGTAGTAGTCCCGACCGTACTCGGGCCGAAACCCGTGGCCAACGCCCTGATGGGGTGAGGCGGATCGTCGCCGAATGCGCTGAATCCGGGTGCGTGGAAACGCCGATCTGCGGAAGCGCGGGGTCGCCGGGCCTCGCATTGCGGCCGAACGGGGTGGTCCGCCCACCCGGTCGGGTGGCTACTCCGACGAAGTGCGGGTCCGTGCTCCGACCCGCTGGGCCAACACCTGACCCGGCCAGGTCCCGACGGTGAACGGCTCGGTCGGCTCGAACCCGTTGCGGCGGTAGTAGGCGACCAGCTCGCCGTCGGAACCGGCGTAGCAGTCGACGCGGAGCAGCTCGACGCCGGCGCGTCGGGTTTCGTCGACGGCGTGCGCCAGCAGCGCGCTGCCGACACCGAGGCCGGCGTGCGACCGCGCCGTCACCAGGAGGGTCACGTACACCTCCGGCTCGGCCGCCGGTTCGACGTACCGGGGTGGCTTGGGCGCGAGCGTCATCGCGCCCGCGGGCGTGCCGTCGACCTCGGCGATCCACGCCGTGCCCTCGCGGATCTTCTCGGCGATGCCCTCGACCCGGCCGGGTTGCCCGGAGAACGGCTCGCTCCCCCACTGCCCCGTGCGACCGGAGGCGTCCAACCACGCCACCGCGCCGTCCAGCATCGCCATGATCGCGGGCAGGTCGTCCAAGTCTCCTTTTCGGATCTCCACACGTCCACGGTAACCGGACCGCGTGCGGCCTCCGTGCCGGTCGAGGCGTCAGGCCACCCGGAGGGGCAGGTGGTCGAGGCCGCGCTGGGTCGCCGTCGGCCTTCGCACGGGCTCGCCCGCCGCGTCGAGGCGACCGATCCCGGCGAGGGCGCGGAACGGGGTGAGCAGCACCTGCCTGCCCAACGGCGCGCCGAAGCACGCGTGCGCGCCGCGGCCGAGGCCGAGGTGCGGGTTGGGCGAGCGGGTGAAGTCCGCCTCGTCCGGCGAGGGGAACACCGCCGGGTCGCGGTTCGCGGCCGCCAGCACGACGACCACGACATCACCGCGCCGCACCCGCCTGCCGCCCAGGTCCACGTCGGACTTGCAGTGCCTGCTCACCGCCTGCACCGGACCGGCCAGGCGGATCAGCTCGTCCACCGCCCGACCGCCCAGGGAGGACAGTTCGGCGCCGGTCCACGACCGGCGCGACGTCAACAGGTGCAGGGCGTTGGCGATCAGGTCGCCGGTCGTGGAGTAGCCCGCGTCGAACACCGCGCGCAGCGAGTTGACGAGCACCCGGTCGTCGCCGGGCCGCACGACGTCGAGCACGCCTCCGGGCTCCGCGCCCTCCCGCCAGCCCTCGATGAGCGCGTTGAGGGTGTCGCGCGCGGCGAGGGCGGGCTCCAGCCGGGTCGGGTCGAGACCGGAGTCCATGCCGAGCACCATCGTGCGCGAGGTCTCCCGGTAGTGCCGGTGGTCGGCCGGGAACCCGACGCCGTAGAGGTCCGCGACCGCCCGCAGCGCCAAGGGTTCGGCCACGTCGCGCACGAAGTCCACCACGCCGTCCAGGTCTTTGACGAGGTCGTCGGCCATCCGCCGCACGGACTCTCCGACCAACGCCTCCCGCGAGCGCAGCAGACCCACGAACCGGTGGCGCACGGGCGTGGACTCGGGCGGGTCGAGCACGTGGAGGTTGCGCATCGACTCGGGCACCGGCCTGCCGAGCGCGGCGGGGTCCGAACCGAACGCGTCGGTGTCCTTGAGCACGCGCGTGCAGTCGTCGTGCCGGGTGAGCACCCAGGCGTCGAGCCCGTCGTGCCGGTGCACGGGGTCCTCGGCGCGCAGCCGCGCGTAGACCGCGTGCGGATCGGCGAGCATCGTGGGCGACAACGGGTCGAAGATGCTGGGCACAGGCGCTCCCCGGGCCGTGGGTGGGGTGCGCCCGGGCGCACCCCACCGGAATGGTCATCGACTGGTGGAGCTAGTGGAGGTAGTACATGGTGCGCACCTCCCTTCCGATCAGGGCCGCACGTCGTCGTCCTCGACGGCGAAGCGCCCCACGGCCCACGCCATCGCCCTCATCGACTCGCCCAGCGCTCCGACGTGGACGCTCGACAGGTCGTCGCAGGGCTGGTGGTAGCACGGGTCGTAGGTCATCCCCGCCGTGCCGCCGAACACGGCGGCCTCCTCCGGGGTCTTGATGCCGCGCACCCCGCCGAACGCGCCGCCGACCGGCACGCCCACCGCGGCGAACGCCTCCTGGTCGGAGCGGATCCCGCTGAGGTCCGCGGTGCGGAACGGCACGTCCCGCGCGCGATATCCTTGGGACAGCACGGCTTCCACCACGCCGGACCCGGGCGGGCCGGCGGGCGAGCCGGTGTCCGGGTGGTCGCTGTCGTCGCCGTCGACGACGAAGTGGACGTAGTTGGGCGATGCGATCAGCTCCCAGTTCAGGTACAGGCTGATCGCGGCCAGCTCCCGCGGTGTGCGGGTGCCCACGTAGTGGATCGAGCCGACGTTGATCCACTCCTCGGCGCCCCAGAACGCGAAGCGCACCTTGTTGACCACCCGCGCCTGGTGCGGCGCGAGGCGGACGGCGGTCTCCAGCAGGGCCGCGACGCTGGTGCCGTTGTCGTTGACGCCCGGTCCGTCGACCGCGCTGTCGAGGTGCGCGCCGGCCATGACGACGCTGTCCGCACGCCCGCCGGAGGTCTCGGCGAACACGTTCACCGTGACGTCGTCGTAGGAGTGACCGCGCAGGTCGAGCGACGCCGTGCCGGGCGTCAGCGACCGGGCGGAGCGCTCGCTGATGAACGCGACCGGCAGCGGGGCGCCCGGCACGCGGCGGCGGAGCACGGCGTCCACCGCGGGCGACACGTCGTAGAACAGCACCGCCCGCACGCCCGCGTCCCGCGCGGCCACCGCCTTGTCGACGGTCGGACAACCGCCGGTGGGCGCGACCGCGATCACGGTGCCCGCCGGGTAGTGCGCGGCCTGGCAACCGTCACCGGTCGCCGCCGCCAACGCGCCCTCGACCTGTCCCGACGGGGTGAACTGGCCCATCAGCGCGCGAACCCGTGCGCCGCCGGGCGCGGTGAAGACCTCGACGTCGGCCGCGAACCCCGTGTACGGCACGGGCTGGGTCGTCACGCGGTACCCGGCGCGGCGCAGGACGTGCTCGACGTGCTCCCGCGATCGCTCGAACCCCGGTGTGCCCGCGGCGCGGTTGCCGCCGTGCCGCTCGGCGGCGGCGTCGAACTCGGCGAGCGTGGCCAGCGCGGACGACGTGCTCACCGAGTCGGACAGCGCCCGCGCCAACCGGTCGTCCCGCGATTCGGCCGCAGCGGGCGCGCCTCCGAGAAAAATGAACACGACCGCAAACGCGACAATGCGCATGCCACCACCCCTGAAACAATCACCGGCGCACCCCGAATAGGCGCGAGCACGACTCGGAACCCGCTCCGAGCGGCGGCTCGACCTGCGGCGTCGCCATCTCCCCTGGGTTCGGAGGCTAGCGCCGACCCGATGGCCGCGCAACAGTCCGAGCTGCGCGGTTCACGAGATCGGCGCAATCACCGCACATTCCTGGCGGTCCGGAATTCGACCGCGCGGCACTCGATATCCACTGGTCAAGCGACAGGTCCGGAGAATGCTTCGCACGACGCCACGAATGACCGGGTGGCACCCACCGCTATTTCAAGAGCGTCAGCAAAACGGCATCCGCAGACTCCGGCGCGCGTGACGCTGCATGGTCAAGCAACGACAGACCGTGCCGCTTGCGCACATCCGGAGAGAGTTCTAGAGTTCTAGAAGTGTCAGTTCACGAGGTGGTCAGGATGGGCGTCCCCGACGCGGCCGGACGGTTCGGGAGGTTCGGCGGGCGCTACCTGCCGGAGGCGCTCATGCCCGCCGCGAAAGCGGTGGAGGCGGAGTTCCGGGAGGCGTGGGCGGACGCCGCGTTCACGGCGGAGTACCGGCGGTTGCTCGCCACGTACGTGGGTCGACCGACGCCGTTGACGGAGTGCTCGCGGTTGTCCGAGGCGGTGGGCGTGCGGGTCCTGCTGAAGCGGGAAGACCTGGCGCACACCGGGTCGCACAAGATCAACAACGTGCTCGGGCAGGCGTTGCTGGCCCGGCGGATGGGCAAGCGGAAGCTCATCGCGGAGACCGGGGCCGGGCAGCACGGCGTGGCGACGGCCACCGCGGCCGCGTTGCTGGGACTGGACTGCACCGTCTACATGGGACACACGGACGTCCGGCGGCAGGCGGTGAACGTGTTCCGGATGGAGTTGCTCGGCGCCGAGGTCGTGCCGGTGACGTCGGCGAACGGTGTCGGCACGTTGAAGGAGGCGACCAACGGGGCGTTGCGCGCGTGGGTGAACGAGACCGAGGACGCGCACTACTGCGTCGGCTCCACCATGGGCCCGCACCCGTATCCCTGGATGGTGCGGGAGTTCCAGCGCGTCATCGGCGACGAGGCACGCGCCCAGTGCGCCGAACTGCTGCCCACGGCGTTGCCGGACGTGGTGGTGGCGTGCGTGGGCGGCGGGTCGAACGCGGCGGGCACGTTCGCCGGGTTCGTGGACACGCCGGTCCGGTTGGTGGGCGTGGAGGCGGCGGGCGGCAGCGCGGTCGGGAAGGGGAAGCTCGGCGTGCTGCACGGGTTCATGTCGCACTTCCTGCAGGACGACGACAGCCAGGTGCTCGAAGCGGAGTCGATCTCGGCCGGGCTGGACTACCCGGGTGTCGGGCCGGAGCACGTGCACCTCGCGGAGAGCGGGCGGGCGCACTACACGAGCGTGACCGACGAGCAGGCGCTGCGGGCGTTGAAGCTGGTCACCAGGACCGAGGGCATCCTCCCCGCGCTGGAGTCGGCGCACGCCCTGGCGTGGGTGGTCGACGCCGCCGCGACCGGTGAGCTGGCGGCCGGGTCGACGGTGCTGGTCACGTTGTCCGGCCGTGGCGACAAGGACATCCAGCAGATCAAGGAGCACCTGGGATGAACGTGGTGGAACGGCGTTTGCGGGACGCTCCCGGGCGGCTGCTGATCCCGTACGTGATGGCCGGTGTCGTGCCGGACTGGCTCGACCTGGTGCGGGGTGCGGCGGAGGCGGGGGCGGACGCGATCGAGATCGGCCTCCCGTTCTCCGACCCGATGCTGGACGGGCCCACGGTGCAGCGGGCCGCCGCGCTGTCCGCCGGCCGCGGTGGCCGGCCGAGGGCGTTGCTGGACGAGTTGGCCGGGCTCGACGTCGACGTGCCGCTGGTCGTCATGACCTACGCGAACGTCGCGATGACGTTGACTCCCGAACGCGGTGTGGGCGGGTTCCTCGACCACCTGGCGTCGGTGGGCGTGCGGGGCGTGATCGTGCCGGACCTGCCGCTGGAGGAGTCGGCGGAGTACCGGGCGCGTGCGGCGGAGGTCGGGGTCGCGGCGGTGCTGCTGGCCGCGCCCTCGTGCGACGACGACCGGTGCCGTGAGATCGCGCGGGCGTCGGCCGGGTTCGTGTACTGCATGAGCTCGATGCGGATCACCGGCGAACGCGCCGACCTCGCCACGACGGCGCGGGAGACGGCGCGGCGGGTGAAGGGGATGACCGGACTGCCCGTGGTGACCGGCTTCGGCATCTCGACCGTCGAGCACGCGGTGGAGGCCTGTGCGGACGCCGACGGTGTGGTGATCGGCTCGGTGCTGATGCGGATGCTGGTCGACGGCGCGCCGGTCGCCGACGTCGTCGCCGAGGTGGCCGAGTTCCGCCGGGCGCTATCCTCCGTCGGAGGGTGAGAGTCGGGAGTTCGCACCGGTGGACGACGGGCGGCGCACGGGCCGCGAGTACGGCACGCGCGTGCCCAAGTACCTGGCGATCTACCGGGTGCTGGCCGACCGGATCGCCGACGGCCGGTACCCGGCGGACGCGCCGCTGCCCGCGCAACGGGAGTTGGGCGAGGAGTTCGACGTCTCGTTGATGACGGTGCGGCAGGCCATCCAGGCGTTGGAGGCGGACGGGCTGCTGGAGACGCGGCACGGTGTCGGCACGTTCGTGCGGCGGCCCGCGTTCGCCTACGGCCTCACCGGGTTGCGGAGCCTGTCGCAGGACCTGGTGGAGCAGGGCATCGAGCTGGAGACCGAGGTGCTGGACGCGCGGCTCGTCGTGCCGCCGGCGGACGTGGGCGCGCGGTTGGGTGTCGCGGAGGGTGGTCGGGTGCTGGCGGTCCAGCGGCTGCGCAGCACCCGACCCTCGTCCGTGCCCCTGCTGTTGCAGACGTCCTACCTGCCCGAAGGGCTCGTCGACGGGGACACCCTGCGGCACCAGTCGCTGTACCGGCTCCTCGAGGAGTCGGGCCGGCCGGTGCGGCAGGCCAGCGAGACGATCCAGGCGGTGGCGTTGACGGCCGAGCAGGCGCGGGTGCTCCGGCGGGAGCCCGGTTCGCCGGCCCTCTTGAGCAGCCGGCTCAGCCGGGGCGAGGACGGCACGCCGCTGGTGGACGACCGCGCGCTGCTCGTCGGCGACACGGTGATCACCGCGGAACGCGCGGTGTCCGGGACGAACCTCGCCTACGGACACCGATGACGCCGATCGCCGCCGCGGCCAGCACGGCGCTGACCCACGGCGCGGCCCGGTAGTCGACCGCGGCCCGGGTGGCGACGGCCGCCGTGAGCGGACCCAGGAACGCGCCGACGTTCAGCGCGACGGTGGCGAACGCGCCGCTCAGCGAGGGCGCGTCGGCCGCGACCCGCAGGACGCGGCCCACCAGTGCCGATCCGACGCCGAACGACAACGCGCCCTGCACCACCGCCAAGGCGAACAGCGGCGCCGCGTGGGCGCCGGCCACGGCCAGTGCCGCCCACCCGACCGGCAGGACGCACACCGCCGGCCGGAGCTTCGCGTCACCCACCCGGCCGGCGACCGTCACCCCGATGAACGCGCCGACGCCGAACGCCGCCAGCAGCACGGGCACCCCGCCGGCGGGCAGGTCGGCGACCTCGGTCGCGATGACGGCGAGGTAGGCGAACGTCGCGAACGTGGCCCCGTTGACCAGGACCGCGAGAACCAACGCCCGCTGCGCGCGTCGTGACCTCAACGCCCGGGCCTCCCGCCTGATCGACACGTCACGTCGACCGGCCGCGTCCGCGGGCGCGGACCGGAACACGAACGCCAACGCGGGCAAGCACAGGGCGGCCACGGCCCAGAACGCCGAACGCCACCCGGCCCAGTCGCCCAGCAGCGCGCCGGCGGGGACGCCCGCGACGCACGACAGCGTGATGCCCGACAACAGCACCGCGGTCGCCCGGCCTTGCTTCGCCGGGTGTGCGAGCGCGGTCGCGACGGACATCGCGACGGCCAGGAAACCGGCGTTGACGATCGCGGCGACGATCCGGGTTGCGAACAGGAGCACGAAGTCCGCCGTGATCGCGCCGAGCACGTGCACGACGACGAACGCGGCCAGGAAGCCCGCCAGCGCGCGACGGCGTGGCCACCGCGCGCTCAGCACCGCCATCACCGGCGCGCCGATGATCATCCCGATGGCGTAGGCGGAGGTGAGGCTCGCCGCCGCGCCCACCGGCACGGACAGGTCGTCGGCGATGCCCGGGACGAGGCCGGACAGCATGAATTCCGAGGTGCCTTGCGCGAACACGGCAAGGCCGAGGACGTAGATGAACACAGGCAAAGGGATCGACTCCGAGGTCGGCGTGCGCGGTCAGGTGCGTGCGCGTGCCGACCGCCGACGGGCGATCGCGTTCAGGACCGGTGGCTCACCGGTCGGACAGGTCGCCGCCGGCGATCGGCGGCTCCGCTCTGTCCGACTCGGGGCTCGTCACGCCGAAAACCTTAGTGACGGCCCACTCGGCCATCAACGTCATTTTCGACGCGCGGTCAGCCGGTCCTCGGCGTAGGCGACGGCGTCCGCCAGCGAGAACAGCCTGGTGACGGCCGCGCCCACCCGGCCGACTTCGACCGGACGTGCGTCGGCGAACGCCTCGCCCAGCTCCGCGAAGTCGTCATCGTGGAGGGCGATGTCGCGGACGGTCGTCCACGCGCGGCCCCTCGGGGTTGTGATCGCGAACGAGTTGTCGGTCATCGGCGGCGCCGGGAGCCGGTACTCGGCCAGGTGGAACGCGGTGCAGGAGTCGAAGCCGACGCCCAGCAGCAGGACCCTCGCGTCCAGCTCCGCCAACCGGGCCAGCGGGCTGCGTTCCCCGAGTTGGCTGTCCAGGGCGTGCTCGGCCACGACCTCGGCCGCGCGAGCGCCGATGGCGGCGAACGACGTCTGCGGGTGGGCGCTGCGCACCGCTCCCGGCCAGGTCCGCACGGCCTCCGGGATCACGCCGACGCCCGTCGCGGGTGTCGTGCGCGGGTCGTAGGGCGGCATCGAGGCGCGGATCTCGGCCCACCACGACTCGGGCACGGGCGGGTTCCGCCAGCCCGCCGGGTCGGAGTTGTCGGCGGACTGCGCGGGCACCACCAACGTCCCGGCCTCGCCGAGCACGTCGAGCAGGGCCGTCACGACGGTGGTGGCCGCGCCGCAGACCCAGCCGAGCGAACTCAGCGAGGAGTGCACGAGCACGGTGTCGCCCCGGCGCAGACCGGCCGCGCCGAGTTGGGTGGCGATCGACTCCCGCGTGCACAGCGGACCGGCGGGCGGTGGGGACATCGCCGCAGGATAAGGATGATCGTCCGGTCACGTCACCTCAGTTCGCACCCACCTCGGTCAGCCAGGCGTGCCGTGCGGCGGCCCGGGTGAACTCGCGGACGTGCAGGCCGGCGCGCAGCCACGCGAGCGGGAAGTCGTCGCCCTCGTCGCGGACCACCCGGCCGAACGCGTCACGGCCGCGGTCGCGCGAGGCGTCGGCCAGGCCCGCCAGCAGGTCGGCGGTGGTGGTCAGGCCGTCCCGGGTCAAGGCGGCCACCTCGCGCTGGGCCGAGGCGACGGCCGCCACGGCACGCCCGCCGAGCGCGATCCGGTGCACCACGTTCTCCAGCGGGCGCGCGGGGCGGGGGACGCGGTCGGCCGGTTCCGGTCGGGCCGGCAGTTCGCGGGTGCCGTCCCCGGCGACGTGGGAGCGCTGGAGCCGGTCCAGGCCGAGGTCGACGTGGTGGCTCAGGTCGGCGGGCAGGTCGAGGTCGCCGGCGACGGCCAGCGCGACCGCCGTGCCGGGCCGGTCGGGCAGCAGCCGTGCCACGGCGCGGATCCGGAGGCCGGGCGCGTTCGCGAGCACCCGCAGGTTCTCCCGCGCCCGGTCGCCGTCGCCGACGAGGTCCACGTGGGTCCCGTCGGTGGCCAGCCGCAGCGCGTCGCCCGCCGCGCCGAGCACGGTTCCCGTCACGAACAGCAGGTCCGCGCCGGCCGGGCGCTGCGACTCGGGTTCGGCGTGGGCGTGGAAGGCGCGGGTCACCTGGTCCGGCAACGGTTGCGCCCACAGGCCGGCCAGCGGTGGTTCGTCCCACGACGCGGGGGACGCGGCCACCGCGCGGACGGCCTTGCCCGCGCCGAGCCGGCGGTCGGGCGACGCCGTGCCACCGGACAGGAGCAGGCCCGCACGGCCCAGTTCGCGCTGGCTGAGACCCGACTCACCGATCGCCACCGGCCCGCTCGCGGCGGCGGCGACCCCTTCCACACCGCCCGGCATGATCGCGGGCACGGTCCACAGCACGCCGCCGTCGTCCACCAGGTACGTGACGACACCGGCGTAGCCGGAGGCCGCGACGACCGCCGCGGTGCACAGGCCGTACAGGCGCAGGGAGCCGATCGGGCGGTACTCGCGTCGGGCGGTGCCGCGCAGCTCGGCCGGCGGGCCGGTGCCCGTGCGCAGGTCGTGGCAGAGCAGCATCAGCTCGACCAGTTCGGCGGTCAGCGCCTCGCGGTCGAACGACGAGTCGCCGGCCCGTGCGGCGGCCAGCGTGGCGGCGATGCGCAGGCCGTTCGCGGCGGCCCGGTGCAGGCCCGTGACGCGTGCGGTGTGCACGGCGCGCAGCAGTTCGGCCCGCACCACGGCGCCGCTGCCCGTGGCGCCCGCTCGGAGCACCGTCGCGCACGCGTCCCACAGCGCGACCGCCGCCGCACGTTCGGCGTCGGACGTCGGCTCGACCGCGTCGGCAACGGGTTCATCAGGGACGGCGACCGGCTCCGGCGTGCCTTCCGCGACGTCGGCCGCGGCGACGGCGATGCCCCGGTGCAGGCACTTCGGCGCGATCAGGCAGCTGCACACCAGGTCGTCGGCCGTCGTGAGGACGCCTTCGCGCAACGTCCAGGTGAGCGCGGTGTCGGCGTCGAGCTCGGCACGGGCCGTGTCGGCGGCCACGGTCACGGTCCACTCGGCGACGCGCCCGATCGACGCGTCGACCCGCTTGCGCAGGCGGGGCGGCAGGGCGTCGAGCACGTCGGCCACCACCGCCGGGAACACCGGGGGCACGCTCATCCGCGCACCTTCTCCCCCACCCAGCGGGCCAGTTCACGCGGGCTGAGGGCCGCGACCGGCATGCCCGCCGCGACCAGCGCGCCCGCTACCGACGTGGAGTAGCGGGCGACGCCGCGGTCGTCGAGGCTCGCGCAGCCGAGCACCGTCACCCCGGAGGTGACCAGTTCCCGCACCTGCGCGACGAGCGGCCCGACCGGACCGCCCTCCTCGAAATCGCTGACCAGTACCACCATCGTCCTCTCCGGCACGGTCACCAGGGAACGGGCGTGACGCAACGCGCCCGCGATGTGCGTGCCGCCGCCCACCCGCACCTCCAGCAGCAGCGACAACGGGTCCGCCACCCGGTCGGTCAGGTCGACCACCTCGGTGGAGAACGCCAGGAAGTGCGTCGACAGCGCGGACACGCCCGCGAACACCGACGCGGTCAGCGCCGACCACACCGTGGACGCCTCCATCGAGCCGGACACGTCCACCACCAGCACCAGCCGCCAGTCGTTCGCCTTGCGCCCGCGGGTGCGGAACACCGGGCGTTCCGGCACGACCACCACGCGGCCGTCGGCGTCACGGCGCGCGGTGGCGAGGTTGGCCCGCAGGGTGCGCGGCAGGTCCAGCCGGCCGCCGGGCCGCCGCGTCGGCGTCGGCAGCTGGATCCCGGTCAGCGCCGGCTTCACCCGGTTGGCCAGCTGGTCGGTCAGCTCGCGCACGAGCCGTGCCACCAACGGCCGCAGCCGCGCCAGCGCCGACTCCGACAACCCGCCTGCCAGCGACAGCACGTTGCGCAGCAGGTCCACCGACGGCCGGACGGAGGCGGGGTCGATCTCCAACGCCGCCTCCAACCGCCCGCCTTCCGCCGCCGCGGCCAGGACTTCTTCGCGGACGTGCTCGCCGAACAGGTCCCGCAACTCCTCCGACCACTCGCGCACGTCGGGGAACGGACTGGAGCGGTCGGCCCCGAGATCACCCCGCGCCGCGCCCTCACCCCGGTCTCTCCCGTACAGCTCGTCGAGCGCGGCGGCGTACCGCACCGCACCGGCCGGACGGTCACCGTTCGCCCCGAGCACCAACCGCCACCGGATCCCGGCGGACAACTCACCGGCGTCGGACGGCCCGGCAACCCCGACCGACGTGCCGCCCGCGCCACTCGACAACCCGGCCGCGCCGACCACTCCAACGGATGTGCCGCCCCCGCCCACCGCCCCGGCCGTTCCCGCCGACGATCCGCTCACCGCCCCGGCCTCTCTGACCGCCGAAGTGTCGCCCGGGTGTTCCCGCTCGGGCAGCAGGGCGTGCGCCCGCAACGCGTCCACCGCCGCGTGCTCCGCGGCCAACCACACCGCCAGCAGCTCCGGATCCGGCGCGCCGAGCGCGTCGACCCGTTCACCCGTGCGTTCCTCCACCACCGCCAGCACCCGGGCCCGAGCCGCCGGCCCGACCGTCGTGAACGCGCCCCGCAACGCGGGCAGCCGGTCGAGGAAGTCCCGGTCCCCCATGCCTTCCACCCGGTCCAGCAACGGCGCCAGCGCCTCCGGCGTCTCCAGCAACGGCCCGGCCGCCGCCAGCACACCGGTGAGCCCCAGCCGCAGCACACCTCTCCGCTCGGGCGTGCTCGCACCGTCCACCCAGGACGCCACCCGCTCGCCCAACGCCGGAGCGGGCGCCAAACCCGACAGCACCCGCGCGGCGCCGGCCGCACCGGCGATCAACGGCGCCCCCGAGTCGGCCAACGTCCGCAGGGACGCGGCGAGCCGCAGCCCGTGCACCCCCGGCCGCTGCCCCAGCTCCACCAGCGCCCGCGCGTCGGCGACGTCCTCGGACCCGGCGAGCCCGTCCAGCTGGGCCACCGCCGCCGTCTCCAGTTCCCGCGCCAACAACGGGTGCGCGTCCAGCACGTCGCCGGGCGTCCCGGGCACGTGACCGGCACGCAACCGGTCGAGCAGGTCCAGCCCCGCCAACAACTCCCGCAGCGTCCCCGACGACGGCAGCACGGTCGCCGCGTCCGCCAACGCCGTGTCCACCATCCCCGGCAGCCCGCACCGCGCCGCGTCCACGAGATCACCCAGAACAGCGCCGGGCGTGTGGCCGCCGTGCTGCTCGCGTTCCGCGCGACGGGCCCGCAGCCGCCCGGACGCGGCCAGCTCCAACGTCGCGCCCCACAGCCCGGCCACCGGCAACGTCGCCGCGGTCGTCGGGGTCCACGCCACCGTCCACCGGGTGGTGAGCGCGTCACCGCCGCCGACGCCCGTCGTCGCGGTCTCCTCGCCGTAGGTCACGCCGAGCACGGTCAGCCGCCGCAACGCCACTTCGCGCCGCGCGTCCAACTCCGACCGCAACGGGTCCAGCCGCAACGACACCGGCTCGCGCGAGTCCGGACCGGGCAGCCGCAGCGACGCGACCAGCTCCTCCACCGCCGGCGCCAGCCCGGACCGGGGCGTGCCGGGCGCGAGCACGCCGGTGCGGTGCCCGACCAGCACGTCACCGGCGGCCCGTGCCACGACCCGGCCGCGGCCCAGCGGCTCGGCGTGGGTCAGCACGGTCTGCACCGCCTCCACCAGCTCGCCGCGTCCGGGCGCGGGCAGGCCGCGCAGCCGGGCCAGGTCGATCGCCAGCCGCAACGCCTCCCGCGCCTCGCCTGGACCGGCCGGGTGGCCGAGTTCCCGCACCCGCGCGCAGATCCGCACGATGAACGACGCGGCGGCGGCCTCCACCGCGTCCGGGTCGCCCGCCGCCTCCAGCACGGCCTGCTGCCACTCGGGATCGCGGATGCCCGCCGGGTAGCCGGAACGCTCGTCCAGCAACGCGAACCCGTACGGCACCAACGAGGTGACGATGTCGGCGGTGCCCGGCGTCGAGGAGTCCACCGGCCCGTCCAGCAGCGCCGCCGCGTGGAACGACCCGACCACCGCCGCGCAACGCCGGCCGTCCACTGCCCGCACGGCCCGTCGCATCCACGCCTCCCGGCGCAGGTCGTACGGGTCGACGCCGACGCCCGACGCGTCCTGCCGCAACGCCCAGCCGACCATCAGCGCGGCCCGCCGCACCGCCTCCGGCGTCTGGCCGGGCGCGGCGGCCTCGACCAGCCGGTCCCACAGGTCGTCGCCGTCACGGCCGGTCGTCGCGCCGCGCAGCGCGTCCGTCAACGGCGACGCGCCCCGCTCCTGACGCCGGTGCCCGTCACCGCGCGACGCGAGCGGCAGGTCGCACGGCCGGACCTCGACGCCGTGGCGGCCCGCCCAGCGGACCGCGGCCAGCTCGGGCGAGAAGTCCGCGAACGGGTAGAACGCCAGGTCGCCGTCCCGCGAGGCGCCGGACAGCGCGACCGGCGCGACGAGGTCCGGATCGGCCAGGAACGGCAGCCACTCCCCCAGCTCCTCCGGCAGCTCGACCAGCAGCACCTCGGGCGCGAACGCGTCCAGCAGGGCGGGCACCACCGCGGCCAGCGCCGGCGAGTGGTGCCGCACCCCGATCAGGTAGGGGTGCCGGTGGTCGGCGAGCTCATGCATCGAGGACGTCACGGAGCTCCCACAGCCTTCGCCACGTGCGCGCGCCGGACTCGGCCCGCCGCCGCACCGCGCCGTCCCAGTAGCCGAGCAGCCGGGCCGCGTCGCCCGGGTCGTCCTTGCGGACCACGCCGAGCAGGTGGCCGGGCAGCAACGACAGCGGGTCGCGGTCGCCGGGGAAGTACGCGTCGGCCAGACCGAGCGAGGTGGCGACCGACACGGCCTCCGCCGTGCTCATCACCGTGGACGGCCGCTCGACCGCCCAGCCCTCCTCCGACACGCCGTTGCGCAGGTCGCGGAACGCGGTGACGAGCACCTCCAGCACCACGTCGTCCACGGCGAACGGCGCGCTCACCCGTTCCAGCGCGGCACTGGCCTGCCGCCGCACCAACGCCGTCTCCGCGGCCAGGTCGCCGATGGGCCCGACGTTCTCGAAGTTGAACCGCCGCTTCAACGCCGCCGACATCTCCGACACGCCCCGGTCGCGCAGGTTCGCGGTGGCGATCACGGTGAAGCCGGGCGCGGCGTGCACGGTCGCGCCGTCCGTGCCGGACAGCTCGGGCACCGCGATGCGCCGGTCCGACAGGATCGACACCAGCGCGTCCTGCACCTCCGGCAGGCACCGGGTGACCTCTTCGACCCGCACCACGCCGCCGCCGCGCATCGCGGTGAACACCGGTGACGGCACCAGCGCCCGCGGGCTCGGCCCTTCGGCGAGCAGCAGCGCATAGTTCCAGCCGTAGCGCAACTGGTCCTCGGTCGTGCCCGCGGTGCCCTGCACGACCAGCTGGCTGCTGCCGGACACGGCGGCGGCCAGCAGTTCGGACAGCATCGACTTGGCCGTGCCCGGCTCGCCGACCAGCAGCAGGCCGCGTTCGCCCGCCAACGTCACCACGGCCCGCTCGACGAGTGCCCGTTCGCCGACGAACTTGGCGCCGATCACCATCCGGGACGGCACACCGTCCACCGACACGCCCTTGGGCAGCGCCAACGGGTCGCCGCTGCCCATCACGAACGTGACGACCGCGCGCGGGGTGAGCCGCCACCCCGGCGGGCGGGGGCCGCTGTCGTAGGCCGCGAGGAACGCCAACTCCTCGTGGAAGGCGTCCTCGGCGGGTTCGACCTGCCTGGGTGCGGTCACCTGCGTCCTCCGGTCCTGAGCTCTTCGTAAGCGGGTGCGTCGCCGTCGAGCACCCGTTGCCAGGCGCGGGCGAACAGGTCGGCGACCGGTTCCAGCGGCACGAGGGCGTCGGGCCGGCCGGGGCCGTACTCGAACATCGGCGCCTTCCACATCTCCAGCGGCAGGTGCGGTGCGGACAGGGCCAGCCACCCGCCGGGCAGGAACAGCGACCGCCCGGCCCTGGCCCGTTTCGCGGTGAGCACCAGGTCGGTCCCGGCGAGCGCGGCGCGGGCCTGCCGCAGCCGGGCGGGCTTCCACCCGGTCCACCTGGCCACGTTCGCGTCCGTCGGGTCGGGCAGGGCGAGCAGTTGCAGGTACAGCGCCGCCGCGTCCTCGGTCAGCCCGAACCGCGTGGCGACCTCCGCGACCAACGCGGGCACGGACACCATCGGGTCCTGGTGGTAGGCGGCCGGGTCGACGCCCTCGGGCACCGGGACCGCGCACAGGGCGGTGAGGCGGTCGTCGGCCAGCCGGTCGAGCATCCGCGGCACGTCCCGCGCGCCGGCCACCTCCGCCACGGCGACCAGCAGGTCGTGGTCGGCGGGTCCGACGAGGCCGGGCCTGACCACCAGCCCGCAGTAGCCGTCGCCCGCGCGGGCCAGCTCCAGCCAGTCCTGGTACCGGTGGAGGCCTTCGCCGGGCGGGTCGACGCCGAGCAGCGCGCACACCCGTTCCAGCGAGACCCACCGGCCGAGGTCGACGAGGAAGCCCGGGTGCGCGACCCGCTGCCTGGCCAGCGCCAACGCCTCCGGCAGCCGCGCGCGCAGCGGCGAGCCGACCGGGAGCCGGTGCGCCAGCCACAGCAACACCCGCGGCACCGCCCACAGCGCCGCGCGGTCGAACCCTTCCGGCCGGCGGGCCTCCAGGCCGGAGCCGGTGAACGTCAACTCGGCGTCCACGACGAGCCACGGCGTGCTGTCCGGGTTGACCACGCCGGTCACGTACTCGCCGGCGTGCTGCAGGTTCAGCAGCTTCACCGCGTCCACCAGCACGTCGTCCGGCACCGGCGACCGCCGCCCGTACTCGGCGGTCCACACCTCGGCGACCGCGGCCACGTCCGGGCCGCTCGTCCACAGGTCGGCCGGGTCGGCGGGCACGGCGGCGGCGACCAGCTTGAGCCGGAACCAGTCGGCCAGCCCGCGGAACCGCTCCTTGGCGGCCTTGGCGCCGCCCGTGGACAGGCCGAGCAGGTGCCGGTCGGCGGTGGAGAGGAAGTTCGCGTCCCACCGGTTCACGCCGGGCAGACCGGCCAGCAGCAACGTCGCCTCGGCCGTGCCCAGGCCGGTCAGCTCGACCAACGCGGGCACCGCCTCGGGGAACCACGGCGCGGGGCCGCGCTCGGCGAGCACGTCGAGGAACCGGGCCACCCGCTCGGGCCCGAACGTCGTGCGCACCTCCGCGTCCGACTCGACCTGCCAGTCCTTCGGCAGGTCGAACGCGCCGGGCGTGCGGCTGAACTGCACGCCGTCGAACCGGCTGCCCGGGCCGTTGCGCCACTGGGCCTCGAACAGGGCGATGAACCCGTCGCCCACCGGCACGACCCGGTCCTTCGGGCTGGACTGGCCCTTGTGCACCACCACGCCGACGGTCCGCCAGTGCCCGGCGCCGTCGGCCAGGCCGCCGTCGGCGACGGACCGCAGCACCAGGGCCAGCGCGGCCCGCTCGTCGTCCGGGGTGAGCGGTGACGCGGCGCGGTGGGCCAACGCGGCCAGGTGCGGCAGCACGTCGAACCAGCGGGGCGCGTTCGACAGCGGCAGGTCGCGTCCCTCCGGTCGCGCGGCCGCCTCGGCGAGCGCGGCGATCAACGCGGGCAACCCGGTCGGCACCGGGCCGCGCGAGTGGTAGCTCCGGTAGCCGCCGAACCAGTTGAGCGCGACGTTGACCTCGTCCTCGGTGACGTCGGGTCCGGTGGGCGCGAGGACCGGGTCGACCGCACGGGCCGCCGCGGCGATCTCGCCGTAACCCCGGTAGGAGCGCTCCACCTCGACGGCACGGCGGACCAGGTCGACCACGCCGGAGATCAGCGCGGGGTGGGTGAGGCCGGGCAGCTCGGCGGCGACGACACCGGCGAGCCCACCGCGCTCGCCCTTGAGCAGCGCCGCCAGCCGCTCGCGGCGCGTGCGCTTGTCCGGCCCTTCCTCGCGTGCGACGGCGAGCACCCGGTCGACGGCTTCCCGCGTCACGCCGCGCAGCGCGGCGGAACCGGCATCGTCGCGCGGCCGCAGGAGGTGCCACCAGTCCGGCGGCGGCACGAACGGCGTGCCCGTCGCGTAGTCCGGGTGCTGCACGGCGGTCGCCACCGTCGCCAGCTTGACGCCCTCCGCGTCGAGCAGCGTCACCGACTGGTAGTCGGACACCAACGTCACGTCCGCGCCACCGGGCAGCCGCAGCACGCCGGTCGGCAGACCGGCGCCCTCGGCCAGCCGGATCCGACGGCCGTCCACGCCCTCGCCGACGTGCGAACCGTCCGCCTCACGGCGCACCCGCCACCCGTGCAGGCCGTCGACCGCGCCGAGCGGGCTGTCCCGCGTCTCGGGGACGGCGGGCCTCAGGTCGCACTCGTCGAGGGCGAGCGACGCGCCGTCGGCGGCGAAGTCCTCGATGAACCGGGGCAGGCTCGCCCGACCACGTTGGCCGGTGGCCGGGTCGACCTCGAACCAGCGCCACACCCGGTCGTCCTGGTACGCGCCGGTCCACACCGTGGTGCCGTCGCCGTACGCCACCGCCAACGTCGGCATGACCGTGTCGCCGGGGTGCACGGCCCGCCCGCCGGCGAACCGACCGCCGCCGGGCAGCGCGATGGACGGCTTGGACACGTCCTCCCGGTGGTAGCCGCGGCTGTCGTCGCCGATCTTGAGGATGCGGTCCGGCGCGTCGCTCCAGTACGCCAGCTCGCCGTCCGGGCCGCGCCAGCGCACGAACAGCACACCGTCGACCCACGACCCGGTCGGCGCGAACCCCCAGCGGGACCGGGCGTCGGCCGGGATCCGGGAGAGGTGCTCGGCGAGCACGCCGTCCGGACCGACCACCACGAACGTCTCGCCGCGGCGCAGCACGAGCGCCGGCCACCCCTCGCCGCACACCACCAGGCCGCTGTCCGTGGCCGTGCCGGCGTCGGCCAGGCGTGCGACGGCCTCTTCCAGGGCAGGCCACGCCAGCTCGTCCAGCAGACCCGCGCGCAACGTCCGGTGCAGGGCGGCGGCGACGTCGGTGCGGGCGAGCGACTCGGCCGCCTCGGGCACGTCCACGTACGCCTCGGGCAGCCGCACGACGGCCAGCTTGCCGAGGTGGTCGCCGAGTTCGGGCAGGCCGGTGTCTCCGACGCGCTCGACCTTCGCCCTGATCCACCCGCCCAGCGCGGTGCGCAGACCCGGCACGGCCATCGCGGACGACAGCACGTCCAAGGCGACGGTCGTCTGCCGGATGCGCGAGCGGGCGTAGTCGACGAGCCCCTCGCCGAGCGCGCCGCCGAACCGCTCCGACGCGGCCAGCGCGGCGAGGTCGCGACGGCCGGGCTCGTCGTCGGCCAGCCACCCGGCGACGTCGAGGTGCAGGGCCCGCTCGCCGGCTGCGATCGGGACGTCGTGCGACACCAGCAGGTCCAGCACGTCCAGGTCGCCGTCGCGGTAGAAGCGCAGCGCGCGGACCGGCACGCCGTCGGCCGCGAGCCGGCCCGCCATCGCCTCGACCAGCTCCAGCAGCTTCACCGACCGCTTGGCGCCGCGCCACCCCGACGCGCGAATACCCAGGAGCGACGACAACCACTCGGCCGGGTTCGCCTCCGCCTCGTCGGGTCCGATCAGCGCACGGGTCGCGCCGCACGAGGTCAGGATGTCCAGCCACGCGTCGGGCACGGCCGCGGAGTCGGGCACGAACGACAGCAGCCGGCCGCGCACCGCCGCGTCGCCGGACGCCAACGCCACCAGCGAGCCGCGGTAGGACTTCCAGAACGCACCGCCCGCGCGGCTGATCGCGGAACTGTCCAGGACCGCGCGCAGCAGCCGTTGGTCCTCGGCGGTGAGGTCGCGCTTGGCGGCCTTCGCCAGCCGCCGCAGGTCCTCCGGCATGCCCGTGTACGGCGGCAGGCCGCCGCGCGTGCGCTCCACGCACAGCGTGAAGAACAGCTCGTAGGCCTCGTCGGGGTCGTGCTTGCGCGCCAGTCCCTTGGCGTGCGCGGACAGCGCCTTGGCGGTCAACGCGCCGGCGAACGCGAACTCCAGGAACACCTCGCGCGTGCGATCCGGGTCGACCGCCAGGTCGTGCACCTCCTCCGCCTCGCGGGCCTTGCCGAACATGCTCGCCGCGTAGGAGGTGTTGCCGTGCTGGAGGAAGATCCGCCCGGCCTGCTCGTAGAACGTGGGCAGGAAGTGCGGCGCGGACCGGCCGAGCATGTCGCCGAGCCGGGTGAAGCCGTCCTTCGCGGAGCCCGCCTTGGACTTGGCCGTGCGGGCCAGCCGTTCGACGTCCTTGACGAGGTTGAGCGCGTGGTGGGCGTTGGCCGGGTCGTGCACCAGCGCCCACGCGGGGAAGCCGAGCGCGCTGCGCTTGCCGGTGCCGACGTCGGCGATCCGGGCGGGCGCGTCGAACCCGAGGTACTCGCAGGTCAGGTCTTCGGCGCGGCCGAGGACGGCGGGCACCAGGCGTACCACGACGCGGCCGTCCAGTCCCGCGTGGGCGTAGTGGCGGGCGGTGATGGTGTCGCGGTCCTCGCCGACGTCGTCGGTGCCGGGCAGCACGGCGCCGGCGGCGAGCAGGGCCTTCGGGCTCAGGGCGTTCACGGGGCCACCACTTCCTCGACGACGCGACCGGCGTGGATCGCCGCCGCCATGCGCATCCCCTCGGACCACGCGACCGGTCCGACGTCGGAGAGCGGCAGCGCGGTTCCGTCCTCCAGGGCCCACGACAGCTCGCCGGTCCACGCCTCGTTCTCGGGGTAGTCCGAGCCGAGCCAGTAGCGGGCCTCCACGACCCGGCCGTCCTCGAACGCGGAGTAGACCGCGTCGCCGCCGCGCACCGGGTAGCCGAGCGTGCGGCACCGGCTCAGCGCGTGGTTGAGCTGCTCGAACTTGCCGCCGGCGTAGTCGTCGACGGAGGTCCGGCCCGCCAACCCGGCCGGTCGGGGGTGCGTCTGCCGGAACAGCTGCTGCACCTGCTGCTCGACGCCGAGTTCCGCGCCGAACTCGCGCAGCTCCTCCAGGTCCTCCAGCAGCACCGGGTGCGGGATGCCCACCACCTCGGGCTTCAGCCGGCGCGTGTCACCGTCGAGGGTGACCACGCCCAGCCCGCGCTCGGGGTCGGCGTCGCGCAGGAACCCGGTCTCCGCGCCACTGCCGTCATCGGCCGTGACGACCAGGTCGCGCAACGCGTCGGCCCACGCGGCATCGGCCCAGACCTCGGCGATCAGCGTCGCGGGCACCGGCAGCGAGCGCACCATCCAGGCGTCCACGGCGGCCAGGCACTCGGCGCGGTGCCGGGTCAGCCACTCGGCGAGCTGGCGCAACTGGACGACCGCGGGGTCGTCCTTGAGCGACGCGGGCACCGAGGAGAGGAGCTTGCCCTTGCCGTTGCGGCACTGGACGCGTCCGTTCTCCCCCAGCCGGACCTGGTACCCGGACGCGTGCCCAGTCTCGGATTGGGCATCGAGCCAGCCCACGGTTCCTCCTGCGAGTCGTTCACGACGGTGTGGCGGGGAGGTTAGCGAGGGGGTCCGACAAAATGATCAGGTCGGTCGGTTCGTCGCCTCGCCGTGACCCGAGGCGCGTTGCACGAACGGGCGTCCTTACCTCAAGCCTTGCCCAAATCAGGTGCGATTGTGACCGGCGTCTCCCTAACCTCATCCCCATGAGACTGCTGCTGTGGACCGCGCTCACGTGCGCGCTGGCGGTCGAGGGGGCCATGGTCCTTCCGCTGTTGGCGGGTTTGGCGATCGTCGGGTGCGCCGAAGTCCGGCGCCGATCGCCCCAGCCGCGCACGCGGGCACACCATGATCTGCTCGCCCGTTGACCGGAATTCGCCGCGACCGAGGGAGACGGACGATGGCGTGCGCAGCGTCGCGCACGTTCTCCGTCCGGTGTCGGGTCACGCCTTGTCGTAGACCGTGACGGGGATGCCGTGGTCGACGAGTTCGCTGACGACGAGCGGCTCGACGCGGTCCCAGCGACCGCCGGCCAGCCCGGTGCCGATGCGGGGCATGTGCACGCCGGCGGCGAGGCGGGTGGCGTGCGCGGCGAGGTCGCGCAGGCACAGGCGCACCGCGTCGTAGCGGATCGGGGGACCGGAGCTGCGGCTGGTTTTGGTGCCGTGCTGGCCGACCATGTTGGCCACCCAGAGCTCGGGCGCGACCTGGACGAGTTGGGTCGCGCCGAGGGCGAAGTCGTTGTGGGCCCGTTCGCGGTGCCAGCGGCGGTAGGCGGCCTCCGGCTCCGGCCAGCGCCGGGAGATCGCCAGCACGAAGCCCTTGCCCCACCCGCCACGGTTGTTGCACAGGTGCGCGATGATCTTGCGACCCTTGGCCTGGGGGCTGGTCGCGTCGCCGGCCAGGTAGCGGATGCCCGTCACGATCGGACGGTATCCGGGCACACCGACACCGCGTCGCCTGCCGCGCGCCGAGACCGTGCCATGCTGGCGGTGGCGACTCGTCCGGGGGTGTGCATGGCGTCGAAGCGCAGGGGTGGCGTGGCTCCCTACGTGGCACTGCTGGTGGCCGTGATCATTTTCGTGCCCGCGGTCCGGGAGGTCGTCGCCGACCTGGTCGGACCGGTGTTCGAGCTGCTCAAGGACGTCAACCCGTTCGGCGGGTGACCGGCGGTCGCCCGCTCCGGGAGGACACGGGCAACCCCTTGGGCGCGGGTTCGCCCGGGTCGATGCTGGGCGCATGGAGCGATCACCTGACGTGCGGATCAACAGCTTCGGGTTCCGGCACCGGCCCGGCGTGGCGGGCGACCTGGTGGTGGACCTGCGGGACCACTTCTCCGACCCCTTGGACGACCTGGCGCTGCGCGAGCTGACCGGCCACGACGACCGGGTGCGCGCCCACGTCCTCGGCACGCCCGGCATCACGGACCTGCTGGACGCGATGACGCCGCCGGTCCTGGTCCTGGCGCACGTGGCGCGCCGCCCCATCGAGGTGGGGTTCGGGTGCGGCGGCGGACGGCACCGCGCCCCGGTCGCGGCCCGCGAACTGGGCGCGCGGCTGCGCCGGGCCGGGCTGCGCGTCGTCGTGGACGACCTCGACCTGCACCGGCCGGTCCTGCCGTCACCGCGGCGGTGAACGCGATCACCGCCGAGATCTTCTCGACAGTTGACCGAAATAGTTGCGACCAATGGAGACGAACTATTTCGTGCGTGCTGTGACGCCCGTTACTTGACCTGCCGAGGTCAAGCGGTTTAACTGCGGTCGCGATTTCGCCTACCGGCCGGTAGGCGATCTTCGCGCTACCGATACGAGGCGGGCGCGCCCCATTTCCCGTTGTGCTCGACATTGTTGTCGTGATCGACATCGGGGTGCCGCCTGCCGTAAAACCGGGGAGTCCGGCATGTCCCTGCCCGAACGCCATGTCCGCGTCCGACACCGGCTTGCGCGCCGCGGCCGAGCCCGCATACTGCTACCGATCATGGCCGGTGTCGTCGCGGTGGCGCTGGTCGCGCCGACCGGTGCCACGAGTGCCACCGGCGCCGGCGAAGAACCCGTCGCGAGCGGAGGTGGCACCGTGCAGTCCTTCTGGTTGCACATGAACTCCACCCCCGTGTCCGACGAGGTGCTGGCCACCGAGGCGCGCCGACGCGCCTACGTCGTGCTGAACGCCTGGGAAGGCGCGTTGATCCCGAAGTTGAAGGCGGCGAACCCGGCCGTCCAGGTCTTCGTCTACAAGGACTTGTCGTCGACGCGTTCGTACGCGTGCCGTGACGGGGTGGACGACGCGCAGTTGCCGACGGGTGTCGGGTATTGCCAGGCGGAAAAGGACCACCCCGAGTGGTTCCTGCTCGACCCGGACGGCCGCAGGTTCGAGTACAGCGGCTATTCCGGCCACTGGCAGATGGATGTCGGCAACACCGCCTACCAGGACGCGTGGGCCGCGAACGTGATCGAGAGCAGCACCGCGTCCGGATTCGACGGCGTGTTCATGGACAACGCGCTGTTCCCGTGCGACGCCTATCACGAGGGCGTGTGCCCGGCGAAGTACCCGACCGACGCGGCGATCCAGGACGCGTACAGGTCGATGCTGGCCAACACCCGTGACGACTTCGTCTCCGCCGGGTTGAAGACGGTCGCGAACCTGTCCAACGCCCGGCTGCACGCGGGCGCCTGGGACGCCTACACCGAGCACCTCGACGGCGGCTTCGACGAGTGGTGGCTGACGTTCGACGACACCAACCTGCTCTCGGAGTACCCGGAGGGCTGGAGCAGGCAGGTCGCCCAGATCGCCTCGAACGAAGCCCGCGGCAAGATCACCTGGGTGCAGCCGCACCACACCGAGGGCGCGGACCGGCCCTACCGGTACGCGCTGGCCAGCTACCTGCTGGCGGCCGGCGAGCGGGCCGCGATCTCCAGCATCGACCAGACCGACGGCTACGGCGACGCCTCGCCGTGGCGCGCCGAGTACGACTGGGACCTGGGCACCCCGTCCGGGCCGTACAAGTCCGTCGGCACGAACCTGTTCGTCCGCGAGTTCTCGTGCGGCACCGCCGTGGTCAACGCCAACCGCACCGACAGCAGGTCCGTGACCGTGCCGCTGGACGGCGGGCACGTCAACGAGCGCGGCACGTCGGTCAGCGAGGTCTCACTGGCCGGCACCTCCGGCGCCGTCCTGCGCAAGCCCTGCTGACGGCGGCGCCAACGGCAGGTGGACCCGGAAGCGGGTGTCACCGGGCTCGGACACCACCCGGATGTCGCCGTGGTGGCGGTCGACCACGATCCGCCACGAGATGTCCAGGCCGAGCCCGGTGCCCTCGCCGACCGCCTTCGTGGTGAAGAACGGCTCGAAGATGCGCCTCTTCACCTCGTCCGGGATGCCCGCGCCGGTGTCGCCGACCTCCACCACCACGTCCTCGCCCGCCCGGTACGTGCGCACGGTCAGCGTGCCGTCGCCGTCCATGGCGGCCACCGCGTTGTCGACCAGGTTCGTCCACACCTGGTTCAGCTCGGCCGGGTAGGCGGGCAGCGGCGGCAGGCCGCGGTCGTAGTTCTTGACCACGCGCACGCCGTCGCCGAGCTTGCCGCCGAGCATCACGAGCGTGGAGTCGAGCAGTTCGTGCACGTCGACCACCTGGAACGGCGCCCGGTCGACCTGCGAGTACTGCTTGGCGGCGCCCACCAGAGTGGACACCCTGGTGGTGGCGTCCTCGATCTCGTTCATCAACGTCTCGGTCTCGACCGTGTAGGCCAGCCAGCGCACGGCGGCCTCGGTGGCGGTCTGCGGGCACAGCGCCGCCGCCCGGTCGAGCCACTCGACGTCCAGCCCGCCCGCGACCAGCACCGGCGCCAGGTCCCAGCCGCCGGACACGCCGTGCGCGTCCAGCCAGTCGGCGACCTCGTCCTCCAGGTCGGCGGTCTCCATCGGGCCGAGCTTCGGCGCCTTCGCCACCTGCTCGACCGCGCTCTCCTGCAGCTCGACCAGCACCGGCAGGGTGGCCGGGTCGATCGAGCCGCTCGCCAGCAGCGCCAGCTTGTGCCGCATCCCGGCGACCCGCTCGCGCAACGCGCCGGTGGCCCGCACCGCGGCGGCGGCCGGGTTGTTCAGCTCGTGCGTCAGCCCGGCCGACAGCGAGCCGAGCGCGAGCAGCCGTTCCCGCTGGCTGACGATCCGCTCGGTGTTGCGCATGCCGAAGAACAGGCCCTCCAGCAGGTGCATGGCCATCGGGAACCACGAGCGGAACATCGCGCCGAAGTCGTGCGCGGGCAGCTGGTAGAGCCGCACGTCGGTCACCGCGTCGGCGGTCATCTGGTAGACCGTCCTGGCCTCGACGTCGGAGCCGAGGTACGCCTGGGTGGCCCCGAAGTACGCGCCGCGGTGGTCGGTGCGGTTGGTCTCCACGCGCTGACCGCCGATGACGCGGCTGAGCGCCACCGTGCCGTCGAGCAGCACGAAGAAGCAGGTCGCCGGCTGTCCCTCGCGCAGCACCTGGGAGCCCGCCGCGTGCGTCTCCACCTGGCCGTGGGCGACGAGCCACGCCAACTGCTCCTCCGACAGGTGCTCGAACAGGAACAGGCCGCGCAGGTCGTCGACCGTCAGGTTCTCCGTCACGACCTCACGACCTCTCCAGGTAGCGGTGGACCAGCGACACGGCCATCGCGCCGTCGCCGACCGCCGACGCGACCCGCTTCACCGAGTCCGCGCGCACGTCGCCGGCGACGAACACGCCCGGCAGGCTGGTTTCGAGGTGGTAGGGCGGCCGGTCGAGGTCCCAGCCGTCGGGCAGGCGGCCGTCGGTGACCAGGTCCGGTCCGGCGAGCACGAACCCGCGCTCGTCCCGGGCCAGTGTGCCCGCGAGCCAGTCGGTGTGCGGCGCGGCGCCGATGAACGCGAACAGCCAGGACGCCGGCACGGTCGTCGTCTCGCCGGTCTTGTTGTGCCGCAACGTGAGCGTCTCCAGGTGCTCCTCCCCGGTGCCGCCGACGACCTCGGTGCACGTGCGCACCTCGATGTTGTCCACCCGGGCGAGTTGTTCGACCAGGTAGTGCGACATGGATCGGGCCAACGAGTCGCCGCGCACGACCAGCACCACGCGGCGGGCGTGCGCGGCGAAGTAGAGCGCCGCCTGGCCCGCCGAGTTCGCGCCGCCGACGAGGTGGACGTCCTGGCCCGCGCAGCTCGGGCCCTCGGTGGTGGCCGCGCCGTAGAACACGCCGCGGCCGGTCAGCCCGCCGAGGCCGGGCGCGTCCAGCATCCGGTAGGACACGCCGGTCGCGAGGATGACGGTGTGCGCGGCCAGTTCGGTGCCGTCGCCCAGCCGCACCACGCGTGCCGCGCCGCGTGCCTCCAAACCGACCACGTCGCACGCGGTCAGCACCTCGACGTCGAACTTCAGCGCCTGCCGGCGGGCGCGGTCGGTCAGCTGCTCGCCGGACACGCCGTCGGGGAAGCCGAGGTAGTTCTCGATCCGGCTGCTGGTGCCCGCCTGGCCGCCGGTGGCGCGCCGCTCGACCAGCACCGTGCGCAGGCCTTCCGAGCCGCCGTAGACGGCCGCGCCCAGCCCGGCGGGACCGCCGCCGACCACGATCAGGTCGTAGAAGTCGGTGGACGGCCGCGTGGTCAGGCCGACCCGGGCGGCCAGCTCCGCGTCGGACGGCTCGATCAGCGTCTCGCCGTCCGCGGTGACGACCACGGGCAGCCGCGCGCCGTCCTCGCCGCACGCGGTGAGCAGCCGCCCGGCTTCGGCGTCGCCGTCGTCCAGGGCGTGCCAGCGGAACGGGACGGAGTTGCGGGCCAGGAAGTCGCGCACCTCGTAGGACCGCGACGACCAGCGGTGCCCGACGACCCGGACCTGCCGGGCGGGCCCGCGGTCGGCCGCCGACCAGGCGCGCAGCAGGTCGTCCAGCACCGGGTACAGCTTCTCCTCCGGCGGGTCCCACGGTTTGAGCAGGTAGTGGTCGAGGTCGACGACGTTGATCGCGCGGATCGCCGCGTCGGTGTCGGCGTAGGCGGTCAGCAGCACCCGCCGTGCCGCCGGGAACAGGTCCATCGCGGCTTCCAGGAACTCGATGCCGCTCATGCCGGGCATCCGGTAGTCCGCCAGCAGCACCGCCACCTCCTCGCCGCGCAGCTTGATCTCGCGCACCGCGTCGAGCGCCTGCGCGCCGGACTCGGCCCGCACGATCCGGTAGTGCTCGCCGTACTTGCGGCGCAGGTCGCGCGCCACGGACCGGGACACACCCGGGTCGTCGTCCACGGTCAGGATCGAGGGCCGCGCGACCTGAGGTGTCGTCATGTCCACATTGTCGTTCCCGCCCGGACGGCCGCCCCACCGCGGTTACCCTCTGCTGGTGTTCGGCGCCGTGCGGTTCGGGGTCCTGGGACCGTTGAGGGTCGAGCGTGACGGTGAGCCGCCGGCCCTGGGCGGGCGGCGGCAGCGTGACCTGTTGACGCTGCTGGTGTTGCGCGCCAACCGGTTCGTGAGCGCCGAGTGGCTGGTCGACGCGCTGTGGGACGGGCGGCCGCCGTCCGGCGCGCAGGTGACGCTGCGGTCCTACGTGGCCGTTCTGCGGCGTGCCCTCGAACCGGAACGGGGCCGGCGTGCGCCCGCCGAGCTGGTGCGCGGCCACACCGGTGGGTACGAGTTGAGCGTGCCACCGGACGCCGTGGACGCCGTCCGCTTCACCACGCTCGCCGGGCGAGGCGCGCGGGCGCTCGCCGAGGGCGGGTGGGAGGCGGCCGAACGCCACTACGCCGACGCGCTCGCCCTGTGGCGCGGCGAGGTGGCCGCCGCCGACCTCACCGCCGTCCGACCGGACGCGGCACGCCTCGCCGAGGCGCGGACCGCAGCGGGCGAGGGCCGCTTCACCGCCGCGGTGGCCGCCGGTCGGCACGACGCCGTGCTGCCGGACCTGCGCCAGTTCGTGGCCGCCCACCCGGAGCGGGAGAACGCCCGCGCGCAGCTGATGGTCGCGCTCTACCGGGCGGGCCGGCAGACCGACGCGCTGGCGGTGTACGACGAGGGCCGCCGGCTGCTGGCCGACGAGCACGGCGTCGAGCCGGGTGAAGTCCTGCGCGACCTGCACCGCCAGGTGCTGACCCACGCCGTGCCACCGGTCGGCGGGAACGCGGGCGCACCTGCGTCGCCCGCCGGCACACCCAACCACGGCCACACCCCGGCGTCGCCCGCCAGCGCGCCCACGCGCGGCCACACCCCGGAACGGCAGGCGCCGCACGCCAACCTGGTCGGTCGCACGGCCGAACTCACCCTCCTCACCGACCTCCTCGCGGCGTCGGGACGGGCGGGCGGCCGGTTCGCGGCGATCGTCGGCGAAGCGGGCATCGGCAAGACCACCCTGGCCGGCGCCGTCGCCCGCCGGGCCGCCGACGCCGGCATCCCGGTCGCGTGGGGGCGCTGCCCCGATCTCGGTCAGGCGCCGCCGTTCTGGCTGTGGACCCAGGTCGTGCGCGCCCTCGTGCCCCTGGCGGGCGACGCGGGCGCCGACCCGGCGCTGGCGGGTTTCCGCACCGGCCCGACCGCGGACGCCGACATCGACCCCGCGGCCCGCTTCCGCACCTACGACGCGGTCTCGGCCCTCGTGCACGCCGCGGCCCGCGCCACCGGCCTCGTCCTCGTGCTGGACGACCTGCACGCCGCCGACGCCGACTCCCTGCTCCTCCTGCGCTACCTGGCCACGACCGTGCACACCTCCCGTGCGCTGGTGATCGCCACGCTGCGCCCCTACGAGCACGACCCCGCCCTCGTCGCCACGCTCGCCGACCTGGCCCGCAGCCCCGGCACCCGACAGCTCCGGCCGACCGGCCTCGACGCCGACGCGGTGGCCGGTCTGGTCCGCGAGCACACCGGCGCGCCGGCGCCGGACGACCACGTGCTCGACCTGCTCACCCGCACCGGCGGCAACCCGTTCTTCCTCACCGAACTGCTGACGTCCGCCGAGGGGACCGGCGCGCCGCCGCCGAGCGTGCGCGACACCGTCCGCCTCCGGCTGCACGCCCTGGACGACGACACGCGTGACTGGCTCGACGTGCTGAGCGTCGCCGGCCGGGACCTGGACGTGGACCTGCTCGAAGCCGCCACGGCCGCCGAGGTCCGGCTCACCCCGCACGTCACCCACCTGGTCACGGAGCCCGCCGCCGGCGTGGTGCGCTTCCGGCACCCGCTGTTCGCCGAAGCCGCCTACGCCGACCTCACCCCGACCCGCCGCGCCGACCTGCACGCCCGACTCGCGGACGCGGGCGGCGACACCCTCACCCCGGCCGAGCTGGCACACCACTACGGCCGGGCCCGCGGTCGGGAGGACGACCACCTGCGCTGGACCCTCGAAGCCGCCGACGACGCCACCCGCCGTCTCGCCTACGAGGACGCGTTGGCGCACCTCGACCGGGCCGCCGCCCTGCTCACCGCGCCAGACCGGGAACTGGCCGTGCAACTGCACCGCACGTCGTTGCTCCAGATCACCGTCGGCATCGGCAGCGACGCCGTCGACCTGGCCGCCGCCCGCGCCCGCGCGCTGCTCACCCGCGTCGGTACCGGCACGGACGTGCGCCCCGCCCTGTGGACGCTCGGCGAGCTGGCCTGCAACCGCGCCGAGTTCGCCATCGCCGCGGACCTCGCCGGCCGACTCGCGGCGGGCGACGGCGTGATCGGCGCCGCGGGCCACTACCTGCTGGGCGCGGTCGGCTACTTCACCGGCCGCCTGGCCGAGGCCGACGACCACCTCACCGCCGCCATCGACCGGTTGCCCGAGCTGGACCCGCGCGAACTGCGGACCGGCCGCACCCCGACCCTCGCGACCTACGACTTCCGCGCCCTGGTGCGGTCCCTGCGCGGTGACGCGGCAGCGGCCCGGGCCGACATCGCCGCCGCGCACGCCCTCGCCGAACGCGCCGACGACCCGTACGGGCGGGCCAACGCCGCGTTGTTCGCCGCGTGGACCGCCATGCAGGAGCACGACGTCGTCACCGCGCTCGCCGCCGCACGCCGCTGCCGCGAGATCGGCGCGCGTCAGCACATGCCGCACTTCGTCACCACCGGCGACTTCTTCGCCGAGTGGGCGGCCGTGCGCGGCGGGGACGACAGCCGCGTCGCCGCCATGCGGGCGGCGAGGGAGGGCATCCACCGGCTCGGCCTGCGCTCGACCCGCACGATCACCATCGCGGCGATGGCGGACGCGCACCTGGCGATCGGGCGCCACGCCACGGCGGCGGCGTTGGCCGACGAAGGTCTCGCCCTCGCCGAAGAGGTCGGCGAACGGGTCGTCACCGCCGAGCTGCACCGCGTCCGCGGGCTGGCCACCGACAACCCGGCCGACCTGGACACCGGCGCGCGCCTGGCCGAGGCGCAGGGCGCCGACCTGGTGCGAGCCCGCTTCCCACGCTGATCCCACAGAACTCCAACAGCCCTCCGCTGGCATGTGACCCGGCACCAGGAGGAGGACGCATGGAGTTCGACGTCGTAGTGGTCGGTTGCGGGCCGGTGGGGGCGCTCACCGCCAACCTGCTCGGCGCCAGGGGCGTGCGCACCCTGGTCGTCGAACGCGACACCGCGCCGCACCGGCAGCCGCGCGCGTTCTCGTGCGACGACGAGGCGTTGCGGATCTACCAGCAGGCAGGTCTGCTGGCCGAGGTCGCCCGGGACATGCACCCGCCGGCGCGGGCCGAGTACGTCAACGCCAAGGGCCGGGTGTTCGCCACCATCGCCCTGGACGAGGTCGACTTCGGGCTGGGCAGCCGTCCCCTGCACTTCTTCGACCAGCCGCGCCTCGAAGCGGCCCTGCGTGCCGGGCTGGACCGGTTCCCGCACGTCACCCTGCGCACCGGCGTCGAGCTGACGCGGCTCGCGCAGGACGACGAGGCCGCCACCGTCGTCCTGCGCGACCTCGCCACCGACGAGGAAACCCCGGTGCGGGCGAAGTACGTGCTGGGGTGCGACGGCGCCCGCAGCACGACCCGGGTCGCGGCGGGCATCGCGCTCGGCGGCACGTCCTACGCCGAGCCGTGGCTGGCGGTCTCCGGCGACGTCGCGCCGGGTGCGGTGCGGGTGCCGCACACGACGTTCGTGTGCGACTGGCGGCGGCCCGCGTTCGTCTCACCCGGCGCGTTCGACACCTACCGGCTGGAGTTCATGCTGCGCCCGGACGAGGCCGCCGCGGACGTGACGAACCCGGAGGCGGTCGCCCGGCTCGTCGCGCCCTACGTCGACCCCGACCGCTTCACCGTCACGCGCGCCGTCGTCTACACGTTCCACCACCTGGTCGCCGAGCGCTGGCGCGACCGGCGGGTGTTCCTGCTCGGCGACGCCGCCCACCAGATGCCGCCGTTCCTGGGCCAGGGCCTGTGCAGCGGGCTGCGTGACGCGGCCAACCTCACCTGGAAGCTCGCCCTGGTGCTGGGATCGGACGCCCCTGTGTCGCTGTTGGACAGCTACGAGGCCGAACGCCGCCCGCACACCGAGGCGATGGCCCTCGCCAGCGTGCGGCTCGGCCGGGTGTTCCTGGTGCGGAACCGGTTCGCCGCTTTCACGCGGGACGTGGTGCTGCGCGCCGTGCAGACCGTGCCGCGGGTGCGCCGCCTGGTGCGCCACTTCGAGTTCAAGCCGCGGCCCGCGCTGCCGGACGGTCGGGTCATGTTCCCGCAGCCCGAGGTGGTCGTCGGCGGCACGAGACGGTTGCTCGACGACGTGCTCGGACCCGACTTCGCGGTCGTCGGACCGGGCGTGGACGCGCGCACGGCACGGGACTGGTCGGGGCCGCGCGCAAGGTTCCTGCGGGTGGTGGCCGACGGCGAACCCCACACCGAGGACGACCTGGTGGACGTCACCGGCGCGCTCACCGCCTGGTTCGCCCGCCACCGCGCCGACGTCGTCGTGCTGCGCCCGGACCGGTTCGTGCACGCCGACCGATCACGAGGTCAGGTCAGGAAGACCCAGTAGAAGTCCCAGGCGCCGCTGTACGGCCGGCAGACGTAGTAGTCGACGCCCTCCGGGATCTTCGCGCCCTCCGCTTCGCACTCCTCCTCGGTCGCGAAGGTGGCCATGTACTGCCAGTAGTCCATCGCCGCGACGGGTGCGGCTTGCGCTGAAACAGCGTCAGCGGGTGCGGTTCGGGCGGAAGCGGCTTGGGCTGTTGCTTGGGTGGACGCGGCGGCCAGGAGCAGCAGGGTCGTCAGGAGCAGTGCGCGCATCGGGGTTCTCCCTTTCGCGGAAAACGCTTTCCACACGGCGGCGCCACCGATCACAGCACAGCCGCGGGCCGCCTGGCAACGCGGCGCCCGTACCCGAGGGCCGGCGGTCAGCGGTTCGTCTCGCCCGTCTCGTCCGCGAGGTCGACGTCGGCGAGGTCGTCCACCCCGACCACGTCGGCGCCGTTGAACACCACGACCAGACCCAACTCGGTGAAGCCGGGCACGCGGCACTCGGCGAACCGGACCAGCCAGTCCCGGCCGGGGTGGAAGGTGAACTCCGGGTCGGCCACGGCGTCCGGCGCGTAGCCCGGGTGGTCGCGCAGGTGGTCGGCCACGGCCTCGTGCGCGGCGGCGAGCAGCCGTTCGCGGTCCCGCAGCACGGAGCCGATGAACGGCAGGTCGAGGTCGGCGGTGGTGGCCGGTTCCTCCACCAGCACGCTCACCGACGTCCCGGCGGCGGACGTGTTCCAGCACGCCACACCTTCAGGGGTGTGGTCCACCTGGGTCAGTTCACCGAAGCCGGGGATCGCGATCGTCACCGGGCGATCCTATGCGTCGCTCCCGGACCCGACCGGAACCGGGCCGCCGGGTGCGCGAGAACCGGTCTCCCACTCCCTTGACGGCGGCACGGCGGGTGAAGTTCGCTGTGGGAGAGCGCTCTCCCAGAGTTTGTCGACGATCCGCGGCCGGCGGCACACCGGCCGCGGGTCACCCCTGCCTGGAGTCGCCATGCCCGAAGCGCCCACCCGGCACCGCCGCCGGGTCCTGCCCCTGCTCGCCGTCCTCGCCGCCCTGATCGCCGGGCAGCTCACCGCCTCACGGGAGGCGAGCGCCGCCGGAGTCCTGCTCTCCCAAGGCAAACCGACCACGGCCTCGTCCACCGAGAACGCGGGCACCGCCGCGTCCGCCGCCACCGACGGCAACGCGGGCACCCGCTGGTCGAGCGCGTTCGCCGACCCGCAGTGGTTGAGCGTCGACCTGGGCGCCACGGCCACGCTGGACCGCGTGGTGCTGACGTGGGAGGCAGCCTACGCGACCGCGTTCCAGCTCCAGACCTCCGCGGACGGCGTCACGTGGACCACGATCCACACCACCGCCACCGGCGCGGGCGGCACGCAGAGCATCCCGGTCACCGGCGTCGGTCGGCACGTGCGGCTGTTCGGCACGGCCCGCGCCACCGGCTACGGCTACTCGCTGTGGGAGTTCCAGGTCTACGGCACGACCGGCGGTTCCTCCTCCGGCACGCCGATCTCCGAGTACAAGCAGGTCGCGGCCTCGACGTGGGAGGGCGGCAACGCACCCGCCGCGGCGCTGGACGGGCGCGCGAACACCCGCTGGTCCAGCCAGTTCGCCGACAACCAGTGGCTGCGGGTCGACTTCGGCGGCGTCGCCGCGGTCAACCAGGTCGTGCTGAACTGGGAGGGCGCGTACGCGCGCGGCTACCGGCTCGAGACGTCGAACGACGCGGTGAACTGGACGTCGATCTACTCGACCACCACCGGCGCGGGCGGCACGGAACGGCTCACCGTCAGCGGCACGGGTCGTTACCTGCGGTTGTTCGCCACGGCGCGCGCCACCGGCTACGGGGTGTCGTTGTGGGAGTTCCAGGTCTTCGGGACCGTCGACACGTCCGCGGCCACCCCGCCGTTGCTGTCGCCGCCGACCAAGGCGCCCGCGGTGACGGGCCGGTTCGCGCTGTCCGCGCCCGCCGACCAGGCGATGATCACGTCGACCCGGCGTCCGGCGTTCTCGTGGGCGGCCGTGCCGGGCGCGGTGCGCTACCAGGTCTGGCTCAACGTCAGCCGCACGGACTACGACTTCACCGCGTCGGGCAACCTGATCGACCTCTACACCAAGGTCGCCGAGCCCACTGGCACCGGTTACACACCTTCGTGGGACATCGCCGACCGGTGGACGTACCGGTGGTTCGTGGTGGCGGTGGACGGCTCGGGCGCCACCAGCGCGTCGAACATCCGCACGTTCAGCGTCTACCTGCCGACGTTGACCTCGGTGGACGACGGCGTGCGGGTGGTGAACGGCAGCCGTGACCTGAACAAGAACGGCGCGATCGAGCCGTACGAGGACTGGCGGCAGCCCGTGGAGGCGCGGGTGAACGACCTGCTCGGTCGGATGACGATCGAGGAGAAGGCGTACCAGCTGTTCTACAACGCCCAGGTGTTCCCGCGTTCGGGGTGGCACTTCGGGCCGGCGGAGGCGCAGGACCTGCACACCGCGCTGCTCGGGTCGAGCGGCACGCGCCTCGGCATCCCGTTCGTGTCGGCGGGCGACACCATCGCCGGGTACAAGACGACGTACCCGTTGCAGAGCGCGTTGGCGGCGGCGCGGAACTACCCGTTGCAGTACAAGCTCGGCGACATGCAGCGGCGCGAGCAGCTGGAGGTCGGCACGCGCGGTGTGCTGGGGCCGTTGGCCGAGGTGGGCACGAAGGTGCTGTACCCGCGCATCCAGGAGGGCAACGGCGAGAGTTCCGAGGTGGCGGCGGCGCAGGTGCGGGCGCTGGTGGCCGGGTTGCAGGGCGGGCCGGAGCTGAACCCGGCGTCCGTGCTGGCGACCGTGAAGCACTGGCCGGGCGAGGGCGCGGGCGGTGAGGCGTTGATCGTGTACGACAACGTGACGATCAAGTACCACGTGGCGCCGTTCCGGGCCGCGATGGAGGCGGGCGCGGTCAACATCATGCCGGGGTACGCGGGCAGTTCGCTGCTCGATCCCGGTGGGCCGGGCGCGGGCGACAGCGCGAAGATCCTCGCGTACCTGCGGCAGAACCTCGGGTACACCGGGCTGATCACGACCGACTGGTTGCCGTCGGGGTCGTGGGTCGGCGCGGCGAACGCCGGTTCCGACGTGATGGGTGGCGCGGACCCGGGCGCGGCCGGGTTCAGCATCGGCGGGTTCACGTCGGCGGTGCCGTCGGCGCGGATCGACGACGCGGTGCGGCGGGTGCTGCGGCTGAAGTTCAAGCTCGGCGTCTTCGAGAACCCGTACGGCGACCCGGTGAACGGGCCGTACCGGTTCCACAAGCCGGAGTACGCGGCGCTGGCGAACCAGGCGTCGCGTGAGGCGATGACGTTGTTGAAGAACACGGGTGGCGTGCTGCCGGTGCGGCTGAACCGCGGTGACAACATCGTGGTGGCCGGTCCGCGTGCCGACGACACGGCCGCGTGCTGCATCTGGACCAGCTACTTCCACCAGGAGTACGGCTCGCAGACCATGCTGGAGGCGATCCGCGCGCGTGCCGCCCAGGCCGGGGTGAACGTGCACGAGGACACCGGGCCGTCACCGAAGCTGGCGATCGTCGCGGTGGGCGAGACCTCGTACACCCACGCGACCAGTTGGCCGAAGGAGCAGCCGTACCTGCCGCCGGACCAGCTGGCGCTGATCCAGGACTTCCACCGCCAGGGCATTCCCGTCGTGGTGGCGCTGGTCCTCCCCCGCCCCTACGTGATCACGGAGTGGCACGACCTGGCGAGCGCGATCGTCGTGACGTACCGGGGCGGCGAGGAGATGGGTCCGGCCCTCGCGTCCCTCCTGTTCGGCGACTACACCCCGACGGGCAAGCTCCCGTGGCAACTGCCCCGTGCGCTGACCGACGTTCTCCGTCCCGGCGGCACCGACACCCCGGCCGACGCCACCGAGCACTGGGACCTCCCGTACGACCTGGGCGCCACCGCCGCCGAACGCGCCGACATCCGCGCCAAGATCGACTCGGGCTCCCCCGTCCCTCCCACCTACGGCAACCCCCTCTACCCCTTCGCCGCCGGCCGAACCACCTGGTAACCGCGAGAGTCGTACCCCCACCCCGCGCGTGTCCTACGTTCGCGTCACGCGTGTCCTACGTTCGGAACACGTGAGTTCAACGCTCAGAACAAGATCCACTGTCCTGAGCGTTGAACTCGGGGTACCTGAACGTAGGACACGCGCGTTCTGAACGTAGGACACGCGCGTTCTGGACGTAGGACACGCGCGGGCTGAGGGTAGGACTCTCGAGGGGTGGAGGTAGGACTCACGGGGAGAGGGTGGTGATGCGGGTGCGGAGGGCCGCTTCCAGGTCGCGCAGTTCGCGGGCCGGGGCGCCCAGGCCCGTCATGGACAGGCGGCGGGATTCGAGGCGGTCGCTGCGGTAGCGGGGGAACGCCAGTTTCAGCGCGCAGTCCAGCACGCCCAAGTGGTAGCGGAGGAGTTCGACGATCCGCTGCGGCGGCGGGGGACGGTCGGTCTGCCACACGAGGTCCGCCGCCCAGCCGGACAGCCTGCCGTACTGGGCCGCCACCGCACGGCCGCTGCGCGCGACCTCCCACGACGTCTCACCGGGTTGCGCGCAGTCGGCGATCACGGCCTCCGCCCGCTCCTGCAGCGCCACGGCCTGGACGACGACCTCCAGCAACGCCCCCAGCCGCACGAGTTCCGCCGTGGCCGGGTCGAGCAGGACGCTCGGCGGTTCGGCACGGCGAGGTGCCCGGCGCGGGAGGATGCGCACACCTCACGGTACCGCGCACACCGCCCGCCCCGCCCCCGTCCGACCGACCTGAACGATCAAGACGGCCGTCCGGCGGGCGGCGGCGGACTGCTGCCCGGCACGACCAAGCCGCTCTGGTACGCCGCCGCGATGGCCTGCGCGCGGTCACGCAGCCCGAGCTTCATCAGGATCCGGCCCAGGTGCGTCTTCACCGTCGCCTCACCGACCACGAGGTGCGCGGCGATCTCCGGGTTCGACAACCCGTGCGCCACGAGCACCAGCACCTCCCGCTCCCGCACCGTCAGCTCGCCCATCTCCGCCGACGTCGGCATGTGGTGGCGCGGCCGGGCGGCGAACTCGCGGATCAGTCCTTTCGCGACAGTCGGGTCCAGCCACGCCTCACCGGACGCGACCGTGCGCACCGCGTCGACCAGCTCGCGCGGCACCGCGTCCTTGAGCAGGAACCCGGTCGCACCGGCCCGCAACGCCGCGTACACCGCCTCGTCCACGTGGTACGTCGTCAAGATGATGATCTTGGTGGCGTGGTCCTCGCCCGCCGGGTCCGCGTCGATGATCCGCCGCGTCGCCTCCACCCCGTCGACGCCGGGCATCCGCACGTCCATCAGCACCACGTCCGGGTGCAGTTCCTCGGCCCGCGCCACCGCGCCCGCGCCCTCGTCCGCCTCGGCGACCACCTCGATGTCCGGTTCGGCGTCGAGCAGCATCGCCAGCCCGGCCCGCACCAACGGCTGGTCGTCCACCAGCATCACGCGGATCACCGCGGTTCCCGCACGGGCTCGCTCGCCACCGGCCCGGCGACCGGCAGCACGGCCGTCACCCGGAACCCGCCCCCAGGCACCGGCTCGGTCTCCAGCCGCCCGCCCACGATCGCCAGCCGCTCCACCAGCCCGGTCAGGCCGTGGTTCGTGGACAGCGTGCGCTCCGGCCGCCGCCCCCGACCGTCGTCGGTGACCTCGACGGTCAGCTCGTCGACTTCCCACCGCAGCCGCACGTCCACCTGCGCGCCGGGTCCGACGTGCTTGGTCACGTTGGTCAACGCCTCCTGCACGACCCGGTACGCGGCGAGGTCCACGCTGGCCGCCAGCCGGCCCGGCTCGCCCTCCACCCTCGTGTGCACCCGGACCCCGGCCGCCGCGATGGTGCCGACCAGGTGCTCGACGTCGGCCAGGCCGGGCTGCGGCCGACCGGTCACGGTGTCGCACGACCCCTCGTCGTCGTAGCTCAGCCGCAACGCGGTCAGCATCCGCCGCAACTCGCCCATCGCCTGCTCGCCCGCCTCCTCGATGTGGCCGAGTGCGTGCCCGACCCGCACCGGGTCGTTGTCGAGTACCCGCCGCGCGCCCGCCGCCTGCAGCACCATCACGGTGACCGAGTGCGCCACGATGTCGTGCAGTTCGCGCGCGATGCGGGTGCGCTCGCCGATGACCGCCTCGTGCGCCTCCACGCGGCGGCGGAACTCGAGGTCCTCGGCGTGCTGGCGGCTCAGCCGAGCCCACCGCCCGCCGGCCCACACGCAGCCGTACACGAGCAGGTAGAACACCAGCGTGGCGTAGGTGGCGACCAACCGCGCCTCGGGCGGCCGGGACGCGGCCTCCCGCAGCCCGGCCAGCACGGCGAGCACCGCGCACGCGAGCAGCGCGCCCGCCGACACCCTGAGCTGCCCGCGCAGCGCGACGGTGAACAGCGCGACGCACGGGATGGCGGTCGGCTCGAAGTCCAGCTCGCTCGTCGGCGTGACGAGCACCGCCCACACCCAGACGACCCCGAACACCAGCACCGGGTGCCTGCGCCGCACCAGCAGCGCCGCGAAGCCGACCGCGACCAGGGCGGTGAACAACCACAGGCCCGCGCCCTCCGGTGTGCGGCTGCTGACGGCCGAGAACAGGAAGACGTCCACGACGGCGGCCGAGGCCGCCAGGGCGACGTCGACCGCCGTGGCGCGGGACAACCACGATGGCCGCCCCTCCCCGTCCATCAGGCGGGCTCCTTCCGGCACGTCGGCAGGAGGTCGCACCGGTCGCCCGGCACGAGGCCGTCGTCGGGCTCCTCGAACTCCGGCTTCCGCTGCTCGGCCACGACTTCGGGCACCCGCCGCAGCAGTTCGGGCGTGACCGCGTCACGCGAGCCGGGCGCGATGACGCCCAGGTGCTCCAGCGCCGCCCACAGGTCGCCCTCGTGGCGGTCGAGCGCCTCGTCCAACCGGGAACCGGTGAACTCGCCGACGTTCGGCTCGTGCCGCGAGTCGTCGTTCGCCATCCGGATCACCGCGAACCGACGGCCCTTCCCGCCCGGCAGCGGGCTGAACGTCACCCGCTCCGCGACGAGCCGCTCGACCCGGCCCGCCTCGCCCAGCGGCAGCACCAGGAGGTCGATGCCGGCGGTCGCCTCGGCGATCCCCTCGGTCGCGGCGGGCACGAGCACCGCGCCCGGTTCGACGAGCAGCCCGGTGGCCAGGTGGCCCTCCGCCGGTTTCTCCTCGAAACCGGCCGCCTGCACCGACACCACAAGACGCACGTGGGAACTGGACACTATTCCTCCCCTTGTCACGCGATCCGGCGTTCAGCACGCGCCCATTTCGCACGCACCGCGAACAATGGGATCACCCCCTCCCCGAACTATCGTCCACCCTGCGTGGGAGCTTGACGATCCCCCTCACGGTTTACCTCGATCGGGCGACGCAGCACGGGAAAGAGGACCCGGTGAATCCACCCGGGGACCGACGAAAGGCAACCCGCGTTTCCGCATGATTGCCGTTGAAACCAAGAGCTGGAACCGGATCAACGGAGGCGCGAGTGTCCACGGAGCCCGTTCCGCGCAGCCACGCCAGGGTGTTGTCCGAATGGGAGACGGCGCACTGGAAATCGCTGCCCGCGGCACAGCAGCCGTCGTGGCCCGACCGCCGCGCGCGGTCGTTCCGGGCCAGGTTGGCACGACTGGACGGCCTGGTGACGCCGGCCGAGGTGGCGGCGCTGCGGTCCGAGCTGGCCGAGGTCGCGGCCGGTCGGCGGCTCGTCGTGCAGGCCGGTGACTGCGCCGAGCCGTTCGGCGAGTGCGGACCGCGGCACGTGACGCCCAAGGCGGCGCTGGTCGACCGGCTGGCCTCGGCCCTGGGCCACGACGACCGGCCCGTGGTGCGGGTCGGCCGGATGGCCGGGCAGTTCGCCAAGCCGCGCTCGCGGCCGACCGAGGTCGTCGACGGGGTGGAGCTGCCGGTGTACCGGGGCGACCTGGTCAACGCGCCGCAGGCGGACGCGTGGGCCCGGCGGGCGGACCCGACGAGGCTCATCGCCGGCTACCACGCGGCGCGGTCGGCGACGGAGCTGCTCCGCCACCACCACCCGTCGCTGTGGACCAGCCACGAGGCGCTGGTGCTGGACTACGAGCTGCCGCTGGTGCGCCGGGACGACCGGGGCGTCCCGCTGCTCACCTCGACGCACTGGCCGTGGATCGGCGACCGGACCCGTGCCGTCGACGGCGCGCACGTGCGGCTGCTGGCGTCGGTGGCGAACCCGGTGGCCTGCAAGGTGGGCCCGGGGATGCGGCCGGACGAGCTGCGGGCGCTGTGCGCGCGGCTCGACCCGGAGCGGGAGCCCGGTCGGCTGACGCTGATCGCCCGCCTCGGCGCGGACCGGGTGGCCGAGCTGCTGCCGCCGCTGGTGGAGGCGGTCCGCGCGGCAGGCCACCCGGTGGTCTGGCTGTGCGACCCGATGCACGGCAACACGGTCACCGACGACCGCGGCCGCAAGACACGGCTGGTCGACGCGGTCGTCCGCGAGGTCGCGGCCTTCCGGGCGATCGTGCCCGCCGCCGGTGGGGTGGCCGGCGGCCTGCACCTGGAGACCACGCCGGACGAGGTCGAGGAATGCGGTTGGGACGACTTCCCGACCGGCACGTACACGAGCCTCTGCGATCCGAGGCTCAATCCCGGACAGGCGCTCGCCGTGATCGCGGCGTGGCGTTCCGTCCGACTCTGAGGGGGGAGAAACCATTGCGTGGCAACGTCATCGTGACACCGCCGTGCACGTTCCGGACGGCGGAGGACTTCGCCGTCCTGGCCGGCGACACCGTGCTGGGCGCCGTCCGCCACTCGACCGCGGGTGGCCGGCCGCGGTGGGAGCACGGCCTGCCGGTCCTCCCGCTGCACATGGTGCGGCCGGGTGAGCCCGAGGTGGTGGAGGTCTGGCACACGGAGGGGAGCGTGGTCCGGACCGGCGAGCACAAGGGGCTGCTCTACGCGCACGACGGCGAACTGCTGTTCTGCGCCGGGTGGATCGGGCCGTCGGAGGACTGCGGCGAGGCGACGCGCCAGGCGTACCTGGCGGCGTTCGAGCTGGTCGAGGACCTGGGCTACCGGAACGTGTTCCGCATGTGGAACATGCTCGACGGCATCACCGAGCGCAGCGCGCACGGCACCGAGGTGTACCGGGACTTCTGCGTCGGCCGGGGCAAGGCGTTCGACGAGCGCGGGCACGCCATGCCGGCGTCGACCGGCATCGGCTCGCTGGGCGACGGCGTCGCGTTCTACTTCCTGGCGCACCGGTCGCACACCGCGGTGCACCTGGAGAACCCGTTGCAGGTGCCCGCGCACGAGTACCCCGAGCAGTACGGGCCGAGGCCGCCGAGCTTCGCGCGGGCGACGTACCTGAAGCCGGAGCAGGGCCGGGGCTCGCTGTACGTGTCGGGCACCGCGAGCATCCTCGACCACGCCACCGTGGCGCCCGGCGACGTGGCGCGCCAGGTCCAGGTGACGCTGGCCAACATCGCCGCGCTCATCGGCGCGGACAACCTGACCGGGCACGGCATCGACGGCGGCTACCGCCTCGAAGACCTGCGCGCGATCAAGGTCTACGTCAAGCGACCCGAGGACGTGCCGGTCGTGACGCGGCTGTGCCGCGACGAATTCTCCCGGCGCGCGGACATCGCGGTGTTCACCGTCGACGTCTGCCGCCCGGACCTGCTGGTCGAGATCGAAGGGATGACACCGTGAACCGAGGGGGAACACCCATGCCGAGCACATCGGTCCTGGCCGAGCCGGACGCCGTCCGGATCCTGATGGTGACCGACGGGACGGCGAGCTTCGACCGGGCCGACTTCGGCCTGGCCACGCTCGTGGACGTGCTGTCCACGCCGCCCGGGCCGTGGGTCCGGTTCGAGGTGACGAGGGCGCACCGCGAGGAGAACCTGCCCGCGCTGTCCGCCGACCTCCCGGGTTTCCGGTTCGACGGGCACGACCTGGGCCAGTACAACCAGATCTGGCTCTTCGGCGTGGCCCGCGCGGACCGCGCGCCGCTGGACGAGACCGAGTTGCGGGCGTTGGCGGAGTTCATGGACGCCGGCGGCGGCGTGTTCGCCACCGGCGACCACGAGGACCTGGGCGTGTCCCTGTGCGGCGACCTGCCGCGGGTCCGGAGCATGCGCAAGTGGCACTGGCCGGACCCCGGCCCGAACGGCGAGCCGGTCGCGCCGTCGATCGACGGGCCCGACCGCAACGACACGCTGTCCGAGGGCCACGACCCGCTGTTCCAGCTCAACGACCAGTCCGACGACATCCCGCAGGTCATCACGCCGCGGATGTACGCGACGTCGGACTCGCCGAAGTGGGCGCACCAGGGTTACCCGCACCCGCTGCTGTCGGGGCCGCGCGGCACGATCCGCGTGCTGCCGGACCACCCGCACGAGGGCGAGTGCTACGTGCCGGACGACCTGACCAGGTCGTTCGCCTTCGACGGGTACGAGATCACCGAGTACCCGGCGGGCCTCGCGCCGGAGGTCGTGGCGTGGTCGACGCTCAACGCCCGGGCCGCGGACCGCGACCCGCGCAAGGGGCGGCTGGACGCGAGCACGTTCGGCGCGATCGGCGCGTACGACGGGCACCAGGTCGGCGTGGGCCGGGTGGCGGTGGACGCCACGTGGCACCACTTCTTCAACGTCAACCTGGTGGGCGACCCGACCGTGCCGGAGGACCCGATCAAGAGCGTCGGGTTCGCCGCGTCGGAGTCGGGGCGGGCCGCGTACGAGGAGATCAAGGCCTACTTCCGCAACATCGCGGTGTGGTTGTCCCGACCGGCCACCCAGGAGGCGATGTGGTGGCGCGCGGTGTGGGCGACGCGCTGGCACCACCAGGTGGCGATGGACCTGCGGCCGTCCCTGATGGGCGCGCCGGAGAACCTGGACCTGGCGGAGCTGCTGCGGATCGGCGTGGACGCCCGCCAGGTGCTCGCCGCCACCGTCACCAGGGCGGACGCGTTGCAGTGGGCCGGTCGGCACGGCGTCGGCGCGGTCGACGCGGGCCTGTGGGAGACGGTCCGGCAGCACCTGGACCCGTGGCAGCCGCGGTCGGGCGACGAGGAGGCGGGCCACCTGCCGAACCTGGTGATGTCGCTGCTGCCGGAACTCGTGCTGGACGCGGTGCTCGGCGCGGTCGTGTACGCGGTGGCCGCGGCGTTCCCGGAGCCGACCGCGGAGGCCCGTGACCGGGCCGCGGGCGTCGAGTGGCCGGGGATGGTGCGCCCGCACCTGAACCGGGCGCTGGAGGTCGTCGCCGAGCAGGTCCAGCGGACGGACACGCGGTTGCGGTCGCTGGGCGACACGCTCACGGCCGCACGCCGGTCCGGCGCCTGACCCGGACCACGACGAGGGGGATGACGGATGACCAGGGAGCTGACCGACGTGCCGGAGACCGACCACGCGCCGTCCGCCGGGTCGTCGCGCACGGCGTTGCTCGACGGGGCGTCGCGCGCGGTGGACGGCGTGCTGGACCGGAGCGTCCCGCTGCTGAGGATCGCCTTGGGCGTGGTGTTCCTGTGGTTCGGGGTGCTGAAGGTCGCGGGCACGTCGCCGGTGCGCGACCTGGTCGCCGCCACGGTGCCGTTCCTGCCGGCGTCCTGGTTCGTGCCGACGATCGGCGTGTTCGAGGTGCTGGTGGGGATGGCGCTGATCGTGGCGGTCCAGGTGCGGCTGGTCGCGGCCTTGGCGGCGCTGCACCTGCTCGGCACGTTCCTCGTGCTGGTGGTGCAGCCGGCGATGGCGTTCCGCCACGGCAACCCGTTGCTGCTCAGCGTCACCGGTGAGTTCGTGCTGAAGAACCTGGTGCTGCTGGCCGCCACGCTCGCGGTCGCGCGGCACCACCGACGGCGCTGAGACGCCGTCCCGCCCGCCGGTCGGTCAGCTCTGAGGGGTGCTGACCGGCCGGCGGCGGTCGGGTGGGGCCCTCAGGACGTCGTCGGGCTCGCCGCGCCCGACGCCCTGGTGTAGGTGAGGCAGTTGGCGGCGTGGTCACCCTGGCCGGGCCCGACGCGCACGCCGGAGGCGGTGCACTCCAGATCGGCGTTGTGGATGCAGTCGGTGCGCGAGCACGCGCCGACTTGCGCGACGACCTTCGGCAGACCGCCCTTGCGGGCCAGGGGGATGAACGTTCCGCAGTCGGCGGCGCCGTTCGCACCGCTCACGGTGATCGCGAAAGCGTGACAACCGTCGTGGTTGTACGAACAACCCGTGACCGTGCACGAGCTGACTGCCGGCATTTCCGTGGTGGTCATGACCGCTCCTCTGGGCAGCAGTTTCCTCACCTGGACGTTGCCACCGACCACCGGACGCCGCAACACGAAATCATTAAGGGGAGGCTAACCTAAAAGCCCCGAGAACGATTCGCACGCCGTCCGGAAATGCGATTTCCGAACGTGCGAGCGAAAGGGATCACTCCACCCGACGCGCACCCTCGGCCACCGCCTTCAACCGGTCGAGGGTGCGCTCGATGTTGCGCTGGTTCTGCGTGTCCCGGTCGCGCACGCCCGTCGCCAGCACGGTCAGCGGCCGGTACCACGCCGGGCGGCGGTCCCAGGTGCTCTCCGTGACGCGGCAGCCGGTGGCGGTCGGCTCCAGGTCGTACTGCCAGCGCGACACCGGCACCCCGAGGGACCGCACCTCGAACGCGAACCGGGTCGGCCCCGCGTCGGTCACCGTCGAGACCGTGCGCCAGACCCGGAAGCCGCGCCGGTTCGACCCGACGAAGCGGGCGCCCACCGCGGGACCCGTCGCCGGGGCGAGCCACCGCCCACCGGAGTACTCCTCGGCCACGCCCGCCAGGCCGCGCAGATCGCTCACCAGGGCGTACACCTCGTCGACCGGGACCTCGACGTCGACGTGCGCCCGTGCGTTCGGTTCGGTCACGCCCGGAACCTAGCCGATCGACCTACCCGCCGGTAGCCCGCGTCACGGCTGCCACGTCGGCCGCGCGAGCCCGTCACCTTTCGCCGCGCCGGCTCGTCCACCCGGTAGACGACCGGGAGGGCACCGATGCGCGACGAGCTGGCGGACCGATTCGAGGCGCACCGCGGGCACCTGCGCGCGGTCGCCCACCGGATGCTCGGCTCCCTGCCCGAAGCCGAGGACGCCGTGCAGGAGACCTGGTTGCGGCTGGGCCGGGTCGACGCCGACGGGATCGACAACCTCGCCGCCTGGCTGCGCACCGTCGTCTCCCGCGTGTGCCTGGACGTGCTCCGCCACCGCCGGGCCCGCCGAGAGGACACCGTCGACCAGGTGCCCGACCTGCCCGCCGACGACGACCCGGAGACCGAGGCGGTGCTGGCCGAGTCGGTCGGGCGGGCGCTGCTCGTCGTCCTCGACGCCCTCGGGCCCGCCGAACGCGTCGCGTTCGTCCTGCACGACACGTTCGCCGTGCCGTTCGAGCGGATCGCGCCGATCGTCGGCCGCAGCACGGCCACCACCAAGAAGCTCGCCAGCCGCGCCCGGCACAAGGTCCGCGGCGCCACCACGCTCCCCGACGCCGAGCTCACCCGCCACCGGCACGTCGTGGACGCCTTCCTCGCCGCCGCACGCGCGGGCGACTTCGACGCGCTGCTCGCCGTGCTCGACCCCGACGTCGTCCGCCGCGCCGACCCCGCCGTCCTGCCACCCGGCACGGCGACCGAGGTCCGCGGCGCGCACGCCGTCGCCGCCGAGACCGTCGTCCTCGCCGCGAACGCGCGCCACGCCGAACCGGCCCTCGTGGACGGTCGCGTCGGCATCGTCGTCGCACCGCGCGGACGGCTCCGGCTCGCCCTCACCGTCACGGTCCGGGACGACCGGATCGCCGCCTACGACGTCATCGCCGACCCCTCCCGCCTGCGACAACTCGTCATCGCGGCGCCCGTCGACTTTTATCGTGACTTGAATCAAGTGCGCTAGTAAGGTCGGCCGCGGCTGCCGAGTCCCCTGCCGGCGACCACGCGGATCCGCCGCCATCCGCGCGAACGACGGCCATGGTCATCCCTGTGAAAGGACCACGTCCCCATGCAGTCCCCCGCACCATCACGGCGCGCGTCAACCCGGTGGGGCGCCGCGGGCCTCGCCCTCGCCACCGCGGCGGCCGGCCTCGCGGTGGCCGTCGCCACCGCACCGGCGGCACAGGCCACCGTCCTGCCCAACGGCTTCAAGAGCGTCGGCTACCTGCCGTCGTGGGCGGGCAGCGTCAACGCCGTCCAGTACACCAAGCTCACCCACATCAACTACGCGTTCGCCCTGCCCAACGCCAACGGCACGCTCCAGGCCATCCCCGACCCGGGCAAGCTCTCGTCCCTGGTCATCCTCGCGCACGACAACGGCGTGCGCGTCTCGCTCGCCATCGGCGGCTGGAACGACGGCAACGACTCCGCGTTCGAGGCCCTGGCCGCCAACGCGACCAGCCGCACCACGTTCGTCAACGCCGTCGTCGGCGCGGTGAACCAGTACAACCTCGACGGCGTCGACATCGACTGGGAGTACCCGGATCCCGGCACGTCGGCGACCAACTTCACCGCGCTCATGGGACAGCTCAGCACCGCCATGCACAGCCGCGGCAAGCTCCTCACCGCCGCGGTCGTGTCCGGCGGCGGCACCGCGGAAGGCGTTCAGACCGCCGTGTTCGGCCAGGTCGACTGGCTCAACATCATGGCCTACGACGGCGGCAGCCCGCACGCCAACTACGACTGGTCCATCGGCACCGTCAACTACTGGAAGTCACGCGGCCTGCCCTCCGCCAAGGCCGTGCTCGGCGTGCCGTTCTACAGCAGGCCGAACTACTACACCTACGCGCAGCTCGTCGCCATGGACCCGGCCAACGCCAACCGCGACTGCGTCACCGTCAGCGGCGTCCAGCAGTGCTACAACGGCGTGCCCACGATCAAGCGCAAAACCCAGTGGGCCATGGCCAACGCGGGCGGCGTGATGAACTGGGAGCTGTCGCAGGACACCACCGGCGGCACCTCCCTCCTGAGCGCCATCTACGACACGGTCATGGGCGGCACCACCCCGCCCGGCCGCACCGGTCCCATCACCGGCATCGCGGGCAAGTGCGTCGACGTGGCCGGCGCGTCCTCGGCCAACGGCACCGCGGTCCAGCTGTGGACGTGCAACGGCACCAACGCCCAGAGCTGGACGGTCGCCGGCGACGGCTCGCTGCGCGCCCTCGGCAAGTGCCTGGACGTGGCGAGCGCGGGCACCGCCAACGGCACCGTCGTCCAGCTGTGGGACTGCAACGGCACGGGCGCGCAGAAGTGGCAGGCCGCCTCCGACGGCACGCTGCGCAACCCCGCCTCGGGCCGCTGCCTCGACGCCACCGGACCCAGCTCGGCCGACGGCACCCGGTTGCAGCTCTGGGACTGCTTCGCCTCGTCGAACCAGGTCTGGCGGCTCCCCGCCTGACCGAACGCGGACACGGCCCGTTCCCCTCGCGGAGCGGGCCGTGTCCCGCTTGCCTGCGGCACGGTCAACCGCAAGGGTGGTGCGATGGGTGAAGAGCGGGACGGCGTGGCGCTGACGAACCTCGACCAGCCGTTGTTCGACGGCGCCGAGGCGACCAAGGGCGACCTCGTCGACTACCTCGACGCGGTGCGCGACCGGATCATCCCGGCGTTGGCCGGGCGACCGCTTTCGGTGGTGCGGGTGCGGCCCGGCCAGGAGCCGTTCACGCAGAAGAACCTGCCGAAGTACACGCCGCCGTGGGTGCGGACCGTGCCCCTGTGGGCGGAGACGTCCAAGCGGGAGATCCGGTACGCGCTGTGCGAGGACCGGCGCACGCTGCTGTGGTTCGCCAACCAGCGCGCGGTCGAGTACCACGTCACGCTGGCGCCCGCCGGCGCGTTCGACCGGCCCGACTACCTCGTGCTCGACCTCGACCCGCCGGAGGGCTCGGGCTTCGACGTGGTCGTGGCGGCGGCGAAGCTCGTGCGGCGGGCGTTGGCCGACGACGGGCTGTCCGGCGTGGTGAAGACCAGCGGCTCCAAGGGCGTGCACGTGTTCGTGCCCGTGGAGGGCGTCGACCACGACGTGGCCGCCGCGACCCGGGCGCTGGCGGCACGGGCCGAGCGGCTGGACCCCGACCTGGCGACCACGGCGTTCATCAAGGACGACCGGGGCGGGCGGGTGTTCCTCGACTCCACGCGGGCCTACGGCTCGACGGTGGCCGCCGCGTACAGCCCCCGGATCCGGCCGGGCGCCACGGTGTCGTTCCCGGTGGACTGGGACGACCTCGACGCCGTGAAGCCCGCCGACTTCACGGTCAAGACCGCCCCGGCGCTGCTCGGCGACGGCGACCCGTGGCACTCGCGGATGCCCGCGCCGCAACGGCTGCCGGACGACCTGGTCGCCGAGGGGCACACCATCCCGGTCGCCCGCGTGCAGGCGATGCACGAGGGCAAGCGGCGGGCTCGTGCTCAACGCGCCCAGCAGTAGATCCCTTGCGTGCCGCGCGTTCGGACGCGAAGTCGGTTTCTGTCTGCACTGAAGTTATCGAGTGTGCAGAAATTACCCGGCTTGCGTCCGAACGTGCCACGACGAAAGTCGCTACCGCGGGGATGGCGCAGCCCGCACGCTCGTGCGTGGCTATCCCAAACCCTGCGGAGGCAGCCATGTCCCTGAGAAGGACGATCCCCGCGGCGAGCGCGTTGGTGCTCGCCGCGGCCCTGTTGAGCCCACCGGTCGTGACCGCGGCCCCGGTGACCGCGCCGGCCGTGCCGGACATCCCGGTGGCCAACGTCCAGGCGCACCTGAACGACCTGCAGACGATCGCCACCAACAACGGCGGCAACCGGGCGCACGGCAGGCCCGGCTACCTGGCGTCGGTCAACCACGTCAAGGCGAAGCTCGACGCGGCCGGGTACCAGACGTCCGTGCAGCAGTTCACCAGCAACGGCGCGACCGGGTACAACCTGATCGCGGACTGGCCGGGCGGCGACCCGAACGACGTGCTGATGCTCGGCGGCCACCTCGACAGCGTGAGCGCGGGCCCCGGCATCAACGACAACGGCACCGGCTCGGCGGGACTGCTGGAGGTCGCGCTGACCGTGGCGCGCCAGAGCCTCGTGCCGACCAAGCACATCCGGTTCGGCTGGTGGGGCGCGGAGGAGCTGGGCCTGATCGGCTCCACCTACTACGTGAACAACCTGCCGACGACCGAGCGGTCGAGGATCAAGGCGTACCTGAACTTCGACATGATCGGCTCGCCGAACCCGGGCTACTTCGTCTACAGCGCTTCCGGTCAGCCGTCCGGGTCGCTGCTGCTGCAGCAGACTCTTCAGGCGGCGTTCAGCGTGCCGACCGAGTTGACGTCGGTCGGCGGGCGGTCCGACCACGCGGCGTTCGCCAGGGCGGGCATCCCGGTCGGCGGCACGTTCACCGGCGCCGAGGTCACCAAGACGTCCGCGCAGGCGCAGAAGTGGGGCGGCACGGCGGGCGTCGCCTTCGACCGCTGCTACCACCGCTCGTGCGACACGATCAGCAACGTCGACGTGACCGCGTTGGACCGCAACAGCGACGCCATCGCCTACGCCCTGTGGACGCTGGCCGGCTCCGGCGGCACCCCGCCCGGGCCGCGGTTCGAGAACCCGGCGGACGTGACGATCCCCGACCTGACCACGGTCGAGAGCCCGATCACCGTGTCCGGGGTCGCGGGCAACGCGCCGTCGGCGCTCGCGGTGGGCGTGGACATCACCCACACCTACCGGGGCGACCTGGTGATCGACCTGGTCGCGCCGGACGGCTCGGCGTACCGGGTGAAGACGTCCAGCAACGACAGCGCGAACGACATCGTGACGACCTACACGGTGAACGCGTCCTCGGAACCGGCCAACGGCACGTGGAAGCTGCGCGTGCAGGACGTCGCGTCCGCGGACACCGGCCGGATCAACGGCTGGTCCTTGCAGTTCTGACCCGCGTCGGGCGGCGGCGCGGGTTCCTGCGCCCGCGCCGCCGCATCCGGCCACCCCCGGCGAGCCGCCTCCGGCACGGTCAGTTGATCGCGGCGATGAGCTCGTCACGGCCTTGGGCGCCGGTCTTGCGGAAGACCGCCTTCAGGTGGTCGTTGACCGTGTGCACCGACAGGTCGAGCCTGCGGGCGATGTGCTTGGGCGCCGCACCCGCGTGCAACTGCTCGACGACCTGGCGTTCGCGGGCCGTGATGCCGTACCAGGAGCAGAAGGACGGGAGCAGTTGCGCGGCCGTGGCCGCCTGGATGACGACCGCCACGTCGCCCGCGCCATCGGCGTCCAGCCGCTCCGCCTGGCACGCGATCCACCGCCCGTAGCTCGCCGCCGGGCCCAGCACCAGCGGCGCGCCCGCCGGGGTGCGGGCCAGGGCGGACATCCCGGCGAAGAAGGACCTGCCGGTCCACTCCGGAGCGCGCAGGCGGCTCTCCAGCCGCTCCCGCCAGGCGAGCGCCGCCGGAGTGGCCGCTCTGATCTCGTGGTCCGGGCCGAGGACGATCACGCCCGGCGGCGGGCTCTCCGTGTCGGGCACCAGCGGGCCCGCGGTCACGTACCGGCGGAGGAACGCCGCCAAGGTCGGTCCGAGCCGCGCCGCGTTGCCGAGGTCCTCGTCGCTGAACGGTCGGGCGTCGCGCGCCCTGATCAGGCCGAGTGTCCCCCACACGCCGCGGACGTCCCGCAGCAGCAGCCGCAGCTCGCTGTGGACGCCGTGATCGGCGAACAGCCGCCGCACCGCGCGGTGCCGCGGGCCGTCGCCCGCGCCCGCCACTACGTCGACCGGGACCGGTCGGCGCGCGAGATCCTCGCGCAGGCACGGGTCCTGGCCCGTGTGGCAACCGTGCAGCAACCCCTGGCCGAAGTCCGCTTCGTAACCGTGCCAGAAGCTGAACGAAGCCGGTCCGAACCCGGTCGCCGGATTCAGACCCGTCAAGCGCGCCCCGTCGTGCGGCACCACGGACGCGAGGGCCCGTGAGAGTTCCGCGCCGGACTCGCCCCAGCTCGCACCCTGTCCGGTCGCCGCGGTCAACTCGCGCAGCAACCGCTCCCCCGAACGGTCCACACCGCGCAGTGTGAGCCGTTCGCGTCCGCGCCGCAACGCCGCGGACGCCCGCCCGGCATCCCCAAGTTTCGGGATACCCGCCGAGCCGCCACCCGGCGGAGGGTTCAGTGCAGGTCGCGTGGCAGCGCGGACCTGCACCAGAGGTTCAAGGGGAGGACACCATGATCCGGTCCGGTTCGAAAGGGCTTCTCACGGGCGTGGCCGCCGCGGCGCTGGCAGTCGGCGGTCTCGTCAGCGCCTCGGCCTCGGCGGGCACCGCGCCGCAGCCGCGGTCCGAGCAGGCGGAGGCCGGCGTCCAGATCGTGTCGAGGCTGAGCGGGTTGTGCCTCGAAGTGCGGGGTGGCAACACGGCCAACGGCGGCGCCGTGGCCATGTGGACTTGCACCGGTGGCGACACCCAGAAGTGGGAGAGCAACGGCAGCGAGTACCGCAACGTGTTCAGCGGCAGGTGCCTCGACGTCAACGACAGCAACGGCGCCAACGGAGCGGGCCTCAACCAGTGGGACTGTCAGGGGCAGCAGTGGCGGTTCAACGGCAGCGAGCTGCGGAACTCGAACAACAAGTGCCTGACGATCCCCGCCGCCAACCGGGGCAACGGCGCGGCGGTCGTGATGTGGGACTGCGTCGGCGCGGCCGACCAGCAGTGGCAAATCGGCTGACGCCCGCCGGTCACCGGCTGATCACCCGGCCCGGTCCTCGGGCTCGGGTGATCAGCCGGGCGGCGGCGGGAGAACCCTGCGCTCCCCCGCCGCCCGGCAGGTCCGGAGGGCCGGCGTGCGACCGGCCCTCCGCGCGTCCCTTGGAGCGACTGACCGCTAGACGGCGGACTCGTCCATCCAGAACACGTTCCACACGTGGCCGTCGAGGTCCTCGAAGCTGCGGCCGTACATGAAGCCGTGGTCCTCCGCGTCCTTGACGAACCCGCCGCCCGAGGCCAGCGCCTTGTCCGCCAGCTCGTCGACCTGCTCGCGGCTGTCCAGCGACAGCGCGATGATCGCCTCCGTGGTGGTGGCGGCGTCGGCGATCTCCTTGGTGGTGAACGTCTTGAAGAACGGCTTGGTCACCAGCATCGCGTAGACGGAGTCGCTGAACACGACGCAGGACGCGTTCTCGTCGGTGAACTGCGGGTTGTGCGCGAAGCCGAGCGCGGCGAAGAACTCGATCGACTTGGTCAGGTCGGTCACCGGCAGGTTCACGAAGATCTTCACGGACATGGTTCTGACGCCCCCATCGGCACAGTCGGACACCGGTGTGTCCTGCGGATACTTGTGTGTCCGTCGGACACTGGGTGTACGATAGACACAGATCGACAACGTGAGCAACCCCCGATTTCGGAAGCCGGTGAGCGGATGGCGAGCGACGACCAGGGCGTGGACTTGCTGTGGGGTGCGCGGGACAAGCCCGCACGGCCGCCGAGGCTCGCGCTCACCGTCGACCGCATCGCCGCCGCGGCGATCGAGGTCGCCGACGCGGAAGGCATGGCGTCGGTGTCGATGCAGCAGGTCGCGGCACGGTTGGACGTCACGAAGATGGCGCTGTACCGGCACGTGGCGAGCAAGGCCGAGCTGGTCGCGGTGATGATCGAGTCGGCCGTCGGCGAGCCGCCGGACCTGGGCGCGGTGCCGGGCGGGTGGCGGCCGAGGCTCGTCGCCTGGTCCGACCTGATGCGCGAGGCGTGGCGCCGCCACCCCTGGCTGCCCGCCGCGACGACCGGCGAGCGCATGACCGGTCCGCGCGAGGTGGGCTGGACGGAGTCCGCGGTGGCCGCGCTCGACGGCACCGGGCTCGACGGCGGTGAGCGGATGGACGCGGTGTTCCTGCTCAGCGGGCACATCCGCAACACCCAGTCCGGCGCGACGGCGGGCACGCAGCCGTGGACGGCGGAGAAGCAGTTGCGGACGATCCTGCACGAGCACCAGGACCGCTTCCCGGCGTTGCACGAGGCGGCGCGGTCGACCAACGGCGCGCCCCGGGACAACGGCTGGACGTTCGGCCTGGACCGGATCCTGGACGGCATCGAAGTCCTGATCGAACGCCGCCGCGCCGGCACGACGGGCTGATCGGCGTCACGCGCGCCACCGGCACCCGGGCTACCGGATGTGTCAGCTCGGGTTTCCGCCGTGTCCATGCACGTGCCGATCTCCTGACCGTAGGGCTATGCAACTAGTTGCACTGCACCCCGTTGCACAGCTACGGTCACCGCCATGGCGTTGGAGCACGCGATCCTCGTGTCGCTGGACGAGCGCTCGGGCTCGGGCTACGAGTTGGCCCAGCGGTTCGAGAAGTCCATCGGCTTCTTCTGGGCCGCCACCCACCAGCAGATCTACCGGACGCTCAAGCGCATGGTGGGGCTGGGCTGGGTGTCGTGCCACGAGGTCGCGCAGGACGGCCGCCCGGACAAGAAGGTGTACGAGGTCGCCGAAGCCGGCCGCGAGGAGCTCGCCCGCTGGCTGGCCGCGCCCGGCGAGCCGGAGACGATCCGGCACGACCTGTCGGTCAAGGTCCGCGGCGCGTCGTCGGGGGACGCGAAGGCGTTGATCGGCGAGGTCGCCCGGCACCGCGACCTGCACGCCGAGCGCCTCGACGTCTACCTCGCCATCGAGAAGAAGGACTTCCCGGACCCGTCGGCCCTGTCCGGTCGGCCGCTGCACCAGTACCTGGTCCTGCGCGGCGGCATCCGGGCCGAGCGGGCGCTGGTCGAGTGGTGCGACGAGGTGCTGGCCGCGATGCGAGAGGACGACCGGCGATGACCGCCTACCCCACCCTGCTCAAGCCCCTGGACCTGGGTTTCACGACCCTGCGCAACCGGGTGCTGATGGGCTCGATGCACACCGGCAACGAGGACCGCGCCAAGGACTTCGACGCGCTGGCCGCCTACTTCGCCGAACGGGCGCGCGGCGGCGTCGGCCTCATGGTCACCGGCGGCTTCTCCCCCAACCGGGCCGGCTCGCTCTACCCGTTCGCCTCCAAGCTCACCACGCACCGCGAAGCGCGCAACCACCGCGTGATCACGGAGGCCGTGCACGAGCACGACGGCAAGATCGCCCTCCAGTTGCTGCACGCCGGCCGGTACGCCTACCACCCGTTGAGCGTGTCGGCGTCCGCGCTCAAGGCCCCGATCAGCAAGTTCCGGCCACGCGCGCTGTCCGACCGCGGCGTGCGCGCGCAGATCGACGCGTTCGCCCGCGCCACGGCGCTGGCCCGCGAGGCCGGTTACGACGGCATCGAGATCATGGGCTCCGAGGGCTACTTCATCAACCAGTTCCTCGCGCCGCGCACGAACAAGCGCACCGACCGCTGGGGCGGCAGCGCGGAGAACCGGCGGCGCGTGGCGGTCGAGATCGTGCGCCGCTGCCGTGCCGCCGCCGGGCCGGACTTCGTCATCATCTACCGGCTGTCGATGATCGACCTGGTCGAGGACGGCCAGACGTGGGACGAGGTGGTCGCGCTCGGCCAGGAGGTCGAGGCGGCCGGCGCGACGATCATCAACACCGGCATCGGCTGGCACGAGGCACGGGTGCCGACGATCGTCACGTCCGTGCCGCGCGCCGCGTTCACGAACGTCACCGCCAAGCTGCGCCCGCACGTCGGCATCCCGGTGATCACGTCGAACCGGATCAACATGCCCGAGATCGCCGAGGAGGTGCTGGCGCGCGGTGACGCGGACATGGTGTCGATGGCGCGCCCGTTCCTGGCCGACCCGGACTGGGTGCGCAAGGCGGAGACCGGCCGCGCCGACGAGATCAACACGTGCGTCGCGTGCAACCAGGCGTGCCTGGACCACACGTTCTCGATGAAGAAGGCGTCCTGCATGGTCAACCCGCGTGCGGGCAACGAGACCACGCTGCGCCTGCTGCCGACCCGGCGGGTGAAGCGGGTCGCCGTGGTCGGCGCGGGTCCGGCGGGGCTGGCGGCGGCGACCGCGCTGGCCGAACGCGGGCACGAGGTGGAGCTGTTCGAGGCCGACGACGACATCGGCGGCCAGTTCGCCATCGCCCGCCGCATCCCGGGCAAGGAGGAGTTCACCGAGACGATCCGCTACTACCGGCGGCGGATCGAGCTGACCGGCGTCAAGCTGCACCTCGGCGCCAAGGTCACCGCCGACGACGTGGCCGGCTTCGACGAGGTCGTGATCGCCACCGGCGTCACGCCGCGCGTGCCCGCCATCCCGGGCGTCGAGCGCGCACTGTCCTACGTGGACGTCGTCCGGCACGGCGCGCCGGTCGGCGACCGGGTCGCGGTGATCGGCGCGGGCGGGATCGGCGTGGACGTGACCGAGTTCCTGACCCACGCCTCCTCCCCCGCGCTCGACGTGGACGAGTGGCGTGCCGAGTGGGGCGTCACCGACCCCGAGCTGGTGCGCGGCGGCGTCACCGCGCCGAAGCCCGCCGAGCCCGCCCGCCAGGTGTACCTGTTGCAGCGCAAGACGTCCCGGATCGGCAAGGGCCTCGGCAAGACCACGGGGTGGGTGCACCGGGCGGCGCTGGCGGCCAAGGGCGTCGAGCAGCTGACCGGCGTGAACTACGAGCGGATCGACGACGACGGCCTGCACATCACGTTCGGGCCCCGGCGCGAACGGCCCCGGGTGCTGGACGTCGACACGATCGTGGTGTGCGCGGGCCAGGACTCCGTGCGCGACCTCGTGGACGCGCTCACCGGACGCGGCGTCGTCACGCACGTCATCGGCGGCGCGGACGTCGCCGCGGAACTCGACGCCAAACGCGCCATCGACCAGGGCACGCGGCTCGCGGCCACGATCTGACCAGGAGGCACGGATGAACGCGGCACTGCGGTTCAAGGCGGCCGTCGAGGCGGGCGACATCGTCGGCGCGACGGAGTTCTTCAGCGACGGCATCACGTTCCACAGCCCGGTGAAGTTTCAGCCGTTCGAGGGAATCGACACCGTGCGGGCCCTGTTCCGCGTGCTCCAGCGGACGTTCGAGGACTTCCGGTACGTCGGCCAGTACGACGGGCCGGGCGGCCACGTCCTGCACTTCCGCACCGCGGTGGGCGGCAGGCAGGTCGAGGGCATCGACCTGATCGAGCTGGACGCGGACGGCCGGATCGGCGCGTTCACCGTGATGATCCGGCCCCAGTCGGCGCTGACCGCGGTCGGCGAGGCGATCTGGGCGGGCCTGGTCGCCGACGGCGTGGTGTCGTAGCGATCCGGCCGGGCGCCACACGCCCGCTCCGGATTCCCCACCCGCGGTTCCCACCCACCTACGCTGCACGACGTGGACTTCATCTTCGCCCGGCCCGACTCGAAGGCCGCCGCCGCCGCGCTCGAGGTATGCCACGAGTACGCCGAGCCCTGGCTGCTGAACCACTCGTTGCGCGCCTACTCGCTGGCCGTCGCGTACGCGGCCGACGTGGACATCGCCCACGACCGCGAGCTGCTGTACGTCGCCGCCCTCCTGCACGACCTCGCGCTCACACCGCCGTTCGACAGCCACACGCTGCCGTACGAGGAGGCGAGCGGGCACGTGGCGTGGGTGTTCGCGGCCGGCGCCGGGTGGGGCCGGGTGCGACGGGACCGGCTGGCGGAGGTCATCGTGCGGCACCTGCGCGACGAGGTGCCCGCCGAGGTGGACCCGGAGAGCCACCTGTTGCAGGTCGCGGTGGCCGCCGACGTGTCGGGGCGCGGGCTGGGCCGGTTCGCCCAGCAGGTCAAGGACGACGTCGTGACCCGCTACCCGCGGCTCGGGTTCGTCGACGCCTTCCTGGCCCGGGCCCGGGACCAGGCCGAGCGCAAACCGCACTGCGCCGCCGCCGGGCTGGTGCGCGACGGCTGGGCGCGGCAGGTGACGGGCAACCCGCTGGACGCGCCCGGCCGGTGACCGGGCGCGTCCGGCGGTCGATCACCGCAGCCCGTAGGCCCGGATGATCGTCTGGTCGACCGCGTTGCCCGCGGCGTCGCGCGCCTGCGCCTTGAGCGAGACGAACTTCGCGCCGGCCGGGTGGACGACGGCCGCGAGCCAGCGCCCGCCGACCTTGACCAGCGGCGCCGGCCGCCACGTCGTGCCGTCGTCGAACGACACCTGCACGGCGGGCTTCGCCACACCCTCGGCGCCGGTCACCCCGTTGCGCTGCACGTACACCGGGATCGCGAACGGCCGCCCGGCCGCCGCCCGGTTCTGCGCGTCCAACGACGGCGCGAACCGCACCACGAGCAGCGGCAACCCCGCCGGGTCCGAGCCGGCCACGTGCTCCGAGGTGAACGACCAGTCCGCCACCACGCGCGTGGACAGCTCGGCCACACCGGACCGCTCGGCCTCGGCGTGCACCTGGTAGGTGCCCTTGCCCGCCGGCACCACGCCCGACACGTACCCGTCGTAAGGCGACTCGGCGAGCAGCACGCCGTCGCGGTGCAGCGTCGTCTTCGCCGCCGTGACGTCCGAGTACCCGTAGTGGTTCGGGTCCTGGTCGGAGAACATCGGCGCCGACACCACGAGTTCGTCGCCGAGCCGCCCCGCCCACTCGTAGTCGCGGTTCGAGGCCGGGAACGCCGGCCCGAACACGGCGGCGTTCCACTTCTCGTCGACCGTGCGACCCGCGGCGAACCGACGGGGCAGCGAGGTCGACTGGAAGCTCTGCGGCGGGAACGCCTGCGGTTCCGGCATCTGCACGAAGTCGCTGTACCAGTCGACGCCCGGCGAGTAGTACTCGGTGATCTCCAACGGCAGCGGTCCGCCCGCCATCTGGTCGCGGAACCCGGTCGTGCCGGGTGCGGACGAGGCGATCCGCGACTTGACCTTCGCCAGGTCACGGCGCTGGAACGCCCGGTCGAGCCGTTCGGGCACCGCGCCGTCGTGCCGCCACGACACCGAGTACTGGTACGGGCTGCCGACGAACGTCCCGTCGCCGTCCGGCTTGGCGAGTCGCCCGGCCACCGTGAAGCTCGCCGCGCCGGGCGCGGAGGTCTTCGACGGCGCGAACAGCACTGCGCCCGGCGGGAACCCGATGAAGCCGGTGCCCGTGTCGCCCCACGCCATCGTCCGCCTGAAGATCACCTCCGTGAAGCCGACCTCCGCGTCCTGCTCGTCCACCGACAGCGCGATCGGCTTGCCCGCGCGGGCGTCGAACACGAACTCGGTGGGTCCGGTGACGGTGGCGCTGGGCTCCATCACCTGGGTGAGCTGCCCGGTCGCCCTGGTCTGGATGAACGCGTCGCCGTAGAAGGTGCCCTTGGGCAGGCGGACGACGACGGTGCCGGAGGGGTCGTGGCCCAGGTACGCCTTGCGGTGGTTCACGTCGACGAACCGGAAGAAGTACTCCGGCGTCGGCGCGCCGGTGTGGTCGAGGAACGTCATCTTCACGTCGTAGCTCTCGACCTCCTTGGTCACGCCGATCGGCGTGCGCAGCGGCGTCGAGCCGCCGGTGGCCACCACGACGCCGCCGTACCGGCCGTCCGGCGCGTCCAGCGAGGTGTCGACCGTGACGACGACGGCGGCCTCACCGCCCGCCGGGACGGTGAGCGTCGACGGCGAGAACGTGACCATGCCGGCGGGCGCGGGGTTGCCCGCCGGGTCGCGCAGGTCGGCGGTCGGCGTCAGCGTCACCGGCGTCGTGCCCGCGTTGCGGTAGGCGATCTTCCGCTCGATCGGCTGGTCGTCGGCGTGCGGCCACTGGGCCACGCCCAGGCTCAGCGACGCGGGCTCGGCCGCCAGCGTCTGCGTGACGGCCGCGGCCACGTCGACCCGGCCCGCGCCCTGCTCGTGCACGGTCAGGTCGGCGTTGGGCTTCGCGCTCGCCATGAGCGCGCCCTTGATCTGCGCGGCCGTCCAGTCCGGGTGCTGCGCGGCGACGATCGCCGCCGCGCCCGCCACGTGCGGCGAGCTCATCGACGTGCCGGACAGGGCGACGTGCGCGTCGCCGACCGGCGTGCCGACGCTGCCCTCCTTCGCCCTGGCCGCGACGATGTCCACGCCCGGCGCGGTGATGTCCGGCTTGATCGCGTCGTCGCCCCAGCGCGGTCCGCGCGAGGAGAACTCCGCGAGCTGGTCGGACCGGTCCACCGCGCCGACGGTGAGCGCCAGCTCGGCCGCGGCCGGGCTGCCGATCGTCTGGTCGGACGGACCGCTGTTGCCCGCCGAGACGACGAACAACGCGCCGCTGGAGCTGGTCAGCTGGTTCACGGCCAGCGACATCGGGTCCGTGCCGTCGGTGCGCATCGAGCTGCCCAGGCTCATGTTGACCACGTCGGCGCCCGCCGCCACGGCCCACTCCATGCCCGCGATGATGTCCGACTCGTAGCCGCCGCCCTGGTCGCCGAGCACCTTGCCGTTGAGCACCGCGCTGTCCGGCGCCACGCCCTGGTAGCGGCCGGAGCCGGTGATGGTGGCGGCGACGTGCGTGCCGTGGCCGACGCGGTCGTCGGTGTCGGGGCTGTCGGTGAAGTTGCGCGACTCCACGACGGCGCCCGCGAGGTCCGGGTGCGTCGAGTCGACCCCGGTGTCCAGCACCGCGACCTTCGCGCCGGCGCCGGTGAGCCCCGCCTCCCACGCCGTCGGCGCGCCGATCTGCGGGACGCTGCGGTCGAGCGTGGCCCGGACCGGGCCGTCCAGCCAGACCTTCGCCACGCCGGCGGCACGCGCGCCCGCCCAGAACGCGGTGTCCTTCGGCGCCTTGACCGCGTACCCGCCGATGCTGGTCAGCGGCTCACCGGCCACGGCCGGGCCGGTCGACGTCACGATCAGCGGCGTGACACGGGTCGACCGGTCGTCGTAGCCGGCCCGGATCAGTCCGGTGACGTCGAACAGCCGCTCGTCCAGCGAGCCGGACCGCACGTCGCCCAGCACGTCGGTCGGCAGCACGTGCAGGTCGCCGTGCTCGTCCAACCGCTGCACGAACCGCACGTGGGCGCGTCCGTGACCGGGGCGCACCTGAGCGCGGTCGCCCCTGACGGTGACGACGTCGCCGGTCACCAGCGTGACCGTGCCGTCCACTTGCGCGCCGACCGGCTGCGCCTGCGCCCGTTCCGGTGGCTCGGCGGTGGCCGGGACGGTCGCGGCGACCATCACCACCACCGCGACCAGCACCGATGCCTTGGTTCTGCGGGACATGCGGACTCCCCTCACCGTGGCGGTGCTCGGTGACCGCCACTCCCCTCAGTGAGTAGGACACCTCGGAGAGCCACCGCGTTGCTTCGGGAAGGCGCAGTCAGTGCGCGATACCCACTCGGCCCAGCCGTTCCCACAGCCGTTCCTGCTGTGCCGTCATCGCGGGCCAGCGGGTGCCGCCGGGACGCGGGTACACGTGCGCCGAGTAGGGCGCGGGCTGGTAGGCGGGGTCGAAGAAGCAGCCCGTGCCGTACTTCGCGTCCGCGGCCGGGCAGTCGGCGGCGATCGAGGCGGGCGTGGGTTTGCGGCCGGTGCTCTCCCAGGTCACGAGCGCCCGCAGCGCGGCGGCGTACTCGGCGTCGCTGAGCGCGCTGTGCTCGGTTTCCGTGGTGAACGCCTGCACGAGGTGCTCCGCCGTCCCCGCGCCGACCCGGCTCGCCCGGTACGCCGACTCGTGCTCCACGAACGCCGTGGGGTCGCCGATCGCGTGCACGGTGACGACCGGGATCGACACCGCGCCGGTCGGATCGCTGTCGTAGGACAGGTCGCGCGCGGCCGACGGCGTGGGGCTGAACCGCTCGACGCCCGCGTTCAACGCCGCGTCGTCGTGCGACCCCGTGTACCGCACTCCCCTGTTGCCGAACGGGTTCCGCCCGCCGAGCCGGTGGTGCACGATGTCGCGGAACGTGAACGTGGCGAAGGTGAGGTGCGACGCGAGCGTGCTCTCCGGGATCCTGGTGACGGCGAGGATGTCGTCCAGGTTGCGCTGTTGCGGCGCGCTGCGTTCGGCGGGCGGCGACTGGTAGCCCGTGCACTCCTGGAGCCGGGCGCGCAGACCGGCGCCGGTCAGGGTCGAGTCGGCGCGCAACCCCATCCACAGCGGGTATTGCGGCTCGTCCGGCCGCGGGTGGTTGCGGCAGTAGTACTGGTAGACCACGCGCAGGTCGACGCGGTAGTCGTAGCCGCGGGACCCGCCCGCGAGCACGCCGTTGGTGAGCAGGGCGGCGTCGAACGAGTCGTAGGCCTCGATGGTCTTCGCGGCCACGTTCCCGCCCCACGACTGGCCGTGCAGGAACGTCTTGCGCGGCTCGCCGAACCGCCGCGCGAACAGCTCCCGCGCGTGCTCCGTGTCCGCCGCGCCCATCCGGGTGCCGTAGCCGCCGCGCCGGTACGACGAGCCCGCCAGCGCGTAGCCCTCGTGCACCGCCACCGCCCAGCGGTCCAGGTCCTCGGCCGGGCGGTCCGCGGTCGGCGCGGCCAGGTCGGGGCCGCCGTGGGCGTGCACGACCAGCGAGCCGTTCCAGTCCGCCGGGATCGCGAACGCGTAGAACGCGCCGTTGGCATCCTGCCCGCCGTAGCAGGTCGCGCCCGCCGGGAGCCGGGCCGGACACGGGACCTGCCCGGTGTCGGCGGTCGCGGGTGCGGCGAGCACCGCGGTCAGCGTCACGGCGAGCAACGCGCTCAAGCCGAAGCGGTTCACGGACGACCTCCTCCGAGGAGCGGTGGCGCCTCGTCGCGCCACGGCGCACATCGTGTGCGCGTCCTCGGGGGTGTGCCACGCGAGGTGGGGAAACTTGGGGCTGCCCTGACACTGGGCTGCCCCACGCCGGGCTCTGGCGGTCAGTCCGAGCCGGGGCCGGCGGGCACGTGGCGGAACGGGCGCAGCACGTCGCGGAGGTAGTCGAGCGCGCCCCAGTCGTCGACGTCGTGCGCCAACGTGCTGAGGATCTCCCGCAGGAACAGCACGGGCATCCGGTCGCGCCAGTCCGAGTCCGTCGGCCGGACCTCGTGGTAGGCGGCGAAGAACCGGGCGGGCGGGTCGGTGCCGCAGAACATCGCGCTCAGGTCCAGCTCCGGCCACATCCACGACACCGCCGGGTCGATGAACGCGGGCTCGCCGGACGCGGTGGCGACCACGTTGTTGCGCCACAGGTCGCCGTGGGTCAGCGAGGGCGGCGCGGCGGGCACGATCTCCGGCAGCCGCTCGCACAGCCGTTCCAGGGCGGCACGGTCCGCCGCGGTCAGCACGGCCTCGACCGCCGGCTCGCCCAGGTAGCGCAGGAGCCGCTGCTCGGCGAAGAACGCGTGCCCGTCGTCGTGCCAGGCGTTGTGCTGCGGCAACGCGCCCAACCACCCGTCGTGCTCCCAGCCGAACCGCGGGCCGCGCACGTCGTGCAGCGCGGCGATCGCCCGCCCGGCGCTCTCCCAGAACGCGTCGGTCTCCGGCGGCTGCGGCGCCAGCGCCTCCAGCGTCAGCCAGTCGTCACCGACGTCGAGCACCCGTGGGGTGCCGAGGCCGTGCGCCCGCAGCACCTCCAAGCCCGCCGCCTCGATCGCGAACAAGGACCGCGGCGGGTTGTCGGTCGTCTTGAGCACGACGTGGCGATCGGGACCGCGGACGAGCCACACCGTGTTGACCACGCCCCCGGTCAGCCTGCTGACCTCGGCATCGGCGCTCAGCCTGGTCAGGACGTCGTGTGCAGCCAACGGTTCCCCCTTGATTCCGCTGTCCGGCCGACGCCGGGTCGCCCGCCCGAGACTACCGTTCGAATCGATTCAGCGGACATCTCGCAATGGAGCGACCATGCCCAAGCTACGCACGCCCGCGGCCGTCCTCGCGTTGGCCGTTGCCCTGCCGCTGGTGACCGCGCCCGGCGCGCAGGCGAGCGCACTCATCACCGAACTGCCCGGCTTGCCGGGCTACCCCACCCACCGGACCGTCGCGGTCAACGACCTCGGCCAGGTCATCGGCTTCACCAGCGGGAACGGCGCGCCGCACACGGTGCACTGGTCACCCGGCGGCGCGCACACCGACCTCGGCCTCGGCATCCCGTCCGGGCTCAACCAGGCCGGCCAGGTGCTGATCCAGGAGGCCGTCAACGGTGCGGGCCCCTACGTCCAACGGCCGCGGATCTGGCACGGCGGCAAGGTCACCGACATCTCGCCGGGCGGTGGCTGGGTCATCGCGTCGGCGATCAACGCCAAGGGCTCGGTGCCGATGACGTACTCCACGTCGTCGTCGGGCTACCACCAGGAGCGGGCCGTCGTGTGGCAGGACGGCAAGCACACGTCGTTGCCGTTGACGGGGCCCCACCTGTGGCTGAGCGCGATCAACGACGCCGGTGTGGTCGCGGGCAACAAGCTGCCCATGTTCAGCGGCACGGCGTACGCGTTCCGCTGCGTGGACACCACGAGGTGCGAGCCGCTGGCCACCGTGCCCGGCTCCGGCATGTACTCCGTCGAGGCGATCAACGAGGCCGGGGTGATCGTCGGCAACGAGGGCACGCAGGCGTTGCGCTGGGAGGGGTCGGCGGTGACGGTGCTGAGCAAGTCCGGCGGCGTGGCGAACGGCCCGCAGGCGATCAACGAGCGCGGCGACGTCGTCGGCTGGACCACGGAGTTCAACGACGACCGCAAGGCCGTGCTCTGGCCCGGCGGCGGCAAGCCGCTGGACCTGGGCGTGCCCAGCCCGTCCGAGGCGGTCGCGGTCAACGAGCGCGGTGACGTGATCGGCTGGAGCTCGGCGGACAACCCCGACGCGCCCCGCGCGTTCCTGTGGCGCAACGGGAGGGTGACCTACCTCGGCTCGCTCGGCGGCGCGCACAGCCTGCCGACCGCGTTGAACGACCGGGGCACGATCGTCGGCGAGAGCACCACCGCCGACGGCACGCTCAAGGCCGTGAAGTGGAACCTGCTCACCACCACGCCCCGGCGCTGATCACGGCCGGAAGCGGTAGCCCCGCCCCGGTTCGGTGACCAGGTGCCGCGGGTGGGCGGGGTCCGGTTCGAGCTTGCGGCGCAGCTGGACCAGGTAGACGCGCAGGTAGTGGGTGGCCGACGTGTAGGTCGGCCCCCACACCTCCGTGAGCAGCCGTTGCGGGCTGAGCACCTCGCCGCCCGCCCGCACCAGCGCCTCCAGCAGGCCCCACTCGGTCGGCGTCAGGTGCACCTCGGACCCGTCCCGGTGGATCTTCTTCGCGGCCAGGTCGACGGTGAACGACGCGGCGCGCACCGGTGGCTCGTCGGCCCTGGCCGAACGCCTGGTCGACCGCCGCACGGCCGCGCGCAGCCGGGCCAGGAACTCGTCCATCCCGAACGGCTTGGTCACGTAGTCGTCGGCGCCCGCGTCCAGCGCGCGGACCTTGTCCGCCGAGTCGAGCCGGCCGGACAGCACGACGATCGGCGCGGTCGTGGCCCGGCGCAGGCCGGTGATCACGTCGAGGCCGTCCAGGTCGGGCAGGCCGAGGTCCAGCACGACCACGTCGGGGCCGTCCTCGGCCGCGCGCAACGCCGACGCGCCGTCCGACGCGGTGAGCACCCGGTAGCCGTGGCCGTCCAGGCTGATCCGCAGCGCGCGCACGAGCCCCGGGTCGTCGTCCACCACCAGGACCGTGGTCACGCCGCCGTCACCGCGGCGATCGTCCGTCCGCCGCCGAGGTGGGTCCCCAGCTCACCTGCCACGGCACCCAGTGTGCTCCCACCCGCCGCGCCGCGTGGCCGTTCCCCGGACCTTGACGCGGTCTTGACGGGGTGACCCGCGCCGAAGTGTTCACCGGGAGTTCGACTCCGCGCACCACCCGACGCATTGCCGCATCACGATACTTCGGCCTGCCGCCGTTCGGGTCATGATCGGAGTACCGCATGTCGCACGACCACCACCACGACCACACCCACGAGCACCACCACGAGGAAGTGGAGGGCAGCTGGCGCGACGCGCAGGACGACCGGCCGCTCTCGGTGGCGCGACGCCGGTTCCTGGCCGGTCTGGGCGCGGCCGGCGTGGCGACCACCCTGGGCGCGGCGCCCGCGCACGCGCACGACGACCGGCCGGCCACGCCGGTGAACCCGTGGGGCGGGCGCGGGTGCTGGTTCGCGGGCGACCACCACATCCACACCAAGTACTCCAACGACGCTCAGTACGAGGTGACCCAGCAGGTCGCCAAGGCCCGCGAGCACGGGCTCGACTGGGTCGTCATCACCGACCACGGCGGCGTCGCGCACCAGAAGTTCTCCATCGACCAGGTCGCGCCGGACATCGAGCGGGCCCGCAAGTCGCACCGGGACGTGCTGGTCTACCAGGGCCTGGAGTGGAACATCCCGGGTGCCGAGCACGCCACCGTGTTCCTGCCGCCGGGCCGGTCCACCGTGGACATCCTGCGGGCGTTCGAGGCGGCCTACGACGGCGGCGTGCTGTCGACGCCGGTCGCGAACGGCGGCAAGGGCCTGATCACCCGCTCCACGTCGGCCGACGGCGAGCCGTACGCGTTGGCGGCCCTGCGCTACCTGGAGTCGCAGGTGCTCGCCGGGCGCACGGAGATCGCGCTGATGTTCGCCAACCACCCGGCCCGGCGCGGCGTGGACAGCCCGCACGAGTTCCGCGGCTGGCGTGACGCGGCGCCCGGCGTGGCGGTGGGTATGGAGGGCGCGCCCGGCCACCAGGCAGGCGGCATCCCGGCCGCGAACGGTGGCCGCGGCGCCGCGCGCGGGCTCTACGACGCCTCGCCCAACCAGGACAGCTTCCCCGGCTACGCGCCGACCGCGACGGAGAACCCCTACCGCACCTACGGCGGGTTCGACTGGATGACCGCCAAGGTCGGCGGCCTGTGGGACTCGCTGCTCGCCGAGGGCAGGCCGTGGTGGGTCACCGCCACGTCCGACTCGCACCGGGTGCACTTGGACACGCACAAGCAGGGCACCGGCGACCACAACACGACCGGCAGCCGCGGCGCGCCCATCGACACCGGCGTGCCGCAGGTCGAAAGCGACTACTGGCCCGGTTTCTACAGCTCGACGCTGGTCGGCGCGGACTCCAAGTCCTACGTGGACGTGATGCGCGGCATGCAGGGCGGCAAGGTCGTCGCCGTGCACGGGCGGATCATCGACGGGCTGAACCTGCGGGTCCGGTCGCTCGGCGAGGGCGACAACCGGGGCGTCACGATCGGCGGCCGCACGTTCGTCCGGCGCGGGCACGACGTCGAAGTGGTGATCGAGGTCGACCTGGCGCGTGGCGCGAACTTCGCGGGCGTCGTGCCGAGGCTGGCGAAGGTCGACCTGGTCGCCGGCCCGATCACCGGCCCGGCGACGGACCGCGACGCGCTCTCCGCGCCCGGCACGACGGTGGTGAAGTCGTTCGAGGTCGCCCGCACCGCGCGCGGCACGGTGAGGTTCACGCACACGTTCCGCCGCGTGGAAGGCGCGTTCTACCTGCGGCTGCGTGGTTCCGACGGCAACCGGCTGACGTCGGACGGCCACCCGGTGATGGACGTGATCGGTGACGCCGACCCGTGGGCGGACCTGTGGTTCTACGCGAACCCGGTGTTCGTGGACGTCATCTGATGACCTGGCTCGGCGCCGTGCCCGCCCTGGCCGGCGAGCACGGCGCGGCGCACGTGGACGCGCTGCTGCTGGCGGCGTTCGACGGCGTGCCGGCGGACTTCGTGTGCACGCACGTCGACCGGTCCGGGCCGGTCGCCGTCACCACGCTGTCCGCGCACGTGCCCGGCGAGGTGGACGTGGACCGGCTGGCGGAGGCGTTGGGCGGACCCGTGGTCGTGCTCGACGACTCCGGCACTCCGGCCGCACGCGCCGCCCGGGCGGGCCGCGACCGCGCCGACGGCCGGTGCGTCCGGTTCCCCGGCCAGTCGGCGCTCACCGGCACGCACCCCGCGGCCGAGGTGGTGGCGGTGTCGGCGATCGACCGGGTGGTCGGCATCGGCGTCGAGGTCGCGCCGACCGACCCGGTGCGGACGCTGGGCTTCCTGCGCCCGGTGTGCCGTGACGGCGAACTGCTGCTACTGGTGGAGCCCGCCGTCGGCGGCGTGCTGCGCCCGGCGGAGGCGGAAAGTCCGCACGAGTGCTGCGGGGGTCATTGACCGGAAGCCCGGACCGCCCGCGAAGGCCCACAGGGCGATCACCGGGTCGCAGATCGCGCAGCCCAGCGACGAGTGCTCGGCGAACGGCACGATCGGGTTGCCGTGGACGTGGTGCGCCACGTCCGCGGCCGTGTGCACGAGCCACCCGATGCCGATGAACGTCCACGACTTCAGGCCGCGGTAGGCGCAGAACGTGATGACGGCGGTGATGCCGAACTCCCACGCGCCGAGCCCGCCGCCGCTGAGGTACGCCGCGCCGGCGCCGCCGACCATGATCGCGTTGAACGGTCGGCGGTGCCGGTCGGGGATGAAGGAGTTCAGGAGCACGTACAGCACGCCGATGAGCAGTGCCGAGACCACGACCATGGTTGGCGGTCCTTGTCGTCGCAGGTGATCGTTGCGCCCTGGACGTTAGGAGCACCTCGGCCGGCGCGGCAGTGGCCGGAGTGCCACACCTCGACGGGTTCTCGCCAACTCCCGCCCGTCAGGCGTCGACTTTGGGCTTCTCCTCGGCCAGGTCGAGGCTGGTGCGCAACGTGATCGGCTTGAGCAGCAGGGCCGCGACCACGCCGATCACCGCGATGGCCGACGAGATCAGGAAGATGTGGCCGGTGGCGTCGCCGTACGCGTTGCGGACGATGTGCTGCACCGCGTCCGGCAGCACGTTCAGGTTGAGGTTGCCGCCGCCCGCGCCGCCCGCGGGGATGCCCGCCGCGGTCAGGTCGCGGGTGATGTGCTCCTCCACCCGGCGCGCCAGCACCGCGCCGAGCACCGACACGCCGATCGTGCCGCCGAGCGACCGGAAGAACGCGATGGTGGAGCTGGCCGAGCCGATGTCCTTCAACGGCACCGTGTTCTGCACCGCGAGCACCAGGTTCTGCATGCTCAGGCCGACACCGACGCCCACGAGCAGCATCGCGCCGCCGACCAGCACCAGCGACGTGTCGTGGTCGATCTGGCCCAGCGCCAGGAACCCGAGCACCAGCGTGGCCGCGCCCGCCACGATGTACGGCTTGATCCGGCCGGTCTTGGTGATCAGCCGCCCGGACACGATGGACGCGCCCAGCACGCCCACCATCATCGGGATGGTCAGCAGGCCGGCCTCGGTCGGGCTGTAGCCGCGGCCGATCTGGAAGTACTGGCCGAGGAACACCGCGCCGCCGAACATCGCCATGCCCACCGCCACGCTCGCGAGGATGGCCAACGCCGTCGTGCGCTGCTTGACGATCCCCAGCGGCACCACCGGTTCCGCGGCACGGGCCTCCACCGCGATGGCCGCGCCGAGCAGCGCCACCGACGCGCCGACCATCGTGAAGCTCTGCCACGACAGCCATCCGAACGAGCCGTCCACGAACGAGATCCACACCAGCAGCACGCTCACGCCGAGCGCGATCAGGCTCGCGCCCCAGTAGTCGATGCGCACGTCGTCCCGCCGGACCGTCTTCACCTTCAACGTGGCCTGGAGCACGAACAACGCGATCACCGCGACCGGCACGCCGATGAAGAAGCACCAGCGCCAGCCCAGCCACGGGGTGTCCACGATGAGGCCGCCGAGCAGCGGTCCGCCGACCGTGGCCAGCGCCATCACGCCGCCGAGGTAGCCGTTGTACCGGCCGCGTTCGCGTGGCGGGATCATCGCCGCGATCACCACCTGCACCAACGCCTGCAGACCGCCGACGCCGATGCCCTGGAACGCGCGTGCCGCGATGAGCTGGCCCGCGCTCTGCGCGAAGCCGCTGACCACCGAGCCGACCACGAAGATCACGATCGCGACCTGGACCAGGGTCTTCTTGTCGAACAGGTCCGCGAGCTTGCCCCAGACGGGCGTGGTGGCGGTCGCGGTCAGCAGGGTCGCGGTGACCACCCAGGTGTACTGGGTCTGCGAGCCGTTGAGCGCGCCGATGATCTGCGGCAACGCTGTCGAGACCACGGTGCCGCTGAGCATCGCGACGAACAGCACCAGCAGCAGTCCGCTCAGGGCCTCCAGCACTTGCCGGTGGCTCATCGTGCCGGTGGTGGTGGCGGGTGCGCTCATCGCGCGGCCTCCAAGGTGGAGCCGAGGGCTCCTTCGACGTCGGTGGTCAGGCGCCCCAGGGCTCGGGTCAGCGCCTCGACCTCTTCAGGGCTCCAGTCGGCGAGCGCGCGGCCCAGCAGCCGGTCGTACCAGTCGCGGGCGTCGGCCAGTTCGGCGTGGCCGCGTTCGGTCACCACGAGGATGCTGGCGCGGCCGTCGGCGGGATCGGCGCGTCGTTCGACCAGGCCGTTGGCGACCAGCGCGGCCACCGCCCGGCTCACCGTGGACGGGTCGAGCCCGGCGCTGGTGGCCAACTCCTTGGCGTGGCACCCGCTCGTGCCCGCGGGGTTCGCGGCGGCGCGGTCGATCAGGCCGAGCGTGCCGATCAGACCGGGAGGCAGCGCGTGGTGTCGCTGCCTGACCATCCGCACGACCCTCAGCAGGTCACGCACCCGGTCTTCCAGCTGCCGCGCGACGGCGTCCATGCCGCCCCCCTGTCTCCTCGCATTGCTTGCCGCATACAACTATCACTCAATCTTGCACGTCGTGCAAGTTTTCTCGTTGTGCAGTGAGTTACAGCGAAAAAGCTGCACACAGTGCACGTTTTGGTACCGTGAGTCACCCACTACACCGAGCAGCGGCCCGGTCACGCCGGGTCGGGAACGGACCGTCGATGACCACCGCTTCCCAGGAGAAACGCCCCTCCACCGGCCGGCCGACCGTGCCCCTGCCGCCCGAGTTCACCCGGCGCGACGCCGGCCCGTTCGACCCGCCGAGCGCCCTGACCCGCCTCGGCGAGCAGGGGCCGGTGCACCGGATGACCATGCTCGACGGCGATCCGGTGTGGATCGTCACCAGCCACGAACTGGCCCGGACCCTGCTCGGCGACCCGCGGCTGAGCTCGGACCGGTTCCGCAGCCGCCGCGTGCTGGAGAAGCTGCCCCAGCCGATCCGCGCCCGGCTGACCGACGAACGGGCGAGGGCCGGCAGCTTCATCACCATGGACCCGCCCGAGCACACCCGGTACCGCAAGCTCCTCACCGGCCAGTTCACCGTGCGCCGGATGCGTCAGCTCGAACCGCGCATCCAGCGGATCGTCAGCGACCACCTCGACGCGATGATCGCCGCCGGACCGGGCGCGGACCTCGTGCGGGCTTTCGCGCTGCCGGTGCCGTCACTGGTGATCTGCGAGCTGCTCGGCGTCGAGTACGCCGACCGCGGCGAGTTCCAGGAGCGCACCGGGCAGCTGCTGCGCCTGGACGTGCCCGTGGCCGAGATGATGCGCCTCGCCGACGAGCTGCGTGCCTTCATGCACGGCCTCGTGCGGAGCAAGCGCGCCAAGCCGACCGACGACATGCTGTCCGGCCTGATCGAGGCCGACCCGACGCTCACCGACGACGAGCTGATCGGCATGGCGAACCTGCTGCTGGTCGCGGGCCACGAGACGACCGCCAACATGCTGGCGCTGGGCACGTTCGCGCTGCTGGAGCACCCCGAGCAGCTCGCCGCCCTGCACGACGACCCGTCGTTGATCGGCGGCGCGGTCGAGGAGCTGCTGCGCTACCTGTCGATCGTCCACCTCGGAGTCGTCCGCACCACGCTGGCGGAGGTGGAGATCGCGGGCGAGGTCGTCCCGGCCGACTCGACGGTGCTGGTCTCCGTGCCCGCGGGCAACCGCGACCCGTACCAGTACCCGCGGCCGGACGTGCTGGACGTGACCCGCCCGCGCGGACCGCACCTCGCGTTCGGGCACGGCGTGCACCAGTGCCTCGGCCAGCAGCTGGCACGGGTGGAGATGACCGCCGGGTTCACCGGGCTGCTGAGCAGGCTGCCCGGACTGCGCCTGGCCGTGCCCGCGGCGGAGGTGCCGATGCGCGACGACATGCTCGTCTACGGCGTGCACGCGCTCCCCGTCACCTGGGACGCCTAGTCCGGGCGCACGGCGGAGAAACCCACGTCCAGCCGGTCGATCATCACGCCGATCAGGTCGGACAGCTCGGGTCGTTCGGCGGCGTCCAGCCACCAGCCGACGACCACCCGCAGGGTCGCCATCACGGTGGCCGCGAACATCGCCGGGTAGAGGTCGGTGGCCGGGTCGACGCCCACCCGTGCGGCGACGGCGGCGGCGAGTTCCCGTTCCTGCACGGCGAACGCGGCGATCTGGTGCGGCAGCAGGGCGGGGGTGCGGCGCAACGCGCGCAGCTGCGCCACCCGTTCCGGGTCGATCCGGTCGGGCACGACGTCGACCAGGGCCGCCCGCAACGCGCGCAGCACCGGCTCGTCCTCGGGCCGGGCCGCGAAGGCGTGGACGAACGCGGCGGCCGTGGCGACGTCACCCGCGACCACGGCCTCCTCCTTGGAGGAGAAGTAGTTGAAGAACGTGCGCAGCGAGACGCCCGCCTCGTTGGCCACCTGTTCGACGGTCACCCCGTCGAGGCCGTGCTCCACGCACAGCCGCAGGGCGGCGTCGGCCAGCGCCGTCCGGGTGGCGAGCTTCTTGCGTTCGCGCAGTCCTGACACGCGCGAAAGTGTCGCACTTGTCCGACCGCGAGCCGGACAAGTGCGACACCGTGTCTTTCAGCGCTGTGCTTTCCCGGTGTCAGTGACCCGAGGCCATCTCCGCCGCCAGCCGCTCGTCACCGCTGAGCGTCTTGAGCGGCTTCTCCTTGATGAACAGCACCGCCACCAGCGCCAACACCGCGATCGGCGCGCCGATCAGGAACAGCTCCGCGGTGGCCGTGGCGTAGATCTCGCGCACGATCACCCGCACCGGCTCGGGCAGCAGCGACAGGTCGGGCACCGTGGCCTCGCCGCCGGCGGGCGCCGGGCCGAACTTCTCCTCGCTCAACGCGGTCACCCGGTTCGCCAGCACCGCGCCCAACGCGCTCACGCCGATCGCGCCGCCGAGGCTGCGGAAGAACGTGAGGGTCGAGGTGGTGGCGCCGAGGTCGCGCGCGGGCACGTCGTTCTGCGCGGCCAGCACCAGGTTCTGCATGAGCATGCCGACGCCGATGCCCAGCACGGCCATGTGCACGCTGACCACGAACACGCTGGTGTTCGCGTCGATCGTGGCCAGCAGCAGCATCCCGCCGACCATGATCACGCCACCGGCGACCAGGAACGCCTTCCACTTGCCCCACTTGGTGATCAGCTGACCGGCGACGGTCGACGACACCAGCAGGCCGAAGATCATCGGCAGGCTCATCAGGCCGGCTTGCGTCGGCGACTTGCCCATGCCGATCTGGAAGTACTGCGACAGGAACACCGTGCCGCCGAACATCGCCACGCCGACCAGCGCGCTGGCCAGCGTCGTCAGCGCCACCGTGCGGTTGGAGAAGATCGTCAGCGGCACGATCGGGTCGACCGCCCGCGACTCCACCCACACGGCCAGCCCGAGCAGCACCACGCCGACCGTGACGAGCAGCGCGGTCCACGCCGAGGCCCACTCGAACTGGTGGCCCGCCAGCGTCGACCACACCAGCAGCGTCGAGACACCGCCGACGATCAGCACCGCGCCCAGGTAGTCGATCTTGACTTCCTTGCGCACGATCGGCAGGTGCAGCGTGCGCTGGAGCAGGAAGATCGAGGCGAGGGTGAACGGGACGCCGATGAAGAAGCACCAGCGCCAACCCAGCCACGAGGTGTCGACCATGACACCGCCGATGAGCGGGCCGGCGACCGTGCCGACGCCGAACACCGCGCCGAAGATGCCCGCGTAGCGACCCATCTCCCGCGGCGGGATCATCGCCGCCATCACGATCGTGGCCAACGCCGTCATGCCGCCCGCGCCGAGGCCCTGCACGATGCGGCTCGCGATGAGCACCTCGACGTTCGGGGAGAAGCCCGCGATGAGCGAGCCCACCACGAACAGGCCGAGCGAGAGCTGGATCAGCAGCTTGCGGCTGTAGAGGTCGGCGAGCTTGCCCCACAGCGGCACGGTCGCCGTCATGGCCAGCAGTTCGGTCGTGACGACCCAGGTGTAGACGGACTGCGAACCGTGCAGGTCCGCGATGATGCGCGGCAGCGCGTTCGACACGATGGTCGAGGCCAGGATGGCCATGAACATGCCCAGCATCAGGCCGGACATCGCTTGCATGACGTCCCGGCGCGAAGTCGTGCCGGTTTCGGTGGACATCGGATCCCCCAGTTTGGTGTCTTTGACTGTGACGCGGTGGTGCGTGGTTCTGGCTGCCTTGGCTGTTTGGCCGCCTTGGCTGCCGTTCAGCTGCGCCGGGGCGGGTCGGCGAGCCCCGCGGCGATCAGGTCGAGCGTCTCGGCGAGCAGTTCGTGCAGCGGCGCCGCGGTGCTCGCCCAGCGGGCCACCGCCACCCGGAACGCCGCACCCGTCGCCGCGCCGAGCAGCAGCGGGTAGGTGTCGTCGGCGGGCAGGCCGACCCGTTCGGCGATGCCGGCGACCAGTTCGCGTTCCAGGGCTTCCCCACCGGAGAACAACCTGGCCAACAGCACGGGGTGCTGCTGGACCACGCGCATCCGCTGCGACCAGAGTTCGCGGTCGTCCGCCAACTCCGCCGCGACCTCCGCCGACAACGCCTCCCGCACCGCCGCGGCCGCGGACAGGTTCGGTGGTTGGGCGAGCACACGGGCGCGGATGCGGGGGCCGGCGTCCGGGTCGGGACCGAGGACGGCGTCTTCCTTGCTGCCGAAGTAGTTGAAGAACGTGCGAGGTGAGACGTCGGCGGCGGCACTGATGTCCTCGACGGTCACGTGGTCGAGCCCGTGCTCCGCGACCAGTCGAACGGCCGCCCGCCCCAGCGCCGCGCGAGTCTGCCGCTTCTTGCGGTCACGAAGCCCCTCGGCCGCCTGCGTGGTCACTTGATCAGGGTAAGTAAAAACCTGCACTAACTGCAACTTTGCAGACCGTGCACCATTTGTGATCCCGCTCTCCCCACCACCCCGCTCCCGTCCCCGACCCCACTCCCCGCACCCACCACACCGCACCCCAACCGACACCTCGACCCCACGGCCCCATTTCACACCCCCCCATTTCCGCAGCTTGTCGCTACGGCGTGCGATTCTGCGGCAACCCCGGGGTCTTGCCGCAAGCCCCCCTGTGCGCTATAAATTGAAAGTGGAAAGGAGTGAACACTCCCCTTTCCTCTCACACTTCGCACATCACACGGACACTGCGCACCCACGGCACCGTCCGCATCTCCAGATCCGCGAATCCCCGGCCCAAGGCCGGGTCCAGGCCTGGGGTTCCGCCGACCACAAGTCCGCCAACGCAGAGCGGGCCAGACGCACGTTCGGCGCCTCGCTCGGCACCCGCGGCGCGAGGTCGATCGATCTACCCGAACACATCCACCGGGTCGCAGTTCATGACCACTTCGCAATCGCAGTAGCCACCGAACTCAGCCAACCCACCGGCGACCGCACCCCATTCGAGACCTCCCTGCCCATCCACCCACGACCGGGTGTGACGGAGGGTGTGGTCGCAGCCGTCCGAGATCACGAGCGCGTCCACGAACTCGACGAGCGCCTCGAGTTGCTCCCGGCTCATCGGCAGCGACGCCGCTCGAGCCTCGCGCTCGGCACGCTTGTACTCGTCGCGCAGCTGTCGGCGGCGGGCCCGGTCAGGCGCGGATGGGTGCGCCTGACCCCCGTTCGCCCGCCGAGCCACCTCGCCCATCCCCTCGCGCTCGCCAGCCACGTCGCCCCACCTCTCGCGCTGGCGAGCCACGCCGTCCGCCCGCTCGTTCGGCCGCCAACCCGCCTCGCAGGCCCGCGGGCCGATTCGCCGCCGACTCGGCTCGCCGCGCCGCCTCGCCAGCTCACCGACTGAACCGCCACCGACTCACCTCACCCGCTCGCCCCGCCGTGCACACTGGTCCGCCGCGCCGTGCCGCCTCCTTCTTTCCCGGCAACGCGGCTCCGGCTCGAAAAGTTGCCCATTGACACTTCATTCGCCCGTTAGCGTGATCTTCGAGGTTGGTACGGCGTCTGCGGTGGTGTGGTGAGTTGGTCCATTGTGCCTGGTCGGAGTGGTGGCCGCCACTGGAGCAGGGTGGATTGGGGATTGGTGGCGTTGGCGGCGCGGGCGGTCCGCAGGGCGCACAATGCCAAGCTCCCCAACGGTCAAGCCTCGCCATGCGGCGGAGCGGTGTGTCCGCCGTCGGGTTGACGTCACACCGATGGGTGACCGTCCACTTCGAACAGGCGCGCCGGCTTGAAACGGGACCACCGCACCGCGACGCTGAGGTCCCCGAAGGCATGGCAAGATCGACTCGCGAGGGAGAACGATGCTCCGCAGCACTCGCCTGTTCGGCCCGAAGCGCCGCGTGACCTTCTCACTGCCCCTCGACCAGCCGCGCGGGCCGGTGAGCGTGGTCGGCACGTTCAACGACTGGACCCCCGGCGTGCACGAGCTGGTGCCCCGCCGCGACGGCACGCGCACGGTGACCGTGATCCTCTCCCCCGGCACGCACCGGTTCCGCTACCTCGGCGACGGCGGCCACTGGTTCGACGAGCCGGACGTGCCCACCGTCGACCCCGACGGGTGCGTGCTCACGATCGACGCGACCTGATCACGGCGACCCCATCACGGCGACCTGATCACGGCGACCTGATCACGGCGACCTGATCATGACGGCGTGAGCCGCGACCGGAATCAGCGTGACGTGAACTGGCCGTGGAAGCCGAACGGGATGGCGTGCGGCACGTCGGCCCGCGCGATCTCCGTGAACGTGGCCGCGTCGAGCACCAGCAAGCCGGACCGCCCGGCCCCGGCGTCGAGCACCACGGACAGCAGCACGCCGTCGTCCTCCGACCGGGCCCCTGGCGCGGGCACGAACACCGGTTCCCCCGGGTAGCGGCCGGGCTCGTGCCACAGCTTGACCTGTCCACTGTGGACGTCCACCTTGACCAGCTGGTTGAGGAAGTCGCGCGTGCCGTTGTCGCGCGCGCCGACCCCGTAGGCGTACCGGTAATCACGGCCGTTGTGCGATCCGTAGGCGATTCGCGGCAGCTCCAACGTGTCCGACGCGAGCCGCCGCGACCGGATGCCGCCACCTGAGAGGTCGACCTCGTACCGCGTCGGGAACGACAGCGGCAACTCCGCGTCACCGCGCACCCTGTCGAGGTACAGCGCGTCGACCACGGTCGAGTCCGGGTACGCGGCGATGTCGACGACGACGCGCCCGTCCTCGTCGTAAGCGTTGATGTGGTGGAACGCGAAGAACGCGTCGGTGCGCTCGTCGGCGACCACCGAGCCGTCCCGCTGGTCGAACACCACGAACCGGGTCCCGAGTTCCGGCCGCCACCGGTAGTTCTCGATGAACGGCTTGGCGCGCAGCAGCAACGACAACGGGTTCACCACGAGCGGGAACACGGCCAGGACCACGTGCCGTTCGGTGACGGCGAAGCTGTGCATGTAGCCGGGTCGGTCGGTGGGCATGCTCGCGAGCAGTTCCTTGACCTGGCCGCGTTGCCGGTAGATCCGGTAGACGCTGCGCCTGCCGAACTTCAGCGCGTAGTTGACCAGGTCGCCGGTGAGCGGCGCGCGGTGCGGGTGCGCGGTGGTGACGTGGCCGTCGATCCCGTCGTGGTGGTCGGTGAGGCCGACGGTGGCCAGCGTCTCGCGGTCGAACTCCACCGCGATGGGCGTCTCGGTGAGCGCGAAGTCGCGGTCGCCGTCGGACACCACGTTCACGTTGGCGTTCGACGTGTTGCGCAGCCTCGGGTGGGTGAAGAAGCGGCTGAAGATCGTGCGGCACGGGTCCGTCGCGAACTCGCCGAACGCGATGTGGCCGTCGTCGCGCGCCGCGCGGAAGCTGGGCGTCTCCAGGTACTTGTTGCGGTAGGTGACGGCGCCGTCGGCGAAGCCGAAGCGGTGCAGCATCGCCAGACCGTCGAACCAGTGGCGGAACGACCCCTTGTCCGTCTCGAACCTGGCGGGGCCGTTGCGCACCAACGTGCCCGCCAGCCAGTGCGGCAGTTCGCCGCGCACCTCCAAGTCGACGACGACTTCCCGGTCGAGGGTCTCGAACCCGGCCTGCACGCCCATCACGACCCACCTCCACCAAAACAGTGTTACACAACAACGTTATAAAACACCGTTTTGCTTCAGCCGTCAAGCCCCTCACGTCCCTCACGCCCGTCGACCCTGACCTCGTCACCCCACTCGTCCACCCACCGGCCCAACGCCTCGAGCGGCACGAGCAGGCTGCGCCCGACCTCGGTGAGCCCGTACTCGACACGGTCCCGCGACGCGGTGCGGACCACCAGCCCGGCGCCCTCCAACCGGCGCACGGTCTCGGTGAGCACCTTCGGCCGGATGCCGCCGATCACGCGCCGCAGCTCGACGGGCCGGCGCGGACCGTCCCGCAGCGCGAGCAGCACCACCGGGTTCCAGGTGTTGCCCAGCAGGTCGAACGCCTGCCTGGCGCGGCAGTCGGCGAGGAAGTTCACGGGCGACCCCCTGTGTCGTGGACACCATTTGGTGTCCATCGCGCTCTCTAACGTCGGTGCCAGCCAATCACTTCGAGTGAAGGAGAGAACGTGCGGATCGGTGTGCTGGGGTCGGGCGGGATGGCCGAGTCGCTGGGTGGCCGGTGGGTCGAGGCGGGGCACGAGGTGGTGATCGGCGGGCGTTCGCCGGAGCGTTCGAAGGAGTTGGCGGCGAGGATCGGGGCCGTCGCCGGGTCGCCCGCGGACGCGGTGGCGTTCGGGGACGCGGTGCTGCTCGCGGTGCCGGCGGCGGTGGCGGCGGAGGTGCTCGGGCACGCGCCGGGGCGGGTGGTGGTCGACTGCACCAACTCCGTGGTGCCCGGCCGGTACGTGCTGGACGAGCCGCGTGCCGCCGCACGGCTCGCGTCCGCCTCGAAGGCGCACGTGGTGAAGGCGTTCAACCTGTGCCACGTGGACGTGTGGCGGCGTCCGTCGTTGACGTTCGAGGGAAAGCCGCTCGGGGTGCCGCTGTGCGGTGACTCGGCCGAGGCGCTGGACGTCGTGCGCGAACTGGTGCGGTCGATCGGGTGCGTGCCAGTGGACGGCGGGCCGCTGGAGCGGGCCGAGTTGCTGGAGGCGATGACGGCGTTCGCCATCGGGCTCTGGGTCGGCGGCGCGGACGTGCGGTCGATGTTCCAGACCGTTCCGTAAGCACTAATATAACAGCACTGTTGTATTCCTGAGGGAGGACCTGTGCTGTACCCGGAGATCGAGCCGTACGACCACGGCATGCTCGACGTCGGCGACGGGCACCACGTGTACTGGGAGGTGTGCGGCAACCCGGACGGGAAACCGGCCGTGGTGCTGCACGGCGGGCCGGGCTCGGGCTGCACGACCCACGCCCGCCGGTACTTCGACCCGGAGGCGTACCGGGTGGTGCTGTTCGACCAGCGCGGGTGCGGCCGGAGCACGCCGCACGCCGGCCGGCCGGTCGTGGACCTGTCCACCAACACCACCGATCACCTGATCGGCGACATGGAACAGCTGCGCGAGCACCTGGGCGTCGACCGGTGGCTGGTGTTCGCCGCGTCGTGGGGCTCGGTGCTCGGCCTCGTGTACGCGGAACGGTTCCCGCACCGGGTGTCGGAGATGGTGCACGCGGGCGTGGCGACCGGCCGCCGGGCGGAGACGGACCTGTTGACGACGGGGTTGGCGCCCATGTTCCCGGAGGCGCACGCCCGGTTCCGGGAGCTGGTGCCCGCCGGGGATCCGGCCGCCGGGTACCTGGAACTGCTCCTCTCCCCCGACCCGGCCGTGCACCACCGGGCGGCTCAGGAGTGGTGCACGTGGGAGGACGCGTTGCAGCCGTTGGCGTCCGGCGGGTTGCGCTTCGACCCTCCGGAGCGGGGGCTGGCGTTCGCCCGGCTCGTCACGCACTACTGGGCGCACGGGTCGTGGTTGCCCGAAGGGATCGTGCTGGAGGAGGCGTGGAAGCTCGCGGGTATTCCTGGCGTGATCGTTCAAGGGGTGCTCGACCTGGGAAATCTGATCGGCACGCCGTTCGACCTCGCGCACGCGTGGCCGGACGCGGAGCTGGTCATGTTCCCCCAGACCGCCCACGGCGGGAGCGATGCGATGACCGAAGCGAGGCGCGCGGCTACTGACAAATTCCGGTAACACCCGGAAACTCGGTGCGATGCACTGATTACAGCTCGATGTCGGGGCTGGTCGACGGTGGCGAAGGAATGGGTGTTGGAACGGTTCACCGAGAGCGCGCGCCGGGTTTCCGTGGTGGCCCTCCATGAGGCACGGGGGTTCGCCCACACCGCCATCGGCACGGAGCACCTGTTACTCGGGCTGATCGGCGAGGGCGGCGCCGCGGCGTCGGTGCTGGCGTCGGTCGGGGTGTCGCTGGCCGGGTGTCGGGCGCGTGTGCTGGAGGTGTCCGGGCGGGGTGGCGCGCCCGTGTCCGGTTACCTGCCGTTCACGCCCGGCGCGAAGCGGGCGTTGGCGTCGTCCGTGCGGGAGTCGCTGGCGTTGGGGCACCGGCACGTCGGCACCGAGCACGTGCTGCTGGGCGTGCTCGGGGAGGACGAGGGCGTGGCGCTCGACGTGCTGGCCCGGTGCGGCGTCGACCCGGCCGAGGTGCGTGACCGGGCGTTCGCCGCGTTGGCCGGGATCGACCTGTCCCCCGGGCGGCGGGCGGCGCGGCTGTTCCTGAGCTACCGGCGTCCGCACGACGTGCACCTCGCCGGGCGCATCGCGGACCGGCTGGACGACTTCGGCCGGTCGGTGGTGGGCGACGTCGGCGAGTGCGACGTGCTGCTCGCCGTGGTCGGGCCGGGCTGGACGCCGACCGACCTGATGCGCGCCGAGGTGCGACGGGCGGCGGAACGGTCGGTGCCGGTGATCCCGGTGCTGGTCGACGGGGCGGTGCTGCCCGTCGACCAGCTGCCGGTGACCGGTCACGTCGCCGACCACGTCACCGTCCGCCACGAGACGTTCCGGGCGGACGTGGCGCGGTTGGCCGACGTGGTCCGCTACGCCCAGCCGGGCATCGGGTAGCCCGCCATCAGCTCGGCGACCTCGGCGGCGATGCGGTCGAGCGCCTGCTCGTCGTCCGCCGCCCGGACGGCCTGGTCGATCCACTCCGCGATGCGGGGCATGTGGTCCTCGGTGAGGCCGCGGGTGGTGATGGCGGCCGTGCCGAGGCGGACGCCGGACGGGTCGAACGGCTTGCGCGGGTCGAACGGGACGGTGTTGTAGTTGGCCTCGACGCCCGCCCGGTCCAGTGCCTTGGCGGCGGGCTTGCCGCCGATGCCCTTGCTGGTCAGGTCGACCAGGATCAGGTGGTTGTCGGTGCCGCCGGAGACCAGGTCGAAGCCCCGGTCGAGCAGGGCGGCGGCCAGCGCGCGGGCGTTCTGCACGACGGCGTGCGCGTAGAGGCCGAACGACGGCTCCGACGCCTCGCCGAGCGCCACCGCGATGGCGGCGGTGGTGTGGTTGTGCGGGCCGCCCTGCAGGCCCGGGAACACCGCCTTGTCGATCGGCTTCGCGTGCTCGGCGTCGGTGAGGATCATCGCGCCGCGGGGGCCGCGCAGCGTCTTGTGGGTGGTCGTGGTGATCACCTGGGCGTGCCCGACCGGTGACGGGTGGGCGCCTCCCGCGACCAGGCCCGCGATGTGCGCGATGTCGGCCGCGAGGACCGCGCCGACCTCGTTCGCGATCTCGGCGAACGCGGGGAAGTCGATGGTGCGCGGGATGGCCGTGCCGCCGCAGAAGATCACCTTGGGGCGTTCGGCGCGGGCCAGGTCGCGGACCTGGTCCAGGTCGACCACGCCGGTCTCCTTGGTCACGCCGTACTGGACGCTGCGGAACCACTTGCCCGTCGCCGAGACGCCCCAGCCGTGGGTGAGGTGCCCGCCGGCGGGCAGTGCCATGCCCATGACCGTGTCACCGGGTTCGAGGAACGCCATGTACACGGCGAGGTTGGCGGGCGAGCCGGAGTAGGGCTGGACGTTGGCGTGGTCGGCGCCGAACAAAGCCTTGGCCCGGCCGACGGCCAGCTCCTCGACCGGGTCGACGATCTGCTGGCCCTCGTAGTAGCGGCGGCCGGCGTAGCCCTCGGAGTACTTGTTGGTCAGCACGGAGCCGGTGGCTTCGAGGACGGCGGTCGAGACGTAGTTCTCCGAGGCGATCAGGCGGACCTTCTCGAACTGGCGGCGTGCCTCGGCCTGGACCAGGCGGGCGACCTCCGGGTCTGCTCCGGTCAACGACGGGATCGCGGGTTCGTGCATGACGACCTCCACGCGCGCGGGGGCGCTGCCGTAGCACCCAGGCGCGCGGTGCGATTCGGCTCAACGCTCCCCGGTGGTCGTTCCCACCCTCGGCACGCCAGTCGCGAACACCGGGAATCGTACCCCAGCGGCCCTTCCCGGCCGGCCGCGTTTCCGGGTTCGGGCAGCACCGCGTCGTAGTGGTCGTCAACGGTTTGGGCGGAACGGGCCATTGCCGTAACGCCGGGCCACCCATACTTTGTGGGTTGGAAAACTTCCAACCGGCCCTGTGCCACGTCAGCACTTCCCCCTGCCCCCGAAAGGACTGACGTGCTCGATCGGCGAACGTTCGTGCTGGGAGCCGCCGCGACCGCGGCCCTCACCAGCACGCTGACGGCCCACGCGGCTGCTGCGGCACCCGCGTCGAGCGCCGCGGACAATCCCCGCAAAGCCGCGGGCGTGTTCCTCGCGTCCGACGGCACCCCTCTCATGTTGACCGAAGAGAACGGCCAGTGGGTCGTCATCGACGAAGGCGGTTCGGTCCGCATCACCACCGGCCTCGCCGGCGCGGACCTGGTCGACGTCACCCGTGACGGCTCCACCTTCCACGCGGTCGGCGCGCTCAACGGCGACCCGATCGCCACGATCTGGGAATCCACCGACGGCGTCACGTGGCGCGAGGCACGCCGCCTGCACGGCGTGCGCTCGGAGTTCACCGCGGTCGGCGGCGGCCTGGCGTTCGGCTCCGTGCTCAAGCACGAGCGCGCTTCGGTGGTCCGCATCGCCGCCCGCCGCACCGCGTCGGGCTGGAACACCGTGCCCGTGCGGGGACTGGAGTGGACCGACGGCCTGTCGGCCACCGCCGTCACCGCGACGTCGGACGGGTGGGTCGTGGCGGCCGTCGACGTCGCCGGCACCGTCCTGCACACCTCGCGCGACGGCGTCACCTGGGCGACCCGCCCCCGGCTGGACGGTGTCGCGGTGCGCGGCCTGGCCTTCGTGGACGGCCGCGTGCACTGGGTCGGCAACGAGGTGGTCGACGCCACCCCGCTCACCGGCGTGCTCGACGCGGACCGGACCAGTCCGGCCGTGCCGCGGGACGCGAAGGCGCTGGGTGTCGCGGGCACCCGTTCCGGCTGGCTCACCGGCGGCCGGCTGATCACCGCGGAGGCGACCCGATGATCACGTTCAGCCGGATCGACGGCACGCCCGTCTACTACTGGCGGTCCAGCCGCGGCAACACGACGCTGCGCAACTGGCAGGCCACGCAGGCGTTCTACGACTCCCTGGTGCTGTGGATCCGTGACCTGCGGTCGCTGTCGTCGGCGTACGGCAGCATCACGTACCTGGTGTCGGCGGGGTTCTACGTGAACAAGCCCGGCGAGCACGGCTCGGGCACCGCGATGGACCTCGACCACGTCCGGTGGAGCGGCGGGCAGGTGTCGTCGCCGCTGGACCGCGACCACGCGTCCGGCACGCTGGCGACGCGTCGCCGTTACCTGGCGGTGGACGCGGTGTGCCGGCGGCGGTTCCGGTACGCGTTGGACGGTTGGTACAACGCCGCGCACGAAGACCACATCCACTCCGACTTCGGCGGCCTGCCGGTGCGGTGCGTGACGGGGTCGGAGAGCGACACGAAGTTCGTGCAGGCGCTGTGCAACAACTTCATGAGCTCCGGTCTGGTGGTGGACGGCATCTGGGGTCCGAAGACGCAGAGCGCGTTCACCACCGCCAAGTCGCGGCTGGGCACCACCGGTGACCCGCACACCAGCAGCGCGGCGTGGCAGTCGTTCCTGTCGGCGGCGGCGCGGAAGGGCTTCGCGAACCAGGCGTTCTGACACGGCGTCCGACGGGCCCGTGAGTCGATTGCCGGCTCACGGGCCCTGGTCGTTCGCGGAGCCGTTCGCGGAGGCGTCGGCGGGGCCGTACGCGGAGGGCGTTCCGTAGCGGGTGGTGATCGCGGCGGCGCGGTCGTGCAGGGCGGTGCGCAACCACTGGGGCGTCAGGGCTTCCGCGTTCGTGGAGAGCTGCCACAGCGCCCACTCGGCGTGTCGCGGGTCCTGGAAGGTGACCTCCAGCCGCAGCCACCCGTCCGCGTCGACTTCCTCGGCGAGGACGGCCACGGCGGTGCGCACCAGGTCCTCGCGCCGCAGCGGGTTCAGCCTCACCAGCACGGCGACCTGGTCGTCACCGGCCCGGAACCGCGTGCCGCGTTCCTGCCAGGCCCGGTCCAGGTCGACCCGGTCCGGCCGCTGCGCGGGTTCGTCGAGCTCCTCGGCGGCCAGGATCCGGGACAGCCGGTAGGTGCGGTCCGCGCCGGACCTCGTGGCCAGCAGGTAGCCCTGGTCGCGCACGGTGACCAGGCCGATCGGGTCCACCGTGCGCCACTTCGGGGTCTGCCCCACCGCCGCGTAGCGGATGCGCAGCTTGCGCCCGGCGAACACCGCGCGCCGCACCTCGGCCGCGATGGGGTCGGGCACCTCGTCGGCGTCCTGGCGACGTGACAGGAGGTCGGTCTCCGGGTCGATGAGCAGTCGTTCGGCGACACCGGCCGCGGTGTCCCGGTGGCTTTCCGGCAGCGCGTCGACCACCTTGAGCATGGCGGAGGCGAGCGCCGAGCCGAGGCCGAACGCCTGCGCGCCCCGCCGTGACCCGGCGACCAGCAGGGCGAGGGCCTCGTCGTGGTTCAGCCCGGTCAGCTCGGTCCGGAAACCGGGCAGCAACGCGAAGCCGCCGTGCCGTCCGCGTTCGGCGTAGACGGGGACGCCCGCCGCGGACAGCGCCTCGACGTCGCGCAGCACGGTCCGCGTGGACACGTCCAGCTCCCGGGCCAGCGCGGTCGCGGAGAGCCGACCGCGTTGGCGCAGCATGAGGACCAGCGAGACCAACCGGTCGGCGCGCATGCCAAAACTCTAGTGGAATACACGACACAGGATGTCGTGATTCGTTGGAAGGCTGCCACCACGACGTCGACGACCGGCGACTGCCGAGCGCCGATGGACGGACGTGCTGTCGATGAAGACGAATGGAGCAGTTGTGGCTGTGGAGCGTACGACGGTCAACCCGTGGGCGTGGTCGGTGGAGCTGGGGTACAACCAGGGTGAGATCGTCTCCGGGCAGGCCCGGACCCTGTACTGCTCCGGGCAGACGGCGATGAGCGGCGAGGGCAAGCCCGAGCACGCCGGTGACATGGCGGCGCAGTTGGCGTTGAGCCTCGGCAACCTGGAGGCCGTGCTCGGCGAGGCGGGCATGTCGCTCGCCAACCTGGTGCGGCTCAACGTCTACACCACCGACGTCGACCTGCTGTTCCAGCACTACGGCGTGCTGGCGGGGCGGTTGGGTGCGGCCGGGGTGGCGCCGACCACGACGATGCTCGGGGTGACGCGGCTGGCGATCTCCGAGTTGATGGTCGAGCTGGAGGGAACCGCCGTCGCGTGACGCGAGGTCGGTAGGGCTGGCAGGCGGACCGACCGTCCGCCTGCCGCTCGTCTTAGGACTCCGGCTTGTTCCGAGCGTTGAACTCGGGGGTCCTGAACGTAGGACACGCGCGTTCTGAACGTAGGACACGCGCGGTGGTGGTGTCGGTGGTCGAGATCAGGCCCGGCAGGCTGCGGCGGTCGGCGCGTGAGCGGGCCGCCAGGCCGACCACGACGGCGGCGAAGAACACGACGCCGCTGTGCCCGGTCGAGATCAGCAGCAGGACCGGCAGCCACCACACGACGAACCGCAGCACCACCGCCCGTGCCGGCGCCGTGCCGCCCGTGCGCGCGTCCACCAGGGCCAGGGCGAACGCCACCTGCCCCGGCGTGGCCCGGTCGGCGCGCAGCAGCGGCACGACGACCGTGGCGACCACCGGCACCAGCACGCCCAGCGCGGCGCCGAACCAGTCCGACACCGCCACCTCGGTCAACCGGTGCGCCCCGGTGCCCTCGCCCACCAGCACGAGCACCGCCCGGCACGCGAACTGCGCCAGCGACAACGTGAGCAGGTCGCCCGCGAACGCCAACCCCCGCCGCGCCAGACCCGGCGGCCCCGTGTCGGCCACGGGCTCCGGCACGGCCGCGGGCAGCCGCCGACCGACCCACCGCGCGAGCAGCCACCCGACGAGCGCGCCCGCCGTGTTGGTCATCAGGTCGTCCACGTCCGCGATCCGGTACGGGCACGGGTAGAGGCCGAACACCGCCGTGCCCTGCGTCGCCTCCACCGCGAGCGACACCAGCAGCCCCATCGCCGTCGCCGCCACCACACCGCGCCGGAACCGGTAGCGCAGCAGGAAACCCAGCGGCACGAACAGGACCACGTTCAGCGCCACCTGGAGGAACGCCGGGCTCGTCGGCGAGTAGCCGGCGGCGGCGATGTCGTCCAGCGACGCGAACGGCCGGGGCTGCCAGTAGTCACGCGTCGACCGGCTCGCGCAGAACTCCCCCGTCACGTCCGGCAGCGGGAACAGCGTGAACGCCACCAGCGCGCACCCGTACAGCGCGCCGGCCGCCGCCACGACCGCCGACCACCCGCGAAGCCGACCGTGACGCCGGTACTGCCGGTGCACCCACGGCAACACCGCCACCGGCACCAGCAGTGCGAACAGCACCAGCGTGATGATCGACTCGCTCATCCGCACCGACACGGCGGCCACGCTAAGCCGTGCCTTCCCGACCCGCCCGCCGGTCACCTGGACGAGTGGTCGAACCGAATCGGCCTCGCCGCCGAACCTCTGTCGAGGACTGTCACCGAGGGATGGGGGAACCATGGACGACCCAGCGGCGTGCGCCGCCGCACGTGCGACTGGTGAACGGCGGCCGGCACCTGCCACTGCCACTGCCACCCAGCGTGACCGCGGACGGCCCGGTGCGGTGGATCCGCGAACCAGGCGACCACCTCCCCCGTCTGTCCACCGTGCTGCACCTGCCGGGCCCGCTCACGCCGACGGTGACGATCCGACGCGCCGGGCGGTGACGTGCTCGACCCTGTCCCGCCGGCGAGTATTTCCCACGCGGCAACAACTTCCGGTCCGTGAGCAGTTCCCGCTCCGCCCCCGCACGGAGCCGGCGCAGCACGGGCTTGTCCCGTCGTCAGGCAGGTCCCGGCACGGTGGTCGGCGCGGCACTCACTTGTCCCGCGGCGAGCAGTTCCCACGCGTCAGCGCGGCCCCAGGCCCGTCCGGCCGTCGAGCAGTTCGCGCACCACGTCGAGGTGGCCGGCGTGGCGCGCGGTCTCCTCGATCATGTGCAGCACGATCCGGCGCAGGTCGGTCGTCTCGTCGCCGAGCGCGTCGGGGTGCCGTGCCACCGGGCGCGTGTCGAGCGGTGTGGCGGCGAGGATGGCGTTCGACCGCTCGCACTGGTCCCGGTAGAAGGCGAAGACCTCCGCCGGCCCCCGCGGCGTGGTGAACGGCTCGGGGTCCTCCGGCCACGGTAACGGGTCGGCGTGGCCGTGGAGCATCTCCTGGAACCAGTGCCGCTCGGAGTAACCGAGGTGCTCGACCAAGGCGAGCGGCGTCCACCCGGACGGCAGGACCGCCTTCGTCAGCGCCTCCGCGTCGAGGCCGTCGAGGATCGCCAGCACGACCCCGCGCTGCGCGTTCAAGAACGTCGACAGCGCTGCCTTCTCGTCGTCATCCACCCGTCGGCCCCCCTGTAGATCGAATCGGGCCGGACGTTAACAGGGAGCACCGACAATTCACGGCATCCGGACGTCCTCGGGATCCTTGTCCGGCCGCAGCCCGCGCCACGACGAGTGCCGCAGCCGTCCGTCGGTGGTCCAAGTCCGGTACTCGACCTCGCCGACCAGTTCCGGACGCACCCAGTGCGCGCGGCGGGCGTGCTCGGCGGGCACCGCGTCGACGAACGGCGACCCCGCCCGCGCCAACGGTCGCAGCCGTTCTTCGAGGTCGAGCAACGCCGAGTGGGTGAACCCGGTGCCGACCTTGCCCACGTAGCGCAACCCCTCGTCGCACCGCACGCCGAGCAGCAGTGACCCGATCGTGCCCGCACGGCGACCGTCACCCGGCCGCCAACCGCCGATCAGCACCTCCTGCGTGCGCAGCAACGGCACCTTCACCCACGCCGTCGACCGCCGTCCCGGCTCGTAACGCGACGTGACCCGTTTCGCGACCACGCCTTCGAGCCCGTAGTCCTCGGCGACCGCGAGCACGTCCTCGCCGTGCACCTCGGTGAACGACGGCGGCACGCGCACCTCCGCCCGGCCGCCCAGCCCGAGTCCCGCCAGCTCCTGCCGCCGTTCCGCGTACGGGGCCGCGAGCAACGACCGACCGTCCAAGTGCAACAAGTCGAACACGTAGTAGACGACCGGCACGCGGGCCAGCAGGTCGTCACCCGGTCGGGCCACGTGCATCCGGGACTGCAACCGGCCGAAGTCCGGCTGTCTCCGTGCACCCAGAGCGACGATCTCACCGTCCAGCACGGCCTCGTGCTCACCCAGAAGTGAGCACAGCGCGCGCACCTCCGGGTACGTCGCGGACACCTCCAGGTCGTTGCGGGTCATCGCCCGCACCCGCCCGCCGCGCACGTAGGTGACCGCCCGGACACCGTCCCACTTGAACTCGAACGCCCACCCGGCCCCCGGCGGGGGTCGCCCCGACGAAGCCAGCATGGGCCGGATCAGCTCGGGAAACCCCGACTCGGCGCGCAACGGCATGCGACCGTCCCTTGTAGACGGATCACGTCGCGCCCAGTGTCACCCGCCCGGGCCGAAGCCGCACATCGGCGGCCACGATCGTGGCCGCCGAGCTGTTCTGAGCGTTGAATTCACGCGTTCTGAACGTAGGACACGCGCGTTCTGAACGTAGGACTCTCGAGGGGTCAGCAGGCGGGGGTGGTGGGGGCGCGGCGTTCGAGCATGACGGTGTCGCGCCAGGTGCCGTGGTGTTGGGCGATGCGTTCGCGGACGCCGACGGTGCGGTAGCCGGCGGAGTGGTGCAG
>NZ_LGED01000101.1 GCF_001280085.1 Saccharothrix sp. NRRL B-16348 | reverse complement strand
GACGCCGTCGGCGAGGTCGGTCATGCGTCGGCTGCCGGTGGGGGAGTCGCCGAGGGTGGCCAGGAGTTGGAACTGCACGTAGCTGAGATCGCCGGCATCGCGCAACTGTTGCTCGACCGCGTGTTTCAGCAGGCTGCTCGCCTCGATGAGGGCGAAGTACGCGCCCAGCTGCGCGGCGTCCGGTGGGGGCGGCGGGGGCGTCATGGGCCGACCCTATCAGTGCTTCCAACTCGAAGCACTTGCTTCCAATTCGAAGCAGTGCTAGCGTGATCGCAGTTGCTTCGAACTCGAAGCAACACGGCGAAGGGGTAGAGATCATGAAGGCAGTGCGGTTCCACGAAACGGGCGGCCCGCAGGTCCTGCGCTACGAGGATGTCGACCAGCCGGTCCCCGGCACCGGTCAGGTGCGCATCCGGGTCGCCGGGTCGGC
>NZ_LGED01000100.1 GCF_001280085.1 Saccharothrix sp. NRRL B-16348 | reverse complement strand
GTGGGGGTGGCGGCGGTCCAGCCGGCGACGCGGCCGTCGACGACGGCGACCCAGCGGTGCTCGGGGAGCCATTTGGCTTCCAGGGTGCGGCGGCTGGGGGTCTCGGTCTCGAAGGTGGCGTGGCCGGTGGCGATGCCCTCGGCGTAGATGCGGCGGACGTCGGGCCAGTCGTCGTCGGTGAGGGCGCGGACGGTGACGTCGGCGGGCAGGTCGGTCGGGCAGCACGGCCGCGTGACGATGGTGCCCATGACGGCGTCGGCGGCGTGCGGCAGGCCGGTGCAGCAGGCCGGGTTGACCGACACCAGGGTGGCGGTGCCTTCCTTGCGCAGGCGGACGAAGCCCACGTCGGCGAGTTTGCGCAGGTGGTGCGAGCAGGTGGACTGGCTGACCCCGACGGCCTCGGTCAACGCGCCGACGGTGATCTCGCCGGG
>NZ_LGED01000099.1 GCF_001280085.1 Saccharothrix sp. NRRL B-16348 | reverse complement strand
GTGGGCAAGGCGCTCGAACTCATGGGCACGACCTGGGAGCAGGCTGGAATCCTCAAGGACGCCTATAGCGACCCGGTGCTGACCTCCCAGGGCTACCTGACGCTGAACGACACCCTCGACACCCCGGAGATCACCGTTGTCCGCAGCCCACGCCTGCTCGAATCCGGCGTGCCCGGCCCGTTGATGGTGCTCCCGACCGGCCTCACCGCACAGGCCAGGCACCATCTCATCGGCAAGGCGGTCCGCTGCCACAACGACTTCACACCGGACGGCGTCCGCGCGACCAACGACATCCTCGCCTGGACCGACGGCACGGCGTGGCGCATGTCGGCGAACGACTACCGCGAGGCCGTCACCACCCTGATCGCCCGCGGTGTCGAACTGCCGACGTTGAACAACGGCCCCGCTGAGGCCACCTGGGATCCCGACCTGGCCAAG
>NZ_LGED01000098.1 GCF_001280085.1 Saccharothrix sp. NRRL B-16348 | reverse complement strand
GGCGGCCTTCTTGTTGCCGGAGCCGTCGAACAGCAGCGGGGTGCCCGAGGCGCGCCACGAGTCGGTGTCCCGGATGCCCCACACCGTGATGCCGGTGCAGCGGGTCACCGCGAGGCACGCCTTCACGACGCGCTCGTAGTTGGACACCTGCGCGGAGCCCGAGCCCTCGATGTCCAGCTCGGTGATCTGCACGTCCACGCCGAGGGCCGCGAAGCTAGACAGCGTGGTCTGGTAGTTACCGGGCACCGGGCTCTGGCTGTTGAAGTGCGACTGCAGGCCGACGCAGTCGATCGGCACGCCGCGCTGCTTGAAGTCCTGCACCATCCGGTAGACGGCCTGGGTCTTCGCGTGGGTCCAGTCGTCGGTGTTGTAGTCGTTGTAGCAGAGCTTGGCGTTCGGGTCGGCGGCGCGGGCGGCGCGGAACGCGGCCTCGATCCAGTCGTTGCCCGTG
>NZ_LGED01000097.1 GCF_001280085.1 Saccharothrix sp. NRRL B-16348 | reverse complement strand
CAACTCGTCGGGGTACTTCTTCGGTGGTGCCACGGACGACTCCCTTCAGGCCCTATCGGACCATGCCTGGAAAGCCACCGGGCTACCGGGGGAAGCTCACTACGTCCACACCTGGGAAGGGTGGCTCTACCTGGCCACTGTGATCGACATCGCCTCACGTCGGGTGGTCGGCTGGGCCACCGCCGACCACCTGCGCACCGACCTCGTCGCCCAGGCCCTCGACAACGCCGTGCGGCAACGACGACCCGAGCCCGGCGTGATCTTCCACGCCGACCGCGGCTGCCCATACACGTCCCACCGATTCGGCACCCTCGTCGAGGACCTGGGCGTGCGGCTATCGGTGGGACGCAAGGGCCAGTGCTGGGACTGTGAGACTGGTGGTTGCCACCAGGCGGCCTGACTCCTGTTTACGACTGACCCCGCGGTTCGGGTGTCCTTGCTGTTGATCTGTCGTCCG
>NZ_LGED01000096.1 GCF_001280085.1 Saccharothrix sp. NRRL B-16348 | reverse complement strand
GTCGGCGCGGCCGTGACGGTGCGGGTGGTGCGGCTTGGTCACGTCGTGGACCTGGAAGCCGAAGCTGTGCTGCATGAGGTAGCGGGCCTGCTCGTCCAGACCGGCCACGACCACGGCCCGGTCGGTGATCGCGACCAGCCTGCCGCCCAGCTCCCGCGCCAACGCGGCAGCGGTGTTCGGGTCCGGCGGGGCCCACTCCGTCGCGCACCGGCCGAGCTGGGAGACCGGGCAGATGTCGCACAGCTCGCGGATGCCGTAGTGGCCGTTGTAGTCCGCCACCCCGTGCGCGTACGCGACCGCGCAGGACGTCTTGCGGAACAACACCGCCCCGTCGGGGTGGCGTGCCGCGACGGTCAGGATGCGCCGCTCCAACCGTTCCGGGAACACCTTGCGCCGCGCCCCCGCCTCGTACGGTTCGGGCAGGCCTTGGGCGCGGTAGTAGTCGCGGATCGCGTCGCGGTAGAACAGGCC
>NZ_LGED01000095.1 GCF_001280085.1 Saccharothrix sp. NRRL B-16348 | reverse complement strand
GGCCTGTTCTACCGCGACGCGATCCGCGACTACTACCGCGCCCAAGGCCTGCCCGAACCGTACGAGGCGGGGGCGCGGCGCAAGGTGTTCCCGGAACGGGTGGAGCGTCGCATCCTGACCGCCGCGGGACACCACCGCGACGGGGCGGTGTTGTTCCGCAAGACCTCCTGCGCGGTCGCCTATGCGCACGGCGTGGCGGACTACAACGGCCACTACGGCATCCGCGAGCTGTGCGACATCTGCCCGGCCGCGCAACTCGGCCGGTGCGCGACCGAGTGGAAACCTCCGGACCCGAACACCGCGGCCGCGTTGGCGCGGGAGCTGGGCGGCAGGCTGGTCGCGATCACCGACCGGGCCGTGGTCGTGGCCGGCCTGGACGAGCAGGCCCGCTACCTCATGCAGCACAGCTTCGGCTTCCAGGTCCACGACGTGACCAAGCCGCACCACCCGCACCGTCACGGCCGCGCCGAC
>NZ_LGED01000094.1 GCF_001280085.1 Saccharothrix sp. NRRL B-16348 | reverse complement strand
CTAGTGTCCTGCGTCTGAAGTTCGTTGATGAATTGTAGGGTTGTCGGGTGGCTCGTAGGGGTCGGCCGGTGGCCGTGGTGGTGTTGACGGACGAGGAACGCGAGACGCTGGCACGTTGGGCGCGGCGGGCGAAGTCGTCGCAGGCGTTGGCGCAGCGGTGCCGGATCGTGCTGGGCTGCGCCGACGGCAAGTCCAACCAGGATGTCGCGGCCGAGTTGGGGATCTGGCCGCAGACGGTGGGCAAGTGGCGACGCCGGTTCCTGGAGCGGCGGCTTGAAGGGCTGGTCGACGAGCAGCGTCCCGGCGCCCCGCGGAAGATCACCGACGAGCGGGTCGAGCAGGTGGTGGTGGCCACGCTGGAGCGGACGCCGGTCGATGCCACGCACTGGTCGCGCGCGTCGATGGCGGCCGAGAGCGGGCTGTCGCGCTCGACGGTCGGGCGGATCTGGAAGGCGTTCAACCTCAAGCCGCACCAGGTCGACACGTTCAAGCTGTCCAACGATCCGCAGTTCGTGGACAAGGTCCGCGAC
>NZ_LGED01000093.1 GCF_001280085.1 Saccharothrix sp. NRRL B-16348 | reverse complement strand
GCGGTGGGGTTCCAGGAGGCGGGCGGCGGCGTGGGCGGTGTGCAGGTGGAAGTCCGCCACCCGGGTCAGGGCCGCTTCCCGCACGTGCTCGGGCAGGGTGGTGTGGGCGGTGTCCGCGGCGTAGCGGCGGACCAGGTCGTGCATGGCGTACCGGCCGCCGGGCCGCCGTTCCAGCAGCGAGGCGTTCTCCAGCCCGCTCAGCGTCCTGCGGGCGAGGCGGTCGGGCAGGCCGGTGAGGGCGGCGGTGGCGGGCGGGGTGGTGTCCGGGCCGGGGGCGATGCCCAGCAGCGCGAACACGGTGCGTTGCTGGTCGGTGAGGTGGCGCAGGGACCAGGACAGCACCGTGGGCAGGCTGGCGGCCGGGTCGCTGTCGTGGTCGAGTGCTTCCAGGCCGAGGTCGCGCAGTTCGGCGGCGGTCTCGGCCAACACCACGTCGGGGTGGGGCTCGGCGGTGCGCGCGGTGATCGACAACGCCAGCGGGTGGCCCCCGCACAGCCCGATCAGCTCGTCCACCGCCTCGGGTTCGGCGGCGACGCGGTCGGCGCCCAGGCGGGCGGCCAGCAGGCCGCGGGC
>NZ_LGED01000092.1 GCF_001280085.1 Saccharothrix sp. NRRL B-16348 | reverse complement strand
CTAGTAGTGTGTCGCTGCTTAGTTCTGGCATATTTGGGTGGAAGAGTGGCGTCTGGCAGGTCCGTGCATCTGCCAGACGAGGATGGTTGTGGTGCCTTCGCGGAAGAAGCGTCCGGTCGTGTTGACCGAGTCGGATCGTGCCGAGTTGGTCCGGTTGACCAGGACGGGTGTGCACCCGGCTTCGATGATCATGCGTGCGCGGGTGTTGCTGGCGTTGGACACCTCGGCGGGTGAGGTTGACGCGAAGGAGGTGCTCGCGGCCCGGCTGGGGGTCTCGGGTGAGACGCTGCGGTTGGTCGCCAAGCGGTTCGCCGAGACCGGCGGCGATGTGCACGCCACGATCTCGCGCAAGCAGCGCGCTCTGCCGCCGGTGGCGTCGGTGGTGACCGGGGAGGTCGAGGCCCGGTTGATCGCGCTGGCCTGCTCGGCCCCTCCGCCGGGATACGGGCGGTGGTCGTTGCGGCTGCTGGAGAAGCACGTCGCGCTCATCGAGGACATCCCGGATCTGGACCACTCCACCATCGGGCGGGTGTTAAAAAAACGGAACTGCGTCCTCACCTGAGGAAGTGCTGGT